>DATASJ010000076.1:0-1615 GCA_036269275.1 Bryobacteraceae bacterium | reverse complement strand
GGAGATCGACATGGCCGTAGACATCGTAATGCCGCAGATGGGCGAAAGTATCTTTGAAGGAACAATTACCAAGTGGCTCAAGAAGCCCGGCGATAAGGTGGAGCGCGACGAGCCGCTGTTCGAAATTTCCACCGACAAAGTGGACGCCGAAATTCCGTCCCCGTCAGCGGGCGTGCTGAAAGAGATCAAGGTTGCGGAAGGCAAGACCGTGCCGATCCAGACGGTGGTCGGCGTGATTGATGCCGCGGGTGATACGAGCGCAGCGAAGCCAGCGCAAAGTCCGAAGACCGAAGCACCACCGGCCAAGGCCGCACAGGCGCCTCCTTCTCGCGCCGCTACGCCGCAGGCTCCGCCGAATGGCAAAGGCGCGCCAGAACAACAGCCACAGACGCTACCACAGGCACGCACTCAATCTGGAGGTACCTCAGCATCGGCAGGCTCAACGGGTGCGCCTGCAACCGGCGGAGCGCCCACGACGGGAACCAGAGACGGAGGCGCTCGCATTCACAGCTCGCCGCTGGTTCGCCGTATGGCCAAGGAACATGGAATTGACTTGACCGCCGTTACCGGAACCGGCGCAGGCGGCCGCATCAGCAAGCAGGATATCGAAGCGCTGATTGGCGGCGGACAGCAAGGCGGCGTGACCGAAGATCAAACAGACCAGAGTGGCTACGTCGACGAAGAGCTCGAGGAAGCATTCAACTCCCCTGCACCGACGCCAACGCGACAAGCTCCTGCAATGCCGCCGCCACCGCCGCGGCAAGTTCCCCCGCAGGTTTCTTCGCAAGGCGGTGCGCAAGCCGCCGGTCAACACGGCGGACAAGTGCATGCGGCATTCGAATCGGCGGTCCCCCGCGAAAAAATTTATTTCGGCGATTACGAAGTGCAACCCATGAGCGTCATGCGCCAGCGCATCGGCGAGCACATGGTGGCTTCCAAGCGCGTCTCCGCCCATGTGTACTCGGTTGACGAGATCGATATGACCAAAGTCGCGACGCTGCGCGCGAAATCGAAAGACGAATTCGAAAAGCGCAATGGCACCAAGCTGACCTTCATGCCTTTCTTTGTGAAGGCCGCGGTGGCGGGGCTGCGCGCTTATCCCACGCTGAACTCTTCCCTGGATGGCACCAATGTCGTGATGCACAAGGAAATCAATATTGGCATCGCCGTCGCGCTCGACTGGGGCCTGCTCGTCCCGGTGGTGAAGCACGCCGACGAGAAAAATATCCTCGGAATCCAGCGCACCATGAACGACCTGGCGGAGCGCGCCCGTTCGAAGAAACTCAAGCCCGAAGAAGTGCAGGAAAGCACTTTTTCGATTACCAATCCAGGAGTTTTTGGAGGCCTGTTTGGTCTGCCGGTCATCAGCCAGCCGAACGTCGGTATTCTTGGGTTGGGCGCGATCGAAAAGCGTCCAGTAGTAATCAACGACTCCATCGCCATCCGTTCCATGTGCTACGTCACGTTGTCCTACGACCATCGCGTCGTGGATGGCGCCATCGCCCACCAATTTTTGCATAAGGTCAAAGAGGCGCTGGAGAATTGGTCGGAACCGCTGCTGTAAAACGCGGTACCGAACTCTCGGCAGCACATCTCTTCAGAACGGCGCCATCGC
>DATASJ010000075.1:0-1654 GCA_036269275.1 Bryobacteraceae bacterium | reverse complement strand
GCACCGGCCCCGCGCTGCTTAAGCGCCATCAGGATGCGGCGGCGGGTAGGATCGGAGACCGCGTTTAGCGTCTGATTGAGAGTTGTGGCGGCCATCATAGATGAAGGTAGGAATAGCTGGTAAATTGACGCTTGTCAATATCCACGGGGGCAATTGTCAGGACCGTTGCCGAGTAGCCCGCAGCCATTCGATCCGGGTGAACTCGAGGTAGCGTATGTCATTCTCCGGTTGGGAACAATTGGATTGGTTCAGCTGAACGGCCAGCGTCCCCCCGCGGATCCAATAACCGGTTTCATCCTGTTTGAGAATTGTCGAGTCTAGCGGGTCCATTCCGTGCAACTTGAAAATGATACGGCGGTTCAGAAGAGGCTCACGCTTCATAGGGGACTTCACTTCTTGAGAATCGGGTTATATCCATCATTGACGAGGCGCGAACGCATGCCTTCCGCGTCTTTGAGATCGCCGAAGGGACCGAGCTGAATACGAAACAGTTTGTCGGTGGAAGAATTGCTGGCGACAAAAGCGGGATATTGTTTCTTCTTGAGCGCGTCCACCAGGGATTCGGCGTCTTCCTGTTTACTAACCGCCGCGACCTGCACGAAGTATCCGCCCATCGGGATCGGCGCCATTGGGTCGGGCGGATTGGCCGTTTGCGAGGCTTGCGTTTGCGATGCGGCGGAAGATGAGGGAGACGCGCCGGTCGAAGATTCAGGCGCGGCCGCGGAACCGCTCGACGCTGATTCGGCAGTGGCCGGTGTCAACTGCGCGTTACTATCTTTCTGTTCGACCGACTTATAAAAGGTCATCGGCGTCGCCGATTGGCCAGAGCCCGCACCCGCGGGTTTGCCGCGGTTAGAAGCTGTTTGCGGTGCGGCCAGCGTACTGAGCGAAACAAGGCCCGCGTCTGACTTGCGGCCTAGCGTGTACCCCAGCGCGAAGAAAACCGCGCATACCATGACTAGGCCAAAGAACAGGCCCAGCAGTTTCGCCGTACCTAATGTGATTTCCGTATCCTGTGAGGAATCCACAACAATGTACCTCGAGGGCTAAAGCCCGTGTTCATTGCACACTCTTGTCGCAGCTGAAGGGTTGCAACACTCAAGTTCTCCCGAGCAAAAATGTCTCGACCAGAAATCTGTTATGCGGCCGGCGACGATTGGTCAGCCTTTCCAAGCATTTTCTGCAGGCCGGAGAAAAAATCCACGGGGACTGGAAAAATGACGGTGGTATTTTTCTCCACGCCGATTTCGGTCAGAGTCTGCAGGTAGCGCAATTGCACGCTGACCGGCTCGGTGGCCAGGAGATGAGCCGCATCCACCAGGCGTTGAGCCGCTGAGAACTCGCCCTCCGCATGAATAATTTTAGACCGCTTTTCGCGCTCGGCTTCGGCTTGCTTGGCCATGGCGCGCAGCATGGATTCCGGCATATCCACCTGCTTCACCTCGACGTTTGCCACTTTCACGCCCCACGGCGCAGTGTGCTGGTCGAGAATGCTCTGCAGGCGCAAGTTAATTTTTTCCCGGTGCGCGAGAAGTTCGTCGAGTTCCTGCTCGCCCAGCACGGAGCGCAGCGTAGTCTGGGCGAATTGCGAAGTCTGGTAAACGTAATTGGAAACTTCCACCACCGCTTTGCTGGGATCGATCACGCGCAGAAA
>DATASJ010000074.1:0-2056 GCA_036269275.1 Bryobacteraceae bacterium | reverse complement strand
CTTCAGCGTCGATCCTTCCAGGAATTCCATTGCGATGAACGCTCGACCTGCGTCTTCGCCGATGTCGTGGATCGTGCAGATATTCGGATGGTTCAGCGCCGATGCGGCCTGCGCTTCTCTCTGAAACCGCGCCAGCGTTTGTGGATCTCTGGCGACATTCTCCGGCAGGAACTTCAACGCCACATTACGATGCAGTCGCATGTCCTCGGCTTTGTAGACGACACCCATTCCTCCTCCGCCGAGTTTCTCAAGAATGCGGTAGTGCGACACAGTTTGGCCGATGAACGAGTCGGTGCCTGGCATGTTGCTGCACATGTTAGGTTTCAATAAGAGTTAAGTCAACGGACATCAACAATTGGGAGGTAAGTCCCGAGTAACGGGGTTCGCGTCCACATGGAATTGGGCGCGAAAAGAGAACGGCACGCGTCCGGTTGATGTCATAACGAGGTCGGCCTCACGACGAGCCGAGTAGACTGTTCGGTGTTCACCCTACAGCGCTCGGAACGAAGGAGGCCGAATGCGAATTATAGGATGTGATTTGCACGCTCGCCAGCAGTCCGTGGCGATGCTCGACACCGAGACCGGAGAAGTGGTGAATCGCACGCTGATGCACGAAGGTAACGAAGTGCGGGAGTTTTATGCCCAGCTTCCACGCCCGGTGCTGGTGGGCATCGAAGCGATCGGACCAATGCGGTGGTTTTTAAAGCTGCTCGACGAACTGGGGATCGAATGCCGGGTGGGCGACGCCGCCAAGATCCGCGCCGCGGAACCGCGCAAGCAGAAACATGATCGCCGCGATGCCGAGTTGATCCTGAAGCTGCTGGTAGAAAATCGCTTTCCGGCGATCTGGCTGCCCAGCCAGGAACTGCTCGATCTGCGCGCCTTGCTACTGCACCGGCATCACTGGGTGCGCCTGCGCACGCAAATACAAAATGCTCTGCAAGCCATCGCGCTGGCCAACGGATTGCGCCGCGGTCCGGGCCTGTGGAGTTATGACGGGCAAGCGAAGATCGCTTTCCTGCCGTTGCCACCGCACAGCTCCTATCGACGGAGCATGCTGCAGGCGCTATATCGGAGAATGGAAGAAGAAATCGAGCAACTGACCGCGCAAGTCGCCGCACAAGCGGAGCAGCGCTCGGGAGCACGATTGCTGCTGACCCATCCGGGAGTAGGCCCGGTCACGGCGCTGGCCACGGATGTCTTCCTGGGCGATCCGCAACGCTTCGCCGATGGCAAGGCGTTGGCCAGCTACGTGGGACTGATTCCACGCGAATACTCTAGCGGAGCGCACCAGCGGCTGGGCGCATTGACCAAGCAAGGCAGTCCGCTGCTGCGCTTTCTTTGGAATGAGGCCGGCGCTCATGCGGTGCGCCGCGATCCCGAGTTGCAACGTTTCTATCGCCGTAAACTGGTGCAGAAGGGACTGGGAAAAGCGCGCGTGGCCGCGGCCCGCAAGCTGGGCATCCGACTGTGGATCATGTTGCGTGATCAGATCGATTACCAAGAGTTCTGTCGGCGCGGACAGAAGCAGCAAAGCGGTGATGCCTGTGCGGGGATGCTTGAAGTCGGCTATGGTGCGAACGGTCACCGTCCGGTTGGTTAGGCTACCCGCCTCCCTTCGCAGGAAGGGCGTTCGCATAAGTCATCATGGTCGAAAGTGACCGAAGAGATGGTTGGTGGGCAGCACCGAAGCGATGAAGCGACACAGAGCCGAGCGCAAGGGGGAACACAGGGAACGCCAAGCATCGATGCTCTTAGAATCCAGCGCACGGGTGTGTCTCTGGGAGGCCAACACCCCAAGAAAAAATCTCTTGCAACGGCCGGCCTCGTTAGAGATGCCGACCACTCGCCCAGAGCACCTACCGTCATCTTAGTTTCTCGTTCCGAGCCGTGTGATTAAGATGGGAGTCTGCGATTCCGCCCTTTTGATTTGCCCTGCTTTACCGGGCTTGTCATAATGGTGCTGCGGATTCATGGCGTCGTACCAATAGAGGACCCTTCGCTCGGCGGGCGTCGCACCTTGCGTTGTTTCTGCCGGGTGTGTTCCGAGCGAACG
>DATASJ010000073.1:0-91366 GCA_036269275.1 Bryobacteraceae bacterium | reverse complement strand
ACCTGCATTTCTACCTTTTTGATATTCTCTTGTGAATAGAAAGCCAGAATTTTATGTAAAGAAAAAACAGCATAGGCGATAAAGATTGCTGATAAGGTAAAAAGCCAGCCTTCAATCAAGTCAAACGAATTTTTTGGCAAGTATTTAAGAATTGTTGAGTCTGCTCCGAGTACCAGTTGTGGCTGTCCCGTGTTCCGCTTGAAACCTCGATGCCTTGTCCGGATAGCGTCAAAGATCGAATCCGTAAGCTGGTCGCCAGAACGCCATTCTGCTTCAAAGACCCGCGCTTCTCTTACACTCTGCCTTGTTGGCAGCCATTAATGAAGAATACAAAATTCCTGGTCATTTTTCGGAATCCTTCCGATACCGCTAAAAGCATTCTCAAAGAATGCAAAGACGCTTACTATCTTCGCTCTTTTTCTATTTCTCGCCGCGAAAGTCTAAAAGTCTGGCAGTTAATGTACTCACACATTCTAAAGATGTATCGGGCAGACGGGTCGTGGTTTTTTCTACACTATGACCAGATGTTAAATCCGCAGCATCTTCTGCCACTCGAAGCGTTCGCGGGCGCCAAGGTGGACCGTTCATTTCCGGAACCATCTTTGAAGCGCTCCATTTCGAATGAGCCCGTTCCCGCAGAGGCAGGTCTTCTATACCACTTGCTATGCGAACTAGCTAATTATCGAGATAGCGAAACACAATATCAACTCCCGGCAATGGCGGCGGCGGCAGGTAGGTAGGTAGTAGGTAGACCGCCGCTGACTCAACGCCCCGCAATCTGCTGCCGCGTCCACTCGCGGTTCTTCTTTACCGTTTCATCGGAAGGATTGAGCGCCAGCGCCTTGTCGAACTGCGCGAGGGCTTCCGAAAATTTCCCAGCGCGCGCTAACAGCTCACCAAACTCATCCTGCAGCCGCGCGCTGGCTGGATAAGCTGCGGCCACTGGACGGAAGTTTTCCACGGCTTCCTCGAGCTTGCCGAACTTCGCCAGCGCCAGGGCAAGATTGTAGCGGGCATCCAGGTAATCCGGCTGCGCACGTAAAGCGAGACGGAACTGCTCGAGTGCTTCGGAGGATCGTCCCAGGACCTGGAAGGCCGAGCCGAGCATGTCATGCGCTTCCGGACGGGCCGGGCCGATGCGAACTGCCGCTTCGAGCATGGTCACGGCGCCCTGCGCGTCCAGGCGCGACAATAACAGGGCGCCCAGATTCAAGTGAGCCGAGAAATCGTGGGGATACTTCTCCAGCCGATGGCGCAGAATGGCTTCCTGCAGCGGACGGCGGCGGTCGCCGCTGCCACGGGGCAACACCTGCAGCCACAGATGTCCCATCTCGTCGGTCGCCCGATTGCCCGCCCGCACTCGTTTCGGCGGGTTATTGGGATTCCGCACATTTTCCGTAGAATTGTCGTAGTGAAATCGCATCGAGATCACCGAGCCTTTGGGCAGAAAAACCGGCTCACGATAGCGATACACGGCCTGCCAGTTCAAGTCCCAATCGGGAATGCGGATCAGCCATTTGCGCGTGCCGTCCGGCAATGTGGCGTAGGCCTCGAGCAGCTTGCCCAGGTAGTGGGCGTGCGGATAGACGGCAAGAACGTCGGCATCCATCGGCATCTCAAAATCGTCTGCGATTAGAAAATCGCGCGCGCCCGCCGGAATGTCCAGCGCACCGTCGTGCTCCAACTGGATCAGCAACGGAAAGCGCGTCGGAGGCTGGCTGGTGAAATAGAGGCCGATCGCAGGCTGCACTTGTTCCGGCTTGCCGCTGGGCTGGAGGTGGGCGTTGAGCACCAGAAAATTGCCCGGATCGAGACGCCAGGAGAAGCCGTCCGGCTCGGAGTAGGGGACGGTGCCCGGTTTCCAGAACAAGAAGTGGCTCTCGGGATCGAGCGGGTTGCGATCGAGAGTCAACTCCATCCCGGGAAAGCCTGCGCCGGGAGCGGCCTCCAGCCGACGCGCGGAACCAGTCCGGTCGATCAGCAGATTGGCGTGATGGACCAAGCGGCCGGCCCCGGGCCGAATCTCAATCGCGCGCACGTAACGCGTGGTCTTCAAATCCGGATGGAAGATGAAATTCCAGAAGACGTCGGGCCCCGTTGCGGGCAGCAATAGCGGCCGCGCGGCTTCGAGAACCATGTCGGGCTCACCGAGCTGCCAATCGGAGGCGAACTGCGGGGGCGGGGGCACATCCGCGGCCGGGCCTTCGGGCGCACCGGCGCGTACCCAATCGCCGATCATCCGAATCTGCGCGTCCGAGAGACGGCGCTCGTCTTGAAAATCGCCGTAGCCAGGCTGAGGAGGCCATGGCGGCATGTAGCGGCGCCGGGTGACGTCCGCGATCTGTCGCGCGTGCTTCTTCACATCCTGGTAGCTGAGCAAGGAGAAGGGCGCTGCTTGGCCGGGCCGATGACACGGCGCGCAGTTCCGATAAACGAGGGGCGCAATCTCGTGCGCGAAGGTGGGCAATTTCGGAGGCTCTGCGGCGAGCCCGGCCACGGCGAGCGCGAGCAACCAGTAAGCCGTTTTCACTCCATCTCTGCGAGAGGGGCGATTCCCAGCTTCCGGCTACATCGGCCCACAATCCTGTCCCGCGGCGAAACTTTGGCTGGGCGGCTGGACTGCGTGAACCGCTTAGGCGGCCGCGTAAGATCGCCGCGAGAAGAAATGGTATTGTGTGGCAGTGAGCCAGTTGCGAAACGGAGCCGAATCGTGCTGCTTACCTCAATTCGCCGGCCACACACATATCTATATTCGCAGCAGAACACCCATATGAACAACATCTTAATTCTCGGTGTAAATCCTTTTGAAGATGCACCTGGCTATCAGCTATTTAGCCTTCTGAAATCGTCCGAGAGATATAATGTCGTCGCGGGAGACGATTCAGATGCCGCACTCCGCATTCTTCGCCTGACGGGGGCCGATATTGCGGCTGTTCCACAGCCAGGCGGCGATATCTCAGGGTTTGCAGCCGCGGTCGTGCGCCTTTGTGAAGAACGCTCAATAGACGTTCTCTTGCCCGGATCGGACAGCTACGTTTATGGACTTGCGCAGTCCATCTTGGCGGCTCCTCAACTTACCCGGCTGTGCCCCTATTTGGGCTGGGTGGCCAGCAACACCTTGAGGGACAAGTGGGACATTCAGGAGTGGGTGACACGGCACGCAATTACCCCGCCGCGCTGGCGCTTCGATAACGAATCCGACGCCTGCGGATTCGGAGAACAGGGGCTATATCCTCTTATGGTTAAAGGCCCAAGAAAAGGCGCGGCGAAGTGCAATGACGCCATCGAAGCAGTGGCGGCCAGGCGCACTCTCTCCAGTTATCCCGCAAACGCCGGGGCCAGACCGTATGCCGAATCGGTGATCGAAGGAGAAGAGCATTCATTCTTCGTGCTTCTAGGAGACGGAGGTAAGCAAATAGCCCAGTTCGCCTTTCGGAAGTTAGCGGCGACTCAGATGGGTACTACGGTTGCAGGACAAGTAGACAGCGAACCCCCTTCTTGTTTGGATCTCACATCTTTGATCTCCTCGATCCGCACTCCCATACCCATCGAGATCGAATGGCGAAAGGACGCATCTGGGGCACAATGCGTATTCGAGGTCAATCTGCGGTTTCCAAGCTGGGTAGGATCTCTTGGAGTTTTTGGCCTATCGCTTGTCGAGGCCTACATTCACTCTGTCCAGCAGGGGAATCAGGGGCACGGTGAGCTACTAGCGCCTATGGAGGGCACCATCTTCTATCGATTACCCCAATCGGGATTCTTGCCCCTGAATCAGGTCTTCACATCGAATGATGGAGACCAGAAATGGCCAGCATCAGTTCGCGAGAGACCGGGAAAGCTTCCGCTGTTGTGGAAATCGGCATCGCCTCATCTGTTTCAATCGAAGTAGTCCGACGACATGGAAGCTCGGTCGTCCAGTGCTGAAGCGAACGTAACCGATAGATTGTGGGACCGCCTTACCGAAGTAGCTAAGACTTACGCAACGCCCATCTATCTTTACTTTCCGTACCGGGCCAGATTGGCCTATGAGAGCTTGTCGCGTGCGCTCGTACAATGGGGCTCCGGACGGATCGCTTTTTCAGTAAAAACCAACCCGTTATTCGCACTGCTCAACGACCTGCGTGGGTGGGGCGCCTATGCCGAGGTGGTATCTGCCTGGGAATTTACTTTGGCGCGGGCAGCCGGATTCGCTCCCGGCTCCATTGTATTCAACGGACCTTTGAAGACCGATGAGGAACTGCGGCTGATCATCGGGTCGCCTCCGCTCGCTGTCAACTTGGACAGTCTTGACGAGCTGTTGCGCCTCGAAGCTGCAGCGGGAGCTTCCCTAACGAGCTTGGGAGTGGGAGTGCGGCTTTGCCCGCCTCATCGCGGCACGCCGGCATCGCGTTTCGGTATGGAAGTAGCCACAGGTGAAGCCGCGGAAGCGCTTGGCCGGATTGCGGCTCATCCGAAAATGTTCCTGGCAAGTGTTCATTTTCACCTGGGAACTCAGATACCGGATATCGCAACCTACCAGGCGATGCTACGGGTCGCAAAAGAACTTTGGGATCGGCATCGATTGGGGCCGAAGGTGTGGCTGGACATCGGAGGCGGATTTTGTTACGACCACGCCCGTCGCTTTGAGGAACAACTCTTTAATCCGAGACTATTTTTGCAAGCGCTTGCAAGCGAGTGGAACGAGCCCCGCCCCGCCCTTCTGATGGAGCCGGGCCGCTTTATTGCGGCGCCCGCGATGGCCATTGCTTCCAGAGTCATTGCCTGCAAGTCGAGGGCGAATGAGCCTACGATCGTGGTGCTGGATAGCGGAACGAATCACAACGTTATGGGGGCGTTTTACGAGCACCTCTGGGAATTTCAGGCGAATGGGAGCGAAGCGGCAGAATACCGATTCTGTGGGCCGCTCTGCATGGAAGACGACGTACTCAGTGCCGCGCGCTTCGGTGCCCGGCCGCACACCGGGGACTTGGTGCTGATGTGGAACTCCGGTGCATACTCGTTTGCATTGTCTCGCTGCTTCATTCAGCCGAGACCACCCATAGTGCAAATAGATGAGGGTGGTACGAGTGTGCTCTTGCAGGCTCGCGAAGATATGGCCGGTGCGTATGGGTTGTCGGAGATCAAAGCTCCAGCGTTCGCGATGAGCGGTGGCGGGGCGGGGAATTCAACATGAGGCCCTACGTTCGGATAACGTGGTGGGTATCGGCAGGGATAGCTGTCGCCGTAGTGCTTTTTTTTCACTCCGAGGTAATGGCCTTCCTGAGAAACTCCTATAACGAACTCGCGAAGCCTCAGAATAGTTTCCTGACCTTCATCGCCGGTGGCGTTCTGGGATTAGTGGCTAGTTTAATTGCGTCAATTGTTTATTCGAAGGTGCAAAAAGACGTTTGGAAACGCGATGTTACAGAGCTTTCGGATAAACTTAGCGCCCTGAGGGTGGATGTTGAAAATCTTGTTGGCCACACCAAGCCCCTGTTGAACCAACTCGCAACCGCCTTACGGGGGCCATTTCCCAAAAGTCTGTTTCGTTTTCATCCGGTAACGAGCGACAAAATTGCCGAAATCTTGACCGATGAGGCGCTTCGTCACTATACGCGGCACTATAACCGAGTACTTGTTAGTCAAGCGAAAGATCGCTATGTTGTCCAAGGCCTCGAGCACTTCGACCTGGACGGCTGCTCGATGCCGGTATGGCACCTTGCATTCCGGGTCTGGTGGGAATGGCGTAACGACTCGAAAGTTGCTCGAAATCCGATCGAAGATTTCGTTTTAGTCGCATGTGCCAACCCGGAAGCTATTGAAAATTGGCCCGTGGAGCCAGAGAGCAGAATGGATCTCGAGTTAGACCTGCGGAACTTCTTTCGACGGCGCGGCAACTATGTGCGGTCCATCATCGCTCACCCGGCCGAGCCCGACCGGCCAATTGGCGAGGATTTATTTCCTCAGATCTTCTCGATCGAAAACAGCATAGTGGTGCGACGAGGAAACGAAAAATCCGAGCGGCTGGACGGCCGGCGAATGAACAAGGACGAGTTACCTAAGATGTTGTACTCGGGATATTCGTTTGAGGCGACCGACAAAACGTCTCTGGAACCGTTTCAGACACTCACGGTAGAGTACCGGGGAACAATGCGGATCGCGGCCGACCCACTTTCCGGGAACGGCGATCACTATCTCGGAAATATCTCTTTTCCCCCGTCGGACATCATCGCGAATCACTACAGTCTACAACTCGACTATCCGGGAAGCGTCACTTTTGACGGCAAGGCGTTCGACATAAGAATTGAGACGGAGAGGTCAGGCTGGCGCTACCTGCACGATCCCATTAAAGCCGGTGCGCGCCCTTCGCAGGAGAAGCACCGGAATGTCGCGACGATATCGCCGGACATGCCGCTTACTGATCTGCACGAGTTGTCGCTAACCTGGAGTGCGACTCCTCGTGCCGAGCGGCACTAACCCGCTCTTCACTCTATGTCTGCGAGCGAGCATCCTACGGCGCGTGTTTCGGCTTCGGCAACCGGCTTGCCTGCCAAGACGGCGGCAATCGCATTCTCGAGATCGTGCGTCTGCGCTGCAGGCCGCGCCTTACCGATGTCTACATAGCGGTCATCGATGCGCCCGTGATAGAGCAAACGCCCGGCGGCGTCGAACACTGCCGCTTCCGGCGCCACGGTGGCGTGAGCGCGCCGGACGAGCACATGGGCGGGATCGCGCAGCGGTTCGCCTGGGAAACGATATTGCGCGATGTGGTCTCGAATTCCCGCCGCCGTTTCGGTCCCATCGGGATAAACCAGCCAGAAGCGGACGTCGCGGCCTTTGAAGTCTTCCGCAACGCGCTGCAACTCGGGCGCATAACGATTCGTGATGGGACAATCCGTGCGGACGAACAGGAGAACTCGCACGCGCGCCGCGGAAGCAAACGGATCGGCCGGCTGGCCGTCGAGACGTAGCGCCACGGGCGAGGAAGGGAGGGCAGCGGCTACAAACTGAGCCGCGAGGGTCAGGGAGCAGCACTTGCTAAAGGAATGCACTAGAAAATAAAGTTCAGACTGCCCCGGATCGCTCGCGGAGCTTGCACCACGAGCAGCGATTGGCTGCCGCCGCCGGTCAGCGGCAGATATCCTTGCGCGAGCAGATTGCGCAGATCCGCCGTCAATTCCAGCCGCCCGGGCATGCCGAAGAAGGATGGCAGAGGCTGCCTGATCATGATGTTCAATCCGGGGGATACATAGGTATTCTGCGTGGTGAAAATGTGCCTGGGAATAACGGCGCCGCTATCCACCCAACCGTAATTGGCTGTGATTTGGGTGCCGGCCTTGGGCAGATGCGTGTGGACATTCGCGGTGGCGACGTTATGGTTTCTCTCGTCGAGGAATTTTTCCTGGGTTCCAACGCTTTGCCCGCTACCGCTTGAATCGGCGGTAAATCCGCCCATGCGCCCGTACGCCAGCGCGATGTCGAGAGCGTCGTTTACGCGCTGGTCCATAGAAGCCAGATATCCGCTTCGATCGTAATGACCGACGTTGTAGGTAGAGGCAGTGGAAACACCGTCCCAAAGCAGATTGTTTGCATCGAGAGACGAGGTGTTTCCGGCTACATAGATACGTCCGTTCGAGACGTCTTCGTAGAAGGCGCTTGCCGCCCAGGTGCGAGAGCCTTCGGTTTTGCTATAGCCGAGCTCGTAGTTTTCGGTCCGCTGCAGCTCCAATCGTCCGTCGCGATCGGAAAGCTCCGGAAGCCGCGCCAGGGCATTGACGGCGCTCAATAGATCGTCGTTGTCCGTGCCTGTCTCAGAAACCTGTTGCATCTGGTGCGCCGAAAGTTCATTGGGCCGTCCGCCGTCGCTATAGGCCGCGATAAATTGTCCGATCACGCCGGCATCTACCGTCAAGCGGGCAAACGGGCTGACTCGGCTGGTGGGCTGCGCCGACTCAACTGTCTCCCCGGTCATGCCGTATTCCAAATGCACGCCGTCCACGGGATCGGCTACTTCGTAAATGCTCAACGACATGTCGCGTATAACCGGGCCCGTTCCAGTGAATCCGGCGCCCGAAACGGACGCTTGGCTGCCTTGCACCTGCGGGCCGACAATCCCTAACTGCGATACCGTGAAAGTGACCTCAGGCGGCTGGCCAAAGGCGCCATCCTCACTGCTGCTATAGATCGCGCACAGGCCCATCGCGGAGGGACCAAAGCCCTCCCCAAAGGCGCCGCCTACCTGCAGTTGGTTCTTGCCCAGTAAATTGGTCGACACGACGAAACCGGTGCCCAGGTCCGATTGCGTCGAATCGGAATCGATCAGCCCGTCGCCTCCGTTGATCGAGAGCATGGCATGCGTGCCGGAGAAGATGCGGGGGTGCAGCGCCGCACCGGAAGAAGTCTCCGGATCTGCCTCGAGCAGCCGGGTGATGGGTCGCGTGGCGGGCGAGGAGCGCAGCACCCACTTCCAATCGTTGCTCATGGTGCCGGTTGGCAACGTATAGCTCAGTTCGATGCTGCTGAATAAAGTGGCCAGGTGGATCTCCAACACGCTGTCGAGACCCGCCTTGACGGCAATCTTGTCGCGCGAAGCGGGAAGGAAACTGGCAAGCGATACGCGCACGGAGTAGACATCCGCAGGTAGCGCGGCGAATGCAAAGCGCCCGTCGGGAGCGGTGATCGTCTTCGCCAACAGACGCTCGTACTTGTTGAACAGCAGCACGGTCGCGCCCATCTGCGGGATGTCGCTCGCATCCGCTACGGAGCCGAGAAGATTTCCGGTTACAGGCAGAGAGAGGTCCGCGGCTTGCGCCATGCAGGCTCCCAACACCAGGAACCCGGAAATCGCAATGGCCTTCATCAGATTTGTATCCGCAAAACCCGACTTCAAAATGCCCTTTCGCGTACGCCCCGGCGCGACTGCCAGGGTTCCAACAGGCTCGTCTAAGATGTTACCGTAAATTGCGCCGAAGGGGTGAGGCTTTGGTTCTTGAGCTTGTCGACCACCTTCAACTTCAAGGTATATTTGCCGGGGGCGAGCGATTTCAGCGGCAGCCTCTTTTCCACCGTCACCAGGAATGCCGAGGCGTTGGGAAGGGACTTGATGTCCTCCGTCTGGCTCATCACCGTCTGGTTGCTGGCGTTCACCACGTCATACTCGATGGTGCCGTCCGGCTTCTTGGTCTTTTCGTCCATGCCGAAGTTATAGAACTCCGTGTAGATGCCCATGGTCTCGTCCTGCTTGAACGTGTCGTCGACGCGCGGCCGCACCTTTGAGCTGCGGATCACAAACGGGCCGCTGCCGATACTGTTGGTGGCAACGCGCTCGAGCCGGTCCGCCAGGATCACGCTGCTGGCGCCCAACTGGTCTTCATCGTAATGAGGTACGTTGAGGGCCATCTCGAAACTATTCATGGTGTTGCCGACCGTGTCCTTGGCGACGATATTGAGCCGGTAGGTTCCCGGCGCGAGCGGAATGGTTTTCGAGTAGATCTGCGAGCCGGTCATGGACTGCTGCAGCATTTCCTGCGGCACCTCCGCGCTGACGGTGTCTTCGAACCAGTTCACCGGCCGGCGCGTCAGCGATGTGATGCGTCCATACATGTTCACGGTCGCCTTGGAGACCTTATCTTTGGTGGCGTAGTTCAAATCGCTGTTCTTGAACTGCACGGTAATGTTCGTGAGAACGGTCGCGTCGGTCACGCGAATGTAGTCGGCCCGCACCCGCATGGGCAGCGTGTTGTAGTGGATGTTCGAGCTGACCACCGCATCCAGATCCTTGAACTTGATCGCGGGCGGCGCCTGCAACTTCGCGAATTGCTCCAAGCGCGTGAATTCGTTCATGCTCTCGGGCAGCGGCTGGTTGCCAGTGCCGAGATGCGTTCCGTCGGTACGCTCGAAGCGTTGCGTTTTGTCCGCTAATCCCATCTGCTCAGACAAGGTCAAACCGGCGCCGGGAACGTAGAGCAAGGCGTCTTTCTCTTCGGGGTCCAAGCTGATGTGGTACTCACCGCTCATGGTCGTGTCTACAAACTCGATCACGACGTTGGTGCCTACGCCCTCGATGTACCGGTAGCGCCAATCCTCGAAAGGATAGGTCGAGGTCTCGCCGCCGCCTTCTTCCATCGGCCGCTCATAACTGCCGCCCGAAGGGTGCGAATCCACTTCGTCCGCCGGACCGTATTTGATGTAGATCATGCCTCGATCCGTCTTCCATCCCGGAATGCCCGAGGCGAAGTGGTCGTTTGCATAAGCGATGCGGCGGTAATGCTCTTCCTTGAACTCGTTCTCTTCGGTATCGGGCGTGGGATCGCGGCGCAGCCAGAACTGCTCCACGAACTGCTGCCGCTCTTCGTCGGTCTTCAATTGCTTGAATGCCCGCTTCTCCTCATCCGTGATGATGTAGACCACGTCTTCGTTCAGCCACTTCTTCCACGGCCCGGCGAGCTCTCTTTCGAGTTCCTTCTCCTTCCGCTTGAGCTGCTTCTTGGTCAGCGGTTTGGCTACGGTCTGATCGGTCGAGCTGCTAGAGCTGCTCGAAGCGGAGTTTTTGTCTTGAGCGGCCAGGCCCGTCGCCATCAAGGCTGCCGCGGCCAGGGCAGGGAATAACTTCATAGGAGAAAAACCTCTATCGGAGGAAGGGGGTACCATTTCAGTGTAAGTATCTTCCGAGTCAACGTCAACGCCGAGGACGTACATTCCGGCCGGTGGGTTCCCGGAAAGCGTCCGGCACGCGTTTTCGCTCTCTTCTTGGCAGAAATGCCGGCTTGCGTAGCTACGATAATCTGTAGAAGCGCTCCCAAATTAAAGAGTTTTCTGTCTCGCCAGTTCCGTGGTAGTGGCTTTAGCTTAAGTTTAACAGCGACATAGGCCTGGATGCACAAATGGTTGGCGACGTGCTAGGTTCACTAATCAATGTAAGTAGGACTGTGGCGAATGGAAGGTTCCAATTCGCCCGCGTAAAATCGTGAGCGAATCCAGGAAACAATTCGCCGGTACTCTTCTGCTCGTCTGTACCGCTGCGGCCGTGCTGGCTGCCGTTTTGAGCTTTCAGCACCTGCGCAGCTATCCCCTTCACGACGATGGAGTTACGTGGCTCGATCGAAAAACGCCAGAGCACGCAACGGCGAACGGCTCCTCCCAGGTGGTGGCTGGTTACGTGGCTCCGGGCGGTCCCGGGGACAAGGCCGGGATTCGGGTCGGCGATCAACTCGTAAAAATCCAGGAGTTTCCGATCCGAAAAGCGCTCGACGTTCCTCAGGCGCTGTGGCAAATACCGTTGCTGGGACAAACTCGATATACGCTTCGGCGCAACGGCATCGAGTTCCAAAAAGACAACATATTTATCCAGGCAGCGCCCCGCGATTCGGCTGTCTACTATCAGTATTTTGTCGGATTTTTCTACCTCGCGATCGGTCTGTTTGTCTATTACCGGCGAACCAGCGCTGCCAAATCAGCTCACTTCTACGTGCTGTGCCTGGCTTCTTTCATAGCGGCCTGCTTCCACTATTCGGGCAAATTGAACACGTTCGACGAAATGATGTATTGGGGAAACCTGGCCGCGGGGCTGTTCGCTCCCGCCATTTTCCTGCACTTCTGCCTCACGTTTCATATCTACCCGCGCTTCTTGCAACGGCGCGGCGCGTGGCTGCTGCTGTACGCCCCGTCCGCAGTTCTGCTCGCCGTGGTGGCTGCATCTGCCGAGAACGTGTTGATCTTCTCCATCCCCTTACTGGAGGTGCGCTGGGTTTTGGACCGGCTGACACTTGGATTTTCGTTGCTGCTGTACTTCGTGGGCGCAACCACCCTGGGCTTCGATTTTGCCCATGCCGAAGATCCGGTTCTGCGGCGCCAACTGAAGTACCTGCGCAACGGAGCCTTCGTGGGTCTGGTACCGTTTGCGGCTCTTTACGCCGTGCCCTACATGGCGGGCGTGGTTCCCAGCCACGTCATGAACCTGAGCGTGCTCTCGATGGCCTTGATTCCGCTCACCTGGGCCTACGCGATCACGCGCTACCGCTTGATGGATGTCGATATCATCTTCCAGCAAGGCTATGTGTACACGCTGGCCACACTCGCGGTCATCGGCACTTTCTACGGCCTCATCTTTCTGATCTTCAACACGCGCACCATCACGCCGCCCGCGTTCGTCGTTCTGATCTCTTTCGCGACCTTTGTCTTCCAGCCGATCCGGCGCTGGATTCAAGAGCAGCTCGACCGCTGGGTGTTCTATCGCGACCGCTATGACGCGCGCCTGACGTTGATTGAATTTGCGCGCGAGCTGAGCTCGCAAACCGACCAGAACGCTATGCTGGCCCAGGTGTCGGAGCGGCTGCTGCGTACACTCTCGATTCAACAGATCGGGTTCTTTCTGCTGGACGAAGCCTCCGCTCAATTCCGGCTCCACTCGCAGAATCAGAAACCGGGCCGGCCCGTGAGAGTGCCGAGCCAGCCGCTCGATCTAGGATTTCTGGAAGGAGAAAGCGAGAAGCCGTATCTCTTCTTTGAGCGCCCTAAGCACCTGCGGGACATCGTTTCGCAAGAATGGCCGGAATCGGTCCGGAACACGATTGCGGAGTTGGATTTCACCTATTACGTTGCTTGCAAATCGCGTGGGCGCACCATCGCCTATTTCGGAGTCAGCCGCACCACGGAAGGAGACTTCCTATCGAGCGACGACATTGAACTGCTGGTCACGCTTTCCAATTACGTTGCCATTGCCATTGAAAATTCGCGCCTTTACAGCTCTCTGCAGCGCAAGGCGGACGAGTATGAGCGGCTGAAAGAGTTCAGCGAGAACATTGTCGAATCCATCAACGTCGGCATCCTCGCCGCGGCGTTGGATGATCGCGTAGAAAGCTGGAACACTCAGATCGAACGGCTGACCGGGATCCCGCGGCACGAAGCGATCGGGCAAAAACTCTCCGATCTCTTTCCGGCCGAGCTCTGCCAGAAGTTCGATGAAGTGCGCGGCGAGCAAGGCATCCACAATCTTTACAAGATCGCGCTGCGGCCGCGCGCCGCAGCCGGACCTGCCGGCGGCCTGGAGCTTCCTCGCAACGGATATGGCGGGTTGGAGCTACAAAAGGCGCTTCCTCCCGCCAAAGAGTCGATCGTCAATTTGGCGATTGCGCCGCTGGTGTCGAAAGAGCTGGAGCAAATCGGGCGGCTGATTATTTTCGACGACGTCACCGATCGAGACGAGCTGGAGCGCCGCCTCATGCAGGCCGACAAGCTCAGTTCCATCGGCTTGCTCGCCGCCGGGGTGGCGCACGAAGTGAATACGCCGCTGGCGGTCATCTCTACCTATGCCCAGATGCTGGCCAAGCAGGTGACCGGCGACGATCAGAAGTCGAAGCTGCTCGAAAAAATTGCCAAGCAGACCTTCCGCGCGAGCGAAATCGTCAACTCGCTGTTGAACTTCTCGCGCACGTCTCCCACGGATTTCCTCGAAACGGATCTGAATCGCGTCATCCGCGAGACCGCCACGCTGATCGAACATCAGTTTCAAAAAGCGGGAGTGATCACCGGCTTGACGCTGGCCGATGATCTGCCGCTGGTGCGCGGCAATTCCGGCAAGCTGCAGCAAGTTTTCCTGAACCTATTCATCAATGCGCGCGACGCCATGACGGCAGGCGGGTCACTGACCGTCCGTACCTGGGCTGAGAATGGCTTCGCTCACGCCGAAGTCGCCGATACCGGGCAGGGCATTCCGGCCGAACATCTGGCCCGCATTTACGATCCGTTTTTCACCACCAAGGCGCCCAAGAAAGGCACCGGCCTGGGCCTCTCGATCACTTACGGGATCGTGCAGGAGCACAATGGCCTGATCGAGGTGGATAGCGCTCCGGGCCGCGGCACACGCTTCCACCTGGAGTTTCCCACCGTCGCGGCTGCACGCCGGCACGCGCTGCCGGCATAGCGCGGCAGACATCGATGAGGGCGCAAACGGCGCACTGGAACCTTATCTCTCGCATTCTGTTCCGCTGGTGCTTCCTCTACTTCGGACTGTTCTGCCTCACTACGCAAATCTCCGGCGGCTTATTTCCCATCCCCAGGCTAGAGATTCCGGACTTAGCCGCGCTCTGGCCTGTGCGCCAGCTCGTCTTTTGGACCGCTGCGCATGTGTTCCATGTCACGCGGCCTCTGGTTTACACAGACAGCGGTAGCGGCGACAAAACCTTCGACTGGGTCTTAGCGTTCTGCCTGCTGGTCTTCGCCACACTTGTAACAGTTGTCTGGTCTGTTCTCGACCGCAAGCGCGAAAACTACGCCACGTTATATAAGTGGTTCCGGCTACTTATTCGGTTCGCCCTTGCCTCGGAAATGATTTTGTACGGCATAAGTAAAGTCGTGCCGCTGCAAATGCCTTTCCCCTATCTCTGGAAGTTACTCGAGCCGTACGGCAACTTCTCGCCGATGGGGGTTCTCTGGTCTTCGATCGGTGCTTCCCCGGCGTATGAAATTTTTGCTGGCTGCGCCGAAGTGCTGGGCGGAGTACTGCTCGTCGTGCCTCGTACAACGATGCTCGGCGCGCTGATATGCCTGGCGGACACGATCCAGGTCTTTATGCTGAATATTACCTACGATGTCCCGGTAAAGCTCTTTTCTTTCCACCTGCTGTGCTTGGCCTTCTTCCTGCTCGCTCCCGGCCTTTCAGGCCTGGTGAATTTCTTCTTCCTGAATCGGCCCGCTCAGCCTTTCGCCGAGCCGCCACTCTTCGGGATGCGCCGCGCGGATCGAATCGCGCTCGCTGCCCAGGTCCTATTTGGCATCGGTCTCATAGGATTGAACGCCTATAGTGCCCGGATCAGTTGGTACATGTACGGCGGAGGCCGTGCTCAGTCGCCACTCTACGGCATCTGGAACGTGGAGCGCATGTCGATTGACGGACAACTTCGCTCGCCACTCCTCACCGATTACGACCGCTGGCGGCGCGCCATCTTTGACTTCCCTAGCTTAGTGGTGCTGCAGCGGATGAACGATTCGTTCGCCAGTTATCGCGCCTCGATCAACGCGGACGCCAGAACGATTGCGCTCACGAAGCCCGGCGACAAGAACTGGAAGGCGAAATTTACATTTCAGCGCGTGGCGCCGAAACAATTGACCCTGGATGGCGACATGGACGCTCATAGGATTCACATGGAGTTTCAGTTCGTGGATCGCAATGAGTTCCTCCTTGTCCACCGTGGCTTCCACTGGATTCAGGAATACCCTTTCAATCGTTGAGTAGGGGGGCGCGGGCGTGGTTGTTCGCGGCTTGGGGTTTGCTGATCGGCAAAGGCCGGTATATTCCGCCCGGTCACGAGTTGATCGTGGTGACGCGGACAAATCAACGAAGCGAATTCCTTTGTCAAGCCACGGTTATAGAAATGATGTGGGGGGCAGCTCAAATCGAATACGCGGGAAAGGCACTATACGTCAACGTGGCGAAATACCTTGTCTCGAAACGGTTATGTTTTGGGACAGCAAGTGTTTTCAGTTCCAGATTGCCGAACATCGGTAATGTCCCCGAAGCCGACTTGGGGACCGCCGGTGCGAAAAGATGAATCCAGCCATTTAGGTGAGCCGCTTACGCGCATATGGGTTTCGCTATGATGTGTGGTTAACTTACGATATTCGCGCACGCAGTGGTCGCAGTATGCCCAAGGTCTTCATCAGCTATCGCAGAAACGATAGCGGCGCCTATGCCGGTCGTGTTTATGATAATCTGCGTGGTCGCTTCGGCAGCACCCACGTATTCATGGATATTGACAAGCTCCGGCCGGGAGACGACTTCGCCGAGAGCTTGCCGAGCGTGGTGGCGTCTTGCGATACGTTGGTTGCACTGATCGGGAAGCGATGGCTTTACGTTAAAGACCGCGATGGTCGGCGACGGCTCGATCGCTCAGACGATCTTGTGCGGGTAGAAATCTCTACTGCGCTCAGTCGGGGTCTACGTGTTATTCCCGTTCTAATAAACGGCGCCAGAATGCCACCGATGGAGGGGCTGCCCGATTGTCTCAAGAGCCTGACTCAGCGCCACGCCATTAACGTCACTGATGAAACCTTCAAGACCAGCATGGCTTCCGTCGTGCGGACTATCAAAGGCGCGGCACCATCGGACATTTATCAAGACCGCGAAAAATATGTGCCGAACGAGAGATCACGCGAGCGGCTTTTCGGGACGGCTAAAAACCGGGAGGAGACAATAAGAATCCTCGTTGCTGATGATCATACGATTGTTCGACACGGGCTGAAGCTGATCCTGTCTGCACGTTCCGAATTTCGAATTGTCGGTGAAGCAGCAAACGGCAGGGAAGCGGTACATCTAGCTCGCAAGTTGAAGCCTCACGTCGTATTGATGGATCTCGACATGCCGGACATGAACGGTCTTCAAGCCACAGAAGCCATTTTGGAATCAACCAAGCGAGTCCGCGTGCTAATCCTCAGCATGCACAATAATCCTACATATATTCGGAGAGCCCTTCGACTAGGCGCGATCGGATACGTTTTAAAAGACGCAATCGACAACGAACTAGTGAACGCGATCCACTCGGTCGCCCGAGGAAACGAGTACATTAGCCCCAAAGTATCAAAAGCGTTGCTGACCGAATCCCGAGCAAACCAGAATGCTCCTATTAAGCTGTTATCGGGCCGGGAACGCAAAGTATTTCAACTCATTGTGCAAGGCAATACTCAAGAGGAGATTGCCACGCGGTTAAATCTGAGCGTCGTCGCAGTGGATTCCCATCGGGGCAAGATCATGAAGAAACTGAATCTGCATAGTCGTGGACAGCTGGTGCTCTTCGCTGCCACGCATGGTCTAGTTGAATAATGCTTGGCGCGCCCCAATTGACAAGTATGTTGATCTCGAAGGTTCTGCGGGCCACAAACGGTTTCGGGGCACAATGCCCGTGAAGTGTTTCTGCTGGCGGACACTGCGGCGATCTGTAAAAATTAAGTTGTGAGTACGGCGTTCACAACCTCGCTCTCTCTTGAAGAGTTCCTTCGCCGCCCCGATCGCGACGACGGCCAGCGGGAAGAGCTCATAGAAGGAGAATTGATTTTGTCGCCATCTGCCAAAGCCTGGCACGCGGATATAGTGCGACGCCTCCGTCGAAAACTGTCGCGATTGGAAGAAGAGGGCTACGCTTTAGTGAACGATTCTTCCTGCATTCTGGGTAAGCACTCGATGCCGGCGCCCGACCTCGCGATCGTCAAGGA
Source organism: Bryobacteraceae bacterium (assembly GCA_036269275.1). Taxonomy (GTDB): domain Bacteria; phylum Acidobacteriota; class Terriglobia; order Bryobacterales; family Bryobacteraceae; genus Bog-105. Next base: position 74,182 of record DATASJ010000073.1, on the reverse strand, counting down.
AGAACGCTGGCAGCACGCTGTGAACAACGAGGGTTGGCTGCAGGGCGCACCGGAGCTGGTGATTGAAGTCGCGTTACCGGGCAACAGAAATCTTCACCGAAAAGCTGACTTGTACCTGCAACACGGGGCGGAGCAGGTCTGGATTGTTTATCGCAAGACGAAGACGATCGTTATCATGAGGAATGAAGACGCCAGAGAAGCGCGCTTAGGGGAATACGTGGAATTTCACGGTATCCGTGTGGCGGTTGGTGAAATTCTCGAGAAGCCGCCGCTTTAAGGCAACGGTTGAGAGCCGTCGGCAGCATGGCAAGCTTCTGGCGCCACCATCGTCCGCGTGTTAGCATGCCTCCTGGAGGTGGTCCAATGAAACACTTGGCTGTGCTCTGTACGGTTGTCTCCATCGCTGCGCTGACAGCGGCATATTCGACTCGTGCTCAAGCTTACTCGGATGACAAGAGCGAGATTACCGCCGTTGAGCAGCGTATTATGGAAGGGTTCAAGGCGAAAGACGTGAACAAAATTATGTCATGTTACACGCCGGACGACAGCTTGTTTGTATTTGATGTCGTGCCACCGCGTGAGTACGTCGGAGCTAAGGCCTACCGCAAAGATTGGGAGGATCTATTCGCCCAGTATCCAGGTCCGGCCGAGGCTGAGATGAGCGATCTGCATGTAACCGCAAACGGCACCTTCGGCTATGCGCACCTGATCGTGCACTCCGTATTGACCGACAAGGACGGCAAAAGGACCGAGGCTGACGTTCGCACCACCGACGTGTTTCGGAAAACCGGCGGCACATGGCTGATCGTGCATGAGCACAACTCAGTGCCCGTGGATTTGGCGACTGGGAAAGCCGATTTTATGACAAAGCCCTGACTCCAGTTTCGTCTCGCGTCCTTTCAGCGGTGTCACTTGTTCCACGGACGCACCCGCGGTACCCATCGGCCAACGCCGCGATCAGATCGGCCCGGCCGCGGCGACGGAGATCGAGTAGGTCCGGGTCTTTTGTCGGCATTCGATTTATAAATCGGGGCTTCGGAAAGAAAGTCGCTGAAACCTGGCACGCCGATTCGTGACGGATGGCGTTCGAGTAAGTGGTAGAGGCTCTTACTGATCGGGGTCTATCTACGATTCGCGTGGTTTCCAGTTACTTTATGAGCGGGCGGCTCAATTCGGTCCGCCAGTCTTCCGGGCCGGAACCCGATTCGGGCCCCGTTAAATAGCATTCATACAGATCCGGGCCCGTGACGTGCCCATTCGTTGCGATCCATTTGCCGAATTCGCTCCAAGCGGCGGCCAGCCCGTCCGTGCCGTCGTAAGGGCCCTGATGAATCGTGCGGGCTACCCTGGCGCCGGGCATCGTGGCACACACTACTCGGCCAACAGCGGCGACGGGAGTAGAAATCGGAACGCAGACCTGAAAATCAAACTTCTCAGGGTCCATCTTCAGATGATGGGTGAACCATGGCCCGGCCGGTTCGAGTCCTTGCGCCATGACAGCAGCCATCACTTCACTGATGGCCGGGCCCATTACGGTTTGCACCTCGCTTCGTGCAATTGTGAGGTGGATGATCGCAGCCAAGTGGGCCGCAGTCTGAATCACTTGGGGTGTTTCGATCATTTGTGTCTTGCTCCTTCGCTCGATAGTTACGACAGCAGTTCTTCCAGCCGGTTGAAGCTTGCCGCCATACCGTGCTCCATACCGGACCTACGGGCAACGTCACGAGCCTCCTGCGACTCGTAGAGCACGGTGATTTTGACCGTTGTGAGCTCGCCTTTTGCAATGAATTCCGTGGTGGTCACTGCTTCGCCGGGGTACCAGGAGTCGTCGAACTTTTCCGTGGCCACCAATCGGCTAGGCATCAGCACGTCGCGGAAGAGCCCGCCCATCCCCATGTCTTTCACACCATCCTTTCGCCAGACATATCGGTACGCACCACCAACTCTCAGGTCGATTTCACATACCGGCATGGTCCAGCCCGGTGGACCGAGCAGCCACCGCCGGACTAAGTCCGGCTTCGTGAAAGCGTCAAAGACGAGCTGGCAGGGCGCATGGAAATCGCGGACGATTTCGATCACGCGATCACTCGGCGTCGTAATTCGAAAGCTGTCTGGATATAACATTCGTTTCCTTTATCTCTTTCTGCGAGTTGGTGTCTTGGCCTGTTTCGTGGATGGTTGCAATTCGCCTAGCAAATCATCCAAACGCGAGAACGAAGCGTTCCAAAATTGGCGGTAACCCTCCAGCCATTGGTCGGCTTGTGCCAGCGGCCTAGCGTCAAGTCGACTGAGCCGCCGCTGTGCGTCCTTTTCGCGTGAGATTAGCCCGGCCCGCTCCAGAACTTTAAGGTGCTTGGAAATGGCGGCCTGGGTGATCGCAAATGGCTGGACGAGCTCGGTAACGGAAGCCTCGCCCAAGGTCAGCCGGGCAAGGATGGCTCGGCGGGTAGGGTCTGCGAGGGCCGCGAAGGTGGCGTCCAGACGGCCACTCGGCGTTTGCATATAACCCCGAGGTTGCATAACCAAATGGTAATATACGCCGGAGGGCTTTCGTCAAGTGGTATTTGGTCCGTCGCTGCTTATCGGCCAAGGGCTAAGCTCCTAGCGGGACGGACTCCTCCAGTTGCGCGTTACCGCCGCGTTGCTAAAGGCAGCGCTCACCGTCGCTGGTCCCTTCCACCGTCTGCTACAACCACTGTAGTGGCCTTTACCAACCAAGAATTGCCGGCTGACCGTGTCGGTCCTCCGGATCGCCGGCGCATCCTCGTCATCGACGACGAGGCCGACATTCGCGAGAGTCTCGAACTGCTGCTAACCGGCGAAAATTACTCCGTCGATCTCGCCGAGAATGCTGCTTCCGGTCTGCAGAAGTTTGAATCGGGAAGTTACGATCTGGTCCTGCTGGACCTGATGATGCCCGATCGTTCCGGCATGGATGTGCTCGCCGATATGCGCCAGCGCGACGGCGACACTCCGGTGTTCATGCTGACCGCGTATGGCTCTGTCGAGGTCGCGGTGCGCGCGCTGAAATCGGGCGCGAACGACTATTTCGCCAAGCCGTGGGACAACGAAAAGCTGCTCATCGAAATCGACCGGATGATCTCGAAAGGCCATCTGGAGCGCGAAAACACCCAACTCAAGCGGGCCCTCAAGCAGCGCTATGCCTTCCCGAATATCGTCGGCAAAAGCGAGCGCATGCTGCGTCTGCTCGACCAGGTAGCGCAAGTCGCGCCCAGCCGGGCCACCATTTTGATCACCGGCGAGACCGGCACCGGCAAGGAACTCATCGCCAAAGCCATTCACGCCCACTCGGTCCGCGCCGACCACCTCTTCGTGCCGGTTAATAGCGGCTCGCTGCCTTCGGAACTACTCGAATCCATCCTGTTCGGGCACATCAAGGGCTCCTTTACAGGCGCCATCGCCAATCGCAAAGGCCTTTTCGAGACGGCCAATCGCGGCACCATCTTCTTCGACGAGATCGGAACCATCAGCGCGGAGCTTCAGGTGAAGCTGCTGCGCGTGTTGCAGGACCGCGAATTCATGCCGCTTGGCTCGAACGAAAGCATGCGCGTGGATGTGCGCATCATCGCCGCCACCAACGCGGAGCTGAAGAAACTGGTGGACGACGGCAAATTCCGCGAAGACCTCTATTATCGGCTCAACGTGATCAACCTGGTTCTGCCGCCGCTGCGCGAACGCAAAGAGGACATACCGCTCTTGATCGAACATTTCTTTGCCCGCTACTGCCGTGAAAACGAGAAATTTCTGAATAGCGATGGACGCTCGCTCCTGAGCTTCGAGCCTGACGCCATGCAGATCCTGATGGAGCATAACTGGCCGGGGAATGTCCGTGAGTTGGAAAATGTCGTGGAACGGGCGGTCGTGCTGGCCACCACCTCCTCGGTGGCCGCGCACGTGCTCCCGGATCACCTCCAGCAAGCCAGCGGCATGCGCATTTCGCGCGATCACAATGGCATGCTGGCGCCGGACGCATCTCTGTTTGAAGTGGTGGCGGATTTCGAGCGCAGGAAGATCATCGAGGCGCTCGAGGTCACGAACTTCAGCCAGACCGAGGCCGCCGAAGCGCTGCACATCCCGCTTTCCACTCTCAATCAGAAAATCAAGCGATTGAATATCGATGTCAAGCGCCGCGGCGCCGGCTGAGACGCCACGAACTGCCGAGAGTCAGCGCCGTACCCAGTTCTAAGCCAAGGTGCTAAGTCAAGCTACTTCCCGAACTCGAGATGCAGCCGCAAGCTGGGTATCCAAACCGGGCCGCGATCCCGGTTGTAGGCCGGATTCTCCACGCGCTGCAGGTCGATGGTTGTGAAAAACCCCGGCAACACGCGCGCGCTGTAATAGCTTTCCCACACATACTCGGGGCCGTAGTTCAGGCGCCCATCGCCGATCAGAAAGTCGAGACCACCCGCCGCCAGATACTCGGCATGCACGGCCGACAAGCCACTAACGGTCAGCTCGGTTGCAGCCACGTCGAAGCGGCGGCGCCAACGCGTTCCCGTCAGCGAAACGCCACCGGTCGCGAGCCGGTCGATGGCGGTAAAGGCAAACGATTCCGTCTTGCCATCGTTCCAGCCCAGGCGCGAAAAGACGCCAATATCGGAAGTAATCTCCTGCTCCAGGTTCAATCCAAAGCCATATTTCAGCCGCCCCACCTCGCGGGTCGCAATGACACTCGGCGTGGTGCCGGTTTCCGCGGCCAGCTTCAGCGCTTCCTGATAGCTGCCTGAATCCGTGTGCAGGAGAAACTCCAGGGCTCGGATTGTGCCCGGATGTTTGCGGATCGCATACCGGCGCTCAACCTCGAAGTTGTCGCCGCGGTCGCGCAGCACGCGATGATCGAATTGCTCGCCATTTGCCACCTTCGGCTCCATTGCAGCCGCATACCGGAACGACCAGTTCGTGGTATGCAGTTCCTGGTACAGCGCCCAGGTGTAGCCGCGTGTATCGGCCGGGTAGTCCCACGCACCGTTGTACATGATGCCCCATCCCATGAATTGCGTGCGTGGATCGTGCGTGTAGCGGTTGTTGTCGAAGAAGTCACTCAGGCTGAATCGCCCGACCGCCACGGTATAGCGGTTCATGGGGCGGGAGCCGGCCAACTGGTTCTCTTCACTGTCGAACGACTCGCGCCCGCTTCCCCACCCGAAATCGTGCTGAAGGTAAAGCCGCGCCAGATACGGTTTCGGCGTGACCGAGGCTACGCGCGGCAGCTCCCCATTGGGGGCATTCGCGACACCGTCCACGTTGCTGAATCCTCTGCCACCGGACAACTCGGGATCGAAGTATAGTTGCGTGTCGTTGTCCAGCCGAAGACCGAAGAAAATCGTGCTAGTCACCGAATCGCCCCACTCGGGAGTGTCCCGCAAGCTGTCCGGGCCTTCGTAGGGCGAGCGGAATGTGCCATGATATTGGCCGATCGTGGTCGCCTGCCAAAACAAGTTCCAGCGCTGCTGCGCCTCGGGCGGTTGGGGCGGCCGGTTCTCCTTTTGCTGTGGGATTTCGGCGGCCTTCGACGGCGCACTCTCAGGCGTTTGTTTCGGGTAATCCGGTGCGTCCTGCGCGGCGCAACTCATCGCCAGGACGAGCAACACCGCGGCACGGATCGTCATCCGGTACCATGCTCGCACTGCTTTGCAACAAATCGGTTACAGGGGTAGGCGCTGTCGTGGAACTAACGTTGCCATTGACTCGTATCCTGAAAGTACATGAGTGCCGAATACGCGATTGAGACGGCGGGTCTCGAAAAGATCTACCGCTCGCGGTTCCGCGGCCGGGAAGTCACAGCGGTTTCGAATCTTACGCTTCGCGTACCCGTCGGCGTCAAGTTCGGCTTGTTGGGTCCGAACGGGGCGGGGAAGACCACTTTCGTCAAGATGCTGCTTTCCGCCGTCAATCCGAGCTCGGGCACGGCCGCCATCTTCGGTCGAAATGCATACCAACCGGAGGCGCGCCGCCCCGTTGGGTATTTGCCGGAAAATCATCGTTTCCCTACGTACTTAACAGGCAAGGGTCTATTGGATTTTTATGCAGCACTGTCGGGCGTGGAGGAGCCGCAACGGCGCCAGCGCAGTGCTGAGCTGCTCGAGTTGGTCGGCTTAAAGGACTGGGGCGACATGCGCATCAAGAAGTATTCGAAAGGCATGCTGCAGCGACTCGGCCTGGCGCAGGCGCTGATGCATAAGCCCCGGCTTCTGGTATTGGATGAGCCGACCGATGGCGTAGACCCGGTCGGCAGGCGCGACATTCGCGAAATTTTAAACAGCCTCACTGGCGCGGGCGTCACCGTGTTCATCAACTCGCACTTGCTCAGCGAAGTGGAATCGTTTTGCGAGTACGTTGCGATCTTGAACAAGGGCCGTCTGGCTCTGGAAGGCAAGATCAGCTCGTTGGTCGCCGGGCGCGGCTATCGAATTGCGGCTTCAAGCGTGCCGGCAGAAGCTTTGGAAGAAATTCGCCGCACGGGTGCACCTATTTTGCCGGGAGCAGGCGCGGTTGAGTTTCAAGTAAGTTCGCGCGAAGAGGCCAACCGGGTCATCGACCAGATTCGCGCGGCCGGCGGATTCATCGAGAGTCTTGCCGTTTCAAGCAGCAGCCTGGAAGACGTGTTCATCAAGACGACCAGCAGCGAGAAAGCGGCATGAGCAGTCAACTGAACCCCTCACGCGTGCCCGTGTTCGTTGCCCTTATCAGGGATACCTTTCAGGAGGCCCGCGCGCGTTGGTTGTTTTGGGGCCTGTTCGGCTTATCGTCGCTGCTTGTCGGCCTCTTTTTGTTCGTCCTGAGAATCGACATCGTCCAAGGCGCTGTTTCGTTCATGGGCATTGAAGCTACCGCGCGGCCCATTTATAACATTCGCAAATTTGTGAATGTGTCGTACTCCTGGGTTTCGATCGTCCTTTATATTTGGGGGACATTTCTGGCCGTCTTCGCCTCCGCTGGACTGATTCCGAGCGTGCTCGAAGCGGGGCGTATCTCGCTTCTGCTCTCGAAGCCGCTCACGCGGACCACGCTGCTAATGGGCCGCTACGCCGGCAACCTGGCGGTCGTGACGGCGAATCATGTTTACCTGATCTGCAGCATCTGGATCATCATCGGCCTCAAGACGAACATCTGGGAGCCGCGGTTCCTGATCGCGATTCCCATTAGCCTGTTTATGTTCGCCGTGCTGCTGTGCGTGGTGGTGCTGATAGGCGTGCTCTCGGAGAGCGCGGCGCTATCGGTTATGATCGCCGTCGCGTTGATGCTGGTCAGCACCATCCTGGCGCAGCGCGACATCGTTGTGAAACTGCTGGACTCGCAATGGTCGCGCGATCTCTGGCTCGCGTTTTATTGGATCGTGCCGAAAATTTACGATTTCGGAGTCGCCATGAAAGACATTATTCTCTACGACCGTTCGGCAGATTGGCTGACGCCGGCGTGGACCTCGGCCGCGTTTGGAATTGCCGTTCTCTCGGGCGCGGTTTACATTTTTAGGCGAAGAGACTTCTAGTGCGATATTTCCTCACTGCCCTATTTAGGAACGCGCGCAAAACGGTCGCGGAATCGAGCGCACCCAATAACCTAGCGGATTCATTTGCTGTCTGGTGGCGCGCAGCCGCGCCCTTTGCGCTTCTAATTGGAGTTGCCGTCCTGGGCGCCTGCACGAAACCGGGCGCGACAGGGGTGTCCGTCAACTCGGTTTTTCGTCCCCTCATTCCGGCGGACACGAAAGCTCTCGCCGCGGTGGAAGTCGACAGACTGAAGGCTTCTCAAGTCTTCCAGCGCCACCAAAACCTGCTCGACGTGCCGTGGCTGGACGCACTGTCGGAGCGCGTAGGACTCGACCCGCGCCGCGATATCTCCGATTTGTTAGTAGCCTGGAACGGAAACCAGGCCGTGGCCATGGCGCGCGAACGAATCAATCGGGAAACATTGGAAGGGAAGTTGCGTTCCTTGGGCATGCAACCCACGCGCTACAAGAATTACAGGCTGTTCGGAGAGGATCGCGAAGCTCTGGCGTTTTTGAAACACGGCGTTGCGGTTGCCGGTTCCCCTCAGACCGTTCGCGCCGAGATTGACCTTGAGAGCGCCGGCGCGGGCGTCCCCGATGAACTCCAGGCGCGGCTGGCGATCATACCCAAAACCGATCAGGTCTGGGCTGTCAGCCGTGGAGGCCTGGCGCTCGGCGAGGTGCCGCTGCGATCCGACATCGAATCGGCGCTGTCCAACATCGTTGGCTACGTGAACGCAACCAGCCTTGGCATCGGCTTCGATACGGGTACGCATTTGCAGGCCGAAATCGTTTGCGTATCGAGCGAAGGCGCGCAGCGGGTGCACGATGCCTTGCGCGGTGGCATTGGCCTGGCGCGCCTCACCACGCGCGACAACGACTCGGATCTGCTAAAGCTATACGATGCGATTCAGGTCAGTCAAGATCAGCAGACGGTTCATCTGAAAGCGGATATCTCCGGTGAATTGACGGACAAGCTGCTGGCCTATTTGCCGCAAATTCGCAACCGCGCGGACCAACTGCTACAGCGTTGAGCCGCCGCCTTCGCTGATGTAGTTCCGGTTCCAGGCCGGTATCTCGACCTTCACGTCGCCTTTCACCACCGCCTGGCAGCCCAGCCGCGAGCGGAGCGTCAAACCCGCTGCCATATCCAGCCGGTCGAGTTCGTCGTCCTCGGGCTCTGACAGGTTTTTATCGCCTTCCACGACAATGACGTGGCAAGTGGTGCAGGCACAGCTTCCGCCACATGCATGCTCCAGATGGATATCGCAGTTCAGCGCTACGTCCAGCAGGGATCCGCGCTTCCCGTGGTCGCGAAAAGGCATTTTGTCAGGTTCGAATTCGACAGTCTTATCCTCCGGCAGGAAAGTTACTTTCGGCACATCCCAATTGTACGCTCCGGGGCGTCCGGCATACTGAAAACAATGTTTCAGCAGATAGAAGCGAATTTGATCGATGCGGTCGAGCAGGCGCTGCAGCCACTGGGCGCAAACGTTAAAGTAACGCTTGAACAACCGAAGCAGGGTGCGTTCGGCGAATTGGCCATTCCGATCGCCTTCCAGCTTGCGCGCACCTTGAAGCGATCGCCCAAAAGCATCGCCGAAGAGATTGTGGAGCGGCTGCCGAAGCCGGAAGGGGTTTCGAGCTATGAGATCGCCGGCAATGGCTACATCAATGTTCGTCTCGACCGTGGAACATACGCGGCCGCTCTGGTGAAGCAGCCGGAAGCGGAACCGCCGCCCAGCGCTGAAAAGATCATCGTCGAGCACACCGCAATCAATCCGAACAAGGCCGCACATATCGGGCACCTGCGGAATGCGATTCTCGGCGATACCTTCGTTCGCATGCTGCGCGGGCGCGGGCATCGGGTCGAGGTGCAAAATTATATCGACAATACCGGCGTTCAGGTTGCCGACGTCGTGGTGGGGTTCCACTTCCTGGAAAAAAAGACGCCCTCGGAAGTGCGGGCTCTCATCGAAGATCCGGCGGTCCGTTTTGACTATTTGTGCTGGGACCTGTATGCGCAAACTTCGGCGTACTACAGCAAGGACCCAGATGCGCTTCAGTGGCGTGCGGAAACTTTGCACGCTGTCGAGTCCGGCCAGGGAGAACTGGCGGAAATGGGCCACTTGGTGGCCGATGCAATCGTCGAAGCACATCTGCGGACGATGTACCGGTTATCTATTACTTATGAACTGCTTGCGCGAGAAAGTGAAATCCTGCATCTTCAGTTTTGGGCGGCAGCCTTCGAATTGTTAAAGCAGAGGAAGGCAATTTACTTCGAAAGCCAAGGGAAAAACAGGGGTTGTTGGGTCATGCCTTCTACGGCCTTTCGCGATTCCGCGGCTCATGACGAAGAGGACAGCAAAGTGATCGTCCGCTCGAACGGCACCGTGACTTACGTCGGCAAGGATATTGCCTACCAGCTCTGGAAGTTCGGTTTACTCGGCAAAGATTTCTACTACCGGCCATGGTCTACTTACCCGAACGGCAGCCAGGTGTGGGTCACGACCGATCAACCCAGCCGAGCGCCAACGCCCCGGTTTGGCGCCGCATCGAAAGTATTCACAGTCATCGACTCCAAGCAATCTTATTTGCAAGACGTGGTGGTGGCCGGCTTCCGCGCGCTCGGGTTTGAGCAGCAGGCCGATGCCTTGATCCATTTTTCCTACGAGGTGGTGGCGCTGTCGCCACGGACGTGCGTAGAACTTGGGATTGAGCTATCGGAGGAGGACAAGCGCCGCACCCACGTGGAAGTTTCGGGCCGCAAAGGCCTGGGCGTAAAGGCCGACGACCTAATCGACAAGCTCAGCGAGACGGCGCTTGCCGAAGTGGAGCACCGTCACGCCGAGGCGGACCCGGCCGAACGGCAAAGCGTCGCCAAGCAGATCGCCGTGGGCGCACTGCGTTACTTCATGCTGAAGTTCACGCGCAATTCCGTTATTGCCTTCGATTTTCACGAAGCGCTCAGTTTTGAAGGCGAGACTGGCCCGTACGTGCAATACGCCGCGGTGCGGGCAGCAAACATCCTTCGCAAACTGGCCGAGCGCGGCGAGGAGCCGCCCGTTGCAACCGCCATGAAGCCCGAGGTGCTCGCACGCTGCTTGGAAACGGAAGGGCTTTGGCAGCTCCTGCTGCTCGCCTCTAAATCCGGCAGCGCGATCGAGCGCGCCATCGCGTCGGGCGAGCCTGCGCACGTCGCCAAGTACGCCTTTCAGCTCGCCCAAGCCTTCAACATCTTCTATCACGAGCATTCCGTGATTGCCGAACCGGATCCAGAGCGGCGAAATATGCTGGTTTGGCTCACCGGCTATGTGCGCAACCAGTTAGCGGCGACGCTTGAAGTGCTGGGAATCGAGCAGCCGAAGTACATGTAGCGTCTACACTGAAATCAAATGGCCAGCAAAGATTCCTACGGCGCACGCGCCACGCTGCGCGTCAACGACTCCGACTACCAAATTTTCCGCTTGGATGCGCTTGAAAAAAGCGGCTTCAAGATATCGCGCCTGCCGTACTCGACCAAAATTCTGCTGGAAAACCTGCTGCGCTTCGAAGATGAAAAGACCGTCAAAGCTTCCGACATAGAGTATGTCGCCAAGTGGGATGCGAAAAAAGCGGCTCAGGAGATTCAATTTCGGCCCGCGCGAATCTTGCTGCAAGACTTCACCGGCGTTCCCTGCGTGGTCGACCTGGCGGCCATGCGCGACGCGCTCAAGAAGCTGGGCGCGAATCCCGAGCTGGCGAATCCATTAATTCCCGCCGACCTGGTGATCGACCACTCTGTCCAAGTGGACGCCTTTGGCTCCGCCCATGCGTTTCAGCAGAATGCAATTCTCGAGTTTGCCCGTAATCAGGAGCGCTATGCGTTCCTGCGGTGGGGCCAGAAGGCCTTCGGCAATTTTCGCGTAGTGCCTCCCGATACCGGGATCGTTCACCAAGTCAATCTGGAGTACCTGGCGAGCGTCGTTTTCAGCGATACCCAGGGCGGCGTTCTGCGTGCCTATCCCGATACGTTGATGGGCACGGACTCTCATACCACGATGATTAACGGCGTCGGCGTGGTTGGTTGGGGCGTGGGTGGAATCGAGGCGGAAGCCTGCATGCTAGGGCAGCCCATTTCGATGTTGCTGCCGCCGGTGGTCGGGTTCAAGCTGAGCGGCAAATTGCCGGAAGGCGCAACCGCGACCGACCTGGTTCTCACAGTGACGCAGATGTTGCGCAAGAAAGGCGTGGTCGGGAAATTTGTCGAATTCTATGGTCCTGGAGTAAGTGCACTGGCGGTGGCGGACCGCGCAACCATCAGTAACATGGCCCCGGAGTACGGGGCAACAATTGGATTCTTTCCCATCGACGCCGTCACCTTGGAATATCTCAGGCTGACAAACCGGTCGCCGGAACAGGTCCACTTAGTGGAGGCTTACGCCAAGGAACAGGATCTCTTTCTTACTTCCGATTCGTCGGACCCGGTTTATTCGGACACTTTATCGCTGGACTTATCGAAAGTAGTGCCGTCGATGGCGGGCCCAAAGCGGCCGCAAGACCGTATCGATCTGCCGGACGTGAAGGCGAATTTCCTGTCGACGCTCGATGGGTCGCCGAAGTCTTTCGATCTCCAGGTCAACAGCCACCAAGAAAAGATTCACGATGGCGCGGTGGTGATTGCCGCCATTACCAGTTGCACCAACACGTCGAACCCGTCCGTGATGGTAGCGGCCGGGCTGCTCGCCAAGAAGGCCGTTGAAAAGGGACTGCACGCCAAACCTTGGGTCAAAACATCGCTCGCTCCAGGATCGAAGGTCGTCTTCGATTACTTGACGGACGCTGGACTGATGCCGTATTTGGAAAAACTCAACTTCCATCTGGTTGGTTACGGCTGCACAACTTGTATCGGCAACAGCGGCCCCTTGCCGGACAACGTGGCCTTCGCGGTGACGGAAGGGAAGCTGAATGTGGCTGCGGTTCTAAGCGGCAACAGGAATTTCGAGGGGCGGGTAAACTCACTGGTTCGATCGAATTACCTCGCATCGCCTCCGCTGGTCGTCGCGTATGCGCTCGCGGGCCGCGTGGACGTGGATATCACGAAAGAGCCTTTGGGCAAGGACGAACACGGGAAGAAAGTCTATCTTCGTGACATCTGGCCAGCGCCGGAAGAGGTGGATGCAGTCGTGAGACAATCGGCCAGAACCGAGTTTTTCCGCAAGGAATATTCGGAAGTCTTCGCGGGCGACGAGAACTGGAACTCGCTGAAGATACCCACCGGCAGTATCTACGAATGGACTAACGATTCAACGTACATCAAGCGAGCGCCTTACTTCGACACGCTGGTCGATCCCAGTAAGTTCGTCCAGGACATGGCAGGCTTGCGGGTGCTGGCAGTTTTGGGCGATTCAGTTACTACGGATCATATTTCTCCTGCCGGTTCGATTGCGGTGGATAGCCCGGCCGGCAAGTATCTCGTCTCCCTGGGAGTGAAGCCGGCGAATTTCAACAGCTACGGCGCCCGGCGCGGCAATCATGAGGTGATGGTGCGCGGCACCTTCGGGAACATCCGCTTGAAGAACCAGATGGCGCCCGGCGTGGAAGGCAGTTGGACTCGCCACATGCCCGACGGCGAGAAGATGTTCATCTATGACGCTGCCATGAAGTACAAGGCCGAAGGAGTCGGGTTGCTGGTCATTGCCGGGAAGGAATACGGCTCCGGTTCGTCCCGCGACTGGGCGGCGAAGGGTACGCTGCTGCTCGGCGTCCGTGCCGTAATTGCAGAAAGTTTCGAGCGTATTCATCGCTCCAACCTGGTGCAGATGGGCGTTCTTCCGCTGCAATTCACGGGCAGCAACACTCGGGAGTCGCTGCGCTTGACGGGCGAAGAGATCTACCAGGTGACGGGTGTTCCGGCGGCCGTCGCATCGCCTTCCAGTTGCGCGCAGGTGACCGCCATCAAGCCGGATGGGAAAAAGATCGAGTTCGAGGTGAAAGCCCGCATCGACACGCCGCAGGAAGCCGAATACTACAGACACGGGGGTATTCTGCCCTATGTGCTCCGGCAACTGATCTCGAGCGCAACGGCAGCGGCTTAACGGCCCATCTCCTGCGGGTGGACGCCGCCTGAAGCGCGGGCGGGCTCACCGCGGACACGTGAACACATGAGAAATCGCGCGCCCTTGCTGGTTTCAGCAGGTATCATCCACCGCAATGGGGCAGTGTTGGTGGGGCAGCGGCGAAAGAGCGACCGGCATCCGTTGAAATGGGAGTTTCCCGGCGGCAAGGTGGAACACGGCGAATCGCCGCAGCAGGCGTTGGTTCGCGAGCTGCGCGAAGAGCTGCAGATTGAAGCAAAAGTCGGAAGCGAACTCGCCCGCTACGAACACGATTACCCCAGCGGCAGCCGCGTTCACCTATTGTTCTTCGCGGTGCGCGACTTCGAAGGCGAGCCGTGCGCGAACGTGTTCGAGCAGATCTGCTGGATTGATTTGCATTTGCTGCCTTCGCTGGATTTCCTGGACGGCGATCTGGATTTCGTCCGGCGTTTGGCGCGCGGAGATTACGCGCGGGTGTTGAGGGCGAACAGCGGCATTTAATCGAGATCGAACGGCCGCTTGGGAGGCGCGCCGGACTTGTCTTGTTTTGCCTGTTTGAGCAGTTCCTCGAACTTCTTTTCGCGGATCTTCTCGCCGCTGAGGTGCGAAGCGAAGCTTTTCTCGAAAACTTCATTGCGGCGCTCGGCCTCGCCCTTGAGTTGTTGGACGGCGGCCTGCAAGTCTTCGATCAGCGGCTTCTTTTCGGGTTCGTGGTGTTGGATGACGACTTCGATCTCGGGATCGATCTGAAGGGTCGATCCGCAACAAGGGCACTTCACTTCGAAGAGCCGGCTGGCAGGCTGGGCCATACCGGAATGGTAACGCAGGTAGGTCGGATCTCCTGCTATCCTCTGAGTTCCGCGGGCCAAATTCGTCTGTATATGGAATCGCTGCTGAGTTGGCTGTCGCAATACGGCTACGCGGGCTTATTCGGATTGCTGCTGTTGGGGATTGTGGGGCTTCCCGTTCCCGATGAGACCTTGCTGGTCTTCTCCGGATACCTGATCTCGACCGGGCGGTTGCAACCGCTGCTGGCGTTTTTCGCCGGTTTTGCCGGCAGCGTCTGCGGGATCTCGCTGAGCTACACGATCGGCAGAACGCTGGGCCATCGAGTGGTGCTGCGGTACGGGAGATACCTCCATGTCACCGAGGCCCGCATCGACCGTGTCCATCGGTGGTTTCGCCGCGCCGGAGATTGGCTGTTGATGATTGGATATTTCATTCCCGGCGTGCGGCATTTCACCGCGCTAGTAGCCGGCATGTCCGAACTCGAGTACGCGACCTTCGCGCGTTTCGCCTATGCGGGCGCCGCTATTTGGGTTGCGACTTTCCTGCTGGTTGGATACTTGGTTGGCGAGCATTGGAGAGATGCAATGTCGCTGATTCACCGGTACACGGCGGCCTTCGCGGCTGCGCTGGCCGGGGCGGCGTTGCTGGCTTGGTGGGTACGCCGCCGCTGCGTTAAATAAATTTGGTACTTATTAGGACGGTATGCTACGAGAACTCTTTGCGCGCGCGGGCGTCTGCCTGCTTGTGTTTTCGGCCGTCGCGCTCTCACAGAAACCGCCCTCGAGCGGCGTCGACGTGGGCGCGATGGACCGGACCGTGAACCCCTGCCAAGATTTTTACAAGTTTGCCTGCGGCAACTGGATGCGGGAGAATCCAATTCCCGCGCAGTATGCGGTGTGGGGCCGGTTTCAAGAATTGGCCGACCGAAATCAAGAGGTGTTGCACCAGATTCTAGAGGATTCCGCGAAGCATCAGGACCGGTCTCCCATCGATCAAAAGATCGGCGCATTCTATGGCTCGTGTATGGACGAAGCCGGCGCTGAAAAGAAGGGAGATGAGCCGGTGATGCCGGAAATCGAACGCATACGCGCGATGAAAGACAAGTCGGACTTGGCGGCCGAGATAGCCCAATTGCACCGCCAAGGCGTTCCGGTCCTTTTTACATTTGGCCCCGAGCCGGATCCGGATAAATCAACGATCGAGATTGCAGACGCGGACCAAGGCGGCTTAGGATTGCCCGACAGGAGCTACTACTTGGAGGCGAAGGATGAGCAGAGGCGAAAGAAGTACGCCGAGCATGTCTCGAAGATGTTTCAGTTGCTCGGGGACTCGGCTCCGGCGGCGGATGCAAAGGCAAACGCAATCCTGGAGCTGGAGACGGCATTGGCGAAGGGCTCGCTCGACCGGGTGTCGCGCCGCGATCCGCACTTGACGCACCACAGCATGCAGGTTGCCGAATTCGAAGCTCTCATTCCAACCTTCAATTTCAAGCAGTATCTGGCGGAACGGCACGCACCTGAATTTACTACGATGAACGTTTCTGTTCCCGATTTCTTCAAGGCGCTCAATGCCGCCATCGACTCCACCACCCTGGACGATCTGAAGAGCTATGTCATCTGGCACGAGGTGTCGCATTACGCTCCGCTGCTCAGTAAGCCATTTGTGGATTTGAATTTTGAATTCTATGGCCGCTATTTGACGGGGGCGCAGGAACTGCAGCCGCGCTGGAAGCGGTGTGTGCAACTGACGGACCGCAATCTGGGCGAGGCGCTGGGCCAGAAATATGTCGAGAAGGCGTTTGCCGGCGAATCGAAACAAAAGACGCAGCAGTTGGTGAACATTATCGAGACGGAGATGGAGACCGACATTAAATCGCTCTCCTGGATGAGCGATACCACTAAGCAGCAGGCATTGGCGAAACTGCACGGCGTGACGAACAAGATCGGGTATCCGGCAAAATGGCGCGATTATTCGAGTGTGAAGATCGTGGACGGCGATTTGGTGGGCGATGCGGAGCGCGCGGCTGAATTCGAGCAGCACAGGAATCTGACTAAGATCGGCCAGCTTGTAGACCGCTCGGAATTCGGCATGACTCCTCCCACCGTGAATGCTTACTACAGTCCGCCCGAGAACAATATCAACTTCCCGGCCGGCATTCTACAGCCGCCCTTCTACACGAGCACGGCGGATATGGCAGTTAACTTCGGCGGGATCGGCGCTGTAATCGGGCACGAACTGACGCATGGGTTCGACGATCAGGGACGGCAGTTCGACGCGGATGGCAATCTTCGGGACTGGTGGACCTCGCAGGATGGAGCGGAATTCAAGAAGCGGGCCGATTGCGTGGCGAACGAGTATTCGAGTTTCAGCCCGGTTGCGGGAGAGAACATCAACGGCCGGTTAACGCTGGGCGAAAACGGAGCCGACAATGCGGGCGTGCGGCTTGCCTATTTGGCGCTGCTGGGCGGAATGGAAAACGGAACGGTCGACAAAGACACCCTCGACGGCTTCACACCGCAGCAACGGTTCTTCCTGGGGTACGCGCAGATCTGGTGCCAGAACCAGCGTCCCGAAGCGCTGCGCACGTCTCTACGCACAAATCCGCACTCGCCCGGCGAGTTTCGAGTGATCGGGGTTGTCGAGAACATGCCTGAGTTTGCAAAGGCGTTCGGGTGTTCGGCAGGGCAGCCCATGGTCGCGGCCAATGGCTGCCGCGTCTGGTGATTACACTGAAAGCGATGGAAAAAACTAGATGGGTAGTGGCGGGCGCGATCGCATGCGCGTTTCTGGTACACACAGCCTTTGCGCAGTCCGGCGCCGAGCAGCCGGCGCAGAGCGGGCTGGATTTGAATGCTATCGATAAGTCGGCGAACCCTTGCAACGACTTCTACCAATACGCCTGCGGGAATTGGATCAAAAATAATCCGATTCCTGCCGACCAAAGCAGTTGGGGCCGTTTCGACGAGCTATTCCGACGCAACCAGGAGATCCTTCGCGGGATTCTGGAGGATTCAGAAAAGCATCAAGACCGGTCTTCGATCGATCAGAAGATCGGTGGTTTCTACGGTTCCTGCATGGACGAGGCCGCGATTGAGCAGCGCGGCGCGGCACCCTTGGAATCGGAGCTCGAACGAATCTCGAAGATCAGTAATCTGCGGGAGCTGTTGGACGAAGTAGCCCGGCTCCAGGATCGGCAGGTGAGCGTGTTTTTCGAATTGGGCTCTGAGCCCGATCCGACCGACGCGAAGATGGAAATCGCGACCATCGATCAAGGTGGGCTGGGCCTGCCTGAGAAGGATTACTATTTCAGGACCGACGCCAAATCGCAAGAGATCCGGCAGAAATATGTCGCGCATGTCGCCAAAATGTTCGAACTGAACGGCGCCGCGCCGGCGGATGCGACGAAGAAGGCGCAAACCGTCATGTCGATCGAGGCGGATCTCGCAAAGGAGTCGCTTGACGTGACATCGCGGCGCAATCCTCAACTGTTAGTTCATGAAATGCCCAAGAAAGAGCTTGCACAGTTAGTTCCGCGCTTCGATTTCGGCGAATTCTTTACTGAGCTGAATGCGCCTGAGTTTTCAAAACTCAATGTTGCGGTGCCGGCTTTCTTCAAGGCGTTCAACACGCTTCTAAGCAAGGAGAACCTGGAGGATTTGAAAGACTACCTGAGATGGCATTACCTGAGTAGTAGCGCGCCGCTGCTGACGAAGGCGTTCGTAGATGAAAACTTCGATTTCTACGGGCGGACACTTTCAGGTACGACTCAGTTGAAACCGCGCTGGAGACGCTGCGTATCGGCCACTGACGACGAGCTAGGCGAGGCGCTGGGCCGCAAGTTCGTGGAGAAGACATTCGGCGAACAGGGCAAGGAACGCACGCTCGAAATGGTTCATGAGATCGAGTTTGAGATGGGCAAAGACATCGAGTCGCTGGCCTGGATGAGCGAGCAGACCAAGCAGCAGGCAATGGTCAAACTCCACGCGGTGGCGAACAAAATCGGCTATCCGGATAAATGGCGCGATTACTCCTCAGTGAACATCGTCGAAAACGATTACTTCGGCAATTGGTACCGTGCCAACCAGTTTGAAAGCAAGCGTGAGCTCGACAAGATCGGCAAGCCGGTAGATCGCGGCGAGTGGGGCATGACGCCGCCCACCGTGAACGCGTATTACGACCCGACGCAAAACAACATCAATTTCCCAGCGGGTATTTTGCAGCCCCCGTTCTATTCCAACCGCGCGGACGACGCGGTCAATTACGGCGCGGTAGGTATGGTGGTCGGACACGAACTCACGCACGGATTCGACGACCAGGGCCGGCAATTCGACGCCGACGGAAATCTGCGGGATTGGTGGCAGAAGAGCGATGCGGAACAATTCGAGAAACTCTCGCAGTGCCTGGTGGACGAATATGGCAAATTCAGCCCGCTGCCAGGAGTGAACTTGAATGGCAAACTGACGCTCGGCGAGAACACGGCTGATAATGGCGGCCTGCACTTGGCCTATTACGCCCTAATGGACGATCTAGCCAAGAAGAGCGTCGCGCTCAGCGCCGAACAAGACGGCTACACGCAAGCGCAGCAGTTTTTCCTGGGCTACGCACAGATCTGGTGCCAGAACGTGCGGCCCGAACAGGCGCGCCTGCTGGCTCAGACTGATCCGCATTCGGCCGGGCCGGCTCGAACGAACTTGGTGGTCTCCAACATGATGCAATTCAGCCAGGCTTTCGGGTGCAAAGCGGGGGACGCGATGTACCCGGCGAGTGGAAAGGGATGCCGGGTCTGGTGAAGACACCCTCGGTCTTCTATCTCATAAATAATGGCAGAAATACTAACTGATAATCCGCTCTTGACGGAGCGATTTCCGATTCAATTCGACGCGATCAAAGCGGAAGATGTTCAGCCTGCGATTCAATTGCTGCTCGAACAGATGAAAAAGAGGCTGGCCGATCTCGGCGGACCGGGTGTCCCGCGTACATACGAAAACATTTTGCTCGGCCTGGACAAGATGACCGAGCCGTTGGATTTTGCTATCGGGGTGGTTCGTCATCTGGAGGGCGTAGTGACGACGCCGGAGTTGCGCGCTGCTTACAACGCGGTGCAGGGGCCGGTCAGCATGTTTTACACGGCGATTCCGCTGGACACGAAGCTGTGGTCTGCCATCAAGGCAGTCGGTGAGAGCGCGGAGGCGCGGGATCTTGCGCCGGTACACAAGCGGTTCCTGAAAAAGACCGTGAGCGCATTCCGCCGCTCCGGCGCCGATCTCGATGCGGCAGGCAAACAGAAGCTGGAATCGATAGACGTCCAGTTGACCAAGGCAACCACCAAATTCGCGGAAAATGTTTTAGACGCGACGAACTCGTTTGAGATCGTTATCACGGACGAGAGCAAATTGGCAGGACTGCCGGAATCGGGGAGGATGGCGGCGCGGGAGAGCGCGAAAGCGAAGGGCAAGGAAGGCTGGCGCTTGACGCTGCAAGGCCCCAGTTACATCGCAGCGATGGCTTACCTGGACGACCGGTCGGTGCGCCAGCAGTTGTGGGAAGCTTACAACACGCGCGCAGCTTCGGGAGCTTATGACAATCGCGCGCTGCTGGTCGAGATCTTGCGATTGCGCCGCGACAAGGCGCGACTGCTAGGCTACCGTGATTTCGCGGATTTGGTGCTCGAAGACCGAATGGCGCATTTAGGCGAGCAGGCGCAAGGGTTCCTCGAAGATCTGTATAAGAAAACTCAACCTTTCTTCGAGCGCGAAAACCACAGCTTGACGGAAGTGGGCCAAACCCTCGGTTACGGCGAGATGCGGCCCTGGGACGTGTCCTACGTGGCGGAAAAACAGCGCCGGGCGCTCTACGATTTCGACGAAGAGGAATTGCGGCCCTATTTCCAGCTCGACCGCGTGGTGGCGGGAATGTTCGACATTTTCAGCCGCGTCCTGGGCATCAAGGTGATCGAAGAGCCGGGTATTCCAGGATGGAGTTCCGCCGTAAAATACTACCGCATCGAGGACGCCTTGTCCGGCGAGTTGCTGGGCGGCTTCTACACGGATTGGTTTCCGCGTGAAAACAAGCGCGGCGGGGCCTGGATGGATTCGCTTGTTACAGGCAATCCGGGCAAAGGGCAGCCGCACCTGGGTCTGATCTGCGGCAATCTAACGCCTCCCGTGGAAGACACGCCGTCCCTATTGACGCATCGCGAAGTGGAGACCATCTTCCATGAGTTCGGGCATCTGCTGCATCACACCCTCAGCCGCGTGCCGGTGCGGACGCTGGCCGGGACCAACGTGCCCTGGGATTTCGTCGAATTGCCGTCGCAAATCATGGAGAACTGGTGCATGGAGCAAGAAGCGCTGCATCTATTTGCGCGGCATTACAAGACCGGGGAGGCGATGCCGGGCGAACTCTTTGCAAAGATGAAACGCGCGCGCACCTTCCGAAGCGCGAACGCACAGATGCGCCAGCTCG
Organism: Bryobacteraceae bacterium; assembly: GCA_036269275.1. Taxonomy (GTDB): domain Bacteria; phylum Acidobacteriota; class Terriglobia; order Bryobacterales; family Bryobacteraceae; genus Bog-105. Next base: position 53,341 of record DATASJ010000073.1, on the reverse strand, counting down.
GTTACGGAATGGTGGACCTGAAGCTGCATCGTGAATATGATCCCGAGCAGGGCGGCGACGTGCTGGACTACGCCCGCAACATTCTCGAAGGATTCTCACCGGCGCCTTTGCCGCCGGATTATGCAATGATTGCGAGCTTCACTCATCTGTTCTCGAGTCCGGTAGCATATGGGGCCGGTTACTACTCGTATAAGTGGGCGGAGGTTCTGGATGCGGATGCCTTCAGCCGTTTCCGCCGGGAGGGCATTTTCAGCACGGCGACGGGCCAGGAGTACCGCCGTCACATTCTTGAGCGCGGTGACAGCGAGGATCCCGCGGAACTGTACCGTTGTTTCATGGGCCGCGATCCGGATGCGAACGCTCTACTCGAACGGCTTGGCTTGTTGCAGGTTGCATAACGCCAGGACGGTTGCTGCTGTGCATGTAGCATAACGTCATGCCAACCGAGGCAGAGTTAGCCCAGGCGTTGCGCGAGACAGCGGAGCTTAAGACAGCACTGGAAGAATGCTCGAGCGCGCAGAACGCGGCGCGGGCGGCGGCGGAGGGAGCAGTCAAGGAACTGCACGACTTCGTGTATGCGACCAGCCACGATTTACAAGAGCCGCTTCGCGCAATCTCCGCGTACGCCCAGTTGCTGCAGCGTAAGTACGCCGAGGATGCGGAGACTAGCGAATTAACCGGCTTCATCGTGCATGGCGCGAAGCAAGTGACCGGCCTGCTGCAAGCTTTGCTCGCCTACTCCCGGGCGGGCAACTCGCCGCGCCGCAGCATGGTGAAGCTGAGCTCGATCGTACAATCTGCACGCTACAAGCTAAATGACCGGATCCGCGAATCGGGGGCGAATGTGGTATGCGGAGATCTGCCGGAGGTGCTGGCCGATCAGACGCAACTGTCGCAAGTCTTTGAACAATTATTTGCGAACGCCGTAACTTACCGTTCAGGCGAGCCGCCGGTTATCGAAATAACTGCGGAAGAGGGAGACGAAGAGCACACGATTTCAATCCGGGACAACGGGAAGGGAATCGAACCCCGTTTTCATGAGCAGATCTTCTTGCCGTTCAAACGGCTGCACGGCAAAGAAGTGCCGGGCGCCGGACTCGGATTGGCGGTTTGCCGGAAAATTATCGCTGCGCATGGCGGCCAAATCTGGGTGGAAAGCAGCGGAGAGCAGGGATCTAGCTTTAAGTTCACCATTCCGTTTTAAGAACGCCCCGAACCCGACTGGCCGGAAAAGATACGGGTGCCGGGAATCTGGCGGTCCTTCATCTAGGTAGAGAAGCGCTTATGAGCATCAAAACCTGGATTTCTCTAGCGAAACAAACCTTCAATAAGTGGAGTGAGCATCAAGCGCCTCGGCTTGGCGCTTCGGTTGCTTTCTACAGCCTGCTCTCCTTTGCCCCGCTGTTGGTGTTAATTGCTGCCATGACTGCCCTGGTCTTCGACCGCCACACAACTCAGAACGCGCTAATGGAGCAAGCTCGCCAGATGATAGGCGACCGGGGTGCGGACACAGTCAAGTCGCTGCTGGAAAATGCTCAGAAACCATCATCCGGGATCTTCGCGAGCGCGGTCGCGTTCGTTACGTTGCTGTTCGGCGCATCGGGTGTTTTTAGCGAGCTTCGCGACGCTCTGAACACCATCTGGGACGCAGAGCCGAAACAAGAATCCGGCTGGCGCGGCATGCTCAAACAGAAGCTATTCTCGTTTGGCATGGTCTTATCGGTAGGGTTCTTGCTGCTCGTTTCGCTAATTTTGAGCGCAGGCTTAGCAGTTATCGGCAAGTTTTTCGGTCAGTTGGTTCCTATGCCGGTGCCGATACTCGAGGGCATCAACTTTCTTGTTTCGCTCGTGGTGATTACATTCCTGTTCGCGCTGCTGTTCAAATTTGTCCCCGCCCGGACCATCTCATGGCGGGACGTACGAGTCGGGGCAATTCTTACCGCACTTCTCTTCACCGTTGGAAAATTTCTCCTCGGGCTGTATCTAGGCAAGGCGGGCGTAGGATCGGCATACGGTGCGGCGGGCTCATTAGTGGCGGTGATTGTCTGGGTTTATTATTCGGCTCAAATCTTTTTCTTTGGCGCTGAATTTACTCGGGTATATGCCGATTACGATACCGGCGACGCTCGGCACCTGGAGTCAACGGCCCTCCAGGCTCCGAAGCCGATTAACGAGTTCCCAGTAACATCGACTCTTTTTCGGGTTCCCGCTCTAGATCACCGCCGCCAGGCCGTATCCAACCCAGCGGCTTCTGAGCCAACCCCAAATGCGAATACAAACCCGCAGCTACTCCTCGGGCCGGCGCCGCGTTCCAGGCGACGCGTTGCTAAAGTGGGCCGGTCACTGTTAGTCGCCCTGTGCGTAGGCTTTCTGTTTGGACGCGTATCCCGGCAACTCACATCCTCCACAGCTAGGCACTAGATATCCATTCGAGTTCACGAATAGCGCCCGGCGCTACTTCCATCGCATCCGCTTCAGGTCTGTAAATGCATAATAAGCGCCGAGGAAGGTGGCGGCATTGATCATCGAGAAGTAATACGGCAGCATCAGAAACTTCGGACGCAGCCGCGTCAGAGACCCACAGATGGCCAGCAAATAGAAAATTACTTGACCGCCTAAGAGTGCTCGATAAAGCGGCCGCTGTAATAGGAAGAGATTCAAGATAAATGCCGCAATCATCGCAAATGGCACCAACAATCTAAGGCCTTTATGACAGAAAAAGAAGAATACCGGTAGCGGGCGGAGCGGTTTGAGCAACGGCCCGATCTCGCGTAGCTGCTGGATGTTACCCGCCATAATCCGGATCCTTCTCCCGAATCCGGTCATTTCATGCGCTTCCTCGCGGATCACAGCCTCTGGCTCATAGATCGCGCGCCAGCCCTTCGCAATCACCGAGGCATGGATTATATAGTCATCGTTGATTGTGCCGGGCGGTGGGAACGGGTATAGTTCGGCCCGAATTGCATGCAAATGCCCATGTCCGCCCAAGGTCGACGACAACTCGGCTTCCAATGTCTTCAAGAATGTCTCGTACCTCCAGTAAAAGTCTTCCGAAGCTCCTATATTCACCTCGTGCGGCTTGATGACGGTGTACTTTCCACTAACCGCGCCGACTCGACGGTCCGCGAAGTTCCGGATCAGTTTCCTTAGAGCATCCGCGTTCAGGATCGCTGAAGCATCGGAGAACACAATAATTTCACCTCGCAGCTCTTTTACTGCCGCGTTTAGAGTCATGATCTTACCCCGATTTACCGGAAAATCGAGCACACGGACGCGGCCGCCGGTCTCCGCCGACTCGGCAAGCTCTTTGGCAATATTAGGCGTGTTGTCCTTGGAACCGTCACAAGCCACTACGATTTCCAACAGCTCTGCCGGATACTCGATCGCCAGCGAGTTGCGGATCTTGCGCTCTATATTGGATTGCTCGTTATATGCCGGTACCAACAGAGACACACGAGGGGTAATCTCACGTTTTTCGACCGCTCGATGGACGATGCGGCGCAAGATGAGCAGGGTCGCCGGATATCCAAAATAGGCATAAACCGGAATCGCAATAACAAGCCAGAAGAAGATCTGAAGTATCAAACGTGGTGGTCAGGCGCCGGGACGAGTGTTCTCACTTGCGTTCCTTAGCGCTCCTTGATCTTACAAGACTCGTTTGTTCGCCCGACACGTGTATCGGCTAAATAACGGAAATCGTGTTCAATGGTTATATGCGTGCTTTACTGCAGCGAGTCTCCGAAGCCAGAGTGACCGTGGACGGCGTTATAACGGGGCAGATAAGCGCGGGTTTAGTCGTGTTTCTTGGTGTCGTGCGTACCGATACCAAGGCTCAGGCAGAGGCGGTTGCCCAAAAAGTGACGCAATTGCGAATTTTCTCCGACAGCGTAGGGAAAATGAACCTGAGCTTAGGCGACGTCTCAGGAGAGTTACTCATTGTATCTCAATTTACATTGTGCGCAAATATGCGGAGAGGCAATCGTCCTTCGTATTCGGACGCGGCAAAGGCGGAGGCAGCGAAGGAGCTATATGAATACTTCGTCGGATTGTGCCGCGCTAAGGGCTTTCGGGTAGAGACCGGCACATTCCAGGCTCGAATGCAAGTACATTTAATAAACGACGGTCCTGTAACGATCATGTACGATTCGGAGTCGTAAGTGCGTTGGATTGGTCAAATCAGCAGAGGTGTGTTACTAACTAAGATATATGGCAAAAACATCCGCGGCACCAAACACGGAAATTCTAGAGGCTGCATTGCAGGGCCTGGAAACGCAAAAACAGAAGATTGACGAGCAAATAGCGCAGGTCCGGTCGCTCATGGGACGACGGGTCGGCAGGCCTCCGAAGCAGAGCGGCGGCGGCGGGGGGGCAGTTAAGGCGTCGGCCGGCAGCTCCGGAACAACACGCAAGAAACGGGTTCTCAGTCCGGAGGCTCGTAAGAGGATCGCGGCGGCGCAAAAGAAGCGTTGGGCCGCGTTCCGGAAGAGTCAAGAGTAGGGATTCCACCCGAATTCCTCGACAATTTTTCCGATCTCCCCATCCGCCAGCAGCCGCCCATTCTGTAGGAAGACGGCTCTTCTACTGAGCGCTGCAGCGAAATGCACGTCGTGTGTCGCAATAATCTTAGGTTGCGGGAGAGCGCGTAACAACTCTAACAAGGCGCGTTGCCCAGGTGGGTCGAGCGAAGTCGTAGGCTCGTCGAGAAGCAATAACTGCGGCTCCATGGCCAGTACTCCGGCGATAGCGACGCGCCGTTTCTCGCCCGCGCTCAAGTGAAACGGAGGGCGCTCCAGGAGATCCGGCCCAATACCCACGCGTGTAAGTACGTCACGGGCGCGCTTTTCCGCGTCCTGGAAAGGCTGGCCCAGGTTCAGGGGGCCAAACATGACATCTTCGAGCACCGTGGGCATGAATAACTGCTCATCAGCATCCTGAAAAACCAGACCTACTCGACGCCGGATCTCGTCCAGATTGCGCGGCAAAACTTCCAGGCCGCCGACCCGAACCACTCCTTGTCCGCTCAGGATACCGCTCAAATGCAGTAACAAAGTGGTCTTTCCGGAACCATTTGGGCCTAATACGGCCAGGCTCTCGCCTTCGGCGACCTGCAGGGAAATGTTATCCAGCGCCTTGGCGCCGTCTGGATGTTGATAACTCAGATTCCGGAGTTCGACGAGCGCGCCCATGCTAGACGAAGTGCAGCGCGGCCGCGAATATGAGTCCGCCCAGCGTAACAATGGCTTCGGTGAACGGAATGGGGGGGAACTTTGCGGTCCGGAGGCGCCCTGAAAAGCCGCGAGCACACATAGCGTTATGAATCACTGCTGCCTTCTCGTAAGAGCGGCTGAAGAGGACGGCGATCATTCCGGAAGATGCTTTCACCGCGCGGCGCCCTGGCTGTCCGCCGCGTGTGAGAAAGGCTGTTCGCATCGCCTGCGCCTCGCCAGATAGGACGAAGATATACCGATAGATCAACTGCGTTACTTCAATCAGCAGCGCTGGAAGTCGAAAAAAGCGTGCGGCTGCGAGCAACTGCGGGAGCGGCGTAGAGGATACGGTGACGAGTACGGCTAATGCCGAAAGATAGCTTTTTACCAGAATGAACGAGGCTCGACGTGTATCGCCAGTTACATAGACGATGAGCGAGAACAAGCCGACGAAGGGAAGCACGAACAACGAAGCCCGCAATAAGCGCCACAGCGGAAGTTTGCCCGCCGAAGCAGCCGCGAGAAGCGCGGCGGACGCAACTCCTAACTGTATGGCGGAAAGAGACCGGAGCAACGCTACCGAGACTACAAACGCGATCAGCAGGAGCAATTTAAGGCGTGCGTCGAAGCGATGAACCGGGCTCGCCTGGTTACTCCAGCGCGCGAATGTCGCTTGACGCAATCAGATCCCGTCCGGCGCGGTCACGAATAAGACCGGCGAGCGCGGGCCAGTAAGTGCCCGCCCAGCGTACAAATAGCATAAATCAGCAGCAGCCCGGCTAGACCGGCACTGGCTCGGCTCAGCCAACTCTTTCCCAACGCGTGTATCTCATAATCGGCTAGTTGTGAATGAAAGAAGACATGGCCGAAAGGCATTCCCATCTTCTTGGCGAGATGCTCCAGGCCGTCCGGCAGCGTTGATGCGAATAACACCCCGACCGCGGCCAGCGTTACGGAAGCAAAGGCCACAACAGCCAGCACTTGGCGCCAGGCCGCTCCGGGAACTGTTGCGGTTTTTTCTGCGCCGAAAGCGGCGAGCGTCAGGCCAGGGTTCAACCGTTCGATAGCCCCCAGCACGGAGACGGTGATTGCGCCTTCGATCAAAGCATTGATGGTAAACAGGCCCAGTGAGACTTTAATCAACATTCCCGGCATGCGGATTCCCGAGAGCAGCAGCTCGGCGAGCGCAAGCACACCACTTACCAGGACGGAACAAACGCCGCCCGCGAATACGCCGTAGGATTTCCATTTAGTCCGGAACAGCCAGCACGCGGGTAAGTAACCGGCCAGCACGCCCGCGAGCGCCATATTGATCACGTTTGCGCCGAGCGCAAGCACTCCACCATCCTGAAAGATCAGCGCTTGCACCATGAGGATGGCAGTCAGCACGAGCGCTGCCGGCCAAGGACCCAACAAGCATGCGAGAAGTGTTCCGCCTACCAAATGACCGCTGGTGCCGATGCCGACGGGAAAGTTGATCATCTGCGCCGCGAACACAAATGCGCCCATCACGCCCAATAAGGGCAGCCGGTTGTTGTCCGTCCTTTTTTGAGCCTCTCGCGACACCGCCACGACCGCCGGCAGAGCGAGAGCATCCAGCGTGGCCCAAACCGGAGTGGATAGGAAGTTATCCGGGATGTGCATGGACGCCCTTATTCTCTCATCTATACGTTGCTCGCGTAGATGATGGATGTATGATCGTCGGTGTCGGTACAGACCTCGCGGAAGTTGCGCGTATCCGACGGAGCATTGCCCGCTGGGGCGATCGCTTCCTGAAGCGCGTTTATACGCAGCGCGAGCGCGCGTACGCCGCAAGCAAAGCGAATTCAGCCGAGCGCTTCGCTGCTCGCTTCGCCGCGAAGGAAGCCGGAATGAAAGCTATTGGGACAGGTTGGAATCTGGGCGTTACGTGGAAGGATTTCGAAGTGGTGAACGAACTTTCCGGACGCCCTACGCTGCGCCTTACCGGTGTAGCGCAGCAAGTTGCAGAACACTTAGGCGTCCAGCGCATATCCATTTCGCTCACGCACACGGCCGAAATGGCCTTTGCCATCGTGATCCTGGAAACGGCTAGATAGTTCTGCTACCGGACGCCGCCACGGCTCTGGAGCGCAACTGGGCGTCTTCCAGCCGCTTCGCTTCCTGGTAAGTGAAGATCATGCGGTGAATCACAGTCAAATTTCCTAGTACCGCAATTACCCATAGTACCGGCGCCATGCGATCGAATAGTGCGCCGAGAATCAGCAGTACTACTCTTTCGGGGCGTTCCAAAAATCCAACTTTGCACGTAGGCACGATATTTTCCGCTCGCGACCGAGTGTAACTGATCATCACCGAGGCTGCCATTACGATTGCGGTTAAAACCACATATGAAGACCGGTTAATAGTGCCGTAATAAACCAGGAGCCCAACCAACAGTGCGATATCCGAGTACCGATCTAGTACCGAATCGAAAAAGCCGCCGAATCGCGTGACTTGGTTGGTAGCGCGCGCGACACGCCCGTCTACCATGTCGAACAGTCCCGCGAAGATGATCACAAATCCGGCGGTCCGAAAATGCCCGAACGCTAGAAAGGCCGCGGCCACCATGTTGATGACCAGCCCGAGAAACGTGAGGATGTTGGGATTGATCTTGGACAATGCCAGGCCCCGCACAATCATCCGAATGACTTTGTTCGACCCGAGGCCAATCGCGCGCGTGTACGTCATCATCGTTGCCGTCCTACGAACTCGGTGCGTCGTGAATGGTGGTCAGCCGCAGGATTTCCATTTCTCTGGTACCGCCGGGGATCTGAATTCTGACAGTATCTCCCACACGCTTGCCCAGCAGGCCCTTTCCAATGGGCGAACTCGTGGAGATCTTGCCTTTCGCTACATCAGCTTCTTCGGTGGTCACAAGGTTGTAAGTACACTCCTCGTCTTTGTTGACATCGAAAACCACCACTTCGGACCCGAGCCCCACCCGGTCGCGTGGAATCCGCGAAAAATCGATCATCGAAAACTCGCGCAAGCGCATCTGCAGCTGCCCGAGCTTCGCATTCACAAAGGCCTGGCGCTCTTTGGCCGCATGGTACTCCGCATTCTCGCTGAGATCGCCGTGAGCGCGCGCCTTCAGGATTTCCTTCGGCAATTCGTTCCGCAATTCGTATTCGAGCGCGGAAATCTCATCTTGCAACTTCTTCTTCAAATCCTCCATGCGTCGCTTACCCCATTATATGGAACTACTTGCGTCTGGTACGCAGCAGCGCTTTTCCCGCGCTTACGAAAGCAACTCGACACAAGATAAGTCGAATTGTTACAATGACGTATAGAGGAATCTCTTCCGCCCATGGCCAGCAAACCGGCATTCGCACAAGGCGCCCAAGTCGAGCACGGAAAGTTCGGACTCGGCTCGGTCATGTCCTGCAACGACGATTACATAGTAATTAAATTCGACGATCATGGCGAGAAGAAATTCGTCACTTCGATTGTCTTGCCTGCTCTGAAAAAGAGCGATCGCCAGCCGCCGGTGGAGAAACGGCGCGCAAGCCGCAAGAAAGCCGCCCCCGCGGCCAGTGGCGCCTAACTTCGCGCTACTTCGATGAAGGTTGGCATCGTAGTTTTTCCTGGAAGCAATTGCGACCACGACGCGTGGTACGCAGTTTCCGAAAATCTGCACCAACGCGCAGAATTCATATGGCACGATTCCGCTTCGCTCGGCGATGTGGACGCAGTAATCCTGCCCGGCGGCTTTTCGTACGGCGATTATCTGCGCTGTGGCGCCATCGCTAAGTTCTCTCCTGTGATGCGCGCGGTGAAGGATTTCGCGCGGGAGGGTGGGCCGGTTTTGGGCATCTGCAACGGATTCCAAGTGCTCACCGAGGCTGGTCTGCTGCCCGGCGCTTTAGTGCGCAACGCAAACCTGAAGTTTGTTTGCCGGACTGTTCCACTGCAGGTCGTTACCGCCGATTCGCCGTTCACCCATCGGGCCGCGCCCGGACAACGCCTTTCTCTACCGGTGGCGCATGGCGAGGGCTGCTACATTGCCGACGAGCGCACGCTTACTCAATTAGAGGCTGAAGATCGAGTGGTCCTTCGATACGTGGACAACCCCAATGGCTCTATGCGAGATATCGCGGGGGTTCTAAACGCCGATCGCAATGTGATGGGAATGATGCCTCATCCGGAGCGCGCTGCGGATACGCTCGTAGGCAGCACCGATGGCTTGGCGATTTTGTCCTCCGTTGTGGACGCCGCGGTGAAAGCGCAAGCTCTCGCCTCATGAGCGCGATCACGCCGGAGGTGATTGCGGCGCACCAGCTCACTGCTCCGGAATACGAAAAGATTGTGAGCTTGCTGGGCCGGGAGCCGACTTTCACCGAACTCGGAATCTTCAGCGTCATGTGGAGCGAGCACTGCTCCTACAAGAGCTCGCGCGTGCATTTGAAGAAGCTGCCCACCGAAAGCAAGCGCGTGTTGCAAGGCCCCGGTGAAAACGCGGGTATCATCGATATTGGCGGCGGCATTGCCATCGCATTCAAAATCGAATCGCACAATCATCCCAGTTTCATCGAGCCTTTCCAGGGGGCCGCTACGGGTGTGGGAGGGATCCTGCGCGACATCTTCACCATGGGCGCGCGCCCGATAGCCGTGATGGATTCTATTCGCTTCGGCAGACTCGACGATGAGAAGACCGGCCCGCGCAACCGCCGCATCCTGGAAGGCGTCGTCTCCGGCATCGCGCACTACGGCAACTGCTTCGGCGTGCCGACGGTTGGGGGCGAGTGCGTTTTCGAAGAAAGCTACGACGGCAATCCGCTGGTGAACGTCTTCGCGCTTGGGGTTGCCCGGCATGACGAAATTTTCTACGGCAAGGCCAGCGGCATCGGCAATCCAATGATTTATGTGGGCGCCAAAACCGGCCGCGATGGTATCCATGGCGCGTCCATGGCGTCGGCCGAATTCACCGAGGAATCGAAACAGAAGCGGCCCAACGTCCAGGTGGGCGATCCGTTTCTTGAAAAGCTGCTGCTCGAAGCCTGCCTGGAGGCGATGCAGACGGGAGCCATCGTCGGCATTCAGGACATGGGCGCCGCCGGTCTCGCATCGTCCACTTGCGAGATGGGCAGCCGCGCAGGCACCGGAGTCGAGATAGATTTGCAGTATGTCCCGCAGCGCGAGACGGGCATGACTCCTTACGAGATGATGCTTTCCGAATCGCAAGAGCGCATGCTGCTGGTGGCGCAGAGTGGGCGCGAACAGGAGGTGTTCGCGGCTTTCAAAAAATGGGGGCTGGACGCCGTGCAGATCGGCGTGGTAACGGGCGATGGCATGTTGCGCGTGAAGAACCATGGCGAAGTTTTCGCGGAGATCCCCAATCGCGCGCTGGCTGACGAAGCGCCGCGTTATCACCGTCCCTATACGAAACCGCTGCGCACCGCGCCATCGCATGCGCCACGCGTGGCGAGCAAGAACTTGGCTGCGGATTTGGAAGCGTTGCTGGCGTCCGGCGATATCTGTTCAAAGCGTTGGATTTGGGAGCAGTACGATTACCAGGTCCGCACGAACACGCTATCGGGTCCCGGTTCGGATGCCGCTATCGTGCGCATCAAGGGAACGAACACTTCGATCGCCATGTCGCTTGACGGAAACGGCCGCTATTGCGCGCTCGATCCGCGCCAAGGTGCGAAGTTGATTGTGGCCGAATGTTGCCGCAACTTATCCACCGTGGGCGCGCTGCCTATCGCGACCACGAACAATCTGAATTTCGGCAACCCGGAACGGCCGGAGATTATGGCGCAGCTTGTCGAATGCATCGAGGGGCTGGCGGAGGCCTGCCGCTTTTTCGAAGCGCCGGTGACGGGCGGCAATGTCAGCCTTTACAACGAAACGCTGGGAGCGGCCATTTTTCCGACCCCGGTGGTCGGCATCGTGGGCATGCTTGCCACTGCGCCGCCCATTGGAAATGTGTTTCCGACACCAGGTCTGCCGATCATTTTGCTCGGCGGCGTACGCGATGCCGATTGGGCTGAGTTTGGGGGCACGCAATATGCAAAGGTCATTCTCGACTCGCTTTGGGGAACCCCGCCGAAGCTCGACCTGGACTATGAGAAGCGCGTACAAGCAACGGTTCGCGAGCTGGTGCGCGAGCGCGTTGTCGAGTCGGCTCACGACCTTGGCGATGGAGGTTTGGCCGTGGCGCTCGCTGAGTGCTCTTTTGGATCGTCTGACGTTGGCGCAGACATAAGGCTCGATTCCGATCTCCCGCCCGAACTGCTGCTCTTCCACGAAGGGCCCTCGCGAATCCTGGTCTCCACGCCCACTCCCGAAAAGGTTTTCGCAGCGGCCGGGAAAAACAACGTACAAGCGATTCAGATCGGCGTTACACTCGAATCGAGAGTGGCGATTCGCAACCGCAATCGAATCCTGATCGACAGCCGCGTCGCCGAGCTGAAAGATACTTGGACCAACGCTCTTGAACACCTGCTCCAAAACCTCGTACCGGTGTAAACAAAATGTTTGATTCGGAAGAGGAAATTCCGTTCGACAAGCGCACAGGCCGCTTTGGGGCCGTTGTGCGCGATTACGGAATAGACAAGCTTCACGAAGAATGCGGTGTGTTCGCGCTCTACGGACACCCGGAAGCGGCAAACCTGGTGTATCTAGGGTTGTACGCGTTGCAGCATCGCGGCCAGGAGAGCGCCGGCATGGCCTCGAGCGATGGACGCAAGATTCACAGCGTTCGCAAGATGGGCCATGTGGCGGACATCTTCACGCCGGAAGTCTTGAATGAACTGCCGGGGGAGCTGGCCATCGGACACACACGATATTCGACAGCCGGCGACACGGTGCTCCGGAACGCGCAGCCGCTTTCGGTTGCCTGCAGCAAAGGCCAGGTCGCGGTCGCCCACAACGGCAATCTCACCAATGCCATCGAGCTGCGCCGTTTGCTTGAAGAAGAAGGCTCCATTTTCCAATCGAACAGCGACACGGAAGTGATACTGCATCTGGTGGCCCGATCGCGCGAGCGGACGCTTTCCGGCGCTCTTCGCGACGCATTGCTTCAGATCGAGGGTGCGTTCTCGTTGGTCTTTTTAGCGGAGGACCGCATCATCGTGGCGCGGGACCCGCATGGCTTTCGTCCCCTCGCCATGGGTCACTTGGCAGCCCCGGGCCGTCGTCCCGCGACCGTGTTTGCTTCGGAAACCTGCGCCTTCGATCTGATCGGCGCCACCTACATCGGCGACGTGGAGCCGGGCGAAATGGTGATCGCCGGCCCGGAAGGTGTCACGCGCGAGCGCTACACGCCTCGCGCAGCGGCGGCGCACTGCTCGTTCGAGCACGTGTATTTTTCGCGTCCCGATTCTATCGTTTTCGGTAAATCGGTCGCTCAATCGCGCGAGCGGATGGGCCGCCTCCTGGCGCGCGAACACCCGGTGGATGCGGACGCGGTGGTGCCGGTCCCGGATTCGGGCGTTGCGGCTGCCGTGGGCTATGCGGCGGAATCGGGAATTCCATACAGCCAGGCGCTGATCCGCAATCATTATGTGGGCCGAACGTTTATCGAACCGTCCCAGGCCATTCGCGACTTCGGTGTAAAGCTCAAGCTGAATCCCGTGCGCCACATGTTGGAAGGCAAGCGCGTCATTCTAGTCGACGATTCCATCGTGCGCGGCACCACGAGCCGGAAGATCGTGCGCATGGTGCGCAGCGCGGGAGCGCGCGAGGTTCATCTGCGGATCTCCTGCCCACCCACCATTTCGCCCTGCTACTACGGCGTCGATACGCCCTCGCGCCGCGAGTTGATTGCCGCCACTCACTCCATCAACGAAATCGAAGAGTATGTCGAGGCGGATTCGCTCGCCTACTTGTCTATCGAATCCCTGCGTGCGTCGGTCCAGGATTCGGACCATCACTTTTGTTACGCCTGCTACACGGGCAAGTATCCGACGCTCGTCCAGATTGAAGAGATCGCTCTAGCGAAGACCGGCTGTTGTTAGCTCCCGCTCTAGCTGATTCGCAATCAGGTTTCGCAAGCGCTCTGTCAAAGCGCGGCGATCTTTCAAGCTGTAAGGCGCGGTTTCGATCGGCTCCAGAATCCGCAACGTCACGCTCCCAGCCTGCGGAATGCCACCGCCGTAGGGAAGTACTTCACGGCTGCCGATGATAGCCATCGGAACAACCGGAACGCCGGCGCGAATTGCGATGTATGCGCCGCCTTCTTTAAATGGCCGCAACACCCCGTCATGCGAGCGCCCGCCCTCGGGAAAAATCAGCAAAGAGATGTTCTTTTCTTTGATCGCCTCAGCCGCAGTCTGCATTGTCTTCACCGCGGCGCGCGGATCCTCTCGGGGCACCGGGATGTGTCCGGCACGGCTGAGGTGCTGTCCCAAAAAGGGAATCTGAAACAGCCCGCGCTTGGCGAGAAAACGGAATTGCACCGGAATGTTTGCCAGCGCCACCGGCGTGTCCATGTAGCTCAAATGGTTCGAAATGAAAACATAACTGCCGTTAGGGTCGATATGCTCGAGGCCTTCTACATGGACGCGAACTCCGCTGACGGCCAACAGGAATTTCGCCCAGGCGCGCGCCACGCGTATCTGTACGGTTCCAGTTGCATCGAAGAACGAAACGATCAGGCTGATCGTGCCAAAGAATATGGTGGCCAGAATGATCGCTGGGTCAGCGAACAGTGCGCCGCGCAGCCATTTCATGCACGCCCATTTTACGAAACCGGGTACGCCTTGCCCAGCAACAGCGCGCGTGCTTCGCCCACCACGAATAGTGAACCCGTGAAAAAAACGACCGCGTTCTGCGGAGCCGCGCGTGCAATATCTAGCGCTTCGGCGATCGTATGCGTCAACCTTGCATTCGGGTGAGGCGCCAGCTCGAGAATCGCTTCGGGGCGAAGCGCTCGCGGGAAGTTTGGAGCCGTCACAATCAACCGCTCCGCAAGTGGAAACAACTGTGCTGTTACTTCGTCGATCGCTTTGTCCCGCATCGCACCGTATACCAGCCACACCGGCCGCTCGGCCCAAAACTCGCGAATGTATTCGGCGAGCGCCGCAGCCGCAGCAGGATTATGGGCCCCATCCAGAACAAAATCCGGGCGGTGTGAAATGAATTCCAGCCTCCCCGGCCAGCGCGCGGCTCGCAAACCTACTTGGATCGCTTCCGGCGGGATATCTAATTCGCGGCATGCCAGGATCGAAGCCGTAGCGTTTTCGATCTGATGCTTTCCTGGCAATGCGCATTCATAAGAAACCTCATCCAGCAAAAACGAAGAGCCATACGGATCTGAAATCACATGACTCACCCGCGCATCGTCCGAGCGAACGATTCGCGATCCAAGCTCCCGCGCTCGCTCGGAGACCACGGTGTCTGCTGCCGGAAGCTGTCTCGAGAGCACAAGCGGTACGCCGGCCTTCATGATGCCTGCTTTCTCAGCCGCGATGGATTCGAGCGTGTTGCCGAGAAACGATTCGTGATCGTATGCAACCGGAGTTATAACGCAAACCTCAGGTGCTATTACATTCGTGGCGTCGAGGCGTCCGCCCAAGCCTACCTCTATAACACCGATGTCGCAGCGGTCGCGGAAAATAACGAATGCCATCGCAGTGACCGTCTCGAAGTACGAAGGATGTGCATCCACTCGATGCTCGCGCAACAGCTTTTCTGCGCAACTGTGCACCACCTCGAAGGCGCGAACGAATGCCTCATGCGTGACAGGTACCCCATCGATCTGTATGCGCTCGGTCGGCTCGATCAGATGTGGCGAAGTATACAGGCCGGTTGTGAAGCCGGCGTGCCGCAGTATGCTCGCGATCATGGCGCAGGTGGATCCCTTGCCGTTCGTGCCCGCCACATGAACCAAACGTTGCTCGCCCTCCGGATTGCCGAGTGCCGCCAGCAACGTTTTCATGCGCCCGAGTCCCCACTTCGTCCCGGTTTTCAACTCATTACCGAGCGAGTAGAGATAGCGGACAGAATCGGGATAGCTCACTTTGCCTCTGGTGTGTGCTTTACGTCCGACATGGTAGCGCGGCCTCTTACCGCGATTTAATATGTCTCTCGCAACCGGCAGATCATCCAAATAGCGAATTTAGTCCGTATATGTAGACGAAGATCGATGAATGATCTAGAGGAGAAACAAATAAATGAAACATAAAATCGCAATCGCTTTCGGGGCCGCCGCTCTGTTGTCCCTTGGCTTAGCGGCCCAGAACGATATGCAAGCCGTGCCAATGGTCGGTGGCGCGGCAATGTACCCGAGCAAGAACATTGTCGAAAACGCAATGAACTCGAAGGACCATACAACGCTGGTGGCGGCGGTGAAAGCAGCCGGCCTTGTGGATACGCTGGAAGGACCCGGGCCGTTCACGGTGTTCGCACCTACCAACGCAGCGTTCGATAAGCTGCCGGCCGGAACTGTCGATACGTTACTGAAACCTGAGAATAAGGATCAGCTCACAAAGGTCCTCACTTATCACGTTGTTCCCGGCAGAATCACCTCGCATAAATTGGAAGCCATGATCAAGAAGGGCGGGGGCCTGGCAGAGCTGAAGACGGTTGAAGGCGGCACGCTAACGGCGACCATGAATGGCGACACCATCATTCTCAAGGACGAAAAGGGCGGCGCCGCCACAATCACCCAAGCGGATGTGATGCAGAAGAACGGAGTGATCCACGTGATCGACACCGTGCTGATGCCCAGTTAACTTCTTCGTTTAGGTGGCGGAGTTTTCCCGTGCAGCCGGAATGTGAAAAATATTCCGGCTATTTTTTCGCTCGTACCGAGATCAAGAAGGGCTGTATAAGCGTGAATACATCCTGCGCCACAATCTGGTTCCCGGCTCCGCTCGGATGAATCCCGTCAGGCTGCATCATTCCCGGAATATTGTAGACATGCTGAAGTAGAAATGGCATATATTTCAGGTGATATTGCTTCGCGAGTTCCGGATACATCGCGCTAAACGGTTTCACATAGTCCGCTCCATAATTCGGCGGCAAAGTAATTCCCAGCAGCACAGTCGGAAGCTTGGCCTGCTGTAACTGCTGAATCATCTGTTCAAGATTCCTGCGAGTCGCGCCGACGGGTGTGCCTCGCAGCCCGTCATTCCCGCCGAACTCCAGAATCACCAGCGCGGGATGATCCGCGACCACATTGTCAATGCGCGCCAACCCATCCGTGCTGGTATCTCCGCTCACACCCTGGTTCTCCACGCGATATCGCAACCCGTGCTGGTCAAGCAAATCCTGTAAATCGTCCGGGTAACTTCTTCCTGCTACGCCCGCAGTCAAGCTGTCTCCGAATGTCACGATCACCGGCCGGTTGTCTTGCCGAGCGGTTGGAACCGATTCGAGGCTGGCGGTGGAACTTGCCGCCGTGGCGCTGCGTTCTTGTTTAGTAGGAGTTGTTGAGTTGCGCCCGCACGCCCCCAGAAATCCGCATGCCAGACATGCTGCAACAATGAGAACAGACCACCTTCTCTCCACCTCTCCAGATTGACATGCAAGCCAATACAGACGACAGCACCGTGATCGAGGTACGCCAACTCTGGAAAGTGATTGAAAACCCGCCGAGACGAGTTGAAATTCTACGCGACATCTCGTTTCGCGTACCACGCGGCCAGTTTCTTGCCGTGATGGGCGCGTCGGGCAGCGGCAAGAGCACGCTCCTGGGGTTAATGGCGGGACTGGACACCGTCACTTCGGGACGTATTGCGCTGGATGGAGCAGATATTACGGACCTCGGTGAAGATGCGCTCGCACGCGTGCGCGGCCGCAAAATTGGCTTCGTCTTTCAGTCCTATCAACTCGTCCCCACTTTGACCGCGGAAGAAAACATATTGCTTCCGGCGGAGCTGAGCGGCATGAACGGCCAAGCGCGCCATCGCGCGGCCGAGCTTCTGGAGCGCGTCGGCCTTACGCAACGCGCACACCACTACCCGGTGCAATTGTCAGGAGGCGAGCAACAGCGCATCGCGCTTGCACGCGCCTTCATTACCCAGCCGCCTATCCTAATGGCCGACGAGCCTACCGGGAATCTGGACAGTGCGAATGGACAACACGTCTTGGATCTATTGACGCAACTCAATCGCGAGGAGAAGACCACGCTCGTTCTCGTCACGCACGATCGCAATCTGGCCGAGTATGCCGACCGCATCATCACGCTTCGGGATGGCCGCGTTCTAAGCGACGAACTCGCCACCAGCGTTTAAGTCTAAGATGTCTGCCCCTGCTACCGTCGAAAACATCGCCGCTTCAACGGGCCCACGGCCGAAAGCCTTCGCGTTGGGGACGGCCTCGAAAATTGCCTGGCGTGAATTACGGGCCGCGCCTGCGAAGTTTCTGTTTGTGGTGCTCGCGGTAGCGGTTGGCGTGGCTGCGTTGAGCGGCGTCAAAGGCTTCGGCTACGCGTTCAGGGGCATGTTGCTGCGCAATGCGAAGCAGTTGATCGCCGCCGATTTGCAAGCCCAGACCTGGAACGATCCCACGCCCGATGGGCTAGCCAAACTCCAGGCTATAGCCAACCATTACGGCTCCATGACGCGAGTCACCGAGACTATTTCCATGGCCGGCTCCCGCCACGAATCGGTACCGCAGATGGTTTCAGTCAAAGGGATCGATCCGGCCGTGTATCCGTATTACGGCACGCTCACGCTCGATCCGCCGCGGCCGCTTGCGCAGTTGCTGAATGACAATTCATCCGCCGTCGTTACTCCGGAGCTGTTGATGCGCCTCAAAGTTAAACCGGGCGACACCGTCCGTTTGGGTGGAACCGATTTCCGGATCGTCGGCACATTAATCGGCGAGCCTGACCGTCTCGCCTCCGGATTTGGGCCCGGTATGCGCGTGTTAGTCAGCCGCGCCGGACTTGACCGAACCGGGCTCATCCAGTTCGGCAGTCGAGCCGCACAACGATTTCTGTTCAAGCTGAAACCGAACGTGAACCTGGATGCCATCAAAGAGCAAGTGAAAGCAGCGCTGCCGCGCGCCTTTCTGAGTGACTATCGCGAAGGCAGCCCGATTGTGGGCAGAGCGATCGATAGCACGACTACTTTTTTGAGCCTCGTCTCGTTGATCGCGCTGATCGTTGGCGCGCTTGGCGTTGCCATGGCCATGTATTCACACCTGCAGCAGCGGATGGATACGATCGCCGTGATGAAGGCGGTCGGTGCGCGCTCCGCGCAAGTGATGCAGATCTATCTCATTCAGACGCTATGGCTCGGAATCGCAGGCGGCGTGATCGGCGTGGCAGTGGGAGCGCTCGTGCAGAAGTCGTTTCCTTGGCTGATCCATCGCGTCTTCGCATTATTGCCCGAAGTGCCCTGGGATTGGTCGTTCAGTCTGCAGGGTATGAGCCTGGGTGTTCTCGCGACGCTGCTGTTTACCGTGCCGCCGCTGCTCGGCATTCGCAATGTGCGTCCAGCGCTGGTATTTCGGCGCGACATGGCGGATGCCGGGCTGGAGAATCGCAAACGCTGGCGCGAGCGTATTCCGAGCGTGGCCGGCGCGCTGCTGATTCTCTGTGGATTCAGCTTGATTGCGGTGTGGTTGAGCGGCTCCTGGAAAATGGGCGCCTACTTCATGGGCGGGCTGACCGCTAGCATTTTGCTGCTCGCGGGCGTAGCTGCACTCCTTCTGATTGTGATGCGCTGGGCCGTGCGCAAGTGGAACAAGCGCCTGCCGCCCTCGTTCCGGCATGGCTTCGCGAATCTTTACAGACCGGGAAATCAAGCGCGCTCAGTTCTGGTCGCGTTGGGCATTGGCGTGATGTTCACCCTGACCACTTACCTGCTGCAGCGAACGGTTCTTCGCCAGGTCACGAGCGAGGGCCCAGGCCGGGAAGGCAATCTGTTTCTGCTCGACATTCGCAATTCATCCGAAGTGACGCGTTTCATCGAAGCGCAGGCTGGCGCCACGGGCAAAGTCGAAACGGTCGGATATATCGTCTCCAAAGTGCTCGACAAAAACGGCGTGCCGGTTGAAAACCTGCGCCTTGCAACTGCCCGGAAGGAAGATCTGCAGGTCATCCGAATCCTGACTGCGGCGGCGATGCCGGTCAGCCTGGAGTTGAAGAAAGGCCACTGGTGGACCGCCACCGCACGGGAACCGCAACTGGCGGTCTCGGAAGAAGTGCGGCGCGACTTCGACCTGCAGCTAGGCGACAACTTGCGATTCCAGATTGCGGGCCGGGTCTTCACGGTGCCTTTGGTGGCCGTATTCGAACAGCGGGAGCGCAGCAACGTTCGATACAATCTGGTGTTCCCGCGAGACTCGCTGCGGGGCCTGCCGGTCGTCTACTATGGCGCCGCGCACGTAGACCCCGCAAAAATCCCACAGGTGGAAGAAGCCATCTTCGAGCGCTTCCCGACAGTCACGGTAATGAACCTGGCGGACATCCTGAAGCGCATCCAGGAAGCTGTCGATCAGGTGGCGCTGGTGGTTCGCTTTCTGGCCCTCTTCGCGATTACGGCGGGAGTGATCATTCTGTGCTCCAGCGTGGCTGGCACGCGCTATCGACGCATCCGTGAAGTCGCCATTCTCAAAGCCTTAGGTGGAACCAGGCGTCGCATCGCCAGCATTTTTTCCATTGAGTTTTCGATCCTCGGCGCGGTCTCCGGACTTGTTGGGGGCGTGCTAGCGAACGTCTTCACGCGAATCGTCTCCGACAAGTTTCTGGAGACGGCCTTCGCCTTCGATTGGCTCTCGCTTTTGGTGGTGATGCTTGGTACCGCGCTTCTTGCCAACGCAGCCGGTTGGCTCGCGAGCGCGCGCATTTTGGATCAGCGGCCGCTCGAGGTATTGCGCAACGAATAGCTACGTCTTTTCTCCCAGCTTCTTCTTTGCCTCATGCGCCGTCTTCGAGTCCGGTGAGATTTGTATCACGCGTTGAAATGCGGCTTTGGCCGCGTCTTTGTTCTTCAGCTTCTCTTCCGCTTCACCCACTTTGAAGAACGCATCCGCCGAGCTCGGGTTGTACTTCGTCGCGCGTTCATACCGCTGCAGCGCTGCCCGGTAGTTGCCCTTGTGCCAATAATAATTACCGACTTTGATGTTGCGATCGGATTCGAGCGGGTCGAGAGGAAATGTCTCGGGCGCAACCGATTCGTCCTCTTCCGGTGGCATCTGCTCGTCTTCCGCCGGGGGTTGTTGCGCCTGCTTTTGCGAAGCGCTAGCATCCTTTGTCTGTCCAAGAACGGGCGAAGTAGAGGCCAAACCACACAGACAAACAAGAAACAGCTTGCGTGTCACAATTGGATTATAGCTGCCGATGGAACTTCGTGAGAAAGTAGCGCAGCTTCCCACCCAGCCAGGCGTTTACCTATATACAGACGGAGCGGGGACTGTTCTTTACGTCGGAAAAGCGAACAATCTTCGTGGCCGCGTGAGGAGCTACTTCAGCGAAGAGCGCTTGGCTGATGCGAAGACGGGAAGCCTGATCGCGGAAGCGCGCGACATCCAATTCGTTCAGGTCGACAACAACAAAGAAGCGTTAGCGCTCGAAAACAACCTGATCAAGCAGTACAAGCCGCGCTTCAATGTGCTGCTGCGCGACGACAAGACGTATCCCTACGTCAAGCTGACCAATGAAAAATACCCGCGAGTTTACGTCACTCGCCGCATCCTGAAAGACGGGGCAGGGTATTACGGTCCATTTTTCCCCGGCAATTTAGCCCATCGCCTGGTACATTTCATTCACCGCCATTTCAAAGTTCCGTCGTGCAAGATTGATCTCGGGAGAAAGCACACACATCCGTGCCTGCAGTATCACATTCATCGCTGCCTGGGGCCCTGCACGCCGGGGCTTACCACCGATGAAGCATATGGCGCCGCGGTGCGCGACGTCCGGCTCTTCCTGGAAGGGCGGCATCGCGATCTGGCCGACGAGCTCGAACACCGTATGAATGCCGCCTCCGATGAGATGCGCTTCGAAGAGGCCGCCAGCCTCCGCAACCTGGTGACCACCGTTCGCGAAATGGAGCAGCGCCAGAAGATGGCGGCTGTAGAGGGCGAGGATGTCGATATCTTCGCCTATCATGCTGAGCCCCCGCTTGTCGCTGTCAACTTATTCCACCTGCGCCACGGAAAAATCGTGGACCGCCGCGAATTCTTTTGGGAAGATCAGATGCATTTCAACCCTTCCGAATTCTTCGAAGCGCTGCTGAAGCAGGTCTATCTGAACAATCAGCATATTCCCGGACGGATCCACGTGCCGGCCGATTTCGAGCAGCGCGAGGAGCTCGAAGAATTCCTTTCGGATCTGCGCGGCCGGCGAGTCGAGATCACTACGCCTCAACGCGGCGCCAAAAAGGCGTTGCTCGATCTGGTTGAGACCAACGCGAAGCATAGCTTCGAGCAACGGTTTCGCGTAATGAAGCCGTCCTCAAAGGCTATCGGCGAAGCGCTTCAGGATGCGCTGAACCTGCCGGAGGCGCCACGGCGCATCGAGTGCTTCGACATCTCGCACATCCAGGGCACCGATAAAGTGGCAAGCATGGTGGTCTGGGAAGACGGCAAGATGAAAAAAGCCGATTACCGGAAATTCATTATCAGGACCGTGGCGGGCAACGACGATTTCGCATCCATGCGCGAAGTGATTACGCGCCGGTACGCAAGACTGCAAGAAGAGAATCGGCCGTTCCCCGGGCTCGTGCTCGTGGACGGCGGCCTAGGACAACTGCATGCGGCGGCGGAAGCGCTGGAAGCGCTGGGGAACACCTATCAACCGCTGGCCTCCATCGCTAAGCGGGAGGAGTGGATCTACGTATATGGCCAGGAGGACGAGCCGATCGTTCTCGACAAGTTCTCGCCGATCCTGCATCTGGTGCAGACCATTCGCGACGAGGCACACCGCTTCGCAGCCACATTTCACCGAACCCGTCGAAACGCCCAGCGGCTGACATCCGAGCTGCATGAGGTCGCAGGCATTGGCCCAAAGACCGTCGAGAAATTACTTCGAACGTTTGGCAGCCTGGAGCGCGTCCGCCAAGCGCCGGATGACGAGCTGGCCCGTGTGATCGGAAAGGCCTGCGCAGCCCGCTTGCACCTATTTTTTGAAAAAACGAGTCAGCCTCCGGCGCTGGTGCAGATTGGCGCGACGCCGAGTGGCCGGCTGCCTTGAGGTGACGGCGCATCGGGGGTTGTTGCGCTCGTCATTTCGTTTGGCAAAATGCGCGGGTCCAATCACTTAGCGGCTTTCGCGGCTGCTAAAATAGGACTTACTGCAAGTTTGGGTCGCGGAGGTTTCTCGTTCATGGCTGTGTTCCCACGCCGGCGCTCGGCCGCCGTCAACGTCGGCGGCATTCAGGTCGGCGGCTCGAACCCGATCGTCGTGCAGTCGATGACCAACACCGATACGGCAGACTCGGCCTCCACTGTCAATCAGGTGATGCAGCTTGCGCGCGCCGGGTCCGAGCTGGTCCGCGTTACGGTCAATACCGAAGAAGCCGCTCAAGCCGTTCCTACGATCGTCAATACTCTTCGTGACTTCGGCGTTATGGCGCCCATTATCGGCGATTTCCATTACAACGGCCACATCCTGCTCAAGAGGTATCCGGCGTGCGCTCGTGCTTTGTCGAAATACCGCATCAATCCGGGTAACGTCAACATTGGCCGCAAGCAGGATGACAACTTCCGGGTGATGATTGAGGCCGCCATAGAAAACGACCGGCCCGTCCGCATAGGTGTCAACTGGGGTTCGCTCGATTCGGTGCTGCTGACGCAGATGATGGATGAGAACTCGCGCTCTTCCGAACCGCTCGACGCGATGGAGGTCACAAAACGGGCTATCGTCGAAAGCGCCCTTCGCAGCGCCGAAAATGCCGAGCGCTATGGGCTTGCGCATGACAGGATCATCCTCAGCGCGAAGGTTTCAAACGTTCAGGATCTGATCGATGTTTATCGCATGATGGCTGCGCGCTGTGACTACCCGCTGCATCTCGGCCTCACGGAGGCTGGTCTTGGCTCGAAAGGCATCGTCGCCACCACAGCGGCTTTGTCTGTTTTGCTGCAGGCCGGTATTGGCGATACCATTCGCGCTTCTCTCACACCGCTACCCAACGGCGACCGCACGGAAGAGGTCATCGTCTGCCAACAGATCCTGCAAGCTCTCAATCTGCGGAGCTTCACCCCGCAGGTCGCTGCCTGTCCGGGATGCGGGCGTACCACGAGCACTTTTTTCCAGGATATGGCCGATCAGATCCAGACCTATCTGCGCGAACAGATGCCTGTCTGGCGCGAGAAATACTCGGGCGTGGAAGAGATGAAAGTTGCCGTGATGGGTTGCGTGGTAAACGGCCCAGGCGAATCCAAGCACGCTAACATCGGTATTTCGCTGCCCGGCACCTTCGAACAGCCTGTCGCCCCGGTCTATGTGGATGGCAAGCTCGTCAAGACGCTTCGTGGAGACCAAATCGTGGCTGAATTCCGCGATATGTTGGATGCCTACGTCGCCCGAACCTATGGCGTCGCCGAACCAGTTGCGGCTGGTGTCGCGTAGTCCTCAGGCTCTGCAACTCCGCCCGAATTCGACCTTCAGTCCCACCGACCGGGACCTATTTCTGAAGGTGTTCGTCTATGATCTTTGCGCCGAGCTTGCCGGCATCCACCTGGTAGACTCCATCGACATATTGCTGCCGCAGCTCAGCAATTCGCGGCTCCGGCGCGTCCAGTGAATTGCTCGCAGCGACGGCCACGGACCCCAGACTGACGTGGTCCTCGACCGAGCCCGGCTCGGCGGCGTGCTCAGTCTGCTTCGAAGCGGAATGTTCAGCAGGCTGGACGTGCCCGGCTGCTTCCGCGGAAGAAGCATCGGAGATTTTCAATGATTGCCTCGTTTCAGCAGGGCTTATTTTTGAGCCGCACGATGAGCGGAGCTGTTCGACAGTCCTGCTGAAATCATCTTAGCTAAACCGAGTCCTCCGCCGGAAGCGAGCGCCTGCGAGATCTGTTGCTCTGAAACATCCATCAGCGTTGAGCCGGCTTCATCTTCATCAGTACCCATCCACCCGGACCCGTCCGCTTCCCGGGCCGACTTCAAAACCTCTCCAATGAGAAGCGCTTCGAATTGAGTGGCGGTTTTGGCAATCGCCTCGGGCGTGTCCCGGTTCGATTTTGGGTCGGGAGATGAACCGGGAAGGGAAGCGAAGTCCGCCGTAGAAATTAGAGACGCAGGAATAGGGTCAATCATGGACGTTAGTTAGAGCACTTCAATCTCGGCGTCAAGCGCTCCTGCGGCCTTGAGGCTCTGAAGGATAGCGATGATGTCCCGAGGCGTGGAGCCGATGGCAACAAGGGCCCGGACCAGTTCGTCGACAGTGGCGCCGTTCTTGAGTACGAGATCCTTGGCCTTGTCCTCTTTCACGCCAACATCCACCTTGGGCACGACTTGGGTCTGGCCCGAACTCAAGGCATTTGGCTGCGAGACCTCGTAAGTCGTTTGAATTTGAACGCTGAGGTTTCCCTGCAAAATCGCAACGGGCGCTATGCGCATGTCGCCGCCGAAAACGACGGTGCCTGTTCTTTCGTTAATTGAGATCTTCGAGGTTCGATCGGCGTCCACCTGCAGCTCGTCTACCGCGGCAATGAATTCGACACTGCGGCCGCGATAGGCGGCCGGGATTTGAACGTTGATAAGCCCGGAATTGAGGGCGCTTGCGGTCCCGGCATGAAATTGTTCGTTGATGGCTGAGGAGATCCGAGAAGCGGTCGAGAAATCGGGTCGGCGAAGCTGCAGATGCAGCGAATCGACCGGCGTGACACTGGGCGGGCTTTGCTCGACGATGGCACCGTCCACCACACGTCCAACGGTGGGATGATTTACTGTCTGTGAATTGCCGCCGCGGCCCGCGACGAAACCTCCGGTGATAACAGAACCCTGGGCGATCGCAAACACCTGGCCGTTGCTAGCGCGCAGCGGGGTCAAAACCAGCAAACCGCCCTGTAAGTTCGTGGCGTCTCCAATCGCGGCGACGTCGACGTCAATTTTGGCTCCTGGCTGCGCAAACGGAGGGAGGGTTCCGGTCACCAGCACTGCGGCCGTGTTATGTACGATGATCGCGGCCGGCGGAACCGTGACTCCCATACGTTCCAGTACATTAGTAAGCGACTGGATGGAAAAGACGGTCTGCTGCCGGTCTCCGGTTCCGTTCAGGCCCACAACGATGCCGTATCCAACGAGTTGATTGTCGCGAACACCCTCCACTGAAACGAGATCTTTAATGCGTGCTCCAGCCGAAGCACTCGACACGACAAGTAAAGAAGTGACTAGCAAGCGACGAAGTGAGTGGGTGGTGCGCATAATTCAGAAAGGTAAGATCCCCAGAAACAGCCGATACAAGAAGTTAGGCCTACGGATTGCGTCATTCACCACGCCGCGGCCGTTAATCCGAACCTCCAGGTCTTCCACCTGATTCGAACCGACGCTATTGCTCGCACCGAGATCGACGGGGCGTACAATGCCGCGCAAAGATACTGTTTGAAATTCCGAGTTGACGGAAATCAGTTTCGCGCCTTCAACGATCAAATCTCCGTTGGGCAGTACACGGATAACTCTGGCGGAGACGGTTGTCGAAACGGTGGTTTGCCGGCTCGTTGTACCCTGCCCGTTCAGTTGTTGCTGGCTGTTGATGTTTGCCAGATTGTTTAAAGCGTTATGGGCGCTTTTCACTCCGAACAACGAACTGATGCTCGAGCTCGCAGAGGATGTCCGTTGCTGGGTGGTTACGCCTTGGGAAGTAGCAGAGGCTTGATCGAGCACAACGATAGTGACAAGATCCCCCGCATTCCGCGCATGCACATCAGAGGCTAGATCGAGCAACGGCGACGTAGTGGAAAAAGTAGAACCGGGTGATGAGACGCCGTTGGCTGCTGGGGGCGGCGTCGAGGCTAGCAACCGATCGATAGGCGACGGCTCCTTTGCCGGTTGATTTTTACGCGATTTCGTCTGAGCGCCCAGACTCACAGAAATCGTCAATATCGGGAGCAGCAATCCCGTGACAATGCGCCGAATCCACAGCCGCTGTTTCCACATTCTAGAAGCTCCTGCCCGAAACACTGTTGCCGGGTTGAGCTTCCGCCATGGCCGCTCCCTGGAGCCGCTCTCGGTAAAGCGAGATTTGAGCCCGTTCGGGACCTGTCACCGTGGCGTGAAAGCGCGCAGCTCCCGTGGGGTTTATCAGCGTGATTACGTCGCCCTTGTTGCCGGTGGTTTCGGCGCGAGCAGCCAGAAGCAAGTGCGCCCCCCCGTTCACGACTTCTACCCTTACGAGCGAACCCCGCTCCACATCGGACGGTCGATGCACGAGCTCAGGCTGTAGAACCGTCCCGCGCGCAACTGAGATATTGATGATTTGGCCTTCATAGGCCGCAAGTGTTTCCGCTTCACGAACACGAAGAGGCGAATCGGAGACCTTCGCTTCTTCCAGATCTTCCCGACTAAGAATCTGTCCAGACCGGAGCTTTTTGGCAGCGCGAACAGCAACTATCGTTGCCGTTACTTGAGCTCTCACCCACACCGGATACGGATGGCCATCGGCCGCGACCAGGCGCCCGCGCCAAAGCACTGGGCTTTCGGGATGCCCGATGGGCGGCAGGGAAGCGCCACTTATGGGAAACTCCAGCCGTCCCGCCGGTACCTTGCATTGGCAAACGTCGAGGACATCGATGCGGAGGTCATCGGCGACTCCAATGGCGGCCTTCAACGCGCGCAGGATGTCATCTGAAGCAAGCTCATAGTTCGCCTTATCGAAGCACGCGGAAGAGACGTGAATCTTTCCCAGCTTATGCTCCGTGGCCCATTCTTCCAGTTCGGTAGCCGGAATGATCCGTTGACTACCAACCACAGGAGCAAAAGAAAAGACCAAGGCCGCGTCGAGTTTCGTAAACTCACTCGAGACTTTAGCGAGGTCACCAGCCGTGATTTGCGCCCCGTCCACAGCGATGCAACCTGCTGCCGCAGAGGAAACAATTGCGGTCAGCGCGAATACGATTCTAAACATCCTCGCAAGCTGAGGTTTGCTAGCTGACAACTTGATTCACCTGCTGATACATCTCGTCCGCTGCTTTTACAACTTTCGAGTTCGCTTCGTAAGCACGTTGACTAACGATCAGATTGATGAATTCCTCGACAACGCTCACATTTGAGCTTTCCAGATAGCCTTGTTGAAGCGTCCCGACGCCATCCTGCCCACCCGGAGCGCCCACCGTGGGGTCGCCCGATGCATCCGTCGGGAGAAACAAATTCTGACCGATGCTATTTAGACCCGCCGGATTCGCAAAATTGGCAAGCTGAATCTGACCTGCCGTCTGCGCCGCAGTCTGTCCTGGGAGGTTGTAACTCACCGTGCCATCGGTAGCGATCGTGATCGATTGCGCTTGCGGCGGAATCGTGATCTGTGGCTCCAGCATGTTGCCATTCTGGGTCACCATGTTGCCATTTCGATCGAGCTGAAACGCACCGGATCGTGTATAAGCCAGTTGTCCGTTCGCCTGGTGAATCTGGAAGAAACCAGAGCCCTGGATCACGAGGTCCAGGGGATTGTCGGTCTCTTGAAAGTCGCCTTGCGTAAAGATTATTTCGTTAGCCGCCGGGCGCGCTCCTAACCCGAGTTGCAAGCCGGCTGCCACCGTAGTTTGCGAACCCGCTGCAGCTCCCGGTTGCACGACATTTTGGTAGAGCAGATCCTGGAATTCCGTTCGGCGCATTTTAAACCCGGAGGTATTAGCGTTCGCCAGATTGTTCGCGATATTGTCAACATTCATCTGCTGGGCCGTCATGCCGCTTCCCGCGCTGTATAAAGCTCGAATCATAGAATTGCGTCCTAAACCTTTCTTCGGATTTCAGGTGGAGATACTTTAGAATTACGAATTCACTTTCGCTACCTGCTCCACGGATTGCTTTCCCATGTCACCCGCGATTCTTACGGCACGCTGCATCATTTCGAATTGGCGCAACACACCGACCAGCTTCACAGCCGCGTAGCTTGACTCGACATTTGAGCTCTCCACTTTTCCCTGCAACACCTGGGGGTCTTGTACGGCGACCGTTTTTGCGGAGGGCGAAAGCATAAAGTAAGTACCGCCTCGCTTGGTGAGCGCATCCGCCCGATCGGCATCGATAATCTGCAATGCAGCCACCGACGAGCCATCCTGCGAGATCTGGCCTGATTCAGAAATGACAAAGGGCTTGCTGGGATCCAAGCGGACCGGCTGGCCACCGGTCGCCAGCACCGGGTATCCTTCACGCGTTTCTAAAATGCCTTGTTTTGAAGTCCGGAAGTGCCCGCCCCTTGTGTATAAAGGGCCGCTAGAGGTTTGCGCCACAAAAAAACCCGGAGTTGCGAGCGCGATGTCGTTCAAGTTGCCTGTATCGAGTAGAGTTCCTTGAGAAAAATCCGACCAGTTGCGCTCGACGATCGGCATTTCGCTCGAGGCCGGCCGACTCTCTAAGTAACCGTCCCAAGCGTTATCTCCGAAGTATAAGTTGTAAGATTCGCCATCCGCCTTATAACCGGCCGTCGAGGTATTCGCCAGGTTATTGGCAACTAACTCCAAACTCTCGGTTCGGGAGCGCATGCCACTTGCCGCGATTGCAGTTAGATGATCCATGATTCGTACACTACTTCCAAGCAAGTGAAGTGCCGAATCTTTTGCGGGCCTAGAATAAACGTAATTTCCGGGGGGTATTTGAACCGATCGAGCCTTGGGCGCGACGGTAAGTTGTCGTTCGCCAACATTTGGGCGCTGTCTCCAATTAATCCGGCACGCTCAACTTCTTGATTTGGTGGCGTTGCACGATTTGGCATTAAACGTGTAAAGGGATTCGCGTGGTCTCGTCCTCTACCGCCGTACAGATCTCGCCTAACGTCTCGGCTGCCTTACCGCAGTCGGGGATTGTCGCGACTCGTCAAAGGACGCAAGAAGCTGCTGTTTCACAACAAAACATGCCGGCTGTTCCAAAACTGCACGCCGGTTCATTTCAGACCTTCGGCGACGCACTAGACTCCGCTTTATGGCATCCCGGTGCCTCGGGATCGAAGACGGGAGTGTCGCGACCCGTTTCATCTGGCTCGTCAGCGACGAACATTGCCGCAGGATTGCAGGCAGAGTTTGCATTTCCGAGGACAACTGGTTCCGAAGAGCCCGAGGCGCCATCATCGCTCGTGGGCATGTCTATACAAACGTTGCGCGACGGAGAGCCGGCGCCTGAGGCTCAGGATCCGGGCGCCGCAATGAACCGATCTGCAGCAGACGATGAGAGCGCGCCGTCGGATCCGCATAAAACGCCGGCTCCGAAATCGAGCCCGCAAATTGAGGTGGCCGTTCCGAAAGCCCCTTATGAATCACTCCCGGTGATGATGATGGGAACCCTCGGCAATTTCGTTCCAGCGCCCTCCGGCGAAGCCCAAGCGTTGGAATCCGTTGAGGCGACCACGCTCGCTGGTGATCGGCCCCGATCTGTCCGGATGACCAGCGCAAGCCCGGCTCAATCATCCGCTCAGGTGGAAAATGCGAATCCACAGCCCATATCCCCACGCTCTTACGGCGACACCGAGGCCTTTCGGATCGATTTGCAAGCAGATGCAGGTCTTCGTCGCGGCGTTGATCTTTCAAGCGCCCTCGGCTCAGGAGTAAAGCTCGGAAGCGAGCCCCTCTCGCCGGCCCAGAGCTTCGGAAGCTCGGATCAAAGCCAAATTCAGAATTCGGCGGACACGGCGCCGGGGAACGCCTTCCGGGAAAAGTCTGCTGGACCAATCCAAGGTTCGGCCGGTTCCGCAGATGGCGTAACCAACAGTGTGACTACGGCCCAAGCAACACAAGCGTCGTCAAGGCAGCTAATCCCAAACGGATCTGGACAGGATAAATCCAGCGATAAAGGCCTCACGCAAGGTGCGGACATTCTTAATGCCTCGATCGCGGCGCCGCCTGCGATGTCCATCCGCGCCGGGGGCAGCATGGTGAAGGAGGGCAGCAATCTGGTGGAAAACACGCGGCCCGAAGAGCTGGCAAAACTGGCCGAAACCTCCGCCGCCAGCCCGGCCAAAGAAATGGTTGTGCGGTTCCAGGGTGATGCAGGTGAAGTCATCAGCGTCCGGCTACTCGATCAGGGAGGACAGGTGCAAGTGGCGGTCCGCAGCAGCGATCCGTTCACGGCAGCCCAGCTTCGGCAAGATCTGAGTTCGCTTACCAGCAATTTGGATCGGATCGGCTGGAAAGCTGATGCACCAGCCGCCCAAACTCCACAAACTCCCACTCTGCACGATGCGTCGCGGTCGGATAGTGAATCGCAGAACGGCCACAAAGGCTCAACCTTGGACTGGGATGAAGGACCAGCCAAGAAGAAGTATTCGACCTCTGAGCTTTGGGACAAGGTATTGGCGGGCCAGAACGCATGAGGCCCGCTATGAACGAGGATATTTTTATGAACACAGTAAGTGAGGTAAAGACATGGTAATCTCCGGTACCACGCCTACATCATCGGCGGATTTAAGTAGCGCAGCTGCGAGTACAAGTTCGACAACTGCAAGCTCGAACAACCCCAACAACCTGGCTTCCGAGCAGACCTTCTTGCAACTGTTTGTAGCGCAGCTGCAGAATCAGGATCCGTTGAATCCGAACGAGCAAGACCCGACGCAAATGGTATCGGAACTAGCTCAGTTCAGCGAACTCGAGCAGCTCGTAAATATTGGACAGAACGTACAATCAATCGATCAGGCGGTCGCACCTTCGAGCGCGGCGTCCACCTCATCTTCAACCGATAACAGCAACACGGGAAGCACCAATTCGAGCCAGGGCGCTTAGAGAAAAATCGAGAATACGCAAAGGAATCAAAATATGTTAACAGCCTTTTCAACAGCCCTGTCCGCGCTGAGCGCAGATTCAACGGCCATCAGCGTGGTCGGGAACGACCTCGCTAATCTCAACACCACCGGCTTCAAAGCGAGCACGGTCGATTTTCGAGACCTGCTGTACGAGTCCCTAGGCGGAGGTTCTAGCCAGGTAGGCATGGGCGTTCAGCAGCCTACGACCGAAAGAGTGTTCTCGCAAGGCGCGACGCAGTCGAGCTCCAACCCACTGGATGTCGCGATCTCCGGGCAAGGATTTTTGATCGTCAAGACAGCCGGGGGCGCAACAGAGTATACCCGCGATGGGAACCTGACGACCGATTCGCAAGGGAACCTGGAGACCGCTAACGGAGATTACGTGCAGGGCTGGAGCAGTCTCACGGGCAATGTGAATGCGACCGGTCCGACCGGCAATATAACTGTACCGACCGGAAGTCTTCAGCCGGCAACTCCCACCGCCAATATGTCGGTAACCATGAACCTCGACGCAACTGCTGCAAACACAACCCCCAGCACAGGTGGAGTCGCGAATCCGCCGACGTTCAGTACGCCGATTGAGGTGTACGACTCGCTCGGAAATTCACACGTAGTGACGTTAGACTTCTGGAAGACCGCGTCGGCATCCTCTGGCACTCCTGCGCAATGGACTTGGGCGGCCTCCGTACCTTCGACAGACGGAAGTACGACCAGCACCGGGACCCTCGAGTTCGATCAGAGCGGCAATCTCGTCTCTCCCAGCGCTACCGCGGCGGCGCCCACTATCACGATTACCGGTCTTACCGATGGAGCGAACAACCTCACCATGAACTGGAACTTATACAGCGGCGGAAACTCGACAATCACACAGTATGCGCAAAGCTCTTCCATGTCCACCAATTCGCAGGATGGTAGCGCGGCAGCGCAAATGACCCAAGTGAGCATCGGTAATGGAGGCGTCGTCCTGGCGCAGTTATCGAACGGCCAACAAGTGGAGGTCGGGCAGCTTGCGATGGCCAATTTCGTCAATCCGGATTCGCTTCTAGACGTCGGCAACAACAATTATCAAGTGACTGGAGCAACCTCAAACCCCGCGGTGGGCACGCCGAATGCGGGGGGCCGGGGGCAGATTCTGGGAAGCGCGCTCGAGTCGTCCACCGTAGATATCTCGACGGAATTCACAAACTTGATGACTTATCAGAACAGTTACGAGGCCGCCTCGAGGGTTATAACGACTGCCGACACAGTTATGCAACAGACCCTCAACATCATGAGCCCCGGGGGTTAATCACTTGATGGAGCTTCGAACTGTAGGCACGCTCGAATAATATGACCGCAATCGATAATTTTCAGGCGCACGGCGACGTTTCGATCGATCTCGAAGTAGAGATCGATCGAACCGCACTCACGCTGCGGCAGATCTTGGCGCTGGACCAAAATAGCTTGATCAAACTGTCCCGTTCGGCGGGCGAGAATATGGATGTTTTTATCGGAGGCGCACACGTAGGTCAGGGGGAGATCGTTGTGGCTGACGAAGCCGTCGCGGTTCGCATCGCTGACTTGCGAGAAGAAGATTGACCTACCGGCACTATCTGCCTAGCAATGGACTTTTGGCGCGTGGCCCTGGCCTTGATCACGGTCTTTGGGCTGCTCGGATTGCTGTATTCGATCTCGAATCGGGTGAAAACAAGAGCTGCGCTACGGCGAGGGTGCACGCGGTGGATGTGGCCGCACAAGCTTCGCGTGGCGGGGAAAGGGGCCGAAGCCGACGCGCTTCGCGTGCTGCGCCGCGTCAATCTTACCGGCACCCACCAGGTGCACCTAATCCGCGCAAGCGACGAGATGTTTCTCGTCTGCACACATCCTCATGGATGCTCTCTGCTGCGGGCCACCGATGCGCTCTCAGTTCCGGCACAGAACCGCGCGCCTCAAGCGGAAATCGAGCAATATGCCAGTTAGAGTTCCGATATTGGCGGCTCTCCTCCTGGCCTTGACATCCGGCAACGTTCTCGCCGCACAGAACTCCTTGCTTGGTATCTCCTTTCCGACCGGCCCCGAAGCGAAATCGGCCAGTGTGCCGATGCAGATCGTGCTGCTCCTCACCGGATTGACGCTTCTCCCGGCCATCATCATGTGCGTGACCCCCTTTCTCCGAATCACGCTCGTTCTGCATTTCCTGCGGCAAGCCTTGGCCACTCAGACTGTCCCTTCCAACCAGATTCTGGTGGGACTATCTCTCTTTCTAACTCTCGTCATCATGAACCCGGTGCTGCGGGAGATCTACACTACCGCTTGGCAGCCGCTCGAAGCTGGCAAGCTAAGCTTCGAGCAAGCCGCGGATCAGGGAGCAAAACCGCTGAAGCGCTTCTTGCTGCATTTCGCCAGGGACAAAGACCTTCAGCTATTCATCGAACTTTCTCATTCGCCCCGCCCCGCCAATGCCAACGATGTTCCCCTCGCTGTTCTGGTGCCGGCCTACATCATTTCCGAGCTCCGAACCGGGTTCCAAATTGGAACTGTCCTCTATTTGCCGTTTCTAGTTGTCGATCTGGTCGTGGCGTCCATCACCCTCTCGATCGGCATGATGCAATTGCCGCCCGTGATGATCTCAGCTCCTTTCAAGATCTTGCTGTTCGTTTTGGTCGATGGTTGGAATCTGGTCGTCGGCTCTCTCATCCGGAGCTTCGGCTGATGTCTCAGCAATTAGCGGTCGAAATCATCAGGCAAGCTTTGATTACTACGCTTTGGGTTTCACTTCCCTTGCTGGCGGTCATGTTTGTTGTCGGCATCCTGGTCAGCCTGATCCAGATTCTTACTTCCATCCAGGACCCTACTTTCTCCGCCATTCCTCGTCTGGCGGCGTTTTTCTTCACGTTGCTGTTTGTGCTGCCTTGGATCCTGATGAGAATGGTTACCTATTGCGCTCAGCTCTTCGGGAATCTTGCCAAATATGCCCATTAGGGTTCACTTTGGCTCCGAGGCGCTATTTGGATTTCTGCTGACGCTCACCCGGACGGGGAGCGCCCTGCTATTGATGCCTTTGCCGGCCTTCAAAGATGCCGCGCTTCCCGCGCGCATCATACTCACAGTCGGCATCACATTCGCGTTGATGCCGGTCTGGCCCGTGGTGCACTTTGATCCCCTCTCGGGCGGACAATTCTTTTTCGCGGTTCTCTCGGAGACCGCTTTCGGCTTGTTGCTCGGGCTGGCGATTTCGTTTCTCAACGGCACCTTCCAACTCGCCGCCCAGGCTATTTCGATGCAAGCGGGCTTCAGTTTCGCGTCCACTTTCGATCCCACCAGCCAAGCGGATACGACCGTCTTCCAGATGCTCTCCCAATTGGCCTCTGGCCTCCTGTTCTTCAGCTTCGGCATTCACCGGCAATTGCTGCGGCTCTTGGCTCATTCATTCGATGTCTTCTCACCTAATGCAAACACGCTGAGTCGAGCGTCGCTTACAACGATTGTGAGCCTCGGGGCCATGATGTTCACTACGGGCTTGCGGTTGGCGTTGCCGGTGGTCGCGTTGCTGCTGCTCGCCGAACTCGCATTGGCGGTACTCGGCCGGTTGCACGCGCAACTCCATCTGATAACGCTTACCTTCCCCATCAAGACCGCGCTCTCGTTCGCATTTCTGGCGGCCATCCTCATCCGCTGGCCCACACTTTACGAGCAAACGGCCCGTCGCGTGTTTCAGGCACTTTCGCAGGCTCTCCCCTAGAGGAGCCTTTCGGCCGATATGGCGGACGGCGGTCAAAAGAGTGAAAAGCCAACCCAGGGGCGGCTGCGCAAGGCGCGCCAAGAGGGCCGGTTCGCTTCGAGCAGAGACCTGGTCGCCGCCGCGCACTTCGTGGTCGCGCTGGCCATGGCCGTGGCGATTGGCGCAGAGCTCGTGGGCGTCGTTGAGAAAATGGCCCTGGCACTGCTTCGCCGGGCGTTTGTGCCGAGCCCGCTAACGCCCGGCGACCTGGTTGAAATCTTCCATACGGTCCTTCTGAATCCGCTTCTGCTGCTCCTTAAGCAAGGGGCGTTGCTGCTGCTTATCACGTTACTTGTGCAGCTGGTAACCACGGGTTTTGGGTTCTCCCTCAAGCAGCTTCTTCCCAGTTTCGACAAGCTCAACATGGCCAATAGGCTTCGGCAGCTACCCTGGCAAAATCTTTTCTCGACGGGTAAGGCTCTCCTGCTGCTGCCGGTCATTGCGGTAGTCATTTACGCCGAGATATATCATCGTCTCCCGGAGCTGGCGAATCTGGCGACGGCCCCGCTCGGGACGGGCCTGACACAGGCTACGGGCATGATTCGCAACCTTTTCTGGCGTCTAGGAATGGCTCTGCTGGTACTAGGAGTGATCGACTTCGCGCGCCAGCGCCAGCGTTTCCAATCCGATCTCCGCATGAGCAAACAGGAGGTCAGGGACGAGCTGAAGGAAAGCGAAGGCAATCCGCAGATGAAGATCCGGATCCGGCGCCTTCAGCGCGACGCGGCCCGCCGAAGCATGTTGAAGGCAGTTCCCAAAGCGACCGCCATCATTGTCAACCCAACGCACTACGCCATCGCGCTGCACTACGAAATGAATACGAAAGCCGTCCCGAGCGTCGTCGCAAAAGGTAAGAATTATCTGGCCCAACTCATACGCCAAAAGGCCGCCGCGCATGATATACCCATCGTGGAGAACCAGCCGCTGGCGCAGGCCCTCTATCAAGCGGTGGAAGTGGGGCAGGAGATTCCTCCACATTTGTATCGTGCAGTGGCTGAAGTTTTGGCCTACATCTACCGAACTCTAAGTAGGCGCTAATTAGCGCCCACAATGAGTACCGCCAAAGTCAATCCGCTTCCCGCCAGTTGGCAGCTCACCCTGCGATCGCTGAACTGGGCCGAACTCGCGATTCCCCTCGCCGTGCTCAGCATTGTACTGGCCATGATTACGCCGCTTCCCGCGGCATTGCTGGACGTACTGATCTCAGCGAACATCACGATGTCGGTCGTGGTGCTGCTTGCGGCGGTATATGTCACGCGCGCAACCGACTTCAGCGTGTTCCCGACCATGCTGCTGTTAATGACGCTCTTCCGGCTGGCTTTGAACATATCTTCGTCTCGCCTGATATTGCTGCAGGGCAACACTGGCACACGCGCGGCAGGCGAAGTGATCGAGGCGTTTGGCAATTTTGTCGTCGGGGGCAACTATGTTATCGGCGTCGTCATCTTCTTGGTCTTGATTGCCATTCAGTATGTCGTCATAAATCATGGCGCAGTTCGCATCTCCGAAGTCACGGCACGCTTTACGTTGGACGCGATGCCGGGCAAGCAGATGTCCATCGATTCGGATCTGAATGCGGGCCTGATCGACGACAAAGAGGCGCGCAGCCGGCGTAAAGCTCTGGCAGCGGAAGCAGAATTTTACGGCGCGATGGACGGCGCATCCCGGTTCACGCAGCGCGACGCCATCGCCAGCATCATCATTACCGCAATCAATATTGTTGCCGGATTCCTGATCGGTGTATTTCAACATGGAATCGAGTTCCAGCGCGCGCTGCAGACGTATACCGTTCTTACGATCGGCGACGGGCTGGTAACGGTCATCCCGGCCCTCATGATCTCGGTTTCAGGGGGCCTGATTATCACGCGAACCGGCTCCGACTCGCGGCTCGGAGCCGAGATCCAGAAGCAGATCTTCAGTAACTATCAACCTTTATTGTTGGCTTCTGGCGTGTTGACCGCGATGGCGTTGTTTCCCGGCTTACCCAAGATTCCCTTCCTGCTACTTGGCGGAGGCGCTGGTCTGGTCGGGTGGAGGTTGCGCGCGGCAGCGCAGAGGACGAAACAGGCAAGCGCGCCCGGAACTGTGGCCAAATCCAGGGACGATATCGAAAGCCTCCTGAAGGTGGAGCCACTGGCAATCGAGGTAGGTCTGGGCTTGGTTCGTTTCGTCGAAGGGGGAGCGAATTCTGTTCTGCTGAAACGCATTGGCGTCATTCGACGCCAGTTTGCGGGCGAGCTCGGCTATCTTCTTCCTCCCGTTCGCGTAACCGATAACCTGCAGTTGAAGGCCAGGGAATACGTAATCCTGGTTAAGGGCACGATCGTGGCCCGCTACGAGTTGCAAGCCGGCTCCGAACTTGCGATTCCGCCCACGCAGAACGCAGCGCCAGTGCCGGGCACCCCAACCCATGAGCCGGCCTTCAATCTTCCGGCCGCTTGGGTAACTCCCGATCAAATCGACAGGGCGAAAGCTCTCGGATGCACCATCGTAGATCCAGTGAGCGTTCTGGGCACTCACCTGACGGAGGTGGTTCGTAAATATGCGTGCGAGCTGTTCTCGCGCCAGGACGCGAAGCGAGTCCTCGATCGGGTGGGACAGGATCAACCGAAATTAGTCGAGGATCTCGTGCCGAAGCAGCTTGCATTAGCGACCGTTCAGAAGGTCCTGCAGAATCTCCTGCGCGAGCGGGTTCCCATCCGCGATGCGGGCACCATTCTGGAGGCCATGGGAGATGGTGCAGCGATCACGCGCAACACAGCTTTGTTGACGGAGTATGTTCGCCAGGCGATCCGCCGCTCGATCGTCCGGCCTTATTTGAACCCCGCCTCCGACTTGCCTGCGTATTTCGTCGATTCCGAAATTGAGCGGAGTATCGAAGCTGCGGCGGAACATGGCGAGCACGGCAGCCATATCAGTCTGGCGCCGCAACAGATCAAATCGATCGTGGACCGCTTTAGCCGGACGCTGCCGACCGCAGATTCGGCGCTCGTGGTGATCACCAGTTCGGGCGCGCGCCTGTTCTTAAAACAGATCACCGACAATGCTTTACCGGCGCTGGCCGTAATTGGACACAACGAAGTACCCTCCGGGGTACGGGTAATTTGCTTGGGAACTATTAAGTAAAGAGGCTGGAATGACCGCTCGTGACGAAGTCGATATTTGTGAGAAACCGGCACTTACACCGGAGCTGCGGGAGCAATTAATTCTCGAACATCTCCCACAGGTGAAACTGATTGCCAGGCGCATCCACGAGAGGCTGCCTGTCTCGGTCAGTTTGGATGACCTGATCTCCACCGGCGTGGTGGGCTTGATCGCGGCCATTGATCGCTATGACGCGAGCCATGATGTCAAGCTCAAAACCTACGCCGAATACAAAATCCGTGGTGCAATTCTGGACAGTCTGAGAGGTTTGGACTGGGCGCCTCGCCAGCAGCGCAAACGGGCCAAGCTGATCGAGGCGGCGATTGCTTCGCTCGAACAGCAGCATCATCGCATGCCCGCGGAGGAAGAGATCGCGGCCTTCCTCGGTCTCTCGATCGCCGAATATCAAGATTGGCTGTCCGAGGCTCGCGGACTCACACTCGGTAGCCTCGAGAACGCGGGCACAGAAGAAGAGGGATGCGACTTGCTGCGCTATCTCGCCGACTCCGACCAGGACTGGCCATCGCAGATCGTCGAACGAACGGAACTAGAGCGCCTCTTGGCGGAAGCGATTGAGAAGATGCCAAACCTGGAGAGAACCGTACTCAGCCTGTACTACTACGAAGAGATGACGCTGCGCGAGATTGCAAAGATCGTCGACTTGCACGAATCGCGAATCTCGCAGCTCAAGTCACAGGCGATCTTGCGCCTGCGATCCTACATGCAGAAACGCTGGCCGCAGCACCGTTCTTGATCGCAAATTTTGGAGGATAGCTATGTCACTCACATCCGTTGAAGCAGACAAGCAAGACGCCCTCGGCTATTTGGAGGAAGAAACAGACGCCTGTTGGCGAGCAACGCTCGAGGCGGCCTTCGGTTCAGCGTCGATTACGCTCCCGGCCCCGGATTCATCCGCTTCACCGGAAGACTGCGCGTGGTTTACCTGCGATTTCTCTCCCGCGCAGTTCGGTGGCCTGAGATTTGGGCTGGATCGGACCACAGCGCACGGGATCGGGCATCTGCTCCTGTCGGCTAAAGGCCGCGCCAGCGAGCACGATCACCACGCGCTGCATGCCATTACTCACCTGCTCGGACAGCTTGGCACGTCGCTCGCTCGCAGCCTGGCGGCTCGTCTGAATACTCATTTGGTGGCAAAAGATTGCTCACCTGCCATAGATATAGCAGCCTCGCCGGACCGCTTCACAATTCCAATCGGCGCTGCACAAGGCAGAAACTACTCGCTTATCGTCTGTCCTTTACCGTCGTTGGTGTCCGCCGTTGCGAACTCATCTGCATCCGCGGCGGGAACCGCCGTTACGGCGGCGTCTCGGAGCGCCCCTCGAAATCTCGATGTACTGCTCGATCTGGAGATGCCGGTCAGCGTGTCGTTCGGGGCCACTCGGCTGGCGCTGAAAGACGTTGCGAGATTAACCACCGGCTCCATTGTCGAGCTGAACCGTGCGCTTTCCGAACCGGTCGATATCATCGTGAACAACTGCGCCATTGCGCGCGGAGAAGTGGTGGTCATCGACGGTAACTTCGCGGTCCGAATCAAGCAAGTAATGAGCAAACAGGATCGCTTGCGTTCCCTCAGCTAAGTTCGCCTAAACAGCTCGCCTAAACCGCCCGCGCTCATCTGGTGGCTCGCTGCTGCGCTATTCCTGATTGTCGGAATCGGGCAACACGCTCAAGGTTAGCTCTTTGTGCGCACGTACCAGCGCCACGGCGATGGGCTTGCCTGCGCGGCGTTGTGTTCGCACACAAGACACCACGTCGTGGGCACTCGCGACCGGCCGGTCATTCACGGCGGTGAGCACGTCTCCTGCCCTCAAGCCAGCCTTGTCCCCCGCTGACCCTTTCTCGACCGAGCGCACCAGTACCCCCCGCTTCACTCCGAAGTATTCCCCCAATTGCGAATCCAATGGCTCGCACTCAATTCCCAGTGCGGAGCTCTTCCATACCACTAGGGGGCTCGGAATCTCCGGGACTACCATTCGAACCTCCGGGATTTGGAGGTCCAGGTCTGCCGGAAACGCTCTAGGCCCAGGCGATTCGGCCAACACCGCCACGGCATTTTGCATCTTCCCGTCGCGCCAGAATTGAATTTTCACCTTTCTACCCTTGGGCGTCTCGGAAACGAGGCGTCCGAGTTGCTGAGCGCCCAAGATATTCTCTCCGTTATAGGTCAGCAGCACATCGGCCGCCTTGAGACCGGCACTTTCCGCCGGGCTACCCGGTTCCACCTTCACCACCTCGGCACCGCGCTCCTCGTTCAAATGCAGCGCTTTCGCCCGGTCCGAATTGATATCTGCCAACCGCACGCCCAAGTAAACGCCGCCGCGCCACTGCGCCGCCAGGTGCAGATTGTTCTCCAGATTCGAAAGATCGGTCTCGATCTGGGCCAGACTCGGCTGAAACCAGCTGTAGGAGCGAGACTGAGCTGCTGCTGGAACCACCGCCAAGATCATCGCAGCAGCCAGCGTCGTTATCGAAGTCCAAAAATGCATATGCCATCCTCAGGTGCTGTATTCTGCCAACCGGGCATCGCCAATTGACATCCGCCTTGAAGTTATTGACGAAAGAAGCTCCAACTAGATTGGGCGAAGCGCCGATTTTTTTCACCGCCGGCGATCGGTCGAAAGAACCGACGCGCTCGGCAAGCGCACAGGGCGTCTGGTGCCCGTTGTGCGCGAGAAGACGACACCCTAGTACACATCTATCTGCGCATTCATCTGCTGTAACAGTTCAACGCACCGCATCCGCACATAGTCGTCCGGCTGCCCGGAACGCGTTACTGTTTCCAAGGCATCTGCAACACCGGGACTGATCTTCACCGCCCCCCGAGCCGGCGCCAATACGTCGATCGCCTTCGACCGCACGCCCGCATTCTGATCGTGCTGCAGCACATACACGAGTCCCTCTTGAGTTGCTTCGTCGTCGCGGAAATGCCGCAATCCTTCGACCGCTTCCAGGCGCACAGCCGCATTGTTATCGTGCTGCGCGCTATCCAGGAGCGCGTCCCTCACTTCACGCCCAGCCTGACCGTTCAACATTTGAACGGAATCCACGCGTATTCCGGGGTCGTCTTCATCCCTGGTCGCCGCCACCAGCCAGGCCCGTATCTCATCGTTATCGGCCGGCCCTGTGATCGCGCGCTGCTGGTCGAAAGTGATCCGAACGCGATGGTTTTCTCCCGGCTCAATGTCGCGAATCCGCGCCGTGGCCGGATCGGCAACACCCATATTGTCTGCTGTAAGCGCCACCCCGTCCGGCAGTCCGTTGCGGTCGATAAACCGCGCCGCACTGAAGCCAACGAACACCAGAAAGGACGCCGTGGCCAACCGCATCGACCATTGCGGAGACGAAAAACCAAGAGACTCTGCCCAACGCCGCCACGGCCACCCCGAGGAGCCCGCCGGCTTCGCGGCAGTCACCGCGTTCTGCAACTCCCGCCGGCACTGCGCCAGCAATTCGAGCGGCACATCGCAGTGTTCCGCATTCAGAGCGCTGTGCCAGGCCTTCTCGCTCGCCAGCGCGCGCGCACACTGGGCGCATTCGCTCACATGCTGCTCCAGCGCCTCCTCTTCAGCAAACTCCAGTTCGCCATACAAATACAGCGATAGCTTTGTCTGCGCCTCATGGCACGTCATACGAAATCTCCCAAAGCGGCTCGCATCTTCTGTGTCGCCCGAAACAGGCAGTTCTTGGCGGCTTCTTCGGTCACGCCCAGCGCCTCGCCAATGGATCGCAACCGCATTCCTTGGAAATGCCGCATCTCGAACACCAGCCGCTCCCGCGCCGTAAGCCTGCTCAGAATCTCCTGGACGCGCGAGTTCACCTCCGCGCTCAGCAACTGTCGCTGCGGATCGACATCCGCCCGGGTCTCCGCCACGAACTGGAAGCGATCCACGTCTCCGGCCGCCGTTGACACGGCCGAAGCTTCTTCCTTGCGCACCTTCCGTTTCCGGATCTGATCCAGGCACAGGTTCGCAACAATTCGATAGAGCCAGGTGCTAAAACTGCAATCGAAACGAAACTTTGGCAGATTGCGATAAACCCGAAGAAAAGCCTCCTGGTATATGTCACGGGCATCTTCGGGCGAGCGCAATAAATTGAGCGCCATGCGGAGCACCTGCTGGTCATAAGCGCGCACTAACTGCTCAAAGGCCGCCTGGTCGCCGCCTTGGGCCGCGCGGATAAGAGCCTCTTCGCTGGACCGCTCCGTCGTGCCGCGCACGCCTACATTCCCGATGAGCTCAGCCCCAGTATGCACCGCAACGATAGACGTGCGGGACGGGATTTTGTCACGCCACGCATCCCCGCCGGGCTACGGAAGACTTTGGCCCGCGGTGCGCCGTTCAGCTAACCAACTCCAGTTCAATCAGGTGCTTGGCGGCATCCAGATTTGCTATGCGAAAGCTCCTCACCTGGCCTGCCTGCGCCGTCTCCTTGGCTGGCGCGCCGCCGCCTCCCTGTTTCCACTTCGCTGCCAACATCGCGCCCAGAGAGGACACGTCCCCGCCTCGCCCCTGCCCGACTGAGGTAGGCGCATGCGTCTGCTGGGTCAATCTGCAGTTCGCGATCACCCCTTCTCCCAGCTCCAC
Source organism: Bryobacteraceae bacterium (assembly GCA_036269275.1). Classification (GTDB taxonomy): domain Bacteria; phylum Acidobacteriota; class Terriglobia; order Bryobacterales; family Bryobacteraceae; genus Bog-105. The sequence goes on along the minus strand of DATASJ010000073.1, from coordinate 10,821 downwards.
TTTCGCCTTGTCACCCTGCACTTCCAGCAGCCGGCCGCTTACGGCCTCTCCCGGGCGATGCTCCGCGATGTAATGGTCTAGGCTGGTCGGCTCCAATTGCTTCATTCCCAGACGGAGCCGCCTTCGCTCGCGGTCGATTTCAAGAACCACCGCGCGCACGCGCTGCCCCGTGACCAGCCGTTCTCGCGGATGATCTAGCCGCTTTTCGTTGGTGATGTCGGAAATGTGCACCATCCCTTCGACGCCGTTCACTAGTTCCACAAAGGCGCCGAACTGGGTCAGGTTGGTCACTGGGCCTTCCACAACTGTCCCACTAGGGAATTGCTGCGCAACTGTGTCCCAAGGATCGCCCAGCGCTTGCTTATAGCCTAAGCCGATTCGCCGCTCCTCGGGATTTATCTGCAAAACCATGGCTTCTACGCGCTCGCCGACCTTCAACAAATCCGCCGGCTTGCGCACGCGCCGGTTCCAGGACAGCTCAGACAGGTGGATCAGCCCGTCCACTCCGGGCAGCAGCTCGACAAACGCGCCGAAGTCGGTTAGCCGCGAGACCGTTCCACTTACGCGATCGCCGACATGCAACGTGCGCGCCGCAATTGTCCAGGGGTCGTCCTGCAGTTGCTTCAAACCGAGCGAGATCTTCCGGTTCGCCGCATCGAGTTTCAGAATTTTAACCTCGAGTTCGTCGCCCGGCTTCACTACGTCGCTAGCCTTTCCGATGCGGGAATACGACATATCCGCCACATGCAGCAGCCCGTCGGTGCCGCCCAGATCCACAAACGCTCCGAACTCCGTGACGGAACGTACCCGGCCCCGCACCACCGCACCTTCGCGGAGTTCTTCGAACGCCTCTTGCCTGCGGCGCGCCTGTTCCTCTTCGAGCACCACGCGCCGGTCCACCACGACATCTTCCTTCTCAACATCCAGTTTGGTAACGCGGCATTGGATCTCTTGGCCCACCAGGGCCGCCATCTCGCCCATCTCGCGCACGCCGCTGCGCGACGCCGGCAGGAATGCCCGCACGCCAATATCGACGCGAAAACCACCCTTGACCTGCTCAATTACCGTGCCTGCAATGGTGCGTTTCTCCGCAAAGGCGCTTTGAAGACCGCTCCAATCCTTGGGCCGCGATACCTTGACCGTCGAGAGCTCGTAATAACCCTCTTCATTCCGCGGTCCCACGGACACCACGATCGAATCACCAGGCTTGGGCTCGGCCTTCTCGATCTCCTGCCACTTCGCCACTGCCAACGAGCCTTCTATCTTCCGCCCGATATCGATCAGAATCGTCTCCGGCTTGACCGAGACAATGGTTCCGGTAACAGTTTCGCTGCCGCGTTCGTCAGCATGTTGTTGTTCGAAGCTCGACAGAATTTCGGCAAAGGTGGCATCTTCCCGCGAAACGGCATCGTTCGCGGGTACAAGGGGTTCAAGGTTCACGTTACTCATGACTGCTGAGGGGTTGCCCTTATTCTGTCATAGAGCGCTCAAAAATGCCTCGCGACGACCACTCAGAACAGACCGCCCATGCTCGCCGCGGTACTTTCTTTCAAGCGCAGGATTTCGCCTGGCTGCTTTTCGTCACCGTCCTGGTGGCGACTACTCCGGAAACTAACTACGACGCCACTATTTTGCTCATACTGATCGGCGTTTTTCAGATCATTGAGCCGCGGCTCAAACTGTTCTCTTCCCGCCGCGGGCAAATTACGTCGATTATTCTGAAACTCATCTTGAGCTACTTACTCGTCGGTTACAGTCACGGAATCGATAGCTTTTACTATGCCATCTTTCTCATTCCGGTCGTTTCTACCGCGACGACTTTCGAACTTCCGGCCGTCATCCTGGTAACCGCTGTCGCGGCGGCCGCCTACTTCTCGTTCCTCTTGCCCATTTACGTCGATTGGAACACCTATCAGCTCGCGCCCGGGCAACTCGGGGTTATGTCCCTTCGTGCTTCGTTTTATGCCATCATCGCGTTTCTTGTCTTTCAGCAAGCCAAAGCCAAGCGCGAACAGATGAAACACACCGAAGAAGCCGCGGAGCGCTTGGCGGATTCGAATCGCACTCTGCGCCAGACCCAGGCCTCGCTTCGCCGCACCGAGCGCCTCGCCGCCCTCGGCCAACTCACCGCTGGTCTCGCTCACGAGCTTCGCAATCCGCTGGGAACCATCAAAGCCTCCGCTGAGATGCTCACCAAGGAGTCGACGAAACGGCGTCCGGAGGTGATGTCCGAAATGGCTGGCTACATCGGGAGCGAAGTGGACCGAATGAACGGGCTGATTTCGAGTTTTCTCGATTTCGCGCGGCCCCTGCAGATTCGCCCGGCGAAAGCAAACCTGCGCAGCGTGATAGACGATGTCATCCGCCAGCACGCAGATTCGGCGCGCAACGCACTCGTCCAAGTGCTTGTGGGTTTGTCTGACGACGCCATCGAATTCGTTTTCGATGCGGATATGCTCAAGCTGGCGATTTCTAATCTGTTGCAGAACGCGATCCAGGCCAGTGCTGCCGGGCAAACAGTAGAAATCCGCGCCGAGATCGCCGGCCGGGAGCTTATGATCTTCGTCACCGATCACGGGAAGGGGATTGAACCACAGCATCTCGAGAACATCTTCAATCCGTTCTTCACCACTAAACCGCAGGGCGTCGGCCTGGGTCTCGCCATCGTTTCTAAAATCGTCGATGAGCATCAGGGCCGCATCAACGTTTTCAGCGAACGTGGCGTTGGTACTACATTTGAGATTGCGCTGCCCGAAACGCAGCACTCATAAAATATGGCCGCTGCACGCATTCTCTTGGTTGAAGATGAAGACAAGCTCCGCCGCGTTATCCAAATGCAATTGGAATCGGCCGGTTTCGATGTCGATGGGGCTCCGACAGCCGAGCAAGCGCTCCCGCTTGCGACCGTGGCCGATCTCGTCATCACAGATCTGCGCCTCCCCGGTATGAACGGCGTCGAGCTCATGCAGCAACTCCAGGCGCGCGGCATATCCGCCGCCGTAATCGTCATCACCGCTCACGGCTCTGTCGAAACCGCCGTAGAAGCCATGAAACTCGGCGCAGCGGATTTTCTGCAAAAGCCGTTTTCGCTCGACCATCTAACCACCATCGTTCAAAAAGTTATGGCGGTGCAGATGCTGCGCGATGAGAACAGACGTATGCGCGAAGAACTCGACCAGCGCTATCAGTTCGACAACATCATTGGCCGAAGCGCAGCCATGCGCGAAATCTTTCATACGGTGGAGCGGGTTGCGCCGACGCGCGCCACGGTCCTGCTAGCTGGGCAGAGCGGCGTCGGCAAAGACATGATCGCGCGCGCCATCCACCAGCACTCACCGCGGAAGAATCATGCGTTTATCAAAATCAACTGCACCGCGCTTCCCGAAAACCTGATGGAAAGCGAACTGTTCGGCTACGAAAAGGGCGCGTTCACGGGCGCAAACGCGAGCAAACCCGGCAAATTCGAGCAGGCAGATCAGGGAACCGTCTTTCTCGATGAAATCGGCGACGTGCCCGGTAACATCCAGGTGAAACTGCTGCGCATTCTGCAGGAGCGCCAATTTGAGCGCCTCGGCTCCAATCTCACGCGCAGCGTCGATGTGCGTGTCATCGCCGCGACCAACGTGGATCTGCGCGCCGCGCTGGAACAGGGACGCTTTCGTGAAGACCTGTATTATCGCCTGAACGTCGTCCCTATCAACATTCCGCCCTTGCGCGAGCGCACGGAAGACATTCCATTTCTCGCCCGCCACTTCGTCCGCAAACTGGCCGGTGAGCTCGGCTCGGCGGCGAAAGACATAAGCGCCGCCGCGATTGATCGGCTGCTTACTCACTCTTGGCCCGGCAATGTGCGGGAGCTGGAAAACACCTTGGAACGCAGCCTAGTCCTCGCGCCCGGCGAAATCCTCCAGCCAGCGGATCTGCGAATCGAAGCGCCGCGAAGCTCTACCCCCGCAACCTCCCAGCAGGGGGCATTGCTGCCGGAAGGCGAAACCCTGGAACATTGGGAACAGATGATGATCCGCGAAGCGTTACGCCGCGCGAACGGCAATAAAAGCCAGGCCGCAAGAATGCTCGGCTTGACTCGAAATGCACTCCGCTACCGGCTCTCGCAAATGGGACTTGAAGACGGAGAAACTACATCCGCCTTCAACTAAAGCGCATCACAAGCGGACGATCTTTTCGGATGTAAACTGTTTCAACGCGTTTCGCGTGTCGACAATCAACTTACTCCGCTCGATGACTTTCGCATAGTCGATGCCGCTGTGGTCGGTCACAATCACCACGCAATCGGCCGCCGCCGCGTTGGCAAACGTTTCCTGCGAGTCGAGAATTGCGCCATCGCTCTGGATTCGGCTGACGTGCGGGTCCGAGTAAGTGACACGAGCGCCTCTCCGCTGTAACAGCAATATGATATCGAGCGCGGGCGACTCCCTAACATCGTCGATATCCCGTTTGTACGCTACACCCAGCACGTGTATGTGCGACCCACGCACCGGCTTGGATGCATCGTTCAGCGCGTTTTGAATTTTTTCGACGACGAATTCCGGCATGCGCCCGTTGATATAGCCGGCCAACTCGATAAATCGCGCCTCAATGCCGGATTCCTTGCTTTTCCAGGATAAGTAGAATGGGTCGATTGGAATGCAGTGGCCGCCCAAGCCGGGCCCGGGGTAGAACGGCATAAATCCGAACGGCTTCGTGGCCGCCGCGTCAATGACTTCCCATACATTGATATTCATGCGGTCGCACATGAGCGCCAGCTCGTTCACCAGCCCGATGTTGATCATCCGGAAAGTATTTTCAAGCAGCTTTACCATCTCGGCAACCCTGGTGGAACTGACCGGCACCACGTTTTCCAAGGCTTGTTGATAGAACAGGGCGCCCATCTCCGTACAGACCGGCGTGATTCCGCCAACCACCTTGGGAATGTTGCGCGTGTGAAACTTTGGATTGCCTGGGTCCACCCGCTCCGGCGAGAAGCAAAGAAAAAAGTCTTTGCCTACCTTCAGACCCCGCGCTTCGAGCATGGGCAGTACCAGCTCATCCGTGGTGCCGGGGTAAGTTGTGGATTCCAACATCACGAGCAACCCGGGATGTAAGTGCTCGGCGATGGCGTCCCGCGCCGCCACAACGTAACTCATATCCGGGTCTTTCGTCTTGCGCAGCGGAGTAGGAACGCATATATCTATGGTGTCCAGCTCGCGAATTACCGAATAATCAGTCGTTGCGCGCAGCTTGCCACTCTCGACCAGCGGTCTAAAAACGTCGTCCTTCACGTCCTTGATATAGGATTGCCCACGGTTGAACTGATCTACCTTGCTCTGTTGCACGTCGATGCCAGTTACTTCGAATCCGGCATGTGCGAATTCGACCGCCAACGGCAGGCCTACGTATCCGAGGCCCAGCACGCCTACTCGCGCGGTCCTTTTCGAAATACGGTCTCTCAGATCGGTGGCAGCAGGCGACGGCTGCTCCGAAGTTTGCTCAATTTGTTCAGAGATCAAGGAAGAATCTGCCCTCACCAATAATTTCGGCCGGTCCCGTCAAATATACACCGTCGTCCCATCGCAAGACCATACTCCCCGCGGGCGTACGTATCTCGACGGGGCTCTCGGCTACACCCCTGAGAATAGCAGCGCATGCCGCTCCGGTGGATCCCGTTCCCGAGCTCCTGGTCTCTCCCGCTCCGCGCTCGTAAAAAACGGCATCGACCGTGTGCCGGTCAACCAGTCGCACGAAAGAAACATTAGTGCGTTGCGGAAACCGAGGATCTCGCTCGCACTGCTGCGCGACGGCGCGCCAATTCTCCGGCAGCAGGTCAACAAAAATCGCGCATTGGGGATTGCCAACGTTCAGCACCGTCGCATCGAAGCCGCGGCCCGCGAGAGGGATCGTGCTATGCAACTCCTCGGTCTTGGGGACGCCCATATTCATCTCGAACAAGAACCGGTTTTCGCGCCGCGAAATCAAACGCAGTTGTTTTCTGCCCGCCGCGGTAGCGATCAGGATGTCGGGCGGCGACACCGCGCCGTTTACAATTCCAAACGCAGCGGCGCAGCGTGTCCCGTTGCCGGAGATCTCCGGCTCGCTCCCATCGGAATTGAACAAGCGCGTTCGGAGGCCACCATTTTCGCGCGCGACAAGCATCCACCCGTCCGCCCCGATTCCAGTGGTGCGCGCACAGATACGCCGCGCAATCTGCGGCAACTCATTACCCGGCGCTGCTTCTGCCCAAGTCAGCAGAAAATCGTTCTCAGCCCCGTGCAGCTTCATGAACGGGATCGCCGTCATCTCTGTGCTCCGGCGTCCGTTCGCTCGTATATATCGAGTGCCGGTGCGCCCTGAACCTGAATCTTTTCCCTCACACGATAGCTCGATCGGCCCGTCCCGTCGAGTGCTTTCGTGACAGGATCGCCCGACTGCCCGGCTGCCCAAAGCGCCTGATGCAGCAGATCGGGTCGAACTGTGTTCGCCCACCAGGCTGCGTCATTCGTCAGATAAATAGCCTCGCGCAGCGGGATTCCGGCGCGGCAAAAGATGCCAGCCGGATCTCCGGTGCCGGATGCAGTCAGAATGCCTTGCCCTGCCTGATAGTGGCTGTGGAAGAAATCCGCCGCAGCCGCCGTCCAGGCCCGCCGCGATTGGGAGTTCACCTGCGACTCCTTCCAGCAGATCCAATTCTCCTTCGACGGGTGGACCAACCATGGCGCGATGGATAGCAGCGGGAGCACGAAGGCGAGTTTACGGTGTCGTTGGGGCAGAACCGACACGATTGCGCCCACTGCAAATGCCGCCAGAGCCACCAGCGCGATTCCGTAGCGGCTGTTGTAGTAGGTATACGGCCACAGTGGCGGCACAAAAATCGGCGTGCTTGACGAGTGCATGCTCCAGATATAGAAGACCGGCGCAAGCATGAGAAACAGAAGCGGCGCGAATGCTTTCTTCCTGGCTGCGCAAACCATTCCCGTAGCGCCCAGGAGAAGAAGAGTCACACCCGCACATAAGTAACCTGCGCCCAAATAATAGAGAATCGCGAGCTTCCAATCGTGATATCCAGGATAGCCTCGCGACCCCTGAATCGCCTTCGCCGAGTAAGGTCCGTTGAAGAAATCCAGGGCGTTCCCGGTCTCCCACCAGTTATGCGCGATCCAGTAGAGCGGCGCCAGGCTTGCCAGAGCACCGAAAAGAAGAAACAGCACCCAGCGCCGCTTCTCCGCAAACAGCGCAAGCCAAATTGCCGTAAACGGAATCAGGAACCATCCGTCATACCGGGTCAGGCACATCCACCAGGAAGCCAAGAGTGCAAGCGCCACGAAAGAAAGTCTCTGCGTGGCACGGAAGCGCAACAACGCGAACAACAGCACCGCCAAACCCGCGAGGAAGACCACCTCAGTCATCGGAATCGAGCCCAAATACAAAACGTTGGGATTCAAAACGAAGCACGACAGGACGACCGCCGCCGCGGCGGCACTCCCATAAGCATCCCGTGCCGCCAGATAGAAGAACGTTCCGGTGATGACCAGGCACATCGCAACCGGAATCGTGCCCGCAAGTCCCGTATGCCACAGCCAATCATTGCCGATCAAAGGCAAACAGATGACGTGCAGCATTGGCAGCCAGACGTTGCCGAGCTGATTGTAGCCTGGCGTGCGCGAATCCACCATACTGCGGCTGATGTTTAGATGGGATTGCGCGTCGCCATAATAAAGGATGTAGCCGTTCCGGAAGAACCACCACGCAGCTAATGCTGCCAAAACGCAAAGCAGGGCGGCTGCGCCAAGCGCTTCCGCAGCCCGGTGGCGCTGCTCAGAAGGTAGTAAATCGGCGGAATTCGGCAAAGCGCTGGTCGATTTCTTCGCGCGTGAGGGTTCGAAAGCGCTCCACGCCGAACTCCTCACAGCAAAAGCTTCCCATCACAGAACCGTAGATCACGGCCCGATGCAGTTCATGCACATCGAAGCGGCCGTTGCGGAGATCGAATCCGCGCTCGGCCAAATATCCGACGAATCCGCCCGCAAAGCAATCTCCCGCGCCCGTTGGATCGAACACGTCTTCAAGTAAATATCCGGGAACCATGAATAGCGAATCGCGCCGGAACAGCATTGCGCCGTATTCTCCACGCTTAATGACCAGCGTGTTCGGGCCCATATCCAAAATCTTCTGGGCCGCACGCCGCAGGTTCTGTTCGCCCGAGAGCATGCGCGCTTCCGCGTCGTTGATCAATAGAAAGTCCCAATGGCGAATCGCCGACAACAAACCTTCGCGATAATCCCTGATCCAATAATTCATCGTGTCGCCGCCGACAAAACGGACCTGTTTCATCTGCTGCTCGACGCCGCGCTGCAGGTCGGGTTGTATGTTCCCCAAGAATAGATACGGTTGGCCCAGATAAGAGGACGGCAGCTTGGGCTGAAAATCGGCGAAGACATTGAGATCGGTCTGCAACGTTTGGCGGTCGTTCATGTCCGCCGGATACACTCCCGACCAAAAGAAGGTCTTGCCGGGAACCTGCTCCAAACCTTCCAGATCCACGCCCTTTTCCGCAAGCCAGGCGCGATCTTCCGCCGCAAAATCGTCACCCACCACTCCAACAATTCCCGTTTTTGAAAAGTAACTCGCGCTGAGGGCAATGTAAGTACAGGCTCCGCCCAGCGTCCGTTCCCGCTTACCATGCGGAGTTTGAATCGCATCGTATGCGACAGACCCAATCACGACCAATGACATCGTTTGCATTGTAGCGGGCCCGCTTCCCTAACAAGCGTCGAGGCAACATGCAGCCGTTAGAATGTGTGTTGAGATTCCTGATTCTCAGCGATGTCCATGCGAACCGGTACGCTTTGCAGGCCGTGCTCGCAGATTCCGATCAACAGTTCGATCAGATTGTCTGCTGCGGCGACCTGGTCGGATACAATCCGCATCCCGCACAAATTATCGAGTGGACCAGATCGAATTGTGCTTCCGTGATTCGCGGTAATCACGACAAAGTGGTTGCCGGCGTCGACGATCTGGAATGGTTCAATGAAGTGGCCCAGACGGCCGCGCGCTGGACCATGACTAACCTGAACCGCGATGAGCTTCGGTACTTGCGCGAGCTGCCAAAAGGCCCGCTGCAGCTCGAGCAGTTTACGATCTGTCACGGCGCTCCGCAAGACGAGGATGAGTACATCGCCAACCCGCGCGAAGCGGCCGGATGCTTCGCTCATCTGCAACTGGCGCTCACCTTCTTCGGCCATACCCATCTGCAGGGCGGCTTCTTTTCGAAGTATGGTCGCATCGCAGCCATTCCGCAAGTACCCCGGCGGGAGCGCGAATCGACGATTGGGCTCGAGGCGGATGTCGTTTACATGATCAACCCCGGCGCGGTCGGCCAACCGCGCGATGGCGATCCGCGCGCGGCCTACGCTATCTTCGATTCAGACCAGCGCCTGATCACGCTGCGCCGAGTCGTATATCCAGTTCGGAAAACAGCCGAGGACATTCGCAAGGCCGGCCTGCCCGAAGTGCTGGCGTACCGCCTTTCTCAAGGATTCTAGGCGCGATAGAATGACCGCTGACTTATGAGACGCTTTCTTCCCGCGCTCGCCATCTTGCTCGCCCAAACCGTCTATGCCGCCGACTTCACTGGCCATTGGCTCTCCGTTCGGAAGACCTCGGACGGACAGACGCACGAGACCTCGCTCTGGTTGAAGGCCGATGGAGACCAGTTGTCCGGCTACTTGACGGGGCGTGATGAGAGCGAACCCATCTCGGAGGGCAAGGTCGCCGGCAACGAAATTTCATTCGTGATCGTCCGCGACGAATTCGGTAAAGAAGGTAGAATTCTCTATCACGGCTCCATCACGAGCCAGACACTTCACTTACAGATGACGCGCCAGGACGGTTCCAAAAGCGATACGATCTTCCAGCAAACGTCGCGCGAAACGCCGCCGCAGCTTCCTGCTGCGCGGCCCAAGATCACCCTGCCCACCGCCGCGACGGTACCCTACAACGGACTGGCGAAGACGCCGCCGATGGGCTGGAACAGTTGGAACAAATTTGCCAATCGCGTGTCGGATGAGATCGTGCGCCAAATCGCGGATGCGATGGTTCGTAATGGCATGAAGGATGCCGGCTACCTCTACGTCAACATCGACGACACTTGGGAGGCCGGACGGGACGCGCAAGGCAATATTCAGACGAACGCGAAGTTTCCCGACATGAGAGCGCTCGCCGACTATGTGCACAGCAAGGGCCTGAAACTCGGCATTTACTCTTCGCCAGGGCCGAAAACATGCGCCGGTTATGAAGGCAGTTTTCAGCACGAAGAGCAAGACGCCAAAACATACGCGGCGTGGGGTATCGATTATCTGAAGTACGACTGGTGTAGCGGAAACAGCGTCTACGATTACCATTCGATGCCCGCCGTCTACGCCAAGATGGGCCAGGCGCTGCTCGCTTCCGGGCGCCCCATTGTGTATAGCCTCTGCCAATACGGCGTGCTGAATGGCCCGCAATGGGGAGCAAGCGTAGACGGCAATCTCTGGCGCACGACCGGGGATATCAGCGACAACTGGCGCTCGATGTCGCATATCGGCTTCGATCTTCAGCTAGATCTCGGGCAGTATGCCGGGCCGGGGCACTGGAACGATCCCGACATGCTCGAGATCGGCAACGGCAGCATGACCTGGACCGAATACCGGACCGAGTTCAGCCTCTGGGCCGAGATGTCGGCGCCCCTGATCGTCGGCGCCGACCTCCGGAACATGAAGCCTCAGACCCTGGCGATCCTCACCAACTCATCGGTGATCGCGGTCGACCAGGACTCGCTGGGGTTGCAGG
>DATASJ010000072.1:0-1579 GCA_036269275.1 Bryobacteraceae bacterium | reverse complement strand
ATCCCTCGCCCACTAGATGCCCAGTTCGTCGAGCGTCTTCTCATCGTCAGGCGTGAACTTTTCTTCCTCGATCTCCCGCTTGAACAGCTCCAGGTTCCTGACCACGAGATATGTCAAATTCCCCAGAACCGCTACCTCGCCTTTGATCTGCCCGGTCTCGCGCAGCAACTGCGGCAGCAACAACCGTCCCTGCCCGTCCATCTCCACTTGCTGCCCGTAGTAGTTCGTCCGGTCCAGAAATTTTTTCTTCGTAGGATTGAAATTGGAGAGCCCCGCCAGCTTCTGCTCGATCCGTTCCCATTCCTCGAAGGGATACACTTGAGCAACCTTGCCATCCAGACTTGTGATGTAGAATTGCTGACCGTATTTCTCGTCGATCACCCGCTTGAACTCGGCCGGGACCTTGAGCCGTCCCTTTTCGTCGACCCGGGTTGGATGATTGCCGCGAAACATAGTCAAGGCCCCTGCGCAGACCAGTTCCCCTTATCGGGGTGCTTCTGTGAGCCGCTACCACAGCAACGAGGGAGGTCAAAGCCGTGCAAAATTCGGTAAAGGTCGGGCGATTCGGGCTGTCCGTATTGCTTTTGGGTCGGTTTTCCACCGGCTCCTCGTTTTCAGCTCGTGCTTCCCACGATCCTTACTGTCTCTACCACTTCGTACCACTTTGTACCACATCTTAGCTGTAAGTCGTTTATTGTCAAGCTGAAACTTGATGGTGCCTAACCCACTTGGACGCCAATTCGGGAAAATACGAAGGCTTGTGGTTCCCCGATCCGGCGACCACAAGGGATTGCGTTTACGGCCTTGGTTCCTTCGCTATTCCTTCGCTACGATTTCACTTGATCGCCGCGACTGGCGCGGATTTTCTTGTGGAAATCGCGGGCGTTGGCACGAAGCCGATGGGTCGGAGGCAGGCTTAACCCGCCAACCGGCAGCCTCATGCTGAGCGAAGCGAAGCACCGATGCAACTTTGCTCGGGCTGCATAGGTCCTTCGCCCCGCAGTAATCGCGGGCCTCAGAATGACCAACCTTTCATGGCTCGCCGTCTCCAGTTCGAGCAATGGGTGCCCTTCCCGAGGATGTCTTCGCCTTCTTCTCGAACCCGGAGAATCCGCCGCGCATTATGCCGGCCAATAGCGGCACGAAGATTCTCGGGTCATGGCGAACACGTCGAGACATTCGCCTCGGCTCTCAGGCCATGGCTCATCGCACCCGCATTCAGAGCGTTATCTCCCGGCCGATTAATTTGGTGTACACTGCGCGCATCTCGTCCCAGGGCCTGTTCGCAAATCCAATCAGGAGGCGCTGCATGGCATTCAACCGAGGCAGAATCTGGTTAGGCGGTTTGGCGGGAGGTGTCGTCTGGAACGTGTGGAGTTTTTTTATCTACCGCTTCATTACCGCTAACCGCTACGTGGCCGGACAGAATGCCGGCCTATTCCTGAAAACGCCGCGCTATCCCTTCTTTGCCGGGCAATGGATCGCGCTGCTGTTTATCCTGTCGATCGCGGTCGCGCATCTGTATGCATGGTCGCGGCAGAGTCTGGGACCCGGTCCGGGCGCGGCGCTGAAGGTCGGC
>DATASJ010000071.1:0-5286 GCA_036269275.1 Bryobacteraceae bacterium | reverse complement strand
GCCAGTCTTACCCCGCCGAACAACGGTGCGCTCACCGTCCCTCCCGTTCTGCCGCCGGGTATTTACTCCAACCGGTCAGAGTACCGTTCTCCTGGAAATGCGATAACCGTCATGTTGCTCGATGCCGTGAACACGCCTTTTAGCGATCAATCCTATGCGCGCCGGCAGATGCTGAGTTTTGTTAAAGAACACTTCAAACCAGGCGAGCGCATGGCCGTATTTACGTTAACCGGAAAACTGAACGTGCTGCAGGACTTCACCACTGATCCTCAGATTCTCTACACGGCACTGCAACATTACAGGCCTCAAACACAGGAATTTGCCAGCGCCAACCGCGCCGGGACCAGCATAGCATCCGGAGATCCCACGGCCGCGAGCGTGATCGCGAGCCTCGACCGCAGCACACCCCCGTTATCCGGCAATTCAAATAATTCCGGAAAGGGGTTGAGAGGGGGAGGATTAGCGGCTGGACAGATAGCTAGTACAGAGGCCGCGCTCCTGGCCTTTGAAGGAGCGCAGGTCGCATACGCCAAGGATCAATTCGCCATACTCACTTTGAACGCCTTAGGAAGCCTTGCGCGCATCTTGGGAGGACTTCCCGGAAGGAAAACCCTGATCTGGGTAACAGGAGATCTACCTTTCTCGTTTATTCCGGAAGACAGGTCCATGACCGCGGCGGAGTTGGCAGAGGATTTGCCCAGCCTGGACACGCGTCGAGTCGGGGAGCATGCCTCCGGCAACTACGCTGCGACGTTCCGGCAAGCTCACGCTCAGGAAATCCGTGAAGTCGCAACCCGGCTGGCAAGCGCCCAAGTGGCAGTTTATCCCGTGGACGCTCGAGGGCTCTCGATTTCCACCAACATCGATTCGCAGGAAACCATGAGGGAAATGGCTCGCGAGACCGGAGGCCGCGCATACGTCAACCAAAATGAAATCAAAGTTGGAGTCGAGCGTGCTTTTGCCGACGAGGCGGCCGCCTACACCATCGGCTATTATCCCGAGAACAAGAAATACGACGGCAGGTATCGCGGACTTAAAGTGAAGGTGAAACGCGACGGGGTCGAAATCCAGAATCGCCGTGGTTATTATGCGATTGATCCCACTCAAACCAAAGGTTACAACGCGCAGCAAGAGGTAGTATCGGCACTCGGCGATTCCGTCCCTGCCACATTTGTCGCCTTCAGCGCGCAGGTCAAACCGCCCGCGGCTAACTCGGCGCCGGGCAAGATCGGAGTTACCTTCCTCGTGGATGGCCACTCTCTGTCCGCCGAGGATGCCTCCGGCGGCAAACACCTGAATGTGTCTTTGTACGCCACCATCTATTCTCCCGATGGCAAAATGCTGGACAACCACCATCAACTCGTCGATCAGACCTTCGATGCTGATACCTACCAGAAAATCCTGCAACAGGGATTGATGCTGCACATGGACCTCAATCCGCAGGCCGGGAAAAACCAGCTGCGCCTCGCGGTACAGGACGCGCGCACTGGCTTGGTCGGAACTATCGTGGCCCCCGTCCCGCAATAGTGTCCCGCAATAGTAAGGAAGGTCGCTCCCACGCTGAGCCTGGCATTCTTTCATTCAATCTTCAGGTCGAGATGAATTAATAGATACGCGGACTCCGCGCGGTTCCCGAAGTGTGGTAAACCAACCCTGTGAAGCTGCTTGTAGTCGAAGACGAACCTAGGATGCTGGAACTGTTGCGCCGCGGCCTGACCGAAGAAGGTCACAATGTGACCTGCGCCGCGGACGGCGGCGAGGGCTGGGAACTCGCGCACGCTTACGAATTTGACGCAATTGTGTTGGACGTCATGATGCCCAAGATGAATGGCTTCGATCTGGCCAAGAGGCTTCGCCAGGAACGAATCGTTACGCCAGTGCTGATGCTCACGGCCAAGGATTCCGTTCCCGACGTAGTCCGCGGCCTGGATGCCGGCGCCGACGACTATCTGACCAAACCATTCACCTTCAATGAACTGCTGGCACGCTTGCGGGCTCTGCAGCGCCGCTCCACCTCACGCCCACAGAATCGCCTGAAGGTTGGTGATCTCGTCCTCGACCCGGAATCGCGCGATGTCTCTCGCGCAGGCGTTCCCATTACCCTCACTCGCACCGAATACAGCCTGCTTGAACGGTTGATGTATCGCGCCGGCAAGGTGGTTCCGCGGAATACGCTGATCGAAGCGGTGTGGGGCTTCGATCGCGAGATCGAGGAGAATACGCTGGATGCCTTCGTCCGGCTTCTGCGCCACAAGGTCGATCGCGAGGGCCTGCCTAAGCTGATCCTTACCGTGCGCGGGGTTGGCTACATGATTCGCGAGGAGCCTGCGGCGTGAAGCGGCTTTCCATTGGCTCGCGTCTGACGCTCTCGTACCTGGCGATTTTTCTGCTGGCTGAACTTGTCTTTGGCGTGGGCATGTGGTTCATTCTGCGCCAGAACTTGTACGACATTGCCGATCAAGTGCTGAAGGACCAGGCTTCTGACCTGGAGCGATTCCTGCAAGCGCGGCAAAATGTCTCAACCCCGCAGTTAGAGGCTGAAATCAGCGAAGACTACAAAATCGAGAGCTCCGAAGATTATTTGCAAATCAGCGACGCCGCCGGCAACTTAATCTATCGTTCTCGCTTTCTTGAAGACTATCCGCTGCCTCCAGTGCCGGTCGATCCGCAGGGAAAGCCTCGTTACGAAAATCGAAAACTGGGCCGCCGGCGCTTTCGTTTCATCAATAAAAGAATGCTCGCGGGCGAACGAGTGTATACGGTTCAACTCGGGCACCCTATGCACGAAGAAATCGAAACCCTCGATGACTTCCGCAGATACCTGCTATGGTTCGCCCCGATTTTGCTGCTGGGCGCTTCGGGCGTCGGCTATTGGCTCAGCCATCGAGCGTTGGCGCCCGTGGATGCTTTGGCGCGAACCGCCCGTACTATCTCCGGCCACAATCTCAGCAGCCGGCTTGAGAAATTAACTACGGGAGACGAACTGCAGCGTCTATCCGATACCTTGAACGAGATGCTGGCGAGGATCGAGTTAGCATTTTTGCGCGTCACCGAATTTACCGCCGACGCTTCGCACGAGTTGCGAACTCCCATCGCCCTCATCCACACCGAGGCCGAGCTCGCGTTACGGCGGTCGCGCGATGAATCCGAATATCGCGAGGCGCTGCAGCATATTCTTGTCGAATCGGATCGCACTGCCAAACTCATCGAGGAGCTTCTAGCCTTGGCGCGTGCAGACTCGGGCCGCGAAGCTCTACATATTCAATCTCTCGATTTCGGCGCCTTGTTGAGCGAGTCCGCCGCAAAGTGGGCGCAGGTTGCTTCCCTGCGAAACCTGCAATTCGAAGATCGCTTGCAGGGACCGCGCCTGCCGGTAATGGGAGATGGAAGCGCACTGCGGCGCGTGATCGATATTTTGCTCGACAACGCCTTCAAGTACACGCCGGCACCCGGAAAAATTATGCTTTCGGCCGAAGAGGTAAACGGCCGCGTCGTTGTGAGCGTCGAAGACACGGGTGTGGGCATCGCGTCCGACGATCAAGCCAGAATTTTCGAGCGATTCTACCGTGTCGACAAGGCGCGCAGCCGGGAACTAGGTGGCGCTGGGTTGGGCCTTGCGATTGCCCAATGGATCGTCCACCTTCACAAGGGATCGATTACGGTGAAGAGTGAGACGGGAAGGGGATCAGTTTTCCAGGTCGATCTGCCGGCGTTAGTCTTGGCGAATCCAACCGTACAGACCAGCAAGCTCAACCCAAGCGGCGAGAAGCGCAATCCGAATTAACGCGTCTCAACCAGCATCTGCATCCCATATTTCGGGCGCAGGGTGATCAGCGGCTGCGGCTCAACCGGATGTCCCGGAACCAACCGCAGTTTCCACTTCTGCGCCAGCGTCGCCAGAATAAGAACTCCTTCCATCCAGGCGAACGATTCTCCAATGCATTGGCGAGCGCCGGCTACAAACGGAAAATAAGTAAATTTCGCGCGCCGGGCTTTGCCTTCCGCGGAAAATCGCTCGGGATCGAAGCGCAGCGGTTCGGGAAAGTAGCGCGGATCACGGTGCGTAACGAACTGGCTGATCAGCACCGTGGTTCGAGCCGGAAGAAAATAATCTCCCAGAGCGAAATCGTTGAGAGCATAACGCCCCATCGCCCACGCCGGCGGATAGAGCCGTAGCGACTCGGCCATCACGTTTTCCGTGTACCTTAAATGCGAAACGTCCTCAAACGCTGGCAGGCGCCCTTTGAGGACTGTATCCACCTCATCTTGAAACTTGAGTTCGCAATCTGGATTTTGCGAGAGCAAATACCACGTCCAGGACAGCGCGTTGGCGACAGTTTCGTAGCCCGCCAGAAAAATCGTGATGACCTGATCGCGCAATGACTGTCTCGATTCTTCGTTGTTGGCAGGAGAAGCCGCAAGCATCAAATCGAGTAAGCTTCCGCGATCGAGCCCGCTCTTGCGATGCGCGTCGATCATGCGGTAAACCACCGCATCGATTCGTTTTCGCGCCCGGACGAAAGCGGCTAATCCTGGGGGACGCAAATACACCAGCCACTCCGCGGCAGGCAGCATGATCAGAAAATTGTAGAGACCCATGATGCGATTGATGGCGGCCGCCAGTTCGTAGACTTCGTCGCGCAAGTCGGTCGCAAATAAAGTTCGCGCCACCACGTTGAGCGTCAGGTGCATCATGTCCGCCGCAATATCGCGCTGCTCTTCCGCGCGCCACGAATCGCGAATACGGGCTGCCTCTTCGACCATGGCGCCCGCGTATTCCACAACCCGTTGGCGATGAAATGCAGGCTGCGCCGCCAGCCTCTGCGCGCGGTGCACGGGACCCTCGGCAGTAATCATGCCCTCGCCCAGCAGCATCTTGCTGCGCTGCACCGTCCGTTCCTTGATGAAGTTGTCATTCTGCATTACGAGCACTTCACGGATGTACTCAGGATTGTTGAGAAAAACAATATGATGGCTTCCAAGTTTGTAATGCGCGATGTCGCCGTAGGTCTCAGCGAGATGTTGAAACAGAAAGATAGGATTGACCGGGCGGAATTTGCGAAGCGCGTACCAGAGAAGATTGCGCTGAAATCCGGGCGGAAAGCGGTATTCCGCTTGTTGCCGGGGAGGCTCTTGCATTCCCGATTGCCTCGCCACGGTCGCCATTTCCCTAGTTTACTCTGGTGCTGTGTCTCACTTCTTCGGGAGTACAACCGGCCGGTTCGCGGATTTCTTTTTGTGCTCAGAGTTCGCGTCTTTTGCGGATCGAAGACCTACGCGCTCGCC
>DATASJ010000070.1:0-12053 GCA_036269275.1 Bryobacteraceae bacterium | reverse complement strand
GCTTCAACACCTCGCTCCAGATTGCTGCCAGTATCTCCTCCACCGGTGTCCGCGGCTTCACCGCCTCACGGCCGCTCCCCTGATACTCCGGCGCAGGCAGAGCTTTGCGGTCCACCTTCCCGTTCGCCGTCAGCGGCAGTTGCTTCAGCACCACCACCGCCGACGGAACCATGTACTCCGGCACCCGTGCCTGCAAATACTCCCGTAGCTCCCCGCTCGCCAGTGCGGCAGCTTCCGGCGCGCTCTGTTTATCCTTTCTGGATCGCTTGAGCCCTTCCCGTTGTTCCTCCGGCTTTCGGCTCGCGTACAGATTCCAGCGGTCGGTCCCGCGCAGCTCGCCGTATTGCTCCGCGACGGCATAAAGTCCATGCTGTTCGAGCAGGTCAATGACCTGTGCTAGGCGCCCCTCTGTCTTCCTTCCCGCGAAATCGTGGACTTCCATTACGACCTGTTGGATTTTGGACCAGTCTTCCGCTTCAATGCCCAGCAACACGTCTAATTCGGCCCTCTGAACGTCTATCTTCAGCAGGTCTATACGCTCGACGCTTTCCTCCCGTATCACATCGGAGAGACGCCGCAGGCGGCAATTCTCCACGTGTGCTTCAAAACGCCCTTCGAGCAGCTCCGCCGCATGCTCCAGAAGCTGCGGCGCGTCCGTATCCCCCGCTTCCTGCTGGTTTCTGAGCGTTTGCCGTATGGTTTCCAACTCCTCTTCGGCGCTCGCATAACAGCGCAATCCCGACATCATGGAGTAGCGCGAATAATACGAAAATTCCGCGTCCTTTTCTTCGTTCGAAAGCCCGATCCGGAATACGCGCACCTGCCCGGATCCGGCGAGTGCGCCATTGCTCTTCAAGCACGCGAAGGTACCGGATGCGGGCTCAAATGCGTAGACCCGAGCGCGCTCACAGGTTTCGGCCACAAACAACGTAAACATCCCGATATTGGCGCCGACATCGAAAACGCACGCGCCTTCCGGCAGCTCGATTCCATGCTGGAAGTAGACCAGGTTTTCGAAGATTTCCCGGTATAGATACTCGGTCTCGTTCTTGTTCTGTTGCGCGACATTCAGGCCGTTTGGCAATTGATATCGCGATAATCCGTCGGGTGTTTCATCCGTGCCGGTGTCCGTCGGCAGCACGTAGGCTACTAACTTCAGATCTCCGGGCTCGTCCTCGCGAATCATCGCGGCGCTGTGCCGTACGCGCGGATGCTCATTGAGAATGTGCTCGATCTCGCCTAGTTCTATGCGATACCCGCGCAGTTTGACTTGCCCATCGAGGCGTCCGAGAAATTCCAGGTCTCCGGAATCCGACCACCGCACGCGGTCGCCCGTGCGATAGAGCCGTGCTCCCTCTCCGCCGCTGTAACAGTCGGGGACGAATTTCTCCGCCGTAGTGTCGGATCGCTCCAGATATCCTCGGCCGACTCCTTTACCGCCGATATATAGCTCTCCGGGAACGCCGACTGGGGCTAACTCGCCCTCCTGGTCGAGGACATATAACAAGCAGTGCCTTAGCGCCGATCCGAGAGGAACGTTTCCTCGCCGCGTGGATGCCGAGGCCGCCTTGCGAACATCGTAGGTGCACACTCCCACCGTGCATTCGGTCGGACCATAGTGGTTCCAGATTTGAAGTTCTGGCCGCTGCGCTTGCCATTCCTGCGCCCACTCCCAGGCCGTCGCTTCACCGCCTACGACGAGCCGTTGCCGCGGCAGTATCGACCGTCCGCCGCTCACCACAAGCGATCTCAAATGCGCGGGCGTAATCTTCAGGCAGTCTAATTCTCCGTGCTGCGCGATGTATCTTCTGAGCTCGTTGCCATCTCGCCCTGGCTGCTCAGCGATCACGTGCAGTGTTCCACCGGCGCATAAACTTGGGAACAGCATGGTATTCCCCAAATCGGCGGCGAACGTGGAAATCAGGCCATACGTCCAGCCCGCCCTCAGCGCCAGGCGCTCAATAATGGCCTTTGTGTATTGAGTAATCTGCCGATGTTCAATGCCCGCGCCCTTCGGTTTACCTGTCGATCCAGAAGTGTAAATCACGTATGCAAGGTTCGCGGGCTCGATTTCCGAATCTGGATTTTCGCCGCTCTGCTCGGCTATGCTGCTCCAGTCCTCATCCACGCTGATGATTTGCGCCCAATAGACGGGCAACTGGTCGCGCAAGGGCGCCTGTGTCAATACCACAGCGGCCTGTGCGTCTTCGAGCATACCGGCTAGCCGCTCCGCCGGCGTGTGAGGATCCAACGGAACATACACCCCACCCGCCTTCAGCACGCCCATCACGCTAACCAGCATCTCGAGCGAACGATCCATGCAGATGGCGATTCGCAGTTCCGGTCCGACACCCAAAGATTGCAGGTAGCGGGCCAGCCGATTTGCGTTCCTATTGAGCTCGCCATAGCTCAGTGTCTGGTCCTCGAACACGGCCGCCGTGGCCGTCGGCGTCCGTTCCGCCTGCGCCTCAAACAATTTGTGAATGCATTCGTCTTCGTCGAGCGCGCCCTCCGTCACCGGATTCCATTCCTCCAGCAGTTGTCGCCGCTCCACTTCGCTTAACAGGGACGCAGTCGCAATCGGTTGCTCGATGTTGCGCGCCATCGTTTGCAGCATTCGTTCAAACTGCCGCGCCATTCGTTCCGCAGTCTTCTTTTCGAAAAGATCGACCGCATAGCTCAGCACGCCCTTCATTTGCCCGCCGCTATTGAACAGGACAAGCCGCAAATCCGTCTTGACCGATTCCTGTTCTATTTCAAAAGGACGAACCTCCAGCTCTCCAAGACGAAGCTCCTCTTCCGGCACATTTTGCAATGCAAACACAACCGAGAACAGCGGGGCATGGCTTAGCGTGCGCTCCGGTGCTAGCTCCTCCACCACTCGCTCGAACGGCAGGTCTCCATGCGCGTAGGCGCTTAATGTTGTCTCCCGCATCTGCTGCAATAGCGTTCGGAAAGTCGTGCTCCGGTGGAAACGGCTGCGGATTGCAAGTTCGTTGATGAATGTCCCTACCAACGCCTCCGTCTCAAGCTGATTTCTGTTGGCAAGCGGCGTTCCGACCACCACGTCTTTCTGCTCGCTAGCCCGGAACAGCACCGCCTGAAAGGCCGCCATGAGCGTCATGAACAGAGTGACGCCTTCGCGCCGGCTCAGTTGTTTGAGCTGTTCGGTCAGTTCCTCTCCCAAGCCGATCTCAACTCCCGCGCCGCGATAGCTGAACACCTGTGGGCGCGGGTAATCGGCCGGCAATTGCAGCGGCTCCATGCCCGCCAACTGTTTTCGCCAATATGTCAATTGCTGTTCGAGCGCCGGGCCTTCGAGCCATTCCCGTTGGAACTGCGCGAAATCTACGTATTGATGCTCTAGCTCCGCTAACGGCGAGTCCTCTCCCTTCCGGTAAGCGTCATAGAGCGCCGTGAGTTCCCGGATCAGAATGCTCACCGACCACCCGTCGCTGACAATGTGGTGAGTGGTTGCAAACAGCACGTGCTCTTGAGGCGCAAGTTTGACCAGGGTTGCGCGCAACAATGGACCCTTGCTCAAATCGAAGCCGGTACAGTGCTCCTTGCGCGCCAGTATCGCTGTTTCTCGCTCGCGTTCTTCCTCGTCTCGTCCGCTCAGGTCTATGAAAGTCAAAGGCACGGCGCCCGATTCGGCAATGCGCTGAATCGGCCGCCCGTCGCGGGCTGGGAAAGTGGTCCGCAGGATCTCGTGCCGTCTCGCGATTTCGTTTAGGCTTTTTTCGAGTGCTTCAGATTGCAGCTCGCCGGTTAGCCGCAGCCCGAATGGAACGTTATAAGCGGCGCTGCCTGGTTCCAACTGGTCGACAAACCACAATCGCTGCTGTGCGTAAGAGAGCGGCAAATCCATTCCGCGGTCGGCTCTCTTCATCGCTGGAACCGGACTGCCGGTTGATGTCCGCATAGCCTGTTCCGCACGCTCGGCGAACATACAGAGCACCGGGGCTTCAAACAGCGCCTGCAGGGGGAGTTCTATTTCAAAGGTGCGCCGTACTCGGGATACCACCTGGGTAGCCATCAGCGAGTGGCCGCCAATGTCGAAGAAATTGTCGCTAGCGTTCACCCGATTTTTCTTCAAAACCTCGGACCAAATGCCTGCAATGATTTCTTGAACCGCGCTCTGTGCGGTTTTTGGCGCTGCCTCTGAGGCCGACTCGTCTCGCTCCGGTTCGGGAAGCGCCTGCAGATCGATCTTTCCATTGGCTGTCAGCGGCAGCCGTTCCAGGAAAACGTAGGCGCTCGGGACCATATACTCCGGCAGCATCAGGCGCAGGGAGTCGCGTAAAGCCATTTGCCCGGTGTGCGTTTCAGCCACCAGGTAGGCCGCCAGGCGCTTGTCTCCGCTCTCATCGGCGCGCACCACTACCACCGCTTCGCGCACGCCCGCTTGCGCCCGCAGCGCTGCTTCAATCTCGCCCAGCTCAACGCGGAACCCACGGATCTTCACCTGATGATCGGCGCGTCCTACGAACTCAAGTTCGCCGTTCGCCCGGTATCGAACCAGGTCGCCCGTTTTGTAGAGCCGCTGCCCGGCTTCGTCTGCGAATGGATCTGGAATAAATCGTTCCGCTGTCAGGCCCGGCCTGTTCAGATATCCACGTGATACGCCCTTGCCACTGATGTACAGTTCTCCCGCGATACCCAGCGGCGCGCGTTGCAGTTGCTCATCCAGCACATAAATTCTGGTGTTCCCGATCGGGAGGCCAATCGAGGGCAGTTGCGTTCCCTCACTCGCCACCCAGCCCGATGTAGCCACCACGGTCGCTTCCGTCGGCCCGTAGTTATTTGAAAACCTGAATGGCGACTTCGGTGCTTGACGCCGGCTCAAACGGTCGCCGCCGGTCAGCAGCGTACGCAGATGCCCCTGCCCTTCTGGCCATTTCAGCGACAACAACGGCTCGGCCAACGCGGTGGGCAAGAATGCGACACTCACTCCCGCATCGACGATCCACCGCTGTAGTTGCTCTGGATCGCGCCGCTCCGCTTCCCGTGGCAGCGCCAAGCTGGCGCCTGCCGCCAGATACGGCCACATCTCCCATACAGAAGCATCAAATCCGAGTCCAGCGACACAGCTTCCGCGGTCGTCTGTCCCCACGCCGAAGGCCTCCTTGTGCCATTGCGCCAAGTTATTCAGGTTGCGATGCGAAACCATGACGCCCTTGGGCTGGCCGGTGGAGCCCGAAGTATAAATTACGTACGCCAGGTTATCGGCCGAACCGAGGCACGGAAGATTCGTCACCGGACGCTTTGCGATCTCACTCCAATGGCCGTCGAGGCACAGCACCCCCACTCCCTGCACGCCCGCGATGCGGTCCTCCAGCCGCTCTTGCGTTAGCACCCACCCGCCGCCCATATCGGCGACCATGTATTGCAGCCGTTCGCGCGGATACTCCGCGTCCATCGGCACGTACGCGGCGCCCGCCTTCAGAATCCCGAGCTGCCCCACCACCACGTCGATGGAGCGTTCCACGCAGATTCCCACCCGCGTTTCCGGAATCACTCCCTGCTCGCGCAGGTAATGTGCCAACTGGTTTGCGCGCTCGTTCAGCTCGCGATAGCTCACTGTCCGGCCTTCACACACGAGGGCCACCGCCTCCGGCGCGCCCGCCGCATGCTCCTCGAAGAACTGATGGAACTGCTGCCGCTCCGGATACCCCGCCGCGGTCGAGTTCCACTTGGTCAGAAGATTTCGTTCTTCTTCGGTAATGAAATCCAAATCGGAAATCGGTCGCTCTATATCCTCGGCAATGCTCGCCAGCAAAGCCTCGTAATGTTTCAGCAAACGGACAATTCTCGATTGCTCGAACACTTCCGTCGCGTACTGGATGTGGCCCCGAACCTGGCCCCTTCTCTCCTCGACGATAAAGACCAAATCCCATTTGGCCGGCTGGTTCGCGGTCGGCACCGGCGTCAACCGCAGCTTGGGAAGCTCGAGACTCAATTCCTCCACGTTCTGCATCGCAAAGACCACATCGAAGAACGGAGAGCGCCCCGCCTCTCTGCCGGGCGTCAGATCTTCTACCACTTTTTCGAACGGCACATCTTGATGGTCGTAAGCCCCTATAACCACCTCGCGCACTCGCCCTAGGAGCCCACGGAAACTCGGATTCCCGCTTAAATCCGTCCGCAGAACCAGTTGGTTGACGAAAAATCCGATCAGGTGCTCGGTATCTTGAAAACGCCGGTTCGCGATCACCGTGCCGATGGTCACGTCGTCCTGTCGCGCGTAGCGGCTAAGCAGTATCTGGAACGCAGCCACCAGCGTCATGAACAGCGTCGCGCTGTGTTGTCGGCTCAGATCCTGCAGCCGCGCCGTCAGTACCGCTGGAATTTCGAATGCCAGCGACGCGCCCGCGTGCGACGGTTGGGAACTGGGCAGGAAATCGGTCGGCAGGTCCAGCCGTGCCGCGCCCGCCAACTGCTTCCGCCAATATGCAAGCTGCTCGTCCAGGACTCCGCCGCCCAGCCACTCGCGCTGCCAAACCGCAAAATCCCCGTACTGAAGGTTCAGCTCATCGAGCTGGGCCGTTCTTTTTTCTATTTGTGCCGTGTACAGTTCGGTCAGCTCGCGCACGAAGATCCCAACCGACCATGCATCGCTGATAATGTGGTGCATCGTGACCAGCAGTAGAAGCTCCCGCTCTCCCAGCCGCACGAGCCGGAGGCGCAACAGCGGTCCGTTGGCCAAATCGAATGGCCGGAAAGCCTCTTCTTGGGCCAGCGTCTCGCCTGCCGCTTCCCGCTCGGCTTCGGGCAGTTCCGTCAAATCGGAGAACGCCGTTTCAATGCTGTGCGTCTCCCGGATCTCCTGCACCGGGCTGCCATCTCTCGCCGGGAAAACGGTGCGCAGCGACTCATGCCGCTGGACCATTTGCCCAACGCTTCGATTCAGCGCATCGATATCTAACTCACCGCTCAACCGCAGCGCTGCCGGGCAATTGTAGGCTGCGCTCTGGGGCTCGAGCTGGTTCAAAAACCACAGCCGCTGCTGCGCGAAAGACAAAGGTTTTGTCTTGCTTCGCTTCAGTTTTGCTCGCAACAATTGCGCGAGCTGCTCCCGTTTATTTTCGAGTGAAGTCATTACAATCCTTGGCCGAGTGATTTTCCCGCCTGGCTCAGACGGTTTGAGAGTGGTGATTTAGAAGGCTTGACCGACTTTTTCGATCAATCCGCTGATTTCTTCTTCAGAGAGGTTATCGAGGCTCGCCAACATCAGCTCTTCCTCCGACAGCTTTCTCTCGATCTGTAGCCCCGCGGGAAGGGGAATATTCAAGGCCGAGTTTTGCTGTTCGATCTGTTCGGCAAGCCCCCTCACAGTGGGCCATTCAAATATCGTTCGTAGCGGCAAGTCCACCGCAAACGCTTGCCGCAAGCGCGCGATTACCTGCGTTGCCAGCAGCGAGTGCCCACCTATTTCGAAGAAGTTTTCTTCGGCGCCGATGCTGTCCATCTTTAATACTTCGCCCCAAATTGCCGCCAGAGTTTGCTCCACTTCCGTTTGCGGCATCTGCTCGAGCACCCGTTCGTTGCTTCGACGCTCCGGTCGCGGCAATGCTTTGCGATCGATTTTTCCATTGGGTGACAGCGGAAACGAATCCAGCACCGTGATCGCCCCGGGTGCCATGTAATGCGGAAGCCGCGCACGGCATAGCTCCCGTAACTCCGCTATTAAATCTGCTCGCGTCAGACTTTGGGCGGCTACAATATATGCCGCCAATTCCTTGCGCCCAGGCTCGTCCTCCCGCACCATCACCAGCGCCCGTTCAGTGCCGGGGTGCTCCTCCAACACCGCCTCGATCTCGCCGAGTTCAATGCGAAAGCCCCGCAACTTGATCTGATCGTCCACGCGTCCGATGAATTCGAGCATTTCATCTCTTCTCCACCGCATCAGGTCTCCCGTGCGATACAGGCGCTCTCCTGCGGCTGCGCTGAACGGATTTGGAACGAAGCGCTCTGCCGTGAGTTCTGGTCGCTTCCAATAGCCGCGCCCTACTCCTGCGCCCCCGATGTACAACTCGCCCACGGCGCCCACCGGAAGCGGCTGCATCGCCTCATCGAGCACGTAGACGGTCGTATTCATCAGCGGTCTTCCCAATGGCGCATACGCCGAGCCTTCGATAGCGCCTGGTTCCACTTCGTAATGCGCTATGTCGTCAGAGCACTCCGTCGGGCCATAGGCATTCAGAAGCGGCACATCCGGATACTCTTCGCTCCATCGTTCACACTGCCCAATCGGCAGCGCTTCCGCATTGGAGATCATCCAGCGGAGCTTTGGCAGCGCCTGCGGCCGCCGCTCCTCATCGGCCAACATCGCCCCCAACATCGCCGGCACTGTCTCGAGTACCGTCACACCCGTTCGAGCGGCTTCCTCAAGCAGGGCTGCCCCATCACGGACAGTTTCATCGTCGATGATCTGAACACGCCCGCCCGCAAGCAAGGGCGCAAGAATTTGCCATACCGAAATATCGAATGACGACGGCGCCGTCTCGGCGACCACATCTTCGCGGGTGAGCTTTAAGTCCTTCACCTTTGCGAATAAGTGGTTCAACATCCCCCGGTGTTCGATCAGCGCGCCCTTCGGCTTCCCCGTCGAACCAGACGTGTACATGCTATAGGAAAGATTGCGGGAATCGATGTTCGTGGATAAATTCCCGTCGTCTTCTTTCTCTATTCCGCCCCATTCCGCGTCGAGCGAAAGCACGGAACCGGGGCCGGCGCCCGCGACCAAATGGGCTGCGCCGTTCTCGGTAATCAACACTCGTGCTCCCGAGTCTTCCCGAATGTAAGTCAGTCGCTCCGGCGGATAGTTCGGATCCAATGGAACATAGACCCCGCCTGCCTTGAGCACCGCCAGAAGCGCTGTCACCAGACGTGGTGTGCGCGCCAGGCAGACAGCGGCGCGTATTTCAGGGCCCACGCCTTTCTTGCGCAAATAGCGGGCTAGTTGGTTGGCATGCCGGTTCAGCTCCCCATAAGTGAGTACCGTATTTTCATGCAGGACTGCCGGCGCACTGGGCTCACGCTCGGCCTGTTCTTCAAATAGCCGGTGCGCGTACGTCTGCCGTCGCGCGGTCGCGGTATTGTTCCATGCGATTAGTTGCCGATCCAACTCCTCGGGAGCCAGCATCGACAACGACCCAACACGCTCATCCGGGTTCTGGGCAGCCGCATCGAGCAGTCGCTCCCAATGCCCGATCAACTGCATCACCGTCTCGCCGTCGAAGAGGCTCGTGGCGTATTCAACCACGCCCTCTACTCGCCCCTCGATTTCACGCAAGCTGACATGCAGGTCGAATTTTGCCCATTGAGGGTCGCCTTCGATAGCCGCCACTTCCAAACCGGGAAGCCTTAAGTCTCCTGTTCGCGGCGTGTTCTCCAATGTCAGCAGTACCTGGAAAAGCGGCGTCCTGCTGAGATCGCGCTGTGGATTAAACTCGTCCACCAAAACATCGAACGGCAGATCCTGATGTGCATAAGCATCCAAAACGGTCTCCCGCACTTGCTTCAGCAGCTCGCTGAAACTACTCTCCCGATCGACCTTGCTGCGGAGAACTAACTGGTTGACTAAACAGCCAATAAGGTCTTCCGATTCCATTCGGTTTCGGTTTGCGATATCCGTGCCAATTGCGATGTCTTCCTGCCCCGAGTACCGCGCCATCAAAATCTGAAATACCGCGAGCAGCGTCATGAACAGGGTCACGCCTTCGCGCCGGCTCGACTCCTTGAGCTTGGATGTAAGCTCGCTGCTCAAAAACACCGGCTGCCTCGCCGCTCGCGAATGAAACACCGCTGGGCGAGTGTGGTCCGTCGGCAGCTCGATGGCCTCTAAGCCCGCCAATTGCTTCCTCCAGTACTCCAGATGGCCGCTCAGCGCTCCTCTTTGCGCTTGTTCCCACTGCCACGCCGCAAAATCCGCAAATTGTACTGGCAGGGGGTTTAATACCGGAGTTCGCGCTTGCCGAAAAGCAGCGTATAACTCTGCGAACTCACGCGCGAAGATTCCGAGGGACCAGCCATCGCTGATGATGTGATGCATGGTCACCAGCAATAAATGATCCTCTGCCGCCAGGCGGACCAATTGCGCTCGCACCAAGGGCCCGCTGTTCAGGTCAAAAGGCGCTTCCGCCTGGTAGCGCGCGCATCTTCGCGCCTCGCCTTCGCGTGCTTCCATCTCCAGAGCGCTCAAGTCCAGCGTTCCAATGTGTAGCTTGAGCTCCTCGGCGATCTCTTGAACCGGCTTGCCGTTGCGTGAGGGGAATGCTGTTCGCAAAACCTCGTGCCGCCGCACGATTTCCTCTAAGCCGTGCTGAAACGCCGCTACATCCAGTTCGCCTTTCAGTCGCAGGCCGAATGGTATGTTGTAGGCCGCCGTGCCCGGCTCCAGTTGATCGACAAACCACATCCGCTGCTGCGCGAATGACAAGGGTAACTCCGCGCTGCGATCGGCTCTCGCCAACACCGGCGCTACATCCTCCGTGAACCGCCGCGCCTCTTCCACCCGTTTCGCAAACGCCGAAAGTACCGGAAATTCGAACAGCGCCCGTAACGGTATTTCCGCTTGAAAGACCTGCCGTACCCGTGAAATCGCCTGAGTCGCCAGCAGCGAGTGGCCGCCGAGGTCGAAAAAATTGTCTCCGCTCCCCACGTTCTCAGTCCTCAGAATCTGGCTCCAGATGCCCGCCAGCATCTCTTCAGTTGGTGTGAGGCTCGTAAATGCGCCATCCCCTCCGTATTCCGGAACCGGCAACGCTGCCCGGTCGATCTTGCCGTTGGAGTTCAGCGGAAGCTTCTCGAGCAGCACAATTGCGTTCGGAACCATGTACTCCGGCAAACTTTGCGCCACTGCGCCGCGCAGCCCGGCAACTGTTGGGAAAGGCTTCGTCGCGGCGACATAAGCAACCAGGCGTTTGTCTCCCGGCGTGTCTTCTCTCACCAGTGCTACAGCTCGCATCACCCCGGCGCATTGCGCCAGCACGGTCTCGACCTCTCCCAGCTCGATGCGAAAACCGCGCAGCTTAACCTGATGATCCATGCGACCCAAATAGTCGAGCTGTCCGTCCGCCAGATGGCGCACTCGATCTCCGGTGCGATATAAACGCGCTCCCAATGTCTGGCTGAACGGATCGGGTATGAACCGTTCAGCCGTTAGATCAGGTCGGTCCAGATATCCGCGCGCCAAGCCTGCTCCGCCCAGGTAAAGTTCTCCCGCCGTGCCGATGGGCAGCGGTTCCAGCCATTCGTCGAGCACATAGGCCTGGCTGTTTGTAATTACCTTTCCGATTGAGACCTTCGCTCCGCTTTCTCGCGCTAACTGGCAGTAAGTGGAAAAAGTCGTATCTTCCGACGGCCCGTATAGATTAAAGGCGCGCTCGATGGGCAGCTCCCTATATACCCTCTCGACTAACGCATCCGCGAGCGCTTCACCGGCTAAATTTACCGTCTTCACCCCCGCCGGCACTCCGCCCATGTTCAACAGTTCCGTCATAGCGGAAGGAACGGTGCTCACCAGCCTCACCTGGTCCGCGCAAGGCAATTGCGGCAGCTCCAGCGCGTTCCGCGCGAGGATCACCGTGCCTCCGCACGTCAGCGGAGCGAACAACTCAAATACTGAATAATCGAAGCAGATGGACGCACACGCCAGTACGCCTGCCATTTCCTCCGGGCTGTAAATCTCGCGCGACCACGCGAGCAATGCTGCGACGCTCTCGTGCTGGATCATTACGCCTTTCGGCTTCCCCGTCGAGCCGGACGTATAGATTACATACGCCAGATTCTTGGGCGTGCAAACTCGTGTGGGTACATCTTTCGCTTCCCCGGCAATCGCAACCGAGTCCCTGTCGATCGCAGCGACTCGCGCCTCCGTGGGCGGCAGGTGAGCCAGCAAATGCTCTTGCGTAATGACGATGTGAGCGTGGGCGTCTTCAAGCATGAAGGCGATTCGCTGCGGAGGATAGCTGGGATCGAGGGGGACATACGCGCCGCCGGCCTTCAAGATGGCCAGCAGCGAAACCACCAGATCCAGCCCGCGCTCC
>DATASJ010000069.1:0-1715 GCA_036269275.1 Bryobacteraceae bacterium | reverse complement strand
CCTCGGCGATCTGGATTTGAAGCGAGTTACTTCCACTCTCCCGACAGTCCGTCAAAAACAGATAGTCGCAACCGTTGATCTCAGCGATCTCGGTGAGTTCGTCCGCCACCAATTTAGAGTAACGCTTCGGATGGTTACGGTGATCTCGGTATGAAATGGAATTCAGGTCCAATCGATTCAATGCGGGTCTTGGGCTCCCTAGCAGGATGATGAAAAAGATACTGGGCTGAGCGGTGACCAATTTCGATGCGATCGCGTCTATATGTTTCCCCCCTATGCGAGGAAAAGACACTCAGCAAAACGCGATGTTTAGTTATCTGTCACCGGAGCAGCGGGTTCCTGCCGACCATCCTTTGCGGCTGATCCGCGAGATGACGGATGTGGCGTTGCAGGGACTCTCACGATCGTTCGCCGGCCTGTATGCGGACTGGGGGCGGCCTTCGATCGCGCCGGAGAAGTTGCTGCGGGCGCTGCTATTGCAAGTGTTGTATTCGGTGCGCAGCGAGCGGATGCTGATGGAGCAGTTGGAATACAACCTGCTATTCCGCTGGTTCGTGGGATTGAACCTGGACGAGCCGGTATGGGTGGCGACGGTGTTCAGCAAGAATCGCGACCGGTTGTTGACCGGCGATATCGCCGAGAAGTTCTTCGCCGAGGTGCTGGCGTTGGCGCGCGCCGGCGGTCTGTTGTCGGACGAACATTTCAGCGTGGACGGCACGCTGATCGAAGCCTGGGCGAGTCAAAAGAGTTTTCAACGCAAGGATCGGAATCCACCGCCGCCGGAGGACCCGGGCAATCCGACAGTAAACTTTCACCGCGAGCAGCGTCGCAACGATACCCACGAATCGACGACGGACCCCGAGGCGCGGCTGGCGCGTAAGAGCGCGGGGCATGAATCGAAGCTGGCTTATTGCGGAAATGTGCTGATTGAGAATCGCAACGGGTTGGTGGTGGATACCGAACTGGTCGAATGCGGCGGCACGGCGGAGCGCGATGCGGCGCTGCACATGGCGGAGCGGATCGAGGGCGGGCATCGAGTGACGATGGGCGGCGACAAAGGCTACGACACGCGCGGGTTCGTCGCGCAGATGCGCGAGCGGAACGTGACGCCGCACGTATCGGAAAACACAAATCGCCCCGGCGGCAGCGCCCTCGATGGCCGCACGACGCGGCATGCCGGCTACCAGGTGAGCCAGCGCAAACGGAAACGGATCGAGGAAGTGTTCGGTTGGTTAAAGACGGTGGGGATGCTGCGCAAGACCAGGCACCGCGGAATCTTCAAGGTCGGATGGGTGTTCACTTTCGCGGCCGCGGCCTACAATCTGGTGCGGATGAGGAAGCTAACCCTTCGACCCGCATAAGCTAGGGGAGAAGTGTGCCCAGCCGCCGGAAAAACGGCGATTCGGCCACATGATCCTCACAGAAGCCCCGTGAAAAGGATCGTTTTTCTCGTTTCTATGAGGCAGGCCCCTGCGGCGAGTATCTTTTTCATCATCCTGCTAGAGGGGACAGCGAAGTCGCGCGCTTGTCCGCATGCTAACGCATGGCGGCTAAACGGAGCCGCGACGTTTAGTGAGCAGACAACAGACATCACAAATGAGGGAAGGCCAATTTATGAGTGAACCATTAAATCCTGCAGTAAATTCAGATGCTTCTCCCGAACCGGCGCAGCCCGATACCGTCGAGTTGAAAGAGGCCGAATTGAAGGAAGTTTC
>DATASJ010000068.1:0-1773 GCA_036269275.1 Bryobacteraceae bacterium | reverse complement strand
CAGAGCCGCCAGCGCCTCCTGAAACCGGGGCTCGTAACGGACCAATTCTTCGACCTGCTTCTGCGCCGCCCGCAGCGACGACGCGGTCGAGCCGTTGCCTTCGTACAGCAAGTCAAAGGCGTTCATCGCCGCGTTGTAGATCTTTTCGGCATTTGCCAGAACGCGCTTCTCGGTCTCCAGGCGCTCATCCTCTCCGCTCTGCAGCCGCGCCTCCTCGATTTCGCGCTTCTGAAAAATCCACAGGTCCACCAGTCGCAACCGGTCCTGCTCTCCCCGCTCCAGTTCCTCGATGCGCGCGCGAATCTCCTTCCACGCCGCGAACCCACTCTCCACCGCTTCACTCTGGCTGCCCGCAAACGCGTCCAGCAATCCCAACCGCGCCGGCCCATCGAACGACAGCATGGATTCGTTCTGTGCGTGGATCGTCGCCAGATAGGGCGCCAGTTGCCGCAACACAGCCACGGTTGCGGGCTGGTTGTTCACGAAGACGCGCCCCTTGCCTCCGGTCGCGATCTCGCGCCGCAAAATCAGTGACCCGTCGTCGGATTCGTCCAGCCCGTTGGCTTCCAGAATTCCAGAAAGCGGCTTCTCTGCCGCGCTCTCGGCCTCAAAGACTGCGGAAACCAACGCGCGCTCCGCACCCGAGCGAATCACATCGCTCGAAGCCTTCTCTCCTAACAGCAATGCCAGCGCATCCACCAGAATCGACTTTCCCGCCCCGGTCTCGCCGGTCAGCAGGTTCAACCCCGGCCCGAACTCCACCACCAGGCTGTCAATCACCGCATAGTTTTCGAGCCGGATTTCAATCAGCACGGTCAGTCCTGGAAAGCCGAAGTTTTGCGCAGCATAGCATGAAACTACCCGGTCGTCCGTGCCACACAAAGCAACCGTCTTGCCGGCTATCTCGAGGTCTGCTCCGCAAGCTCCACGAACGTGCCAATGTTCGCCACCCTACAGCCGTCGGCGCACCGTTACCATCAGTCCACCCATCCCGCTGATTTGAAACGAACTCGCTCCAACATCATCTAAAATAGATTCATGGCCATCGCCGGGCAATATGCGCTCGAACCGACCGCTCGCCGGATCCCTGCGACCATGCTAGCCGCCGTCTACCGCGGCGTGAATGACGTCCGCATGGAAAATGTTCCCGTCCCCAAAATTGGCGCCGGGGAAATGCTGGTCCGCGTCCACTCCTGCGGCGTATGTGGCACCGACCTCAAGAAGATTTCCACGGGCTCCCACTCTGCCCCGCGCATTTTCGGACACGAAACATCCGGCGTGGTCGCGGCCATCGGCGAGGGCGTGCAGAATTACCGTCCCGGCGACCGGGTCATGGTCTTCCACCACATTCCCTGCCGCCAGTGTTTTTACTGCCAAAACAAGACTTTCGCCCAGTGCGCAACCTACAAGAAAGTGGGTTGTACCGCCGGATTCGAGGCTTCCGGAGGCGGTTTCGCCGAATACGTCCGAGTCATGGACTGGATCGTCGAACGCGGCACGGTCCGTATTCCAGACGGCGTATCGTTCGAGCAGGCCTGTTTCGTCGAGCCCGTCAACACCTGCATGAAAGGCATCGAGGCGCTGCGGTTGCGCCAGGGTGAAACCGTCCTCGCCATCGGTCAGGGACCCATTGGCATCATACTGAGCGTTCTGGCCAAGCGCGCCGGGGCTAGCTTAATTACTTCCGATTTGTATCCCGAGAGGCTTAGAATAGGATCAAGTTTCGGTTTAGACCTTACAATAGATGCTTCGCGGACAAGCGTCATTGAGCGC
>DATASJ010000067.1:0-8287 GCA_036269275.1 Bryobacteraceae bacterium | reverse complement strand
GGCGCTACGCTCTGTACGCATGGGCGGGAGCCCTATCCTCGACTCTTGTTTGGTCGCGCGCCGAGGTGTTTTTTCTGAACCGCTCAACCGGGAGCGCTGCGGTCGGGTTGTTCACCGTCGGCGTGACGCTCGCCAATCTGGCCTCGCAAGGGCCGATGCTGCTAACAGCCGGCCTGTTGCCGTATTTCGCGCAACGCTTTGGGAAAGGGGCGTTCGCCGAAATGGGCGAGGCCTATGCGGCGGCCACTCGAATGCTCGCGTTTCTGGTGTTCCCGGCCTGTTTTGGCATGGCCGCAGTACTGCCTGTGCTATTGCCAATGCTTTATGGACAGGATTTTGCCGGAGCGATACCGGCTGCCTCGATCCTGCTGGTAGGGGCCGGCATTGGATCAGCGGCCTTCGTCGGCTCCAGCCTTGTGATGGCTGTCGATCGAAGCGACTTCATCTTTTTGAGCGGGCTCCTTGCCGCGGCTTTGACCGTCGTCGCCGGGTTTACCGTCATACCGGCGTTCGGACTGATGGGTGCGGCCTGCGCGCGGGCTGCGATCCAGGTTGCTGTGGTGGCATTCGGAAGCTGGTTCATATACTTCAGGCTACGCTTTCCGCTGCCATTCGCGGCGCTCGCCAAGTTGCTGCTCGCGGCGCTCTCGTGCGGTGCGGCCGCGCGTCTTTGTTTGTTAGTGACAAGCCCCGCATCGCTGCCCGCCGCAATACTTAGCGGAGGGGTGGTTTATTTGGCCGCTGTCCGGGCTCTGCGCGCGCTTCCAGCCAGCGACATAGAGAGGCTTCGCGCGGTGGTTCGCCCGCTGCCGGGATGGCTCCGGTCGAGCACCGAGTTTGCACTATGGGTGATCTCCCCTCCACCCGGGCGTGGGCATCGATCAGCGCCCGCTGGCGCTCCCGCACAGCCTCTTTCCACGGCAATCGAATCCAAGGGGGGCCATAGTGGAAATTGAAACGATTGGCCTCGTCGTATTGGGGTTGAGCTTCCTCGGCTGGAGCTTTGGACCAAGCCTGTCGATCCCTGTCTTTTTTGCGTCGACGCTGCTTGGTTCCGCTGCGGCAATCATTTTGACCGGCTTGGGCGGCGCGACTGTCCAGCCGGCGTATGTGCTGCTTGGATTTTTGGTAGCCGCCGCTTTCGCCAATCGGGATTTGGCGGGCGCGGCCGCATACGCGGTTTCTTTTCCACGAGCAGGTTTCTGGCTCCTGTTGACCGGTGCGTATGCGGTCGCATCGGCAGCAATTTTCCCGCGCCTGTTTGCCGGATCAACCTACGTCTTTGCCATAGCCCGCACGGAGATTGGCCCAGGTATTATCTCGATGCCGCTGGCGCCGACGTCGGGAAACATCACCCAGGCGATCTATTTTCTCGGCGACATTGCCTGCTTCCTGACCTTCTATGCGTACGCCTGCCGGCCGGCCGGGCTGAAGACGATCGTCTACGCGGCGATCGCCGCCGCGGCGCTCGATCTCGCCTTCGCGGTCATCGATCTAGCGGGCGATTGGACAGGCGCGGGCGATCTGCTTGGCTTTCTGCGCAACGGCAGCTATCGGATGCTCTACGACGCCCGGATCCTCGGGCTGAAGCGCATCGTCGGTTCGTTTCCGGAAGCCTCGACCTTCGCTTACTTCACGATCGGCTTCTTTGCATTCTGCACCAAGCTCTGGCTGGGCGGAATCAAACCAAGACTCACTGGGCCGCTCGCTGTTCTTTTGCTGATCGCGCTGGCACTGGCGACCTCGAGCACGGGGTACGTAGGGACAGCCGGCTTCCTCGTTGCCCTTTTTGTCACCGGCCTTGGCAGCATATTGGCCGGCCCGGTAACAGCGAGGACAGTGATGTCGGTCACCATCGCGCCTCTGTTGCTGGCGGCATTCGTAATCGGCGCCCGCCTGGACGACCGGGCATGGCAGACACTCTCGTCGATGGTTGAGGAGACAATTCTCGACAAGATGGCGTCCCAGTCCGGTGTCGAGCGCGCGAAGTGGAACGAGCAGGCGCTGGTCAATTATTCCGATACGCATTGGATGGGCGGGGGCGTCGGCAGTGTGCGCGCGTCGAGCTTTCCCTTAGCGGTGCTCGGGAATATCGGCGCGATCGGGGCGGTGACATACGGAAGCTTTCTCTTCGCCGTTCTGTTCCGTCGCAAGAACCGTTGGGCAGAGCCGTTTCCCGCGACGTGCCAAAGCGGCGCGCGCTGGGCTTGTCTGACGCAGCTGATCGGCGCCTCGGTCGCCGGCAGTTTCATCGATCTTGGCTTACCGTTTTTCGTCTTCGCCGGCCTCGCCTGCGCGGCGCCAAACCTCGCTTCGTTGCCAAGAGCGGTGCGTGCTGGTCAGTCGTTGGCGGCAGCGCGTGTCTAAATGGCATCCGTTTCAGTTAGAGGAGTAACCCGTGCCGGTTACCAATCGACCGATACGCGTCTTCGTTCACTTGGCCCACGGGTTCGGGGCAAGCCAATGGGAGGCGAAATGGAAGCGAGGCGAGATCATAGGGATAAACGACCACTTGCCATACGGCTACTTCTGGGCCCGTGAAGAGGGATGCCTCATAGAGTATTCCGAAGACGGGAAGGAAGGGTTGGCCGCGAAGCTCCTGCGTATGGGGATTCGAGCACTGCTTGGCTTCGATTTTGTCCATGCCTGGCGCAACCGTCGCGGGATTACCGGCGCGGAAGTCGTTTGGACGCACACGGAATCGCAGCATCTTGCAGTTCTGCTCCTCCTTCGGGGCCGCCTGCAGGCCGAGCGGCCGAAAGTGGTCGCGCAGAGCGTGTGGCTTTTCGATCGCTGGAACAGACTCTCCCGCCCGCGGCGCTGGTTTTACCGCGGGCTGATGCGACAAGCGGACATTCTTACGGTTCTTTCGCCGGAGAACCTGCAGAGGGCGCGGGAGCTTTTCCCGATGTGCCGAAGTGAAATTATCCTATTCGGCATCAGGGCGGAGGAGATCAGGGAACGGCGACAGCACGCAGTGCGCTCTCCGATCCGCGTTCTGTCGCTCGGCAACGATCGCGACCGGGATTGGGAGACCCTGGTTGACGCCGTGAAGGGCTGGGACCGCTGTACGCTGCGCGTGATTTCGCCGGGGATTAGCCGAGCGCTGGTGCGAGGTGCCCCAAATGTAGAGATCGTTCACCCACAAACGAACAAGGAATTGCTGTCCCTTTACGATTGGGCCGATTTCATAGCGTTAGCCCTCAAGCCCAACCTGCACGCGTCAGGCATCACGGTGATCGAGGAGGCCACAGTCTGCGGCGTCCCGGTCATCTGCACCGACACTGGCGGTCTTCGCGCGTATTTTTCGGATGCCGAGGTGCGATACGTCCCTCCGAATGAACCGGCAGCGTTGCAGCGAGCTATCGAATTGTTGGCAGAAGAGGATGACGGCGGCGCTTCCATGCTGGAGCGGGCGCGTCATCGCATGCGCGCGGCTGGACTGAGCTCGCGGGACTTTGCGAGGCGGCACGTCGAGCTTTCTCGGGAGCTGCTGGGCAGCGCCGCGATCGCTAGCGCTGGACCGACTGTCAACCAGCGGAGAAGCCAGCCGCCCCGGCTGCCCTTACCGCCGGCGCAGCGCGCAGCGTCCGTTCTTTGCGTGGCGGCGGGCACCCTTATCTCTGGTCTCCTATTCGGTTTCGCCGGTGCATTCGGCGCGACACGCACCGACGGTGCGGCGATCGATTTGTGCGCGTTCGTTCCGACGTTCAGCGAAGATTTCGATAAGTTGAGCGTGTCGAGCTGGGGAGACGGCGGGACCCGCTGGATTGCGCATACGCCTTGGCACGGTGACTTTGGTGATGCCGCGTTCGCTGACCCCGGCCCGGGCTTTCCCTTCCAAGTGAAGGACGGGGTTCTGGAGATTGAGGCGCGCAAGGATTTGGAAGGCAAGTGGCAGTCCGGCTTGCTGGCATCCGCCACGCCCAGCACCGAAGGATTTTCGCAGCGCTATGGCTATTTCGAGGCACGTGCTCTTCTGCCGCCCGGCCCCGGCGTCTGGCCGGGCTTCTGGCTAAACAGCAGTCAACCGCAAGCGTCGAAAAAACCCGGCGTCGAAGTCGACGTGTTGGAATATTACGGCCAGTTCCCGAATGCCTATCATTCGGCCGTACACGTTTGGGACAAGGCCGATCCGACGAAGAATCGGGTGCAAGATCATGTCACCGACGTGCCGTCCGGCTCGCTAAGTAGCGCTTTTCATACTTACGGCGCAGACATCGAGCCGGACCGGATCACCTTTTACCTCGATCGGCACGAAACTTGGCGCGTGGCTACGCCGCCCGAATTGCAGGGTCCGCTGATGCTGCTGGTGAACTTAGCACTCGGATCGGGCTGGCCAATCGACCGAACCCCGAATCCCTCGATCATGAAGGTTGATTATGTGCACGCCTACCGCCCCCGGACGCAGCAGGAAGCGGCGGCGTCCTGCCACGATTCAAGTGAAGGTACCGCTCGGCCGCCAAATCGGCCGTAGGGCTAACCCGGCAACGAAGGAATAGCGCCAGATGATAAGCGAAGCCGCGATTACCTGGGCGCGCACGCATCCAGCGCTGAAGGAGCGCTTGCGCCGAGCCCTACGTGCAATCGGCTATGATACGAGCGATTGGATGCGCGTGGTCATGTACCGCAGCTGCTTCGCGTTCATAGCCGACCTTGGGCCGGAGCGGCTGGACGCACTGGAAATCTCGGCCGGACCGCATTGGGCACGCGAATTTCGCTTCCGGTCGTACACGGCCACCGGCTACCCCAACTTCGATATCTGCGCTCAAACATTGCCGGCGCGCTTCGATCTGATCATCGCAGATCAGGTATTCGAGCATTTGAGATGGCCTTATCGCGCCGCGCAAAATGTTCTGGCGATGCTGCGGCCAGGCGGCTATTTCGTGATCACAGTACCGTTCCTGGTGCGAATCCATCCTTCGCCGATCGATTGCAGCCGCTGGTCAGAGGAGGGATTGCGGTACTTCCTGATCGAGTGCGGGTTTGACGACACGGGTATAACGACCGGGTCATGGGGCAACCGGGCGTGTCTCAAAGCCAATCTAACGACCTGGCGCAAACGCGGGCTGTTCGGATCCCTAACGAACGAGCCAGACGTGCCTCTGGTGGTGTGGGCTTTCGCCCAGAGGGTGCTGACACCCCACCATTCGTCCGCCCTGCGGCAGCGCGACACCGTTCCCGCGGTGGATGGCGCGAGCGCGGCTGGCGAGTCGTTCGAATGCTCGGAAGGAGTGCGGTCGTAATGCGCCACGCAACCTGGCTCAGGCTCGAAGCGTCTCCGCTTTGGCGTAGCGTCTATCGGCTCTATCGCAGATTACCCGATTGGCTGCGCGCGCCACTCCGAAACCTGCTGATGCCGCACTGGCATATGTCTGCCTTTCTGATCAGGACGGCCGCTCGTCGCCGGGTGGTTGCCGGACCGTTCCGCGGCATGCGCATCCAGCTTTCGTCGCTGTCGAGCAGGCACCTGCTGGGCTACATCCTCGGCTCACAGGAACTGGAACTGCGCGAGGTCATCGAGCGCATCGTCAAACATGGCTACCGGACAATTATCAATGTTGGCGCCGCCGATGGATATTACGCTGTCGGGCTGGCGCTCCGCTCGCCGTCGAGCGCCGTCGAGGCGTTCGAGACGCTACGGGAATTTCATCCGCTCGTCCAACAGTCGGCTCGCCTGAACGGCGTTTCCGATCGTATTGCCCTGCATGGAACATGCGAACCCAACACTCTGCGACAAACACTCGAACGCGTTACCAAGCCGGTGCTTGTCCTAATGGATATCGAGGGCGGCGAAGTCGGCCTGCTTGACCCGCTCTCAATTCCTCAGCTGCGGGACGCGGATATTCTCGTCGAAACCCACGACGCGTTTGTCGCGCAGGCGACCGACACGCTGATCAACCGGTTCTGGGAAACACACTCCGTTGAGTGCTATTCGGCGCAACCGCGCATACACGCCGATTTCCCGGCCCATTTCCTGCCCGCCTTTCGGCGCTGGTTTCCGCGACTCGCCGTCGACCTGATGGACGAGCGCCGCCCGGGCATTCAGCGATGGCTGTTCCTCACGGCCAAATGTCACCCGCCTGCCGAATGCGCAGCCGATCAGGTAACGGCTGCGTCGGTTGCTGATTAGCGGGAGCGGCACCGTATGGATATCGCTTTTGTCTCCGGTAACGCTCACCTCCCGCAGTTGTTCGGAGGCGTGGAGGTCAACACACACGCCCTGGCTAACGAACTGATCCGTCGAGGGCACCGCGCCTATGTGCTCGCAAAACTGTCGATGCGCGATTCATTCGGGCTGTCGCGAGTTGCGCGTACCGCAATCACGGGACGGAAAATGTGGGTCGACCACGATCTTGGCTACACGGTGTTCCGTTCTCGCAACCCCTGGCATGTGGTCGCCGACCTGCCGCGCCCGACGATCGCGGTCGTGCAGAATGGCCCAATGGTTGACTTCGCGGCCGCGTTCGCTCGGCTTGGCGTGCCGAGCGTCGCATACCTGTTGGGCCTAGGTTTCCAGTCGTGGCGCGTCAACGGCTCGGCCGAGCGCCCCTTGCCGTTCCGGGGTTATATCGCGCTTTCGCAGTTCACTGCCGAACGTCTGCGCATGTCGCACGGCCTGGATTCGATAGTCTTGCCGCCGCTTTTCCGCCGCGAACAATATGCGACGGAAGTCTGCGGACGCATGGTCACCTTTATCAATCCGGTCGCCGTTAAGGGCGTCGATCTTGCGCTTGAGATAGCGGCGCTATGCCCGGAAATCCCGTTCTGTTTCGTGCGGGGCTGGCCGTTGACGTTGAAGGATTTAGCCCGGCTGAAGCGGAGCCTTCGCAAACTCAAAAACGTTGTACTGCGCGACAGTACCTTCGATATGCGCGTGATCTACCGCCAGACGCGCTTGCTGCTGGTGCCGAGCCAATGGGAGGACGAGACCTGGGGTCGGGTCGTCACTGAAGCGCAATTCAGCGGCATTCCAGCCATCGCGAGCAACCGCGGCGGACTCCCCGAGGCGGTGGGGCCGGGGGGAATGATCCTGAGGCACGACGAGCCCGCCAAAACTTGGGCCGCGGCGGTACGCGAATTGTGGTCCGATGAGCGGCGGTACCAACAACTCTCGAGCCGGGCGCTTCAGCACGCCGCTAGACCGGAGATGAACACGGACAAGCAAATATCATTGCTAATTGATGCGCTCGAACGGTTCAGCGCGTGACCGGCGCGCCTCCGGTGTCGCCGATAAGCCGCTCGACACGATGGAAGTCGGCATGATTGTGACGACGAGCTGGGACGATGGGGACGTTCTGGATGAACGTCTCGCCGACCTGCTCGATCGTCATGGAATTCGCGGCACCTTCTACATGACGCGCCGTTATCGCCGGTACCGGCTCCCTGACGACCGCATCCGCGCGTTGGCGGAGAGCCATGAAATCGGGGCCCACACGCTGACCCATCCCGATTTGAGATTGCTGTCACACACCGCCAAGGCGAATGAGGTAGAAGGAAGCAAGCATTGGCTTGAGGATGTGATCGGCAAACCTGTTTCAATGTTCTGTTACCCCTTTGGCCGCTTTGATGCCGCGACAAAGTCATCGGTTTTAGCGGCCGGCTTCCAGGGAGCCCGAACCACCCGACAATTTTCGTTGGTCCCAACGGCAGATCGGCTCGCGATCGCGACAACACTTCACGTTCATCCTCTTCTGCTGCGTCGCGACAATATGCGCGACTTCAGCGCTTATCTGCTTCGATCGGCGCAGGATCATAGCTGCTGGCACGACGGCTTCGTCATTGGTGCTGCCATGCTGCGCGGCTGGCTATACTTCGCCGAAACCTTGTTCCGCATCTCAACGGCACAACCCCAAACGGTTTTTCACCTATGGGGCCATTCATGGGAGATCGAGGCGTCCGGAATGTGGAAGCAGCTCGATACATTCCTGGAGGTGCTCAGCAGCTTGAGCTGTCGGTTCAAAGCGAATGGCGATCTTTGACTGCTCTACGGCTTGTCTGGCTGGGCATAGCGCGAAGAGGGTTCGTCACTGGCCTCAGGCGCCTACGGAGCAGTTTCCCACCGATCTCGTCGGCTCTCAGGAGGGAGATCACCGGCGAACTGTGGGAAGTTGCGGAGGGGATGGGATTCGAACCCACGATACGTGGTTAACCGTATAACGGTTTAGCAAACCGCCGCCTTCAGCCACTCGGCCACCCCTCCACCGATGAGTGGGGTCGTCACGGCGTATGCTCGCCAAGTTCTAGTGAGGGCTCGGGGGCAAGTCAATTCGCCCCAATTAAGGCG
>DATASJ010000066.1:0-1591 GCA_036269275.1 Bryobacteraceae bacterium | reverse complement strand
GACCGTTCTCGCGCGCGGACAGGAAAAATATTTTTGTGAGATCGACTGCCATCTTGCGTATTCCGTGGTCGATGTCCAAGCGCAAGCGAACGGGCACTATGTCATCACCCTCCGCACTCGCTTCGACGAGAGCACCACATCCCCCGGCCGCTCCAAGGATGCGACCCTGACTCCTTCCCCCCGCGAAGTGCGGCTGGTAGACACTGCCGGCCGCGAGTACGCTCCCGTGTCCACTGCAGGCACGCCGTTATCCATGCCGCTCAAGCCCGCAGGGTCCTACACTACGCAACTCGGTTTCAATCTTCCCAAAAACGCCACCGGCCTGCGCCTGCTGATCAACACCACCCCGGGATGGCGCGAACTGGTCGTGATCGGCGACGAGAATAGCTGGTTGCACAAGAAAACTTATTTCGCGCTGTAGAGGCAGCTCCTAGCGTTTAGCTTCCAGCTTTTAAGAACCAGGAAGATCTGCATTGGCTGAGAGCTCACTGCTCATCGCTCACTCTCGAGGGCCCGTTCCACGTTACAATTCCGGCATGAAACGATGTCTTCTGTTCTCGTTGCTGACGGTATTGCTCAGTGCGCAAGCTGCGCGGGAGGTTGAAATCACCGCCGAGCCGCACCATCAAGCGGTGCTGACCAACGATCAGGTGCGGGTGTTGAACGTAGAGATTCCCCCTTATTCCGAGACTCTCATGCACTGGCACCGCCACGATTACGTCTATGTCACGCTCGGCGACTCTGAAGTTGTCAACGTTGTGAAAGGCAAGGATCCAGTGAACGTGAAAATGCGAGACGGGCAGACCGGGTTCTTGGCCGGCGGCTTCGCCCACATGGCCCGCAATCTTTCCGGCCAGCCGCACGGCAATGTCAGCGTCGAGTTTTTACAGGATGCCAAACGTCGCCATTCGCCCGAGCATTGGGATCTGGACCATCCGGAGGAAGACCGGGGGCTCAACGTTCTCAACGGCGGCACGCAAGAAATCCTGTTCGTCAAAGACGGTGTGCGCGTCTCGGAATGCGAACTGCAGGCGGGAGCCTCCCTGCACCTTCACGGCGGTCCGCACTTGATCGTAGCTCTCACCGATTCCAAGTTGCGCAGCGACATCGCCAGGAAAGCTTCCAGCATCCTTCCTATGAAGCGTGGAGAGAGTCGCTGGGCGGGCGATTCCGCGCAGATACTGACCAACACCGGTGACCATTCCGCTAAGTTTGTGACGTTGGAATTTCGCTAGACAAAAGGGGCTAGTCGATGGGGGCTATCACAGGATGCTTTGGGGGCACGCCACCGCCAGCGAGCGCAGCCCGCCACTTTCCGAGCGACTCCAGCAACGTGCTGACAGAGATTCCTCCATACTCGTCCGGACATGCGGCCAGATTTTTCCGTCCGCGTTCCATCAGCGAGAAAGCGCCGGCAACGTTGCCGGTTGAA
Organism: Bryobacteraceae bacterium; assembly: GCA_036269275.1. Classification (GTDB taxonomy): domain Bacteria; phylum Acidobacteriota; class Terriglobia; order Bryobacterales; family Bryobacteraceae; genus Bog-105. The sequence goes on along the minus strand of DATASJ010000066.1, from coordinate 159 downwards.
TGATGGTGAAACGCCACCGCGGCCTGGATGAGGCCCTGCAGAAATCTCTTTTCCAAGCCCTCGGATTCGCGCCACACGTCTTCCCAGACTTCATGGGCGTCATAGAATTCGCGCGCATTGAAGAGGCGAATTCCCCGGTGATAGCCGTCGGCATTCAGG
>DATASJ010000065.1:0-82375 GCA_036269275.1 Bryobacteraceae bacterium | reverse complement strand
ATCAAACCCGGCCATGCTCTTCGATTTAACGATAAAATCCTTGATGATTTTGTTGAAGGCGGTGCCCAAATGGATGTTTCCATTGGCGTACGGCGGCCCATCGTGTAGAACATATTGCGGCCGTCCCGCGCGCGCTTCGCGAATGCGTTCATAGAGCCCCATTGCCTCCCAGTCTTCGAGCATTTTAGGCTCTCTGGTAGGCAGCTTGGCCTGCATCGGAAAGTCTTTATTCGGCAGGTTGACCGTCTTCTTCAGGTCAACGGAGGAAGCATTCATGGACTAATTTCATCCTAGCGGACGAAAGCACGAAACACTCGCTACGATGCCGGTCTACTCTTCGCGTAGAGCAGCCATGGGATCGATCCGCGAGGCCCGCAATTGTTCGAAATCCGTGTAGGAAAGGGAGCCATTTGAATCGTACGGCGGTTTCGGCGCATAACGGTCAGCATGACCAGCCGTCCGGGATCGCGGTTGGGCAACGGCCGCAGCAAAACGCCATCGACCAAGCTGAAGACCGAAACGGCAGCGCCGATTCCAAGCGCTAGAATGCCGATGACTAGGGCGAAAAACGCAGGCGCCCACCGAAAGCTTCGAAAGGCATACCGCAAATCGGAACAGACTGCATCCAGGTTGTACTGGACCGCATGCGTCCGGGAAACGGGAACACCTGCCACTCTATCCACAACCGTTACTCATTCCGCAAAGCAATCGCAGGATCGATCCGAGACGCTCTTCGCGCAGGCGCCCAACACGCCATCGCTGCCACCGCAAGCAGTAGAGCGGCCACCGCCGCCATCGCCGCCGGATCGCGCGCCTCTGTTCCGAACAGAAAACTTCGAATCAGCCGTCCCGCCGCCAATGCGCCCGCCACTCCAACAAGTAACCCGCCGATCACTGGTCGAACACCCTGCCGGAACACCAGCAAGGAAACCTGCGAAGCTTGCGCCCCGACTGCGATGCGAATCCCAATCTCATTCGTCCGCCGCGCCACGCTGTATGAAATCACGCCATAGATTCCGAGGCATGCCAACAATAAGGCCGCGCCTGCAAAGACACTGGCGACTAGCGTCTGGAATCTTCGACTGCTGACCGACTCCGACAGAATTTCCCGCATCGTGAGCACGTCTGCGAGTGGCAGTTCCGGGTCCAACTTACGAATCGCGGCCCGCAGTGAGTTCGCCATTGCCGCCGGGTCCTGTGCTGTGCGCACGACATAAGTCTCATCGCCCCAGACCGAGCCTTGCCAGTACGCGCCGTCCCAGTAGGGGACGTAAACCATCATCGGCGGCTGTTTATCCAGACTGTCTGTGCGCACATCGGCAACAACGCCGATAATTTCCGCCCACTCGGGTCTGGGATCGTTGCGTATCAGCTTTCCGACCGCATCTTCTCCCGGCCAAACCTTGCGTGCCGCATTCTCGGAGATCAACGCTACTTTGCGCGTGCGATCGCGTGCGGTCGGAAACCGCCCTTGCTTTAGCTCCACTCCCATCGTTTCGAAATAGTGCTCGCTCACAAACCGGTAATCCGCCAGCGGACGCTCGGCGCGCGCGCGCGTGTCGCCTTTCTTGCTGATGGAATCTCCCCAAACCTGAGCCTTCAAGGGCAACGAACTGATCAACCCGGCCGATCCCACTCCTGGCAACCTCTCGAGCGCTTCCAGCGCCCGCTGATGGAACGACATGCGCTGCTCATCCGTTTGGTAACGCGAATGGGGAAGCGCCACATCGGCAGCAAGAATGCGATTTACCGCATAACCGCGCTCCACATGCATGATCCGGAAGAAGCTCAAACCGAGTAGTGCAGCCATCACCAACAGCACAGTGCTCAAGGCCACTTGCACTCCTACCAGCCATTCCCGTGATCGTACGCCGGCGCTGCCTTGCGTGGCCGACCGCGAACCGGATCGGAGAGCGTCGGCAGGCTCCACGCGCGTCACGCGAATCGCCGGCCATAATCCGCAAATGAGCCCGCAGGCAGCCGATATGCAGAAGGCAAACAGCAGCACGGTAGGACTGACATGCACTTCGTTCAGCCGTGGGATATCGATGGCAGACGTTTTCACCAGCATCTGTATTCCCGCGTATGCCAGCACGACCCCCAGCGCTCCGCCACTGAGCCCGATCAGCAGACTCTCGGTGAGAATGGGCCGGAAAAGCTGACCCCCATTCGCTCCTAGCGCCCGGCGAATCCCTCCATCGCGAGCCCGCTCATTCGCGCGCACCAACATCAGATTTCCCAAGTTGACACAGACCACCAGCAAAACCGCGCCCACGGCCCCGAAAAGCAGCCTCAGTGCGCCGCGCGAACTTCCGGTGACCTGTTCCCGAAGCGCAACCAAACGAGCATCAATGGGCGTTTCCATCTGACGCCCTGCATCCGCAATCGCGGCCGTCATCTCCGCTTCTGCTCTGGAAGGATTCGCGCCGCGCCGTAGCCGGATCACGCAAGCAAAATTGAACTGCCCAACTCGGCTCATCTTGGGCCAATCGAATCCCATCGGCTTGAAGATCTCAGCATGCTTGGGAAACTGATTTAACGGACCCAGCCCTTCTCCTGACGGGAACCGGAAATCCGGACGCAGTACCCCGACAAGGACATTCGGCTCCCCATCGATCTGAATCGCTTTGCCGATTACACTGGGATCCGCTCCAAGCCGTCGCCTCCAAAGCGAGTCGCTGATGACAACGAATCGGTTTGCATTCGGTAGATCATCGCTTGCTTCGAACGTCCGGCCGAGCTCTGGTTTCACGCCGAGAACTTGAAACAGCGGCCAGGTACATGTTGCGCCGTCAACCACTTCGGGCTCTCCCGAACCCGTCAAGTTGAAAGAGCCAGGGTTGAGCAAAGCCGCAGATTCGCACGCTCGGCACTGTTCTTGCCATGACCGGAAATGCGACCCGTTCACGGGCAGGTCCGGATAGACATGAGCAAACTTCGCCACCGACTCCGAAGCCGCATACAGCCGTCCTGGATCCTTATAGGCCAGCGGCTTCAGCAGCACGTTGTCGACAATCGAAAACATGCTGGTAGTTGCGCCGATTCCCAACGCCAACGTCAGGATCGCGAATGTAGCAAACGCCTTCTCCCGGCCAAGAACCCGCATTGCATATTTCATATGAATCACTGCTCCCGCTGCTTCCCGAAGTTACGAATATTGAGCCTGAATTGTTCCTCTCTTAGGGACGCCCGAAAGTCGAGAGAATCCATTCATGCACGGACCCTTCCCTAAACAAACGTCTTGAACTCGATAACGTCTCCATCTTGAACTACGTATTCTTTGCCTTCCGTGCGTAGCTTGCCCAATTCGCGGGCGCGCGCGAAGGAGCCCGCCGCAACTAAGTCGGGGTAGGACACGCACTCGGCTGAGATGAAGCTTTTCTCGAAATCGGAGTGAATCGCGCCTGCGGCTTGGGGCGCCTTATCGCCGGCGTGAATCGTCCAGGCGCGCGTCTCCTTTTCGCCGGTGGTGAGATAGGTTCGCAGCCCCAGCAGATGATACGCTTCCCGGATCAGGTTCCCAACGCCGGTGTCGCTAACGCCCAGGCCCGCGAGGTATTCGGCGCGCTCCTCCGCCGACAAGGTCAGAAGCTCCGATTCGATTTCGGCGGAAACCACCACCGCGCTAGTTTCGTGGTGCTCTTGCACGTAAGCGCGAACGGCCTTCACATGCGGATTGCCGTCCGCCGTCGCCAAATCTTCTTCGGCGATATTGCAAGCAAACAACGTGGGCTTGGTGGTGAGCAGAAAGAAGCCTTTAACCATTCCCTTTTCCTCGGGGCTTAGGTCCAGCGTCACAACCGGCTTCCCGGTGTTGAGATGAGCTTCCACCTTCTCCAGCAGTTCCAGTTCCTGCACGGCCTTTTTGTCGCCGCTCTTGGCTGCTTTCTGCTGCTTGACTTTTCGCTTCTCCGCGGATTCAAGGTCTGCCAGCACCAGCTCGGTGTTGATGATCTCGATGTCGCGAACCGGATCCACCGTGTCCATGACATTCTCGATATTCGCGTTCTCAAACAACCGCACCACTTGCACTATGGCGTCCACCTCGCGGACGTGCCCGAGAAACTGATTGCCGAGCCCTGCGCCTCTGCTGGCGCCGCTCACCAGCCCCGCGATGTCGACGAACTCGAAAGTGGCGGGAACCACTTTCTTCGAGGCGCTCATTTTGGCGAGTACCTCCAGCCGCTCATCCGGAACGGTCACGATGGCTGTATTGGGCTCAATCGTGGAGAATCTGTATTTCGCCGCCATGGCCTTGCGCGTTTGCGTTACCGCGTTGAACAAAGTGCTTTTACCAACGTTCGGGAGCCCTACGATTCCAGCAGTTAACATTCCTTTCTAGTTTCGCAATGGGTTCGCCTTAACTGGAATGCCATCATGAGAATGTGGAGTTTCAGGAGGAACTCGGGCGCGTTCTGCCGCTCGACCTTCCCCATCGCGATCGTCTCATTGAAAAGGCCGCGCAACACCTTCAATTGATTGCGGCGGTAAATGATCACATGAATCTCACGCGCATCACAAGCGCGAGAGAAGCCGCGATTAAGCATGTCTACGACTGCGTAGCGCCCTGGCGCCACTTCCACGGGGTTAAACGCGTGGTGGATGCCGGGACCGGCGCGGGTTTTCCAGGAATTCCACTTTCCCTGGTACTGCCGCAGACCCGGTTCGCACTGGCTGAATCCACGCAGAAGAAAGCGCGCTTCGTCGATTCTGCGGTGGATTCTTTGGAACTGGCAAACGTACACGTGGTCGCGCAACGCGCCGAAGAACGAGCGCTGCTGTGCAAGCCCGAAATCATCACCGCTCGCGCACTCGCACCCATGGCGCGCATCCTCGAACTGTTTCGCGCGCCGCTGAAGCAAGGCGCGCGCCTCTTGCTCTACAAAGGTCCCAATGTAGAGGCCGAAATCCTGGAAGCGCACAAGCATCGCGTCGCGGCCCAGGTACTTTGCCGGTACGAGTTGCCAGACGGCTGCGGCATGCGCGCGCTGCTCGAAGTCAAGCTGAACCGGCGCTAAGCCGGCACTCGTAAACGAGATGTACAATCAGCGTTAGCATAATCACCTTAGCTTTGGAGGATGCATGGGGTTCCGCAACCCGATAACCTTGTTCTGTCTCTGGCTGGCGGCGGGAGCGATGGGCTGCTTTGCGGCCCCTGCCGCTCAGGAACCAGCTCCTGCTACGCCGGGGCAAGTGAATCCCGCCACAGCGCCTTCCCAGGTTAATCCAACCGCGCAACCTCCGAAACTCAATATCAACGTCGTCGAAGGAGCGGGGGCCGTCAACAATGTCAGGACCCGCGCGGCACGCGAGTTCGCGGTGGAGGTCGACGACGAAAACGACAAGCCCGTTGCCGGCGCCGTCGTTACTTTCATCGCGCCGAATGAAGGGCCGGGCGGCACATTCGCAGGCGACAGCCAATTGTTGACGGTTATCAGCGATAAGGACGGCCGAGCCGTCGCGGGCTCGTTCCGGCCCAACAGCACCGTCGGCGATTACAAAATCCAGGTCACCGCAACTTTCGCCGATCAGACTGCAAATGCCGCCATCTCGCAGTCGAATCAAGCGCTCGCGGTAGCCGCCAAGAAATCGAATAAGAAGGTTTTGATCCTGGTTGCCGTAGCGGCGGCCGTTGCCGTGGGCGCGGGCGCAGGTCTTGCCGGACACGGCAGCAGCAGCTCCGGCGGCACATCTTCGTCAACCACGCCTACGGCGACGCTAGGCGTCGGTAGCGGTACAACCGTCGGGGCGCCGCACTGAGTGGCAGAAGTATCAGCGGAGATATGAGATGAAGCGTTTCGCAATCGCCTTTGCCGTCACCGTCTCGCTCGCGTGGGCGCAAACGCCAGCCGCAAACTCGGGGCCGGCGCTCGGCTTTGTGCCAGGCCGGATGCCCTGGCAGTTGCAGCCGATCCTGGGAATCCCTGGCGCGGCGCGATTGGGCGATCCGATCTCGCTGCCGCAATCGGTCACTCAAATCTATCTCGCGCCCGGCCATGCTTATGCGCTGGCCGCACAGGGCCAGGCTGATCCCGCGGCGCTGGTCATGCTGCGCGTTGCAGGCGTGATGCAACTGAATCCCGTGCTCGCGGCCTTGCCGGGCGCACTCGCAAAACCGGACCTGGTCGCCTTCGGTCCGGCCGGGCAATCGCTGGCGCTGTATTCGCAAGCGGCCGGCGAAGTGCAAGTCTTTACCGGCCTGCCCAATTCGCCGCAAAAGTCACAGGACATTCCGAATGTCGGCGTTGCCGCGTTGCTCGCGGTCAGCGATGATGCGCGAGCCGTGTTGATTTCCGACGGCTTGGGTAACGTTTACGCGCTGGCGCAAAACACTACGCCGGTGCCCGTCTATCACACGGCGGAGGTTTCTGCGCTGGCATTTCTTCCGCAGTCCCACGCGGCGATCCTCTGCGATCCCATCTTCGGCTCGGCCGCGCTCACCCAGCCGGTTGACGGAATCCAAATGATTCCCCAGCCGGCGGCCGCCTGCCAGCCTCGCGCCGCGGCCACCACTGCGAACGGGAAAACGATTCTGCTGGCTTGCCCGGCGCAGCATCTGATCTGGTCTATTGACCGCACCTCCGGCTCAATCGATATTCATTCAGTCGGCAACAGTCCGGCCGCTTTCAACCGCCTCTCCCTTCCGGATACGTTCGTAATGTCTCCGGCTGACGACGCCGGAACCTATTGGCTGGTCACTTGGCAGGCTGGCGCGCCGGTCACATCGTTCATTGGCGCGTCTCGTGCGCGTTTGCAGAGGGTCGAACAATGACCCGCCTCCTCAAGCAACTCTTCCTCCCGCTGGCGGCCCTCTGGTTCTGCTTGGCAGGAACCGCTTCTGGCCAGATTCTGAGCGTAGCGTGTTCCCCCGCCACCGGTCCCGCGCAGGCGGGCGTTACGTATTCGGCTAGCTGCACCGCTTCGGGCGGCATTGCGCCCTACAGTTGGTCCATCAGTGCTGGCGCCCTCCCTGCGGGCTTAACGCTCACGCCCAGCAGCGACACCACCACCGCGACCATCGCCGGCAGCCCAACTGCGGCAGGCTCCTATAGCTACACGGTCGAAGTAACCGACAGCACCCCTGTCGTTCCGATGACCGCTCAGCAAAGCTATTCGGGAACCATAGCGCCGAACATCACGAGTATCAGCCCAACTTCGACCGCAGCCGGTCAACCGGGACTTACCCTCACCGTCAATGGCGCCGGCTTCGGCTCGGATTCGGTGGTGAGCTTCAACAGCACGGCGTTGACCACCACGGTCGTCAGCTCCAACCAGGTGACAGCGGCTGTACCGGCCAGCCTTCTCACTTTGGCTGGCACCGCGTCCATTACGCTCGCGTCGGGCGGCGCGACTTCGAACAGCGCCGCCTTCCCGGTGACTCCCGCCATCAGCTCTCTTTCCCCGACCAGCGCGACCGCGGGCGGCCCAGCTTTTACGCTCACCGTGAACGGTACCGGATTCTCAGCCGGGGCCTCGCTGAGCTTCAACGGCACAGCGCTGAGCACAACCGTCGCGAATCCGAGCCAGTTAACAGCATCTATACCCGCCAGTCTGATCGCGACCGCCGGAACATTTCCGGTGACGGTAACCTCCGGCGGCCTCGCATCCAACTCCGTCAACTTTACGGTCGGGTCTGCTCCCGCGCTCAGTTCCATTAGCCCCACCAGCGCCACTGCGGGCGGCGCGGCGTTTACGCTGACCGTCAATGGAAGTAACTTCGGTGGGGACTCTGTCGTGAACTTCAACGGCACCGCCTTGGCAACCACAGTGGTAAACGCAAGCCAGGTGACCGCGACTGTACCCGCCAGCCTGATTACCACGGCAGGAACGTTTCCGGTGACCCTCACCACCGGCGGCGTTACTTCGAACTCGGCCACCTTTACGGTTGTCCCTGCCCTCGCGTCCATTTCACCCACGAGCGCAACCGCTGGATCGTCCGGCTTCACCTTGACCGTGAATGGCGCTGGCTTCACGCCGGGCGCCGCGGTGCAATGGAACGGCTCCAACCTGGCAACAAGCTTCGTCAGCAGCACGCAATTGAAGGCGCCCGTTTTATCGAACCTGATCGCGAGCCCGGGGACGGCACAGGTAACAGTTCAATCCGGCGGCGTCACCTCGAATGCCGTGACATTTACGATCCTTGCTCCGCCCACCATCTCCTCTATTAATCCGGCTACTGTCACCGCCGGCGGAGCCGCGTTCACGTTGACCGTAAACGGCAGTGGGTTCGCCGGAGACTCGATGGTGCAATGGAACGGTGCGGCGCTCTCGACGAACGTCTTGAGCTCGAACGAAGTAACGGCGTCGGTTCCGGCAAGCGATATCTCGAGCCCCGGTTCGGCACAGATCACCGTTAAATCCGGCGGCGTCACCTCGAACTCCGAGACCCTGACCATCCTCGCGGGACCCGCTCTCAGCAGTCTCAACCCCGATACCATCACCGCTGGAAGCGCGAGCTTTACTCTGACCGCCAGCGGCACGGGCTTTGCCTCGGGCGCAGTCATTCAATGGAATGGCGCGCCGCTATCGACAAGCTTTCAAAGCGCGAATGAGCTCACTGCGACAGTACCGGCGAATCTTGTCGCCGCGGTCGGCACGGCCCAGGTGAGCGTCTCGTCAAGCGGCGTAACTTCGAATAGCCTCACCTTCACGATTGTTGCCGCGCCCACCATCAGCTCCCTCAGCCCCAACACCATCACGGCCGGCAGCGCTGCGTTCACCTTGACTGTGAATGGCAGCGGATTTGCATCCGGCGCAGAGGTGAAGTGGAACGGAACTGCAATCGGAACTGTTTTTGTCAGCTCGACCCAACTCAACGCGACGGTCCCTGCGGGCAATGTCGCGACGCCCGGCACGGCGCATGTGACCGTCACCTCAGGCGGCGTGACTTCGAACTCGGTCAATTTCACAGTGGTTTCGGGTCCGGCAATCACTTCGTTAAATCCAAGCACGATTTCGGCTGGCGCGCCAGCATTCACGCTGACGGTGAACGGAACCGGATTCGCTTCCGGCGCAGTCATCGAGTGGAATACGACGGCGCTCAGCACGACCTTCAAGGGTGCAACCGAGTTGACGGCTTCCATACCCGCGAACCTCATCGCCAGTGCGGGTACGGCGCAGGTCACGGTTAAGTCTAACGGCGTTACATCAAACGCCCTGAGCTTTACAGTAGTTGCCGGCCCGGCTGTGACCTCGATCAGTCCGGTTTCTATCACGGCGGGCACGGGTGCGGGTTTGGGCCCGGTGGGAAGTTGCCCGGCGCGGGTTTATCCCGCTGGAACCCTGACCGTGAACGGAACTGGTTTCACCTCGAACTCGACCGTCGATTGGAACGGCCAACCGATGCTCACCACCTTTGTCAGCGCTACGCAACTGACCGCTTGCGTCTCTTTGGCGAACCTGGGAGGCTACGGCGCCGCCGCGATCACGGTCGTTTCGGGAACTACTAAATCAAACGCCCTGCAAATCTCATTGGTGGTTCCGAGTATCACGATCACCGGTCTCCAGCCTACGTCGGCGCCTACACAGCAACTCGAGGTAGGCATTCAGTTGGCAAGCGCTACGCCAACCGCCCTGCAAGGAACGCTGCAGCTGAGTTTCAGCACAACGGCGCCGGGAGTACCCTCCGGGTACGTGGATCCGGGCCTGCAGTTCTCGTCCGGAGGGACGACAGCCACCTTTAGCATTGGGGCTGGGTCGAATTCGGCCCGCGTCGCAGCGATTCAGCAGGGCACCGTGGAAGGTACTATCACCGTCACGCTGACAAACTTGACCTCAAATGGAACCAGCGTTCTGCCGGCGTCGGGCGTGACGGCCTCGGTAATCATCCCGCCTCTTCCGCCCGTAATTACGGCGGGGAGCGTCCAGATTACGAACCTGACGTCCTCAGGTTTCGACGTAGTTTTGACCGGCTATTCGGTGACGCGGGATATGAATACTGCGAACTTTAGTTTCACCGCCGCAGCGGGGACCGCATTCAGCGGAACAACAACCTTCGCCGTGCCGGTCGGCCCGGTGTTCACCACTTGGTTCGACAGCACGGCAGGACAGGAGAACGGGAGCATGTTCCTGTTGACGGTACCTTTCACTATTTCAGGACCGACCAGCGTGCTTGGGTCGGTTTCGGTGACACTCACGAATTCGGTCGGTACTTCCGCGGCCGTAAGTGCAAGCCCATAAGCTATTGCGCTTCCGGACCGAGGTGGATCACAATCGTTTCTTCGCAAGGAACGTTCGCGCCGTGGGCCTTCGCGGGCTCGAAAGTCCATTGCCGGACAGCGGCGGCAGCGGCGGCCATGAGTTTCCGGTCGCGCCTGGGGCCCTCCAGCAGCGCGTGCGCGGCCGTGACATGCCCGGTTTCGTCGATCCGAATCTTCACTTTGACATCCAAGGGTTCGGCTATTTGGACGTCGGGCTGTACCCACTTCACCGGGCGTGGCGGAACATAAGCTGGCATGTCCTTTGGCCGTGCGGAAGGGACTGGCGCGGCCGGTTGCAGCGTAGCGGGAGGCGGGGCAAGTGTAGGCTGCAACAGGCTTGTTACCGGATCGACCGCAGGACCTGCGGCTACTGCTTCAGGAGGAGCTGGTATGGCTGACGCAACGGAGACCGTTCGAACAGAGGCCGGCGCGTTCTGCCGGCCGGCCAACGGCTTCCGCAGTGTCTCGCGGGCTTTAGCGGTGGACACGTTGCTGTCCGGGTGGGTGCCTTCCCCGACGCGTTTTCGCGGCGAGGAATCGAGCACACGCAGGATCTGCGAGACCTCCGACCCGCGGGCATCGCGAAGGTCGAGACGAAATGCCACGTCATCCGATGCCGGCCGGTAGAAAACGGAGCCGGTCGCCATCTGGTTCTGATCCAACGCTATCTCGCGATGCTGCGAACCATCTTGTATATCCAGAACAGCAGTTCGCGCCGACTGAACCGCTCTACTGTACCGGTTCCAACTGAGCAGAAGGCCGGGTCCTTCGGTCTGCACGCGCAGGTCTAAGCTGCTTCGCGGCTCTAAGAGCGCACCGGCTTGAGGAGTACTTGCGGTGACCGAACTGGTTCGGAAGAAAAGCAGCAGGAACGTGGCGCCCGCCGCCAACAGAAACACGGCCGGAGATAAAAACCATGGGCTCAAGCGGCGCGGCGCGGATACAGCGCGAGCCGGCCCAGCGGTTAACGTGACCTGGGCAGCCGCGTCAGGCAAACGGATCACGTCTTCCTGTACGGCTTCCATGGCCTTTTGTGTGCCTGTTGCCAAGTTTTCCCCTGATGCCAACTGGTAGGGGCGACAGGGATCGAACCTGTGACCCTCAGCTTAGAAGGCTGATGCTCTATCCGACTGAGCTACGCCCCCACACCAACCTACTTCTACAGTGTAACTGTGGAATCCGGCGGTTGGACTCATTCAATGGAAAGCAGCAGATCATGTGCTTCGACCGTATCGCGGCAGTTCACGGCCACTTCCTTGATGGTGCCCGCGATGGGCGCGTAAACGGTGGTTTGCATCTTCATCGCTTCCATGACCAGCAGACGGTCGCCTTTATGGACGTGCTCGCCGGCCTTTACGTGCAGCATGCTGACCGCTCCAGGGATCGGCGCGCCAACCTGGCCCGGATTCGCGGGATCCGCCTTGCGGCGGCTAGGGGCCGCTTCCTTAATGGACTTATCGCGGATCTCTACTTCGCGGGGTTGGCCGTTCAACTCGAAGAAGACGGTACGCATGCCGTCCGGCTTGGGCTCGCCGACCGTCAGCAAGCGAATGATCAAGATCTTGCCGGCTTCGAGTTCCACCGTAATTTCGCTGCGCTCTTGCAGGCCATAGAAAAACGGCGGCGTGGGCAGCACTTCGAATTCTCCGTACTGAGTGCGGGCGGCAGCGAACTTCAGGAAAACGTCAGGGTACATGAGATAGCTCATCAGGTCCGTGCGGCTTGCGGAGCCGGTGACCTCGGCAACTTTGGCCTCAGCTTCGTCGAGGTTGGCAGGCGCGAGGCGCTCGCCTGGGCGCCCTTCCCGCGGCTTTTCGCCGCGCAGGACGATTTGTTGCAGCTTGGGCGGCCAACCGCCCTCCGGTTGCCCGAGCGAACCCATGAACATGTCGGCGACCGAGTTGGGAAGAGTTAGCTGATGATCCGGAGGCAGGTTCTCCAATTCCTGAATCGTCATCTCATGACTTACTAAGTAGAGCGCGAGATCGCCGACGACTTTGCTCGAAGGAGTTACTTTTATGATGTCGCCGAAAGCCATGTTCACATCGGCGTACATGCGCGCGACCTCGGGCCAGCGGTTGCCAAGGCCCATGGCTTCGGCCTGTTCTTTCAAGTTGGTGTATTGACCGCCGGGCATCTCGTGAACATAGACTTCGGCGGTTCCAGACTTGGGCGCGTTGTCGAAGGGCACGTAGTAAGTACGTACGGTTTCCCAATAGTCCGAGCATTGGTTGAGTGCGTCGAAGTTGAGGCCGGGGTCGCGTTCGGTGTGCGCCAGTGCGGCAACGATGGAATTCAGGTTGGGTTGGCTGGTGGTTCCGCTCATGGCCGAGATGGCGGCGTCGGCGATTTCGACGCCCGCTTCCGAGGCTTTGAGAATTGTGGCCGCGTTGACGCCGCTGGTATCGTGCGTGTGCAGGTGAACCGGCAAGCCGACTTCTTCGCGCAGGGTCTTGACCAGCTTGTAGGCGGCGTAAGGGCGCAGCAGCCCGGCCATGTCTTTGATGCCGAGAATATGCGTGCCCATCTGCCGCAGTTCTTTGGCGAGCCGCACATAGTAATCGAGCGAGTATTTCTCACGGCGAGGATCGAGGATATCGCCGCTGTAGCAGATGGCGGCCTCGCAGAGACGGCCGGTTTCAAGCGTTGCCTCGACGGCGACGCGCATGTTGGGCATCCAGTTCAGAGAATCGAAGATGCGAAAGAGATCGATGCCCTGGGCTGCCGCTTCCTTGATGAACTCGCGGACAACGTTGTCCGGATAAGCGGTGTAGCCGACCGCGTTTGAGGCTCGGAGCAGCATCTGGAAGCAGATGTTCGGGATTGCTTCGCGGAGCAGTTGTAGACGCTTCCAGGGGTCTTCGAGCAGGAAGCGCATAGCGACATCGAACGTTGCGCCGCCCCACATCTCCAGGCTGAAGAGTTGCGGTAATTCTTTCGATACATAGTCGGCTATGCGCAACAGGTCATAGGAGCGCACGCGGGTGGCCATCAGCGACTGGTGTGCATCGCGAAAGGTGGTGTCCGTCATCAGCAAGCGGGATTGGCCCAGCGTCCATTCGGCAAACTTCTCGGGACCGAGACGATCCAGGAGTTGCCGCGTCCCTTCGGGACGCTCTGCTTTTGGCGAGCAGGGTACGGGCGGTTCGCGAAAGAGCTGCGGCCTCGGTTTGCCGGCGACCTCAGGATTGCCGTTCACAATTATGTCCGCGAGATAGGTCAGCAGTTTCGTGGCGCGGTCGCGCCGGGGCTCGAACTCAAACAGCTCGGGGTGCCGATCGAGAAAGGAAGTGGTGGTCTCGCCGGCTTGAAACTCCGTGTGATCGACGACGTTCTCAAGAAACGGAATGTTGGTTTTGACGCCGCGAATGCGGAACTCCCGCAAGGCGCGGTCCATGCGCTGGCAGGCGACTTTGAAGTTGTTCCCCCAGGCTGTCACTTTGACCAGCAGCGAGTCGTAGTAGGGCGAGATAACTGCGCCGCCGTAGGCCGAGGCGCCATCGAGCCGAATACCGAAACCGGCGGGCGAGCGGTAAGTGTGGATCTTGCCGTAATCCGGGACGAACCCGTTGGCCGGATCTTCGGTGGTGACGCGGCACTGCAGCGCGGTCCCATGCAGTGGAATGTCGCTTTGCTGCGGAAGGCCGATCTCTTCGCTGTGCAGACTCAAGCCCTGTGCGACCTGGATCTGCGTGCGCACGATATCGACACCGGTGATCATTTCGGTGACGGTGTGCTCGACCTGCACCCGCGGGTTCACTTCGATGAAGAACCATTCGTGCGTGTCGGCGTCCACCAGGAACTCGACTGTGCCCGCGTTGTAGTAGTTCACAGCGCGCGCGAGCGCGACGGCGGCTTCGGCGAGTTCGCGGCGGACTTTCTCGGGCAGGCCGATCGCGGGGGCGATCTCGACGACTTTCTGGTGGCGGCGCTGCACGGAGCAATCGCGCTCATAGAGGTGCAGGACATTCCCCTGCGTGTCGCCCATGATTTGAATCTCTACGTGCTTGGCGCGGCGGATGTAGCGTTCGAGAAAGACGGCGTTGTTGCCGAAGGCGGCTCCGGCTTCCTGGCTGGCTTCTTGCAAGCGCGCCTTGAACTGCGCGGCCGAATCGACGACCCGCATGCCTCGGCCGCCCCCACCATGCGCGGCCTTGACGATCAGCGGAAAGCCGATCCGGGCGGCTATCTGTTCGGCTTGAGGATTGTCGGGATCGACCGGCTCCTCGGTGCCAGGAACGATAGCAATGCCGGCGCGCTGCGCCAGCTTTCGGGCCGCTGTTTTGTCCCCCAACGATTCCAGAATCTCGGCGCTGGGGCCGACAAAGAGGATGCCTGCGCCGTTGCAGGCGCGTGCGAGAGCGGGGTTCTCAGCGAGGAAACCGTAGCCGGGATGGATGGCGTCAACCTCTTTGTCCACGGCAAGGGCGACGATGGGATCGATGTCGAGATAGGCTTGAACGGGCCCCTTGCCGCGCCCTATCAGATAGGCCTCGTCGGCTTTGAAGCGGTGCAGACTGAGGCGGTCTTCCTGCGAATAGACCGCAACGGTGCGGATGCTCAATTCATTCGCGGCTCTCAGGATGCGGATGGCGATCTCGCCGCGGTTCAGCGCCAGCAGCTTTTTCATTTGATTTTCAATTGTCGCCCACGGATAAAATGGGTTCGTGAAACTCGCCGCTTTGTTGTTGCTGGGACTAGGTTTATTATTTGCGCAGGAACGTGAAGGCAACTTCGGTATACGGTTTGAGCCGACCGCAGTGCTGCAGACCGGCGCGCCTATCCCGTTTGAAATTACCGTTCAGGACGCCAATCACAAGCCGCTGGCGGACGCGAAAGTGACGCTCCAGATTGAGACGGCGAACCACACGCACGTAAAGGTGTTCCCGGCGCCGGCGGTCGATGCGCGGGTCAATCCGGGAGTCTATGTCGCCAAGCCGGTGTTTGACGCGGCGGGCGAATGGAGCGTTTACGTCGAGGTCCGAAGGCAGAACGGGCGCTCGGAGGAGATGAGCGCCCGAACGATACAGTTTACAGTGCCGGAGTAGGCACCGCTCTCCGCGGTCGCCGCTCGAAAGAGGCCCCGACTCAGAACATATAAAGCGGAGTGCCTAAAGACGGCGGCGCACCCTCGTCTACGCCGCCGGCCGCCACTGGCTGGCCTTCCAGATCGCCAATTTGCCGGCAATAGATGCCGTTGTCGCCCACGTAGATCTCGAGCTCCGCGGGACGCGGCAGTGAGCCCTGGATGAGAGCTTCCGAAAGCGGGTCTTCGATATATTTTTGAAGCGCGCGGCGCAGCGGTCGCGCGCCATAACTTCTATCCCCGCAGGTTTTGTCGAGGATGTACTTCGCGGCTTCGGTGTCCAGCCGAATTTTGATCTGCTTGGCGACCAGATTGGTATTGATCTGCTCGACGAGCAAGCCGATGATCTTGATGAGATCCTCATCGATCAGCGAAGTGAAAAGAATCACTTCGTCGAGGCGATTGAGGAACTCGGGGTTGAAGGCCCGCTTGACCTCGCTCATAACCTGGTCTTCGACCTTCTGCGGAATACCAGTCGTGGATGGGGCGGAGAAGCCGATCTGGCCGCGCTTGTCGAGGAACCGCGCGCCCAGGTTCGAGGTCATGATGATAATGGTGTTTTTGAAATCGACGGTGTTGCCGAGGCCGTCGGTGAGCTGGCCGTCCTCAAACACCTGCAGCAGGATGTTATAGATGTCCGGGTGCGCCTTTTCGATCTCGTCAAGAAGAATGATCGAGTACGGCGCGCGCTTGACGCGCTCGGTCAACTGGCCGCCCTCTTCGTAGCCCACATATCCGGGAGGCGAGCCGATCAGCTTCGAGATGGAATGCTTTTCCATGAACTCGGACATATCGAAGCGGATTAGCGATTTTTCGCTGCCGAACAGGAATTCGGCGAGCGCGCGGGCCACCTCCGTCTTTCCGACGCCGGTGGGGCCGAGGAAGAGGAAGGAACCGGAGGGGCGTTTGGGAGATTTGAGACCGGCCCGGGAGCGGCGAATGGCGCGGGAGAGAGCCGAGATCGCTTTTTCCTGGCTGATGACCCGCTTGTGCAACTCCTCTTCGATCCGGAGCAGCTTGTTGATCTCTTCTTCTTTGATGGCGGTCATAGGCACGCCGGTCCAGCGAGCCACGACGTCTTCGATGTCGTCTTTCGAAACTACCCCCGTTGAGGTGTCGTCGAGATTATATTTTTCCCGAAGCTGCCGCAGATTTTCGCGCTCTTTGCGCTCTTCGTCCGAATAGAACCGCGCCTTTTCGAATTCGTGATTGGCGATGGCGTTCTCCATCCGATGGACTATAAACTTGATCCGCTTCTGAATATCGGCGACTTCCGTAGGCAGGGTGGTCTGGCGCAGCTTGACGCGCGCGCCGGCCTCGTCAATCAAGTCGATGGCCTTATCGGGCAGAAAACGATCCGGAATGAAGCGCGTGGAGGTGTAAACGGCCGAATCAATGGCTTCGTCGGTGTAAGCAACTGCGTGGAATTTTTCGTAGCGCTCTTTGATGCCGAACAGAATCTTGATGGCGTCACCCTCGCTCGGGGGCGGCACTTTGACCGCTTGGAAGCGGCGTTCGAGGGAGCGGTCCTTTTCAATGGATTTCCGATATTCGGCGGGGGTTGTGGCGCCGATACATTGAATTTCGCCCCGGGACAGCGCCGGTTTCAGGATGTTGGCGGCGTCGAGCGACCCTTCGGCGGAGCCGGCGCCGACCAGCGTATGCAACTCGTCAATGAAGATGATGGCGTTTTGATTTTCCATCAGCTCTTTCATGATGGTTTTCAAACGCTCTTCGAACTGGCCGCGGTACTTGGTACCGGCGACGATAAGCGACAGGTCGAGCGCGAGAATGCGCTTGTCGGAGAGGAACGAGGGGACGTCGCCATCGGCGATGCGCTGGGCCAGGCCTTCGACGATCGCCGTCTTGCCAACGCCGGGCTCCCCGATCAGCACCGGATTGTTCTTAGTGCGGCGGCACAGAATTTGCACCACGCGATCCACTTCCGAATCACGGCCGATCAGCGGGTCGAGCATGCCATCGACTGCCGCCTGAGTGAGATCGCGGCTGAACTCAGCCAGCAGCGAACTTTCTTTCGGGCGGTTGGCGGAGGTTTTCTCAGAAGCCGAACGCGCGATCTCTTCCCGCACAGCCGACAGCCGGAGGCCGCGCTCATGCAGAATTTCCGCAGCAAAGCTCTTTTCTTCGCGCAACAGCCCTAACAGCAAGTGTTCTGTGCCGATGTGCTTATGACTCAGCCGCTCGGCCTCCTCCGCGCCATAGGCCAATACGCGCTTGCATTCATGGCTTAAGGGGAGATCGACCGAAGTTGATACCTTTTCGCGCACCGTGGTGTGCGCCTCAATCTGCTTGCGGATCGATTCGATCGCGGCGTGCGACCGCAAGAACCGGTTTGCGAGCGCCTTGTCCTCGCGAAGCAGACCTAATAGTAGATGTTCGGTTTCGATATAAGGACTGCCGAACTGGCTCGCCTCATATCTTGCGAAGAAGATCACACGGCGTGCTTTTTCGGTATAACGTTCAAACATAAGTGCCACCGTCAAGACGGGTTGCGTCTTTATCAACGCGCACAACGGTCACCAAACGCCCTGTGCGCTTCTAAAACTCCGGCGGCCTGCAACTCCATTGGCGATGCAGTATGCAAGCTGCCCTTCTTTAACTCTAGAACGCGATCGCACCGGCTGGCGAATGAGAGGTTGTGGGTCGCGAAAATAGATGTGAGCCCATGCGCCAGATGAACCTCGCTTAATAAGCCGACGATCATTTCCCCGGTTCGAAAATCGAGGCTGCCGGTCGGCTCGTCTGCCAGCAGCACCCGGGGACCGCCAATCAGCGCCCGCGCGAGCGCCACTCGCTGCTGTTCGCCACCCGAAAGCTCGCCAGCTCGATGCGCCTGCCGTGCCTCCAGCCCCACCTCTTCCAATCGAAGGCGAGCGGTTTTACGCGCCGCGCCGGGTTCTCCCCCTCTGATAAGCAGCGGCATCATCACGTTCTCCAGCACTGTAAATTCCGGCAGCAGAGACGGATTTTGCCAAACGAACCCAATCGTGCGGTTGCGAAAATCGGCCAGCGCCTGATCGTTCAGGGCTGCGATATCCCGGCCGCCGTAGAAAATTCTGCCCCCGGACGGACGATCGAGGCCGCCAAGCAGGTGCAATAAAGTCGATTTACCAGCTCCCGATTCACCGATAATAGCGAGCCGTTCGCCCTGACGCACCGGCAGCGAAAGCTCATGGAAGACAACAACCTGCGAGCCTCCCGAGCGATAAACCTTACTCAGAGATTCCGCCCAGATCGCACTTTCCGCGCTCAAACTCCCGCCTTCACCTTTAGATTAGAACAGCCACGCTCGCCGGTGCGCTTTGCCTGAAAACTTTACCTGGCGTTACGTCACGGGCTCGCGCAGCTCTCTCTCGCGCACACCTATCTATCGTCCGCGCACCTATATTTCTTTAGACGTGGGGAGTGGTAGGAGAGATTCTCCGGGGTGAGGGAAAAGGTTGTGGTGATGAGCGGCCGTTTGCGGAGCGCACAGCGGTATTTGACGCGCTGCAAAAATTCGTCGCAGGAATGCTCGGAAACTTCTCCAAGTCCCGGAAGCTCCCTTTAGACTTAAACAATGATTCAGACCTACTTGTGATTAGGCCTGCTCGGAACGGTTGTCCCTGATTGCCAGGCTTACGCACGGGTATCCCGCGAATCGGAAGAAGAACACTCTATGAAACGAATCACTTTCGCGCTGGTTGTAGCCGGAACACTGGCCGGCGTTTTTGCCTCCCTAGGTCCCGCATCCGGACAGACCGATAAACAGGCCGACCCGGCTTTCGTAAACACAATTCCCCCCGGATATCGCGGCTGGAGCTTGATCTCTGTGGCCCACGAAGCGGGCAATCTCAACAGTTTGGGTGCAGTTTTGGGCAATGATGTGGCGATCAAGGCCTACCGCGAAAGGACCCTTCCCTACCCGGACGGCGCAATCATTGCCGCTTTGCACTACAGTCACACCCCATCGGAGGAAAACAACGAAATCTTCGGCCGCCCCCAATCTTTCGTCCCGGGAGCACCCACGAACATTCAGTTTATGGTGAAGGATTCGAACAGGTACGCCGCGACGGGCAAATGGGGCTTCGGTCACTTCAGCCCGGACGGCAAACCGGGCGCCGAGGCGCTGATGAAAACCTGTTTCCCCTGCCACGCCCGCGAAAAAGCTCGCGACCTCGTCTTCACCCAGTACGCACCTTAGGGCTGGTCGGCTCCTTCCGCTTCAGGTGCGTTTCTCCCTCAGATCGATAAATAGCGCCGCACTCAAAGAGCTTGCAATAGAAAGCCCGGCCGCGATCCATAGTAGCGATCGATATCCAGCAACGAACGCCTCCGCAATCGCCCGGCGAACAGCCGGATTGGTGGTTTGTATACCCGCGAGCTTCGATCGCTGCGAATCAATCTGCTGGCGGGTCGCGGCGGGCACAGAGAGTTGGTTCAGGTTCTGATCAAGATGCCGGTTGAACACCATTATCAGCACAAAGCCGAGCGCGGCGATTGCCAATAGGCCCGCGATGCGCGATATCGCATTGTTGATTCCCGAAGCCGTCCCCGCCTGATTCTGAGAAACAGAATCCATTACGGTCGTGGTGAGCGGCGCAACACTAACCGCCATTCCCAACCCAAGGACGACCACCGCCGGAAAGAATGTGGTCCAGTATGCCCCGCCGACACCAGGTACCGCGAAGAGAGCGAACCCGGCAGCGGCAATCACCGGACCTACTACGAGCGGCAATTTTGCGCCGTACCGCTCCACTAGTCCGCCGGACCAGCGAGAAAGCACGAACATCAACAAAATAAACGGTAGGAGCGCCGCGCCGGCGCCAGTGGCCGAGTATCCCTGAATCTGGATCAGATTCAGCGGAAAGAAAAACAGCACTCCAACCAGGCCTGTATAGAGGAAGAGAGTCAATAAATTCGCGCCCGTGAAATTGCGCGAACGGAAGAGACCGAGAGAAAGCATCGGCGCCGGCGAGCGTCGCTCCACCCAAAAGAAAGTTGTCAGAACCAGGATGCCGCCCACACCGGCGATAAAGCCGTGGGACGGTTCAATCAGGGCGAACACGATCGCGCCCAGACCGAAGGTGGCGAGCAGAGCGCCGAACCAATCGAGACTCTCCTGGCTGCGATCCGGATCGCGGCTCTCCGGTACGCGCAGCAAGGTGATCGCAACAACGACGGCGATAGGCAAATTGATGAAAAACACCCAGCGCCAGGAGCCGTGTTCTACCAGCCATCCACCGAGGACGGGACCAATGGCAGCCGTGATCGCCGTAAATCCCGACCAGGTTCCGATCGCGCGTCCTCGCTCGTTCTCAGGAAACGACGCGCTGATCAGCGCCAGACTTCCCGGAACCAGAAGCGCCCCGCCGATGCCTTGTACTGCTCGTGCCGCAATCAACTGAGTGATGTTGGGCGCAACGCCGCACCAGCCCGACGCGATGGTGAACAAGGCGATACCGACCGCGAAGATCTTGCGCCGGCCATACAGATCGCCAAGCGAGCCGCCGAGTAAAAGAAGAGCGGCAAGGAGGAGTGCATAACTTTCGATCACCCATTGCACTTCGGAAACTGTCGCCCCGAGAGCCGACTGGAGCGCCGGAAGAGCAACATTCACAACTGTGCCATCGATAAATACCATGCTCGATCCGAGTATGGTGGCGGCTAGAACCCAAGGGCCGCAACCTTTCGGAGAGCGGCCCGGTAAAGCGGCCACAATGGCAGCTTCGTCGCGAGGAGGCTTTGCGATTCTGAACATGACCTCTTCTCAACCAGCCAGGAGCGAATCCGCAGTACGTCGGATGAATTCCTCTCGGTCGATGCATCTCAAGCGCTGACTAGATACTTAATTTGTTCGAGCTCGGGCTACCGTCGCCCCTGAGAAATGAGCGCGCTCACTCGGCGCCGTGGGCGGCCGCCGCTTTCGCAACGGGCAGGAAACCCCGTTGATTGAGGTGCAAGCGCACCTGATCGAATGTACCAATCGGCTGGACTCTAAGAACGGCGGCCCAATCACTCGTTCGATTGCCAATCCACCGCGCCCCGGCGAATGCTCCCCGCAATGCCCCGTCCCGCCACGTGTTTTCGTCAGCTAGCACCAGCACCGATTCGTCTGGGTGGGGCGCCTCGTAGGGAAACCACGGCCGGCTGACATGTTTCATCCAGATCAAAGCTGCCTTGAGATCGCATTGCGCCGCCCGGATGTAGTCGCTGATCGGCCTCGGCTCGAATGCTTGGAACAAGGCGCGTGACCGCTCAAGCAACGCACCCTCGAGCTCTTCGCGGGAGCGCGACACAAGTTCCAGAAAGCTCGGGTATTGCTGGTTCGCTTCGCTTTCACAATTTCTCTCGAAGTCGTCCAGAATGGCGTCGAGATTGTCGTCGGAGATGAGCGCTCTCGAAAATGGGCAAGGATCAATCCGCAGCCCAGCTCGAGAGTTGATCGTACTGATTTCCTGCAATGCCTTGACCGTCGCCGATAGATCGTCATGTGAACTCCGCACCCGGTTCAGAACCAACTGAACGCTATCGTCACGGACGCGATAAAAAATACGCTCGACCTCAAGTTCTGCCCGGTCCGAGTATGCGTCGGCCGCCCGTAAGGCATTGGTGGGAAGAATATGCCTCCGCAGTTCACCCAGGCGCTCGTGAAGGCCTCTCAGCCGCGCTCCGCAAGGGGTCCACTCAGCGGAAGCCAGAAAACGCGACCAGGCAGGAATTTGTCTCAACTTCCGGGCAAGCCTTCTACACTCCTCCGCTGAGCGCTGCAAATCGTGCTCCGCGGCTTTGATCGCCTCGTCGCGCCGCTTCCTTTCCGAGGTAACTTCATCGATCGCCCCCTGCATCTTCTCTTCCTTTTCCGCGAGAGATTGAAGGCATTCCTTCCAGGCCTCTAAGACTCGCTTCTCAGCGTTCGATATCGATTGTGCAAGTCCGGCCGAGCCTTCAGTTTTCCAATGGATCCCGTTCCAGCGTTCACCCGAAACAGCGGGCGGGGCTGAGATGATTTTCAATCTCAGCATTCGGGAAAGATGGGATCTCGCATTAACAAGCCGCTGTCGAGCTTCATGAATATCAACCCGGTTCGGGAAATGAACCGTTTCGGCAAATTCCTCGTCGAACCTCCGTCGGACGGTCTGAATGTTCGCAGGGCTCGGGTCTTCCTCATCAGGTTCAGAGATGTCAATCAGGAACGCCGAAACGCGAGAAATCAGCTCGGTACAAGCGCACGCCGCGCCGCGATGCTGGTTATCGATTCGGCTCAACTCGGTGCGAAAGTATTCCAGGAAACCCCGTATGCCCAGTGCTGCGCTTGAGCGACCCTGATTCCGAACTCTTGGCAGCGATTCAAAGCAGCCGGTCAAGGCATCTTTCTGCAGCCCTAGAAAACCTGAGATCTCGCCGGACGAGAAATCCGGAATGCTCTTGTCCCAGCCCTTCCAGATTCGCTCCTTCCCGGGGGTCAGAGCTACCTCCTCCAGAAGGTTCTCGAAAGCCTCCGTAAGTCGTCGGACGACCTCCGTGATACGTTCTACGTCTGGTTCGCAAGCGCGAAGGTAACGCCGGCGGACTACACGCGCCATATGCCTTGCGATAAGGCACCGCTCGATGTCTGCCCGTGACACCGTAATTTCGGCGTAACCCGCACACAGATGCAAAGGGCGCGCAGCTGTGCAGTCGAAATGGGCAGCGTAGCTTTCAGGAGTAGTGGATACAACTGCATAGACGAGAGTGGCAACAGCGGTGCACGAATCATCCGATAACGAAAGCCCCAATGAGTTCATGGTGGTGAACCACCAGCAATAATCGCTGGCCCCGAGAGCGCTCCTCGAAGCTTCCACATACTCAGTCTCGAAACCAGTCGGAAGAATAGAAACCCCTTCAACTACTCCCTCGGTCAGTGGTTCAGGCGGCGGCTCCGCCGGCGTTGCCAGGTAAAACATGCATTCGATCGTGTGGCGGCCTCCCACGCGCCGGCGGGCAATCAATTTCAATTCGTCGATGAGATCCCTCAGTGCTGCTATTGAAATCTCACCGTATTCTCCGAGTACGACCATTCTCAGCACGAGAACGGAGTCCACCGACGCCATCAAAGTGGGGTTTGCAATCGAAAGGAAGGAACCTACAGCTTTTTCGAGTGAGGTCTGTTCGCGGTGGCCGGTGTCGTCGTTTCCGGTCAACCGGCGGGTTGTGCAAAATTCCTCCTGAGAGAGGGCTTCGAGAACGCAAATACCGGGCGCATTCCTGATCCTGGCGAGCCGCGCCAGCCTGTTTCCGATAGCCACACCGCTCGGACCCGTACAAACAACAATCGACGGGCAGTGCGACGGCATATTCGTTCAAAGAGCGTGTGCGCGCGCAGAGTAACGGCGCTCACCGGCGGCCAGACGAAGCGATTCACGGTACAGAGCCTCCACCAACGGCCGATCCATCATGGTGAGACCGCTCTCGAGAAGCAGGTCCCGTAGTGTCGAGGCCGACTCTTCAAGTCGATCGCGCGTGCGGTTCCCGTCTCGAACGGCCGTTTCCGCGGCCCCACGCAGATCCGGGTCATCACCGAGAGCGTTGTACGTTGCAAGGTAGGTTTCCCACCGGTGGCGCTTGTCCGGCGTGAATTCAAGCTCCGCGCTGCCGGTCCGAATCACGTCTGTGGCGAGACAACGCGCAAGGAGTGTTACAACTTTCGGATCGAACGAGTGGTCGACAAACTCAAACCAACCCGCCCAGCGCTTATCGAGGTGAGAGAGAATGCGCGTTTCCGGGGACGCCTCGGAGTAAGCGCGCCACAACTCGTCGGCTCGTGTCAGAGCGAACAAGGGCAGCCCAGCCCGGATTCGAATGAGGCTATTTTCGTTCCACCGGCCGCTATCGATCTTGGTCAGAGAAGAATAATGAGCTGTCGCCGCATTGATTTCTCCGGAAAGCGTATCGACGCTTAACACCTCGAGTAAGTCATGTTCGGGTCGATTGGCGACCGGTATCCGGTCCACGTTGAAGCTCCACGACGGAACTGAGAAGCGGCGCAATTCGGAGAGGTAGGTGTCCGGGTTCGCTGTCAGAAGAGTTGTTGCAGAAATCTCGCCTCCCGGGCGGCTGGCTACCGAGAATCTCTCGCTTGAATAGTGTGCGATCCGGGACGCCAGCTCGGAATCGCTGCACAGTAAGCCGGGGCCCGGCAGCGAACGCAGGAATTCATGGGGGTTCGGCGGCAACTCCGGCAATTCCGTGACGCCGACATAACGGGTGGCGGGACTCGGCGAAGACTCCGTCCTTTCCTGTGTCGCCTCCAGCCCTTTCTTATATGTAGCGAGATGATCCAGAGCGGAACTGCACTGGCCGCCTGCGTCCATCAATGTGTCCACGATAGAACCTATCGAATCGGCCGCCGCTTTTCGGATCTCGCGCCGGTACAAATCGGGAAGCAGTTGGTCGTTCAGCGTTTTCTTTAAGGCCCAGGCCGCCTCCAGGCGGCGACGCCGTTTATTCCAGCGGGCGTCGAACGGCTCGTCAAGGCTGTGTAGAGCATCCCTGATTTTCTCCTTTGGATCGGTATCCGGGCCGGCGCGCATCTGCTTTTGCAACTCCGAAAATTCGCGCTGAATGCGCTCGATTTCACGGCGGGTGGGAGCAAGCCTCCCGGCATGCCGCCGCGCCTCGTCCAGAAGATCGCCGGCCAGGCGTTTCCCCGTTTGCTCCAGATTGTCGAGCGCAGTTGCAACGTCCGCCCGGGCGCGCGCCTCGGTAGATGCGACTCCCGCCCTCACGATATCTTCAAGGGTGGAGCGTTCGAGTGAGCGGGACCGTTCGAACTCGAAGATCGAGATTTCCAGGATAGCCGGAAAGTCAACGGCTTCGCATTCCGCCAATACCTTATGCACTCGTTCGGCTAGTTCCGTCCGAACGCTCTCGGAATCTTCTATCAGCGAGTTCGCCAGCGAGATCTCAAACCTTCTTTTCGCCGCCGAGACAGCGCATGCCGGGATCTCCAGGGATGCAACCCCGAAGCTTGCGTAGATCGCCCGCTTTCCGTGGATGGATTCCTGAACCTGAAGCTGGGGAATCAGGTTATGCAGTATCCCCCGAATATGCGCCCCTATCCGTGCCGACGCCATCAAGTACGGCAGCCAAGCCATTTGGCGTGCCAGTTGCTGGATATTGTTTTCGGTGTCGAACGATTCCCCTATGCTGTCGATGAGAAAAGCTTGATCGAAGGGGGAACGATCGAGCCGAAGAGTGTGATGCCGCCCAAAGCGAACATCGACGGCCGCCCGGCCCTCCGACAGATACTCGAGTTCCTTTAACGCCGCATAAGCGTTGGGTTGAACCATAGCAGTTCCCGGAAGGTGTCGAAAAGCGCCGGGAAGCAGCAGGACGCCGAAAACACGGACCCCGGGCGCGTCTCGGAGTTCGTCGCGAATCAGGCGGGTTACATCCAAGGTAATGCCGCTGCCGGTGCCGCCGCACAGCGAGGCCACTATATAGACTTCGATTGATCCCTGATCGTCGATTGATTCGCTTTTGCCCATCTCACGCAGACGGGCACGATCCGTCAGCCTTGAAATGCACTTCCGGAGTTGCTTGAGAACGTGGTCGGCCTCAGCATGAAGCGCCGCTCTTCCGACGGCCCGTATCTGGGCGGCCCCATAAAGAACCGAATGAATCCCAACCAAAGAAATCCCAGGGAACCACTCAAGAATTTGAGCGTTCTCCGGATTCCGAAGCACCTCACTTAAATCGGACACTGTCAGGCGAACAAATTCGAAGTCGCGCAGTGACACATTTGCCACTTCTTTCGGAGCTACGGTGTCCATCCCGAAGAGGCCGACGTGAGGAGGCACGTCACCTCCGAACAACAATTTGAGTTGGAGGAGGCATTCAACGCCCGTCCCTCCAAGTCCTACGACCAGAATTCGCGGTTGGTTTGTCATTTTAGACCGATTAAGCGTCCTCCGTTGTGGTATCTAAGAGGGCCGCGGTAGGACGGCGACGAGATCATGTCACCGGAACTCAACCTGAAGTCATTCGCGCCAAGCTCGAACGGCTTGGGGGCGCTAGGCCGGTCGATCTTAAGCGTTGTCCCGCTCAGCGCGCGGATCTTATGGCTATCGCCGTCTCGCGAGATCTTGAGCGTCGGCGAACCCCGCGGAAGTTCTACGTCTTTGTCTAGCTTCAAAGGCTCACGGACTCCTGGCAGCTCCAATTCCGCCCCGGGTAGCGGAGTAGGCGGCGGATTCAACCCCCGCCGAATCGCGACGATCAGCAAAGGCAGCAGCGCGAGCCAATACCAATTGCGCAAGCTCCACTCGCGCGCGCGGCGGAGGCGCTCAGCAAGCGTAGGCGCGACGGAGTAATGAACGGCGATGGAAACGGCATCCGATCCGGTGGGCTGAACAAGCAATGGAAAATCATACGCACCGTCCGTGGCGTCGTTTGGGACCGCAACCGTAAATCGGAGCCGCTCGTATTGCTGAGGGCCGACGTTGATCAAGCCGTCCGGAAGGCCGCCAACGCCAAGGCCCGGGGGCAGGTCGCGCTCGTCGACGTTCAAAGGCGTCGGAACGTCACTGGCGATGTCTATCGTGTATGGCGCGCTTGTCTCGCCTGGCGTCAGCGAGCCCAGGTCAATGCTGGCGGCGGCCCCCTGAATTTTGTGGCCCTGCAGCTTTATGCTGAGGTGAGCCGGCGGGCAAACTGTTTCCCGCACTTTTGCAGTTTCCTCGATGAGCCTGGTGGCGCCAGGATCATTGAAGGCAGCCGCATGGCCGGTCGCCTTTCCTGCTATCACGGCGATTAACTTCTTGAGATCGGTATCGGGATCCTGCCCGAGCGACGCGTAGAAAAAGTAGGGAACATCGCTAGCGCGCACAAGCGCGAGAGTCTGCGACATTGGAAAACGAAGGTCCGCAGGCACACGATCCAAATCCTCATGGCCATCGCTCAGCAGAAGAATAACCGCCAGTCGACGTTTGTCGTTGCGGGAATAAGCCTCCGCCAAGGCGTCCCTCGTGGCTGCGCCTACATTGGTGGAAAGGCCGGGAGCGGACAGACCATCGATCCGCGCAAGTGCTTCCCCACGGTGGACCCCGTCGACCGATACCAGCCGATTGGATGTCGTATCAAAGGTGAATAGGGTCAGTGTGTCGGCGTCGCGAATGGTAGGTACGAACTGATGTAAGACTTCCTTTACTCGGGGGAAGATCTTCTTTGCCCCTTTCCCTTTGCCCTCCATGCTCTGCGATGTATCGATAAGCACCACCCAATCAATCGGCGTAAAGCACCTTGCAACATCCGCCGATTGCCCAAAGAGCGGGCCCGCGCCCGCGGGAAACAGAATCAAGGCAAGACATAGCGAATGAGCGAGCAAGATCTGTGGAGCAGCGCCGAAGCCTGAACCGGGTCGCGCCGCTCCGCCGCCGTGGCCGGAGGGCGCCTGCCGTTCAGCTCCCGCGGCGCCGACGCAGAACCTGCTCGCTTTTTGGGAAACTGACATCGCTCACAAACTCCTTCCAACGTCGCCCCGGCATCTGACCCAAGTGCGGAACGATGGCTAACCGGCGGATATCCGCCGTCGCAAAATGAGTGACAACATTCTTGAAACATTACCGCTCCGGGGGAGTTTGCTGGTGCGGAGCGAAGTTCCGAGGCCACACCGTCCTGCAAACGTGGCCCCGGCTGCCATCAATGTCAGTTGCTCTTCCCGGCCACGCGCTGCCGCGCGACCACATCGCCGCCCACATCCGGAAGCACGGCCGCGGTTCGCTTTGGCTCGTATGCCGGCCGGACCAGAAGCGCGGCGTAAATGCTTCCTCCATGAGTTTCCGTCTCAAACTTCAGCGCGCTCGACAGCGAAGTTTTCGGAGCGTAGTCGTATGGCTGCACCCACCATTTGTCTCCCGCGAAAACGTAAATCACTACTTTGTAGTTCTGATAGCTCTGAGCGGGAATGCCGGCAACTGTCCCAGCGATCGGAAACATCTGCTCGGAGCCGCCCGGCGCCCCTGGCGGAACATCTGTGATCGTGATGGTTGGCTCGGCGGCCTGTTGAGCTCCGACAGGGGAACCTCCCCCGCAGGCGGCCACAAGTCCCGCGCTGACCAGAGCTGGTAATAAGAACATCTTTCGACTTTGTGTTTGCATATGGTTTGCTCCTGTGTTGATATACGGTACTTAGAGTGTCTTTTTTACATCCAGAACATTTCCGCCTACCCGTGGAAGGCTTTTCATAGTGGTTTGGTCGTTATGTGAAGGCTTCACTAGCAGGACAGCCCACGCCTGACCGAAATGAGCGAATACGCTCCAGTTGCGCGAGCCCGGCGGCAACGACTCGCTGCCCTGCAAAACCCAGAGCCCATCTACCAGCGTGTATACGAGCACCCGGTACTTCGAAGGCCCATC
Organism: Bryobacteraceae bacterium; assembly: GCA_036269275.1. Lineage (GTDB taxonomy): Bacteria > Acidobacteriota > Terriglobia > Bryobacterales > Bryobacteraceae > Bog-105. The sequence continues at coordinate 53,692 of DATASJ010000065.1, read as the reverse complement.
GAAGTTGACCGTTCCTTGAATGGGAACCAGATCGGCAAGGCGACGCAGTTCATTGTCCGGCCAGTTGCCTACCGTAAGAGTCGCGGGACGGGACCTGGGAACTGGCTTCGCAGGCTCGGGGACTGACGGGGCTGAAGTGGTTGCTCTAATCGCTACGGGAGAGTAGGCTGCCGTGGCGCCGATTTCGCTTTTTCCGAGGAGCTGCCCCGCGGAGTCGAATACCGCCAGGTGCACAGTGCATTTGTGCTCAGGTGCAACCGTCGACACTCTGACTGTGATTTCATCGTGGTTCGCCGCCGGTTGCCCCCGGCCATCTACAAAAATGCATTCGGCCTCGTCCACCGTCCATACGTATGTGGGCTGCTCCGGTGGGTATTCCAGGCTCGCCGAACAATAAAACGAATTGCTGTCAATTCCAGTACAGTAGACCTTTGGGTCTCGCCGGCTAAAAACATGAAACGTCGCGAGCAACGCTCCCACAAGCGTGACTGCGACAATATTCCGAATCGCAGCGCTGCCAAATGATCGCACCACGCCTCCTCAATGTTCAGCCGGCCCGCTGGAATCCGCAGACACGAACCTGATATCCAGCAATCCGAAGGTGGCTACCCGAACATTGGCCAGATCGAGTCCCGGCAACCTGCGGTGCTCGATCAGGTCTACGGTGAAACTGTGTGGACGCAGATAGCCGCGCAGCTTAATATCCACCACGCCGTCGCCGGATCGGCCGTCCTCTCTTAGATCTGCGAGTCCTTGCACCGGGAGCACCTCCGCATCGTTCGGCTGTTCAAGCGCGCTGCCGCGGACCACGACAGAAAAGCCGGATGGATCTCCATGAACGTTTGAGAACTTCAGTCGAAGGAAATTGACCGCGATACCTTGAGCCGACTGATAGTAGAGTTCTGAGGAAACCAGCCTGGGTAAATTGAGGCGTTTCGCCATCCGCCATTCGTCCTGCATAGGGATCGCGAGAGCCAGAATGGCCAAAGCGAAAGGCAATGCACTGCGGCGATACGCTCCCGCTAACTTGAGCAGGGCAATCGCCACTAAGCGGTGTGGCCTTAACCTGACCTTGTGGTCATCGGGAACCACGACCTGGCCGATTCGGTCGAAAACCGTGCGCCTCGACACGGGAACCAGGAATTGCGTGAGGTCGGCGGCTCCCCATTGTCGCTCTTCGGCCTTCTCCACCGCCGCCCACTTATCACGGACATCCCCTACACCACCGATAAGTAAACTAAATGGGCCAGTGAGACAACCTGTTGCAGGAACCGGCTTCAGCTTTTCCATCGCTGCGGCGAACCGGCTCTCCAGAGCGGCGTGGCTGGCGCGTACACGAGTTCTTAGTCCGACAAAGGCAGCCAGAATGGCTTCCAGCCCGAAGGACACACCGCCCAGGTCGATCAAATCCGTGTCTGGGTCGCCGGCAATGCGAACTATGCTGTCTTTCCAATGAAAGAGCCAGCGTTCTCTACGCACGCGCAGGATTTCCTGCCACGCCTCGCATACGGCCCATATAAACAGCCAGAGTGAAAACGATAGGCTGGCGGCGAGGAGCCCTTCGAACAGCGTTTCGGAACGGTATCCCCAAATCGCGATGCCGAGCGTTGAGCACACACTCAGGCAAAGAAGCACCAGCGCGAAGGGATCGAGCGAGATTCCGATCAGATTGCGCAAGACACAATGCCATAGCACCGCTGGCACCGCGCGGAGAGGATCGCCCGGTATCGACCTGCCGTAAGGCCACCAGATGGGATTCCGCGTGCGATAGTCCTCGGCAGGCAGCTCGACCACCACCACCTTGCGAGTGTCTTCCTCTGGAACATTTACTTCGCGAGGCAGTACATAAAGATGTATGGGCAGAAGGCAGCCGCCGTTTCGCGTATTGGCAACGGCCGGCAATGGCGCTCCTACTGCCTGGCACCATTTCCTCCAGTCGCGAAAGGGAGCGCAAACCGACAAGCGCAGAGTAACCCAGTCCGTCCATTCGCCGGCAAGCTCGCGCAGATACCCGGCAAGGGCCGCTTGCTCGCCCTCCGAGATTTTGCGATATCGTTCCCTCTCGTCATCCAATACGCCCGCATAAAGGCCTCTCCAGACCTGGTCGACTGTGTCCGGATTTCCACTTTTCACCGCGCTGATCCAGCATTGACGGAGCAGCACACGAATGTTGGCCTCGGGTTCGCTCATAGATCGCCATTCTCACGGTTCTCGTCAAGCCGCGGCAGCCAGTTCGGCGCTAAAGCCGCCTATGGTGGCTTCCGTAGGAACGGGGGTCGCCACAAATGTGGGCTGGTTGCACCATGCGCGGAGAGAATCTTCAGGAATCGCAAACTCGGCCACGCTTTGCTCGCCAGGTTTGAGAATCAGCGGCTCGCCATGTGCATCGACCTCCGATTCTCCAAGGGCCACGCTTACCCTCAGAGCAGTTACTTTTTCCGGAAGCGGATCCTCCCGCAGGCCGATATTGGCAACCAGCCTCTTGTTAACGCTCAGATAGAAGATTCCCGGCACCAGCACATCGGCGCCTTCCGGAGCCGGTAACGGATGAATCGCGAGGACGGCGCGGGACTCCCTGCCTTTCAGACTCACCGGCATGTAAGAGACGGTTTTGTCCTCCTCAGGTCCCCCACGAAACGGGCTGACCACGTTCAGCACAGATGACCAGGCCCAACTAAAAACGTCGGGGAGATACGCGCGGATAGCCTCAAAATTTGAAGCCGCCGCCGTGGCCGGGGCGTCTACCGGAATCAGAAACCCGTTTCGGACCAGCCACGCCATCGCTTCTTCCGCGCGCAAGCGCAAAGCAAGCGACAAGCTGCTCGACTGGCGCAGGCGATCCAGCGTTTGTCCCAATCGCAGGTGGAGCAGCTCTTCCAGTGGTTGCGGAGGAGAGAGCGGAACACTCGCGGCCGAGTCGGTATCTGAGACCGATCCGCCCGTTGCTAAATCCATGACAGAGGAAATCGCTTCCTTTTGGACGCGCTCGTCGGGGATTTTCATCAAGTCCACTAGAAGGTCTCCCGCCCTGGGACCACCGATAAATCGAAGCGCCGAGATGCAGTAGTACAGCGTTTCGGTATCTTTGCCAGCCTTTCGGATCACAGATTGCAGCGCGTCGAAACAATTTGGGCCCGCCCATTGCCCTATCGCGAGCAGCACCTTGTGCCCGGCCGCATCGGCTGGATGCTTAGCCAGCCATTGCAAAAGGGTGGCAATCAAGTCCTCGCTCAGGCGCGCGGCCGCCGAGACAAACAACGTTCCTCGCGGCAGCGTGCTGCCGCGGGACCAGACACCAAGTCGAAAAAGGCGCTCTAGAACCTCCAGCTCCGGCGTGCCTTCGCGCTGACTCCGGATGAGATCCGCGGCTTCCTGTGTGTACTCTTTTTCCCGATTCAATTCCATTTGAGGCTCCTTTGCAAGCGCGGTTCCTGCGGGTCTACAATCCCTCACCGGACTCGAACTCATCCCACGTGACGCACTCGGTCGTCTCCCATTTTTCCGGCGCAATCCCTGGCCGGATAGGGCGAAGCTCCATCTGCTCCAGCAAAGCACGGCTTGCAAGCGGCGCCAGCGTCAACTTCGTCGGCCACACCGCCCACGTATTCCGGCCTTTTACGTAGTAGATACGTTCCTTTTCTGGCAATTTTCCACTCCCTGAACCCTCCGCCTTGGGGGCTTCGTAAACGCCCCAGCGAAATCTATCCGAGCGCGCCATGACGGCCGGAGCAAGGTGCTGCAGGTTCTCCAGGACCAGCGGAAGCCACCATCGCCGGTTGTAAACAATCTCGTCCTCATGCGTCTCGATCAAGCCATTGCGATAGTCCGATACGAGCCAGACATTTTCGTCCCGCCCCTGGCGGCTTACCAGAAACAGTCCTTCGAGCGAAGCGAAAACACCGTTCAATAGCGGCAGATCCGTCGGGCGGCCTTTGATCACCAGCATGTGAGCCCGTCGGATTTGCTGCGGACTCTTCGCTGAGTCTATTTCGCCCGGAAAGGAATCCATCAGCAGCTTGAGGTTGCCGGAACCAGCGGCAAAAACCAGATAGCGCGCGCGCACCCGCATTCGGGCGCCGTTCGCAATGCAGGCTTCCGCTTCAATTCCGCTAGCGTCTGCGCGGATCAGAGTAAAGCTCTCCATCCGGCATATCGATTCGCGAACGGAATTCTCCAATGCGCTCACAAGAAGGTGTCCGTTCAGGCTGACCTCGGGAGCGAGAACCAGGTGGCGAATTCTCGATGCGCCGGCGGCGCTCGGCAGAAGCGCTTCCGGCCAATCCGATCTTGCAACCTCGCTATAGCCCATCTGAACGTCTGGCTTGCTCCAGAGAGCAGTCTTCAGCGCGTATTCGGTTTCATTGCTGAAACCAAAAAACGAAGAGGAGGATTCAATCAGCCAGGGGTGGCCGCGGAGCCATTTCCACCAGATCGGCGTTACATCTTTCAGATGTACCGCCAGATCGCGCGCCTGTTCGTTGTAGATGTAACCCTGGTGAATATAAACGTGGCTGTGGCAGGTCTGTGCCCCACCGAGTTCCTGCCGCTCAAAAAGCACAAACTGGTGGCCTCTCGCATCCAGATCATTGGCGAGCCAGAGCCCAGTCACCCCACCGCCGACAATCAACACATCGCATTCGCGTACTAGCGTCATGGGCGGATCTCCACGGAAGCACGCACCGCGCCCAGCGCATTCGCGATCTTTCCAAGCGAGCTCTTATGACAATCTCCAAACCGTCTGCCGTCGAAGGTGAATTCGTTCAGTTCCACGCTGACCTCGTCAGCTCCCCGGCCGGAGGTCAGCGAGACGATAACGCCACAACGGCCGACAGACGGATCCAGTGTCCAAACGACAACGTCGTAGGCGTCGGGATTGCTAGGCGTGGTATCGATCACGGAGACTTCGAAGCGAGGATCCTCGCAGATGACGTGGCGGCCGGGCGGATAACCCTTCTTTCGCATGCAGCTCTGGATGCTGCGTATTGCGCGATTACACAGACGGCGCAGAGTCTGCTCAGACACCCCAAGTCCTTCGGCAACTTCGGCGAACGGCTCTTCTTCAATGACGCACCGTCTGACAGCCTTACGTGCATCGGCCGGCAGGCTCTCCAGGCACTCCCGGAAGACTTCGATATTTGGAACGACACCGAAAGCCGCTGCGCGAGGCGGAGGAGTATTGGCGGGCAGCATCGCTTCGCCCGGTCCAGGAATCTGATCTAGAGCAGCATTCAAAGCAATTCGTCGCAGATAGGCCGGGAAACGGCCTTTTGTCGGGTCATATGTGCTGGCTCGCCAGACCTTGATCCACGCGTCCTGAGCGACCTCTTCTGCTCTTGCGGGGTTCCGCAAAACCCCGTTCAAATACCGCAGAAGCCACGCCTGATGGCGTATCATCAGCACGTCAAGGGCGCTGTGATCCGCGCTGACTTGAGCCATCAGATCTTCGTCCGACCGCGGGTCCGCAGCGCCGCCACTTTCGACACCCTCGTCTCCCTCCATGTCGGCGGGAAACCGGAGACGAGCCGGCTGGTCCGTGAGGCGCATACGCCCTCCTCGTAGGCTTATACGCGATAGCGGACCCGGTTTTTACATCGCGGCGATAAATCGATCGACTCCCGCGCGCCGGCGCCGACAACCGCGTTCTTTCCTTCGTCAGGAAAGTGCGGCATTCGGCAAAACGTTACCGGTTGCCGGAGCCGATCACGGCACGAAAGGAGTAACCACCAACATTAACGACACTTCCGTCTCTTTCGAGGGCGCGAAGAACAATCGTGTAACGGCCCGGGCTTAGCTGCGAAGAATCGAGCCCCACGCGAAGTGTATGCTGGCCTCCCGTTGGCCGATCAGGCTTCACCGTGCCCAAGGATTGCTCTACGCCTGTCGAGACAGAGCGTAACCGCACTTCATATTCCGGATAGAAATCATTCCGCAGGACCATTCGCAACTCCACCGGCCCCGGCGCCTGCGGCAGCGAAACGGTGTTGTCCACCTGCCTCTCCAGGCCCTTCAGTGGTGGGGGTAGCAGGACAGCCACAGAAACATTACTCCGCTTGCCGATCTCTACAGTGCTATGCACGCTCGGGTGGAGCACAAACCATACCGCCAAAGCAACCGCCAGTGAGATAAGCGCACCGGACAGCAAGGCAGTGCGAAAGATGCCGCTTTTCGCGCGGCTCAATCGAGGCGCAGACCACTTGGCCTCCTCTGCGGCCATGACACGACAGAAATAGAGATTTTGTTTCCAGGAAGGGTTCGCCCCAAACTTGCTTCGGACCAGCTTCATTTGATCCGGTTTCAACAGCCTCTTTTCAAAAAGCTCTGCCACTTCGAGCTCCGCTACCGCCAGTTGCTCTTGAAATTCGGCATCCTTGAGCAGGCGAATCTCGATCTCGTCACACGCTGTTTCGTTCAGCTCATCGAGCAGATATCGCACGAGCTGTTGGTGGACCGGCGGGTCGGGCTGAGCAGGAATCATCGGCCGGAGGTCCTCCACGATCTCTTGTTTGCGCGAGTAGCCGAGCCGCCTTCCGCGACTCGGAACCCCATCTTATTCAGAATCTTGTGGACCCGCGCCCGCAAGGCCCCGGGTTTCACCCCGAGTTCTTGCGCCATAGCCGCGCGGTCTTTGATTTTCTCCGTCTTTGAGCGCGAGAAGTACCTTTCGACGAGCGATCGCTTGGACTCAGGCAAGTGGTTGAGGGCGGCCTCAAATCGCTCCAGATCCTCTTTCCGTTGCGCCCCATCCTCTGGGCTTTCCACCGATGCCGGACTCATCGTGTCCAGCTCATCGTTAAATGGGACCGTACGTTGTTTTCGGCGGGTCTCGAAAATTACGTTTTTCGTAACGCCGTGGATGAACGCAGGAAGATCGCGGATCGGATGGGTCGAAGATTTCTCTTTGAGGTGGCGCAGAACGCGATACACGACTTCGCTCGCCAAATCCTCGGCCTCTTTCTCCAGGCCGCGCGCCCGGAAGATGCTCATGAGCCCGTTGCGTGCGACCTGATACTTTTCTAAAGCCGTAGCCGAATCCGCGTCGAAGGCTTTGAGCAGGTCCTTCCAGTCCACGCCTCGAGGCTGCCGATCGGGAGCGCCTTCCCCTGATTTGCCGGAATCATCCATTGCGTAACTGAGGAAGACTGATTCTCTCACTCCGGATTCCGAATCACAACCTTCCACCAGGCTTGCGGAACTCTCGCCCACTTCACGCAATGCCGATGGAAATTCCGGCTGACCGCGGCCGTACAAGAGAGTAGAAACAAGCGCAGCGCTGACAGATGGCCCTGCGCAAGGCGCCCTGCGCGAGGGCCTCCGCAAAGGAGGTCGCTCGATGGACTGGATTACCATTATCGTCGGTTCACTCGCTCCAGTCGTTGCCTTCTTCATCCGGTAACGACAAAAGCAGCTACCCGCCAGGCTCAACACGGCGGGTAGCCTGCCCAATAGTTAGTGCAGAATTCGTCAAAACGTTAACGCCAGGCTAACGGGCGGCGTATCCGTAAACCTGAAACGCCGCCCAATCTGCAGGTCCGGACCACGCCTGAATATGCAGCAACGACTGCTGCGCCTTACGAAGCGCGGCGGGCGGAGCAAGCCGATCCTGCCACATCGCCTTATAGAACCGGATCATCAGTTCGAGTGTGCTGAATTCATCGACAAGCCACGCACTCGATACCACTTGTTGGGCGCCGGCGTACAGAAACGCCTGCGTCAGACCGAAAATGCCTTCCGTTCTGACCTCCATCCCGCCGGCAGTATCGCAGGCGGAAAGGACGACCAGGCGCGCCCTTATTGGCAGCGCAAGAATTGCGTTCAGACGTAAAACGCCATCCACAAGCCTGCCTTCCGCATTCAGCAAAGAAAGCACCAGCCCTGATGCCTCCGGATGCTCTGGATCCGCATACGCATGCAGGGAGAAGTGCAGGTAACGGAACCCTGAAGCTAGTCTGACGTTCTCAGGAGTAGCCTTGAAACCGGTCTCCATTCGATTTGCAGGGGATGGCCTCAATGCAAGAATCTGGTCCGCCTCTTCCTGACTGAAGGTCAGTCGTGGGAATAGACTTTCGACCTCTCCTTGCCGATTTCCGGGTCCCTTACTTCGCTCATCGCCTCGTCCATATACGGCATCGGCGAAAATCGCAATGGCGTCGACCCGGGGAGGATGGGCAATCGCCCTGGCTTCGATCGCCATGCCAGCCTGCGCCGATGGGATGGCAGAAACTTCGTAATTCTCTATCAGGAACTTGAACTCTCCGGACTGGGCGGCAGGCAGTTGGATTGCCGCAAACGGAACATATTGGAGCATTCCGTCGGCGATAATCAAAAGCTTGTGGCGGCCAGGATGATCTGCCAGCGGACGCTGCAGCAGATGGCCGAATGTCCGGGAATCCTGCCGCGCCTGACTGCCGTCGGATTCCGCCCTCCAACGGCCAAGGCCTGACACCAGACGCTTTGACAGGCTTTCAATCCGGTCTCGTCCCGGCAGGAAGTAGCAATGTATGTCCGAACTGCTGATGGCCCACATCAGGCTCCTGTCCTGCCCCAGTGAAAACTCGAGAACCAGTCCATCTTTGCCCGCGAGCTTTCGCTGGACGTCGCTCAATCTGGGCGGAATAAAGGCGCTGGTTTCGAAATTCTCCGGGCGATTATTGCTGGTCCGCCCCTCGGCCAGCCGGCGCGCCGCGATTGCCGCTTCCAGTCTTGACCGAGCCGCGCTCTCTTCCGCGGGATCATGCTTCTTCCCAAGCATCTGAAGCAACTGGTTCGATCGGAAGCGGACCAGGTCCTCCGCGCTCGTGAGCTCTTCTCGCATGTCCTCTGGTGTGGCCGGTTTGCGGCCGGACCTCTCGATTCGGTCCAGAAGTGAACGCGCCAGAATACGCTCGCTCAACTGGAACGCCTTTGTCACGTCGCATCCCGCAGGACGCATGCGGCTCAGTTCGACGCATGTATCGATCGCGAACTCGTAGACATCCCGCCGCCTTGCCAGATAGTTCGCCCGTAACCATTCTCCGGGCGCCTGAAAGCGTGATGTCTCCACTACCTTCATTGCCGTCTCCGCATCCGAAAGCGCGCCCCGTAGATCGCCTTGGGTCCGCTTTGCCCGGGCGAGCGCATAGAGACTCTCGGCTTCCAGGTCGAACACGCCCATTTGCCGCCTTATATCGAGCGACTGCACGAGAAGCGGAACGCCGCCTGCCAGATCCTTTTGCCGTACCAGCAAGGTTCCAAGATTCAGGAGAGCCGCAGACTCTCCCGGCACGTCGGAACTTTCCCGGTAAAGATCGAGGGCCTTTTCAAATTCCTGACGGGCCTCGGGCGCGGATCTCCACGCAACAGCCTGGCCGAGATAAAGCCTTGCGTTCGCCTCCGTGTCGCGATCAGCGAGCTTCACGAGAACCTCCAGCGCCCGCCGGATTGTCGCTTCAGCCTCTAATGCGTGGCCAAAGCCTAGTTGCACCCGGCCGAGGTTGGCAAGGGCGCGACTCCAGGCTTGAGGATCCAGGCCTGATCCGAGGGTGTCGAGCGCTTGGTCGAGGAACGATGATGCTGCGCCGAGATCGCCCATCGCGATGTCCACATTAGCGATGGCGGCAAGCGTATAACCGATCAATCGACGATCCGCTAGATCGTGCGCCAAGTCCAGCGCTTCGCCGTACTCCCGCAACGCGTCCGCCCAATGTCCCGTGTGATAGTAGAGCCGGCCGAGATTCGAATGCGCGGCAGCCACCGCGAACCGGGACCCTGAATGCTGAAATGCCGCAGCCGCATCCAGCATGTGCTGCCTACCGGACTCAAGTTCACCCAGGGAAAGTTCGCAATTGGCCCAGTTGTTCAGCGCGATGCCTCTGTCACGATCCTTCAACTCCGTGGTCGACTCCGCTACCTCGCGCGAATAAGCGACACAAGCCGTGTAATCGCTCTTTGTGTACGAAAGAGTAGAAAGCGCCAGGAGTACTTCTAGAGTGCCCTCTCGGTTCTCAGCGTCCCGCCACGCCGCCAGCAGGTTGGCGTAGCTCGTTATCGCGCGCTCAATCGACTCCTGGCTTCCGGAACCCGCCGCATTGCGCGCCTCCGTTGCCGCCGCGGCTGCCTCTAACTGTTGTAGTCCGCTCTCTCGTCCGGATCTGAACTCGCTGACCTTCAGTTCGTATTCGCCGCCGGGGCCTTTGGGATTCCGAACCGCAAGATCGACTATTGCTTTCCCTGGGGCTGGTACGGATTCCCATCCCAGGCTGGATACGTCCACGTTGTAGACCCGACCCCCGGAAGACTGAACGCGCACCGACAAATCCACTGAGATCTGATCGATCAGAATCGTGGCGAAGCTGGCCGGTTCGCCGCCAAGTACGTAACGATGAACCGTCCCGGGAACGATTCGATCATGCGCGTCGAATCCTGGTGTAAGAGACCCGCGGTTTAGGATCGTTACGCCGGCGCCCTGAGCGAACGCCGCGCTATTGCCGCCAAGTGACAGAGCGATCAGAGCAACGAACGCAATCTGCCGGCTCACGGCCATGGTTTAGCTAATTGTATGGCACACAAATCGCAGTGTCGTCAGTCCGGCTGCCGGATAACCACGCGTCCCAGTGTGACGCTCATGTGTGTGACGCTCATGTTTCAGCTCGCTTCCGGTGTTGACTTGACTGTACATACAGAATGCAGCGGCAATCAGCGCCGTATCGTCCAGTGGCTCCCTAGTAGATCTGTCAGCCGAAGATGGAAGGTCGAGTTGAGGTCTCTTTTCCATCTACTCGAATATGGACGATGAGCCCTTCTGACACGGCATCCCTCGACGAGAAACAACCCCCAGGCGCCCGTCATCCGAGACAAGTCGCAGCCCGCGGAATCGCGCGTGCCGTCGGACTGGGACTGATCACAGGGGCCGCCGACGACGACCCCTCGGCCATCGGAACCTACGCGAGCGCCGGGGCGCAACTGGGGCCGTCCTTCTTGTGGACTGCTCCGGTTACGTTCCCGATGATGGTGGCGGTTGTATACCTTTCCTCCAAACTCGGCTTGGTGACCGGCGAAGGTCTGTTCGCGGTCATTCGGCGCCGCTATTCGCGTTGGTTCCTGTTTACGGTCTTGGCAGGAGTGCTCATCGGAAACATTATCGAGGCGGGCGCCGATATCGGCGGCATGGCCGCTGCCTTGAACATCCTGATTCCCGTCCGGATCGGCATCATCGTCGTGATTACCGGACTCGTGATTCTGGCGCTTCAAATCTGGGGCTCCTATACGCTCCTGCGCAACCTGTTTCGTGTGCTTGCTCTGGCGCTGCTCGCCTACATAGGGTCTGCGGTGCTCGCGCATCCCGATGCCCGCGTCACGCTGCGAGGCTCTTTCATCCCGGCGATCCGCTTCAATAAAGATTTTCTCGCCATGATCGTCGCCGTAATCGGGACCTCACTTTCGGCTTACCTGTACACCTGGCAATCGAACGAAGAAGTCGAGGAAAAGATCGCGGCCGGCAAAAGAAGGTTGTGGCAACGAAGAGGAACCAGCAGCTCCCAACTCAAGCAGTCGATGTGGGACATCGTCTTCGGAATGTTCTTTTCGAATACGGTGATGTACTTCATCATTCTGTCGACTGCTGCAACGCTCTTTGTAGCGGGCAAGACAAACATCAATACCGCGGCAGAAGCCGCCCAAGCTCTTCGCCCGCTCGCTGGAAACGCCGCCGGGCTTTTGTTTGCGCTCGGCGTCATCGGCGTGGGCTTTCTCGCCGTGCCCGTCATGACTACCGGCGCTGCTTACGATTTATGTCAAAGCGTCGGCTGGCGGCACGGTCTCTACCGCAAACCCGCCGAAGCTAAGAAATTCTACCTGGCCATTGCCGTGTTTACGTTCATCGCCATTGGCATAAACTTCTTCGGCATTAACCCGATGAAGGCGCTCGTCTGGGCGGGCATCGTACAGGGATTTTCAACACCGCCCCTGATGCTCTTGATCATGCTGATGACGAATAACCCAGCCATCATGGGCAAGCGCGTCAATGGCAGGGCTATAAACGTACTGGGTTGGATCACAACCGTCGCCACCTTTGCGGCTTCGCTTGGGCTCGTCATAAGCTGGTTCGTGTAGCTACCGGCTTCTGAATCGTTGCTGTTAGGCTTCTTGAATTTTTTGATTTGCTCCCAGGAGCACTTATCGGAAGGAGACCAATTCTAATCTATGGATCTTTCTCGTTTGTCGCACGAACTCGACAAGAAAAAGTGTGAGTGCAGAGTTGTTGTCGAAACGCCGAAGGGCCGGCGCAATAAATTCGACTACGATCCGGAGTTGGAAGCATTCACGCTGGGCGGCTTGCTCGCCGAAGGCTTAAGCTTTCCCTTTGACTTCGGCTTCATTCCGTCCACATTGGGGCAGGATGGCGACCCGCTCGACGTCATGATCCTCATGGATGAACCCGCTCACGTAGGGTGCGTGTTACAAGTACGTATCGTCGGAGTCATCGAAGCCGACCAGACAGAGGATGGCACTAAGACAACCAACAACCGTCTTATCGGTGCTGCCGTGCATTCATATAACCACGAACACATACACTCGATTTCCGAAATTAACAAGTCAGTGATAGATCAGGTCGCGGAATTCTTCGTAACTTACAACAAAAGCCGGGGGAAACGCTTCAAAGTGACCGGGATGCACGGTCCCTCCCGAGCAATGAAGCTCATCAACGAGGGTGTCAAGCGATTCAAGAAGAAATGATCCGAACGGGAGTGCGCCCGGCGCGGAAGGAGGCTCTCACCGGTTAAAGTAAACGTCGAGGGACACAACATGTCAACCAGCGCCAAACCAGACACTCAAAAGCACGCCCTGACGCCCCTAACGGCTCGCAAGGCCTGGAAGGCTCTTCGAACTCACTACAAGAAGCTTCACGAAGTGCATCTGCGAGACCTCTTCGCCGGCGATCCCAATCGCGGTGAGCGGATGACCGCCCACGCCGCCGATATTTTTCTCGATTACTCGAAAAACCGGATCACGGACGAAACGCTCAAGCTGCTGATCGGACTGGCCGATGAATCGGGTTTGCGTGGGCGCATCGACGCCATGTTTCGCGGCGACAAGATCAACGTCACCGAAAATCGCGCCGTCTTGCACGTGGCGCTGCGCGCGCCGCGGGGAACCTCCATCGTGGTGGACGGCCAAGACGTCGTTCCGCAGGTTCACGCCGTGCTCGATAAGATGGCCGATTTCTCGAATCGCGTCCGCAGCCGCGAATGGAAAGGCCATACGGGCAAGCCGATTCGCAATGTAATCAACGTCGGCATCGGCGGCTCCGACCTCGGGCCCGTCATGGCCTACGAAGCCCTCAGGCATTACAGCGACCGGGAAATGACGTTTCGCTTCGTCTCCAATGTCGATAGCACCGACTTCGCGGAGGCGGTCCAGGGTCTCGATCCCGCGGAAACGCTCTTCATCATTTCATCTAAAACGTTCACCACCCTCGAGACCATGACGAACGCTCACTCCGCGCGCGCCTGGCTGCTCGCCGGCCTCGGCGGCGACCAGAAATCGGTGGCCCGCCATTTTGTCGCCGTATCGACCAACACCGCGGAAGTAGCTAAGTTCGGTATCGATACCGCAAACATGTTCGGCTTCTGGGATTGGGTGGGCGGCCGTTATTCCATGGACTCGGCGATCGGCCTTTCCACCATGCTGGCCATCGGACCAGAAAACTTCCGCGCCCTGTTAGACGGCTTCCATCAGATGGACGAGCATTTTCGTACCGCTCCGTTCGAGCGCAATTTGCCGGTTCTGATGGGTCTCCTCGTCATCTGGTACGACGACTTCTTCGGCGCCGAGACCGTCGCCGTGTTGCCCTACGAGCAATATCTCAAGCGATTTCCCGCCTACCTCCAGCAGTTGACCATGGAGAGCAACGGAAAGCACGTCACGCTCGATGGCGCCGAAGTTACCTACTCGACCGGACCTATTTATTGGGGTGAGCCCGGAACCAACGGCCAACATTCGTTCTATCAGTTAATCCATCAGGGCACCCGTCTGATCCCCTGCGACTTCATCGCGTTTGCACAATCTCTGAATCCTCTGGGCCGCCACCACGACATGCTCATGGCCAACGTATTTGCCCAGGCCGAGGCGCTGGCATTCGGAAAAACGGCCGAGCAAGTCCAGGCGGAGGGCACGCCGGATTGGCTTGTCCCACACCGCGTCTTCGAAGGCAACCGCCCGTCGAATACCATCCTCGCCGGCCGCCTGACGCCGGAGATTCTCGGCAAGCTGGTTGCCCTCTACGAACACAGCGTCTTCACGCAAGGCGCCATCTGGCAAATCAACTCGTTCGACCAATGGGGCGTGGAGCTCGGCAAGGTGCTGGCGCAGCGCATCATCCCGGAGCTCGAAAGCCAGACCGAGCCCGCGCTCGGCCACGACAGCTCAACCAACAACTTGATACGGTGGTACCGCAAGCTCAAGGAGTAAATGATGCAACTCGGAATGATCGGACTCGGAAGAATGGGAGCGAACATGGTGCGGCGTCTCCTGAAAGGCGGCCACCAGTGTGTTGTCTTCGATATGTCGGCGAAAGCCGTCGGCGAGCTGGTTGAGGAGAAGGCCACAGGCAGTTCCTCACTCCGCGATTTCGTGGCCAAGCTCGATAAGCCGCGCGTGATGTGGTTGATGGTGCCGGCGGCCGCCGTGGACGACACCATCGCCGAGCTCCTGCCGCACATCGAGCAGGGAGACATCCTCATTGACGGCGGCAATTCTTATTACGTCGACGACATCCGGCGCGCAAAGGAACTCGCCGCCAGGCGGATTCACTACGTTGACGTCGGAACCAGCGGCGGTGTCTGGGGTCTGGAGCGCGGTTACTGCATGATGATCGGCGGCGAAGCTGATACGGTCAAGCACCTCGATCCGATCTTCGCAGCTCTCGCCCCCGGCGTCGGCAACATACCGCGGACTCCAGGGCGCGAACAACTTGACGGCACCGCCGAACAGGGTTATCTGCACTGTGGCCCGAGTGGGGGCGGTCATTTCGTCAAGATGGTGCACAACGGCATCGAATACGGAATTATGGCCGCCTATGCCGAAGGTCTTGGCATCTTGCGCGATGCCAACGTAGGCAAGCAGAAGGACAGTATTGATGCGGAGACGACGCCGCTGCGCGACCCGGGACACTACCAATACGACCTTAACTTGCGGGATATCGCGGAAGTGTGGCGGCGCGGCAGTGTGATCGCGTCGTGGTTGCTGGACCTGACGGCGGCCAGCCTGGTGAAAGATCCCGCGCTCTCCCAGTTCGCTGGCCGTGTTTCGGATTCCGGCGAGGGCCGCTGGACCATTAAGGCCGCGATTGATGAAGCCGTGCCGGCGCCGGTCCTTTCCGCTGCCCTCTACCAGCGTTTCAGCTCTCGCGGCGACGCCGATTATCAGGACAGGCTGCTCTCCGCGATGCGCTACGGGTTCGGCGGCCATCTGGAAAAGGCAGCCGGCAAATAGCTCGCGAACAAGACGCCCGCAGGTGATTCTTCATTGATTAACCGGGCGCGCCCTACGCTGCCGCATCCCAGGTCTGCAAACTGTCAGTACCAATCTCAGCGAAACCGCCGCAACGCGCGTTCGACTAACGGGCGTCGGAGATACAGATGTTTCCCATTAGAGACGCCGGAATTGTCGCCGCTTTGCTCTTGTTGATGGCCACGAGTTACCCAGGCGTAGCGAGTGAACTAACGATTCTCTCGGACCGCGGGTTCTGATGTTAGCGATCGTTGGATTGGCCGCATGCGCGATCTGGAGGAAGGCGAGAGGCCGGCGTAAGAGTTGCGCTTGATATCTACTTTGATATCTACTGCGGGTTTGGCGAGGAACTCGTCGTCCCCCCCGAACCCGAGTTCCCACTGTTCTGTCCAAAGCTGTTCTGCCCAAAGCTGCTTTGTCCGGAGCCGTTCGGCTGGCCCATAGCTTGCCCGTTCGAGCCCGGAGACACGCCCACGTTGGTACCATTCGTCCCCACACCCTGCGGCCCGCTGCCCGTCGCATTCCCTATACCCGGCATGCCCTTCGTCAGGTCCTTGGTCGGGTCGTAATAAAACTCCCACAGCGCATAATCGCTCTGATCGTTCACCGTTTTGATGGCGTGGCCGTGTGCCTTGCTCGCCACGCCCGCAATGCCGCCGCCGGAGATCTGTCCCATGTTGGATTGTCCCTGGGCGGAGCCCGTACCCGACCCTGCCAGCGGCGCCCCGATGGCGGGATTGTTCAACATGTTCCGCACCGTGTCCATCGCGTTTTGCCCACCAGCCCCGACGCTCGCACCCACTTGGCTTTGTCCCGCTGGGCCCTGCGGCAGTTGCCCCATTTGGTTCTGTCCACCTGGACTTGCGCTGGCCACGGTTTGACTCGCGTTCGCTCCCGGCTCGCTGCTCGTGATCTGGCCCGAATTCTCCACCAGCGCGCCCGCTTGCCCTTGCTCAACCACCGCCATCTGCTCTCGCAAGTTCTCCGGCAACAGAGACGTCGACGGATTCTGGTCGCTTTCGACGGGCGTGCTCGCAACTTCGCTGTTGCTTCGGCTCGGTACCGCGCCGTTCGCGGATATCGCCGGGGGCCGCTGCGGAAGATCCGGCACCACCACCGTGTCCGCATTCGAACCCGATCCGAACCCGGACTGGCCGAATCCTGAGCTCGTACTTGCTGACCCGAAGCCCGAACCCGTGTTCGTGGACCCAAAGCTCGAACCCGTATTCGTGGACCCAAAGCCCGAACCCGTATTCGTGGACCCAAAGCCCGAACTCGAGTTCGCATCGGATCCGCTTCCAGGCACGGTTCCCAAGCCCAGCGGTTTCACTTTCGAATCGGTCAACTGGCCTCCCGGCCCGGCGTGCAGCATTCGCCAATCATCCTTGCCCGTGAACGGGTCCTTGAAGCGGTGCCGCAGGAATCTCATCCGATTCGTATTTTCCAGTTGATCCACCGTGGTCGGATAGCTCCCGAACTTCCGTACATACAGCTTCACCGCATGCGCGTATTCGTTGCCGCGATCGATCAGTAACTGCTCCTTTTCCCGCTTGGCCTCGAACACCGCAACCGGCATTTCCGCGTAGAGCATGATCGCAATCGTCGCTGCAAACACGAACACAATCAGCAGCGCCGATCCGCGCTGTCCACGCGCCCGCCGCGCCCGAAGGCCGCTACTGCATGCGCTGCTCATTGCGCCATCGCCTCCGGTACCACCTCCAGCGTTTCGGATTGCTTCAACTGAATGTCTTCCAATCGCGCCGCCTTGGCGGTCAGCTCCATCACTCGATATTTCTGCTTCAGCACCTGTCCCTCGGCCGCCACCAGCACGTTATCGCCGTCCATGAAGAACCCGCGGCTTACCTCCCGCTTATCGGTCGGCTTCACGAATCCGTAGAACTTCAATGGAATGTTCAGCGGTGGCGGGCCTGTAGGCATAGGCGGCGTCGGCGGAGCCACGTTCTTCGGAGCAATCGTCGGCCCATGAATTGGATTCGTACTGGCCGCCACTTCTGCTGGCGTCGGACCCGCTTCGAACAGGCTTCGTCCAGCCGGCGCCTCGTCCTCGCTTTGCAGGCGGGTCAGCAGATCCAGCCGCAGCGTGGGGTCCACATTCCCGCGCGTCGCATCCACGGGGCGCAGCCGCAATGTCCCGCGATCGTTGCTCGAGGTCGTGCCGCGCCGCACCGCCGCGATATGAGATTTCGGCATGGGCGCCGCTGCCGGCGTTGCCGGACGAACCGCGTTCCCTGCCGTCGGGCCTTCGTCGTCGCCCCGCGAGTTGTACCAGAACAAGAAGCCCGCGAACAGGATGATTCCGCCCACCAATATCTTCGGGTCAAGCTTCATGCGAAGCCCGAAGACCGTTGTCTGCGCCGCCGGCTTCACGGCTGCCCTCCCGCCGCCGTGCCCGGCTCCTCCCGGATCACCGCCTGGAAGCGAATGGACGTCGTGAGTTGTCCGGGCCGCTGTTGGGGCGCGGCTTGCATCGCATCCAGCATCAGCAGCATCGGCGACCGGTCCGCTTCATGCAGAAAGTGCATCAAGTTCTCGTAACTGCCTTCATAGTTTCCCGTGATATTCAGCAGCGACAGATCCGCGGTTCCCTCAATCGGCTCCTCCGTGAACACGCTGTCGCGCTCCTTCAATCCCGAGAGCGCCGACATTCTCTGAATTTCCGCGATCACGTCTTCGTAAGCCACGCGCTTCGGCAGGAAAAATCTCGCTTCGAACTCCGACGATTCGTTGCTCCCCACCTGCACCTTGCTGGCGATCGTCCTCAAGCGCGTACTCCGCGCGCGCGTTGCCGCGATCTCATTCCTTACCTGCAGGCTCTCTTCGGAAAGCTGCGCCCGCGATCCGCCCGGCGGGTCCAGATAGAGAAACAATGCCACCCCGTTCAGCAGCGCCAGCGCGCCGCCGGTTACCTGCAGCCAGAAACGAATACCGCGGCGCTGCCCATTCCCGCCGCCCGTGAGCCAATCAAAGTTTCTGAGCATAACTCACGCTCACCCGGTATTTATAAAGCGGGTCGTTTTGCGTCGGCGGTTGCTGTGTAACCACGGCCGCGGCCCCGAACAAGTTCGATTTTTGTAATTGCTTCAGCAAATCGACCACCGCTTCCGGCCGGTCGGTGCCCACTGACATATCCAGTTGCAGATGGTTCGTGCCGTTTGCATCCTCGGTTGGTATCTGCGGCAGCCGGATTGCCAGCAGCCGCATGTTGTTCGGCATCACGGTCCCCAGATCCCTGAACACCCGTGTCCAGCTCACCGCACGCCGCGCAATCAATTCGTTCAAAAATACGCTCGTCGAAAATACATCCGCGTTTTCCGGTCTGCCCAGCACGCCTGAAAATTGCGCCTCTTCCCGCTGATGCCGGTACAACTCTCTGTTCTCTGCGTCAATCACCCGCCGCAGGTCTGCCGCGCCCGCTCGCGCGTGAAGAATCAGCACCACCAGCACCGCCAGCGTACACGCCAACACTACGGCAATCAAAGCATACGCGGCGTTCTGGGCGCGCTCCCGCCGGAAGGGTTGCGACGCCAGGTTGAGAGATGCCGGCGCTGTCGAGGTCATGCCGCGTACTGCTCCAATAAGCCCAGCAGCCCGGCATTCTCTTGCGAAGCAACTCCGAATTTTGAGCGCACCGGTGAATAGGCGATGCCGAATTCTCGCTGCGCGAGCTTTCCTAACGAATCCGTTTCAGGGCCGAAACCACAGAGTAGCAACCGGGCGGCGGATTGCCCGATTTGATCCTCGGCGTAGGCCAGCGTCTGTTGCAGCAGGGCCAGAATGCTGCGGTCTTCCCGCTCTGCCTCTTCCTCTTCGCTGCCGGCTAAATCCAGGCACCGTACCAGGCGCACCCGTCCCTGCTCCAGCAGCAGTACCGACAGCGTCGAACCCGCCGCTTTGGCTAGCAACGTCAGCCCGCTGGCCGCGCCCATGCATAGTGGCAGCGTGGCCAGGCACGAAGGCGTCACTAGGCCCACGCGATAACCCGCATCGGTGAAGATGCGCTCGTATTCGTCCAGGATCGGGCGCGCGATGGCAATCGCGAGTACTTCGATCCGTTTCGGCTCCTGAACCTGAACTGCATAGGCAAGCTGCGCTTCATCGATATGGAATGGTACGCTCTTGCGCAGCCGGAAACGAAGCAGCGGAATGCGCTCGGCATCGGTCGCCGGAAACTCCTCGAAATCGAGAATCGTCATGCGCACCGCGTAATCGGGTATGACCAGCGCGGTCGCGCTGCGCTTCGGCGCCGCACTCCCGGTCACGCGCGGCAATGCCTCTCGGAACAGGTGCGGCTTCAGCAGGTTCGGTGCGCTCGGCGAGGCCGCGAGCGCTCGCTCGCCCAGTATCTCTTGCCTGCTTTGGCTCGGATTGCGCGGCGATGCCGCCGAGAGACAAGTCTCCGTAATCTCGAACAGATTGTCCGGCGGCGGCTCGGAGATCCAGCGCTGAATATGTTCCACTAACGGCGGCAGAAGCGGCACCTACCCTTCAATAAACGTCACCTTGTTGGCTTCGCGCAAGGTCGTGATTCCCTCGCGTACCCGGTCCAAAGCCGATTGGCGCAAGAACGTCATCCCGTCTTGCCGCGCTGCCCGCTTGATCTCGGAGGCGGGCTTCCGCTCCAAAATCATCTCGCGGATTTGTTCTGTCAAATCCAGCAGCTCGTGGATCGCCGTCCGGCCGCGGAACCCCGTCCCGCTGCACTCCATGCAGCCGCGCCCTTCATGAAACGGGAACGAGCGCCACTCCGTCGCGTTCAGCCCGCTCTCCACCAGGTACTCGTCCTCGTAGGTCACGCGTTCCCGGCAATGCGGACAGATGATCCGCACGAGCCTCTGCGCCAGGATGCAGTTCAAGGATGAGACAAAGTTGTAGGGCTCCACGCCCATGTTCAGAAAGCGCCCCAGCACGTCCAGCACGTTATTCGCGTGAACTGTCGTGAATACCAGGTGGCCCGTCAATGCCGCGTTGATGGCAATCTGCGCGGTCTCCTGGTCGCGGATCTCTCCCACCAGAATTTTGTCCGGGTCGTGCCGCAAGATCGAGCGCAACCCGCGTGCAAACGTCAGTCCCTTCTTCTCATTGACCGGAATCTGCGTGATTCCCTTGATCTGGTATTCCACCGGGTCTTCGATCGTGATGATCTTGTCTTCGTCGTTCTTGATCTCGCTCAACGCCGCGTACAGTGTGGTTGTCTTGCCCGACCCGGTCGGCCCGGTCACTAGCACCATTCCGTACGGCTCTTTGATATACCGCCGGAACTTCGTTAAATCGTGCTCGGCGAAGCCCACCACATCCAGCGTCAAGCGCGAAAACTTTTCGCTCATCGACTCTTTGTCGAGCACGCGCAGCACCGCGTCTTCGCCGTATATCGTCGGCATGATCGAAACCCGGAAATCGATCAGCCGCCCTTTGTACCGCACGCGAAAACGCCCGTCTTGCGGCACGCGCCGCTCGGCAATATCCAATTCGCTCATCACCTTGATGCGCGAGATGACGGCCGAGTACCATTCCTTGGCAATCGGGCTCATCGCGTACTGCAAAACGCCGTCGATCCGGTATTTAATCGCCAGTTCCTGGTCGCGCGTCTCGATGTGTATATCGCTCGCCCGCCGCTCCAGCGCATTGAAGATCGTCGTGTCCACCAGCTTGATCACCGGCGCAATGTTGCCGATGTCCGAAGTCAGCCGGTCGATGGAAAGATTCTCGTCCGTGCTCTCTTCGTCTCCGACTACGTCCAACGTGAAGCCTTCGGTCACCTCCTCGAGCACCCGCTGAGACTGTTCCGTCTTCTTCAGCAGGTCCGTAATCTGCGAGTAAGTTGCTACCTTGACTTTCAGCTTCTTCGACAGCAGCACCGAAAGCTCGTCGATCAGCACGATCTGCCGCGGGTCGGAAAGCGCAATCTCCAGCGTGCCGTTCTGCGCTTGCAGCGGCACGAAGTGATAGCGGAACATCAGATCCACGGGAACCGTCCGGAACAGCTCGTGGTCGATCTTCGCCGTCTTCAGGTCCACGAAGTCGCAGCAGTACCGCCGCGCCACCGTCTGCGCATGTGCGGTTTCTTCCTCCGGATCCTTCAGCTTGATAGTCTCTGTTGCCATTTACCTGATTGTGTCCGCTAGCGAGAAGATGGGCAGATACAGCGCCACCAATACGAATGCCACGAAGATGCCCATAAAGATCATGATGGCCGGTTCGATGAGTGACAGCAGCGCGGTCATGCGCGTGGACACATCCTCCTCGTAGAACTCCGCCACGCTGCTTAGCATCTGGGGCAAGGCGCCGGTAGACTCGCCCACCTCTACCATGTCAATCGCCAGATCCGGGAAAATGCCCGTCGTAGTGAGCGCAGCCGACAGCGATTTGCCCTCTTTCACCAGCACCGCGGCCCGGTCGAGCGCCTTCTTCATCAGTATCGTCCCCAGCGACCGGCCCGACGTTTCGAGCGCCTGCACCAAGGGAATGCCCCCTACCAACAAAGTGCCCAATACGCGCGCAAGTTGCGCAACTTGATATTTGGTCCAGATCTCGCCTACCAACGGCAGCCGCGATTTCCAGCTATCCAGCCGCTCCCGCGAACTTTCGCGCCGCGCCCAGAAATACGCCGCCACCGCGGCGAAGATTAGCAGGTCCACCCCGATCAGCACATAGCTTCGGGCCGTAGTGCCCACTGCGATCAGCACGCGCGTAGCCGCCGGCAGCTTGGCGTCCATGCTGGTGTAGAGCGCCGCAAAATTCGGCACCACATAGGTCACCAGAAATACGATCAGCCCGACTACCAGGCAAATCAAGACCGTCGGATACAACAGCGATACCAGCAGCTTCTTCTTGAGCGTAAGAGTCAGGCGTTGATAGGTGATGAAGCGTTCCAGCACCTCCACCAGCGCGCCGCTCTTCTCGCCCGCCAGTACCGACGTGACATAGATCGGTGGAAACACGTGCTGGCGCGCGAACGCATCCGAAAGCACGGTCCCGGTCTTCACCTCGTCGCGTACTGCGCGGATGTGCCGTCCCAGCCGTTCGTCCGTCAGCCGGTCGGCCAGCAAATCGAGACTCTGCAAGATAGGCAATCCCGCCCGGATCAGCGTCACGAACTGCTGATTGAAGATCAAAAACTTTTCCAGGTTGACCTTCTGCCGCTTGGCGACGCCGCTCAGCCGCGCCCCGAGATCTTTCGCCCGAACCGAATACACCAGGTAGCCCTGGTTCGCCAGCCGCTCGCGCGCGTCCCGTTCGCTCGGGGCGTCCGTGACCAGCTCGTGCATCTGCCCGCGCGGATCGGCGTATCTTAGGAGAAATTCAGCCACTGCTTATTGTTCCTGCTGCCGCCCAAACGCGACCGCATCCACCACTTCCGCGCCCGCCGGTATTTGAAAGTGAAACACCGCCTCGTTCAGCGGCGGGTTCAGTTGCTCATTGCTGAACGCATAGGCAAGCTCCGACTGGTCGCGGCCCAGCACTTTCAACTCCCGCACTTCGCCATCCGGCGCAATCAGCATCTGTATCTGCTCGTAGGGAACACGATCGTTCTTTGCGGATGCCTCCAGCCATGTGCCGCCATCCCCCGCGCGCACCTGGAACTCGCGAAATTCCTTTTTCATGTCCAAACGGCCTAACAAAAATGCGAGCGGTGCCCGCATATCCTCAGTGTCCTTCAGAGGAACTTTTTCTACCCTATTGTCCCTTGCGGTGTATAGGAATACGTTCTTGCCGTCGGAGATGAAAAGCTTCCCTGCCGGTCGCGTGTAGTCCCAACGCATCTTGCCTTGCTTCCGCAGCAAGAGAGTCCCGCTCTCCGGCGGACGCGGATGACCCTGCATGCTGTAATTCTCGACAAAGCTCACAGAAAGTGTGCGCGCCGCGTTATACCGGTTCTGCACCTGCGCGATCAGCCCATCCGCGGTCGAGTTCGCGAGCAGACCGGACACACCGAGAGCCAGCAGCAATGCACAGCGCAACACACTGAACAGACGTATGGCCTGAGGGGTTCGTTTAGTCACGGCGAGAGCCGCTCAACCAGCCATCCATCTTCTCCTTTTCTTCGATACCGCAGCCGGTCGTGCAGCCGGTTCGGCCGCCCTTCCCAGAACTCCACCGTCTCTGGAACAACGCAGTACCCACCCCAGAACTCCGGCACCGGCACTTCCACGTTCTCGGAATATTTCTCCTGTAGCTCCAGCCACTTGGCCTCAAGCACCTCCCGGTTCGGCAATACTTCGCTTTGCCGTGATGCCCAGGCGCCCACTTGGCTGCCCTTGGGCCGGCTTCGAAAATAGGCTGCGGATTGTTCCCCCGGTACGCGCCGCACTTCGCCTTCCACCCGCACCTGCCGCCCCAATTCCGGCCAATGGAAGGTCAGTGCGGCGAATGGGTTCGTTTCAATTTCTTGAGCCTTCCGGCTGCCGTAATTGGTGTAAAAAACGAACCCAAGGTCACTGACCTCCTTAAGCAGCACCACCCGCGCCGAGGGCCGCCCGCCGGCCGTGGCCGTCGCCAGCGTCATGGCATTTGGCTCTTTCAAATGAGAAGCTTGCACGTCCTGGAACCAGTGTTCGAACTGCACGATTGGGTTCGTCTCGCAATTCTGCTCGCTCAAAGGCGCCCTCAGGTAGTCGTCGCGCAAATCCGCAAGCGATAGCCGGTGGGTTCGTTTGGCAAAATCGGTCCCCGGGAGGTCATTTCGTTTGGCAGAATTGCCCATCGCCCCAGTTTGGCATCTCGTCCCGCGTTGCTATACTCGAAGCGGACCCCATGTTGCACGTTTCTCTGACGATCGTTCACGTCATTATCTGCTTTTTTTTGATCGTTGTTGTCTTGCTGCAGAGTGGAAAGGCGGCCGATTTGGCGGGCGCATTTGGTGGCATGGGTTCGCAGACAGTCTTTGGCCCGCGCGGCACCGCAACGGTTCTTTCCAAGGCGACCACGATCGCGGCATCTCTCTTTATGATCACGTCGCTGGCGCTGGCGATTTCATCCCATACCGTGGCTGCCGGCGCAGGCAGCGTGTTGCAGAATCGCCGGGCTCCGGCGCCGATCGTTCAGAAAAGCAATCCCGCGCCGAAGCCCGCCCCGGCCAACAGCGGGACTAAGAAGTAGCAGTTCCTGATCGCGGAGATGGCGGAACTGGCAGACGCACTAGCTTGAGGTGCTAGCGGGTAACACCGTGGGGGTTCAAGTCCCCCTCTCCGCACCAAACAAAATAAAAGAGTTACGGAAGCCTGCCGGCGACGGGAGGCTTCTCTTTTGTTAACTGTAGTGGTTTTGTAGTGGTTTTCGAGGAACTGCAGCGCCGCTGCCCTTCAATTCTTATGCCCGAGATCTTCTGTCGGGTACCGGCGACACGCCTTATTCGTGGTGGAAACGACCTTCGAGGCGATCCCGTCTGTGGGATTGGGCGGGGATCATGCTATTGGCTTCTTGGCGATCTCGTTTTCCGGTGCTGTTCGCATCGGGCTTAATCTGTTGCGCCCTGATTTCTTGTAATGGCAACAGAGCCGCTACCAAGAGCAATTTCAAAGTCGCGATCGAGGAGGAACTCAATAAGCAGCCGGTTTGCATTCTTACGACGCTGCCATACGACGTTCCTAGCTGGAATGGACAACTGAAGACAGACAACAACATGGAAGCTCTCCTCAGAGCGGGGCTGGTAAAAAGAACTCAGATGATGGTCGCGCCATCGGTGGGTGCAATGTTGGAAGGCAATAGTCCTAAGCCCGTGCCTGGCTATAGATACGAAGTGGCCGAAAGCGCGAGGAAATACATGATGGAGGTCCGCAATGCAATGGGCGGAACCTCGGCGGAGCTCTGTTACGCGAACAAGAAGGTCGATGAAGTTGTGAGATTCACGGAGCACGCTCCGGTGAATGGCATGACCGCCTCACAAGTGACGTATACCTGGAAACTGACCAATATCGCGGATTGGGCTCGAAACGCCGACGTGGAGACGCGCTTCAATACGGCACAATTCTTGAGGGCAGCCGATAGTCCGCAACAAGCTCAAATGGATTTGGTTTTGTCGAATGATGGCTGGCATTTCCAGAGTGCTTTCTGAGCCGTAGTGCAGCCAAAACGAAAGGCCCTTTCGACTCGCCCGCGGTGTGTGCAGTACGACTGCATCCGCGTCATAATGGCATTCAGAGGCCATCATGACTATCCGGATCACTAGACCCGAAGTTGAGGCGCTCATCAACCGGCGTTTGGAAACTGGCTCATTCAAAGACGTGGAGGACGTTATTCTTCACGCCCTCAAGTCATCCCAGGCTGAACATCAACAAACTGACGATGAGCGCACTGAAGCAATCGACCGGCTCTTGGCATTTGGTAGAACGCACGGTCTTTCGCTCGATGGTATGACCATCCGTCAATTACGCGAAGAGGCGCGTTCTTGACGCGGATTGTTGTCGATGCATCGATTACGTTATCTTGGTGCTTTCCCGATGAGCAGACATCTCTTTCGCTTACCGTGCTTGAGCGGCTCAGGGCTGGAGAACAGGTTCTCGTTCCCTTCTTCTGGTCGCTTGAGGTTCTGAATTCGCTCCTGGTTGGCGAGAGACGAGGGCGTATTTCGCCCGAGCAGACGCAAGCCTTCCTTCGCGATCTTGTGGCGTTGAAGCCCAACTTTGACTATGCTTCCATAGACCAAGTCAACGGACCAGTTCAGAAGCTTTGCCGAGATCACGGCCTGACTCCCTACGATGCACTCTATGTTGAATTAGCCGCACGTGCAAAATGCCCGCTCGCCACTCAGGATGCAACTCAAAAAAACGTCGCGGTGGCACTGGACATTGAATGCTTGTAACGGCGTTCGATCCCGGCTGAAGGTCCCTGTTAGTTCTTAGCACATCTACGCTTCACGTCCAACTAGGAACGGTTCTATCCTACCTGCCGGGTAGGCGATCTTCCGAAGTGCAGCGCGTCCGCACGCTGCCGAAGGAACACCTTTCGCGCAAGGAGGGTGCCCCTAAAGGGGCGCTTCCTGGGAATCTGGCGCAGGCTCTGCGATTTCTTCGCTGGAACCGGCTCGATCCAGAGACTTGATCGTATCGGCCTTGAGCTCTACGACGAGCATTTTCACCGTCTGCTCAAGAGTCTTTTTGCCGCTCGGGATCTGGATCTTCTTGTCATATTGCCGGGTCTGGAGCTCGCCTTGGATCATCACATGAGACCCGCGCTGTAGTCGGCTGGCAGCTTGCTGGTACCCTTCGCCGTATGCCACAACGCTATGCCATTGGGTTTTTTCCTTCCAGTCGCCTGTAGTGTCGTCCTTCCAGGACTTCTTGGTGGCAACGCTGAATTTCGTCACGGCGGTGCCGTTGGGGAGAAACTTCACTTCGGGATTCTGTCCGAGGAAGCCGATGATTGTCAGTTGATTCAGGTACATGGTGTTTGTTTTCTCTTTCTGCCCGTTTTGCTTGGGCAACCAAGAGCGAGGGCGGCTGCTCCCAAACCAAGGGACCGCTTTATTCGGGGGGACCGAAAGAATTGCACCACAAGAGTATTTGGCGAGCGGTTCCCGTGAGCCACTAAAGAAAATCGATTTTTCGGTGGGTTCCCGAAGAAAGTAAGGGAGCGAAGCGTGCCGGGCGCAGGGTTTTCGCCTGAAGCGTTGCCAAGCAACTACGTAGGA
Organism: Bryobacteraceae bacterium; assembly: GCA_036269275.1. Taxonomy (GTDB): domain Bacteria; phylum Acidobacteriota; class Terriglobia; order Bryobacterales; family Bryobacteraceae; genus Bog-105. The sequence goes on along the minus strand of DATASJ010000065.1, from coordinate 26,559 downwards.
AAGATGTAAACACCAGGAATTGAAGCCGAGAATCTAAAGGCTTTTCGTACAGGAAACAAGAGGTAGATTGACCGAAGGAATACAGCCGTGCTGGCCAAGTGCCACAATTAACGGGACGCCACGGGCGCGGAAAGAAGACATTGCCTTTGCGGGCATAGATGCAAGTGTGCTGGCGGTCGCCGATCGCGAGAGGAAAGAATCACCGAACTCCGCCAATATATTCAGATCCCGAACGGGAATGAGAGCGGGCGGAGAATGCTGGCTGAACTAGGTGGATACGCGGAACGCCGGCGAGCAGCGCCGGTCCGAAAAATTGCCGGGTCAATCACCCGGCTCGTCGGCCGATACTTCCTTGGCCACTTGCTGATCGCCTTTGTCAAGGTCCAGTTGCGCGTTCAGTTCGGCTTGCCGCTTCAGGAGCTCTCGAAGGTTTTGTTCCTTCTCAAAGGGCTTCTCGGCCTGTGCTTGATAGTCGGCAAGATCCCGCTCCAACTTCGCCAACTCTGAGGCTTGCCGGTCCGCTTCCTTATCCAAACTTCGGACGGCGTATTCAATGCTCTGAATGGTACCGATCGGCGTGCTGGCATTCAGGCTCGCAGAATATAAGCCCAGGCCGCGGACATAGATGTTCGGAAGCCGGTCTTGTTCGTCCAGATAACCAAGCGGTCGCTTGGCACGGCTGCAGATCTCAAATCCCCGAAAGAAACCACGCGGCTGCAAGATTGTATCTTCTTTCCACGAGAGCACTGCGGACACGAGCGCGTTTGCTGCTTGCTCCCTCGCACCGTTGCCGGTAAACAGCCGATTGCCCACGGTCATCGAGAACTCTGCACTAGATTCAGCATCCCGAGTGCGGATGTCGGCGCGGATCTGGTCTAAAGACGCTTTGGATTCCTGAATCCTCGTCGGCAGATTTCGGATCTGCCAACGAATATTGTTTTGCTGGCCAATGTGGACGGCTCGGAGTTGGTCCAGCTTGCGAATCTCGGTGTCTACCTTCACCTTTTCCATGACGGCGGGATTGCCGGAGGCAATTGCCTTGATCTCGGCGTAAGTCAACGCACTACTTTCCAAATCTTCCGCAACGCGCACCGAGGTGTCTCCTCGCATCACTTGGTTGATAAAGCGCGCTTTGGTTTCGAGCATTTGCCACATGTAAGCGTCAAACGATCCCTGCGTCACGTAGCGGTAGATCTGGACTTCCGCATTCGAATTTCCCTGGCGGAGAATTCGGCCTTCGCGCTGCTCGATGTCTCTGGGCCTCCACGGGGCGTCCAGGTGATGCAGTGCAATCAAGCGCCTTTGAACGTTGGTGCCTGCGCCCATCTTTTCTGTCGAGCCTAATAAGATGCGAATTCTCCCGGCATTCACAGCATCAAACAATAGCTTCTTGGCGGCGTCGGTCTCCGCATCGTGGATGAACGCGATCTCCTCGGCGGGTATTCCTTCGGAGATCAGCAAGCAACGAACTTCATCGTAGACATTGAAGCGGCTGCGATCCGGGGTCGACAAATCGATGAACACAAGCTGCGTCAAGCGGTCCGGCTTCGTGAATTGCCAAATGGCAGCGATTTCGTGTACCGCCCGCTCTACCTTTGTTTCTGCTTTAGGCTTACAAGACGCGCAGATTAAGCGGAGATCGAGCGCCGCCTTGCGTCCGTCTCCTGTGATCTTCAGCATGTTATCCACGGACGGATCGACGCGTTCTCTCCTGAGTCTTTCTGCACGCTTCGTGAGGGTCTGAACATAGGCTTTCAGTTCCTCGCTGGCGGGTATGGCAGCAACGGCAGGTTTACCATTCGCCAATCCGGGGCGCGGCAAGTTCAGCATTTCGGCGGTCTGCACATCAGCGACATGCCGGAAGATGGTTAATAACTCGGGCAAGTTGATGAACTTCGCAAATCGAGTGTGCATCCGGTAACCGGAACCATCCGGCGCAAGCTCCAGTGATGTAACCGCTTCGGCGAAATTGGCTGCCCAGGAATCGAAGTGCTCTATGTCGCGTTCGCGCAAAAGCTCCGGACCAAGATAACGAAACAGCGTGTACATCTCGGCAAGCGTATTTGAAATCGGCGTGCCAGTCGCAAACACGACGCCTCGGCCGCGGTTGCGCTCCCGGAGATACCGAATCTTCAGATACATGTCGAACGCGCGGTTACTGTCTGAATTCGGTAGGCCGGCAATGCGGCTCATTTTCGTGACATAGAAGAGATTCTTATAAGCGTCTGCCTCATCGACGAAGATCTGATCTATTCCCAGTTCCTCAAACGAGAGTGCGTTGTCCTTTGACTCGGGACTCGCTCTTTTCTTCAGTTTGGCGGTGAGTCGCTTCCTGGCTTTCTCCAGTTCCTTTGTCAGGCGACCGTTGTATGATTCCGCCGATTTGGTTCGCCGGATCTCATCTTCGAGTTGCTCCAGTTCCCGTTCTATGAAGCGCTTAAACAGGTCATCACTGACAGGTAAGAACTCAAACGAGCGATGCGACACGACAACGGCATCGAAGTTGCCGGTTGCAATCCGTGCCATGGCGCGCTGGCGATTGCCAGTACAAAAGTGCTCCTTACCGGCAATAAATAGCCGGGCTTGTGGATAGAGCCGCAAGAACTCGGTTCCCCACTGATCGACTAAGTGATTCGGAACAATAAACATCGCCTTCTTGGCAAGACCGAGGCGGCGTAATTCCATCGCGGCTGCAGCCATAGTCCATGTTTTCCCGGCGCCTACAACGTGAGCTAACAGCGTGCTGCCAGTTTGCAGGATGCGCCAAACGGCATTCTTTTGATGCGGCGCTAAATCACCGTTTCGAAGCGCTACGCGTACCATGCCCGGCAGTGTGAGATGAGAACCGTCAAACTCCCGTAAGCGAAGATTGTTGAACTGGTCGTTATACGCCCGGCAGAGGCGAAGCGCACGGCTCTCGTCCTCCCAGATCCATTCACGAAAACGCTCTTTGAGTTGCTGTTGCTTTTCACGAGCGGCAACCGTTTGCTCTTGGTTGACAATGCGGTTTCCGTCCGGGCCTTCGTCGTAGGCTGTCGGAGTGCGGCCATTCAGGGCCTGTTCAACTAATTGATGGGCTGCAAAGTAGCTTGTTCCGTAGACCGAAGTATTATTGACGGTTTGCTTGGCTCCCCAATCGAGTTCCAGAGTCCATGTAGCTATGGTGTCGGAGTGATAGACGCGAACCGTAGAAAGAGAAACCTCTAGCAGATCTGCAATGAAATCGCGAATATCGGATACCGGAATCCACGGCGCACTAAGACGGGCTTCAATCTCGCCCGGCTCCAGATCTTTTGGCTGAACGGCGCGGAGCGCTTCGACGTTACGCATGTATGCCGGATCGACTGCCGCTGCAGCTTCGGCGGCTGCAAGCTTTGTCCGTACATTTCCGCTTAAGTACCGGTCTGCTGTTTCCCAACGCTGCTGCTCTGGATTGCAATAGACAAGCGCCTTGAGTTCCGCTTGCAAATCCCTGGCGGACTTGTCCGTCAATTGCTCCATGCGCGCCCAGTCGATCTCGCCGGTTTCATTCAAGGACACGACCAAGGCTTCTGAGGCAGTCTCGACGTAGTCTACCGGCTGGTAGCGCTCCAGCGTCCGACGCTCGAAAATGGCCGTCTTTGTGGCTCGCCTGGTGTCTGGATCGTAGTTTTCGAGCGAAAGCAAGAGGGGCTGGTCCGGATCACCGGCAAAAGCCTTTAGGTTCTCTCTACTGCTCAGAGCGCCGTGACGCGAATCAAATGAGTCATAAACTCGATTCAGTTGTTCGCGGGCTGCGTGGATCTGTTCATCGGAAGCGTCTTGCAACTGAGTGCGAAAGACTTCCCGCACGGCATCGCGCACGCGCATCATGCCGCGAATCCGCTCCGCAACAGAGGCCGACACCTGCACGGGCTCGAACTTCTCACCGTTCCGGCTGACTAGCTCCCCTCCCAAATCGGCAAACGCACCGTCTTTGATGGTTCCTGAATTGAAAATTTCGCCCGTATTGATTCGCTTCAGCGCCGGTCGCTGTCGTTGTTGAAAGATGGCAATGGGAAGTGTCGAAACGGCTGCACTTAATGCCTCGGTGGAAAGGGTCCCCTTCAGCGTCGGTTCAACTCCATACAAACCGTGATCGAGCGTCATTTCTCCTAGCAGCATTTCGGGATGATTGACAAAGTATTCGTTGATATAGATCGGCTCGGTGGTGGTCTGAATTGGGCAGATATGCTGCCACGCTTCACCGGTCGGCTGAATCTCATCAGCGAGCTTCTGAAGAAAAATGATGTCGGTCGTAACACTCGTTCCGGCATTGGCTTTGAAAGCGGTATTCGGAAGGCGGATAGCGGCTAGCAGGTTGGCACGGGCGGCGAAATCAACGCGTATTGAGGAGTCCTGCTTATCCATCGTGTGATGACTCGTGATGAGAGCGAGCAAACCGCCGGGACGAACCTTGTCAAGAGACTTGCTGAAGAAATAGTCGTGAATAGCACGGGTCAGGAACGGTTTGCGCTTTCGGTACGACGGATCATAGACGGCATAATTGCCAAACGGTACGTTGCCAATAACAACATCGAAGAAGTTGTCCGGGAGTGTTGCTTCTTCGAACGCTTTCTCGTGAATGATCGAATCGGGATAAAGCAGCCGGGCAATGCGGGCACTGATGGAATCGAGTTCAACTCCCGTTCTGCGGGTTCCGCCATACAGACATTCCGGCATGAGGCCGAAGAAATGACCAATGCCCAAAGAAGGTTCTAAGATGTTTATTCCTGCGGAAACGCCCATTCGCTCGAAGGCGCTCCAGATGGTGCGAATTACCAGCGGCGCTGTGTAGTGCGCGTTCGGTGTGGAGGCACGGGCTGAGTTGTATTCGTCCTCAGTAAGCAGGCTGTGCAATTCATGGGCTATCTCATCCCACGGAGAATGAGCATGATCGGAGAACGCCTGCGGCATAGCTCCCCATCCGCTGTAACGAACTAGAACGGCCTTTTCCTCTTCGGTCGCCGGGCGCTGGTCAGCTTCCACTTGCTTGAGCGTGCGAATTGCGGCAAGATTGGCGAGTGCCTTCTGGCGAAGGCTGCCTTCTCCAACGTGATGAACGTCGGTTACTCGGAGATCGCGGGTAAGTGTTGATTCGGGCGGAGCGTTGCAGGATCGAACGATAAATGGGGCTGGTCTTCCTCGCTCGGCAGATACGCCCATTCCCGCATCGCCAGTTCCCAGGCCGGTTGATAGTCCATCTTCTGCACTATCGTCAACTCGTAAAGCAGATCGCCCGTTAACTCCTGCGCTGCATGGACCGCGCGCGTGAGTTGGTTGCTCCTCTCCAGTTCGGCAATCATCTTCGGCCTGTGCTTCTGCCAGTGCGACAAAATGATATGGCCCAAGCGGTTGAGCGAGTGCGGAGCATCCATCGTCTGCTGCCTCTGCTTCTAAGCATAAGATGAGTTGTCTGCTTTCGTAAGCGGGTGCGGTTCGTTTTCTGGGCATGGCGGTTTTAGTGGTATGCGGGTGCATGGCTATGCACCCCTGCCTGCCGCGGCGAGCGGTGGGGGTCGGAGCTGTCAAAGGGAGGGGGATCACCCACGCTTGCGGGGATTGCAAGCGCGGAGCGCAGCGGAGGGTTGCAGCGCAGCGAAACCTGGGGACACCCTTGCAGCGACGGGGGCGAAGCCCCCATAAGCGTTTACTTAAGAGGTGGAAACCGTGTGCGCCTATTTACCACTTATCCGATATGGTTGTGGCAATAGCTTCCGAGTGGCCGGTGATCCGGTTATAGCAACATGGTGGCGTTCACAAGCCGGCCTTCGGTGGCCAATATCTTGAGCAATTTGCCACGTTATTCGCTGCTATTCTTTAAGGGCGCACTTGGAACGCTCCATGAGCGAGCGACAAGCTCTCTTCGTCAGCCACGCATCTCCGGAAGATAATGCCTTTACGGTCTGGCTCGGCGCAAAACTCGCTGCAGCGGGGTATGAGGTTTGGGCTGACGTTTTGCGCTTGTCGGGTGGTGATGACTGGCAGCGCAAACTGGAAGATGCCTTGCGCAACCGGGCTTGCAAGGTCCTGCTGGCGGCGAACCAGAGATCTGTCGAAAAACAAGGCGTTCGCAACGAAATCCAGATTGCCTTCGATGTTGCAAGAAGGATCGGCGACACGAGGTTCATCATTCCGCTGAGGTTGGGACCGTTCGACGCCCCGTTCCTCATCGCGCACGCCCAATACATCGATTTCAGTCATGGCTGGTCTTCCGGCCTGCATGAGCTGCTATCGGCGTTGCAGGACGAGTACAAGGTCCCGCTGTCCGGCGATCCGTCCACCGAGGTATGGCGTTCATTGCAGGCGATGCACAGCAGGAAGCTGGAACAGCGGCCCGAGCAGTTGGTTTCGAACTGGCTACGGATCAGGAAGCTGCCCGAGGTAATCCACTATTACCGGAACACCGAGTTGCGTAGCAGCGAAGTGACGCTATCATCGCCGCATGTTCCTTACGGCGAGGGTTTTCTCACATGCGAGGAGCACCCTATCCAGGGCGCAAGCAAGGCCTTACTTAGCGACGCCCTTGGCGTCGGTTGGCCGGAACTCGGCATAGCAAACACCGAAATGCGCAAGATGTTCACCCGGCTCGCTAATGAAGGGATGGAAGCATTCCTGAAGTCGCGGGGATTGCATTCCTTCGAGATGGCAAACGGCCAGCTTGCTTGGTGGTTCGGTGGCGACTCGCCGGATACCCGCATTGCGTTCGACTGGGGTGGGGTAAAAGGCAGCCGCGTGCTGCGAGGGACTTCCGAGAAGCGGAACGTGCAATGGCATTTTGGCGTAACTTCGCAGTTTCGTACGGGCCTAGTTCCGTACTTTCGCCTGCGGACACGGCTGCTGTTCTCTGAAGACGGAAAAACCGCGCTGCCGGGAAAACGCACGCACCGGATGCGACGGTCGTTTGTGAAGGGCTGGCGTAACGCCCGTTGGCGGGACATGTTTCTCGCGTTCCTATTTTGGCTGTCATACGGCGAGTCCCTTATTCGGCTCAGGCTGGCCTCGGAAAGCGAGATTAAGATCGAGCTTCCTCCGCTGATGTTCGTGAGCCCTGTAAGCGTGAGCGAAGGCGAAGGGGATGAAGTCGATGAAGACGAGACCGGTGAAGAGTTCGCAGATGAAGAGGACGAAGAAACCGAACTCCTCGACGAAGAGGGCTAGCCGCAAAACGCCAGTCGAGCGCCCTGCGCAGCCGAAGCATAAAGACTTGTGGCACATCCCCGAGCCATTGCTGGAATTCGCTCACGGACAGATGGTCGAGTACCCGCGTGACGGGTTGTATCTGTTCGGCCCGTGTGACTCGCAAAAGCGGCCTGGCGTGACGCGCTACGGCGTGATCGGCACACGAGAAGGTGTCGAGCGTTTCAGGCGCTTTTCAGCGAAGATGCGTGGATACATTCCTGTCCCCGTCCCGGGACCCCGTAGCCGCAAGATCGAACCGCAGCACGTTGCATTCCCCGGGTTTCAGGAGGCCTTCAACAGCGAATGGCCGGAGAAGCCGACCGCTGTCATTCAGGATATTCAACTGCATGAGATCGAGGACACGATTCGCATTCAGAACCGGCACGAGGCTATCCACGGGTGCGTCGACCTATTCGTCTCACGACTGGAGCAGGAAGAGAATCGCCTCGAAGCGCCGCCGAGCTTCTGGTTCGTGGTTATCCCGGAAATCGTCTACGAACTGGGGCGGCCGCAATCGCGAGTCCCGCGCATCGATGCCGTCCCTGGAAACGTCACGATTTCGAAGAAAAAGGCTGAGGAACTTAAGGTCGCACCGAGCCTGTTCCCAGAGGAGCACGAAGGCGCTGACGTCTACGAATACGCCACACACTTCCGGCGGCAGTTGAAAGCGCGGCTCCTGAAACACAAGATCGTGACGCAGATTCTCCGCGAAACCACCCTGGCGCCGGATGACTTCACCAAGGCGAATGGAATGCCGCTGCGGCGTCTGGAAGATCCCGCCACGGTCGCCTGGAAGCTGGGTACCGGAGCATATTACAAGGGCGGAGGGCGGCCGTGGCAGTTGGCGCACGTTCGACCGGGCGTCTGCTACCTGGGATTGGTGTATAAACGGAGCGATTTAAGTGCCGACCTCCGACACGCCTGCTGCGCGGCGCAGATGTTTTTATCAAACGGCGAGGGTGTAGTTTTCCGGGGAGCGCCGGGATCATGGTACAACCCAGACACCAAGCAGTTCCATCTCGATGAAGCTTCGGCGAAGGGATTGATCGAACTCGTCATCGCGGAGTACCGTCGTCAGCACGATTCACCGCCGAAGGAATTGTTCATCCATGCGTCTTCCAACTTTGGAGACGAGGAATGGGCCGGTTTCGAAAAGGGCGCAGGAGCTGAAACCAAGGTGCTAGGAATTCAGATTTCCGACGCCTATGAAGACCTTAAGCTGTATCGGATGGGAAACTACCCGGTTATTCGCGGTACCGCTCTGCCCCTGGGTGACAGGAGCGCGTATCTGTGGACATCGGGATTTGTGCCCCGTTTGGACACGTACATGGGGCCGGAGACGCCGAATCCCATCATGGTGAGGGTCCAGCGAGGAGAATGCGATTTACGGCGCGTCCTGTCTGACGTCATGGGCCTGACGAAGATTAACTTCAATTCGTGCCTGTTCAATGATCGAATGCCGGTTACAATCCGCTTCGCTAATGAGGTCGGAGATGTTTTGATTTCCGCGCCGATGGACGGCGAACCGCGCCTGCCCTTCAAGTTTTATATCTAGAAATGGGCTGAATTGTCCGCACTCTTCCATTGGCGCCACGTAGACGAGGATGCAATTGACGCGTAATTCGCTCGGCGGCCTTTTCACACCGCCCATGTCCAATTACCGCCGAGGACTTGCGTGCGCTAAAAGGAAGAAATGGAAGAACAGCGAGCAATGCAGGCGTTCGTCGAACATATGCTCAGATACACCATTAGTCTTGTGCGGGTTGTGCCCAACGAGTGGCCTGTAGGGATCGCGAGTGGCTTCATCATTCCGGTAGAGAAGCGCTATCGAATTATCTCCGCTGGTCATGCTATCTCGGCTAAACCCAACTGGGCAATTGAGACAATCCCGGTGTCAGCGACTGAGACGCTGATGCTGACTGTGAGGAACGTTCGCCCACTTGCGAAATTTGGTCCTGATGATCCCACCAACGCGTTGGACCTTGCATGGGCAGATCTATTCCCAGACGAGCTTCAATCTCAACTTGCAGAGGCTCCCAAGAAACCGAGCGGGGCCCTTGAACTACCGCTATATCAAGGTCCTCTGGATGCTGTTCCCAACCCTGATACGCCCTACGGCTTCGCCGCTTGGAACGGTGTCGAAGCGCACAAAACAGTAGGCAAACTCCTCAGAGAGGCGCGGTATGAGCTAAACCTGCACTACGTGGGCGTCCACCCATCCAATGGCTTGTATCAGTTTGAGCTGGCACGGCCTTTCCAGGGGCACGAGTATTATCGAGGAGCCAGCGGCGCGCCTATTGCGGACCCGAGCGGGCTGATTGTGTCAATGCTGGTGGGTGGCGACCAAAACGAGCAGCGTCTCTGGGGTGTTCCCGTTGCGAACTATGCAAAGAAGCTATTAGCAATGTGATGTCTCAGTAACGAGAAGCCACATTCCGGTTTCACAGTACAGCCGAAACGCTGGCGGTCGGTGGACAGACGATAAGTTCCTCGCCGAACGCACCCAAAATGAATGTGGGTGCATCGTCGGCGACTCGGAGGTTGGGACTCAAAACACTGTTGTTGGAAAGCAGCCCATTCTAGCCGGCTTACGGGTCACGATTACCGTCTCCAAGCCGGTTAAGTAAACGGCTTATGGAGCGAAGCCGTAAGACCTTTTAACTTGAGAGACCTTGGGCATAGATTTCGAAAGTAAATGTCCCAGAGGCTATTTTCCTGTTAATGGGTTTCTACTGCCAATTACCGGATGGCGACAGCGGGGAACCGCTTCTCTGGCCGGCGCCGATCAACAGACTGCCCTAGCTTGCGAGAATGCTAGACAGGAGCGCTTCCGGGCTCCAACTCCGACTGGAAGAAGACTCTATTACGCAAGTGGCAAGCACAGCATCGACGGGACCTGCCGGAGCCCATTTCGAGGGCCAAGTGGGTGCATCGTATCTGCTCGCGATGTTGGTGGGTGCGGAGCCCCGTGGATTACCGGGTACGAGCACGGACCGCATCGCCTTCCAAAGAGCCGCAGAAGGACATCCGCTTGACGACGTGATTGTTCACGCGCACGACGCGCTGGGAAAGGTGGCCACGCTTGAGGTTCAGGTGAAGAAGGGCATGACGTTCGCGCCCGGCGATAAGATTTTCCGCGAAGTTGTTGGTCAGATCGTTCAGGCGTCGCGTAAGCCGGAGTTTCTGACCAGCCGGTACGAGCTCGGCATCGCGATTTCACGCACTTCCCACAATATCGATGGCGCATATAAAGACGTCTTGACCTGGGCGAGGCAGATCGGCGATTCGGCTACTTTTATCCATCGCATCAACCGCCGTGGGTCGGCCAACGATCGGATGCGTAGTTTCGTTGAGACTTTTCGGGCGCATCTCGAGGACGCTGGTGCCGCACACGACGACAACACAGTCTGGCTGCTCCTTCGCCGGATGCAGATTCTGGTTTTCGACTTCACACCCAGCGGCTCTGCCTCGGAGGAACTGGCAAAGGAACGCGCAGCACGCGCACTTCATCCCGAAGACATATCGCGCGCCGGGAATCTCTGGAATGAACTCATAGAACTGTCCATCGAGATCGCTAAGGCAGGCGGAGATCGCAATCGCAGTGAATTGAAAACCGAACTCGCGCAGAAGAATTTCCGGCTTGCTGGCGACCGGAAGAATCAGTCGGCGCTTGCGGCATTGGCCGAGGCGTCCAGCAACGCCCTCGGCGACATCGATGATCGCATCGGCGGTGTGGTGCTCACACGCCATGAACGCGTCGCAGCCGTCCACGATGCCCTTGACCAGGGCCGCTATGTGGAAATACGCGGCGATGCGGGCGTTGGCAAATCCGCCGTGCTGAAACACTTCGCGGAGCAGGTTTCCACAGAAGCCCGGATTATCGCCTTAAGTCCGAACCGCACCATAGCCAAAGGGTGGACAGTTATGCAGTCCGTTCTGCGTTTCGACGGCACGGCACACGAGCTCCTGTCGGATTTAGCGGCCAACGGCGGCGGAATTCTTTCCGTTGACAGCCTGGAGTTTTTTGGCGAAGAAGAGCGCCTAACAGTCATCGATCTCGTGCGGGAGTCTGCCAAGGTTCCAGGAATATCGGTGATTGCCACGGCTCGACGCGAGTTCGGAGTTGCCGAGCCGAATTGGTTGCCTTCGGATGCGCTGGACGCATTGGGACGCGCGGATCCGGTCATCATCGGCGAGCTGAGCGACGGCGAGACCGAAGAATTGCGGAACGCCGCTCCACAATTGACGGCGTTGTTGAGCGATAGCCATCCCGCGCGGGCGGTTGCCCGAAACCTGTTTCGTCTTTCACGCCTCGCCAACCAGGCTTCCGATGCGCCGATGCCCCGCACAGAAGTCGAGATGGCTGAGCAATGGTGGCAATCCGCCGATGGAAAGAAGGACGCCGGTCACCGGGAGCGCTCGCGGGTTCTCGCAACACTCGCGGAACAAGCTCTCTCCCGCGTTGAACAAGTCAGCGTCAGGGGCCTACCTGCGGCTGCCGTTGACGCCTTGGTGGAAAGCGAAACCTTACGCGACCTCGGAAACGAACGCGTGATATTCCGCCACGACGTTCTGCGCGAATGGGCGATCGCCAACCTTCTATTTGCAGATCCCGCCCTCACGGCGCGATTGCCGCTCGCTCGCCCGGCGCCCGCCGATCTGGCCAGGGGCGTGGAGCTGGCGGCTCGTCTGGCGGTCGAACGGACCGTGAACGGAGACGCTTGGCATCAATTCCTCACCGGGCTGAGCACACAAGGCGTCAATGACTCTTGGCGGCGGGCTGTGTTGCTGGCTCTGGTTCGATCGGAACTCGGTGGTGAAATGCTGACCAAAGCGTCGACTTATCTTCTTGCCGACCGGGGAAAACTGCTCGGAGAGCTGATTCGGATCGTCATGGCCGTAGACAGCGAGCCAGCCACGAAGTATTACGGCAGAATGGGTCTTGCACCTCAGTCAATACCCGCAGGCATCAATGTTCCGAGCGGCCCAACTTGGCTCAGGCTCATAATTTGGCTTCTGAAGCTCGGCTTTGAGGTGCCCGCTCGTGTGATCCCCGATGTCGTCGCACTGTATACGAACTGGTCGGTTGCCCTTGGTGGCAAGGACCCCTGGACACCGCGCATTGTCCGGTGGTTTTACCAATGGCTCACCGAGATCACGAAGGCGTCCGATGGCGAGGCACCGAGGCAACCCTTCAACGGTCAACTCAATTCCGGGCTCGGCAAGCTCGCGGAAGAACTGAGAACCGGTTTTCTTCTGTTCTGCAATCACGCGCCGGAGCTCGCCGTTGACTATCTCGAATCTTTAAAGAACCACCCCTACGCCGATCGTGCGCGCGAGGAAACTTTGAAATTCCGCGGCGCGCTTGCGCAAGCAGCGCCTAAAGAGCTTGCCCAGCTTACGGCTGAGGTTTTGATGAAGGAAGGTGACGAAGACAGATACAGCCGGTTCCAAAGGCCATTCGGCCATGCTGATCTTATCTTCGTTCCCGCTTCTCCCGCTCAGGGTCCGTTTTTTGAACTCCTGGTTCATGCCCCTGAACACGGTCTGCCTCTCATACGCAAGCTCGTCGATCACGTGATTCTTTTCTATGCGGGGGAACACGACTTTGGTGCAGACGCGATGACAGTTGTCTTCTCCGACGGAAGTAAGGTCGTATTTCCCTGGCATAAGAGTTACAACTGGTCGAGGGAAGTCGGAGGTGGCCCCGCCACCTTGGCCTCAGCACTCATGGCGCTTGAAGAGTGGTCTCACCGCCGCGTAGAGGCTGGAGAGCCGATAGAAAAGGTAATTGCGGACGTAATCGGCCCGCCAAATCCGCCGGCAGCCTATCTGCTCGTGATCGTCGACCTGCTGCTGTCCCATTGGCCGAAGTCACGTGTTGTGGCGGTACCGTTCCTCGGCTGTCCTGAGTTGCTGTGTCTGGATCTTCACAGGACGGGCACCGAAAACATTCAAGCCTTGGACATTCTGGGTCTTGGACAACTGCAAAAGGAACCAATCGGCCTTGCTAGCAAAAGCAGCCTTAAAGCGCGACCGTCGCTCCGCTTCACTCTCGACCAACTGCTCCCTAATTACGCTCGGGAGGGATTCGAGCAGGAGCGTGCGAAGTTAGCTGAGTTGCTGCATCTCGCTTCTGAAAGACTAGGGCCGCCCAAACCGCAATCGAACTTGGGAGACCCCGACTTTATGGTGCTTCACGCTCTGAACCGGATCAACCCCGAAAACTGGCGGGAAACGACGGTTCATGGTGATGACGGACGCAAGGACCCGTGGGAATACGTTTCGCCCGCAGCCGAGAGCGAACATCTCAAACCATTGCAGGACGCTTCGCGCAAGCGGCAGGCCAACGGTTACATGCAGAGAGTCATCGGATTTGTCCTGAACAATCCCAAGGACTCATCACTAGACTTTGCAGCCGCTGCAGTCAAATGGGCGCAAGAAATAGAGGACAAGCCGAGCGGGAACGAAACTGAAGAATGGATGCGTGAAGAGGCGATCCTCAGTGGGGCGGCGATCGCCGCCCGCGATGGTGGACCTGATCTCGTCGCCAGAAATGCCGAGTGGATTCGCAAGACTTTCGGTAAGGCTTTGAAAGGCAAGAACGATCCTGCCCACAGGACGCGCGCCGGCCTTCAATTTAATCCGATCGCAATTGCTTTCGTGGGCACTGCTCACCTTGTCAGAAACCGCTTCGCCATGCAGGACGTGCGTATCCTCCTCGAAGCAGCTGGAGACGACAATCCTGCCGCTGCGCAGGGTTTTGTAGAGGTAGTGTCGACGTTGGCTTCAATCGACGAACGCATCCCACGCGCCATCCTTCGCTGCGCATTCGCGGCGTGTGTGCGGCCGCATCGTCATTGGCGGGTTTCGGAGGAAGGCTACGCTGCTCACGTGGCGATCCGTCGCAAGCAAGTGGAGAGCGCCATAGCAGCGGAGTTGGCGTGGCTGAATGGTGAGCGGGACGAACCCGGCTGGCCTCCGTTCGCACGGCAGCCCGCATATCCGAGGCATCGCTCCGGACGGCGACAGGAGCGGCGCGAACACGATGGGAATACCACGCCAGACCTTTACACCGATCACCAAGCCGCCGCATTGTGGCTTGGAAAAGCCGTACCTATTTTTGACGTAGTGAAAAGACCCTGGCTCCGGGACATCGTTGAGGCTTACTCGGACTGGACGAGCGTCGCGAACGGCTCAGAACTGGAGGATGAAGACGCGGATCGGACGCCGCTGGAATGGAACTACGCCTACTTCAATCTGCTGGCTTACTGCCTGCCCGGATGGACGATGGCGCAAATCGATGAAACCGCTCTCGGCCTGATCCTTGGCCTGCCCGAGGAAGCGTACCTTGACGCTATGGCGATGTTCCAGCGCAGCGTGGACGGCGTATACTTCTCGGATTTTGGCCTGCAACAGGCCGAAGCCGTGCACATTAGAAGCATGCTCGCGCGAAAGCTCATGGAAACAAGGGACTGGAAATGGCATAGCCGGGACCGCTCTACATCGATCGGTACCCGGCTTGGTCCGGCGATTGCGGTCATTTTCTTCAATGATTATGGGACTTTCGTAGCTGCTAAGTGCTACTTGCTTGAAAAGGGAATCGACGGTTTGGGTCCCTTTTTGCCTGTTCTCAGCGAGGTCGTGCGGCTGGGCACGTTTCTGTTCGTGGCGATGATACTGCTCAACCTTCTCGAAGTTTCGCCCAGACCCGAGCACCTGCCTCTGATCGTCTTGGCGGGCAAGCTTTGGTCAGTCGCCCTTCCCGACGATAAGGAGTTTTGGGTTGAACAAGCCATTGGGCGTCGCCTCTGTTCGGTGATTGAGGCGATTTTGGTTCGTGACCGGAAGGTGTTAGGCAACAACGAGACCGTCAGAACGGAAATCGAAAGCTTGCTACCCGGTCTCATTCGCCTCGGTGTAGCCGAAGCCTATCGCTTGGAAGACGCACTGCGTGAAATTCCATGACACGGACCTGCTCGGCTGCAAAGGGCGGCCTGCGGAAGGCAGTCAATAACAAAAATGGCTTTGAACCTGGTTTCGGCGAGAATGAGGAGACTCGGCGACTGATCTCCTACAAAATGGAGCGAGCCTAGCGTGGCCTCTACTACAAGTTTGAGGAGACCCGGAACCTTTCACATCTCACCAGAGAAAGAAATCTACGGTGAACTTACGCTTGCAAGAGCAAAATCTCGCCTGTATCTGCACAGTCAAGAGCATTTCGATCTTCGCAATATCAGTGGCTGCCTACACGGCACGCTGCTCGATCTCTCGAAGGTTTCGTTAATCGATTGTGTTACACCCCCAGTTCCCGGATCTTCGCGTGGCGACCGAGGCCAGTATTACTTTGCCGACGTGTTCCCACACTTTGTGCTCGAAGGCGACGAGCATCTTGATCCGGGCGAGGCAAAAGTCACCGGTATTCACTTTCTGATTGGTGACGCAACCACCCTGTTTTATGACTTCGACGCTTTCTCGATGGTGCCTGACGCGCGACTGCTGATAGACCAGGTCGTTGCTGCTCAATCTCATAATCGAGAGGTAATTACTGGCCCCGAGCCTCAGATTTTTTATTTTACGGGGAAGCAGCAGATCTTCGCTTCGGAAACCGTGTTTGGGGCGGTTCAAGCCACTCACAATCCCAAAATCAAATTTCCCGGTCCGTCTGGACTGCAGTTACACAATCAAATCTTTGTGTCTATCGCGTTCCAGGAAGGAATTGTCTTTGGCGAGGCCATGCGCCGTGTTACGCACTTAGTGAACTATTTGGGTATGTTAGTGGGCCGGCCTCAGATCTTGCGGGACATCTACGTAGAACTGCGGAACGCGAGCGATGTGCCAACAGTGTTGCATGTCTACTGGACGATGGCTCCGAAGCGAAGGCGATCTTATAGGGATGGGAAACCCCACCCGGGAGATATCCTTCTGGATGCAGTGCACTATTGGGAACTATTCTCCTGCATGATGGCTAACTGGCTGGCTAGGCAGGACACATGGAATGACGCGAGATTTCGATTCTTTACGTCGTTTGCGAAACAGCGGCATTACGACATCGACCGCCTGGTCGGTTCTGCAAATATGTTTGATCTTCTCCCAAGCACGGCAGTACCGACAACCTTAGAGCTGAGTGGTGAGTTACAGCACGCCAAAGCGGAGGCAAAACGAATCTTTGAGGCTCTGCCGCTGAGTGCGGAGCGGGACAGCATCCTCAGCTCACTGGGCCGGTTAGGAAAAAGCAGCCTAAAGCACAAGGTTCGGTACCGAGCTCAAGTGCTCACCGATGCAGCGGGAACACTATTTCATGACATTCTCATTGTGACCGATGAGGCGGTCAACTGCCGCAACTATTACGTTCATGGCAGCGAACCTCGATTCGACTACAACAGAAACTTCGACGCAGTTGTATTTTTCACAGACACCCTTGAATTTGTTTTCGCGGCGTCAGATCTCATCGAAGCCGGGTGGGACATAAAGATGTGGGCCAAGCGACCGAAGGGGGCGACGCATCCCTTCGGTCGATACCTTTTGAATTTTCCCAACCAACTTCAAACGTTGAAGGATCTCTTGCCGCGTAAACAGTGTCAATAGGAAGGACAAGAGCCCATAGTCGACAAATTTACAGATTGACCGACAACCGACAGCGATCAGATTCCCGCTGACAAGTTCTCGGTGGGCCGCACCACCAAGCCCGTAGCCGATGACGGGAGGACGCGACCCGGTTTCCCGTCCACTAAGCCATACGAAATCTCAGGGTTCGCGTGTTCACAGCGCACGCGTCTTCGACTGATCAACGACATCCATGATAGGTCCAAGTCAAGGGAGACGGAGATCTCCTGGCCTTTTTGTAGGCAGTAAGGGTGCTGCAACTGTTCCCGCCGGAGCCGCCCGTCGTGATTGTGAGAATAAGAACCGCGCGGAGGAGGCAAGGACGCATTTGACTGCGGCGGCGCGAACCCTTGCCTCCGAGCACGGTTCTGATACGACCATCAGAACGAGTCGGGCGGCTTCCGCCGGGAACAGTTGCGCTGTTCTGGTTCCCGCTGGTGAGCTCAGATGTAGCGTAAGCGTAACGTCGTTCGGCTTCACAGCCAGGTTCCTGCGTAGCAGAACCAGACATCCATTTGCGGTCTCGGGCGTAAACACCTTCACCGAAGATTGAGTTATGGTTCATCCCGCCGGCCCCGAAACAATTAGTGGAGGTCTTCGGAGCCCGTTGCTCCATGCACCTAGTCGTTACATCGGCAGGGCCCGGCAGGTGACGTTAAGCGCTAATGTTTTCGCGTCTTCAAGCCGCAGCTGAATGGGCGTTTACGGAACTCGGTGGATGTGGGAGGAAAGTTCGATCTCCTCTATCGACAGCCAGGAGATACGCGACGAGCTTCCTGGCGATGGCCAATGTGGCACGGTTTCGGTTGCCCTTCTGTCTTTGCTGGTCATATAGCAACGCAAACTCTGGATGCCATCGAGGAGCGACTTTGGCGGCTTCGATGAGAGTTGTTTGCAGGTGCTTATTCCGCTGCTTCGATGTCGGCGTTCTTTGTGATTTGCCCGCAGAACTCTGCTCGGCACCGCACAACCCGCAATAGCTGATGGCAACCTTGAGGCACGAGAATCGGGAGACGTCACCGATCTCGAGAGCCCAGGTGAGCGCCAAAATCACACCGACCCCTGGAACGGTCATGAGGCGCGCGATGCGATCCGCTAATACGGCATCGGTTTCCAACATTCGCACGAGTTGGCGATTCATGCTCCGCAAGACATCGATGACGTTCCGCCCGAGTCGCAGTAGCCCTGGAAGACCCTCTGGCATGATCGAAGTTTTCGTCTCCATCAAGTCTTCAAAGTACTTCTTGCTCCTGTGTAACTGCTGCTTGTTGTACGGAACCCCAGTTTCCATGAGCATGGCAGCCATTTTGTTCTTCGTCTGAGTGCTTTGCCGCACGAGGACATTCCGGTACCGGAGGACTCGCCGCCGATCCCGAATCTCTCGGCTGGCTATGTGGCATTCCGGAAAATAGTTGCACCTAAGAAGATCGGCCAGCTTTCGAGCATCTATCTCATCGTTCTTCCGTTTGCCAGCGAAGATCGCCTTCAGCATCGCTGGATGTGCAACTTTGACTTGAATGCCCCTGCTGTCGAGGTAGTCGTACACCCAGGCCGTAAAGAGGGTCGCTTCCATCCCGGCCAAACAGGCCCCGGGCAGTTGAGCAATCAATGCCTCCAACGCCTCGCGTGAAGCTGATACACATCCCTCCTGCAACACGCTCCCATCTGGATGGCGCACGCAGTAGTTGATCGTTCGCTTGTGAATGTCAAGGCCAAGGTAGTTCATATAGGTCCGGTTGATCCTCCTGTGCTGACATTAGGTCATCGAGCAGCCAGTGTTCCGGCAGCCGAGACATCATCAGACCTATACATTCAAACAATTAGATTTCCGTGCCGGCGACAATTAGAAATCCCGGCAGCGGCAGCGTGTAAACCATACAGGTCAGAAGACTTGTATGGTGACCGATCAGCAGGTAAAGCGGCTGTGGCGTGTGAGACAGGAGAAATTGTCGCTGGAGGTGGCAGCGGCCAAGGCGGGCATGGACGCAAAGACCGCCCGGAAGTACTTGCGGGATCGGCGGCTGCCGAGCGAGATGAAGCAGAAGCATCAGTGGCGGACACGCCTGGATCCGTTTGAAGAGGTCTGGCCTGAGTTGCGGGAGCGGCTGGCGCTCGAACCTGGACTTCAAGCCAAGACGTTGTTCGAATATCTGCAGCGAACGTTTCCGGGCCGCTTTCCCGACAGTCAGCTGCGAACGCTGCAGCGGCGCATCAAGCACTGGCGCGCGACAGAAGGACCCGCGCGGGAAGTCTTCTTCGCGCAGGAGCATCGGCCTGGACAGCTGTGCGAGTCCGATTTTACGCACTGCCGCGAGCTGGGCGTGACCATTGGCGGGCAGCCGCTTCCACACTTGCTGTATCACTTCGTGTTGAGTTACTCGAACTGGGAGACAGGCACGATCTGCTACTCGGAGAGTTTTGAAAGCCTGAGCGAAGGGCTGCAGAACGCTCTGTGGGAATTAGGCGGGGTGCCCCGCGAGCACCGGTCGGACCGGATGAGTGCGGCGGTGAATAACCTGACGGATCTGCATGAGTTCACCGCAGCGTACGCCGCTTTGCTGAGATATTACGACGTGCAAGGACAGAAGATCCAGGCCGGGCGAGCGCACGAGAACGGCGATATCGAGCAGCGGCATTATCGTTTGAAGCAAGCGATTGCGCAGGCGCTGATGATACGCGGCAGCCGTGAGTTCGGCAGCGTGGCGGAATATGAAAAGTTTCTGCGCAATCTGTTTGCGCGATTGAATGCCGGACGGCGGCTGCGGTTTGCAGAAGAACTGGCGGAGCTGAGAGCGCTTCCCGAGAGAAGGCTGGATACAACACGGCCTGAACGCGTGCGGGTTAGCCCCGGGAGCCTGATCTATGTGCATCGGAACACGTATTCGGTTCACAGCCGCTTGATCGGCGAAATGGTGGAAGCGCGTGTCAAGCCGGATGCCATTGAGGTCTGGTATGGAAATCGAAAAGTCGAAGAACTGCCACGGCTCCGCGGACGAGGTAAACACCGCATCGATTACCGGCACATGATCGATTGGCTGGTGCGCAAGCCAGGTGCGTTCGAAAACTATCGCTATCGAGAAGACCTGTTTCCATCGAGTTGGTTCCGGATGACATACGATCTGCTGCGGGAACGCTTTGGGGCCGCGCCGTGGAGCAAAGGAATATGTAGAGATTCTGTCCTTGGCAGGAAAAAGCGGTGAGGCGAAGGTGGAAGAGGCGATTCGTGTGCTGCTGAGCAATGGGCCGGAGCGGCTCAATGCGGCCGTGATCAAAGTTCTTATCGAAAGTCCCTCGTTGTCCCCGCTGATCCCCACCGTAGAAGTCACCCCTGTTCCGCTCGCCATCTTTGACGAGCTGCTCAGCGGCGAGGCCGCTGCATGACCTCAGCCGTAGCAGACGTGAAGTCGGCGCTCACGGCAGGCCTGACGACCTTGCATCTGCCCACCGTTCGGCGCTGCTATGAAGAGTCGGCTCGATTGGCGGAAAGAGAAACGCTCAGCTACGAGCGCTACCTGTTAGATCTGGTCACGCGCGAGTGCCAGGACCGGCAACATAAGCGTATTCAGCGATTGCTGCGGCAGTCGAAGATCCCTCCGGAAAAGAGCCTGGCGAACTTCAATCTCAAACGTTTGCCGCCGAAGGTGGCGCTCGTCACCAAAACATTGCTAGAAGGTGAGTTTCTGAGCCGACGCGAGAACGTGCTCGCGTTCGGCAACCCGGGCAGCGGCAAGACTCACCTGCTATGCGCGATCGGTCAGGAACTGATCGGGCGAGGGCGCCGCATCTACTTCACCACTTCGGCCTTGCTTGTCCAGGACCTGCTGGTCGCCAAGCGTGATCTGAAGCTGAGCCGCTTCATCAAGCGCCTGGCGTCGTTCGAAGGGCTGATCATCGACGACCTCGGCTACGTACAGCAGAGCCGTGAAGAGATGGAAGTACTCTTTACTCTGCTGGCCGAACGGTACGAACGCGGCAGCGTGCTGATCTCGAGCAATCTGCCGTTTTCCAAGTGGGAAGGCATCTTCAAAGACCCGATGACCACGGCGGCAGCGATCGATCGTCTCGTGCATCATTGCGTCATTCTCGAACTCAACATCCCTAGTTACCGTGTCGAGCAGGCCAAGAAAGCCAAACAGGAGACGCCCGGCGAGTAAACCTTGCCTGTGGAAATGACGGACTGATGGAAAGCACACCCCGCTTTCCACAGTCCTTGGAAATCGCTGCGCGATTCCCACATTCCACACAGGCCGATGACGAAGCGGATGGGAAAGTGGAAAACCAAACACAGGTTTCCCGACTTTCCCACCGCACGATTCTCTCTTAAAAGGCCAAAACCCAACTCGCCCCACGTTCCGCTCCCTCCGGTAACAATCCTCGTGAGGCAACGGGAAAAATAGTTGTCGCCAAAACGGAAAAATACTTGACGTCGAACAGCCGACATCGCTTTGGGGCTACTCCACCTTCCTCCAAACAACATCTTCATTGTTGCGACGGTCGAAGAGAGCGTCGACTTTGCCGGTTGCATCCCTGTGGAACAGGATGCGACCTTCAACTCCAGAGCGGAAAAAGAGATCGCCGGATTCTGGAAACAGCTTCGTCTTCGGACCAGCGCCACGGTCTAGCAAAAGCTCGTTCCCTTTGCGCGAAACTGTACGGCGGTTGGTCGGTGAAAGCTCATAAATGCCGGTGAAGTCGTTCAGGTGCGCGGGATCTGTGATGCCTGTAGCCGGGTCCTCATAGTAACGCATCGTTTGGCTGGTCACGATCTGCCAGTTAGCATTTCTATACAGCCACGTGTCCACCGAGTGATACCGCGCATGAAGCACCTGGCCGAAGATTGTCTCGGTCTCATCGCACTCGTACGCTAGCACAGCCACACCTGGCGCAAAGACGGTATGCGGGTGAATGACTTTGATGAAGCCGCTATAACCGGCCGGCATCGGTTGCACGTCTTTGACCACCGCACTCTTGTCCATTGTGCGGCCCTTCTCGTCATACACCATCCCGTCGTCGGCATAGTAGCGCTTCCATGGCGTTTGGTCGCCGGACACCAGAGAGTCATAGAGTTGTTGCGTACGGCGCACCAGTTCAGCCTCGCTGATGTCAGGTGCGGCGGCCTGCGAAGCATACGAAGCATACGCGGTAAGAAAACCGGTGGCTAGAACGGCACAAACGCGGAAGAAATTGCGAAGACGATACATTGAGTTCCCTAACACTAATTTCGTGAGGCGAGGCTTGGTTGCTAACCACAGAATAAAGCTGAACCCCGTAGCGATCACGCATGAGGGCCATGCATAAATCTACCCTTCGCGACTACACCGGGCCGACGCTTCGTACCGGCACACACCTTGGGACCCGCTAACAGTTTTGTGGGCGAGCGTCGGCCATGTTTGTCCGAGTGGTGGACGATCCACTCGGAGTTGCAGGCGTCGGCCTTCAAGAACGCCGTTGTGCCGGACCGCCGTGAGCAAAGCCACGAGATGATCGGCCAGTTGGCTCGCGAAGTTCGAGGAACGGGACATGCGGCCCGAGTCGACACGCACAAGTTTTGGTGCCCAACCGCGACTGGAAACACTCAAAGGTGCTCGCTGGGTGTGAATGGACCTTAGTTGCTGCGTCGAAAGGGCATTGGGGCACAGACCCTCAGCGCGTTATCAGCAAATCGTGCATCTCCTGTTTGTTAAGGTCCTCGAATTGAAATTGCGGTGAACCGCCTCCGCCCGGAGACACCATCGGAAATCTGGACAACTGAGTTCTCGCACCTAAATTCCGCGTACCCAGTTCGCCCGCTCTTGGCTCATGTTGCTATAACGATTTTGGATCGATTGGAATCTGCGCCTTTGCGCTTGTCATACCATGCGAGCCAGGCGGGAAGGCTCGCCAGTAGCGTACCGATACATGAACCTATGGCCGAGAGTACATAGCGCATGGTCACTGGCACTGCGCGGATTTTCGTTAAGAATGAGCTCTTTGCATCTTTGGAGAGATTCACACGAACAATATCTGCTCCTGGCTGATCCGCAGTGGACAGAGAAACCCAACCAGCGAGACTGCCGGATGAGGTAGGCCGTACGGACCAATAAACAGGCACCTTCGCAGATATCTGAACCGGCTCTTTGGGCGCGAACTCGACGCCCGCAAGGGCCAGCGTGGCAAGCAGTCTCGTGTCCTCGACCAAGCGCCGCTCGTCTGGTGTAAGGTCTTTCCAACTCACCGAAGCGATATCCGCGCAGACTTCGGTCGAGAATCCTTGTTGCAAGGTCCCTTTCCGCATGCCATGGGCATCAAGAATTTCGAGCCGGAGACTGACGAGGAAGCTATTACCCACGTCATCAGCCAGCGGCGCAATGACATGAGGCACTACTGTGATACTGTCGATTGCAATCGTGCCGCAGCCGCCGATGGCTCCCGTTGGAATTACCTTCACAGCATCACCAGCGCGATCCGCATACGCTGGGGCGGCCTTATCGAACGGCGGAACTGAAACTGAAACGAACAGGCTAGCAGCGATGAGCAGCAGCCCGAGCGCCACAGCGACTACCGTAATGGACTTACGCATAAAACTCGTCGGTGACAAAAGCGAAAGGCCTTCAATGATCGTAAAATGAAACGCGGACCCGAAAACTATGTCGGGAACGAAACGCAGCACAAAACCGTCATGGGGCAGCACAGGCATGAGCCCGGCCGCCAAGGCCCACTACGAGAGGTACGTCCGTTGGCTGAAGGACGATATGACCGATATCCAGGCCACGCCCCTTGTTGTCCTGGTTTGGGGTCCGGCCGAATCCGGAGGTGATCTCTTCCAAAAACGACTTCAGATAAGAGACATGCTCCGCGAACACGGCGATGTAGCGCTGTTCAGCGAGGAACTCGACAAAGTCTGCATCGGTTTCTCCGGCTCCTCGCGGGCGAAGGAACTCATCCAGGCGCACCGGGCGGATTTCATCGTCGTCCTCTACAGTTCACCCGGCTCGATCGCGGAAGTTCACGATTTTGGGGGTTTCCTCAAGACCCTTGGCGCCAAAATGCTTGTTTTCGTGGATTCCCGTTACATCCACGGATATGGATATTCCGGCCTACTGAGCGAGCTGAACGCCGAATTCAATAACGTCCGGGAATACACGTATCCCGAGGACATCACTGAATGCCATTTGATGGGCTCAGTCGATGAAAAACTCGGTAGGCTGCGCATTGCGAAGTGGTGGGCCGCGCAGGTCGGACGCGCATTGTGACGATTCTGGAGTTTTACCGAGACCACCGTCTAGAAATCGAGATCCTCGACGATACCAGGGCGCTCTTTGTGCTGACGTTCATCGGCCAACTTGGAAATACGAGTCGTGCCGCTCTCTCCTTGCACCTCGGATGGGCAGGCGAAGAACTCGATGGAATCTTAAAGCGATTGACCGAAGCGCAACTGGTACGCGATACCAGCAAGTTCAATCCTGAAAATCCCATCCGCCTTGCACCTTCAGGCTTGTCAATGATCGCCGCGCTCAATTTCCCCCGCAAAGATGAACGTTTCAAAGAGATCCGCAACATCCTCCTGTCCGAAAGATCGCGTGTAATTGCCGTTCATGGATTGGGTGGAGCCGGCAAGTCTTCTTTGATTAACGCCTTGCTTGGGCCCGTTTCCGTCAAGGAAGAGGAAGGTGATACTGATCTGCTGGTAAAAGCGCGCGCCGGCGATCAGCAAGCGGCCGAGGACCTGTTTCGAAAATACCGCGCCTACGTGCAGTGGGTGGCTCAATCGCTTCTACGCAACGACGCCGACGCGGAGGACGCTTCGCAGCGAACGTTTTTCAAGCTCATTTCCGGAATACCCCGAGAGGTTTGGCCGCCAATCAAGCCTCTGTTACGCACCATCGCCCGCAACACTGCGATCGATATGTTAAGAGAAAAGTTCCGACATCCTGAGGAACCCATTGAGCGCGCTGAGCAACAAGAAGAAAAAGACCTGATCTCGAATTGGTACCGGGAAGAACAGCAGGCGATTGTACGGCAGACGTACCGCGAAATCCTGAAGAATATAGGCCTCAGAGTCGAGTCCGCTGAATTCGCCTTAGAAGAAGATGCCCAGCTTGCCTATGTTCATCTTCGTCGTGCGGTCGCGGGACTGGAATTCGACGAACGGCTTCTACTCTGGCTTCGTTTCTGGGAGGGCAGGTCGATTGAGGAAATCGCTGAAGAGTTCCATATTTCAACGGCGACAGCGTCGCGCCGTCTACGGTATGTGAGGTCGAGACTCCGCAAGCAACTCGAGGCGGCGTTGGCGGATTCGAACAAGAACCCTCCCAGTTAGCCTGTAATCCCGAGCGCTTGGATCAGCCGTGCCCGGCTTATTTCCAATTCGTCTCCGCATGTTCATCGACATAAATCTTGATCGGATCGCCATCGTTGACGACCACCGTTTCGACAACGTAATCCGCGTGATTTTCCCAGAGTATCGTGACTTCGGCGGACACGTCGATAGTCCTGTCGAGATCCGCCCGGATGCTTCCGCCTGAAATAGCGACCTTATCTTCACTGTCCCAATAAATCATGTCGGGATCGTCGTAGCTCACGCTCGCCGTCAGATCCACCGTGGCCGTACATCGCAGGACCATTCTGTCGTCCTCGCTTTCAACGACATCGTCCACGTAAATCGACTCGATCTCGTTGACGGTCGCCTCCCCGTCGCCGTCTTCGTCCTCTAAATGGACGTATCGGTCCTCAATGGCCTCCTTCATGGCGTCCTTTATCGGCTCCGTATGCTCCTGAAGGTACTCCATGGCCCGCTCGACGTATTCGTCGCGCCGGAGTGCCCCGTCCACGAAGTCAGCCAACTTTTCGAGCGGATAAAGGCTATGGGACGCCTCGCACGCTGCCCGGACAGTGCCGTCGGTGGTGATGACGTACAACTCTTCGCCGTTCTGTTCACACCAAGCTTCAAGAGCTGCAAGCGTAAAGGCGTCCGGGAATTCCTTCCGTTTCTCGCCCGTCCCGAATGGCGGCTTCTGGGCAAAATACGCATGAAAAATCGGCCCGGCGGCGATAGTTGAAGCGCAGATGATCTCGACGTTTGCATGCTTGAGCTGCGCTTCCACGCGCTCCCAGAGTTCAGTGGCGAGCATTTCGGCCTTCGAGGCCGCAAGCTTCTTCATAAACTCGCTATAGCCCTCGAAATTCCGCAGAACACCGCTCTTGGCGCTTTTGGCCCGCAGGGATTTGATCCCGTCCGCGACCTTCTCCGCAATCTGGGCCTTGACCTCCCGAAGTGTGATATCGGTCGTCTTCAGCTTCACTGCTCCGATAGCACCCAGACGAATGAGCGTGTGGTAGGCGGTCGAACTGTAGTTTTCGGCGACGAAGATGCAGGTATCGAGGAAAACATTCTCCGTCGTCAGTGCCGACGGTTTGTCCGCCATCACTATAGTTTAGGCGTTGCTGCGCATCCCGCGAAACCCAAGAACTGCAAATTCCCTGGTTAAACACGGCGGGGGTTGCTTTCAAATTTTCGGCATACATGTTTGGAGGCATACTTGGAACTCCGCTAACCTTCCGCGTTGGGAGAGCCTCGAGAAGTGGGGCTTCGGGTGTGTCACGCGCCGTTCGGAGCAAGCCCGAATCAAATTTGGGCAACTATTTACTTGACTAACCACGCTTCTTGCTGCATACTAGAGTCATGGAAGCCCTGCCCAAGACTCTTCAAGAGGCAATCGTTTACTTCGCCGATCCCAAAAACTGCAATAGCTTCCTGACGGAGCTTCGCTGGGC
>DATASJ010000064.1:0-5049 GCA_036269275.1 Bryobacteraceae bacterium | reverse complement strand
AGGGCCGCCGAATTTGCGAAAGCCTCATGTCCGCCACGGTGGGTGACCAGGACGGGATGATCCGGAACAGCCGCGTCCAGATCCTGGAGCGTGATCCTGCGCCCGTCGGAAGTCTTGGTGTCGTCATACTTAAAGCCCAACACCCATTCGCGAGCGTCAGTTTTCGCCGCACGATCGCGCAGCGCCGCTTGAATCGCGGCGATCGATCGGAGATCACAATCGACCTGGCGGAGATGCAACCTTCCCGCTTCGGCCGGGTGAGTGTGCGCATCAATGAAACCGGGCAACACCGTTTTTTGGCCTACGTCGATTTTGCGAGTGCGGACCGAGGCAAGATGCAGCACATCGTCGTTGGAACCCACCGCCAGAAACCGACCGCCGCTGATGGCCACGGCTTGAGCGCGCGGCATTCGTGGATCCACCGTCCAGAAATTGCCGTTGTGGAGGATCAGGTCGGGTTCCGTGTGCTGGAATGATTCCGGCTGAGGGGTGCCAGCCGCCGAGAATTTCCCCCAAGCTTGTACCGGCAGTACTGCTGCCCCGGTCGCAAGGGTCGCGCCGTTCAAGAAGCGCCGGCGGGTGAAACTTTTGTTCGCTGGCGAATGGGGCTTGCGATTGTCGCCTTTCAATGATCACCTTTTCGTAGGTCAGCAGTCTGTGCGCACGGCTTGGCCGGGCATTGTAACAGGCGAAGCCCTCAACCTGCGATTCCCGATCCAGCCGAGGGCGGGTCCATCCATGGGATTCTGATAGAATCAGCTTGTTTGCTGCTTTGAATCGATCGCAGGAGAAACCAAGGATGTCAGCACCCAGTCGCCGGCCCGAGATTCGCCGGCGCCGTACCCGCAAAGATAAAATTAGCCAGTTGCGCAAGCGCCTGGCCGCTGCCAAAACCGATGCCGATCGCACGCCCCTCATCGCGAAACTGCATAAATTGGCGATTTTGTCCCCAGGACAGCCACTGATAAAGTGAGCTTCTTCAGTCGGCGGCTGGCTGTTGAGCCGCCGAGGTTCGGCCCTGGTTTACGACCTGGCCGTAGGCTTCCAGAATCCGTCGCACCGATGTTTCCCAGGAGAAGTGTGCCGCCTGCTGGTAGCCGCGTTCCTTCATGCGCTTGCGCAAAGATTGGTCCGTAAGCACGCGATGCAGCGCGCGCATGATCTCAAACACGTTCTCGGGATTGACCAGCACCGCCGCGTTCCCCACCACTTCGGGCAGAGACGAGACGTTGGAAGTTACCACCGGAGTTCCGTGCACCATCGCTTCCAGGGGAGGCAAACCAAAGCCTTCATACAACGACGGGAAGACGAACACCTTGGCTTCGTCGTAGAAAATCCGCAGTACTTCGATGGGGATGAATCCCAGAAAGCGGACATCATTCTGCACCCCGCTCCGCACCACGGTTCGCCGCAAGTCGGGATTGCCGGAAAGATCGTCTCCGATAATGATCAGCTTTAGATCGGGGTAGGCCTGATCTCGTCCCAGTTCCGTTTTCAGCGCGGAGAAAGCCTCGATCATGCGCACGACATTCTTGTGCGGACTGATTCGGCCGGCATAGAGCAGAAATGGATACGTCACCTGGTAGCGGCGGGCGATGAGATCGCGATCGGCGGAGCTGGCATGTCCGCGCAGGAATCGTTCATCAATTGCGTTGTAGACTACCTCGATTCGCTCGGGCGGAATGTCGAACAGTTTCTCGATTTCATTGCGAGTGAAATTCGACACCGCAAAGATTCGCGCCGCCCCGGCCAGCACTCGTTTGGTCGTCTGAAAATAAAGCGAGCGCCAGAATCCGCTTTGCTCGCGGGCACGCGACATATGCTCGAGCATGTCGTGTACAGTCATCACATAGGGACAAGGCAATCCCCGCGGCACGGAAAATAGATTGGGGATATGCACCAGGTCGCAATCCAATCCCTTCAGTGCGTTGCGGAACTCACGATACCCCTGAATGGAACGCTCCGCGGCCAGTAGGGGAACGGTTTGGAAGTTTGGCGGCAGAGCGCCGATCTCCTCGACCTTAGTTGGAGACCCGATCAGGAAGAACTCGTTCTCATGATCGAGCCGGCCGAGGGTACGAATCACATTGCGGATGTAGGTGCCGACGCCGAACTCGGTCATCCGCCGTATGTCGATGGCAATTCTCACCGCTGGCATTTAACCATAGTGGGCGCTCTTCGGCTAGCCTTCGCGCAGGGTGAGGTACGCACAGAAATTATGCCCTTACCTCGGCCTGGGCTTTCGCCCGGCGCTCTGCATAGAGCGGGAACGCTTCGCATAGGTCGAGCACCTGTTTACGGATTTTGCTGAGTAGTGCCGTATCGGTTCGGTGGAGCAACGCTTCAGCGATCCAGCGACCGATCTGGCTCATTTGCGGTTCCTTCATGCCACGCGTGGTCAAGGCCGGTGACCCAATGCGAATGCCGCTCGGCTTCATTGGCGGATTGGTATCGAACGGGATTGCATTCTTATTCACCGTGATGCCGGCTTCGCCCAGAGCCTTTTCCGCCTCGCTGCCCAACATGCCCTTCGAGAATACGTCGACCAGCATCAGGTGCGTGTCGGTTCCGCCGGAAATGATGCGAAAGCCTTCGTCAGCCAAGGATTGCGCCAGCACCTTGGCATTGGCTACAACTTGGCGTGCGTAGTCGCGGAACTCCGGCTGCATCGCTTCCAGGAAGCACACCGCCTTGGCCGCCACGATGTGGACCAGCGGGCCGCCTTGCATTCCCGGAAACACGACTTTGTCGATGGCCTGCGCGAACTCAGCTTTGGAAAGAATCATCCCCGAGCGCGGCCCACGCAGGGTTTTATGCGTGGTGGAGGTAACGATGTGGGCATGTGGCACCGGTGAAGGATGCGCGCCGCCCGCCACCAGTCCGGCAAAGTGCGCCATGTCGACCAGATACAGCGCGCCCACCTTGTCGGCAATCTGACGCATGCGGACGAAATCAATGGTGCGAGGGTAAGCGCTGCCGCCACCGATGATAAGCTT
Organism: Bryobacteraceae bacterium; assembly: GCA_036269275.1. Lineage (GTDB taxonomy): Bacteria > Acidobacteriota > Terriglobia > Bryobacterales > Bryobacteraceae > Bog-105. The sequence continues at coordinate 2,053 of DATASJ010000064.1, read as the reverse complement.
CGGGCGCTCCTGTTCGGCGAGCTTTTCCAACGCGTCGTAGTCGATGGTTTCGGTTTCTTTGGTGACGCCGTAGGGGACAATCTTGTACGTCTTGCCGGAAAAGTTCAGGTGATGGCCGTGCGTAAGGTGGCCGCCATGCGCCAGGTTGAGCCCCAAAATCGTGTCGCCGGGCTGCAAAACGGCGGCGTAGGCTTCCATGTTGGCCTGCGATCCGGCATGCGGCTGAACATTGGCATGCTCCGCGCCGAACAACTGCTTCGCCCGGTCCCGCGCCAGGTTCTCGACGACATCCGTGAACTCGCAGCCCCCATAGTAGCGCTTGCCCGGATATCCCTCGGCATACTTGTTGGTGAACACCGAGCCCGCGGCTTCGAGTATGGCCTCGCTGACGAAGTTTTCCGAAGCAATCAGCTCCAACCCCTCGTGCTGCCGCCGCGTTTCGTTGTCGATGGCAGCGGCAATCTGGGGATCGCTTTCGTACAGGGGGCGATACATTTTTGAAGAAGTAGAATTTTTCATTTCGTTTTCCTGACTTCGTATACGTCAGACCGGTGCAGTTCCATGAAGCGCTCGGGCGACTTCACCGGCGTAAAGCCAACCTGCGCATAAAGACTGTGCGCATCGCGGGTGGTAAGAATCCAACGTCGCAAATTCTGCAGCGCGGGATGCTGCGTGATGCACTGCATCAGCCACTTGCCCAAGCCGCGACCGCGGTGCGTATCGAGCACAAACACGTCGCCGATATAGGCGATGGTTGAAAAATCGCTGATTACACGCGCAAAACCGACTTGCGCGCCGCTACCATCATAAATGCCAAAGCACAGTGAGTGCTCGATGGATCGCGCCACAACATCTAGCGGAATCCCCTTCGCCCAATAACAGTTCGTCAGGAATCCGTGGATGACGTCCAGATCAAGTTGTGCTTGATCGGTGCTGATAGAGAACTCGCCCCGTCGCGACTCCACCACCGTATCGGGATTGGCAGCTGGCGCAGACTGCATGGCTACATTCTAAACCGCAGCCTTTAACCACGAGGGGCGCAAAGTCACGCGCAGGAAAGCGCGGAACGTTTCCTTGGTGAACCTTCGTGGTTGACGCCCTTCAAAAGGCGATCCGCAGGAAAGAAGCCAAATGCCAGCCGTCCATATATTTGTAGGGCGTTTCCCCAGTCGTGTAATGGCCGCACGGCAGCACAGCAACCTTGTGATCAAGCCCATGCCGCTCAAACTCCTCGACGACCTGGCGCGAGAGCTCCGGCAAAAACGTCAGATCGTATTTCGCATACACGATGAGCGACTTCCGGGGCCAGCGTGAAAATTGCTGGAAGTACGACATGGGGCTGACGGCCAGCCAGGCTTGCCGCAGGCGATCGAGGTCGATCTGCTGCTCGATTCCCTGCCGGATGTGGCGTGTCGACTGCCCATGCCACACCACGTCGGCCACATACGTAGACGCGTGATTGAAGGCCGCCACGCGAATGCGCGGCTCGTGCGCCGCCGCAATGAATGCGTAGCAAGAACCGAGACTAGTGCCCACAATGCCAAGTTGGCTATAACCCTGTTGCTCGAGCCAGTCGAAGCAGCTCCGGATGTCGGTCACTCCCTGGCGGACGGCGTCGAGCGTGCGTCCAATATTGGCGGAGACGGCGTAGTCCGCGCGGCTGATCTCGGCGGGCATGCGAATGTCGTGGTACGGCATGGTCAGCCGTAATACCGCGATACCCATCAGATTCAACACACGGCACAGGCTGACGTAGGCGATTGCGTCGGCATTCCAATGCGGTAGCAGAACAATGGCGCGACGCCCCCGCGCTGGGAACCAGCGGGCATTCACCAGGTTGTTCTCCGGATAGGGCGTCTTGACCGGCGAAGTGAATCGCAGGAATTCCCCGAACGTTCCTTTGACCTTTGCCTCAAGCTTCGGGTCGGGAACGGCGCGCGTAGAGAAGACTTTGACCTCGCGCGACTCCAAGTGGAAGTCGGTGGGCCGTGTGTAGGAATAGAATTCATCGCTCGCGGCTACGATTCGGCGGTTGTAATCGAGGATAAATTTT
>DATASJ010000063.1:0-1567 GCA_036269275.1 Bryobacteraceae bacterium | reverse complement strand
GCAGTGCCTGAGGCCGGTCCATATTTTGTGCGGTCAAAGGTAGGCAGCGCCTGCCGCGTTAGTACAAGGGCCACGGGTTGGTGCTGCAACTGCGCGATGATCTTCCAGGACTCCACGACCTCGTTGGCATCGCCGGGCCGCAGCACAATCAGATTCGGCATGGCACGCAGCGACGCCAGTTGCTCGATCGGTTGATGCGTCGGCCCGTCTTCTCCGACTCCAATCGAATCGTGCGTGAAAATGAAAATGGAGGGAGCTTCCATCAGCGCGGCGAGCCGGATGCTGGCGCGCATGTAGTCGCTGAAGTTAAAGAAAGTGGCGCCGAACGCGCGAATTCCCGTGACCGTGAGCCCATTCACGCTCGCGCCCATCACGTGCTCGCGCACGCCGAAATGGAGATTGCGACCGGCATAGCTACCCGCCTGAAAATCTCCGGCCCCTTCGAATTTCAAAGTCGTTTTATTCGAGGTAGCCAGATCGGCCGAGCCCCCGATAATCCATGGAATATTCTCTGCCACCGCATTCAATACCTTGCCTGAACTCTCGCGGGTTGCAATTCCCTTGGCGTCCGCGGGGAATGTCGGCAACTTCTTATCCCATCCATCGGGAAGCTCGCGGCGCTGCATGCGATGCAGCCGGTCCGCCAGTTCCGGATACTTCTTCGAGTATTCCGCGAACATCTTCGACCATTGCGCGCGCGCTTCCTGCCCGCGCTTTCCAATGCCCTCCTCGAAATGTTCGCGTACTCCTTCGGGCACCAGGAATTTGGCGTCTTCCGGCCAGCCATAAAATTTCTTTACCAGCCGCACTTCTTCTTCGCCGAGCGGCTCTCCGTGCGCGGCATTGGTGTCTTGTTTGTGCGGCGACCCGTAGCCGATGTGGCTGTCCACAATAATTAAGGTGGGACGATCGGTAGTTTTCTGGAACGTTTCAAAAGCTCGGCCCAGTATTTCCAAATCGTTGGCGTCCGCGACCCGCGTCACGTTCCATCCGTAGCCGATGAAGCGCGTTGCCACGTCTTCGCTGAAGGACCAGTTCGCCGGGCCATCCAACGTAATGTTGTTATGGTCGTACATCCAGCACAAATTTGAAAGCTTGAGGTGTCCCGCCAGCGAAGCTGCCTCGCCCCCAATTCCTTCCATGAGGTCGCCATCCGAGCACATGGCGTACACGTTGTAATCGAAAACCTCAAAGCCCGGGCGGTTGAACGTTGCGGCTAGCCACTTAGTGCCGATCGCCATCCCTAAACTATATCCCACGCCCTGTCCCAGCGGCCCCGTAGTCGTTTCAACACCGGTGGTGACGTGAGATTCCGGATGCCCCGGCGTGCGGCTTCCCAGTTGCCGGAAGCGCTTGATCTCCTCCATCGGAACCGCCAACTGGTCCAGCACCTCGCCGTTCTCAGCAACTTCGCGCACGCCCGCAAGGTGGAGCATGGCATAGAGCAGCATGGAAGCATGCCCGTTCGACAAGACGAAGCGATCACGGTTCAGCCAGTTCGGATCTTTCGGGTCGTAACGCAGGAACTCCTGCCATAAACAATAAGTGACCGGCGCCAACCCCATCG
>DATASJ010000062.1:0-1552 GCA_036269275.1 Bryobacteraceae bacterium | reverse complement strand
TGGACGAGCAGCACCCAAGGCGCGGCGATAGTGGGACATGCCGACCGGATCGGCTTGCGCGACGACGCCGCGTCGAAATCCTGGAACAATTCGCATCCTTCGCAGGGCCCCGATGGCGGCTGCAGTCAGAAGGACCTGATCAGCACCGGCGGCGACGGCCTGTTGTATTGTTTCGCGGTGAACTAAAAGCGGATTCCGGTCACTTTGAAGCATAGCCTGCGTGCCTGAAATAGTTGGCACATTCGTGAGGGCTGAGTTGTGGGATGAACGAGCGAATTGCGCGAGTGAGGCGCGGAATGGTTCGCGCCGCGACCTTGCGCAGGAACGCCTTAAATTTGCTGTAAGGCAGCTCGATCGGATTGAGGTCAGGCGAGTATTTCGGAAGATAGCGCACGCTCGCCTGCGCCTTCTCAATGGCTTGTGCAATGGCAGGAGCCATGTGGATTCGGCAGTTATCCATCACGACGATGTCGTTGCGCCGGAGTGTAGGAACCAAGCACTGCTCAACATAGGCAAGGAACATTTCTCCGTTCATGGCCCCCTCGATCACCATCGGGGCGGTCATTTTATTGTGGCGCAAGGCCGCCACGAAGGTGATCGTCTGCCATGATCCAAGTGGAACACTGCCGATCACCCTGACACCCTTTGGCGCACGCCCCTTCAGTCGCGCCAGGTTCGTGCTGACCGCAGTCTCGTCGATAAACACCAGCCGGGCGGGATCAAGATAACCTTGCTCTCGTATCCAACGCCGGCGTGCGCGCGCCACATCTGCTCGCTGCCGTTCGGCAGCTTGCAGGGTTTTTTTTAAGGGTGATGTTGTGGCGATCGAGAAAACGCCAGAGCGCGCTGCGGCTCGTTCGAATCCGCTGCTTGCGCAGCTCTGCAACGGTCTCCTCAAGCGTCAGGTCTGGATGCTCAGCAACCACAGCCAAGATCTCGGCCGCGAACTCTTCAAGCGGCGAAACGCTTCCGCCGCTCGGCTTCGGCGCGGCGCTGTTATTGTCGCGCCAGCGCTGCAGCCACTTGACCGCCGAGGCTATGCTCACCTCAAAACGTTCGGCCGCCTCGCGCCGCGATGCGCCCGCAGCCACGGCTTCGATAACGCGTACCCGCAGGTCACTAGAATAGGCCTTTGGCACTGCCCGCCCCCGACTGTAAGGAGAATCAATGCACAAAGTCTCTATCATCGCTAACCGTTTGGGAATCCCCCGATTCAAACCGGACGAAAACCGCTTTAGTGTGGCGGTTCAGAAGTTCTCTTCATTGTTGCCGCGAATTCTCCAAGAGAACTTCTGAACCAAAACCACACTAGAATTATAGTTTTCTAGTGTCCTTTCGAATCCGAAGTTCGCGAAAGAGGGCGCCGCAAAATGTTGCGAACTTCGGATTCGGGACACTGGTGTGGTCACAATAGGTTGAACAGCCCTCCACGGGGGCGATCGGGAATTTCAGAATTGCGGCGAGAGTCTCCTTGTTGAAAAGCGCGCATGCGCAGCGGCAGCGTCTCGATGCCGGTGAGGATCAGAAACGCATTGAACGGCGACAGCGCGGG
>DATASJ010000061.1:0-1699 GCA_036269275.1 Bryobacteraceae bacterium | reverse complement strand
GTACCGAGCATGGCAACAAAATGAGTGATGCGCCCTTCCGTTTGCTGCCAGATCTCGTTCGCGGTTCCGTGATAATGCGCGAGCCAGTTGGCGTCGTTCGAATATTGGTCGGCGTAGAAATATAAATCAGGATGCTCGGTTGCGAGCTCGCGAGCCTTGCGAATGGCTCCGTCAGAACCTTCGCCTGGGTCGGTGTAAATTATGTTGGCTCCGTAAGCGGTGAGGATTTGTTTGCGCTCAACAGAAACATTCGTCGGCATACAGAGCGCGACCGGAAATCCCTCGGCCGCGCCGAGCATAGCGTAAGCAATGCCGGTGTTTCCGCTGGTGGCATCGAGCAGAATCTTTTCGGGAGAGAACTGCCCGCTACGACGGCCTTCGGCGACGATGCTCGAAGCCGCACGGTCCTTTACCGAACCGCCGGGGTTGTGCCATTCGGCCTTGCCCAAAAGTGTTACTCCCGGAAGATGGTCAGTAAGCCGATCAAAACGCAGCAGCGGAGTATTACCGACTCGATCAAGCAGGCTCAGTCCGAGCCGCGCCACGTCGGGCTCAGGCGCGCGATGCGCCAGGAAAGCTGCTGCCGACTTCGCCGACGTTTGAACCATGATTGAACAATTCCCTCGTGACTATCGTAATTATGCAAAGCGGCACGAAACGCGCTATGTAGTATGGTGTCTTTAGATGACAAACATTGCAAGCGGATGCCGTAAATAAGCAGCGCACAGTTTGGCGCGGCCTGCATCTAAAAGATTGGACGCGTAGAGAATGAAGGAAATTGAAGCACGAAGTTATGACGAGGCATTGAGCTGGTTGCGCGAGCACGGTTTCGATGTGACCGAAGCGCCCGGCACGAACGGCCGCGTGTTCCTGAGGAAATACAACGTATCCGCCGCCATCCAGAAAACGCCCGAAGATGGCGTGAAAATTTTTGCTTATCCCGGATACCTTGTTGGCAGCGAGATCTCAAAACTGGTCAATCGCGGCTATCAGCAGTTCCTGAAGAATTCGAAGACCGAAATTCCGGCGACCGCCGACCACCTCAAAGCGTTGCAGTCGTTTGCTGAAGAACTGAAAGTAGGGCTTGGACTGCCCAGCCTTTACAACGAGTCGCTCGGAACGGTGAGCGAGTCTTACCACTACGACCGGATCGAGGGTCGCGACAAAGCGCCAGTGGACCGGCCGAAGCGTCCGTGGGAAGTTGCCGGTAAGCCCGTCGCAGCCAAGGCCGTTGCCGCGAAGAAGGGCCGCGCGTAGTTCTCAAGAGTCGTAGCGGCTGGTTCTCAAAATCTTTCCACTCGATTCCCTCCGTCATGCGAAACTGGTGCGCCCGCTAGAAATGCGGTAAGCGTTCGGAGGTTTGCATGCGCACCCGGTTCGTTCTCAACTTCCTGTTTTCTTCCTGCTGTCTGTCCATCGCTCTGCTCGCAACCAGTCACTTGGCTTTTGCCCAAGCCGCATCGGGCGAATATGGCACTGAGGGGAAAGCCATTGAGCGGGTGCTACGCACCCAGCAGGAAGCCTGGAACCGCCACGATCTGGAAGGCTTCATGGCAGGCTACTGGAATTCTTCAGAGTTGACTTTTTTCTCCGGCGCGACAGAACAGCATGGATGGCAGGCCACGATGGACCGCTATCTCGCCAACTACAAAAGTCCAGGGCACGAGATGGGAAAGCTGGAATTTTCCGGGTTACGCAT
>DATASJ010000060.1:0-2805 GCA_036269275.1 Bryobacteraceae bacterium | reverse complement strand
AATCCGGATCGGGATGTCAGGCGTACTGCTTCTTTCCCCGCCAATCGAGGTAATACGGATTGCCGTCATCCCATGCTTCGTACGCGTACCGGAGTTTTCTCATACAAGCCGAATGCCTCGCCATACTATCTGATTCCCTTTTCCGATCCCTTTTGTCTAAACAATGTGTAAACGGCTCGTGAACCGCCCTTGCGTCTCGACGCGTGATTGTGAAGTTCGTTTGATTTCAGGCTTGGTTGGCGGCCGGTGCGAGGGCCTTCCAATTGTGCGGCAGTAGCTCTTCGATTCGGTTGATGGGGTGTGTCGCTATGCGCGACAGCACATCCCGGAACCAGGCGAACGGCTCGACTGCATTCCGCTTGCACATCGCGGTGAAGCTCATCAAGATGGCGGCCGTTCTGCCGCCGGCGTCGCTGCCGAAGAACGTCCAATTGCCGCGACCAATGGCGATGTCCCGGTTTGCTCGCTCCGTAGCGCCATTGTCGATTTCCAGATCGCCATCTTTCACGAAGCGTGTTAGCGCCTCCCACTGATTTAGCGCGTAGCGCACGGCCTGGGCGGCTGGACTCTTCGGCAATACCTCGTCGCGGATCTCGAGCAGATACTGGTTTAACTTTTCTATCACTGGAGCTGACAACCGCTTCCGTAAACCCAGCCGTTCCTCACCGCTGAGCCCACGGGCGCGATCCTCCACCGCGTACAGACGCGCGATCAGGTGCAGCGCCGGACCCATGTGTGGCTGATCCGAGTCCAGCGCCTTAAAGAAGTACCGGCGTGCGTGCATCATGCATCCGACCTCGATCAGTCCGCGGGCAGGTTTGAAGAATGCATCGTAGACTGCGTAGGCATCGGCCTGCAGATATCCTGTATATCCTTCCAAAAACTTCGCCGGTCCATCCCGACCTCGCGTCGCCGTGTAGTCGTAAACCACCACCGGATGGTGGACATCTCCGACATAGGGCCAGATCCGGCCAGTCCGTGCAAAATTCAGCGATGGGTCTAACACCTTCACGCCAGTATCATCGGTCCCGATCACTTTTGACTGGAATAGGACTTTCCGGGCCGATGCGTACAGCAATTCCAACCGATCTCCGCATTGCGCCATCCAGCCGCCCATCGTCTTGCGTGAGATTTCCACTCCGTGGCGCTCAAAGATCTTTTCCTGTCTATGCAGTGGCAGATGATCCCCGAATTTGGAAACGATCACCTGCGCCAACACGCTCGCTCCGGCTGTGCTCTTCTCAATCGGCTGCGCGGGTTTGTCCGCCCTTTTCATCGTGCAATCGCAGGCGTACTTCAGCCGCACATCCTCGATCACCTTCATCACTGCGGGGATGAACTCGTAGCGTTCGCTGGTTTCCTCGCCGACCAGGTGCAGATCTTTGCCACAGCAATTGCAGTGCTTCTCCGATGCCGCCAGGTCGTGCACCACTCGCTCCCGAACCAGATGCCCCGCCAGCGGCTGTCGTCCACTGCGCTTCTTGATTTCCGGTTTCTCCGGCTTCTGTTCTTCTTCGGCAGACGGCTCGGCATCCGCTTCGTCCTCTTCCTCCGACTGATTGGCCTTCCAGAGAGTTTCGAACAGCGCCAGTTGATCTTTCGAGAGTTGCTCGCTCTTGCGGTCGCGCTGCGCATCCAGCAGTTCGCGCAGCAAGATCCGGTACTTGTCCTTTTCCGAAGTCTCGTGCTTCAGGCGCTCGCACAACTCGGCGACGAGTTTCTGCAACTGATCGATGTCCCTGGGCAGCGCGTTGGGATCGACAGTGAGCACGAGCGTGCTTTCAGAATAAATTGAAAAAGGGCCCCGCTTCAAGTAAAAACAGATGAAGATAGAGATGTTTTATTCGTCTTTTATCTGGCCGCGCGTTGATACCGCTTTCGCCGCGTAGCGCTGCTCAGATCGATGCCGCTTAGCAGTGCTCCCAGTTCTTCGACAGTGATCTCGAACCGAGCTTCGCCGGGCTCTCCAGAGGGAATGACATACGTACCTGCCTCAAGCCGTTTCGCCCAAATCGCAAATCCGTCACGGTCCCAGTACAAAATTTTCAGACGGTCTCTTCGCTTATTTGCGAATAAGTAAAGATGGCCGACAAAGGCATCCAACTGCAGGTGATCTCTTACCAGGGCGTGAAGCCCATCAAAGCTTCGGCGCATGTCGCACGGGTTCAGACACAAGTACACGCGCACGCTGGCCGGCAGGTGTATCATCCCCGCACGACCTCCAGCACCATCCGCAACGTCGTCGCCACCACTTGGTTGCCTATGCGCAGCCGCTCCCCGCTTCTCAGCACCAGTTCGAGTGCGAAATCCAGGCTGGCCGTGGGCGCCGGCAAGGTTTCCAGCAGCGCGAATTGCACCGTGTCACTTTGTCGCAGCCGTTGACGCCACTTGTAAAACGAATATTCTCCGATTCCCCGCTCGCGACAGAACGGCCGTGCCTTTTGCCCACTGGCCTCCTGCTCGGCTATCAGTTTGCGCCAATACTTCTGCCTGGTTTCCGCCACCCCTCCAATATCCGTCCCGTCATTCGTCAATGGAAGGGCGGTTCACCAGCCGCTTACCGTCAACTTACGCGAGGCGTGAACCTGAGAAAGGCGAGAAACCGGAGGAAACGGCTGGAAGCCGAGCCACACTCGCCGGGAATCGCCTCGCCCATCTGGCCGGAAGAATGGTCGCAGTTGAAGGAAGCGCCCGGTTTTCGCGATATGCCGGGTCCCGGGAGCCGTCAACATAATGCGGAAAGTTCGAACAATTGAATCTTCGCCTCCCCGTGGATGATTCGAACTGTGATTCACGGCCACGAGA
>DATASJ010000059.1:0-17844 GCA_036269275.1 Bryobacteraceae bacterium | reverse complement strand
ACCATTGTCGATTTCCGGTTTGTAGGACTGTAGAAGACCGGTAGTGTTCCGCCTTGGGCGGCCTGTAAGCCGAAAAGAAAGTTTTCGAAAAAGCCGCCTGCGCGCACAAATGCGACCGGAGATGGCAGGCTGCGAAAACCTTGCTCCAAGAGTGATAAGGCCGTGATCATCCCCACCCCGCTTGTTCTATTCGCGCCCATCGACGAGAGCGCTACCACCCGCGGGGACACTACCTTGGTCAGCGCCTCGACATAGTTCGCAATCACGCCCTTTGCTTCTCTGTAATCAGGCGAGGGCGCCCATACCGCCGGCAACATAACAAACGCGCCCTCAACACCTTTGAGCGCCGCCGCTATGGCTGTCGCATCGTTCCAGTCTCCATCCACCAACTCCACGCCTTGGTCTGCCCACTTCGCCGCTTTCTCGCGATTGCGCACAAGTGCTCGCACCTGTTTGCCTTGCTTCAGCAGATGCCGCGCGGCGGCGCCCCCAACTTTTCCAGTAATGCCCATGACTAAATACATGCTCGTTTTCTCCTTGTTTGGCCGCCCATCCAAATGAGTGACCTGACCATTAGAGACCAATCACAACCATTGGTTGCAAATTAATCAGTGGTTTGTTTTCTAAAGACATCAACCGCGGTGCCATCAGAGGGTGGCGCTCTTACAACCAATGGTTATAAAACAACAAGCGGTCGAAAAAATCGTCAAAAGGGACTAAGCTATTGAAGTGACATCCACATCACCAAGTCGCCGGGTAGAGCGCAAGGAAAGGCTGCGGGGCGAAATCCTCGCGGCTGCAAGCAAAATGTTTGCCGATCGCGGTTACGAAGCCGTGACGCTTCGTGCGATCGCTAAAGAGATCGGCTATACGCACGCCGTCATCTACCAGCATTTTCCCGACAAATGGCATATTCTTGCCGAGTTGAGCAGCGAGACGATCGGGCTGCTGATTCAGAACTTCGACGCGATTGCCGCTAAACATCCTGCACCGAAAGAGCGTCTTTTTGCGACTTCACGTGGCTTGATTCAGTTCTGCACTGCCCATCCACAGCAGTTCCGCAACGTCTTCTTCGGGCCGGAAAACCGCAACGGCATCCGCGCTGGACAATACATCAACGACATTGGCACGCCTTTGTTCCAACGTTTCGTACAGCTCTTTTTCGATGTTGCCAAGGATGAAGGATTGCCAAGTAGGGATGACACAGTGGTAGCCCACACCTGGTGGTACACGATCTTCGGCCTCGCCACGCTCATGGTCATCCAAGGGGTTGTGCCTGATTTGCCTGACCAGACTCTCGTGGTCGAGCAAACGATCGCCACGCTTTGGGCGGGCGTTCAGGTTGTTCCGCGATTGCCGAAGAGCGCGGTCTCTAAGCGATCCGGCCGATCCAGTGCCTCAAAACGAGGTTCTGGGAAGCGTGAGGTGACCGTGTAACGCGCTCTGCTGTTTTTAGAGCGGGCGTAGGCTTTCGACCAGCCGCACTGGAGGCGGCTGGAATGAGCAAACGAGCCAGGCGGAAACCCGCTAATTCAAAGCGGCCGAAATCGAAACTCGGCCTTCCGGATCTGGACCACAGTAAGGCGGCGGTACTCGACAGCTTGCGTTCGCCAGAATCTAAGCGGGGCTATCGACATGCCATCGATGAGTTTATTCAGTGGTATTGTTCTGAGCCACGACTGTCCTTCAACAAAGTAGTCGTTACGCGCTTTCGCATTTTCCTCGAGAACCGCGGCCTTGCGGCGGCCACGATCAATGGCCGACTTGCAGCCGTCCGCCGGCTAGCGTATGAAGCGGCTGATGCGGGCTTGCTCAGCCCAGAGTTGGCAGCCAGCATCCGGCGAGTCAAAGGTCCCAAGAAGTTGGGCGTAAGGCTCGGCAATTGGCGCACCGCAGACGAAGCACGCCGCTTCTGGCAGAGTCCTGATCCGCAGACCTTGAAAGGCAAACGAGACCGTGCGGTTCTTGCAATCTTGCTTGGTTGCGGGCCGCGACGTCGCGAGCTAGCCGATGTAGGGTTTACGCACTTGCAGCAGCGAGAAGAGCATTGGGCCATAGTCGATCTTGTTGGCAAGGGCGGGCACATTCGAACGGTTCCGGTATCGGAATGGGTGAAAGCGACCGTGGATGAGTGGGTCCATGCAGCTGACCTGAATTCGGGCAAGATATTTCAACGCTGGGGCGATGGCGTGACGGAACGCGCGGTCTGGCACGTGGTCAAGTCGTATGCCGCGAAAGCTGGCTTTCCTGGTGTCGCTCCGCACGACTTGAGGCGCTCGTGCGCGAAGCTCTGCCACTCCGCAGGCGGAGAGTTGGAGCAAATTCAATTTCTGCTCGGACATGTTTCTGTGCAAACCACCGAGCGTTATCTCGGCTGCAAACAGCGAATTCGCGGAGCGGTCAATGATCGCATCGGTATCGAACCATTAAGGATCCACCGCTTCACCGGGTAGCCGGGATTGTCACGCTACCACCCGACGCTCACCACTAACTCCTCGGGGTAGTCCAAAAGCCCTTTGGCGAATTCTGCGCTCGATGTCCCGTAAAGCGCCAGAGCACGTTTTTCCTGATTCGACCAAGTGAAGTTTGCGAGGCGTTTTATGGTGAGATGAATCGTGTCAGGCTTCTGGCGTAGCGTGACTTTCGATACACGCCCCTCAAATAGGTACAGCAGAATGGAAGGAGAAAGCCGCGCGCTGTGATATGGATTCTTCGAAGCGTTCGCTACATTCGCGGTTACTTCGAGGCGCGGCAACGCGGCGACCGTCTTGGAGCGAAGCAGAAATCCGGTGACTTCCGGCGGACCGCCGCCCAACAGTTCGAGTTCCCCTTTTCTACATTCGTCGGGACACCGGCTGGGCGCGCGAACGGAACTGAACACGCCATCGAGCAGCGCGCTGATGTAATTCTGATCGATCGCAAGAAAGCGGATGGAATCGGATGGCAGCAGGCGTTCGTCGGGCAGCAAATAACGATACGGGATGCCCTGCAGTTTGCGCAGTCCCGAGATCCACTCTTTCAATTCCGGCGCCGCTTGGGGAGCCGGCTCGGCGCATGCGCATTGGATCTGCGGGATATGGCAACATGCGGCGTCGTGTGCTCCCGCGGTCATCGCCTGATGACAGTGGATCTGCTGCCGGCGCCATTTGTGAAGCAGGGAAAACATCGTCCGGTTTTGGATCGCGAGCAGGCGGCCGAGTTCCCATGCAGCCGCGTACGTGACGTTGAGCATGCCCAGGCTTTCGTCGTACCAGAGCAGATCATCAGCGCACTCGGCCGGCAGCTTCACAAGCTTCGCCGCGTCCTGCGGCGAGAAAATCGGTACGCCGCACGAGAGCGGACCGGCATACCACGACGCGGTCGATTCTCCGGAGCGAAAGCGATGCGGGAGCGGCACGAACCCGGCCTTCTCATAGCTCGTCCTGGTTGAGGATAACTGGAGCCAGCTTGGTTTCAGGCGTTCGAATGGCGACTGGGTCGATTGCGCATTCGCTGCCGCGGGCTGGCTTGTGAAGCTCCAACTCTTGAGCGATATGAGAAGACATCTTCCACCGCTTACCGGCAGCGGAAACTCGTCGCCCGTGAAGCGATTTTCAAGTGCCACCAGGTGGGCGACGTTTCTGCCGCTGGAGGGAAGCCGCTTGCTAGCGATGACCCCCACGGTATTCACGATTACCGCCGCGTTTTCGGTCACACGCGCATGCGCGAGCAACGAAAGCTCGCGCAATTGAGGCAGCACTCCATCAGGCACCGTTTGTGGAAGCTCGATCACCTGGGCCGATTCTTTTTCCTCCCCAGGTTCCAGGTGGACCGCAATTGGGGGCGAATAGGCTGCGAGCCGGTCTTTGTATCCTTGGAGCGTCATGGTTGTGAGCGGGCACTGCGCAGTCTCCTCTTCGTTGAGCAACAACAGGCCAAGCCAGGGCGCATCCGAGCCCGCTTTGGCGGAACGCTCCCAGGGCAGCGTGTCGCGGCAAAATGCGATATGGGCAAGATCGTTGCTGTAATCGCCAGTCGTCCCTTCGGGAGGATAGACCGATTCGATCTCGGCTGGATCGAGCCAGAAGCGTTCGCTCGCAACCTTAAACCTGGCGCTGTCGTTCGCTTCCTCGAGCTTCTTTCCGTCAACTTCAAGGTTCCACGAAATCTTGATCTCGTAGGAGCCGGGCGGCAAAGAGGGCCGGTGGGCATTGCTCAATCTGTACGTTTCCGGCATGAGTTCTCCTTCGGCTCCGGCTAGGACCTAACGATCTGGGGCGTGCCGCGCCAGGATGCTATAGTCACGCTTCCCCAATCGACTTGCACGTTGGGCAACAGATCGTGCAGGAGCTCTCTCCGGCGGCGGCGAACCAGCGGGTTCAGGAGGCTCTCCGCGACTTCCGGCTCTGTCCTGTTGGACGGTCGATGCATGAGTAGGGAAGCTGTGGAGGCTTTGGCGAGCGTCGCGTTCCGCGTTGCGGCGGAGACGGCGAATTCGGCGGAGGACTGAATGTCGACGGGGCTGGACGGCCGAATTTCATAGCCGCAGATCGCATCCGGAAGCAAGTGCGGCGCCTCCTTCGCGTGTTTGTTTGGGTGCATCGTTTCGCCCCAGAGCGCGACAGGCACGTTACTGCGGAGCTTAGTTGCTTGGAAGCGGCTGGTGCGGTCCTCTGTCGTGTTCCCGCCGGTTTGACAGACGATGGTAATGGATACCGTCGAGTTCCACTGCCCGGCCCTTTTGTCCATCGGCGCGATGCCCAGCGCGGGTTCTTTGACCGAATGGCGGCCCGCCACTTCGACCGAATTCCTCAAAATATCGTTACCGGCCATCTTCACCGGCAGCGGAGAGCGAACAGCAAGGCGCAACGTGCGAGGATTAACGACGCCCAGATCCCCAGCGGAGGGCTTTGCGCTGCCGCCCTGGGCCACGGTTCCACCCTCAGCCGTGATAGTGAACATGTACTTCTCCGGCAGGAACGATTTTCGGAACGCTGGCCAATCGAGAGCGGGAAGCGGCTTCGGCTGTGCCTTCCCGAACGTGACTTCAAAGGAGATGAGATTCCATTGCACGCGTGCGCGTCCGGAGAAAGGCGGTCCCCAGACGTTGAGTTCGGCCGTCAGCTCCGCACTGATTTCGTGCCTGCCGAAAAAGTCGAAGCGATACCGCGCGCCGAGGGCAACCAAGGCGTTGCCCTCGTAATAGAAAGGCTGCCAACCGATCAGGAAGTCGATCTCGGTGCGGAACCAGGCCTCGAGATCGCCGCTCTTCCAGTTGGCTTCAAGCTTTCCTCCGGCCATCAAGGCAGAAGGCGTAAGCGCGAAATACGCTTCTGCTTTGAGCGACAGGTTCGGGTTCACCTGCCAATTCATCCCCAGGCGCGGAACCTTCGGATAATGCGCCGGCACCGCGAAGGACTTGTGATAGCCGCCCAGCGTCACCACAAAGTCGCCCTTGTTTTTGCCTTCGAACCAGCAGTACATCGCAAAGCCGCCGGTAAGATGACAATCCGGCGCGAACAGATGCGCATCAGGCGCGAGTTGCGCCATCACCATCAGCAAGCCTTGTTCGGGCAAGAAGCGGCCAAGCAGCAGAAGCGTCGCCGACATCAGAGCCTTGCCCGGGGCGGCATCGGGTGGAGAGGTCAGCGTGGCCTTCCCCAGAACGTCGATTTCGAAATGATCGCCGAACAAAACCGTAACGAGAACGAATCCTCTGATGGTTTTGAAAGAACTGAATTTGAGGCCCGCGGTGAAGAAATATTGGCCCGCGGCGGGTGCGACGTGGGGCCGCAGATCCGCCGCAAGTTGAAGGGGCGTGCGCTTTTCGGCGCTGGGAGCGAGAGCCTGCTGGACGAGTGGAAAGGCCGCTACCGCATCGATCGTGGGGATGGTCAGCGATCGGTTGTAGCCAAAGCCCGCGGCTCCGCCTTCTACGAAAAAGAACGTTGGTCCGCCAAGCGGATAATTGATCAACGCGTAAACAAATAGCGCGGGGTGGCCGTCGATGGTTTCATAGGAGCCGACCGCCTCAATCCCCAACTGCTTATAGCGAAGTACCAGTGCGCCGTCGAAAGCATTGGGCGCGTTGCGACGGCGGACCAGCGCGCCGCCAATTTCAAGATCCCCGTTCTTGAACGCGACGCCAAGTCCGCGCAGGTCGAACGATGGTTCGAACTTCTTGTTGCTCAGCGATTCGAAGGTGCAGCGGGCTTCGAGCCCATCGAGCGAGATGGTGAGGCCGGCCGTGTTGAGCGACGCATCGAGAAGGAACGCTAGCGCTTGGCCGTCCGTGCTGATGCCCAGCCGCTCGAAGTGGAACGGGCCGAGCGCCTTGTCAATCTTGACCCAATACACCGCCTTATCGCTCGCCGCGTTTTGTACCGATAACTTCTTGGAATCGGTGGCGGCGCCCACGTTTGTGTCGAGCGGCAGCGCCACCTGATGAGTGATGCCGCCAAAGTTTACTGCTGCCTTCAGTCCGAAATACGTCTCCTCAGACAAGGCTGCCCCGATCCGCTCATCGGGAAGCTTCGTCATCTGCGGGCCGGTGAGTTGATTGATGGCCTGGACTTCGTCCCTTTCGAAAGCCCGGCTTGTCGCGAGCAAATGAAATATAACGCTTAGCGTCTGATCGCGATCGAAGAGGAAGCCGACCAGCGGAAGGTTGGAGAGCTGGATTCCCGCACCCAGTTCCACGCCGAACAAAAACTTGCTGTAGGCCGGTGTTTTGTAAAACGCCACTTGGGCGTGCGCCAGATCGATCGAGATTCCGTCGGCGATCTTGTCCCCGATCGTTTTGGAGATCTCGCTGACGAGCTGTTTGAGGTTGACGGGTTTCGCCCCCGTCCCGTCATACGTGGCTACCAGCAGGCCAGTCAGGCCAGTATTGTTGAAGACTACTTCGAAGTCGCGTTCCAGTAAAGTCAAAATTCCGCGGAACGTCGCCGATTCGCCTTCCCGGTCCACCTGGACCGTGAGTTCCGCCTTGCTTGCGCTATCCGTTTTCCCGTCGATGGGAAACCTGGCCGTACCTTGGAAGGAATAATCTCCAGTAGTCGTGTTGAAGCGGACGCCGAGGTTCAGGAGGGTGAGGTCCTTGACTGCCGGTGGCAGCTCTGGGACAGGGTTGGAACTCCACAGGGCCCAAACATCTTTGAACCAGTCCCCAATGGGGATCTCTTCCTCATCGAACGTGCCGCCGGAAAACGTCCAGCCCTGGCCGCCGCTGACATAATCGGCGGAGACATAGATTTGGGTGTCGCCGATCTCAAATACGCCGTTGGCCTCAAACCTGGTGTCTCCCTCACCCGCGCCGTGATGCAGTTTGAAGTAAACATGCTGCAAGGAGAGCTTCTCGGTCAGCTTCCAATCGGCGCCGAGTTTGATCTCGCCGTCGTAGAGCTTCGAACGGGGCCGCACCGAGAAAGAGAAATCCTCCACGGCGATTTTGGGTATTTCGGGATAGTTGGAATGGCCCAGGAAATGGGTTAAAATCTCGTTGATTTCGAGCGGTTCATCTTCCAGCAGGTAACCGCTGAATCCATAGTCGGTTTCGCTCCCGGCATTGGATAGATCGGCTGTCAGGCGCAGCGTGGCTTTCTCGCCGATGCCCACCAGACCACTGAGTGAGAAGTAGATGCTTGGCGTACCCGCCGGGTCTTTGACGAAGATGAAAAAGTCGATGGCGTCCAGCGTCAGCAGGCCGTCGATGAGCACCCAGCGGTTCTTGTCCTCATTCGTTTGAACGTTCAGGCTAATCGAGTCCAACACGAGTCCACGGTCAGCCGTCCTGTTGGCAATGAACTCCAGCTTGGTGAGCGAGACGTGATCCTGCACGCGGAATCCGGTATCCGGCTGAGAGAGCGTAACGCCGGGAATGCAGCCGGCCAGCGCGTCCCAGGCCATTGCCACGCCCTCGGTCAAGTTTGACCAAAGACGAATCGTCCCGCCACGGTGTTTTATTTCGACGCCGAGCGGCAGTTTGTAAGCGCTCGCAGCTTCGCCATTTCCGCTGGACGCGGGCTTCAATTCCAAGTCGGCGGACCAGAGGAAGGAGCAGTCGGGCTCCCAATCATAGGTTGCCAGGTTATAGTCGGGCTCTGCCGTCATCGCATAGCGAACGTTCTCAAGCGGAAACAGGCCGCCGAGTTTGCGCTTCTCGGGCGTTTCCGGCATTCCGCTGAAGAATGAGACAAAAGGACGGAAGTCGCGGCCGTCCGCTGCTTCTGTCGACGGTTGGAACGCGACCATCGTGCCAAGCGCCATTGCGTACTTGTCTTTCGTCTCGTCGCCTGCGAATAGCTTCGGTGTTGCGGCCTCGATCGAATTCAATTCCACAAGGCCCTTGCAGTGCAGGGCGGGAATCGGGTTCTCGCCGCCGGGGTGCGACGACAGCGTCAGAAAGGGGCACTGCGGATCGTCGCTCAAGGCGAAGCGTAAACCGCCCAGCAAGGACTCGCGATAAAAAGGGATCGCTTGCCCGAGCGTCCAGGACGCGTCCGGGGTCGCGCCGTAGGCCGAAGCAACGAGATGAACCTCGAATGTTCCGGCGGATTTTTCCTCGGTCCACAATTCCAGACGTACAGACATGCCCGAGAATGGCGCCGCGGAACCGGCGCCGCTCACTTCGATGCGCTTGCCCTGCGCAGGCCGGGCGACGGGCTTCCGTCCGGTCAATTTGACCGTGCCGTTGGGGAAGTAGCAGCGGATTGCGTTGACGGCAGCCGCCACTTGCAGTTGAGCGGAAAGTGTTTCCAGATCCCCCGGATTCAGGACGAACGGCTCCTGCCCGAATTTGCCGCTCAATCTTTCATAAAGATCGACCGTTCTCATGGTCCCTCGTGGGAAGATTTTCGTGCGAACTATTTTCCTTAGTCATCGCCGCGGGGGCTCGGGTCACGTGGTGGTCTTCTTGGAATCGAGCTGCAACTCGCCGCTTGGCTTCAGAACGAAACAGACGTCCTGGTTCGAGCGCGTTGAGTACAATCCCTTTTTTTGGTGGGGCTCCCATAGTTTGCGACCGATCAGATGTTTGTTCTCCTCAAAACAGTGAAAGTCATGCGCCTCCATGCCTGTTTTCAGGTGCACCGGGCGCTGTTGTTGGTTGCCCCCGTCTTCGGGTTTGAGCTTCTTAAGGCCGAGATACTTCTGTATCGCACGCCACCGTGGATTCGCATCTCCCCCGTGCTCGCCGGAACTCGCCACGGCAAAGACAGGGTTAATTGTTTCGACGTATACACCGCCTGCATGAGCCGTCCCCGCACCGTGATGCTCAATCTGCGCCAACTCCACATCCTTAATGGCCTCTCGGTGGTTTTGCAGAAGGAAAATCTCCGTTAAGTAAGTGGCATCTCCGCAAAACAGAAGCTTCTTGCCATGCGTCTTGATCAGGGTAACGATGCTTCCGGAATTACCATCATCTCCGAAGCGACGCGCCTTCAGTAACTTCTGGTAGCGATCTCGCGACGGCCTTGTAACTCCCGGCCTTGTTTCCGGGGCGTTCACCTCCCGGTTTGTGTCACTTACCGCAGAGACTCCCGCTGCCAGGAGAATGATTTCGCATCTATTGCCGTTCGGGGTTTCGTCCAGAATTTGGATCCACTTCTTGCCTTGGTTTGTCACGTACGGGAGAGGAGCCCCAGAGAGGTTCTCAGTCGCCAGTTCCACTTTTTGAGAGTTGATTGTCACTCTGTTCTTCACGATCGACGTGGAGAGTAGAAACTGCTCGGTGTTCATTTCTGGCGTCGTCTCTACTTTCTTTCCTGGCGCCTCTGGCGTGGGCTCCTCATTGCCTTCAGCTTTAGGGGGTTCCGCGTTGTATTTCGTCAACTCATCACTGTGAAATAGATGCTGTATGCGGCCGACCGCCGGTTCTATGATGGAAACAAGCTCGTTGTGGTGATCCTTGTCTGGGTGAGTGAGGATGAGCGCATAAAGATTAGCCTTCGACTCACTACTCTTGCCGGGCTTTAGAAAATGTGCTTTCAGAACATCTCCAATGTGTTTTCTGTACTTGCCCTCCTTGTCAAGGCGCGCTCTCGTGCCGCAATCGATAACGATGACCTCGCCGCCGGGTGTTCTGATAAAGATGCAATCTCCATTGCCAATGGCCATGAAGATCACCACGAGATCCCCATCCGCGATTCCGCCCGCGAGGTATTCGCTCTTCCCGAGCGCCGCGCTGGTTTTGTTCCAGGACTCCTGTCTCTCGAACTCTTTCTTTGCCTTCTCAACAAGATCCTGGTAGTCGGCAGCGTTCAGATCTGAGCCGAAGTCCCGGTAGTCCTCGACGATTTCCGTCCGAGTCCGTTCAGGAACTAACTTGAAGAAGAAGTTTGGCAGGTTAGGAATCCCGAATATCGTCGCAAGCTCTTCTACCTCCTGTTCGGTAGATTTTCTCTTTTTGTGTGCGGGTCCTTCAGACTCCAGGGAATCTTTTTGCCTCTTCATAGCACCTCCGATTCAACTTACAATCCGTAAAGCTTCCTCCGAGTAAGTCACGCCATTCAGAAAAATCTGCATCCGGCCAGCAGCCGCGATCAACTCTTCTTCGGCACACGCCGTCGCTTGTGTTTGCGCCCCTGAGCGCCCGTGCTTTGTGTTCGCTTCACACTGCTTCTCCTCTAGCTCACGACGAGCGACTTCTCGGATGAATAGGACACGCCATCAAAGGATACTTCGATGCGGCTCACGTTCTTGAGCACCTCGGGCGGCACATCCGTCGAAACGGACACCGAGCTGCCCGGGTCCAGCACTATATCGCCCAGCCACACGGTAGCGGGTTCTGGGGGCGCGGAAGATATCCATCGGACCCTCCCGGGGAACCGCAATGTCTTCGTCCCGAACGGACGCGGATAGCCTGGAAGAAGGAGAGCCAGAATGTGCCAGTGAGGCAACCTCAATAACCCTGCTACGTCGGTTGCCGACATGTGACCCTCGAGAATGATCCTGCCGGGGGCGGCTTTCGTGTTCAAGGAGTTCGAACCTTTGTTCCAGACCGGCTGCACCCGCGCGGACGGCACCGAAGGCGGGGGCTGAGGAACGCGCGGAGCAAGTTCGAGCCATTGCGGGATTCGTCCTCCCAGAAGCCGCCCTTGCGCGTCGTTCACATTGCGGTAGCGCAGATCAAGCAACGTCCAACGCGCGGCGAATCGGCGGTCGGCCATGAGGAAACTCAGCACGATTCTCAACTCGCTCGTGAGCGGCTCCGGGGAGACGCAGCGGACGCAGATTGAATCATGTCCATCCGGCGTGGTCTTCGGAAAGGCTTTGGCCTCCCAATCATCGCGACCCTCCCTGGCGGTGGCCGCCATGGACGTGCTCGCGCGCAAGTCGAGCGTCCCCGGCCGAGCCGCAATCTCGAAATGACAATTGTCCGGCCCGATCGGCCCGGGCAGAAGACCGCCCAGCGTCAACCCGTTGCCCACGGGCTTCACGATGAACTGCATCTTCTCGCCAACGGGAGAAGCATCGAGAAACATCATCGGCTTGTTGTTTGGATCGAGCAACGCGCATTCGATAGGGCTCGCGAGGCGTAGCGCCGCCCGGTCCTGGTCGATCTGCCGGTTGATCTCCTCTTGTGCCAGCGCGCGCGTATGGATACGCAAATGAGCGAGCTTCCCTCGAAAGCCAGGCCCGCCGAGTAGCGTCTGAAACGCAACGGCTCCGCCCGGAGGCCCCGGCCGCTCGCCGTTGGTGTTTCCATAGCTGCTGAAGAATCCGCCATTGAGGAACATGTCGCAGGAGCCACAATCTCTGTCGGCGCCTTCTCCTATCGGATCCCAAATCAACGCGAAGTGCAGCCAGGCTCCGGCGGGCATAGCTGCCTCAGCAGTCCAGCGCACGCCGCGCTCGCGTTCGCGATTGGCGGGCGCCAAAACGGTGAACTGCACGTTCTGCCCCGTTCGTCTTAAACGGATCTTCAACCGCTGCAGGCCGGGTCGGAAGCCGCAGTCGAGAATCGTCCCCTCGACGTCGCTCGCCACGGGCGAGATCCATGCCGATATGGTGAGCTTCGTGGGAGTAGGCGCAAGAAACAAATCCGGATTGAGCTTCCAGGGAGGGAATTCCGCGTACGAGCGCGGTGCGGCGAAGTCGAGACAATGGCCGAACGTCTCGTCGTCGGCGAGGACCGCAAGATGCGGGATGGCGTGCCGCCGATTTGGGCTCGCGTCTAGCAATTGCCCGCCGCGAATTTCATCCAGCGGCAAATGGACGAACAGGAACGGGCTATTGTCGATCACTGTTTCTTCACGTCTTTTTCTTTCTTAAGCTCGAGCTTGAGCCAACCCTCGCGAATCTCCGTCGCGCCAGCGAACGGCCGGAACAGATCCGCCGCTTGAATCGACGCCGAAGTCCAGCCGGTGCCTGCCTTCTCGAGCCACGACCATTGATATCCCGGGGGATCGGAAACCGGCAACGCGATCCTATCCTCGCCGCTCTCCGGGCGCATACCAGCGAGCACGGGAGCGCTCAGAAACGCTATCTCGAAGCGCTTCATGGCATCGGCAAATTGATGCGGAGGGATTTGAATCGATTTTGCAGGCAGAATTCCAGTGGCCGCGTGCACCACGCCGCGCGGATCGATCAACATACTCAGCTTGAGCGGGGCGTCTTCAATCGATTGGTACAGGAAATCGCACTTCTTTTCGGCCGGACTCGCCGCATCGTCGTAGTTGGGGATGACGTAGGCATCATCTTTATAACTAGCGTCCGGATTTTCCACCCAATACACGGTCAGGCCGTCGTTCAATTGATCCTGTTCGCCCAAGCGAATCGGGAACCTGACGCTCGTGAACCGAACGTCCTCACTTCCACGGATCGACTTGCTTCCGCGCGGATCGGCCCAATTTCGCTGGACTGCGGGCAGCCCTTGCAGCTCCAGATTCAGCCTCGCCCGCACCAGCGCGAGCGGTTGTCCCATGGGCAGCGGATCGCCCGCATGTTCCGGCTCAATGCGTTGCTGAGCGGCTTCGAGGTCAGTCAGAAATTGATGGAAATACTTCGCCGAACCGCCGACGAAAAATTTCACCAGGCGCCGCAGGAAGTCGTTCTTGATTTGATCGAGCTGCAGGATGGGCTCGACCGCGCCGGGAGCAGGATGCCAGCGCACCCGCGCATTGGCTTCCACTTCCATGTAGCCCAACACGGCTCCACCGGCGGAGTAAAAGAACAAACTCGAGTCCAGGTGATTCGCGATTACCCATCCGCAGATGGGAGAAGAATCGGGATGGGAGTTCATCTCATGCTCCTCATTTGCGGCGGCGAGCCACCGGAATTCAAGCCGCGAAGCTTGCGTGAGGCGAGGCGGCAGGAAGATCGACGCGGCGCGCTTCGAGCGAGCATCCATCGGAGTCGCCGTAATGACGCGCTCGCTTGCGAAGTCCAATTGCCGGCCGAAGGTGCTGATGAGTCGCAGGCGTTTCACCTGAAGCTCGCCCGCACGAATCGGATTGAAGGCTTTCTCCGCGATAGGAGCGTCAGGTGCCTCGCGGCCGATCGCCGCTTCCACTTTCGAAGCCAAGGTGCGCTCCTCCTCAAACCCGATCGGGCTGCGGACCGGAATGCGCAGAATTTGCTGATGCATCAGCAGTGCTTCGTGAAAGCCGCTCAGTCGCTGTGCCACGCAGAAGACGTTCGATTGCTGAAGGCGTTTCAAGACCTCGCCCAGCCGTCCGACCGTTACCGCATCGAGTCCAGGCGGAGGATTCTTTTGAAGCTGCCCGACGAGATATTCGACGGTGGCTCTCGAGCCGAACTTGCCGGAGTTATCGAGATCGTCGCCGCCCGATAAGATGGAGTCCGGCGGAGGCGGTAGCTCCTTCATCAACCGCTCGAGAAATCGGTACAACTGGAACACGAACTGATCGGCCACGTGCGGCGTCAGCAGCGACGAGCCCGCATACACCAGCGAACCGGGTGCCGGCACGAAGCTCTGGCCGGCATCCAACTCCCCGGCTATAGCCCTGGGCGAAAGGTCCGCGTCCTCGCGTTTGAGCATGAAGTTTCTGGTAAGGAACTTCGGGTCGTAGTTGCGATCGGGCGTGGTGAGATTGGCGAGCCGCAGAAATGGCGTCAGTTCCACCTCCCACTCGAGCAGCAGAGGATGCCAGGGCTGCCCTGTCCACACACGCGGCCTATACGGAAAGCGCGAGAGTACTTGCGAGGGGTTGATCTTAAATATCTGCTCGACGTCCTTGAGTCCGTGCAACACTTGGCACCTGAGCAGTCCGTCGGCCTCGGCGTCCTCTACGTGAAACGGTTCGCTGATCCGCGCCGCTTCGCCCGTGAGCAGGACTACCGGCTCGACCGGACGCCAATAGCGCGGGGCGACGGCGGGCTGAATCAAGAAGTGGACTGGTTCTTTCAATCTGCCTTCATGCGCGCGGAGGCTCGCAAGGACTGTCGAGAACGCGTCCACAATCCGCCGCGCGAGCGATCCGGGCTTTGTTTCAGAAAACGCGGGCGGGATGTCGGGGCTTCGAGGAGACAGATCCAAAATGCCCGCCTCGGCGACTTTTTGGTCGATCACGCCGAGCTGCTGTTCGACGATTGTGCGCAGCTCAAAGATCGCCGGCGCGCCGGGCGAGTTCGCCGGATACATGGCGCGCATATAGCGGCACCAATCGGAATAAAGGCGGCGGCGTAAAGAGCGAATTTCGTCCCATGCGAGATGATACGCCTTCTGTAGCTTGTTCAACTCGGCAAGTTGTTCGGCGACGTCCGGCCACGCTTCCGCGTTGATATCGGGCGCAGGTTTTTCAGTCGCGCTCGTCTGGGTACGAATCGTCCAAAGAATGCCTGCGTAGACTTCGTCGAAGCCTTTCTCGTGCCGCGCTTCTTTGAACTTTGCCGCCACATCGATCGACCGTGCGCTCAAGGTCCGGTCGAGCATGATCGCCTCGAGCTGGTCCTCGATCAGATCCTTCTGCGCCGCGTTCCCGCTTGCTACTTCGCTTGCCAGGTACGCGGATAGCGCTTCGGTGATGGTCGCGCCAAACGTCACGGTGGGTTTTTGAAAACTGGGCTCCCAGGCGAGATCGTTTCCCGGACGAAACGCAAGACTGCCATGGCACGCAATCACGACGTCCAACGTTGGGCGGTCTTCGATGGACCATTGCAGCCGATCTTTCAAGATCCTCCCAAGCCGGTCGAGCTCGGTGTAGTAATTCACGTGCGGAGTCCTCGACCCGTCGCCGGCCTGCTGTTCGAACGGTTGGTTCAGCAGGTACTGCAGCCAATCCTGGCGCGGATCGCGGTACCAGCCGACGACCTGGTAATACAGGCCCGTCGGAATCTGCTCGGCGTAGTGAGGATCGTGAAATCCGAATTGCTGCGAACAGTTGGGATAAAACGACGCAAATGTCGGCTCGCCATAGCCGGCCACGGTTAACGGCGCATCGAGATAATCCAGCGGGTGGTGCGTCGCCTTGAGCCATTGATCGACGGGCAGTGCGCGGCCCATGTAGCGATAGCAGCGTCCGGTAGTTTCGACGTTCAGCGGATAAGCAGCGCTCTCCGTGACCGCCTCCTCGGGATGGAGGTAGCTCGAGTCAACGACCCACCGTTCTTCTATCGTGCGAGTGCCGTTCGTGTCGCGTCCGCGCGTGACGATCCAGCGATCCGGCAGGTGAGGAAACTGGATTCTGCCGTCGGCCAACTGAATGCCCGTACTGAGACCCTTAGGGAATCGCCAGTGGAGATGAATGCCCTTTTTTAGATCAAAGGCGTCATCGGTAAACGGCCGCCGGGCCGCTGTCTCGCCCAACCACGCCGCCTGAGGGTTGACGTCGCGGTCGCCATCGAAAAAGGGCAGCCGCGTGAAGTCGGCCATAGGAGCCGCGACGCGGCTTGGTTCCTTGACGTAAAGTGCGTCCAGATGGATCGGTACTGCGAGGACCGATTCGCCCATAATGCGATTCTCACCTTTCTTGCATGCGGCTCATGCGAGAGCAGTCCCGCTTCACGGGGGTTCACCATCTTATGCGTATTGCCGCACGGTGCGGGCATATCTCGTGCGGCTTCTCGTTCCAGTCATGCCTGCCGGGCCTCTGCCAATTGCTTCTTGTCCTGCTGCGATGGTCGAAGCCAGAGACGTGGCTTGGCGATCAGTCTACGCTTGTCGACTGGCCGCTCATCAGTTGCTATGTTCCGGTTTTGCCCACCATCAACTCACAGTAGCGCCAAATGGCGCTCCGTTGTTCCGAAATCTTCAGAAAACGTCAAAAAGCGCCGGCAGCGTAATGATAATGGGCAAAGAATTTTCCGCTAGAAGCGGAGGTGACGAGCGTTGGAGCGATCGAGCGCGACGATGTCCAATATGAGGGCGAAGCGCTCAAACCAATCACCCAAAGTAGGGTACTAGTATACTTGAAACAACCAATTCCGCTATGCTACCGTAGCGGATAAGATTGGTCGGTAGAGATTTCCGCTCAACTAGCGGCAACTAAGGCGCTTCTCCAGCAAGTCGGCATCACTGACGATGCGTGGCTGCAAGCAGTTGACGAAGCCAAGCGGATTTTGCGACAAGGTCAGCAATCATCTCTTCCGGCATTAGCTGAATTGCTGAGTAAACTCTCAGCACGCTAACGAGGCGGTTTGTTTTTCCATCAAATCCTTTTGTTCAGACAATCAGCGCGGCCCTCCATTGGCCGCGTTAGTATCTAGCAAGCTCGTTGAAACCCTAACGACCAAATGGAAGGATCGATCTTACGTTAACCGCTTCGTCGATTCGTTTGATACCAGAGTTGCGTTGAACTCACGTGTTGACACGGCTGTCGTTCCGGTCAACGCTAGATACAGTAATGCCCCACCAAAAGATGATCCCGCCGCTGCCCGAATCCAATGAATCGCCGCAGGAACGTTTCAAACGATACACCAAGGCGATTTTGTCGGTTCCAAAAACGGAAGTGGAAACGCCTGAACAGGCAATCGCACGACTCAAAGCGGAAAAAAGAAAGATCGAGAGGATGATCGCCGCGTTGAACAAGAAACGCAAGGAGAAGCGGAACGCCGTCGCTCACCCATCAGCCCAGAAGTAGGCCCGCAAGCCATTCGCTCCACAAGAAACCTGGGACATGCCATTAGTTATAGCGTTACGCTACCTTTTTCGTTCATTCAATAGCGAGATTATCTGTGCTGCACTGATTGGTGTATCAGGAACTTGCTGGCGTATCGATTTGAATACCTTCAGCATCCTTCGATATGCGTCAAGCATTTCCTGATGCGAGTTGAAGTCTCGTCCCTTCCACTTTGCCTACCGCCTTATCAAAAGTACCGGTCTGCATTGCAAGCCGAATGCGCTGGAGCATGAACCATGCGGTTTTGTGCGTGACACCAAGCGAACGGTGAACCTCATATGAGCTAACCCCATTCTTGGCACCCGCAATCATCCACATTGCCGTGAGCCATTTGTCAAGTCCTATTGGGGAATCTTCACAGATTGTGCCGACCTTTGGTGAGAATTGCTTTCGACAAGACTTGCATTTCCAGATGCGGCGACTCGGAGCGTAGTAGTTCTCTTTTGAACCGCAATACGGACAAATTACGCCATCGGGCCAGCGGAGAGCAGAGAATGCTTTGGTTGCAACGTCTAAATCAGAGTAGTACCTGATCGCGTCCGAAAGCGTATTCGGTTCACCGGCGGCAAGCAGGGCATCCTCGACCATGAATGCAGTGTAGCTAAATCACATGGTTGTGTCAAGTATACCAGTACCCAAAGTAGGGCAACTATTTACTTGACTAACCACGCTTCTTGCTGCATACT
Source organism: Bryobacteraceae bacterium (assembly GCA_036269275.1). GTDB lineage: Bacteria > Acidobacteriota > Terriglobia > Bryobacterales > Bryobacteraceae > Bog-105. Next base: position 98 of record DATASJ010000059.1, on the reverse strand, counting down.
AGAGTCATGGAAGCCCTGCCCAAGACTCTTCAAGAGGCAATCGTTTACTTCGCCGATCCCAAAAACTGCAATAGCTTCCTGACGGAGCTTCGCTGGGC
>DATASJ010000058.1:0-238648 GCA_036269275.1 Bryobacteraceae bacterium | reverse complement strand
AGCGACATGGACGAAAAGGTCGTAGCGACCCGCAAACAAGCGGGCTTAGCGTTTGTCTCCTACGTAATCGCCCGGCAACGCCTGCGCGGAGGCTTGGCAATTGCTTGTCGTGTTGACCAAGCACCGCTTGGCTGTCGGGCTAACGAGAACGCTCTCCAGACTAACACAACTTCTAAGTACAGCCGGCAGAACTAAGCCGCCCGTCCGTTACGATGAAATTAATCCATGAATGTTTCCTCAGTTGACCTGAAGAAGACGGTCAACCTGCCCAAAACAGATTTCCCGATGAAGGCGAACCTTCCCACGGCCGAGCCGAAAATGCTGGCGCAGTGGGAGGCGATGGGCCTGTACGATCGAATTCGCGAAGCGCGCGCGGGAAGTCCGCAATATGTTCTACACGACGGGCCGCCGTACGCCAATGGGAACATTCACCTGGGCACCGCGTTCAACAAGATTGTCAAAGACTTCATTGTGAAGTCGAAGAGCATGGCGGGTTTCGATGCGCCGTACATACCCGGCTGGGACTGCCACGGGCTGCCGATTGAGTTCAAGGTAGACCAGGATCTGGGCAAGCGCAAGGCGACCATGAGCGCGGCTGACGTTCGCGCCGAGTGCCGCGCGTACGCGGCGAAATACGTGGACATTCATCGCACCGAGTTCAAGCGGCTCGGCATTCTGGGGCGGTGGCAAGACCCGTACTTAACGATGAGCGCAGAATATGAGGCGATCATCGCGCAAGCGTTCGTTGACTTTCTCGGCGGGGGCTACGTCTATAAAGGGCTGAAGCCGGTGTATTGGTGCATCAAAGATCGGACGGCTTTGGCCGAAGCCGAAGTCGAATACGAGAACGAGTCGAGTCCGTCGATCTATGTCCGCTTCAAGTTGATGTCCGATCCGGCAGCGATCGATCCGGCGCTTGCGGGGCGGGATGTTTACGCGCTCATCTGGACCACCACACCCTGGACCATTCCCGCGAACCTGGCCATCAGCTTCCATCCGAAGTTCGAATACGTGGCAGTGGATACGCCGCAAGGGCTGACGATTGTTGCGGAAGGATTGCTGCCGCAGGTGGCGGAAGTGCTGGGCTGGGACCAGGCCGTGGTGGCGCGATTTCCTGGAACAAAGCTCGAAGGCGCAGTTTTCCGGCATCCCTTTATCGACCGCGATTCGCTCGGGCTGTTGGGCGAGCACGTCACCCTAGAGCAGGGAACTGGAGCCGTTCACACGGCTCCGGGGCATGGGCAAGAGGACTTCGTCATCGGGCAGCGTTATGGGCTTCCGGTGTACTGCCCGGTGGACGCGAGCGGGCGAATGTTCCAGGCCGAAGGCGCCAGCGGCGCGCTGCCCGATGCGCTGATCTCGAAGACAATTTGGGAGGCGAATCCGATCGTCATCAAGCTGCTGCAGGAGCACGGAGCGTTGGTTGAGCAGGCCAAGCTGGACCACAGCTATCCGCATTGCTGGCGATGTCACAGCCCGGTTATTTTCCGGGCTACCGAGCAGTGGTTTATCGGCATGGACCGCCAGGAGCTGCGGGCGCGCACGCTGGATGCGATCACAAAGATCAAATGGTATCCGGGGTGGGGCGAAGAGCGGATGGCGAACATGGTCGCGACCCGGCCGGATTGGTGCATCTCGCGGCAACGCGTGTGGGGCGTGCCGATCCTGGTGTTCTATTGCGAGAACTGCGGAGAGCCCTTCACCGATAAGCAGGTATTGGAGAACGTGGTCGCTGAATTCCGGCAGCACACAACCGACATCTGGTATCAGAAATCGGCGGAAGAGTTGATGGGTGCGGCTTGCGCTTGCGGAAAGTGTGGCGGCGCAAGCTTTCGCAAGGAGAGCGACATTCTGGACGTGTGGTTCGATTCCGGCTCGAGCCATCTGGCGGTCTTGACCGCGCAAAATGGGCTCGAGTGGCCGAGCGATATGTACATGGAGGGCGGCGACCAGTATCGTGGCTGGTTCCAGAGCTCGCTGCTGATTGGCGTGGCGCTGAAAGGCCGCGCGCCGTATCGCGAGTGCGCTACACACGGTTGGACGCTTGACGCGGACGGGCGCGCGATGTCGAAATCGCTTGGTAGCCTTGGACCCGACAAGATCGTGAAGCAGTATGGCGCGGACTTGTTGCGGCTGTGGGTGGCGTCGGTGGATTTCATGGAAGACGTTCGTATGTCGGACGTCATCCTGGCGCGGTTGTCGGAGGCTTACCGGAAGCTGCGCAACACGTTCAAGTACATGCTGGGCAACCTGGGCGATTTCAATCCGGAGCGCGATGCGGTTCCGGGCGGCGAGCTTCCGGACCTGGATACCTGGATCCTGTTGCGGGCCGAGGACTTGGTGCGACGCTCGAAAGTTTGGTATAGCGAGTATGCGTTTCACAAGGTCTATCGCGCCGTTTACGATTTTGCGATCACCGATCTGAGCGCGATTTACTTCGATGTGTCGAAGGACCGGCTGTATACGGCCGGCCCGCCTTCGCACGCGCGGCGCAGCGGCCAAACGGCGCTGCACCGGTTGAACCTGGCGCTGGTGCGGCTGCTGGCGCCCATGCTTTCGTTCACCTGCGAAGAGGTCTGGAAACACATCAAATTCGGCGCGGGCGCCGCGAGCGTCCACATGGCCTATTTCCCGGAACCCGAAGAGTTGAGCGAAGGGATCACGGACGAGCAGCGCGGCAGAGCTGCCGAATGGGAACGGCTGATGCCCATTCGCGATCAGGTGTTGAAGGCGCTCGATGCTGCCCGCGAAGACCGGATCATCGGCTCATCGCTCGAGGCGGCGGTGTTGCTCGAGGCTGGCGACGATCTCTTTTCATTGCTTGAGCAGTTTGCGGCGGAACTACCGGAGTGGTTCATCGTGTCTCAAGTGGAGTTGGCGCGAGGCGGCCCTGGACTCGAAGTTCGAGTGGAGCGCGCGCGCGGCGACAAATGCGAGCGCTGCTGGAAGTATAAGAGCGACGTGGGGAGCGATGACGAGTTCCCGACCGTTTGCGCGAGCTGCGCATCCGTGATACCGGAGTTTCTAAATTAAGTGCCCGGCCCGCAAACAAGCGCACGGCGATGGATACCGCTTTTGGCGTCCGTGCTGGTGATCGTAGGCGATCGGATTTCAAAGCTAGGCATCCAGCGCTCCATGACGCAGTTCGATACGGTTTCAGTGGTCGCCGGGTGGCTGCGCATCGTCCATACGGAGAACCCCGGCGCGGCGTTCGGCGTGTTGGCCGAAGGCAACCCATTTCTCCGCAGCGCCGTCTTAATAGGTGTCTCGGCCGCTGTGCTGGTATTTGTCGCACTGGCGCTTTGGGGCCGCGGCAGCTCATTCAACACGCCACTCACACGTTTCGGACTTTCGTTGATACTGGGCGGCGCAATCGGAAATCTCTATGATCGCGTGCTGTATGGCGCCGTCACCGATTTCATCGAGGTCTATCATGGCGCATGGTCTTTCCCGGCCTTCAACGTGGCGGATAGCGCGATCACGGTGGGAGCCGTGCTGCTGATGATTGATTTACTGCGAGGGCGGCGCAAGCCGGAGCCGGAGGCGACGTTCGCGCATAAGTAGCTATGCTCCCAAAACTGATCAGCATCGGCAGTTTCTACATCCCGACTTACGGCGTGCTGGTGGCGCTCGGGTTTCTGGCGGGGCTCGGGATTACGCTGCGCTTGGCGCGCCGTAGCGGCTTGCCGCCCGATAAGATTACTAACCTGGCGGTCTATTGCGCGATGGCCGGTATCGTGGGCGCGAAGCTGTTTATGTTCTTGTTCGATCTGGGCGACTACGTTCGCGACCCGGGCCAGATCTTTACGGTTGAAACACTTCAGGCGGCGGGCGTTTTCCACGGCGGATTTATCGCGGCGTTCCTGGTGGCGGTGTTGTATTTGCGCCGCCAACACTTGCCTGCTTTCCCAACGATGGATGTTTTCGCGCCAGGTGTGGCCTTAGGGCAGGCCATCGGCCGGCTGGGCTGCTTCGCGGCAGGCTGTTGCTGGGGCAAAGAGTGCGACCTGCCGTGGGGCGTGCGTTTCCGCTCAGATGCAGCGGCGCCTGTGCCGCTCGATAAGACGCTTCACCCGGTGCAGCTTTACGAATCGGCGGCGGACCTGATCCTATTTGGCATTCTGTATCGGCAGTTCCATCGCGGGCACAGGCCGGGCTCCGTCATTGGGCTTTACCTGGTGCTTTATTCCATTGCCCGGTTCATTATTGAATTCTTCCGGGAGCATGAACAATCTTTGGTGGGGCCATTCTCGATCACGCAGTGGATCGCGCTGGCGCTGCTTGCGCTCGGCGCCGGCATCTTGCTGCGCGGCCGCAGAGCCGTAATGATGCAGCCGGGGAATGCCCACAGCCTGCGCGCCTGATCTTATTGAATGCTTTCGCGACGGGGCTTTCTAAGCATCGGCGGCGGCGCCCTGGGCGCAACTGCGATTCGCAAGACGGCGGCAGGCAGCATTCCGGCCTCGATTGCCGCTCTGCAATCGATGCGCGAACAAGTGAAGCCGATCACTACAGACGAGCGCCGCGCTCGCATTGCCAGAGCGCAGGAGTTGATGTCTCAAACCGAGATGGACGCCATCCTGCTGGCGGGCGGAACGTCGCTGCTCTATTTCAGCGGCGTGCGTTGGTACAACAGCGAACGGCTGTTCGCGGTGGCGATCCCCCGGAAGGGCCAAGCTTTTTGCGTGAGCCCTTCATTCGAAGAGGAGCGCGCGCGTGAGCAATTGAACGCCGGACCGTTAGGAGGCGCCCAGGTGCTGACGTGGCAGGAAGACGAGAATCCTTATCGCCTGGTCGCTGCGGGATTCAAGGAGCGCGGCTTGTCGGCAGGGAAGGTTGGCATTGAAGAACGCACTCCGTTTGTATTCAGCGAGGGCGTGGCGCAAGCCGCGCCTGCATTGAAGCTGGTGAGCGCCACACCGGTGACGGCGGGATGCCGAATGATCAAGAGCGGACACGAACTCGAGTTGATGGGCATCGCCAATCGCGCCACGTTGAGAGTGTATGAAGCTGTTTACCGGGCGCTGGCGCCGGGCATGACGCAAAACGACGTGGAAGCGCTGATCGCAGCGGCCTACGAGCGGGTGGGCTTTCGCGGAGAGGCGAGCGTGCAAACTGGACAATACTCCGCCCTTCCGCACGGATCTGCAACCCCGCAGGTGATTCGCGACGGCACCCTGGTGATGATCGACGACGGCTGCACCGTGGAAGGATACAACTCGGATATTACACGCACTTTTGTGATCGGCAAGGCGACCGACAAGATGAGACGAGTCTTCGAGATTGTTCATCGCGCGCAAAGCGCTGCGCTCGCGGTGGCGAAGCCGGGCGTGGCGTGCCAGGAAGTAGATGCAGCGGCGCGCAAAGCGATCGCGGATGCGGGTTTTGGGCCTGATTATAACCACTTCACTCATCGAGTGGGCCACGGCATCGGAATGGATGGACACGAGTGGCCGTACCTGGTGCGGGGCGACATGCTTCCGCTTGCTCCCCGCATGACGTTCAGCGACGAGCCGGGAATCTACCTGCGCGGAGAATTCGGAGTGCGGCTAGAAGACGACATGCACATAACCGAAAACGGCGCGGAGTTGTTCACTCCGCAGAGCCCGGCCATTGAAAATCCTTTCGGATAGTGAGCATCCGTTCGGGTGAATCAGGGCTGCTGATCAGTTACTCCGATCGCAGCGCCTGCATCACGTCGACGCGAGCAGCCCGGGCTGCCGGCAGAACGGAGGCGACCACTGCCGCCGCTAGCAACACGACTGCCGAGCCCACCACCGGGACCGGGCCCGGCATGCGCATGTCCTCAAAATAGCTGCCGCCGAGACGCGCCAGCACAAATCCCAACGCGGCGCCCACGACAATGCCCGCCGCCGCCATTACCACGCCTTCAGCGAGGACACTCGTCAGCAAGTGCCGTGGTTGTGATCCGATGGCCAGCCGAATGCCAAACTCGCGGGTGCGTCCGCTGACCGAGAAGGCTAGCACGCCCGCGACGCCCACGAGCGCAATCGCGAGCGCGACGGCTGCAAAAACGCCGAAGACGAGCGTGTTCAGGCGGTCCGGCGTCAGCACCTCCGCGCGGATGTCTTCGAGCGTTGCCGCACGCTCGACCGGTTGGTCGACGGACATCTGGCGAATGATTCGCGTGATGGGCGACACCAGCGCATACGGGTCTCTGCGCACGTGAACGAACAGCCGGCCTCCCCAGACCACTTCTTGTCCAAACGGGTTGTACACCGTCATTGCCGGACCAGGCACCACGTTCTCATCGTCCACATCGGCCGCGACGCCGATAATCCGGCGCGGTGTGGCAGCGATATCGACGAACTTTACTACCGGATCGGTCCACAACATGTGCCGGTTCACGGCATTCCCATTTGGAAACATCCGCTGCGCCAGGCTTTGGCTCACGATCACCACGGGTTCGGCGCCGCGCCGGTCCGCTTCATTGAAATCACGCCCGGCGAGAATGGGAACGCCGAGCGACGCAAAAAATCCAGGCGAGATCACACGGAATCGCGCCCGCGGATCTTCTTCGCCCGGCGCGCGCACGTGGCCGTCCGCCGAAAATTGAAAGCCTGGGCCGAAGCTGCCCGCATCCCGCCACGGAACGCTGGTTCCCTCGGCGACGGCATCGACGCCAGGCAGGGCTTTGATGCGCCGCATCGTCTCCCTGTAAAAACCCACGATCTGATCCGGCGTCCGGCCGTATTCGATCACCGGCACGTTGATGGCAAGCACATGGTGCGTGTCGAACCCGGTTTGGGCCGCCTGAAGGGCAAGCAGCGTCTTCAGCAACATGCTGGCGCCAGCCAGCAGTACGAAAGATGCCGCAATCTGCGTGACCGCAAACACGCGCAACCTCCGATTCGTGCTGCCGGTAATGCGCAGGTTGCTGTTGGCCAGGCTGAATCCCTGGGAGGCCCCGGCCGAAGGCAGTCTCGGCACATAGGCGAGCAGCACGGCGGCAGCCGCCGCCAAAGCGGCGCCCACCCAGAGCATGCTGGAATCGACTGTCAGATCCAAGGCGCGTACCGAGAACCGCGATGCATAGCGCGCCAGGATGGCGACCATCGGGCGCGCGCCCAGCACACCGAGCAACGCACCGGCGCCGCAGAGCAGCAGGCTTTCGGACAGCAGCGTGCGGCGTAACACCCGCGCGCTAGCTCCGAGCGCAGCACGAACCGCCAATTCGCCTTCCCGCCGGACGGTGCGAGCCAGAATCAGGTTCGCGACGTTTGAACACGCAATCACAAAGATCAAGCCCGAAGCCGCCATCAGCACCAGCAGCACGGTTCGTGCCCGCGAGGTAATCTGGTCCCGCAGCCGCACGGCACCGATCCGGAAATCCGCTTTCGGCGAATATGCTTCCGGATGTTGTCTGATCATGGCGCCGTAGACCGCGCGCAACTCCGCGCGAGCCGCTTCGAGAGTGGCGCCGGGCGCGAGCCGGCCGAATAGCTCCGTCATGCGATGCACCCGTCCGGTGACCATGGTCGCCGATAAATGATGAGGGCTCGTCACAACGTTCGCGATGATTTCCGTCTCTGCCGGATATGGTACGGACGGTTCCAGCACGCCCACCACGGTTGCCGAGCGTGTTCCGAGCCTCACGGTCTTGCCGAGCACGGAGGGATCGCTCTTGAACACGGTTGTCCAGAACCGATAGGTCAGCACTACCGCGCCCGCTGCGTTGGGTCCGTCGTCTCGCTTATCGAGCAACCGCCCGAGTACCGGGTGCAGGCCCATCACCTCGAAATACGTGCCGCCGACCACGCCGGCGCGGACTTCCCGCGGCTCGCCAAGACCCACCATGGTGAAGCCGATAGTCGAGAAATCGCCGAACTCACTGAGCGTTTTCACGCGCGCTTGCAGGTCGTGAATCTCCGGCACGGAAAAGGTGGTGTTCTCCATCCCGCGCGCGCTTTGGCGAATGTAAATCAGCCGGTCCTCATCGCGGTTCACCAGCGGCCGCAGCAGCACGCCGCGCACCAGACTGAAAATGGCGGCATTTGCGCCGATGCCGAGCGCAAGCGTCACCACCACCGTCAATGCCAGCCCTTTCGTGCGCGCCAGCGAGCGCATCGCAAATTTTAGGTCATTCAGAAATGTCATAGCGCCTCCTCACATGCCCCGCAGATGTTCAGCGAGCCGAGCCAGGGTTTGATTCCCGCCTTCCACGGCGCCATGCCTTTTGACAACGTAGTCGCGAGCCGCAGCCGAAGAGAAAATCATTCGCATCGTTAGCTCGGTCTTTTCACCGCGCTCCGAGAAAGTTACTGTCGTTTCGAAATCGACCGGCTCATACCCCTCTTCGGGCTGATGTTTATAGACCAGGCGCTCGGGCTTCACGACTTCTAGAAACACCATCTTGTTGTGGTAGTCTACGCCGTCCGGGCCGTGCATGACCAGCCGCCAAACGCCCCCCGGCCGCACATCCATCTCCTGGATGGTGCTTGTAAAACCACGCGGCCCCCACCACTGTGCGAGATGTTTAGGATCGGTCCATGCTTCGAATACCAATTCCCGCGGGGCATCGAACACACGTTTGAAGACCAGCTCCCACGGAGAGGCGTTCGCGGTAACATTAGCGGTTGCGTCGCTGACGGCCATGTTTCTTCTCCTTGCTTTTCAATTCACGTAGATAGACATCGAGACGATTTAGGCTTTGCTCCCAAAAGCTGCGATAGTGTTCCACCCAATCGGCGACATCCTTGAGCGGGCTCGCCTCCAGGCGACACGGGCGCCATTGGGCTTCCCGCCCGCGCGCGACCAGCCCGGCGCGTTCCAGCACCTTAAGGTGTTTGGAGATGGCAGGCATGCTCATCTCGAAGGGCTGCGCCAGCTCAGTCACGGACGCCTCGCCGGAGGCGAGATGCGCTAGAATTGCGCGCCGGGTCGGGTCGGCAAGCGCCGCGAGAGTGGTGCTGAGATGGTCGGAGGCCAATGTGGTAAACCGTCTAGTTAAATAACCGGAAGGTTAAATGTATCGCCTCTCACGAGGGTTTGTCAAGCATAGTTCTAAGCGTTGCCAGGAACCCAGCACGGTTTTATCGTGTCTGCCGCGGTAGAGTTAATTCGGATACGGCTCGCCCGCATGCACTACGCGAATGTCATGATCCGTAAAGATCATGTGGCCGCCGGGCAGTTGCACTTTGGGCATGTGGCAGCTTACGCACTCGGTCTTCGACACTGGGCACGTCCTCATTCTTGCGTCGCTGAGGCCGACAGAATGCTCGGCGGCATTGGCCGCCCGCATCCCGGCGCTCGGCTTCGCACCCGCGCTGTGGCATGCGAGGCATTTCGCATCGTATGTCGTGTCGTCGCGCACAATTTCCTGATGCGGGTTATGGCACGCCAGACAACTCATTCGAGGGTCGACGCCGTCGAAGCACTTGCTGGTGGCGAGCCGGTATGGCTGGAAGCGCGCGTTCACCGGACCGAACAGATGCCCTTTGACGACCGTCTCCCAGCTCCGATGACACTGGCCGCAAAAATTCGACAAATCCTCCGGCGAAAGCTGTTTTAATTTCGGCGGGAACGAATCCAGCCTGCCGTGCGAAATGGCTTCCAGATGGTGGCTCGCGCCCACATGGCAGTGTTCGCATCTCACGCCCGGCTGCATCGAATCCAAGTGCAATTCGTGCCCGGCTACCGCGCCCGTTGTATGACAACCAAAGCAACCCTGCGCTTCCTGCGGAGAAAGCGCGCGCCCCATCGCCTGCAACAGGTTCGCAGGATGAACTCTCTGATCACCCATCGTGGTGTCGAGGCCGCCGATCGCGGGATAATAACTCACGAAGCTTTCATATAGCGTGCCTTCACGCTGGAGCACAAAGGTTTGTGAGCCTACTCCGAACACCCAACGAATCGGTACTGAAATTGTGTCGTTGCCGTCGGTTACCGAATAGATGAGCCCCCCGTTTCGCCGCTCGATCGTGTACGAATACGCGCCCAAGCTTACGGTCAATGCAGGGCGTTTTTCAAAGAGCGGATCGTCGGCCGGTAACTGGAGTGCGTGAGCCATCGATGTTTCCGGTTGGGATTTCGCCTCTGCTACATGGCAGCTTCCACAGGCAAGTTGTTTCAACGGAATTTGCGCGCCGACTGCCAGTGCGGCGCTCGCGACGAATGCGGCCAATACCTTACGGCTGAGCAATCGGCGATGCTCCCGTTGCAATCTCGACCGCTCGTGTTCGTTCGCGTCTCGACTCTTGCGGTCTGCCCGCTCGGGAATATGCGGTTGCGAGTGAAATATGAGGCTGCAGGTTTGCCGGATCGATTTTCTCCGCTGTCTCGAGATGTAGGATGCCGCCTTCCAGGTCTCCGCGTTCCGATAACGCGCGTCCCAATACGTACTGCGATAGCTCGGAGTCGGGCACTTCATCCGCCGCGTCCTTTGCATACGGCAGCGCCGCCGCCGAATCCCCGCGCTCCAGCAGCGCAAATGCCAACATCGCGTTGGCCGCCGCATTGACAGGGTTTATCTGCAACTCGCGCCGCAGCTCCTGAATACCCGCCTCGGGGTCCGCCCCGAGCAGGAAGCAGCCGTAAGCATAATGCACGTACGGCGCTTCGGGATATTGCTCAATCAGTTTCCGATAGGTCATCTGCGCGTTGCGGAGATCTCCAGCCATGTTTAGATACGCTGCGCTGCCGGCGAGCGCATACCGTTCCTGCTCTGGCTGAACGTCATTCGGAAACTTTGGGGCCTGCAGGACGGCCAGTCCGATCCCGACCAGCAGTTCGGGATTCTGCACTCCGTTTCGTGCGAACCAAGTATATTTTTCGATCGCTTCGCTAAAACGTCTGCTGTGCGTCAACAGCAGGGCTTCGTGATACCGAAGCACTTCTTCCATCTGCGGCGCTGGCGAGCCGGATGCCAGAGCGCGCCGGATATGATCGAGAGACTGCGCATAGCCGCCCGTCTCGAACTCGCACAACCCGAGCAGCGCCCAAGCCGGTGCGGCATTCGGATCGAGCGCCACTACGTGCGCCAGTGCCTCGCGGCCCTCCGCGTAGCGGTCCGAATCGTACAACATGCTGCCGAGGAACCACCAGCCTTCCTCCCATTTGGGATTCAGGCCCACGGACTGCCGGTACAATTGAACGGCTTGCGGAATGTCGTTCGCCTTGCGAGCCGCTGCGGCACGCGCCGCCAAGTCCTCGAAGGCCGCCGTATTTTGGGCCGCCAAGCCGGCGATGAGAAACGCGGTGAACAGCAACATTCATTGAGTAGCACACCGGCTGCCAAGCCGTTTCGCTCCTGGCGGCGCTTATATGCTGAAGACGATGCGTGTTGTTGTCTGCGCGTTGGTGATTTCATGTTGCGCTCTGGCGCAGGAAGCAAATGTTGAGCGCTTATTTAAAAGCGCGGTCGAGGCTCAACAGCGTGGCGATCTGGCGGCCGCAATTCGTGAGTATCAGCAGCTTCTCCAAGTGCGTCCAGACGCTTTGGACGCTCGAGTTAATTTAGCAGTTGCCCTCGTTCGCCTTGGCCGCTTCGATGAAGCCATCGACGAGTATCGCCTCGCGCTTACGATTCAACCGGGGAACACGGCTGTGCGCCGCAATCTCGCACTAGCGTATTACAAGAAAGGTGATTTCGCGAGCGCTCTGCACGAGTTCGATTCTCTTCATCGAGCCGCGCCCGGCGATGCACGCGTCGCTGTGCTCCTTGCCGATTGTTATTCGCGGCTGGGAAACAACGACGAAGCGATCACTCTCCTCACGCCGTTCGAAGAGGCGCACCCGGATGATATGGATACGGCTTACGTTTTGGGGTCTGCACTGATGCAAGCCGGCAAACTGCGCAAGGGTGCGGCGCTGTTGGAGCAGGTTGGCCAGCGCGGCAAGAGCGCAGATGCCTACCTGATGGCAGGCAAGGCGCGGCTGAAGCTGAACGAATTCGTGCAGGGGCGCCAGGATCTCGAAGGCGCTGCTCGCCTGGACACCAGCTTGCCGGGCCTTTTCACGGCTTTGGGAATTGCCAAGGAGCAAACCTCGGATGAACAAGGAGCGGAGTCCGATCTGCGCAAAGCGCTCGCATCCAATCCGGCCGACTTCGATGCGAATCTTCACCTCGGCGGGATTCTCTATGGCCGGCGAGATCTCGATCACGCGCGTCCCTATATCGAGCGAGCCCTTCACATCGACCCATCCTCATTGTTTGCACATTACGAGTTGGCGTTGTGCGAAAGTGCCGCCGGAGAGTTGGAGGCCGCCGCCGCGGACTTGGAAAAGGTTGTGCAAGGCGATCCCAAGTGGCTTCAGGCTCACGTGGAGCTAGCTGCGCTTTATTACAAGCTGCGCCGGCCCGCAGACGGCCTGAAAGAGAGGCAGATCGTCGATCGGCTTACGGCCGAGCAGCAGGAGCAAGGTCCGCCTCGTCCGCCGTCGCCATAATCCCGCGTTCGCTATCTTGACTGGTCGATCACTTCCACGGCAAACACCGAGGCGTAATTGGCGACCGGCTCGAAAGTGAGAATCAACTTGCCTTGCGCATTCGGCCGCAAGTCATGGAAACTTTTCACCACAGCGCTCAGTTCTCCCACTTCCTTATAAATATCGAAGTGGTCCAGCAGCATCACTCCGTTGCACATCACGTTAAAAACCCGGCTACCTACCCCGCCGACACCGGAAGCCTTTGGGCCAAAATACGTTTCCGCGAAATACAGATTGGCAGTGTACCTGCTGCGTACATCCACCGGAATAGCGTAACTGAAATTGCCGGCCCGCTCGCTAGTAAATATAGCTGGATCGGCGGTGTTTCCCACCGGCGGTTTACCCGAAAAAAACTGGCCGCCTAAATAGTAGTTATCGGGCGCCCAGATTTGACCCAAATGGTCCGTGTAGGAATTGGTTTCAGTTACTAAGCGGATGGGCGCCTGTTTGTTTCCAACCATGGGCACCAGGGCAACCGCACTTACTGCGGGCTGTCCGCGTTGGCTCTCAAAACTAACATGGACTTTCCCATCGCTTGCCGGCGCCACATTCTTGAAGATACGTTCGTCGGCAATCCTCGGGCCGCCAGCGTCCGATAGCGGGTCAAAGCTTTGAAACAATACGGACCCGTTGAGCCGGATCAGCATGGTCCGGGTATTTTCGCCGCCTCCCAGATCTTCGCCATACTCAGTTTCCACGAAGTATAAGTGGAGCTCGTAATCGCCCGGTTTTACCGGAATGTCGTAAGAGAACTCGCCGGTACGGCTATTCTCGAACAAAAACGGATCACTGGCGCGGCGGATAAAGCCGCGACGTTCCGGCCAGGGCCGGCCGCCGCTGTAATATCGATCGGCGGTCCACACCTCTCCCAGGCGTCCAATATGAGGGCGTCCTTCGTATCCGCACAAAAATCGGATGGCTGCCGAATTGCTAGCGACGGCCGGCGGTGCTGGCGCGCTCCGCTGTGTATTCGTCAAGCCCGCAATACCCGGGTGCGGGCTCGTCTGGACGCCGCGAAGAACCACGAACGCTGCAATGGCAGCAACTCCCACGCAGGCCGCGTACCACGGCCAATGATGCCGCCTGGGCTGCACAGGTTGTTTCTCAACGTGCGGCGTTGTTGCAGTTCCGACGAGTGCCATCTCGCTCGACGCTTCCGGCGGCATGGCCGGGGAAGCGGGATCTACTTCCGGCGGTGCCGCCGGCATGTGGCGGAACACCGGGGCGTAAGTGCCAGGCGGCAGCTCGATGTGGATCGGATGTGTTTTCCCTTCTGTCTCGTAGAACTGCTTGAGCTTTTTCCGCAGGCGGTGCGCTTCAACCCGGGCAATCGCATCCTGGTTCCGGTCAAAGCTGGCAGATCGCCCAAACACCTCGACTGCGATTCTTATTTCGCTGAGCTGTTCACTCTCGCCGTCGAAGTACTTCCCGCAGACATATGAAAACAGCCGCGCCATGAGCGGCGAACGGGTCAAAGCGGCCAAAACAGCGTGTACTTCCGCCTGCTCTCGCTCGCGTAACGCAGGCGTGGCCGGAGGGTGAACCGTAGACATCTACCGGCTCACATTGTACGTCAGTGCTTTTGAAGAAACCTGTCCTGCAACAACGGCGTAACAGCCTGTAACAGGAAATTTAACGTAGCCTAGGAGCGTTGTCTTTCCTATAATTTTCAACAGTTCCGGGTGCGGCTCTTGCGCTTGCGCGACGGAGCCGTAAATGGGCTGGCTCTTTTGCTAGTTCGGAACCCCGAAGACGTGATAGTTTGATCGATTTTTTTCAGCTCAGGGTCTATTAGTCAGTTTGTATTCAGCTTCAGGGAGGTCTACATGTCTAGATCTTTCTCTCGGACGTGTTCGCTTAGCCAGGTTGGCTTCCGCGTGCCAAGAGAACTTAAGTTTGCGCTGGGACTATTCACAGTTCTTGCGCTCTGGGGAGTGTTCTCCTACGCTCAGCAAATCACTGCTACCTTGTCCGGCACGACCTATGACCAGTCCGGCGCCGTAGTTCCGAACGCCCAAGTAGTAGTAAAGAATGTGGCCAGTGGCGATACTCGCACCACTGTGTCTAACAACGACGGCTACTTCACGGTGACGGCTCTCCAGCCGGCCACTTACGACGTCACGGTTACGGCGCAGGGCTTTAAGACATGGGTTCAGAAGGGCGTAGTCCTGAACCAAGGCGACAGTCGGACGCTTCCCAATATCGCAATCGCCGTGGGCGAGACCAGTCAGCAAGTAGAGGTGGTGGCAGGCGCCGAGGCGGTTGCGCCGGTGGATACCGGCGAAGTCAGCACCACGCTGAACAACCACATGGTCACCGACATCGCTATTCAAGGGCGCGACGCGGGCGAGCTGCTTAAGATCATGCCCGGCGTGGTCGCGACGAATGGGCTGACACAGGGCTCCAGTTTCAACGACCGTGTGGTCAGCACCAATAGCGGTCCGGTGGGCGCTCTCACGGCCGATGGCGCCCAGCCTTACGGCTCGATGGCCTATATGCTGGACGGCGCCAATCTGGTGGATCCCGGCAACATGGGCACCCAGATAGCCAATATCAACCAGGATATGACCTCGGAAGTCAAAGTCCTGGAGAATAGTTATGACGCCCAATACGCCAAAGGGCCCATCATTTTTGAAGCCTTCAGCAAGAGCGGCGGCGCCCAGTTCCACGGCGAAGGCTATCTTTATACCCGTAACGGAATCTTCAACTCGATCGACGCGTACTCCAAGAGCCAAGGGGGGACGGCTTCGAACGAGCATTACTACTATCCCGGTGGCAACATTGGTGGTCCTGTCCTGATTCCCTTTACTCACTTCAACCGGAATCATGACAAACTCTTTTTCTGGGCCGGCTATGAATACATGAATCAGCAGCCGCAAGCCACACCGTACGAATTTTTTGTTCCAACTGCCCAGATGCGCTCGGGTAATTTCAGTCCTGCGTATCTTGCGAGTCTCGGGTCGTCCGTCAGCAGCACCTATCCACTCGCGACCACCGTGCCTTGCGGAACTCAGACCGCGTCCACGACAAGTCCGACGCATGTTGCCGGCACCGCTCCCGGATGCAGCAATACGCCCGGTGCTCTCTTTACGACCACCAACGGCACCAGCTTTCCTGGCGGAATAATCCCAGTTTCGGCTATGGATCCGAATTCGCTGGCTCTCTTGAAACTTTATCCACAACCGAACATCGACCCTGCGACGCACGGCGGCAACAATTATTTGTACGACGCCGCGTTCCCTACCAATCGTTGGGAAGCGACCGGGAAGATAGACTACAATCTCAGCGAGAGCACCAAGATTTCGGGTTCGTATACACGCCAGAATGAGCTCGATACGCCGGACAACGGCTTCGCGCTCTGGTGGGCTCCCTCAAGCTCGCTTCCATATCCCGGCGGCCTCACCGCTGCCACGAGTTCCAACGAAGTGATGACCAACGTCACGCACGTCTTTAGCCCGACTCTGACCAATGAGACGGTGTTCACTTATGCCCACTTCATCAACCCGATTCTCCCCGGTAGCCCGAGCGCTGTCGAACGCTCGACCGTTGGTTTCACCGTCCCGGAGGTAAACGGCCAAAATAACCCCCAGATTCCAAACATCGAAAGCAACTGTTGCAATGCGACCGCTTTGGCCGGCTTCGCCCCGCAAGGCTCGTTTTTCCAGACCGGGTATGGCGGGTCGTTCGTCGGTTTGAAGAAAGTGCCAGCGATCTACGACAACCTGAGTAAAGTTTCCGGCACACACACCATGAAATTTGGATTCTATTGGGACAGCAACGGGAATATTCAGTCTTCCTCCGCAGAGAACAATGGCCTGTTTACTTTCAATTCCGGGAGCCCAACCAGCACGGGCAATACGATTACCGACTTTCTCCTTGGGCACGCGACACAGTACTCTCAAGGCAGCGCCATTGCGACCGACGATCTGCTATACCACCAATACTCGTTTTACGGCCAGGATTCCTGGAAAGTAAGTAAACGGTTGACGCTTAATTACGGTATAAGATTCGATCATTTAGGTCAATGGTATGACAACGGCAAAGGCCTACAGGTCTGGGATCCGTACACTTACAGCAACAGTCTAACGCCGCCGCCGAACACCGGTATCGAATGGCATGCCATCGACAGCGCCATACCGCAATCCGGCTTCAAGTCGCCGCTGTTCTATCTCGATCCCCGCTTCGGCTTAGCCTATGACGTGTTCGGCAACGGAAAGACGGTTCTCCGCGGCGGCTTTGCAGTCTTCCGCTACCAACTCGCTTTCAATTCCGTCCAGAGCCCTTCCGAAGGCCCCCTCGGACTTTATACGATCAGCAGTAGCAGCACGGGGTATAACTCGCTAGCGGCCGCCGCAGCCGCAGCCGTGCCCGCGGCAGGCGGTGGAAACCAGGATGGTGCTAACGGCTTGAGTGTTCTCCAGATGGGCGATGGACGTGTGCCCTGGACTCGGGACTGGAACATTACCATTTCGCAACAACTTCCCTGGCGCTCCCTGTTCGAGGTCGCCTATATCGGGAGTCAGAGCGGCGACGAATTGATCGAGCCTAGCAGCGGTAACTATCTAGGCGATCCGAATACTCCGCCGCTGGGCGCGTATTTCGGGCCTGATCCTAATCCGAAATCGCCCAACTACGGAAAGGTGGTGAGCCCGATTTCCTCAAGTTTCAACGCCAACGACTATTTCCCGCTCCTCAATTATCAACAGATTTACTTAGTCAGTCACGGGAGTTACGCTAATTTCAACGGCTTGCAGGCGCAGTGGCAAAAGCAGAGCGGCCCTGTCACGTTCCTTGCGAACTACACCTTCAGCAAAGTTCTGGGAACTCGAGATGGTGAAACAGCCAATGGCGGGAACGGAAACGGAACGAACGTGTGGCCGTATAGCCTTAATGCCAATTATGGTGTTCTGTCGTACGATCACACCCATGTCTTCAACTCCGCGTACATCGTCAATTTGCCTAGTCCTATTCACAGCAATTGGCTTGCGAAGGGGATTATCAACGGATGGCAACTCTCCGGCGTGACGCAATTATCCAGCGGCGCACCTATTCAGCCGAATACCGGGGGTACCCTGAACGTCCAATGGCCGAATAACTTCAGCAATTCAACCATTCTGGGCACCAACGCCGCCACTCTTGAGCCCATTTTGACATGCGACCCGCGCAGCAATTTGAAGTCGGGGCAGTATTTCAACCCGTCCTGCTTCGCTCCGCCTATCCCCGGCCAAGAGGGCAGCATCATCTGGCCGTATATTCACGGTCCGGCGTTTTTTGACAGCGACTTGTCACTTTACAAGAACTTCAAGTGGGGTGAGAGCCGCAATATACAGTTCCGCATGTCGGCGTTTAACTTCCTGAATCATCCGCTGAAGCAGTTCGGCAAACAGAATAACAATGATGAAGAGCTCAGCTTCAGCAACAACGGCGCGTACAGCTCGACGAATACGAATATCTTCACGACTGGTTCTCCGCTCTTCACCACCGGTAACCGGGAAGTAGAATTCGCCGTGAAGTTTTACTTCTGACCTGGCGTTCAGTAGCTTAATCGAAGGGATGGCGTCTGTGCCATCCCGTTTCTGCTACCTTCGTGTCTTGACCAGCATCCTCGCTCGTCCGGCGGTCTGCATTGCCGTCTCCGCCGGGCTCCTTGCTCTTGCCTTTCAAGACTCGCGTTCTGCTATTCGCTTCGTGCTGGAAACGCTTCCGTTCCGGCTAGAGAATGATCAAACAGCTTCCCGCAACGCTCCGGAAACGATGCCTGGAGGCGTCGCCATTCTGGATTACAACCAAGACGGCCGGCCCGATATTTTTTTCACGAATGGCGGCGACATCGCAACCCTGACCAAGAATTCGCCCAAGTACCGCAACCGCTTGTTTAGAAACGACGGCAATAACAGATTTACAGATGTTACCGAGGCCGCGGGTCTCGCAGGCACCGGTTACGACATAGGGGTTGCCGTTGCCGATTATGATAATGACGGATATCCCGACATCTTCGTCGCCGGCGTACATCGAAATACGCTCTATCATAACAATCGCGACGGCACCTTTACCGATGTAACCGCCAAAGCCGGTCTGGATCGCTGGAACGATCCGCAGTATGGTCCCCTTTGGGCTATCACTGCCATCTGGGTCGACGTAAACAACGATGGCCTGCTGGATCTATTAGTCGTGAATTATCTGCAATGGAAATACGATTCGAAGCCCCTCTGTTCCGTTAATGGTGTCGCCGATTACTGTCACCCTCGCTATTACAAAGGTACGCCTAACCAGCTCTTTCTAAATAAGGGAGACGGAACGTTTCAGGACGTCTCGCAGGCGTGGGGTATCCGCGCGCAAGTCGGCAAGGGCATGGGCGTTGGAATGGCCGATTACGATCTCGATGGGCGGCCTGACTTATTTGTCACCAATGATGCCTATTACAATTTTCTCTTTCATAACTTAGGCAATAAATTCGAAGAAGTAGCTTTCCCGGCCGGCGTGGCACTGCCTGAAGATGGCAACTTCGTCTCAGGGATGGGACTGGATTTCCGCGACTTCAACAACGACGGGTATCCGGATCTCGCCTTTGTGGCCTTAGTGAACCAAACCTTTCCCCTCTTCCAAAACACTGGCAAGGGAGACTTTCGGGAGATAACTTCATCCAGCGGAATGCGTGCGATCAGCATTCATATGTCGGGCTTCGGCGCGGGGCTGTACGACTTTGACAACGATGGCTGGAAAGATCTGTTCGTAACTCGCGGCGACGTAGAGTCCCTGTCCGTCTCGGGCCACGAAGTGGATCAGTTCAACACCGTTTTCCACAATTCCGGCCCGAACGGCAAATGGACCGCGCTTACCGAAGAAGCAGGCCTGAACGCCAGTCCTCGGGCGCGCCACCGCGGCTGCGCATTTGGAGACCTGGATGGCGATGGCCGCGTGGATGCCGTCTCAACCGCCCTTTCGCGCCCACCCGAACTCTGGATGAACCGCAGCTCGCCCTCCGGGCATTGGCTCGACATTGCACTGGAAGGGGTGAAAAGCAATCGCGATGGCATCGGCGCGCGCATCAAGCTCACTACGAAGGGCGGCGTGCAGTACAACCACATGACCACCAGCGCCGGTTACGCGTCTTCGAGTGACGGGCCCGTGCACTTCGGCCTTGGCCGTGACGAAAAAGCCGATTCCATCGAGATCCACTGGCCCTGCGGAGCGGTTCAAATTCTTCACAACGTCCCGGCCGATCGCGTCCTTAAGGTGAAAGAATCGGCACCATGACCCGCTCGTTCGCTCTGCTCGTCGCACTGCTATCGCTGAATGCGCAGCCCGTCCAGGTAGCATCCACCCCTCCCATGGGCTGGAACAGTTGGGATTCCTACGGCCTCTCCGTCACCGAATCCGAATTTCGAGCCAACGCCGATGTTCTCGCCGCCAAGCTTAAGCCGCTTGGCTGGAACAACGCCGTAGTAGACGAAGGCTGGTATCTTTCGAATCCCGACGCCAAGGCCGGTGAATTCGCATTCACTCTCGACGCCAACGGCCGCTACACGCCCGCTCTGAATCGTTTCCCCTCCGCCGCGAATCATTCCGGTTTCAAGCCGCTGGCCGATTACCTCCACTCGCACGCCATCAGCTTGGGAATTCATATCATCCGCGGCATCCCTCGCGAAGCGGTCGCACGCAATCTGCCCATTGCGGGCTCACATTACCGCGCCGCTGAAGCCGCCGATCCCTCCGATACGTGCCCTTGGAACGCCGACAACTTCGGCGTGAAGCCCACTCCTGCCGGCCAAGCCTACTACGATTCTCTCGCCGAACTCTATGGCTCGTGGGGTGTCGATTTCGTCAAGATCGATTGCATCGCCTCCCATCCCTACAAAGGCGACGAGATCCGAATGTTCAGCCTCGCGCTTCGGCACGCCCATCGAGCGATCGTCCTTAGTCTTTCCCCCGGTCCCGCGCCGCTCGACAAACTCGAAGAGCTCCGCCGCTACGCGAACATGTGGCGCATCTCTGACGATTTTTGGGATCACTGGGGCCCTTGGCCCAAACATGAGTTTTCGCAAGGCCTGCTGAAGCAGTTCACTACTGCCGCCACATGGGCGCCCTACGTTGAGACCAGCCATTGGCCGGATGCCGACATGCTGCCCATCGGCTACCTCGGCCCGCGGCCCGGCGCCGGCGATCCCCGCCCATCGAAACTCACCCGCGATGAGCAGCGCACAGTCCTCACGCTGTGGTCCATTTTCCGCTCACCGTTGATTATCGGTGGCAACTTGACGCGCCTCGACGAATTCACAACGTCGCTATTGACCAACCCCGAGGTTCTCGGCGTCGATCAGCACTCGACAAATAATCGGGCCGTGATCACATCCCCGGACCGCGCCGTTTGGATTGCGCAGCCGGACACGGGAGCCGGCTATTACGTCGCGCTGTTCAACCTGTCAGGCGAGCCCGTCACGCTGCATTACAACTGGCCCGATATCGGCCTCAAGGGTGCGCGCTACACCATTCGCGATCTTTGGACGCACGAAGAGATCCCTGTGGTCTCGCGCCTTACCGTCACTCTTGCGCCCCACGCTTCCGCACTTTACCGTCTGACCGATTCAACACGGTGAGAGATTAGGGGTATGGCTACCGTACCTCTCATTGCCTCCAAACGCAACCTTTTCATCGGCGGCGAGTGGGTTGAAACCGATCGTTACGACGAAGTCAAACTGCCATATGATGGCACGGTCGTCGGATTGGTGGCACACGCAACCGATGCACATGTGCATCGCGCCGTAGAAGCCGCTCAGAACGGCGCCCGAGCAATGGCTGCTCTCGCCAATCACGAGCGCGCCGATCTGCTACTCCGCATCGCCGATCGTGTCAGGAACGACGAAGACGAACTCGCTCAACTCATCTGCTCTGAAACCGGCAAGCCCATGAAAGAAGCTCGCCTGGAAGCGAACCGTTCGGTAAACACGCTGATCGCAGCCGCGCACGCTGCGCGAGAGTTGCACGGCGAAGTCGTGCCCATGGATTTTGCGCCTGGCGGTGAGCGCCGCATGGCCATGACGGTGCGCGAGCCGCTGGGCGTTATCGGCGCCATCACGCCCTTCAATTTCCCTCTGAATCTCACGCTGCATAAGCTCGCTCCGGCGCTCGCGGCCGGCAATTCCGTGGTACACAAACCGGCCGAGCGCACTCCGCTCAGCGCGCTCCGTCTCGCGCACCTCGTCGCCGAAGCCGGTACTCCCCGCGGCGCATACAACATCGTCACTGGCGACGGCCCCGCGCTCGCAGCCGTCATGCTCGAACATTCGGATATTGCGATGATCACCTTCACCGGCAGCATGCAAGTCGGCACGGAGCTTCGCGCCAAAGCCGGCCTGAAGCGCGTCACGCTCGAGCTTGGCAACAACTCCGCGGCGATTATCGAGCCCGATGCGGACCTTGCTGCCGCCATCTTTCGCTCAGTGCAAGGCGCTTTTACGCTCAGCGGTCAAAGCTGCATTTCGTTGCAACGCGTCTTCGTGCACGAGTCCATCGCAAACGAATATGTGGAGCGGCTAGTGGCTGAGACGAAGAAACTCCGCCTCGGTCATCCTTATGAATCCTCGACCGACATTTCTTCCCTGATCGACGAACCTGCCGCGATCCGCGTCGAATCCTGGATTCAAGAAGCGGTGGATTCCGGCGCCCGCCTGCTCTGCGGCGGCAAACGTCGCTGCGCCACCATCGAGCCAGCCGTCCTTACAAACGTTCCCGCGTCGGCACGCATTTCCTGCGAAGAGGTTTTCGGGCCGGTGGTAGCGGTATATCCTTATCAATCGCTTGAGGACGCCGTCGCGCTCGCCAACCGCACGCCTTACGGTCTGCAAGCCGGCATTTTCACGCGCGATATCGCACGCGCGTTCGCGGCTGCCCGCAAGCTCCAGTTTGGCGGGGTCCTCATCAACGACATTCCCACGTTCCGCATGGACCACATGCCCTACGGCGGCGCCAAGCACAGCGGGCTGGGCCGCGAAGGCCCGCGTTACGCCATTGAAGAAATGACCGAGGTGAAGCTGATCTGCTGGAAAACGGAATAGCCGGCCGCCGCTGCGGCCCACCGCCTCGCCCTTTGATATCCTCAAGACTTAGAAGAGGTTCGCTCGATGTCTGGACACAGCAAATGGGCCACTATCAAGCATAAGAAGGCGGCCCTGGATGCGAAGCGCGGAAAGGCCTTTACGCGCTTGATCAAGGAAATAATGATTGCCGCGCGCAACGGCGGCGATCCGGATATGAATCCCCGGCTGCGCACCGCTATTGTGGCGGCCAAAGCGGTTAGCATGCCCGCCGACAATATCAAGCGTGCCATCATGCGGGGAACCGGCGAGCTCGAAGGCGGGCAGATCGATGAAATTCTTTTCGAAGGATATGGCCCCGGCGGGGCGGCTGTGCTCGTTAATGTGGCCACCGACAATCGCAATCGCACGGTCAGCGAAATTCGCCACGTCTTTTCGAAGAATGGCGGCAATCTCGGCGAGCAGGGCAGCGTCTCGTGGATGTTTGAACGCAAGAGCCAAATCGTAGTCGACGCCGACAAGGCCGGCGAAGACCAGCTCATGGGAATCGTGCTCGATGCGGGCGCGGATGATATTCGCGACCAAGGCGGGGCCTGGGAAATTCTTTCGCCTCCGGAACCGCACACTCACGAAGCGGTCTTGCAAGCGCTCCAGAAGGCCGGCATTCCAACCGAATCCGCCGAAATCGCCATGGTTCCGAAAAATACCATCAAGCTGGAAGGCAAGAACGCGCAAAACATGCTGAAGCTCTACGATGCGCTCGAAGAGCATGACGACGTACAGAACGTTTACGGCAATTACGAGGTCGACGAGGCGGAAGTGGAAGCGCTGGCTTAACGGCGTCCTCGTTCATGCGAATCGTCGGAATAGATTGTGGCACTGAAAGAACCGGATTCGGTGTCATCGATTCCGATGGGCGCTCGCATCGTTTTCTCTCCGGCGGCGTCATTCGGACGCTTACCAGCCACGCGCTGGAAGAGCGGCTCAAAACCATTGCTACGGAACTGCGCGAGGTGCTCGGCAAGTTCAGCCCTGAAGCGATCGCGGTAGAAGAGGTCTTCCACGCCGTGAATGCCAAGTCCGCCCTCAAGCTGGCCCACGTACGCGGCGTGGCGCTGCTTCTAGCCGCGGAAGCAGGTCTCGCCGTTAGCGAATACTCTGCGCTCGAAGTAAAGATCAGCGTTGTCGGCTACGGACGCGCCGAAAAACAGCAGGTCCGCATGATGGTTTGTTCGCTTCTCGGCATCACGCGCGATTTCGAGTCTTACGACGCCACCGACGCGCTTGCGGTCGCCATCTGCCACGCGACTCGCACGAGCTTCCCCGTGCTCGCCGGAGTCCGGGCATGAGGGCCTTGCTCCTTGCCGCCGTGTTGTCCGCATCTCTCGCGGCTGCCACTCCAGCGCTCACCTACACGCGCAGTTTCCCGGGCAGCGACCCCGATTACATCTGCATCCACATCGACCGCACCGGCGCACTTGAATACAGAGAAGCGCCCAAGGACGACAATCCTGTGAAAGCGCAGATGCAAGACACCGAAACTGCCGTGCTGTTCGACTTGGCCGAAAAGCTCGAATACTTCAAAGCTCCGATCGAATCCGGTCTGAAGGTGGCGAACACCGGCAAGAAGACTTTCCGTTATGAGAATGAAAGCGGCGCCCCCACGGAAGTGACGTTCAACTACTCTACGAATGAGACGGCCCAGGCTCTTCTCGCACGTTTCGAAGAGATCGCGGCGACGGAGCGGGCCTATATCGACCTGGATCGCACCGTCCACTATGACAAGCTCGGTGTCAACGATGCGCTCGCTCAGATCGAATCGCTCTGGCTGCACAAGCAACTCGTCGCTCCCCGGCAATTTCTGCCTTTGCTGTCGCGCATCAGTTCGCACGAGGCATTTATGCATCTTGTCAGGGACCGCGCCGCCCGGTTGAAGGATGAGTTTACGGCCCCAGTGCCCAGCTCTTCTGCGAATCCATCGCGCCAGTGAGTCACTTGCCTTATTTCGAACGCGTTATCTGGATCGTGCTGGATAGCGTCGGCATCGGCGCCATGCCCGATGCTGCCGTATATGGCGATGAGGGAAGCGACACGCTGGGCAACATCGCTAAACAGCACAAACTGGAGTTGCCGAATCTCCGGCTCCTCGGCCTGGCGAACATCAAGCCGCTGGTTGGCGTCCCAGGCGTCGATCACCCCGCGGGCGCGTTCGGAAAATGCGCCCTCGCTTCACCCGGCAAAGACACCACTACCGGTCACTGGGAAATGGCGGGCATCCTTCTCAAGGAGCCTTTTCCCATTTATCCGCATGGTTTCCCCGCCGACCTTATGCGCGAGTTCGAAGAAAGGATCGGCCGCAAGACGCTCGGCAATAAGCCCGCATCCGGAACTGAAATCATCCAAGAACTGGGAGGTGAACACCTCCGCACCGGCTATCCTATCGTCTATACCTCTGCTGACAGCGTTTTCCAGGTCGCGGCGCACGAACGTGTTGTTCCGCTCGATGAGCTCTACAGCATGTGCGAAATTGCCCGTGGCATCCTCTGCGGCCCTCATGAGGTCGGCCGCGTGATTGCCCGACCGTTTGAAGGCGAGCCTGGCCACTTTGGCCGTACCCCCAACCGTAGAGACTATGCAGTCCCACCGCCCGAAGGCATGCTGCTTGATCAACTCGCCGCCAAGCACGTCCCCGTCTACAGTATTGGCAAGATATCCGATATTTTTCTTGGGCGCGGCATTACGCATTCCGTAAAGACGAAGAACAATGCCGATGGGATGCAGAAGACCGCGGCGGCGATGCGCGGGACGGCGAACGGCCTCATTTTCGTCAATCTGGTCGATTTCGATCAGCAGTTCGGGCACCGCAATGATGTAGCCGGTTACGCCGCGGCGCTCGAAGCTGTAGATGGCTGGCTGCCCTCCGTGCCTTTGAAGAATACAGATCTACTCGTGATCACCGCCGACCATGGCTGCGATCCCACCACACCGTCCACCGATCATTCCCGTGAGTACACTCCCCTGGTTGTCTATGGCACGCACGTGAAGGCTGGAGTGGATCTCGGCACTCGTGGGACACTCGCCGACATCGGCCAGACGGTGGCCGATAACTTTAGCACGTCGATTCCCGCTGGCGTCAGTTTCCTGAGCGATATACAGAAAGGACATTGAGATCTCGACTTTATGAGACGACGCGTCATGGCCGCCAATTGGAAGATGTATAAGAATGCGCAGGAGACGTCCGCTTTCTTCGAGCAGTTCACGCCTTTACTCAATAACTCTATCCATTGCGAGCTGGTCATATTCCCGGTTGCAGTCAGCATTCCGGCGGCTGTCCAGGCAGCCGAGGAAACGGCGATTCGGATTGGCGGCCAGAACATTTTCTGGGCCCGCGAAGGAGCCTACACGGGAGAAATCTCCGGTCAGATGCTAGCTGCTGCGGGAGCGAGCTGGGTTCTCGTTGGACATAGCGAGCGGCGTCAGTACTTTCATGAAAGCGATTCGGATGTCCTCAAGAAAACGCAAGCTGCGCTTGACGCCGGCCTAACTCCCCTAGTCTGCTTGGGTGAGCGTCTAGAGGAACACAAAAGCGGCCGGGCGGACGAGATTCTTATCAGGCAATTTGCAGGCGGAATTGCCGGACTAACCGAAGAGCAATTTGCAAGGATCGTAATCGCCTATGAGCCGATCTGGGCAATCGGGACTGGCCAGACTGCCACGCCCGAAATCGCCGCCAAGGCGCATCGGTGTATCCGTTCGGAAACCGAGAAACGCTTCGGGCGCGACGCTGCTGAACACGTCCGCATCTTGTATGGTGGTAGTGTTAAACCCGACAACATCCCCGGCCTTATGCGTGAGCGGGAAATCGATGGCGCCCTGGTAGGCGGCGCCAGCCTGGATCCGCATTCTTTTTTTAAGATCGTTAAAGCCGCCTAGATGCAAATGGAGGCTTCCGCCGGCGAATGTGTTACCGACACACCATAGATCAGACCGTCTATTGCTTCGATGACCTCAAGACGCTACTAGCGAAAGCGACTCCGCTGCGCTCCGGGGACGAGCTCGCCGGCCTCGCTGCCCGATGTGCCGAGGAGCGCGTGGCAGCGCAAATGGCACTGGCAGAACTCCCGCTACGCGCCTTTCTCTCAGACCTGCTAATTGGCTACGAGCATGACGAGGTCTCGCGTGTAATCATGGACGATCTCGATTCGGCCGCATTCGCGCCCATCGCGTACCTGACTGTCGGTGATTTTCGCGACTGGCTTCTCAGCGACCGCGCAGATAGGCGTTCTCTCGCCGCGCTCGCCTCCGGTCTCATGCCGGAGATGGTTGCCGCCGTGTCGAAAATCATGCGCCTTCAGGATCTGGTGACGGTCGCCGCCAAAGTTCACGTGGTTACCCGTTTTCGCAATACGCTCGGCCTGCCCGGGCGTCTTTCGACTCGCCTTCAGCCGAATCACCCGACCGACGATCCTCTTGGCATCGCTGCCAGCATCATCGACGGGCTCACCTATGGCAGCGGCGACGCCGTGATCGGCATCAACCCGGTATCCGATAACCCCCGATCCGTCGAAACGCTCCTGTACATGCTCGACCGCATTCGCGAGCGCTACCAAATTCCGTCTCAAACCTGCGTGCTTGCGCATGTCACTACACAAATGGAAGCGACTCGCCGAGGAGCACCCCTGGATCTGGTTTTTCAATCCATCGCGGGCACCGAGGCGGCAAACCGGTCTTTCGGTATTCATCTGGCCATGCTTGGAGAAGCCCGCCAACAGGCACTCGAGCTCAGGCGCGGCACTCTCGGCGACAACGTGATGTATTTTGAGACGGGGCAGGGCAGCGCTCTTTCGGCTAATGCTCACCACGGCATTGATCAACAGACCTGCGAGGCTCGCGCCTATGCCGTCGCGCGTCATTTCCAGCCGCTGCTGGTGAACACGGTTGTCGGTTTCATTGGCCCTGAGTATCTCTACAACGGCAAACAAATCCTTCGCGCCGCGCTCGAGGATCACTTCTGTGGCAAACTGCTCGGCCTCCCAATGGGGTGCGATATTTGTTACACCAATCATGCCGAAGCGGACCAGGACGATATGGATGCGGTCCTCACGATGCTAGGCGCAGCCGGGGTGAATTACATCATGGGCGTTCCTGGCGCGGACGACATTATGCTCAACTACCAGAGCACTTCTTTTCACGACGCCCTATATCTTCGCCGTCTGTTGAACCTACGCCCCGCACCCGAATTCGAAACCTGGTTCGAACGCAGGCGGCCGGAGCTGCCCGAAATGTTGGCTCTTCTCGATGCATGAGTCAGGCCGTCGATCTTGTTCGTCTGCGCGATTTCACGCCGGCTCGAGTAGCTCTCGGCCGCGCCGGACACAGTCTTCCCACCCGCCACCTGCTGGATTTTCAAGCGGCTCACGCCCGCGCCCGCGACGCCGTGCATGCGCACCTCCATTCGCAAGCGCTTAGTATGGAGCTACAGGCGATTGCCGGCGAATGCCTCCTGGCGAACAGCGCCGCTCCTGACCGGTCTGTCTATCTGAAGCGTCCCGACCTGGGCCGGATACTCAGGGAGGAGTCGCGCCGTTCGCTTAGCGCGCTTGCCGGTGAGTTCGACGTCGTGTTTATCGTCGCGGATGGTCTCTCTGCTCTTGCCGTCGAGCGCCATGCCGGGCCCATGCTCCAGGCGATCCTCGCTCTGCTCGACCCTCGCGATTGGAAACGGTCCCCTTCAGTGATCGTTCAACAGGCTCGTGTCGCAATCGGCGACGACGTCGCACAATGCCTCGGTGCATCCTTGTCGGTCGTACTCATCGGCGAGCGCCCCGGCCTCAGCTCTCCCGATAGCCTGGGCATCTATCTCACCTGGAATCCTCGCTTGGGTCTCACGGATGCCGACCGCAACTGCGTTTCCAACATTCGCGCGGAAGGGTTGAGCTACTCCGCTGCCGCCCAGACATTACTCTTTCTCATGACCGAATCCCGGCGCCGCAAACTGTCTGGGGTCAGCCTCAAGGCGGCCGCTTCGACGCTGCCGCAAACTCCAGACCGCTAGGTCTCACTCTTTTTCTTCGCGGTCTTCCCCGGCAAGTCATACGGGTTCTCGTGCACTCTCTCGCGAATGCCCGCGCCCAGCGTTTTGGCTAACGATACGCTGCGCTCTCCAAACCGGTCCCGGATATGGTCCACAGACCGGAACGCCTCTCGGAGCCGCGCCGTCCTCGGTTCTTCGAGCAAGCTCATCTGCCCCTCTGCCTGCTCCAAAGATCCCGCGTGCACGCCCAGCAGCCGCACCAGCGCCCGCCCGTCCCATGCCAGCCGAAATAATCCGACTACTGCGCCTGCCACTTCACTGTCCAATTGAGTTGCGTGATCGAGCGACCGCGCCCGCGTTATCGTGGAAAAATCCTCGAAGCGCAGCTTCAACTGAATCGTGCGCGCATACAACTGATGTTCCCGCAGCCGTCTCGCTACCATCTCCGATAGCCTCAGCAGCGTCGTCTCCAATTGCTCGCGGTCCTTTGTGTCCTCGCCGAACGTGTGCTCATGGCTGATCGATTTCGGATCCTCGTTCGCGCCAATCTCCGCATCGAACCATCCGCCCGCATCCTCGCCGAGCGCCTTGCCCGCCAGCGCCAGTCCCCATCGGCCGAAGCGCCGCGCTAGGAAATTCTCCTCCAAGCGCGCCAGATCGCCCACGCGCCGAATGCCGATTGCATGTAGCGAGGCCTCTGTCTTCTTTCCGACGCCCGGTATCTTCCGCACCTCTAGCGGCGCCAGAAAGCGCGCCTCCTGACCCGGCAACACATAAAGCAGACCGCTGGGCTTCGCCTGATCCGAGGAGACCTTCGCCACTAACCGCGAAGAGGCGAGCCCAAGCGAGCACTTCAGTTTCGTCTCAGCGCCGATTGCTGCATGCAACGAGTGCGCGGCCCGCAATGCCGGTCCATGCAGCCGCTCCGTGCCGGTCAGATCGAGATAGGCTTCGTCGATCGAGGCCATCTCCACTTGCGGCGAAAACCGCTGCAGAACTGCAAACACTTTCTTCGAACAATCGCGATACCGCTCCGGATGTCCGTCGACGAAAACCGCTTGCGGGCACAACCGCGCCGCCGTCCGTAGCGGCATCGCGGAATGGACGCCGAACCTTCTTGCCACATACGAGGCTGCTGCCACCACCCCGCGCTGATCCGCTTTCCCGCCCACCACGACCGGCTTGCCCTTGAGCGATGGGTTGAACAATTCTTCCACCGACACGAAGAATGCATCCATGTCTACGTGGCAAATCAGGCGTTGCATGAAGGATCAGCCCCGCCGCGTCGCTCCAATCACGCGCGGAAAACCGGCCAAGTCTGAGATTACTTCAATATCGGTCCACTGTGCCGCGAGCATGTCGCGCACGTCCTCGAGCGATCGATACCCGAGTTCGAGCAGCAATCGTCCGCCCGGTTTTACGGCAGGGCGCGCCGCGCGAATCAATCGGCGGTAAATCTCCAAACCGGTTTCGCCCGCAAACAACGCCAGGTGAGGCTCCCAATTGCGCACTTCGCTCTGCATGTTTGCCGCATCCGCACCTGGAACATAAGGAGGATTCGAAAGGAGCAAGTCAATGCTTTTGGGCGCGACCGGATCGAGTAAATCTGCTGCAAAAAAATCAACCGGCGCCTCATTCGTCCGCTGATTGCGCACAGCCACGGCCAATGCTGCCGGGGAAATGTCAGACGCCGCAACCGCGACCCCGCTGTCAAGCGCCACGCTGACTGCGATGGCGCCTGATCCCGTGCCCACATCCAGGACTCGTGCACTCTTCCGCGTTCGCAACCACTCTACCGCTGTTTCCACCAGGTGCTCGGTCTCAGGCCGTGGGATCAACACGTCGGTGTTCACATAGAAACTGCGCCCGTAAAATTCTTGTCTGTGGGTGATGTATTGCGTCGGCTTCCCGCTAATCCGTTCGTTCAAGTAGCGCCCGTAGTGAATCCATGCCAGGCGCGTCAACTCATCGGACGAATGCGCGTAAAGATACGCGCGCTCGCATCGCACTGCGTGACACAACAGCACCTCCGCGGTCAGGCGGGGCGCGGGTACAAGAGCTTTTTGAAGAATTTCAGTGCCCTGCAGCAGGGCGGCCTGGATAGTTAGATACAACCTGTGTCGTCGCCGCGCCTACGCCGCCCGGCCTTGAACGGAGCGATAGTAACTTGTCAGCGCATCGATCACCGGCTGCAAACGCCCTTCCATGACCAGGTCGAGTTGATGCAGCGTCAATCCGATACGATGATCCGTCACGCGATTCTGCGGGAAGTTGTACGTCCGGATTTTTTCACTGCGGTCGCCGGTTCCCACCATGCTCTTTCGTTCCGCCCCTATCTGGGCCAATTGCTTCTCCAATTCCATCTGATAGAGCCGCGCTCGCAGCACCGACATCGCTTTCGCCCGATTCTTGATCTGCGATTTCTCGTCCTGGCAAGAGACCACCGTGTTAGTGGGTAAATGCGTAATTCGGACCGCCGAGTAAGTTGTATTAACCGACTGGCCGCCCGGCCCGGACGAACAGAATGTATCGATGCGAATGTCCTTCGGATCGATCTGCACGTCTACTTCATCCGCCTCCGGCATCACCACCACCGTAATGGTCGAAGTATGCACGCGTCCCTGCGTTTCAGTCGCCGGCACACGCTGTACCCGGTGTACGCCGCTCTCGTACTTCAACCGGCTGTAGACCCGCTTCCCGCTTACAATTGCGGTCACTTCGCTGAACCCGCCCACGGACGATTCGCTCATGGACGTGATCTCCACCTTCCAGCCCTGTTCTTCCGCGTACCGCGTATACATGCGGAAAACTTCGCTCGCAAACAGCGAAGCCTCATCTCCGCCGGCGCCCTTGCGAATTTCCAGCACCACGTTCTTTTCGTCGTTCGGATCTTTTGGCAGCAGCAGAATCTCCAGCTCCTGATCGATTTCCGCCACTTGCGGCTCCAGCCGGCCCACTTCCAGCTCCGCCATCTGGCGCAGCTCCGGGTCTGTTTCGGTCAACATCGCGCGGGCGTCGCGCAGTTCCTGCTCGGCGCGCTTCCACTCCCGGTACTTCGTCACCACGTCGGCCAGCTCACTCTGCGCCTTCGCCACTTTGCGATACTGTTCCGAATCGTTGATCACCACCGGATCCGCCATCTGCGCCGTCAGCTCTTCGTAACGCGCCGCGGCCTGTTCTAGTCGATCTTGATATTGCATGAATTTCGCCAGTAGAGCCGTTTACGCGATGACCAGCTCGCCACCCTGCGCCCGCTCGAGTTCCATGGCGCGTTGCAGCGCGTGAATAGCGACTTCCGTCTGCGAATTCGAAGGCGTCTGCGTGGTCACGCGTTGCAGCCACAACCCAGGTCGAGTCAGGACCGCCATTAACCCCCGCTGCCGCTTGGCCGCGAAGCGAATTACTTCGTAGCTTATGCCCACAATGACCGGAAGCAGGGCAATACGAGCTACGAACTTCGCCCAAAAACTGTCGAAGGGCAGAAACGCGTAGCAGGCCATAGCGATAATCAGCACCACGACCAGAAAGCTCGTGCCGCATCGTGGATGCCACGTAACGAAGCGCTGCGCATTATCAACGTTCACCGGCTGCCCCGACTCGAAATTGAAAACGACACGGTGCTCCGCGCCGTGATACTCGAACACACGGTGCATCTCTCTTAGCCGGGATAGGAGCAGCATGAAGCCCAAAAAGATCGCAATCCGCAGCGTGCCGTCCATCATATTGATCGCGAAACGGCTGCTCACCTCGGGAAAGTGCCGGCCCAGCAACGTCGCCAGATACAGCGGAACGAATTTATAGAGTGCAATCATGAAGGCTAGCGAAAACCCGATGTTCAGCGCCATTTTCCACGACCCACCTTCACGTGTCCCGCTCTCCGCTTTTTCGCGCTGCCCCGTCGCTTCCCCTTCAGCGGAAAGATCGCTCATCGCGCAATCCGCGGAGAACCTCAGCGCCTTCATGCCTAGCCACATTGCATGTCCCAGCGTGCCCAAGCCACGCAATACCGGCAGCTTGAAAATGGAATACCGGTCGGCTAGCCGCGGCAACGGGCTCTCTTCCGTCACGATTCGGCCATCGGCCTTCCGCACCGCTACACAATAGCTATGCGGCGACCGCATCATCACGCCTTCCATGACGGCCTGACCGCCTACCAGCGTCGTCTCTTCGCCATTCTCCAAGACGGGAAGTAGCTGTATGTGCGTGAAAAGACGCACGAATCCGCGCAAGTTCAATCGGGGTGCTCCAAAATGATTATAACTCGATCCACCGATTTGCGCCGCTGCCTTTCGCGCGCCCGACGGAGTTCTTACTCGGCTCCACAGCCAAAACAGGGTAGAGATACCCAAACGCACTGTTCCAAGACTCAGTTGCCAAATCTCTCGCGCCCGCGCGCTCGCGCTTTTGCGTTTTCTTCTTCTCTGTTCTTTGGCGGTGCATTTGTTTCGAGCGAACGAAGCAGATCCGTCGAGATGTCTGCGATTTGAGCGACGGCCGCCAGAAATGCTCCTTCGTTCGAGTTCGAAGGCTTTTGAAAGCCGCTAATCTTCCTTACAAATTGCAGCGAAGCAGCTCGAATCTCCTCCTCGGTAACCGGCGGATCGAAGTTGAAAAGAGGCTTGATATTCCTGCACATTGCACTATGCCTCAAGCTATCAAAAGCTTTTTGTGCGAGGTGTAGAACCGTAAGCGGCTGTCTCGCTCAACCTCTTCACCCCGCTTTACCGGTTGCCATCAGCCCACTGCCGAACGCCCCCACCCCGATCGCCTCGCCCACAGCGAACAACCACCAATGAAACGCTTTGGGATTGCCCCCCGCGGCCGTGTTTCGGAAGTCGGCGATGAAAGCCGCAAAGACAATTGCGCCTCCCAAGACGATGAACGCCCACTGAGCCGCGCCGATCTGAACCGGACTCTCGCTATCCTCGCGCCACAACACCACGCACCCCGCTCCGATCATCGACACTGACACCAACACCGGCGCCAGCACCGGTCCTACCCATGGCACCGGCAGCAAGAACAGAATGTCCCAGGTCAGCAACGAAGCCGGCCAGTTCAACAGTACTTTCAGGAACGCATAAAACGAAATGTCCCAAATGCCGAAGCACATCACGAACGCTGCCGCCCACTGGCGTGCGTTCCGCGTGGCCGCAGCGGCGACGCCCGCCAGCATCAGCAGCGTGGCCAGCTCTCGCCCCAGCTCAATGTTCAAGCGCGCCAGGTGTTCGGGTCCCAGAGTGCGTAGTTGATCGAGTGATAACAGCGGAAACAATTCGCTGCTCGTTCCCGGATAGAAGTGCGCCCGCAGCGGCGTATAGATGGATCGCAAGTACGCCACCACCGCCGCTTCCACATATCCGAAGGCAATCGCGAAGAGCGCCAGGCCTGCCATCGTGCGCCAGAACCGAGCTTGAGCGCAGAGGGCGCGGGGTAGTCGGGCCAACCGGCCCGGGGCGGGCCGCTGTGCGAGTTGTGAGAAACCGGCCACTAATGTGCTCGTGCCGATCCTTTGGTTCCATCCCCGGAGCGCTCCGGCTGCGGCACCGGCTTTGTCTCCGGGTACTCCTGCGAAAGATAGTCCAGCAACAACTGCCGGTCCTTAATCATCGCGCCCCAGCGTTGCATCTTGTCGAGTTCCTTGCTCCACGCAGGCGCCGGCAAACGTTGCGACTCCACCAGCCGAAGGCTGTGACACGGCACGCAGGCCCGCTGCTCCTCCTGCCTGCCGCGCTGCTCAATCTGCGGATCGAGGGCCCATGCCGACGCAGCCAGCGCGCCGGCGATCAGACCCGAAAGCGCGGCCCTCACGCCGCCTTCTCCACCAACACGCCGATCTGGTCGATGGCGTCGTATAAATAACCCGACGGATTCCAGGTGGCCGCAACCGGCTGCACGTTCCCAGCCGAGTCCGTTGCGCGCGACAAAATTACAAAATACCCGGTCTGCGGCGGCGTCCATTCAAGACTCCACAGCCGCCACGCGAACGGCAAGTCTTTCGGTGAGAGCTGCGCAGGGTTCCAATGCCGCCCTCCATCTGTCGATATCTCCACCTGCGCGACGCGCTGCTCGCCCGCCCACGCAATCCCGCGCAATACCACCGGGGTCAAGCCGATGCGACCTTGATCGGCGGGGCTCGTGATGTAAGACTTTACCGGCATCGCTTCGATGATCTCCAGGTCAGCCGCGTTGGCGGCCGTGCCCGGCGGCACTGCGTGTTTCGGAAACCGGTACGCCGGATTCATGAAGAACCCGCTATCAGGCTCGTTCGCCACCGTCAAACTCGTCACCCATTTAACCCAGCTCGTGCCATCCCAGCCCGGCACCGCCAGCCGCACCGGAAACCCATGCAGATCCGGAAGCGGTTCGCCGTTCATGTTCAGTGCCAGCAGCGTCGCGGGATGCAATGCTTTTTCCATCCGCAATGACCGAATGAAATCCGGAGTCTTCGCCACGCCCACATCCGCCCCATTCACGGTCACCCAAGCGGCGCTCCCATCCGCTCCCGCGAGCTTCAGAACGTCGCTCAACCGGGGCCCGCTCCATTCGGCATTCCCGATGGCGCCGCGCCCCCACTGGATTCCAGGTACCCGTGGCCGAAAGAATCCGCGCGCGTCTCCCGTACACTCGAGCGTTGCCGCGACCGTATATTGTGGCAGCTTGCGCAGCTCCGCCACGCTCACCTCCAT
Source organism: Bryobacteraceae bacterium (assembly GCA_036269275.1). Classification (GTDB taxonomy): domain Bacteria; phylum Acidobacteriota; class Terriglobia; order Bryobacterales; family Bryobacteraceae; genus Bog-105. The sequence goes on along the minus strand of DATASJ010000058.1, from coordinate 203,447 downwards.
CTCTTGATTCACCCGCCCTCGTAGCGCCACGCGGTGTGTGCCTTCGTTCGTGCTCGGACGGGGCAGATGCTGGCGCACAAAGAAAACATCGTTCGGCGTGATCCAGGTATTCAGATACTCGAGTGGCGTCTCCAGATCTTCTGGCCGATCATTGTGCAGCAGCATCGCGCGCTTGCCCGGGATCGTGATCAGTTCCTGGCAGCCGCTCAGTGCCGGAAGCGCCAGCAGTCCCGCGATCAACTCGCGCCTTGAGTGCCTCATTGCTGATGACATCGTACCAGCGCAAACGTGCGCTTTCATCTAAACCATGATTTAATATTTGACTTGTAATCCGGCGCGAAGCAGTGCATACTTTTTCAGAAGACGCGGTGCTTTAGCGCCGCCCTGGAGGCTGAGGAACCGTGGACCTCTGGCCATTAGTCGTTTACGCTGCCCTGGTCGCGGCGTTGGTGGCTGCCATGTTGGGGCTGTCCTATGTTCTAGGACAGCGGCATCATGATCGCTCCACAGACTTCCCCTACGAGTCCGGCATCTTGTCCGAAGGTTCGGCGCGCGTCCGCCTCTCCTTCAAGTTCTATTTGGTTGCGATGTTCTTCGTGATCTTTGATCTCGAAGCCATCTTCATATTTGCTTGGGCGGTCGCCGTCCGGGAAACCGGCTGGACCGGATACATTGAAGTATCCATCTTCATCGGGGTTTTGCTCGCTGCCCTCGCGTATCTCTGGCGAGTGGGCGCGCTCGATTGGGGCTCCGGACGATTCAAGAGGAATAGTTAGAGGCTTCTGATTCATGCAGTGGTCAACCAGCCGCGTTGATGCTCCTCCGGACATCGAGGGATCCTCGAAGGGGCCGCTAGAGACCCAAGTCCGCCGCAGCCTCGTCCTTTCCAGGCTCGAAGACTTGGTCGCCTGGGGCCGAAAGAACTCGATTTGGCCGTTCCACTTCGGCTTGTCTTGCTGCTTCGTTGAAATGGCCACCAGCATCACCAGCAAATATGATGTATCGCGCTTCGGCGCGGAAGTCATTCGCGGCACTCCGCGCGAAGCCGACTTGATGGTCGTCGCCGGAACCTGTTTCATTAAAATGGCGCCGGTCATTCGCCGCCTGTACGAACAAATGATGGAGCCGCGCTGGGTGATTTCCATGGGCTCGTGCGCGAACTCCGGCGGCATGTATGACATCTATAGCGTTGTGCAAGGCGTCGACAAATTCCTGCCCGTCGATGTCTACGTACCCGGCTGCCCGCCACGCCCGGACGCGTTCCTGGAAGGCATCCTCTTGTTGCGCGACGCGGTCGGCAAGGAAAAGCGCCCCTTGAGTTGGGTAATAGGCGACCAACGTACCTACAAAGCGCAGATGCCCGCGATGCGCGACCTCAAGGCGGCGCATCGGCAATCGCTTACTGTGCTGCGCCCGCCCGACGAGGTGTAGATCGCCATGCCAACTGCACTCGTCGCGGATCAAGAGCTGCAACAGGAACTCGGTCCACATGCGACGCCGCAGTCAACGCGCGATGCCATCCCCACATTCTGGCTAACCGCCAACGACATTCACCAGGCGGTCTACCAGCTTCGAAACGCGGTCCCGCAGCCGTTCAAGATGCTCTACGATCTCACGGCCATCGATGAGCGCGGCCGCCGCCACACAGACGGCCAGCCCTCCGCGGATTTCACCGTCGTCTATCACTTGTTCTCCTATGGCCGGAACGCCTTCGTTCGCCTCAAAGTTCCACTCGAAGGCGATGCGCCGCACCTCCCATCCATCGTGGACGTCTGTCCAGCAGCCGACTGGTACGAACGCGAAGTGTGGGACATGTTCGGCATCCGCTTCGATGGCCATCCGCATCTCTACCGCATTCTCATGCCGCGCTCCTGGCAAGGCCATCCGCTGCGAAAAGATCATCCCGCTCGCGCCACGGAGATGGGTCCCTTCACGTTACCCGATGAAAAGCTGGACGCTGAGCAAGAGGCGCTACGCTTCCGTCCCGAAGAGTGGGGAATGGAACGGGGCAGGGAAGATACGGACTATCTCTTCTTGAACGTTGGACCCCAGCACCCCGGCACGCACGGCGTTCTTCGCATTGTTCTCGAACTAGACGGCGAAGAGATCGTCAACGCTATCCCCGACATCGGCTTCCATCATCGCGGTGCCGAAAAAATGGGCGAGCGCCAAACCTGGCACACCTATATCCCTTACACGGATCGCATAGATTACCTCGGGGGCGTGATGAACAATCTCGCCTACCTCACGGCCTTTGAAAAGCTTGCCGGCATCACCGTCCCGCCGCGCGGCCAGATGATCCGCGTGATGTTGTCGGAACTGTTCCGTATCATCAGCCACCTCGTCTGGTACGGTACCTTCGCCCAAGACGTCGGCCAGATGTCGCCTGTCTTCTATACGTTCAATGACCGCGAGCGGGCCTTCGGAATGATCGAGGCCATCTGCGGGGCGCGCATGCATCCCAACTGGTTCCGTATCGGCGGCGTGGCGCAAGATCTGCCTGCCGGCTGGGACAAAATGTTCCGCGATTTCGTCGCCTATCTGCCCCCGCGCCTCGACGAATATGATCGCACCGTTATCCGGAATAGCCTGTTCAAAGCCCGCACCAAAAATGTCGGCGGCTGCACTATCGACGAAGCCATCGAGTGGGGCATGACCGGTCCCAATCTCCGCGCTGCCGGCTTGGCGTGGGACTGGCGCAAGAAGCAGCCCTACGCCTGCTACGATCAGCTCCAATTCGACATCCCCATCGGTAAATCCGGAGACTGTTTCGATCGCGCCGTCGTGCACGTGGAAGAGATGCGCCAGAGTCTGCGCATCATCCAGCAGTGCGTTGATAACATGCCCGGCGGCCCGTGCAATGCCGAGCATCCGCTCACCACGCCTCCGCCCAAGGCGCGCACTATGCACGATATCGAAACGTTGATCACCCATTTCCTCGGCGTGAGCTGGGGCCCAGTCGTACCGCCCGGCGAAGCGTTGGGAGCCATCGAAGCCACCAAGGGGAACAACGGCTACTATCTTGTCAGCGATGGCGGCAACGGCTCTTACCGAACGCGTATCCGCACACCATCGTTCGCCCACATGCAGATGCTCCCGCTGCTCGTTCGCGGCTTGATGATTCCCGATCTGCTCGCCATTCTCGGCAGCCTTGATTATGTACTCGCTGACATAGACCGCTAGGGGAGAACCACGGAGAAATCGCTTGCTGACCGCTGAAGAGCAAAACGAAATCAACCACGAGATCGCGCACTATCCGAATAAGCAAGCTGTCTGCATTGACGCCATGCTCATCGTCCAGCGGCGCCGCGGCTGGGTATCGGACGAATCGATCCACGACATCGCTGCCTTTCTCGGCATGTCTACCGCCGATCTCGATGGCGTCGCCACTTTCTACAATCTCATCCGGCGGAAGCCCGTCGGGCGCCATGTGGCCCTGATCTGTGACAGCATTAGCTGCTGGATCATGGGCTGTGATCGGGTGCGCGATCAGTTGTGCACTAGGTTGGGCACTACGCTCGGCGGTTCCACGGCCGACGGGCGCTTTACCTTGTTGCCCATTGTTTGCCTGGGAGCCTGCGATCGCGCACCCGCCATAATGATCGACGACGATCTCCACACCGACCTCGACGAGCATCGCATCGATCAAATCCTGGAGCAATACAGGTGACGAGCGAACGCCCGCTCACCGGTAATCTTCGTCCGGACGGTGAGGCCGTCGAAATCGCCGCATACGAGCAAGCGGGCGGTTATCAGGGCTTGCGAAAAGCTCTTACCTTGCAGGCTCAGGACATTACGGACCTGGTGAAACAGTCGAACCTCCGGGGACGCGGTGGCGCCGGCTTCCCAACCGGGCTGAAGTGGAGCTTCGTGCCCATGGGAGCAGATGCGCCGCGCCCCAAGTACCTTGTGTGCAACGCCGACGAGATGGAACCTGGCACCTTCAAGGATCGCGTGCTCATGGAAGGCGATCCTCATCAACTGATCGAAGGCATGGCGGTCGCTGCCTACGCCATACAGGCCGATATCGGCTACATCTTTCTGCGCGGCGAGTATCGCACCTCCGCTCAACGGCTCAGCTTCGCTCTCAATGAAGCTCGGCAGCGCGGCTATCTCGGTCCAAACATTCTCGGCTCCGGCTATAACTTCGAACTTCATCTGCACGTCAGCGCCGGCCGTTACATCTGCGGCGAAGAAACCGCTCTGTTGAACGCTCTCGAAGGCAAGCGTGCCCATCCGCGCACTAAGCCTCCGTTTCCGCAGGTGTCGGGCCTGTTCGGAAAGCCCACCATCGTGCAAAACGTCGAGACTCTCTGCAATATCCAGCACATCGTCGCCAAAGGCCCCGACTGGTTTCGCGGCTTGAGCCTCAGCGAAGACGGCGGCACGAAATTATACGGCGTCAGCGGAAAGGTGAATCGTCCCGGCCTGTGGGAACTCCCGCTCGGCACGCCCCTCCGCGAGATCCTCGAAGACCACGCAGGCGGGATGCGTGACGGCCTGCGGTTTCGCGGTCTATTGCCCGGCGGCGCCTCCACGGATTTTCTGGTCGAAGAGCACCTGGACACGCCCATGGACTACACGCAAGTTCAAAAGGCCGGCAGCCGGCTGGGTACCGGAACTATGGTTGTGCTCGACGATCGAACGTGCCCCGTCGGCATGGTCTGGAATCTCGAACATTTTTTCGCGCAGGAATCCTGCGGCTGGTGCACGCCGTGTTGGAGCGGCCTCGCCTGGACCGAAAAAATCCTGCTTGCGATGGAGCAGGGAACGGCCGTCAGGCAAGATCTAGATACCCTGAAATTCCAGACTAAGTTCCTAGGCATCGGCAACACATTTTGCGCCTTTGCTCCCGGCGCTGTGGAGCCGCTGCAAAGCGCGCTCAAATACTTCGCCGCCGATTTCGAGCGGCACGTCGAAGAAAAGCGTTGCCCTTGGAGATGACCATGGCCACCATTTACATCGACAACGAACCGCGCGAAGCCGACAGCTCCCAAAATCTGCTGCACGTTCTCTTGTCCCTCGGCTACGATCTCCCCTATTTTTGCTGGCATCCCGCGCTCGGCTCCGTGGGAGCCTGCCGCCAATGCGCGGTCAAGCAGTTCCGCAACGAACAGGATACGTCCGGCAAGCTCATCATGGCCTGCATGACGCCCGCCGGCGATGGCACTCGCGTCTCGATTCAAGACCCCGACGCAATCGAGTTCCGCGCGGCCGTCATTCAAGGCCTGATGCAGAATCATCCGCACGATTGTCCCGTCTGCGATGAAGGCGGCGAGTGCCATCTGCAGGACATGACAGTGATGACCGGTCACTGCGCCCGCCATTACAGCTTCAGCAAGCGCACCTTTCGCAATCAGTACCTCGGCCCGTTCATCAATCATGAGATGAACCGTTGCATTCAGTGCCAGCGCTGCGTGCGGTATTACCGCGAGTACGCTGGCGGCCACGATCTGAACGCCTTCCGTTTGCGCGACGTTGTCTATTTCGGCCGCTTCGAAGACGGCGTGCTGGAAAACGAGTTCGCCGGCAACCTGGTCGAAATCTGCCCCACCGGCGTCTTCACTGACGCCACTCTTAAACGCCATTACACCCGCAAGTGGGACCTGCAAATGGCGCCCTCTATCTGCGTGCACTGTGCCGCCGGCTGCAACACCAGCGTCGGCGAGCGCTATGGCTCACTTCGAAGAGTGGTGAATCGATACAACCACGAAGTCAACGGCTATTTTCTTTGCGATCGCGGCCGCTTCGGCTATGAGTTCGTCAACAGCGAGCAACGCATCGACGAATGTCTGATCGACGGAGCGCCCGTGGACGCCGTGCAAGCGGCGTCTCATCTCGAATCTCTCGTCCGAACCAGCAACTGCATTGGCATCGCGTCGCCCCGCGCCTCGCTCGAGAGCAATTTTGCTCTTCGGCAATTGGTCGGTGCGGATCGGTTTTATGCGGGTGTAGCCGCCGACGAATGGTCCGTCACCCTGCGTGCCCTCGAACTCTTGCGGAGCGGCCCCGCCAAAGCGCCCTCGCTCGATGAAATCGAGCACTGCGACGCAGTCTTCATCCTTGGCGAAGACGTCACGAACGTTCTTCCGCTCATGGCCCTGCGCTTGCGCCAGTCCGTGCGCCAGCGGCCTATCGAGAAAGCCAAACACGCCAAAATCCCGCTCTGGCTCGATCATGCCGTTCGCGAGCTGCTGCAGGATGAGCAAGGCCCATTCTTCATCGCCGCGCCTTACGCCACGAGACTCGACGACATCGCGACGGAGCTATACCGCGCCGCACCGGACGATCTCGCTCGGTTGGCCTTCGCCGTCGCCGAAGCTATTAGGAGCGGCGCATCGGACGACCTGGCCGGCCGAATCGCTGTCGCTCTGCGCTCAGCCAAGTCTCCGCTAATAGTTAGCGGCGCTAGCTGTCGTAGCCTGGCCGTTGTCGAAGCCGCCGCACAGGTTGCCTCCGCGCTCGCTAGCGCGGGCCGGCCCGCCAAGCTCGCCTACTGCTTCGCCGAATGCAACAGCGTCGGCCTTGCTCTCCTCGGCGCCCGGCCCCTATGGGAAGCTTTCTCGGCCACCGCCGAAACCGTCATCATTCTCGAAAACGATCTTTATCGCCGCGCGCCAACCAGTGACGTCGATGCTTTCCTGGACTCGGCGCGGCGCGTCGTGGTGCTCGATGTTCTGCCCAACCGAACCACGGGCAAAGCCGAGCTCATCTTGCCGGCCGGAACCTTTGCCGAAACCGATGGCACGCTGGTCAACTATGAAGGCCGCGCCCAACGATTCTTTCAAGCCTTTGTGCCCAGCGGCGAAATCCGAGCAAGCTGGCACTGGCTCAGCAGCCAAGACGTGCACCTCGACGACATCGTCTCCGCAATTGCCTCTGAAATTCCTGCGCTCGCCGGCATCAAGCACGCTGCCCCATCGCGTAGCGAATCCGGGAAAATCGCCCGCGAACCAAGCCGTTACAGCGGCCGCACCTCCATGCTCGCCAACATCTCCGTCCACGAGCCCAAGCCGCCCGACGATCCGGATTCCGCGCTGGCGTTCTCCATGGAGTCCGGCCCCGCGCCCGCGCCACCTGCTCTCAATCCCTTCTTCTGGTCCCCCGGCTGGAACTCCATTCAGTCCGTCAACAAATTTCAGTCCGAGATCGGCGGCCATCTCCGCGGCGGCGATCCGGGCGTGCGCCTCATCGAGCCCGCATCTCAACCCGCTCCGCCTCACACTCCTGAAAGCCCGCCAGCCTTCCACCCCGGCGCCGCCAACTTTCTCGTTCTTCCCGCCTTCCATATCTTCGGCTCCGAAGAACTCAGCAGCCGCGCGCCCGCCGTCGCCTCTCTCGCGCCCACCCCTTACGTCGCCATCAACCCCGCCGATTCCGCTCAAATCGGCTCCGATGCTACTTTGGCCGCTTTGCCGGTGTCGCTGCGCCCGGATATCCCTCGCGGTGTCGCCGTCGTGTCCTCAAGCAACTGCTCGCCCACGGCCATCCAATTCGCTCCCGCTGCGGAGGCCTCGAAGTGATGTCCATCGTCTTCCCCCTGATCGTCATCGCCGTCGTCTTAGGCATCGTGCTCAACCTGGCGGCCGTCCTGGTCTGGGTGGAGCGCCGCCTCCTCGCCGTCTGGCAGGACCGCTACGGCCCCAACCGCGTCGGCCCCTTCGGCCTCCTGCAACCTGCCGCCGATTCGCTCAAGCTGTTCCTCAAAGAAGATTGGATCCCGCCCTTTGCCGACAAGCCCGTCTTTATCCTCGCCCCCGGCATCATCGTTGCGACGGCGCTTCTCTCCTTTGCGGTCATTCCGCTTGCTCCCGGGTTCGTGGTCGCCGACCTCAACATCGGCATTCTCTTTCTGCTGGCCATGTCTTCGCTCGGCGTCTACAGCGTCGTGCTGGCAGGATGGGCCTCGAACAATAAATATTCGCTGCTCGGCGGCATTCGCGCTTCCGCCCAAATGCTCAGCTACGAAGTGTTCATGGGTCTTTCGCTGACAGGTGTCGTTATCATCGCTGGCTCTTTCCGCCTCACCGATATTGTCGAAGCCCAGCGCAAGCTCTGGTTCGTTATCCCGCAATTTTTCGGCTTCATCTTATTCCTGATCGCTGGCGTAGCCGAGGCGCGCCGCCTCCCCTTCGATCTCGCCGAAGCCGAAAGCGAGCTCATCGCCGGCTTCCATTCCGAATATTCCAGCATGAAATTCGGCATGTTCTTCGTCGGCGAATACATCGGCGTGACGCTCATCTCTGCTGCTATTTCGCTCCTCTATTTCGGCGGCTGGCTCGGGCCATTCTTGCCGCCCTTCGTCTGGTTCGCCGTCAAAACAATGGCCTTTATCTGCCTCTTCATCCTGTTCCGCGCTGCCTTGCCCAGGCCGCGCTTCGATCAATTGATGTCCTGGGGCTGGAAATACATGCTGCCCCTCGCGCTACTTAATCTATTGGCCACCGGCGCCGTGGTGCTCGCTTTGAAGTAAGCCAGTTATACGGAGAAACTAAATGCTCAGCCTCGTGCGCAGCTTATGGGAAGTTTTCAAACACGGTTTTCACAAGCGCATCACCGTCCAGTATCCGGAACAAATGCCGTATCTCGCTCCGCGCTATCGTGGCCGCATCGTTCTCACTCGCGATCCCGATGGCGGCGAGCGTTGCGTCGCCTGCAATCTCTGCGCCGTGGCCTGTCCCGTCGATTGCATCTCTCTCCAGGCCGCCGAAGACGACACTGGCCGCCGCTACCCCGAGTTCTTCCGCATCAACTTCTCCCGCTGTATCTTCTGTGGCTTTTGCGAAGAAGCCTGCCCCACTTACGCGATTCAACTTACTCCCGACTTCGAAATGGGCGAATATAATCGCCAAAATCTTGTATATGAAAAGAAAGACCTGATGATCGACGGCCCCGGCAAGTATCCCGACTATAATTTTTGGCGCATCGCAGGTGTGTCTATTGGCGGCAAAGCCAAGGGCGAGGCCGAACACGAAGCCGCCCCCGTCGATCTGCATAGCCTGCTTCCTTAGAAGACTTATTATGTTAATCGCCTTCTACATAGCCGCTGCTCTGGCCGTTCTATCTACCATTGTGGCAATAACTCGCCGCCACGCTGTGCATGCACTTTTGTATCTAATCGTTTCCCTGCTGTCCGTAGCTGTTGTCTTCTATGTCATTGGTGCGCCTTTTCTGGCCGCCCTCGAGCTCATCATCTACGCCGGCGCCATCATGGTGCTCTTTCTCTTTGTCGTAATGATGCTCAACATCGGCGAACATGCAACCGAGGTCGAAACCGCGTGGCTTACACCGGGCGTCTGGGCTTGGCCCTCGGCCCTCGCAACCGTCCTGATCGCCGAACTGATCTATGTATCAGTCACTGCTGCGGGTCCACCACGCCCGCTGCACGTCGTCACCCCCAAAGAAATTGGCATTTCTTTATTCGGCCCCTACGCAATCGGAGTAGAACTCGCGTCCCTGCTCCTGATGTCGGGACTAATCGGCGCTTACCACGTAGGTCGGCGCGCTGTAAAGGAGGAGGAACAATATGTCGCCCGTACCGATGGAACACGTGCTGTCCCTGGCGGTGACGCTGTTCGTACTGGGTCTGGTCGGACTTCTCACGCGGCGTAACTTGATCTTCACCCTCATGTCGGTCGAGGTTATGCTGAACGCGAGCGGTCTCGCCTTTGTCGCCGGCAGCTACCAATGGGGGCAGCCCGACGGCCAAATCATGTTCCTCTTCATCCTCGCCATGGCCGCTGCCGAAGTCTCAGTCGGCCTCGCCCTCTTCATCCAATTTCACCGGCGTTCGCCCGATCTCGACTCGAATGCTGCGAGCCGTCTCAGTGGCTGACATGCAATCGCTCATCTGGTTGATCCCGGCGCTCCCCTTCGCTAGCGCAGTTGTATTGGCGCTCTTCGGCTCACGCCTTTCCCGGCGCTACGCCGCCTGGCTTGGCTGTGCCTCCATTGGGCTCTCCGCGGTCCTTGCCATCCTCGCCGCCGCGCAGTTTCTCACTTCCACTCCCGCAACCGGGACCCCCACATCGGCATGGTCTGAGCATCTCTGGACCTGGATCGCCGTCTCTGACTTCCGCCCCGAGATCGGCTTCTATTTCGATCCCGTCACGCTGATCTTCGTCCTCGTCATTACCTTCGTCGGGTTCCTGATCCACCTCTATTCGGTGGAATACATGCGCGATGACGAAGGATTCTCGCGCTTCTTCGCCTACATGAACCTGTTTGTGGCCTCAATGCTCACTCTCGTACTGGCGAACAACTTACTGCTTCTATACCTCGGCTGGGAAGGTGTCGGCCTGTGTAGCTTCTTGCTGATCGGCTTTTGGTACAAAGATTCAGCCAACGTGCGTGCCGCTAACAAAGCCTTCTTAGTCACTCGCGTAGGCGACACCGCATTCGCGATTGGCCTGTTTCTGATCGCTGCTAACTTGCATACCTTAGACATTCAGGAAATGATGCGCCGCGCCACCGATCAATGGCCCGTTGGCAGCGGTTTGGCGATTGCCGCAGCCGCACTGTTACTCGGTGGCGCAGTGGGTAAGTCGGCTCAAATACCGCTACAAACCTGGCTGCCTGATGCCATGGCCGGTCCCACCCCCACGAGCGCACTTATCCACGCCGCCACCATGGTGACCGCCGGTGTCTATCTGATCGCCCGGACCAATAAGTTATTTATCCTTGCTCCCGAAGTTCAATTTGTCGTCGCCCTTATTGGCGGAGGCACCATGCTGCTCTCCGCCTTTAGCGCCATTGCACAGCGCGACATCAAACGCGTGCTCGCTTACTCCACCATGAGCCAGATCGGCTACATGTTCCTCGCTCTCGGCCTCGGCGCCTGGTCGGCCGCCATCTTCCATTTCATGACTCACGCATTCTTCAAGGCGCTTCTATTTCTTGCCGCAGGCGTTGTTATCCAAGCCATGCACCATGAACAGGATATGTTTCACATGGGCGGGCTCCGTCGTAAGTTACCCATTGCCTATTGGTCCTTCATAATCGGCGGCTCCGCGCTAGCGGGTCTGCCGCTCATCACCGCCGGCTTTTTTAGCAAAGACCTCATACTTTGGCAAGCCTGGTCCGGACCGAACGGCAACGGCTGGTTCTGGATTATCGGCATGTTCGGCGCCGCACTTACTTCCTTTTATACTTACCGTCTCATTCTCCTCGTCTTCTATGGCCCTCAGAAACACGACGTCTCCTATAAGCCGGGACCGGCGGTCGTTGTCCCCCTCGTTACTCTCTGTGTCTTAGCGATCGTTGGCGGATATGTTGATACTCCTCCGGACTTCGGTGGCGTGCCCGCGTTTTCCAACTTCCTCAATAGCGTTCTGCCGCCGCTAAATCCCGTACATATCGGCCCTATTACCGAACTCGTCACTGCCCTCTGTGCCAGCGCGGTGTTCATCATCGGCCTTCTCTCCGCCCTCGCTCTCTACGGCCCCTGGCGGGTTGTGAAGCCGCGCGAAGATCCGCTCATCCACCTCTGGTACACGGGCTGGGGCGTGGACTTTCTTTACAGCAAGCTGTTCGTGATGCCGTTTCAATGGGTCGTCCGCAGCATTGCCCCCGACTTTGTCGACTATATGTACACCGGCATCGCACGCGCCGCCGACCTATCCTCGAACGCCCTCCGCCACACCCAGAACGGCCGGCTCCGCTGGTATGTCGCCGGCGTCGCCGCCGGTTTCGTTGTGCTCTGTGCCGTCGTGCTACTCATGCGCTTAATCCCCGGAGTCTGACATGATCCTGCTCTGGCTCATCCTCATCCCCCTGATCGCCGGCGTGGTGTCGTTACTCGCCGCTCGCAGAAGCGCCATCCTCCCGCGCTGGATAGCCCTCGTCGGCATCGCTTTCGACTTGGTCCTCACGGTGACACTGTGGTCCACCACACCCCACTCGCGCTGGTGGTACGAGTTCAATGCCAATTGGATCCCACAACTCGGCATTCGCTGCCATCTTGCGCTCGATGGCCTCAGCCTCGCCCTGCTCCTATTGACTTTCTTCCTGGGCCTCATGTCCGTCCTGGCGTCTTGGACCGAAGTTAAGGACCGCGTCGGCTTCTTCCATTTCAATGTGCTTTGGGTCTTGGCCGGGATCACGGGCGTTTTTCTCGCAGTTGACTTATTTTTATTTTATCTATTTTGGGAGCTGATGTTAGTCCCTATGTATTTCCTCATCGGAATTTGGGGACACGGCCGCAAAATCTATGCCGCCATTAAGTTCTTTCTGTTTACTCAACTAAGCGGCTTGTTAATGCTCGCCGCCATCCTTTCCTTAGTTGTCCTGCATCAACAAAGTACCGGCGTCTATACCTTCGATTACGAAGCGCTTATTAACACGCCACTCTCTCCCAACGTGGCCCGCTTGCTGATGCTTGGTTTCTTTGCCGCCTTCGCCGTCAAACTTCCTGTCTTCCCGGTCCACACCTGGCTGCCCGACGCACATTCGGAAGCCCCGACCGCCGGCAGCGTGATCCTCGCCGGCCTGCTGCTCAAGACCGGGGCGTACGGCCTCATCCGCTTCGTGCTACGGCTTTTCCCACAATCCGTCCACGACCTCGCCCCCGTCATGATGACCCTCGGCGTCATCGGCGTCCTATACGGCGCACTCATGGCCGTGGCGCAGCGCGATCTCAAACGCCTGGTCGCCTACACGAGCGTCAGCCATATGGGCTTCGTTCTGATCGGCATCTTCGCCGGTAACTCTATCGCCTTGACCGGCGCTTTTATCACGATGATCGCCCACGGCGTCTCAACTGGCGCGCTCTTCGTCCTCGCGGGTGCACTCCAGCACCGCATGCACACCCGCGAAATCGAGCGCATGGGCGGCCTGTGGCAAACCATGCCGGCTCTCAGCGGCGCCGGACTCTTTTTCGTCATGGCCTCGGCCGGTCTCCCCGGCCTCGGCGATTTTGTCGGCGAGTTTCTCGTCCTGCTGGGCGCCTTCCGGGCCAACATCGGCCTTACCGCCGCCGCCACTCTCGGCATCGTCGCTGCTACGCTCTACGGCCTGAAGATCAGTTCGCAAGTCTTCCAGGGACCGAATCGCCAGCACTGGCAACTCCCCGACCTCGCTCCCCGCGAGTGGCTGATCGTCGGCTCCATGATGGCTGTCCTTTTATGGATCGGCCTATACCCGCAGGCTTTCATCCACCTGTTCCCAACCGCGCCCGCGCAGGACACGCTCGCGGCTTTCAACCGAATAAGATGACTAATCCCGCCATCGCTGCCTCGCTACCCTTGGTTATCGTGGCCCTCACGGCCGTTTTCGCGATGATTGCAATCGCTGTAAAGCGCAGCCATCCCGCCACCGCCGTCATATCACTCGCCGGTCTCGCACTCTCGTTCCTCAGCCTATGGCCAGCCTCCTCCTCCGCGCCCGCTGCTATCACGCCGCTCCTCTTGATCGATCAATATGCTCTGGTCTATATGGGCATCATCGTCGCCGCCAGCGCCGCCGTGGTCCTGCTCTCGTATTCCTATCTCGAAGGCCGCTCGGAACATAAAGAAGAGTTCTATCTTCTGCTTCTCTTAGCCACTCTCGGCTCTATGGTTCTCGCTGCCAGCGGTCACATGGCCTCTTTCTTCCTAAGCCTGGAGTTACTGAGTGTCTCACTCTACGCTCTCATCGCTTATCCACGCACCGAATCCCTCCCGCTCGAAGCCGGAATTAAGTATCTCGTGCTGGCCGCATCTTCCTCGGCCTTCTTGCTATTTGGCCTAGCGCTCATCTATATCGCACAAGGAACCATGGTATTCGCCCGCATGTCGGCAGTCGCGCCAAATGCAACCGGCTCCTTCGCCTATCTCGCGGGAATCGTTCTCATGATCACCGGCGTCGGTTTCAAACTCGCCGTCGTGCCGTTTCATCTGTGGACGCCCGATGTCTATCAAGGCGCGCCGCTGCCCGTCACCGCATTTGTCGCTACCGTTTCCAAAGGCGGTGTCTTCGCTTTTCTCCTGCGCTGGCTGCGGTCCGCAAGCGGCACCACCGATGCGCTCCCCCTGGTCCTGGCTATTATCGCGATCGCCTCCATGCTCGCCGGCAATTTACTCGCGCTCCGTCAAACGAACATCAAGCGTCTTCTCGCCTATTCGTCCATCGCGCACATGGGTTATTTCTTGGTCGCTGTAGTCGCTGGTGGCAATCTCGGCCGCGCTGCCGCCACTTACTATCTCGCAGCCTACATCGTAACTATACTCGGGGCGTTCGGCTCCTTGTTAGTCCTGAGCCATAGCACTCGCGAAACCGAGACGTTCAACGATATTCGCGGCCTATTCTGGCGCCGTCCCGTCTTAGCGTCCATCTTCACCGCAATGCTCCTCTCACTCGCTGGGATTCCGCTAACCGGCGGCTTCCTCGGTAAGTTTTATGTCCTGGCTGCCGGCGCCTCGGCATCCGCCTGGACGCTGATCCTCGTGCTCATTGTCAGCAGCACCATCGGCTTGGTCTACTACCTGCGCGTAATTGTCGCCATGTTTGCCGACGTGCAGCCGTCCGAGACGGTCATCGAGAGCGCCAGTGTCGGACTCGCGCCCAGCGTCGCTCTCGCTGTGCTCACTCTTGCGTTGCTGGTGCTCGGCGTCTATCCTACGCCACTTTGGGACGCAATTAGAGCCGCTGCCGCCGGCTTGGGCTGAGTGGAAAGAAATCTGAAACCTGGCCGAACCGCGAGCCCGCGGATTCTCTGCGGTCACTATGGCATTACGCTAATGGCAGTAGTCGCCTGCGATGTAATGCTGCAAATGTTCAATCGTCTCGTCCTGCGACGTTACGATCCACTTCACCAGGTCGCCGATCGATAGCACGCCCGCAACCTGGCCTTCCGAATTAATAACAGGTAGGTGACGGATGCGATTGTCTACCATGATTCGCATCGCTTCATCCACAGTGGTTTCGCAGCGAACTGTTATCGGCGAAGGCGTCATAATCTCGCGCACAAACGTGTCGCTCGACGACTTGCCCTGCAGGATGATCTTACGCGCGTAATCGCGCTCGGAAATGATGCCGGCCAATTTGTCGCCGTCGATCACTAGCAATGCGCCTACCCGCTTGTCAGCCATCAATTCGATCGCTGAGTAAACTGTGGCACCGGGTGGGAGCGAGAAAATAGCATTCCCTTTCTCGCGGAGCACCATTGAAACGCGGTCGAGAACCTTCATGCTCACCTCCTGGTGATCAAGCCACGCAGCTTATGCCTTGAGAGCGCCCATCCACGAGCACTTACCAAGTTCTGAGCCAGGCAAACAGGCGCACGTACCGCTTCGGCAGCAGTATACGCCTTTCTGTAAGAGCATTCAAGTGCCTCTTACCCTTGGTACCCTGTGTCTTCACCCAAAATTTCAAAAACGGGGGATTAGCGTGCAAGTAGTGGCCGGAGTGGACCTGGGCGGAACCGCGATCAACTATACCTTCTTAAACGCCCGTGAGGAATTCCTGATCGATGCCCTTTGCGAGCACCCAGCCCGGTCGAAAGAGGGCCCCGAAATCTGTCTTGCGCAGATTGCGAGCGGCCTCGAAATCGCCGCCCAGCGCGCCGGTATTCGGCCCGCCGACATCGCCGTCATCGGCCTCGATACTCCTGGCCCCGCTAGCGCAACCGGTGTCTTCAGCGCCCGAGGCTCGACCAACTTCGTCCATCCTGACTGGTCCGGATTCGACATCCGCGGCCATGTCGCGAACAAACTCGCCCGGCACGTCATATATCTCAACGATGGCAACGCGGCCGCGCTTTGGGGTCACTTCGTCCTCTTTGGCGCCCAGAACCGCGCCACCTCGATCTCGGCCATAATCGGCACCGGTCTGGGCGGCGGCGTCATTATCCACGACTCGGTGGTGGACGGTCGCCGAGGATTTGGCGGCGAATTGGGCCATGTCCTCATTCCGTACCAAAGTATTCGTGGGATGCGTGAGCTGCAACCTATATGCAACTGCGGCCGCGCTGGAGACCTGGAGTCGCTTTGCTCCCTCACCGCCATTGAGAGGTGTTTGCTGCCGTTTTTTCTCCCTCTGCACCCCCGCCACCAACTCGCGCAGGGCGCTGATCTTCGTCAAGCCGCCAAGCTGGTTAGGGGTCTTGCCGAAAATGGCGACCCCATGTGCAGGGAGATTTTCCGCGTCCAGGCGCACGCGCTCGGGCTGTTTTTCGACGCGATGATCAATACCTTCGATCCTGATGCTTTGCTTATAGGCGGCGGCGCGCTAGAGACAACTCGGGAATTTCAGCGCTGGTTCGTCGAAGAGATCCGGGCCGGTATGCCCATTCAACGCGAGGAACAAGCAGGCATTCCGATCCACGTCATGCCGAATGGCGACACCGCCAGTGCCCGCGGGGCCGCCATCGAAGCTCTTAAATTCGCTCGCGCCAACGCCCTCGTTTAGATCGCTAAAACCGCGCTCCTGGCTTACGTCGAACTCATCGTCTAACTCGCCACAAACCGTCGCGTTTCACGACAACTTTGTTGCGAAATGAGACACAATCCTCAAGGATGTTAGCGCGGACGTCTCCTGGTTGCGTGATGCGCGCCTTCTTTACCGAGGTTTCCGAAAGCCCACTGGGCGTTTGTGGCTCGTGGTGCTCTGATAACTTGGCATTCGTCTTGCACCGTGAGCGTCGATAGGTCCAGATATCTCCAACACCTTATGTCGCAGGCTGCACAGAACGTCGGATCGCACGCCGTGCCCTCGGTCCACTTCGGTCCCTTTGAACTAAACATGGAAACCGGAGAGCTGCGCAAGCATGGCGTGCGGGTGCGGCTGCAACACCGGCCTTTTCAGATTCTCGCTGCCTTGGTTGAATCTCCGGGCCGCCTGGTCACGCGCGAAGAGCTTCGAACCAGGCTCTGGTCCTCAGACGTTTTCGTAGACTTCGAAAGCGGGCTCAACACCGCGGTAAATCGCTTGCGCCTCACGCTTGGTGACTCGGCAGAGAATCCTGTCTATGTAGAAACTCTTTCGCGGCTTGGCTATCGTTTCCTTGCACCAGTAGAAACCTCCTATGACCTATCCGGCCGGATACCCGACGCTGCCGTTCCGCCTGCCCCCGCCGCCCTTCCGGTGCAGGCGGAGCTTGCGCCGTTGTCCCGTCCCTCGCGCCCCGTTCCCGTCCCCATGATGCTTGCGGCCTTTGCGATGGTTCTCATCCTCGCCGCCGTAACCACCGCCCTGGCCGTCAGAGCCAACCGCCGCGAACCCTCTTTCGATCGCCTCACATTTCGAAAAGGTTTCGTCAGTGAAGCCCGCTTCCTACCTAACAGCGGAGGCATCCTCTTCAGCGCAGAATGGAACGGCTCGCCAAGCCGTCTCTTCTCTCTGTCCAACGATCGGCGCGAATCGAAAGACCTCAACATATCGGATGCATGGCTCGCCGGCATGGCCTCCCCGACTGAATTCGGGATCTTTGTCAGACCGGCCAACGGCGAACCGCCGCAGCTTCAAGTCGCCCCGCTTTCGGGCGGCGCGCCTCGCTCTATAGCAGGCCATGTGAGAGACGCCGCTTGGGGACCAAACGGCTTGCTATGTCTGCTGACCGCCTCAGGGACCACTTACACCGTTCAATATCCTGCAGGCCACAAACTCTATCAGTCTTCCCAGTGGATTAGTGACCTGCGTGTGTCGCCAAATGGCCATCAAGTGGCGTTCACCGAGCACCCAGTCCCCATGGATGACGGAGGGCACGTCACGGTCGTCAACTCCGCGACTTCGGAAAGCCGCATCCTGAGTCAGGGTTGGGAATCGTTAGAAGGTTTGGCCTGGAACCCTTCCGGCCGGGAGATCTGGTTTACGGCAGCTCGCTCGGGTGTCGAGAAATCTCTCTGGGCCGTCAACCTCGAGGGCAAAACACGTCTTGTGTCGCAGACTCCGGGCGGCTTTGAACTGCGTGACATTGCCGCCTCCGGCAACGCATTGATCACTCGCGGCAATCAGCATATGGCCATGCTGTGGGGTGACTTTTCGCAGCCGGCCGAGCAAGACATCTCCTGGCTGGACTGGTCGCGGGCTGCTGCCATCAGTGCGGACGGCAACACCATGCTATTCGACGAGAGCGGTTCAGGCGGCGGTGCCGCCTACACTCTGTTCATTTACCGCCGCGGGTCTTCCTCGCCGGAACGCATCGGTTCCGGCCGCGCAATGGATCTTTCAAGCGATGGCCGCTCGGCCCTTGCCCAGGATGCCGTAGATCCAACCAAGCTCACGGTTGTTTCCGTGGCTTCGCGCACCGCTAAGCCGATACCTTCGGACGGTTTCATTTACCGTTGGAGCAAATTTTTCCCGGACGCCGAAGAGATCCTTTCCGCGGGGCATTTCCCGGGCAAAGCGGACGGCATTTATCGGCAGCGGCTCACCGAAGCTCCACGACTCGTCAATTCCCGCCTGCAACTCAGCGACGCTGTGATCGAGCCCACCGGTCATTTTGCAACCGGCGTAAGCGACAAGTGCGAAGTCACGATCTTCAGTCTGGTTGACGGCAGTGCGCGAACCATCTCCATCGCCAAGATGGCTTACCCGGTCATCTTCCTCAATGCCAACCAGATTCTCACGCGTACCGGCGGAAAGAAAGCGATCACGCTCGATCTGCTCGACACGGTGACCGGCCAATTAAAGCCGTTTCGAGAGATCGAACCTAGCGACCCCACGGGTATTTCGCACACCTTTCCCATTCAGGTTGCCCGCAACCTCCAAACTTACGTCTATTCGCGATTGTTCAGTTATTCCGACCTGTTTCTCGTTTCCGGCCTGCGTTGACGGACTGATCAGCCACGCCGTATATCCAAGTCGATCTACGCGTCAGCGCCCCTTCTCCTGTATACGCCCGCCAGACCCTGGTCCGGCCCAGACCACGGTCCGCATCCCCTTCGCCCAGCTCGGCCTCCGCTTTAGCTTTTGGGCATTCTGCCGGAACATCGGCGAGCTACTCACCGTGCGCTCTAAGGTTTTTCTGGGGCTGGTTTTCATCAAGTAGTACTATTCCTCTAACACCCATCACGAGACTCGCTTCGAATTGTGTGTACTTTCGAGTAAGATGACTGATGTTTGCGACTTTACGGCCACTTTCTATCCGCACTAGTTCTGGTTTGTTCCCTGACGTTCGGGCATTCAGCCAAGTCAATTAATTCACCTTCGGGCATCAACTCTAAATCCCCAGGCGAGCGCGAGCACGCTATCCTGCTCCTCTCCGAAAAGCACGAGTTAGATCTGAAGGTTGTCCTGCCGGCCCTGACCGGCAAGCTTCGAGATCCCGCCCCCAAAGTCAGGCTGGCAGCGGCACATGTACTCGGAAGTTTTGGTCCCGCGGTCCAGCGATTAAGCCCTTCTGCTGAGGAACGGCTGGATGCCATGCTCGCCGATTCCCGCAACCCGGAAGGCCGTCTGGCAGCCGCGGAAGCATTGGGCAGAATCGGATTTCACAAGGAACGGACCCTCAAACTATTGAGCGATAGCTTCCGTACCGCTAGAGAGCCGCTCAGCATGACCGCCGGCGATGCGCTTTTCAAACTCGGCGCCGACGCCAAAGATGTTGTAAATGACCTCACCGACGTGGTTGTCGATACCCAGGCACCATCTCAATTGCGGCACAAAGCCGCGGACATCCTGGCAAACATGGGCGATAAAGCAAGCGCAGCTATTCCAGCGCTGATCGAGGTCTTGGGCGAGAAGGACACGGACGAGGAGGTTCAGGAGGGCGCCGCATGGGCCTTGGGCAAGATAGGCCCCTCTGCAGAGTCGCTGAACATTCTGCGCTGGCGGCTCAGAACCGCGACCCGGCCTGCGACGCTGAGCGCGATTGCTTGGACGGTCGGTCGCATTGGGCCGCAAGCAGAGTCGGCCATTAGAGACCTGCTCGCATTGGTGGAACGCGATCCCAACGACCCTAAATCTCAGCAAGTCCGCGAAACCGCGGCGCAATCCATCGAGAATATCGCCGACGATCTGTCTTCGGAAAAGCACATAAACAGCATTTCCCAATTGCAAATTGCCGCCGCGAAGTTCCAACGCGATCCGGACACTCAGGTTAGACGGAGCGGACAGTCCCTCGCCGACACCACTCGCTATTTGATTTACCTCCGAAGGCGACGCCAACTGCAACAGTTACGCCATTACAGTTGGATTATCGCCATAGCCGCGCTCTGGGCGGCCTGGCGGTTGCTGTTGCGGTCGGCGCCAGACCGGGTTTTACGCTACGCCGAGTCAGTCGATCGTTGGGAACAGAAGCGAAAATCGCTCGCCAACCGGCGAATCGGCCCTTCCGCTATTGGTATCGTCCTCTGGTTTGCGTACCGCAGCAATGTGCTCAATGCCTGGATTTCCAGGCATAGCCGCTCAGTCGAGCCCCAGTTCAACCCCAAACCGTCTGTTCCATTGCCGGTACTGATTAATGACGTCGCGTGTTCTGAACTCAAGCCGCCGGATATTCGCCCCGCTTTCAAAAAGCCAAAGAAGCGAATCGTAATCACCGGCGAAGATAAGAGCGGAAAAACCACCTTAGCGGGACAAATTGCACGTTGGTGCCTGGAAGAACCAAAGCCGGAGCACACATCCTTCGTCCGCATGTTTCCGGTTTCGCTTCACGCCTCCCGAGCCGCCGCCATCCAATCGGACGAAAACGCACTGGCAAGCGTCATTCAGCAGCGTTTGGCCGAATTGCTAGGGCAGGACATGGCTCCGCCACCGCGCCTCGCTCGTGCCCTCCTCGAACGCCGGCTACTCATCGTAATTGACTGCGAAGCCGAACTGCAAGGCAGCGCGAGCGACAAAGACGCGCACACTGCGATCGAGACATTTCCCGGGAAAGCGCTGATGTTCATCTCCCGCCGCCAACAAATTGCCAAACGCCCGGAATGGGACATTCTCGAAACGCAGCCCGTGCCGCCGGACCGCATCCTCGACGTCATTCAGTCCGCTCTCAATGAGCAGAGACCCAAACTGTCCCTTTCCGAACCCGAACTTTCCGGCTATGTGGAAGCCCTTAAGAGCATGTCCATGACCGACAACATACCTCTGATAGCGGCCCGCATGTATGCCAAGGAACTCTACATATGGCGTAGTTCCGGCTCCCACGGTAAGCTCCCGGAGACCCTGCCCGCCATCATGCAGCTGCACTGGGAACAATCTATCCGGCAGTCGGACCTGTTCACAAGCGACGCAATACGGCTGCTACGCGCGATTGAATATCTCGCTTGGCAATCTGTTGCATCTGGGTTGTTACCGGTTCCAGTAAGTGACGACCAGGCGAAGAAGATTTTGTGCGAGCGTTTAGAATTGGAGTCCGACGCCTCTAACTACCTCCGCTTGTTAGTTGACTCGGGCATCGCCCAAAGAGTTGGCGCGGATCGCATACTCGTCACACCGAGTATGCTCTGCGAGTATCTCGCTGCCATGTATGTGGTCGAAACTTACCAGCCGGAATCTACATTTTGGAATGAGATAGTCGAGCAAAGAGCGCACTCTGGCGACGGCCTTCTCAGTGCTCTTTGGCACTGCTCGTTTGTGGACGGTCCCGCCAAGGGAATACCGCTTTTCTGCATGGAACAACTCGCAACACGGCTGCAAGCCTTCCATCCCGATTCCGCTCAGAGGTATGCAAGCCGTTTGGAAGAATACCGGCAGAAAATTGACGCCCGGGAGAAAATGCGAAAACTGATGGGTCCCGTGAACTGTTTCAAGTCAATCCGTATCGACCTCTATATGGATGTGCGACAAGCGAGTAACACTTCCGGAGACTTCCCGGTCTTATTCCCGCCAAACGACGACTTCATCGCTATCTGCCTGGTTGACATCGAAGGTCACGGAAGTGAGGCCGCTGAAACGGCAGAAAAAGTGAAGGCGGCGCTCGAGCAAGCGCCGGACTGGGGAACCGACGACCCTCGATGCGCCCTAATACATGCGGACAAAATCTTGCGAGACTACGCAGGCGCCGGGATAACTATGTGTTTATTGCGGCTGGATCTGAATTCCCGAAACCTTGTTTATGCCAATGCGGGAATGCCGTGCCCTTTGATATTTCGCCCCGGAAAATGTATTAGGCTATTCGCCAACGGAGTATGGATTGGCTCCGGTTACGGATCTATAGATTCGCCAACTGTTGCCGAAATGAATATCGAGGCGGGAGATACTGTTGTTTTATTTAGCGATGGGTTCAGGGAGGCCCTGAGCAATACCACCAAACATCCATTCGGCGAAAATGGGATCATAAGGGTTGTTCAATCCATTGATCCCACATCGTCGGCGCACGTGATCGCCAATTCTATTTTCGAGGCGGTAGTCGATCATACCGGGAGTGCTACCCCCCAAGATGATCTCACCCTCGTCGTCGTACGTATCCTGAACTGAAAGCTGCCGCGGGAGGATTGCGGAATTGAAGTCTACCAACGCAACTGGTTTAAAGCTCGACATCCCGAACGATGCCGATGCAGCCCGGCGGTCGCACGAGGAGGTTCGCCGGCAGATTAGAGCCTGGGTTCTTCGCAGTGGTGGCAATAGCACCATGTCGCGGCAGGTTTGGGCCGCTACGTGGGAGGCCGTACAGAATGCGATTCGCTACGGCAGCAAACCGGGAGATCCTATCCAAATCACGCTCGCCAAAGAACAAAGCGGCCTGCGAATCCGTGTTACTCAACGCAGGCGTTGGCCGGCAGCCGAAAAAGAGATCGCGGAAGCGCGCCAGAATCTTAAATCGCAAAATCGCAGGCTACGCCTCGGCGGATTAGTTACCATGTCGAATCTAGCGTCTACGGTCAATGTATCGAATCGTCAGCGAACCATCGAAATCCATTTCAACTAAACCAGCTATTCTGAATAAATGTCCGGCGTGGTGAATGGGGAACTCGAGAACGGACGTGTGCTGCTAACAGTTACATACGGCCCTGATCAGATGGCGCAGTCGGGACCGGCGAGCCGCTTGAGGCGGGAGATGATTGCCGCCTACGATAAGGCTGCTGGTGCTGATACCGAGGTGCGGGACTGTATTGTGCTCATGCAAGCACAGGCCGCCGGCAGCCCGTTTGTACGAGGCCTTTTCGACCTGTGGGAGCACGTTAGGACCAGAAAGGGCCGGCTGATCTGCGCCAATTACCCGCCAGAGTACATTGACAGCCTGCTGACGGTTGGGCTTCAGGAACTGGAAGGATTTTCTCTCGCCACCAGTAAAGAAGACGCAGTCAGCCAGCTCAAGCGTCCATCGGTCAAGAAACAACGCCGATGAACACCGCGGAGGTGCGGGAGGCCGAACATGCGCTCCAAAACCTCGGTTGGACAGAGTTATTTGCCTATCTTTGTCCCGGCGCAATTATGCTCCTCTCCGCTACGCTTTGGATCAAAGCTGATTTCGTCGCCGGATTTAGCAAAATCGCGCCTCACAACGAGTTCATCTCTGCCATCCTGTTTCTGCTGCTTTCCTATGGTATTGGGCTTCCGGTCGCCCGCGCAGGCGAAGCAGCCGCGAACCGCTATCTGACTGCCCGGGCGAAACACCATGCATTCAAACACTCGTCTCGCTGGCTCAAAGTGGGGCTGAGGCTAAGTCGCCTCTCCTGGGGAGTTGTCGCCTGGATTCCGGAATGGCCTCGGACACCCTATTTTGTACGCCAGAGTCTTCGGCTTCAGGAGGATATCCAAAACCTCGGACTGCCCGGTCTCTCGATAACCGTAAATCGTTGGGCGAATCTGTCCATTTACCGCATACTTGTAGGCGAACGCCTGACTCAGCCGGCGGCGCTCGTCTTACGAGAAGCCGAGACGGTTCACAGGCGTTGCCTGTTTGCAATCGGTGTTGCCAATGCCATGATGCTGGTGGCGTTTCAAGCCTTTCTCCGCATCCTTCTGCAACTCTGGCTTCCGGCGAAAGCGGCCACCGCTCTATTCGGCGTCTCCCCGACTTTCTCCAACATTGGGCTTACCGTCGTAGTTGCCGTTACCACGGTCTTGAGTTTGACCCTCCGCTATGTCGCCGGTCGCTTTTGGGAGATCGAATTTCTGCTCACTTGCAGCAATCCCCTCAATCCCCGCACGAACGTAGGCGACCGTCAGATCCCGGACCTGCCTTGGCGTTCCATCCTAAAAACCGCGATTGGTGTTTTGCGTCGCAGTTAAATTTTAATGAAGTCCGCCGGCAGCACATCGTACGGCCGCATCATCTCGTTATCCTCGTGCTCCAGAATGTGGCAGTGCCACACATACCGTCCCGTGTAGCTCTCGAACTTCACGATGATCCGCGTTACCGCCCCGGGCGTTGCGCGTACCGTATCTTTCCAGCCCGCCTCGTTCTCATCCGGCGGAAACGCCTCGCTCGTGTACCGGATGCGCTTGTGCAGTAGGTACTCTGTCCGGTCGAATGGCCGCCGGTCCAGAATCTGGAACCGCACCAGGTGCAGGTGAATCGGATGCGCGTCGTCCGTCAGATTCACCAGGCTCCAGATCTCGGTCGTATCCAGCCCCGGATTCTCCGTCACCGGATCGTGCCATCGCTTGCCATTGAGCAGATGTGTCATCGGCTCATCCAAAACATCGTCGTATTCTTCGAGCGTCAACTCCCGCGTCCGCACCGCGCTTGCCTCGGCGATTGGTTCCACCAGGGCCAAACTCGCAGGGACACGCATCGCGCCTGCCGCGCCTTCCCCCCTAACCCGAAACTGCATCACCTCGTAAGCGTCGTTCGTCAGCACTACTTGCTCGCCCCGCTGCGCCCCGAAATCTATTAGCAAATCGGCGCGCTCACCCGGTGCCATCGTCAGCCTCTTCAGCTCCACTGGCCGGGCTAGCAGCCCCTGGTCCGTCCCGATCTGATGAAAGCTCTGTCCACCCGCCAGCGCCAGCCGAAAAAACCTCGCGTTAGAAGCATTCAGCACCCGCAACCGGTACAATCTCGGCTCAACCTCCAAGTACGGCAGCAGCTTTCCATTCACCAGAATCGAATTCCCGAAAAATTCCGGCACCCAAGGCGCCTGTGCTATCCGGGAGGCGGGATAAAACAACTGCCCATCAGGCTTCAAAAACCGGTCGAACAACACCACGGGAATCTCGTAATCGCCCCGCGGCAGTGCCAGCCGATCCTCCCCAGCGTCCCGCACCACATACAACCCAAATAACCCCGCATACGTGTTCAGCCGTGTGATCCCCATCGCGTGATCGTGGTACCACAGCAGCGCTGAATCCTGTCTGTTTGGGTAATGATGTACGGCTGACCTGCCCGGTGTATACCAGTTCTCAGGATATCCATCGCTCGCCGGCGGCACCCTCCCGCCATGCAGGTGCACGACCGCCCGGACTTCGGGCTTGTCCGCCTCCGCACCCATCAAATTGTGATCAATCGGCAGGAAATGCCGCAACGGCAGTTCGTTCGCCCACTCGATCGTCACGCTCTCGCCGCTGCGCGCCTCAATGGTTGGTCCCGGCACGCTGCCCCCGTAAGCCCAAAACCGTGTTGCAGCAAGATCTCGATGCACCTTCTGCTCGATCTCTCGCATCGCCAACCGGTAATGCCCCACTTTGCCGCTGTTCTTTGCGATAGGCGGAATCGGCAGCGCATCCACAAACCGCATGAGCGTCTGTGGGTCCACTAACTTAGGAGCTGCGGGCGCTTGGCGATGCCCATGCATTGCCGCTGCGCCCGCACCGATGCCGATACTTTCTAAGAAATCTCGCCGTGTAATTACTCGCCCCTGCGAACTAACCCGAGTCCTCTACCACTCATTAACGACTTCGCCCGTGGATTCCGACAATATCAAACCCCGATGGGGATGCTGATCGAAATCGAACATGTGTTCGAGCGTACCGGCCAGCGCGTCGAACGAACCCTGCCCGATCCGCTCGCCTCCTAGCCAGTTATCCTCGACGAAATGGATCACCGATGTCTGATCCGTCAACCGGTGATCGACAAAATTTTCTCGTGCGTACGGCGAAATCACCAGCAGCGGCGTCCGCACCCCATGCCCGCAGCGTCCTTGTGCATGTGTCGTTGCCGGATTAATGCCCGGTAGCGCCAGCGCGCCGTCGCCGCAAAGCCCCGGCCCGTTCAGCGCGTCCTGCGTGGTCTCCGACCCGTTCACAATTGGTCCCATTTGGTGGTCATACCAGCCGTCCGAATCGTCATACAGGATCACCACCGCTGTGTGCTCCCAATCGCCGCAATGTTCCTGCAGGAAGTTGATCACGTGCACCACGAACGTCTGCTCGTCCAGCGGATCCGAATAGCCCGGATGCGCATCCTCAAAGGCGGCCGGCTTGATGAACGAAACTGCGGGAAAATGTCCGGCCAGCACCGCGGTGTAAAAATCGTCCACATCATACTGATGATGGGCTTGGTCATCTTTGCCGATCATTGCCGTGGACGTGGGCCGCAGGTGCGTCGGATTGCGCGTCGAAGCATAGTACTGGAACGGTTGGTGATGCGGCACGTAGTCTGCCGTCGTCGGCACAATCGCCGAAGACGAGCTCCGGTTGCATCCCTTGGTTCCATTCGCATTGGTGAGGTTCAGGTTGAATCCGCCTGCAAACCATCCCCAGGTCACGCCGGCCGCGCTCAGCAGGTCCCCGATGTTCTTGCCGCCCATCTCCGCCTGAAATCGCGTGGGCGAGGAGCACACGTCGTCCAGCGGATCGGCATCGCTCACCAGCGTCAGCCCGCCGTTTCCATCGCTCACCACATCGGAGCTCGGCCCGTTCGCCGACGCAATCACGCCGTTCGTCTGCCCCGAAATCAGGTTGATCGCGCCCGGCGTCGAGGGCCCGAAATTCGTGTTATACGAGTTGTCGTTCAACGCGAAGTGCTGCGCGTAATTCCACATCGCCGTTACTGTGTTGCCATCGTAATAGCCCATTACCAGCCCCGGCGTCATCACAACCGGCGGCGACCCGCTCGGCGGCGGCCCGGCCGCTCCCGTCTTCACCGGAAACAGGTCCATCAACCCGCTGTCAAACGATCCTTGCTCCGGCCCATAGTCGTGATTCTGATCCGCTGTCAGCGCTTGCGAACGGTCGAGCCGGAAGGGATTCGACGCGCCCGTCCCGTTGGCCGGGTTCAAGTTCGGATTTTTCTCCCGCAGAGCGCGCGTGAGCCCGTTCACCGTCGGCGTATTCTCGCGCGCATGAAACCGCGGCTCTCTGCCCGGATTGAGCGCATACGGGTAAGTCCCGAAATAATGATCGAACGAAATATTTTCATCGAATATAACGACGATGTGGCGAATCGGCGTAACCGGGTCGCCGCTGCCCTGTGCGACTGCCGATTCTGGCCAAATCATTTGGCTGGCGACCAACAAACTACTCAGCGAGATCGAAACGAATCCGCGCATAGCTCCTCCAGAGGCTAGCCTAGAGGGGTCACGTTACACCTATATGAAGGCCTTCGAGATTCTCACGTTGAAATTATGACCGACCAGCCGCTCCGGTTCCCGGAGTCAGAATGCGAATCGCAGGGGAGCTCACACGGCGGGCAAAGCCGAGGCCACAATTCGCGTCTGCCTACACAAGCGAGTGCCGCCGCTCGGATAGCAAACGAGCCAGATGAGATTCGGCGCTGAGAGTCTCGATCTCCTTGTCGTGTTCGACGCTCCATTCGGAGCGGCGGCGCGCTTCGAGCTTCTCGAGCAACTTCAGTTTGCGTTCGGCTTCGAGGAGTCGGGCCCGTTGCTCGGCGATCTGCTGATGAAGCTGTTGGCGGCGCGTCTCGAGCGTGAGGGTGCGGCGCTGAACGTGGGACTCGAAGTAAGACAGCGCGATGTAGTCTTCCCCTGCCGATGACGGGGCATGGCGGACGTGAGCGCGAGCGTCGTGAAGCTGCATATCGAGCGAATGGATCTCGTGCCCCACGCGCTCGCAGGCATTTAGCAGACTTCGAAGATGAGCGCGTTCCGCTTCGGCCTGCTGTCGGCGTAGGTCTAGGACGCGTTGGAGTCGGAATTGAAATTGTTTCACGGGTTTCTCGCAGGTTCTTTCGGGTTAGCTGGCAATCGAAGCGGCTAGCTCGCTCAGGCTCCTCAGTGTTTGGTCGATGGGCGCCGGGTTGCTGACATCCTGCTTCAGAAATTGCTCGATACCGGCACGTTGGCGAATGGCGGCATCGAGGCGGGGATTGGATCCGGAGACGTAGGCCCCTAAATTGATCAGATCCTGGGAGCGGTCGAGCGAGGCCAGTGCTTCCCGGAGGCGGCGGCCGGACTCCTGCTCTTCGCGGGTGGCGATACGGGATGCGAGCCGGCTGATGGAGTGAATGACATCGATCGCTGGATAATGGCCGGCGGCGGCCAGGTTGCGGGAAAGCTGTATATGGCCGTCGAGGATGGCGCGCACGGCATCGCAGATGGGTTCGTTGAAATCGTCGCCTTCGACGAGCACGGTGAAGAATCCGGTAATAGAGCCCCGATGAAAGCGGCCAGCGCGCTCGAAGATCTTTGGCAGCAACGCGAACACGGAGGGCGTGTAGCCTTTCTGGCTGGGCGGCTCGCCGGCCGCGAGCCCAATCTCCCGCTGGGCCATGGCAAGGCGCGTGACCGAATCCATGACCAGCAGAACGTCTTGCGCTTGATCGCGAAAGTATTCCGCGATTGCGA
The DNA here is from genome assembly GCA_036269275.1 of Bryobacteraceae bacterium. GTDB lineage: Bacteria > Acidobacteriota > Terriglobia > Bryobacterales > Bryobacteraceae > Bog-105. The sequence continues at coordinate 174,900 of DATASJ010000058.1, read as the reverse complement.
GGGCGACAAAGGCCGCACGGATACGAAGCGGCGCCGGCTGGTCCGAGGTGGCGACTACGACGATCGAGCGCGCGAGACCCTCGGGGCTGAGCTCATGCTCCAGGAATTCGCGCACCTCGCGGTTGCGCTCACCGATGAGGCCGATGACATTGACCGCGGCGGAACTGTGCCGCGCCATGGCGCCGAGAAGAGTGCTCTTTCCTACCCCGCTCCCGCCAAAGATGCCGATGCGCTGCCCTTTCCCGCAAGGTAGCAGGCTATCCAGGGCCCGAATTCCAGTGACCAGACGATCATCGATGTTTTCGCGCTCGAGTGGCCCGGGCGGTTTCGCCATGAGGTGGTATTGGGCTTGGCCGGGAACCGGGCCCCGGCCGTCAATGGGCCGGGCAAAGCCGTCTAACACGCGGCCGAGCATGGCCGGGCCTACATGTACGAGCGCATCGGTGCTTCGGCCGACGATGGCGTCGCCGAGCTGAATACCGCCCGTCTCTTCCAACGGCATCGAGAGCACTTTGCCGTTGCGGAAACCAATCACCTGTACTCGGATGCGCACTCCGGCGCTGGTGAGAATTTCACAAAAATCGCCGACCGCCGCGGCGGGACCTTGAGATTCGATGAGGAGCCCGACCATTTCGGTTACACGTCCCGCGAGCAGAAGCGGATCGGCACGTTCCAGGAAGGTGAAGTAAGGTTCGAGGTTGAGTGCTGTCATCGGGCGGCTCTCAGGAATGGTGAACGATATCGATAAATCCGCGCTCGATTTCATTGAGCTGCGTCTCGATAGACGCGTCGAGCTGGCCGCGGGTTGTCTCGAGCTGCAGCGAACCCGGCCGGAGCGACGGGTCGGCGATAACCTTGATAGAACGCGCCAGGTCAAGGCCTTCCACCAGCTTGCGGACGGTCGTGATGCTTGCTGGATCTGTACGGAGCTGTTGGATTTCGCGCTGATCCAGCCGTTCAAAGGCAGCCTTTACGAGACCGGCCAGAGCATCGGGATCTATGGTGAGCTCGCGGTGCAGGATACGGCGGGCAATCGCCACGGACAGACGTACCAGGTCCTCCTCAGCTTGGCGCCGTAACTTAGTGCCGCTGGTGGCGAGATCGCGGGTCATCTGGCGCAACTTGGAGAGCTCAATTTCGAGCTGTTTTTCGAACAACTGGCGAGCCGATTCATCTCCGTCGCGGCGACCGGAGGCAAGCGCTTCCTGAACGCGGCGTTCGCCTTCTGCGCGCGCCGATTGCAGTTCGGCCCGTAGGGATACGATTTCGGAATGTAGTTGAGCGGCATCCGCCGGCTGCTCTTGCGGACCGTGAGTCGAGCCGGGTTTATCCTGCAAGCCTGAGCCTGCGGCTGGCCATTCGATAGGGGCGAATGGTTCGGCAGCGCGACGAATGACCTTGGCCAACATACGTTAACTGACGTACTGCTCAGAGCCTGAGTCCTTAAGGTTGATGACGCCCTCGGATTCGAGTAGCCGCACGGCCGCGACGATTTGTTGCTGGGCCGCCTCCACCTCGCGCATTTTTACGGCGCCGAGAGCTTCCATATCTTCGAGCAACATTTCGGCGCCGCGTTGAGACATGACCTGAAGGAAATGATTTTTGAGCTTCTCGCTGGTACCTTTCAGGGCGATGGTGAGAACCTTGCGATCGACCCGCGCAAGAAGCTCGCGCATTCCCGTCGCATCGACCTTCAAAAGATCCTCGAAGACAAACATCAAGTGCCGGATGGTTTCGACCAGCGCCGGGTTCGAGGTCTCGATACTCTCCAGGATTTCTTTGCTCTCGTCTTGTTCCAGCCGATTGAAAATCTCGGCCACTGCGCGGACGCCACCGCAGTCCTGTCGATTGAGTTCGCCAACGGACTTGAGCTTCTGCCCCACGATGGCAGAGATGCGGCCGATGATTTCCGGCGAGATTTGATCGAGGTTGGCCATACGAACGGACACCTCCGTGCGGGTTTCCGCCGGCAAGGAGCGCAGCAGGCGCGCGGCCTGGGAGCCGCCCACGTGCGAAAGAATGAGTGCTACGGTTTGCGGATGCTCGTTGTGAATGAAGGTCGCGAGCTGTTGCGGGTCGGCGTGCTGAAGTGCGTCGAAGTGGGCGGAATCGGTAGAAAGGGAAAGCGTGACGCGATCCAGGAGGCGCTTGGCGCGGTCGGCGCCGAACGCGCTCTCGAGAACCTTGCGCGCGTACTCGAGGCCGCCTTTCAGAACGTAGTCCTGCGCGACGAGCATCTGGTAAAACTCGGTGAGCACCTCTTCAGCCATTTCGCTGGTGATTGCCGGAATACCTGCGATCTCGCGGCCGATGCGTTGGATCTCTTCTTCATCGAGTTCGCGCAGCAGTGCGCCGCTCGTTTCCTCGCCGAGAATGACCATAAGGATGGCGGCTTTCTGCGCGCCCGTCAGGGCGGGAGAAATCCGAGCCGTAGCAGGAGCTCGAACTGGAGCAGTAACAGACGCGCTCATGCGATGCTTTCCTGATTACGTTTTCGCCGTGTCATTCAGCCAACTGCGAAGGACTCTAGCGAGTGCAGCCGGGTCCTTCTGCGCCTCCTCACCGACTTGTTTGGTCAATACCTGTGACTTGGTGGTCATCATGGGAGCGAGTTTAAATACATCGCTCGCGCCCGCAAGGGGCGTCTCTAGGCTTTTCTCCGACTCCCGCAGGACGTGCCTGCTCGAACCGGCGGCAGCGAGTTCGGAGGGCATAGTCGGGCGTTGGCCTTTACGCTTTCTGCGATTGCGGTACACGAAGAATCCGACGCCAGCCAGCAGTAGAATGGCGCCTCCCGTACCCCCCAGAACAAATGGCGACAATCTCTGCGTGGGGGCAGGGTGGTCCTGGGCGGCCGGTGACATCGAAGCTGGCGGTTCAGCGGTAAGAGTTGCTTCGAAGGGAAGAGTCTCGACCGTCAACTGGTCGCCGCGCGCGGAATTAAACCCGGCGGCTGCGGCGACGACCGATTGAATGGTCTTCATGCGCTCGGGCGAAGGCGGCTCGATGATGCGCTGCGCATGGGCAGCGGCCCCTTTGCCTGTCATCTCCCAACGAACGTTTTGGTCGACGAGGACCGAGATGGACATGCGGCGCAGGATCCCCTGGGGCAGTTTGAGGCGGCGCACCGTCCGGCTGGTTTCGTAAGCCATATTCTCGCTGCGTCGGGCTACACCGCCGCCCTGCCCAGCAGGGCGCGGCACCGGTCTGGGAAGATTCGACTGGGTGCCGGGCACTCCAGCGGACTCGTGCGACAACGAACCCTCCTCACTGCGCTGGGAGGTGGTGATCACTGAGTGTGTAGGATCGAACAGCTCCTCGCTTTGTTCACCGCTGGTGAGATCGCAATCCATGTCGACGCTGGCCCGGTATTTCTCTGAGCCGAGGAGCGGGTCCAGGACCGAACCGATTTTGGCTAGCGTTTCGTGTTCGAGCGAAGTCTTGTATTGAAGGAGGTCCTCGGACGGCTCGGATCCATCACCCGGTTTCTTAGGCCGAAGCAGCAAGTTCGCATGCATGTCCATGACCGAGACGGATTCCGGCGCCAAGCCCTCAACCGCACTCGAGACTAACTGGGTAATTGCGACGGCGTTCGGCTGGGAAAGCTTGAATCCGGGCTTAATCTTCACCATGACACTGGCTTTGGCGGGCTGCTGCTGGTCGGTAAAGGCGGAATCCTTTGGAAACGTCACATGCACGCGGGCCTGCTCGACGCCGCTAATCGCCATGACTGAGCGCTCCAACTCGCCCTCGACGGCGCGATGATAGTTGATCTGCTCAGTAAAATCCGTGATGCCTAAGTTGGTCCGGTCGAACAACTCATAGCCGATGCGGCCACTCTTCGGGATCCCGGCCGTCGCCATTTGCAGACGGAGTTCCGCAAGCCGTTCAGAGGGCACGAGAATCGTCGAATCTGCATCGCGAACGCGGTATTCGGTGCCACTTTCGCGCAGCTTCGCGAGCACTGCGCCGGCATCTTCCGCCGACAGATTAGAATAGAGCGGTCTAAAATCGCGCTCCCGGTTCCAATGCAGGAAAGCCAATAGCCCAAAGATGAGCAGAACGGCGGACGCGAGAATAGTGAGTCGCTGGCGGACGCCCAGACTATCGACGAATTTTCGTAGTTGATCCATATCCGCCGCTCGTCATTGAGTTTCTAGAAGAGGATGTCCTTTCCGATGGCGCTTCAGTTGTGATGCGGTTCAGAGTTGCATGCCCATGAGCGACTGGTAGGCCGAGACAACTTTGTTGCGCACCTGCATAAATAGCTGGAAGGACAAGTTCGCTTGCTGTGCGGCGATGACGGGCGTGTGAACGTCTTCATTGGCCCCTGAGAGCAAATCCTGAATTGCCTTGCCGGCCTGTGACTGAAAGCTTTCAACCGTATTCACAGCGTCGGTAAACATACCTTGAAAGACAGAGCCGTTTTCGGGGTTGGCAGATGAAGGCGCCGGAATAACCGGCTGGATGGTTGCAGGATTGGCGAGCTGGATCGGTGCGATGGGAGCCATTGTTGCCTCTCTTTGTTCAAATTCGGTTGGTCGAAGCTTTGCTGTCTACAGAGGCGCGCCGAAAAGGACAGTCAGTCCACGACGGCGACACTTCCCCTCTAAGTTGGTCATGATGTGGATTGAATCCTCTCAAACGCATGCTGCTCAGCTTAGTAAGTCGATCGAACGCTGAATCATGTCCTTAACCGCGGAAATAGCGGAGACGTTCGCTTCGTAGTTTCTGCTAGTATCCACCAGGTCGACCATATCTTCGGCTGGGTTGACGCGAGGAAATGACACGTATCCATCCTTATCCGCATCGGGGTGCCCAGGCATATAGCGTTTGTCGGGGTCACGTTGATCTATGACGATATCGGAAACCGCGACACCCGTTGCGGTAGCATCCATTTCGGTTTGGAACACCGCGGAAAAAGGCGAACTGACCTGTTGGGACGAGAAGACGGCGTCCTTACGGCGGTACGGACCGCCGTCCGGGGTACGCGTAGTCTCCGAGTTAGCCATGTTTTCGACGAGAAGCTCGGCGCGCGTCCGCTCCGCGGCCATTCCGGACGCGCTGACCGCAATAGACGAAAAAAGACTCATTATTTATCTCCTCCCCCATCGATCGCGCTCTTGATTTGCGCAAAATTACCCTTCAGAAACGCTGCGGCAAGCCGGAATCGCAGGTCGTTTTCAGCCAGCAAACGCGATTCGCGGTCGATGCTCACGTCGTTGCCGTCATTCTTGACGGCAAGGCTCGGCACTTCGACGATGGTTGGCTTCTCGCCGGCTTCAAGGCTTTCGAACTCGAATTGAAAATCGATATCACGTGTTCGATAGCCGGGTGTATCGGCGTTCGCAATATTGGCGGCGACAAGTTTTTGTCGCTCGCTGACGAGATCCATATATCTTTCAAGCTGTTGCGAGACCGCATCGAGCATACATCGAAGCGTGAGCAACTCGAAGGCCACAACTGCGAGAAGCGCTAAGTATCAGAGCCCATTCGCGGGATCAACGCGTCTCGGAGTTTTCCTATGCTGGTTGGACATGGCAGCGCGTTTCAGATTGGCAATCGTGTTTCGGAACAGGATGCAACGAGTGTCCGGTGCCCAGCGATTTACAAGCACGCTGGCCTTCCTCGGAATCGTGTTCGCCTTCGTCGCGTACAGTTATGCCCGCCGCTATGCACTTCCAGTCAAAACTGCGGCGGGCGTTTATCTATGCTTCATGCTCTTGCTGGCTGCCGCCCTAGCGCCGGGCTTTCCAAACCTGCGTGCGCAGATCGGAAACGCGCTGGCGGGGAAACGAAGACTATTGTCTCTGATCGGCTTGGCGTGCTTTCCCTATTGGATCTACGCGGCGGGAACGGGCGATTTTCGCTGGACCGGGCTGGCGAGATTACTGGCGATTGCGACCGGTTTAGCGGGAATCTATGGCGCGTTTCCGGTTACGGACGTAGCTGCTTTTACGGTGCAGGATGCGTGCGCGGCGATGGCGCTCATCGGCATCGTACTGTCGGGCCAGCTCAGAGGGATTTGGAATACGCCGGTAAATCTCGACTTCATGGGGCGCCTGTTTCTGGTGGGTGTAGCGTCCTGGTGCTGGATCTTCGTCAGGAAGGTTCCCAGGCTCGGCTACGAGTTTCGTTTTTCCACCGAGGTGACAAAACAGGCCGCGCTCAATTTTGTGTACTTTGCGGCAATCGCGATTCCAGCCAGTCTGGCCATGCGTTTCACGGCTTGGCATCCCCGTTGGCGCGGAAGCGGGGCATTCTGCCTGGACTATCTCGAGATCTTCCTGTTCGTCGCCTTGCTCGAAGAGCTATTCTTTCGCGGCTTCTTGCAGACGCTGCTCTCGAAGACGCTGGGATCCTGGGTCGCCGGCCAGATGTTCGTTGCTGTCCTGTTCGGGCTATTTCACATTCTTCACCGCCCGTTTCCCAACTGGCGCTATGTGGCGCTGGCCTCGGTTGCCGGTTGGTTCTATGGATCGGCGTTTCGTAACGGCGGCAACTTGATGGCGTCCACGCTGATGCATGCAGCCGTCGATACGGTCTGGCGCACGTGGTTTACGGCTGGATTGAGGTGAAGCCGGGGTAAGCGCCGGATTCGGGTCCGCCGCGAACCGCGGGCTCCGCACAGCGCCGGGAATCCATGGGGCGGTCCCACCTGAGGTATCGTATGAAGCGAGGTGGTCCGGAACAATGGCCAAGTCACCAGTCGAACAGCGGAAGCGGCGCGGACAGGAGATCACGAAAAAGTACCGGACCGTGAGTGGGGACGATTGCTACGCATGCGCGGTGGACGCGATCGCAGACATCCTGCTCGCCACCGCACGGACTGAGGAAGAAGCGACGCAGCTTCTGCAAGCCGCAGAGGTGGACTTCAGAAACTCCGTCGAAGTGGAGACGTTCTTTACCGAAGGCTAGTGCTTCCGGATCTGTTCGTTGAGCCTTTGGAGTAACTGTTCCCGCTCGGGGCCCTCGAGATCCTGCTCCAGCCGGCGAAGCGCTAGGCCGACCACATCCCGGTGGTGAAGCTTGGAACCGATCGCTTCTTCGGCGCTCAGTTTCAGCCACAGGTCATGAAGCTTGGTGACGTCTTCCGGCCACAGGCGCGGCGGATGCGGCCCCAGGTTTACATAGGCGGGCGGCCGATCTGGCGTAATAATCTCGAGCGAGAACGGATGCCGCGGCTCGGGAAGATTCTCCCAGGCAAGGCCGATTCTTCGAGCCAGCTCCGCAGAGGTCATGCGCGTTGAAACGCCGGTAACCAGGCGAGACACCTTGAGCCCGGTGGCGGTCTGCACGAGTGCGTCGAAGGGATCGATCGCCGGAACAACCAACAGCTCCACGGGCTTGCCTTCCTTCTCGGCCATGGTGACGACCGCGCTGAACAGCGACTTTTCATCCGAGCCGAAGACCTGGTCGTCGTTGAGCGCGTACTCGCTGTCAAGGCCAAGCAAGCGCACGGTCATGACCACGATGTCGTTGCGGCGAAGATCGGTGCGTTGTAGAGTGCGCCTGAGGTGCTGCATGTTGGCAGGGTTGCGAACGGCCACCAATACGCATCCCGGTCGTGCATGCACCGAAGCGGCATCGAGCCGAGGCTGCTGCTGCAGGTTGAATTCTTCCAGAGATTGCCGCTGCCGTTCCCGGTGCCGGCGAATGTTGATGCGCTCCGAGATGGTGAAGACCAGGAAGAAGGCAACCGTGAAGCTGACCCCGTAGATCGTCGCGTACTGTTTAGAAAACAGGTTCACGACGGCAGTCACGAGCAGGACGAGAGTGGTCACCGCCAGCCCGATGGGAATCTCTTTGCCGCCGATGTGGATATTCAGCGGAACCTTGTATTCCTGGTCGTGCCGCTGAAATCTCAGGACCAGAACGCCGAGGGCTTTTAGCGCGAAGCTCCAGACCACACCGAAGGCATACGCCTCGCCCAGCAGGTAAACATCTCCGCGGCTCAGAACAATGGTCAGGATCTGGAGGATCGTGATCAGGTTGATGATGCGGTAGGTGGTGCCGAATTTGCCGTGCGGCTTGCGGAAACCCTCCAGCAGGACCCCATCTTCGGCGACGCGATTCAAGACGCCGTTCGCGCCGATCAGGGAAGTGTTGACTGCGCCCGAGAGGATAAGAACGCCAACAATCACGACGAAAACATGAAATGAGAGCCGCAGGATTTCGGGCCCCGCGAGGTTCATCGCCAGACCGCCGATCAAGTTATCGACGTAAGTCTTGCGCTGTGCATCCGGAATGATCATGGCGGCAAACAGCGTGATCACGCCGGTGGAAAAGATCGCATAAAGGCAGACGATGTTCCCGGTGATCTTCAGGTTCTTGAGTTTCGGAGAGGCGATCTCGCGATATACCTGCGCCAGTGTTTCGAAGCCGCTCATGGAGAGCAAGGAGTGGCCAAAGGCGATGATGATGGCGACAATCGGAAGTGTCGGCCAGAAAGTTCCTCTGAACCAGCCCAAGGACTCGCCATTGAATTCCAGGTGGCTGGGCGCGGGCGACGGCGGCAGTTGCCATTTGCCTTCGAGCAGCATCGTCAGCGGACACCAGATGAGCAGTGCGACCACCATCAAGGTCGTGATCTGCATGATGCGCAAGGCCGCCGTGCTCGATTCATGGATGCCTTTGGTGTTGCTGCGCCAGAAATACAAAGTGACCAGCACCCCGAAGAACGCGGCGAAGGTGTTGGGATCTACGTGCGCTTTCTGGTGCGCGAAGCCGAACAGTTCGTTGATCAAGCGGCCTAGATACTGTCCGGCGCTGACGCAACTGATCGGCCCCGTCAAGATGTAGTCAAAGACCAGCGATGAGACTGACAGGCGCGCGACGAAGGGACCCATACTGTCGCGCACGACGACATAAACGCCGCCTCGCACGAACATCCCGCAGCTTTCCGTGTAAACTGCGCGCACCGCAAAGCTGAAGATCATGACGCCCAGCACGTACCAGGCAGCGGATTTGCCGATGGCCTGCTCGGCGATGCCGCCGGCATAAAACATGGAAGACGCAAGGTCGCTGAGGACAATAGCAGCCCCGCGCCAGTAGCTGATGAAGGAAAGTGCGACCGTCGTCGCCACGATCACTTTCGCAAGTGATGCCTTGGTACCTGTTGCCATCGTGAATCGAACGCTGCCAGTGTTCCGCGCCTACTTGCGAAAGGCTGGCATGCGCTCAGGAGAGGGGCACTTCAGAACGAATTGGAAACCCACTACTTAATACGATACCGTGCATCTTTACCATAATTGGCGTGCCGCACGGGTGAGCTAAACTGAAAACGTTCAGGCCACCCTAGCTCAGTCGGTAGAGCGACGGTTTCGTAAACCGTAGGTCGCCGGTTCGATCCCGGCGGGTGGCTCCAGAACCGTTCCAATCGTTTCCTACGCTACCGTGTCCCCTTCATCCTTCGGCGGGTACTTCGGCTTCCTTCTTATGCGTGGCGTGATCACTTTCTCTGCGGGCGGCTGCCCTACCCGTTCCCGGGCCAGCTTGCGAGTTGCTTTGCCCCGGTCGATTTTGATCTTCTCGCTGATTCGCTTCGAAGGCATTGCTTTTAGGTCGCGCCTTTTGCCACCTATTCGTATCTCAACGCTGTCATGGGATCGATGCGGGCGGCACGGCGCGCGGGAAGGTAAGTCGCTAGCGCCGCTGCCATGGCGATTACAGCGGCGGCCCCGCCCGTGCTGAGCAGGTCAAACGACGGCAGCCCGAAGAGGCTTTTGGCGAGGAGGCCGGCCGCGAGCGCGGATGCAGCGACTCCGAGGAGGACGCCCAGCGCAACCAGCCGGAGTGTCTCGCCGAGCACCATGCCCATGACTGCGGGCCGGCGCGCGCCGAGCGCCATGCGGATGCCGATCTCGGTGGTTCGGCGGGCCGTCAAATAAGACATGACGCCGTACAAGCCGATGGCGGCGAGCACGACCGCGAGGAGGCCGAAAAAGCTCGACAGTTGAGCCACTACTTTCTCCTGACTGACTTCGTCGCGTATCAAATCGTCGGCCGTGTTCACATTGAGCGGTAACTTCGAATCCAGGTCTTTCACTGCGCGCCGCACCGCATCGACGAGCAATTTGGAGGGCACACGCGTTCGAATCTCGAGGTTCAGGGCGTCGATCGGGTCGGGGGGCCGGTGCTGCAGCAGCGCAAAATAGAAGCGGCGCGGAGCGGGTTCCCGTAGGCGGTTTTGTTTCACGTCTCGAACCACGCCGACAATGGGAATCGCAATCCGGTCCTTTCCGGACGGGTCGTCACTGTCGAAGATATGGCGGCCGATGGGGTTTTCGTGAGGGAAGTAGAACTGCGCCATTTTTTCGTTGATCACTGCTACTTTGGGCGCATTCTCTGTATCTTGCAGTCCAATGCCTCGACCCGCTACGATGCGCGCGCCGATGGTGTAGAAATAATTCGGGCCGACGCGGTCATAGCGGTTCAGCCGGTCCGCCCTCGCGCGCGCCACAAACCCCTCGATATCGTTGTTGCCTTCCGAATCGGTGCCGCTGAACAGGCCGTTCTCGGACACGCTGACGCTCTCGACGCCCGGCAGCGCTTGCATTTTCTGCAGCAGATTTCGAACCAGTTCATCGATTCGATTGTCTTGGTAACCGGCAGCCTTGAAATCGAGATCAGCCAATAGCAATCCATTGCGCGCATAGCCGACATCCACTTGCTCGAGGTTCCGGAGCGTGCGAATGAAGAGCCCCGCGCAAACGAGCAGCACCAGCGAGAACACGATCTGCGAGACAACCAGCGCCTTACCGAGACCGCGGGCGAATGCTTTCGGTTGCCCGGCCTTGCTTTCTTTGAGCATTGAGATCAGATCCAGGCGCGTCCCTTGGATTGCGGGCACGATTCCGAACAGGAGACCAGCCAGACATGCGGCGGCGACCGTGAACAACAGAATGGTTCCATCCAGGCGAACGTTGAGCCCGATCTGCGTACTGGCTGCGACGAGTTGTAGAAAGAGGTAGGTCCCCCATAAAGCGAAAACCAATCCGAGTCCCGCGCCCGCGGCCGAGATGACCAGGCTTTCGGTCAGAAGTTGCCGCACCAGTCGTGTGCGGCTGGCCCCGACGGCCAGGCGCAAGCTCATTTCGCGCCCGCGAGCGGCTGCGCGCGCAAGCTGAAGATTTGCGACATTCGCGCACGAGATGAGCAGCACCAGGACCACGATCCCCATCAGGATCATCAGCGGCGCTGCCAGGTCGTGGCGAACGCGGGAGAAGCCTTTACCTCCCGGCGTAACCTCGATCCTCGCTTTCAGCAACTCCTGCATACCGTCGGCCGATTGGGCGTTCTTGTACAGCTCTTCGAGCAGTCGATGACCGATCACCTGGACGGAAGCATCCGCTTGGCGCAGCGACACGCCTGGCTTCAATCGGCCCATGACGAGCAACCAACTGGTTTGGGGATCCTTAAACGAGTCGTGTCCAGGATTGGCTTGCGCTTGCATGGTGATGGGAAACCATATGTCGGTGGGCGCACCGACGACATCGCCTGAAAATTCGGCAGGCATGACGCCGATGATGGTGAAGTTGGAGCCGTTTACGACGAGCGTTTGGCCTACTGCATGTAGATCGCCTGCGAATGCGCGCTGCCAAAGACCATAGCCGATCACCATCACCGGTGCGGAGCCCGGAATCCGAACTTCCGGCTCTGTGAATACCCGGCCGGCAAGAGACGATACGCCGAGCAATGAAAAGAAATTGCCCGTGACGAAGCGGCCACGAATTTTAGCGCCGGAGCTCACCGGTAAACCATTGGCCAGAGTCACGTCGAGGCGCTCACAACGTCCGCTGGCATAGACCTCGGTGAAGACCTGCTGTCGTGCGCGAAGACGTTCGAAAAAAGGGTAAGAGAAGATGTCCGACCGGCCCGCTCCTTCAGACAACGAGCCCGTGTGAGTGGGATCGCCAATGATGACCAACCGATCCGGATTTTGCACCGCGAGCGGCTTGAGAAGCACGGCGTCAATCAAACTGAAGATCGCGGTGTTCACGCCAATACCGAGCGCAATGGAGAGGATCGCGACGGCGGCAAAACCGGGACTCTGGCGCAAAACTCGCGCGGTGAAACGCAGATCTTGGAACAGGCGTTCGACGGCCGTCCAGCCCCACATTTCGCGCGTGATTTCTTTAATCAGGGTCGTGTTGCCGAATTCGCGCCGTGCGGAACTGGAGGCGCCGTCCGTGGTCTCGCCGCGGTCCACTCGGTCGCGAACCGCCATTTGCAAGTGGCTGCGGATCTCCTCGTCCAAATCGCGGTCGCGCCGCCGGTGCCGGAACCCTGGTAATTTCATGAATTACTCCTCATTCGCGGCAGGGTTGAGCACGCCGGAGATCGCGTTCACGAGCTGGTCCCACCGGCTTCGTTCCGAGAGAAGCTGCTTCTTGCCGGCCAGCGTCAGGCGGTAATACTTCGCGCGCTGCCCGGCGTCGCTCTGTTTCCAATCCGCCGTTACCCAACCCTGGCGAGCAAGCCGATGGAGCGCCGGATAGAGCGAACCGGTTTCTACGCGCAGCAGATCTCCCGACGTGGCGCGGATCGCGTTGGCGATACCGTAGCCGTGTTGCGGTCCCCATTGCAGTGTCTGCAGGATGAGCATGTCGAGCGTGCCCTGCAGAAGCTCGATCCGGTTTTGATATCGCGGCGTCGCCATGGCTGTAGACATTCTACTGCGTAGGATGTAGGATGTCTATCCCATAAAATTCAAGCAGGAGAAATGGATCATGCCGGAGGTGAGGTCCGAGGTAAGAATGGACAAATGGCTCTGGGCGGCCCGGTTCTTCAAAACGCGCGCCCTCGCCGCCCGCGCTTGTGAACTGGGCAGAATAGAATGCAACGGTCAAAAAGCGAAACCCGCCCGTGAGGTCCGGGTCGGCGACCATTTGCAAGTCCGGAATGACAGCGGTGAATTTCAACTGGCGGTGCTGGCCCTCAGTCATATGCGCGGCCCTGCTGCGGTCGCACAAACGTTGTATTTAGAAACGGACGACAGCAGGCAGTTGCGGCTTCGATTGACAGAAGAGCGTAAGGCGATGCCGCATTTCGAAGCGCAGCACGATGGCAAGCTGTCGAAACGGGATCGCCGTAGATTCGACCAGCTTCGCGGACGTTGACACCGGCATGCCAGGACAAACAAAAAGGGGCGAGAACTAAGTCCCACCCCTGTTGGTTGCGAATTGAATAATCTAGCGCCGGCCTCCGCCACCGTGCAATCCGCCGCCGGCAAAGCCGCCGTGGAATCCACCGCCGAAAGCACCCACGTGAGCGTTCACCCCACTGACATGTCCATGCCAGCCTCCGTAATGACCACCACGGCCGTAATAGCCATAGCGTCCAAACGGAACGCCGTAATAGCCGATATACCAAGGTGAATAGAATCCCCAGCCAAACGGGCTATAAAGGAAGCCGTCCGCCGGTAGATAGGCATAAAAGCTCCAATAAGGATCCCAATACCAGCCGGGACCATACCATCCGCCGTAAGCCGCAACATTCTGAGCCACGGCTACATTTGCTTGTGACTCATCCTGACTGCGCGCTTCGCTCCAGACGTACAGCGGTTGTGTTTTCACTGTGCTCGCGTCAAAGCCGGTCCTCTTGAGAGGCCTTGCGCTGGCAAGCAGCAATTGGCCGTCTTTTCCGATGCTCCTGCTACCGGCAGCTTCGCTTACGGTTGCCTTGCCATCCAGCACTCGAATCACCTGCTGGCCGGCATCGAAATCATACAACCCCTTCTTTTCGAGCCGTGCCGTTGCCGCGTTCATCACCACCGCAAGATTTGTGCCCTGTATGAGCTGGTCGACTTCAACGATTGCGCTGCCGCGATCCAGTTGCGCTTTCGTTTCCGCCAAACCAGACGTGATCATACGAAGCTCACTATTGTGTCCCAGGCGCAGGAACGCTCCCGGAGTAAGCAGCACCTCGGCGAACCCGTTACCGGTCGCGAGTGTTTGGCCCGGTTGCAGCATCACTGGGCCGGAAGGACCCAACGGCTGATTGTCCAGCGAGACTTGCCCCTCGATATAGTTGATAGTCCCCGGAGCGATGGCGCCCGCTGTCGTCCTGTTAGGGCCCGCAGGTCCCGCCGGAGCCGCTGAGTAAGTGCTATTTTGCGAGCCCGGCAGCGGCCCAGCGGGAGCCTGCATGCCGGCGATTTGGCCGAAGCCGAGAACTGCTGAGGCCAGCAGCCCGAAGGTGACCCTTTTCAATCCCTTCATGTTCATTTTTTGTTCTCCTGCTGATTAGACGCAGGGATGTGCCACCAGGTCGCAGTGGGTTATACTAGTTACCGTAATGTTTTCAAGCACATGGTCTGTGAAAATCTACCACCTTAACAGGAGGTTGAAAACCACCAGACTGCTGCTTTACGGCTAGAATCCTTCCCACACCAAGGCTGGAAACGTCGCCTTGGTCTGGAATCCAGCCGATTCGTACAGCCGAATCGCGTCAACGTTGGAGCAGGTGACTGTCAGGCTGACCGTCGTGCAGCCTAGCTCGACCAGCCGTACCAGAGCCTGCCGCATAAGCTCATAACCCAACCTCGCACCGCGAATACCGGGAAGAATGCACAATTGCGTCACGTGCCCTGAATGTCCGGCCACCAGGCTTGCCAGGCAAACTCCGCACAACCGGCCAGTGGTGTTGTCGATAGCAACCACCGAAGCCCCAGGAGAGAACCGTCCGCAGCCGGGGAACTTCACAATATTCATCAGAAACTGCCGTGCGCCGGGGATGCTTCTATACTGGTCGTTGATTTCGCTGTCCACATGGCCCTTGTAGGCAGCCGAAACCAGGTGTGCGATCTCCTCCTGGTGGCGTTCCGTCCAGGGCGCAAACGAAACCCGTATGGATGGCTGCTGAGGCGCCAAGCTGGCCACGGATGCGCAATCGATGCTCATGAAGTAGCGGTCATGTCGCGTCAGATACCGGCTGAACGGAAGCGGCTGGTTGGTTGGCGTATGCAGCAGCATCAATTGCGACTCGATGCGCCGGATTCCCGGGCTGGTCATCAGGGTCTGCACCAGCGAGCCAAGCAGCAGCATCTCGGCCGAGGACGCGACGTGCTGGGCGCGTACATAGAAATCGCCGATCAGGCCTTTGCGGCCCTCGCAAACGTGATAGGCATAGCCGACAATCTCGGTCCTTGACCGCAACGCGAATCCGTAAAGCGAGCGTATCTGCAGGAAGCGTCGAAGCAAATCGGCCGAGGGCCGGAAATCCCACGCGAATCGCCGCTCCCAAACCCCAATCTCTTCGCTCAACAAGGCGTCAAGGTCCGTGGCGCCTAGCTGCGGCAGCTCGATCAGTTCGGGAAGAGGGGCATCGGGAACTGCCGCCATTTGTTGAATTATACGTGCACAGGCCGCGCTCCAAATTCTGCGCGCACGTCGTCGCTCGCCAATAGGCGGCCGATACTGCGGGTGGCCTCTCGCATGCGCTCGTCGCTCTCGATTAAGCTGAACCGTACAAAGCCTTCGCCCATTGGCCCGAAACCCATGCCCGGGGAAACCGCCACATGCGCCTCCCGCATCAGCAGCTTCGCAAATTCGAGCGAGCCCATTTCGGCAAACGGCTCAGGAATCCGCGCCCACAGGAACATGGTTGCTTTGGGCGGTTCCACTTGCCAGCCCGCCGCGTGCAGCCCCGCGACCAAAACATCGCGCCTCGCCTGATAGACCGCGCAAATCTCAGCGGGTGCGTCGTCGCATTCCCGTAACGCGGTAGCGGCTGCAATCTGAATCGGCTGAAATGTGCCGTAATCAAGGTAGCTCTTGATACGGGTCAACGCCGCGATCAGCTTCCGGTTCCCCAGGCAATAACCCACACGCCATCCCGCCATGTTGTAGGTCTTCGTCATGGAGTAGATTTCGACCGCATAATCGGTCGCGCCCTCTACTTCTAGGATGCTGGGAGGCCGATACCCGTCGAAGCCAAGCTCCGCGTAGGCAAAGTCGTGGATGATGTAAGAACCGTGCCGGCGCGCCAACTCTACGACTTCCTTCATAAATTCCAAATCGACACAAGTAGTTGTCGGATTGTGCGGAAAGGAAATCAGGATAACTTTGGGCGCTTTCGTAGCTTTACGATAAAGATCGTGCAACCCCGCCAGGAAAGTCGCGGCGTCCGGCATGGGTAACATGCACGCATCGCCACCGGCTAGAATCACTCCGTATTGATGAATCGGATAGGCAGGGTTCGGCGAAACCACCACATCGCCCGGCCCGATGATCGCGAACAATAGATGCGCCAACGCGTCTTTCGCCCCGATCGTGACGATCGCTTCCGCCTCGGAATCGAGCTTCGCGCCGTACTGCTTTGCGTAACGCGCGACAATGGCTTCCCGCAGAGCCGGTATGCCACGCGACATGGAATACCGGTGATTGAGCGGATTCCGCGCCTCTTCGATGAGCTTCTCCACCACCGCTTCCGGTGTCGCGCCGTCCGGATTGCCCATCCCTAGGTCGATAATGTCGGTTCCCGCCGCGCGGGCCTTGTCTCTCAGCTCATTGATCACCGCGAATACGTACGGCGGAAGTTTCTTTATGCGATAGAAGTCGTCGCTGGGAAGCGCCATAACCACTAGTCTATCGGTAGGATTGCCGCGGCACTTTATTCCGATACTTCCACTTCGCCGCGTCCTTCGCCCACCGCGGCATGCTCCCACCGTCCTACAGCCGCCGTAGCAACACAGTTACCCAGCACATTAGCCGATGTTCGGCCCATGTCCATCAGCGCATCCACTCCCAGCAACAGCGTGATACCCTCCTGCGGAAGCTGGAAACTCGAGAGCGTTCCTGCCAAAAGCACCAATGCCGCCCTGGGCACGCCGGCCGCGCCTTTGCTCGTCAGCATGAACGTCAAAAGCATCGTGATTTGCGCTTCAATTGGCATATGCACGCCGGCCGCCTGCGCAATGAACACAGATGCGAGCGACAGATAGAGCGCCGTCCCGGTGAGATTGAAACTATAGCCCGTTGGCAACACGAAACCAACAATATGTTTGGGCACTCCGAATCGCTCCATATTCTCAAGCGCCAACGGTAGCGCCGCTTCGCTCGAAGCGGTAGAGAAAGCGATCAGAAACGGCTGCCGCACGGCGTGCCAGAATCGCGCCAGCGGTATTCGTGCCATCAGCAATGTCGGCAACAGCACCAGCGCCACAAACAGGCCGAGCGCCAAATACGTGGTGGCCACCAGCTTGCCGAGCCCGAACAGCACTCCGATTCCCTTCGATCCTATGGTCACCGCAATCGCCGCCGCCACTCCGAAGGGCGCCACATACATCACGTACTTTGTGTAGCGAAACATCACTTCGGCCACAGCGCCGGCGAATTCCACCACCGGCTTGGCTTTTGGGCCAATCGCTGCGCAAGCTGCCCCGAACAGGAAAAAGAACACCACCATCTGCAAAACTTCGTTTTGCGCCAGCGCGTCGAAGATGTTGCTCGGAGCAGCATGCTCGATAATCTGGCCGAGAGAAACGGGTTTAGCTAGCGCGGGCGCCGGCGTCTCTCCGCTCAGCCGCAAACCCCTGCCCGGCTGCGTGAAGTTGACCACCACGAGTCCGATCACCAGCGCGAGCGTGGTCGCCAGTTCGAAATACGCAAGCGACTTTAGCGCGATGCGCCCCATGGTCTTGAGTTCGCCGGCCGAAGCGATGCCGTACACGATCGTCCCGAACAGCAGCGGACCTACGATCGACTTAATCAGCCTCAAAAAAATGTTGCTGATTGGCGAGAGATGCTGCGCAAAGCCCGGAAAAAATACGCCCAGCAGCACTCCGCCCACCAGCGCAATGAAGATCCACGATGTCAGAGAGATTTTTCTAGCGAATTTCACCGCTCAGCGCTCGCCCCACTTCAACTTTTCCCGCAGTACGTCGAAGAAGAGCATCTTCGGGGGCCGAATCAACTGAATGGTTTTCGATGACGACCGGCACACAATGTGGTCGCCTTTCGAGAGCGGCTCGCCCACCTGGCCGTCGATGGTCAAGTATGTTCCCTCTTCGCCATGATTAAGCACTCGGATGACGCTCGTGTCCGGCACAATCACCGGCCGGTTGGTCAGCATGTGCGGGCAGATGGGAGTTATGCAAAATGCCGCCACGGAGGGGAAAATCACCGGGCCGCCGGCTGACAAGGAATAGGCCGTCGAGCCTGTGGGCGTCGAGACGATCAGCCCGTCCGCCTTGTACGCCGCCACGAAGTGGTTGTCTACGTGCGTATCCAGGTCGATCATGCGCGCCAGCTCTGATTTCGTGATCACTACGTCGTTCAGCGCCGAGTAGGTTGCAATCGTTTTCTCATCGCGTACCAATTCGCAGTCCACCATCCGCCGCCGGCCGATTCGATGCTCCCCCTTCAGGGCCCGCTCCAGTTCCGGATATAGATCCTCCACCGGAATCGCGGTCAGGAATCCCAGGTGCCCAAGATTCACCGCAAACAACGGAATGTTCCGGTCGGCCACCACGCGAGCCGCCGAAAGCAGAGTCCCATCGCCGCCCAACACGACCAGCAGGTCCGCGCCGTCCGGCACCTCTTCCCGCGTGTAGAAGGTAGAGGTCTGGGCATAGTGAGCAGTCTGCGAATCGTAGCGGGCCTCGATTCCGTGTTGTTTCAGCCAATCGAGTAAGCCGCACACAATGTCTGCAGCTTTCGCGATGTTTGGCTTCGAGATGATGCCGACCGTCCTGATCTCTGGCATGCTGTCGGCGTGGAGCGAAGTCCTGTTGAACGGCGATTGCTTGGGCATTTTGCCCCAAGCGATGCAGGATCGCCTGAGTGGCCGCGTTTTTGCATTTTATACTAGGCGGGGTGGTTGCTCTCGTTTTGCTCCTGGCTCACGCCGCCGCTGCGAGCTCCGGCCAGAGCGCAATCGAGCCGAGCATCTACTTGACTCAGAACCAGGGATTCTGTTCGCCCGGAGCCTTCGAACCGATAAAACTCGCGCCGGGACAGCCTCCGGGCTTAAAAAAATGGGGCTCGTTTTGCCAAGAGGGCGATAAGGGGACAGGCGTCGCCGAGACATCCTCGTTCACAGCCCCACAACGAATCGGGCTCTATCTTGCGGGATACGCATCTCAGCCCGGACTCAGTTTGGAAATAGAGAATCCGGTCAAAGCTTCGCGGCTGCCGATCGTCCCGCGTACTGACGCCGGCGAACAATGGCTCAGGTATGACATTCGGCTGCCTGCCTCGTGGAAAGGCGACTCAGTGCGACTGATTGCGCGAGACAGCGCCACCGCAATCCGAGGCTGGTTCGCCTTCACGGGGCCCGTTAGTAGCAGCGGCGTTACGGTGGAAGGCGGCGAAGCAATCCGGCTTCTGCTTCGGGCCCTTTTATATTTCGTCTTGACCGTTCTTCCGGCGCTAGCCATCGGCACGTTCGCAATTCGAAGAGGTGTTCGCGACCTGGTGCTCGTCGGCCTCGTGGAGTTGGCCGCGATCGGCGCGTCCGGTTACTTAGGTTTCTGCTTATTTTTTATCGCCCCAAAACTGGGCCATATATTCAGTTTCTTGCTTCCCATCGTGTGCGGCCTGTGGTTCGCATGGAATTACTGGCGTCTGGGCGTGGCCGCCCGGCGATTTGCCAGCCGGTTATTCGTACCGCTAGCCTTAATAGGTGCGGCATCTCTTCTTATTCTGTCCGCGGGATTTCTGTATGGCGGATTCGACACGCCATCTGCAACTGCCAGCAAGCGCTTTTCGCATGCCCTGCCCGGGGATAACCGCATTCCTTACTTATTCGCGGAAGCTCTCAAAAATGGTCATATCCCGAAGCTCGAAGCGAATTGGCTTTCAAGCGATCGCCCTCCGTTGCAAACCGGTCTGGTGCTCTCCGAATATACCTACACTTCACAACCGAGAGACTTGGACTATACAATCATCAGCGTCATTCTGCAGAGCCTTTGGATCTTCGCGGCTTGGCTCCTGTTGACCGCATTCGACCTGAACGCGCGCGCCATTGCACTCGTCCTGACGGTCTGTCTCTTCTCGGGCTTTGTTTTTTTAAATAGCTTCTTTGTCTGGCCTAAGTTGCTCGCGGCCGCCTACATACTAGCTTCGTTGGCGATTCTTCTTACACCGAAGTATGTTTCTCTTCGACATAACAGGATCGGCAGCGTACTGGTGGGAGCCATGCTGGCTCTGGCTATGCTGTCCCACGGAGGCAGCGCTTTCGCGATCGTCGGCATAGCGCTTACCATGGCCATTCTTCGCACGCGACTGCCGATCAAGAGTCTGCTTCTTATCGTTGCCACGGCAGCGGCCCTATATGCCCCCTGGATGCTGTATCAAAAATTCTGTGACCCGCCAGGCAATCGATTACTAAAAATGCATTTGGCCGGTGTTGACAACGTCGACCCCCGTTCGTTTTCTCAAACTTTGATAGATGCATACCGCGCACTTACCCCAAAGGAGATCTTAGAAAATAAAGTCGCGAATGTAAGAAGGCTGTTCGAATACTCAGGCGAATTCTGGGTCCAAACCAAAAATCTTATTACTCACATCGGCGACCGGGTTAGCTGTGCAGGTCTTGCAGCCCAGATGCGAGGATGGATGTTCTTCTTTTTTGTCGCTAATCTGGGATTTCTGGTCGTTGGGCCCCTCGCACTATTGACGGGCATCCGCAAGCAATACCGTGGCCCGGAATGGCGTGCCGCAGCTATTATGTGGGTATTTATCCCTGTAACCGCCGCGGCGTGGTGCTTGCTCATGTTCGGACCGGCGACTACGGTTATCCACCAGGGAACCTACGCCGTCGTCTTATTAGGCTACGCCGGTTCGATCCTGGCCATCTGGGCTGTCTCGCGTCTTCTAGCCTTGGCCATTGGCTGCTTACAGATATTGTTGAGCGTGTTGCTGTACGTCGTATTCATGCAGGCGGCGGCTTCGAATGCATTATTGGCAGAACCTCCACTGCTCTTAGGTTGCCTGGTCCTGTGCGCGGTCTCTTTGATCTGCCTCTTCTGCCTGTTGTATGCGCTATCCCGCACGCACATCGCCGACCGCCCGTGCATGCGCCAGAAACTCGCGGTTGCCCTCAGCCCCGGTGATCGGACTCTCGATTAACTGCGTAGCGAACCCCGCGCCCTGCAGCGCGCCGATTACTTTGTCGCAAGCCATCCGGTGAGCCGCCGGATCGCGCACAATACCGCCTTTGCCAACCAATTCGCGGCCCACCTCAAACTGCGGCTTAATAAGGATGATCCAGTCCCCACGCGGCGCGAGCAGACGTGCCAAAGCGGGAATCAGCAGCGTCACCGAGATAAAACTCACGTCACACGCAATCGTGTCCACGCATTCACCCAGCTCCGCGAATTCCAGATACCGCGCATTCACGCGCTCATGCAGGACCACGCGCGCATCTGTCCGCAGCCCCCAATCGATCTGCCCGGCGCCCGTATCAACCGCATGTACGCGCGCAGCTCCGTGCTGCAGCAAGCAATCTGTGAATCCGCCGGTCGAGGCTCCCACATCCAGGCAAACGCGGCCCGTAACGTTGATGCCAAAGTGTGCCAGTGCAGCTTCCAGTTTCAGGCCGCCACGGCTGACATATCTCAGCGGCTGCTCGACTTCGATTCGGGCTGCAGGCGGCACGAATCGCCCCGGCTTGTCCGCGCGTTGACCCTCGACCGTCACCTTGCCCGCTAGAATCAGCGCCTGCGCCTTTTCGCGGGAAACCGCCAGCCCGCGCTCCACCAGCGCGGCATCCAAGCGCGCCTTCTTCGGCGCCGAGCCCGGCCGAGCTCCCGGCGAATTCATTGCCTCATGCTTTGCGATGCACGATAAAATCCGCGATTTGCCGCAACCGGTCGGCGCGGTCGTCGAAGATGCGCAACGCCACATGCGCCGCCAGGCGCTCTGATTCAGCCATCTCGCGCGAGCGCGTTAATCCGTAAACCGCCGGAAACGTGACCTTCTGTTGCGCTTCGTCTTTGCCGGCTGTCTTGCCCAGCGCCTCCGATGACTCTTCCACGTCTAAAACGTCGTCGATGATTTGAAAAGCCAGCCCCACGTGCCCGCCATAGAGTGACAGGGCCGCCAGTTCATCCTCTGCTGCTCCCGCGTAAATCGCGCCCATCCGCACGCTGGCCCGCAGTAAAGCGCCGGTCTTGGCTTGATGAATCGAATACAGCAACAAGGCGGTGGGATGTTTCCCTTCGCCCTCGATATCGTTCACCTGCCCGCCGATCATGCCGCCCACCGTGCCTGCCGCCCGCGATAATTCCCCTACCAGCCGAATCTTCCGCTCGGCTTCCACGTCGGGCAACCGGCTGAGCACCTCGAATGCGAGTGTAAGCAACGCGTCGCCCGCCAATATGGCCAGCGCTTCCCCGAAAACTTTGTGACAAGTAGGCCGTCCGCGCCGCAGATCGTCGTTGTCCAGCGCGGGTAGATCGTCGTGAATCAAAGAATAGGTATGCACCAATTCCAGCGTCGATGCTGCCATCTCCACGCCATCCGGAGCATCGGAGACCGCGCGTGCGGCCGCGATTGCCAGGATCGGTCGAATGCGCTTGCCTCCCGCGAAAAGGCTATAACGCATCGCGCGATGGATCGATATCGGTTCGATGTCCTCCTCGGGAACGCACTGCTCCAACACCCGGTCCACGGCCCTTACCTGCTCGCTTAAGTACTGCTGCAACTCGCCACGTTCCGTCCTGGTCATTGGGCGGTCTTCTCAGGGTTGAATGGAACCGGCACCATCTCCGATCCACGCTTCATCAGAATCTCGACGCGCGATTCCGCCTCCTCCAATTGCCGCTTGCAATCCGCGCTCAGCCGCATGCCGCTCTCGAACAGGGTCAGGCTCTGCTCCAGCGGCAAGTCTCCCTTTTCGAGCTCCTTGACGATGCGCTCCAACTCCTCCAAACTCGCTTCAAAACTTCGCGAGGACCTATTCTCCTCTGGCATCGCCCCATTGTAGCTGCGGATTGATAAACTCCACAGGCCGGCAAGCCTGCTATCGCCCACGAACTAGCGGCATCGTTTTTGCGTATGCTATTTCGTTATGCTATGGAAACGCTTTGTTGTTCTATGCGGCCTTCCGGCTGCCCTCACGCTTGTGCTGGGCTCGTGCGAATACCGCCGCGCTGAGATCGGCCCTATGCACGAGGAGCCCGTCTCGATCGACCTGGGCAAAGTCGAACGCGCCAACGTGCAGCTTGACTTAGGAGCGGGCGAGCTCACCGTTCGCAGCGGAGTCGGCAAGCTGCTGCGAGGCAGATTCGAATACAATGTCGCCGCTTGGAAGCCCGAAGTGACTTACGCCGCGAGCGGATCTAGCGCAGATCTCACGATTCGGCAGCCGCATGGAGCGGGCGGCTTCGGACACACCCGCAATACTTGGGATCTAGAGCTGAACGACAGGGTTCTTCTCGATTTCACCTTGAACTGCGGCGCCGGCCAAAGCAGGCTTGAGATGGGTGATTTGGATTTGCAGCACGTCGCCGTGAACATCGGAGCCGGCCAGGTTGACCTTGACCTTCGCGGCAAGCCCGCGCACGACTACGACGTGAAGGTCTCCGGCGGAGTAGGGCAAGCAACGGTCCGCGTCCCGGAGAATGTCGGCGTTCGCGCCGAAGCCCACGGCGGCATCGGGCACATCGACGTCACCGGCCTTGAGAAGCACGGCGATCATTACGAGAACAGCCTCTACGGCAACTCCAACGTGAATGTCCGCCTTAAAGTCGAAGGCGGCATCGGGGAGATTCGAATCATCGGGTAAACCGTTGCCGGCGCCGGCACACGCAATCTTCGTAGAATTTCGGCTGTGAATTGCATCACATTAACTGATGCCGCCGCCGAGCAATCTAGCCTTGCGCCTCCCCGATGAAGTGAAGTCAGCCCAACAGGCTGGCCTCCGCTATTTGATTCCCAAGGGGCAGGGCATTCGTCGCAGGCCGGCGGGCGGTGGCTTCACCTATATAGATTCGGACGACAAAGTCATTCAAGACGAAGCCGTCCTTCAGCGCATTCGTTCGCTGGTAATTCCTCCAGCCTGGACGTCGGTTTGGATCAGCCCCAGCGCCAACACCCATATTCAGGCCGTCGGACGTGACGCGCGCGGTCGCAAACAGTACCGTTACCACCCTGCATATCGGGAGGTGCGGGATCTCGTCAAGTTCGACCGGATGCGTGCGTTCGGTCGTGTTCTGCCGCGCATCCGGCGCGTGGTCGGACGTGATCTGGCCCGCAAAGGCTTGCCGAAACGTAAGGTGCTTGCCGCCGTCGTCAAGCTCCTCGAGACCACTTACATCCGCATCGGCAATGAAGAATACGCCGAAGAGAACGGCTCGTTCGGCCTGACTACGCTGCGCAACCAGCATGTCCAGATACTCGGCGGCATGCTCAAATTCAAGTTCCGCGGCAAGAGCGGCCAAAATCATGAGATTGTGCTCGAAGATTCACGCCTGGCCCGCATTATTCGCCGCTGCAAGGAGATTCCGGGTAGCGCCTTGTTCGAGTATCTTGACGACGATGCCCAACCCCAATCGATCGAGTCCGGGGATGTGAACGACTATCTTCGCGAGATCAGCGGCGCTGAATTTACTGCCAAGGACTTTCGCACCTGGGGCGGAACCTGTCTCGCCGCAAGTTTTCTTCTGGAAAAATGCGCGGCGCAGGAAGGCGATACGGCAACCAAACAGGTGCTGGTGGATGTCGTCAAGGACGTTGCCTCGAAGCTTGGCAACAAACCCGCTACCTGCAAAAAATACTACATCCATCCAGCGGTCATGGAATGTTACTCGGCGGGCAAGCTGCGCGAATTTGCCGGAAAATTTCGTGACACGCGCAGCAATTACGCCTATGAGCAAATCGTGCTCGCGTTGCTCACTCCTCTCAAGCGCTCCAGAGCCAAAGCGGCCTGAAAAAATCTCGCTCGCCTGGGTAACACTTTCGCGTTCTGCCAAATCCTCTAAGTGAGGATAGTCTTGCCGAAGCGAACTAATGAAGTTGTGGTAGTCACGGGAGCATCCGCAGGGGTCGGCCGCGCCGTGGCACGCGAGTTCGGGCGCCGCGGAGCACGCATCGGCCTGCTTGCGCGCGGTAAGCAACGGCTCGAAGCCGCTAAGCGAGAGATCGAAGAGCAGGGCGGCAAAGCCCTCGCGTTGTCCGTGGACGTCTCGGATGCGGGTCAGGTGGAACACGCGGCGCAGCGTGTAGAAAACGAACTCGGCCCGATAACCGTCTGGGTGAACAATGCGATGACCACCATCTTTGCGCCCTTTGCGGAGATTCAGCCGGACGAGTATAAGCGCGCCACGGAAGTCACTTACCTCGGCTGCGTCTATGGAACCATGGCGGCGTTGAAGCGCATGCTCCGCCGCGACCAGGGCGCCATCGTGCAAGTCGGCTCCGCGCTTGCCTACCGCTCCATTCCGCTGCAATCCGCCTATTGCGGCGCTAAACACGCCATCGTCGGCTTCACGGATTCCTTGCGCTGCGAGCTGATCCATCGAAAAAGCCAGGTGCATCTCACCGTGGTTCACTTGCCTGCCATGAACACGCCTCAGTTTAGTTGGTGCCGCACGCGCCTGCCGCGGCATCCGCAACCCGTCCCGCCTATCTTCCAACCCGAAGTGGCGGCTCGCGCCATCTACTATGCCGCGCATCACAAACGCCGCGAAATTTTTGTCGGCGGTCCTACGATCGCCGCGATCTATGGCCAGAATTTTGCGCCCGCTTTCGCCGATTGGTATCTCGGCACTCACGCCTACGAATCGCAGCAGACCTCACAGCCCGTCCGGCCCGAGCGTCCCGATAATCTCTTCGAGCCCGTCCCCGCCGATTACGCCGCTCATGGCATCTTTTCTGATCGGGCAAAGCCTTCCAGCCTTCAGAGCTGGATGGATCTTCGCCGCGCGCCGCTTGCTGCCGGAGCCGCCGCTGTCATCGGAGCCAGTGTGTTCTTGTGGAGGCGATTGTTCACCTGAGAAGATTTACTATGAACTTCACCCGCCGGGATTTCGCTCGCACGCTTGGCGCAGCCGCCGCTCTTCCTTCATTGCCCGCCCGCGCCCGCACACCCAATCAGTCCCCGCCCACTCGAAAGTTCGGCTATTGCATCGTCGGGCTCGGCCGCATCTCTCTGGGCCATTTCATGCCCGCCTGCCGCGCTTCACAAAATTCCCAGGTGACAGCGCTGGTCAGCGGCCATCGGGACAAAGCGGAAAAAACTGCTGCCGAGTACAACGTCTCCCTCAAGAATATCTACAGTTATCAAAATTACGACGAAATCGCGAGTAATCCGGACATCGATGCCGTATATATCGCTCTTCCGAACAACATGCACGCCGAATACACCATCCGCGCGGCGAACGCTAGCAAGCATGTTCTGTGCGAAAAACCCATGGCGACCAGCGTCAAGGACTGCCAGAACATGATCGCGGCGTGCAAGGCGGCGAATAAGAAACTGATGATCGCCTATCGATGCCAATACGAGCCTG
Organism: Bryobacteraceae bacterium; assembly: GCA_036269275.1. Classification (GTDB taxonomy): domain Bacteria; phylum Acidobacteriota; class Terriglobia; order Bryobacterales; family Bryobacteraceae; genus Bog-105. Next base: position 148,445 of record DATASJ010000058.1, on the reverse strand, counting down.
CTAACCTGCGCGCAATTCAACTAATTCGGGACGGCAAGCTCGGCGCGATTCAGGCCATCGAGAGTGCCAACGGTTTTATCGAACACCCGGGCGAGTGGCGTCTCGACAAGCGAATGGCGGGCGGCGGCCCGCTCATGGATGTCGGCGTCTATTCCTTGAATGCCTGCCGCTATCTCACGGGCGAAGAGCCGGCTAGCCTGGAAGCCTACTGCTCGGTGGTCGATAAAGACACCCGCTTTCGCGAGGTCGAAGAAAATTGTTCGTGGACCATGAAGTTTCCCTCGGGCATCGTGGCCGCCTGTAACACCACCTACGGCGCCAACATGCCCGGCTTCTTCCGCGTACATGGCTTAAAGGGCATGATCCACATGGAGCCCGCATTCGCCTACCAGGGCCTGCATCTCACCGCGAAACTCGAGGGCGAGCCCCCTATCGACGACCAGAACAGCGAGAGCGACCCTTACCAGTTTGTTCTGGAGGCCGACTATTTCGCCGATTGTGCCATGCAAAATAAGGAACCCAAGACGGACGGCGACGAAGGCCTCCGCGATATGCAATACATGGCCCAGATCTATAAGTCAGCCGGCCGGACACTGGGATAAAGCCAGGGGATGTAAGTTCGATCTGCTTTGCGCCTCGGCGGTACGTGGGCGCGCTCAGCGAATCCCGCAGACTTTGGCTAGGACGTTGCCGTCGGCCTGGCAACAGCCCAATAATCGCTGCTGCGTCGTTGCTCAGCAAGTAGGTTCACCGACTGTCCTTACGGCTCGCCTCGAAATAACAAACTTCGTGATACATTATAGAAACAATGCCCCAAAATCAGGCATTCTGGTTCAGCCTCGTCTCCGGGGCGTTAAGGGTCAATTGTGGCAACGTCCCAGGTCCCCGCAAATCTATATGCCGGTGCCGGTATTGACTTCGAACCCTTCGGCTTTGCCACTTCGTAACAGGCTTTTCACTGGCGTCGGTCTGATTGCGGAACGAAGCGAAGCCGAGGTCGATTCCCAGGTTCAGATCCTCTCAAATTGCGAGCTACCGCTAGGCGATCTCATCGACGCCGCTGGCGAGACAAGCTCTTCACTTGAGTTGCCTAGCGAAGTTCCGGTCGTCTTGGATACCTTGAACATTCTTAATCGAGATTGGCGGATTAAGAGATCGGATTCGAGTCACTCATATGGTCGACTCCCTCTCGAGCAGGAGATTCGGCCATGGTCAATTCCCCCCGCTACGGGACAATTCCTGTATAATCTCGCGAAGCTTATAGGAGCTCGCCAAGTACTTGAGATCGGAACCTCCCTCGGATATTCGGCGATTTGGTTATCAGCGGCTCTTCGACTGAGAGGTGGCCACGTTTGGACTTGGGACTGCTTTCCCCCGAAAATACGGTTAGCTCAAAACTTCTTCAAGTTGGCAAAGCTCGACCAAGCTATTACATTGATTCCAGAGCGTGCTGAAGTTCATCTGAGGAGTTGGTTGCGGCGTCAATCTCTCAATCTAGACCTGATATTCCTAGACGCAGACAAATCCAATTACGCTTTCTATTACCGTGCGCTTCGCGCCCAAATAATGGAGGGAGCAGTTCTACTAGCCGATAATGCTGGCAATTACGCAGAGCTAATGCCGGATTTCCTGGACGCCATCGCTGCGGATATCAAATCCGGTCTGATCGAGGCGAAGCGTGTGGAACTTGACCACGGGCTCCTGATAGTGCGTCGCAGAATGTGCAATTTGGGTCTGGCAACTACCCCCGTTTGGTCCGCAAATAGGTTCTATCGCCCTATTAGTGCCGACGCCACTTGCACAGCAAATAAGCTGGAGCTCTGAGACCAGTTCTTTCCCATTTACGCGGGAATTCAGCGACTAACTCAAGACGAAAAGAGTGTGCGATGGCCTGTCCCGTCAGACCCGCTAGCGTGTGGTGCCAATAGCTTGTAATCTTCGCATCAGGTGTTGCTCTTGATAAGATTCTCGAATTGATCTTCCCACCGTCCCAATACGAATGCGCCGTCCCGGCTTGGTAGGCGCGCCACGGTACTGCGGAGATGACCTTTGAAGCCGGATGAAGATCCACCGCCAGCACGCTGCCGTTTCGGCGCGTAAGCGCACGCAGCGCTTCCCAAAGGCGTCCAAGTTTCGCGGGAGGGATATATAGCGTCACCAGGGAAAGAAACACTCTGTCGAACGTTCCAAGCCCACGCTGGTCAGCCTTAAGGATGTCGCATACGATCGCATCGGGCAACCGCTTGCCTGCCGAGCCCCCCGATAGCTTCTGCTTGTCAAGCCTTACGACGTGACAGCCGCGCCGCTGAGCGGCCGCTCCAACCATTGAGTCGCCCGACCCAACATCAAGAACACGCATCCCTTCCCTCAAATCCGCGTATCGCAGCACGAGTCGACGGACTAGCGGCTCAGTTGGATAGGCCGGTCGCTCAAGGGTTTCCATGAGCTCCGGATTTGGACTGAGGCTGAATCTCGAAATAGAGCACCAGGGCCGCCAGCCCGGTGATCGCAGTCATCATGATGGCCAATATGGCTGCAAACAGGCTGAGCGTCGATCCCCATTCGTCCAGCCGGTCGTGGACAACGGTTCTAGCCTGAAGATCCTGAGCTTCGAATGCGGCCAATCTTGCATCGAGCCGTTGTTGATAATTTTGAAGAGATACTTGGTAAACCTTGCCGTCACCTACTTTGCCGGTTAAATCTCTTAAAGTGCCAGTCAGGGACTTGACTTCCTTGAGTTCGTCGGTCACGCGCTCTCGAAGCGTAGAGTATCTTCGTTCTAAATCGACTACTCTGGCTACATCCTTGGAGGGCACCAGAATATTGCGGTTTGTTTCCTCGACGTGATCCTGCAGGTCGTTGAACTTGCTCTGAAGGTCGCCGAACCGCAGATCAAGTTGTTGTAGCGATTGATCGAGATCCGCTAACTTAGCTAAGGTCTCATTAGCCTCGTGTACCTTATGCCGCTCCTCTGACAGCCGGGGCGGCATAAACGAGACCAAGGTTCGCCACACGAAAAACGACGTGAGCAGGATACCTAAGAAAATAGAAACTTTGACCTTCTTATTCAAGCAGCAACCTCAAACATCCCTCGCTAACTTCTAATACGGATCAATGCTTTGCGAGAACATAGCGATATCCCGCATTTGGAGGAGCGAAGCGCATGAGCGCCACTGAAGGATGAGCGTCCCCATTGTTCATCGGTACATCGCCTAAAAGGCCTCGATAGCTTTTAAGCGACCTTAAGTATTGAAGTACCCTCATGGGATCGGTGGTCCCCACCGTCTCAACAGCCCTCTTCCAAAGCATTATAGAATCAAACGTAAAAATTGCATCATACGGAGGAGGCTCCTTGCTGGCTTGTTTCCGATAGGCAGCTACAAACTCCTTCAATTCGCCTGACTCGAATGCCTTGGGACCCGCCAAGTAGGCTGGGCCTGCAAAGCGAACGTTCCGATAGTGTCGGATGTCAACGTAATCAGGTATCTCGATAAAGCCGATTCCACCGATAATTTGAGTTGACGATAATTGTTCGAATTCTTCAACTGCTTCCATCAGCGGGATAAAATCGCTGCCGTAGCCCAAGAGCAGTACGGCAGATGGTCGCGAATCAGCGATGCGCCGCACGACCGGCCTAAAGTCGTGCTCCCCGAGGTTAAACGTCTCATCCGCGACGATCTGAAAGCCTGCGTCTTCCAATTCGGGCCTTATGTGCTTCTCATATTCGATTGAAGAGATCGAATCAATGCTGACGAGCGTTGCTAGCCGGCGAGTACGGCCGTACTTTAGGGCGGTGACAATCGTTTGTGCTTCATCGAGCGCGTTATAGCAAATTCTCACATTTTTGTATCGGTCCGATACGATATCGGGATGGATTGCAAGTACGAACTGCAACGTAGGCACGGCTGGGTTTTCAGTCAATCTGGCGACCTCCAATGATACTGCCGAAAGAGTCGTCAGCACAGTCCTGTCCTCAGCCTTCGAAGGTAATCGAGAAAATAGAATGCTAGCCTCAGTTGCGCTGCCGCCAGTGTCTTGATAATCGATTTCTAGAGGCCGGCCCAAGATCCCACCGCCGCGGTTTATCTCTTCTTGAGCAATGTTGAGAGCGTATCGGCCGGGGTCGCCCAGGTACGCAAGACCACCTTTCAGCGGCAAAAAGGCATGGAACTGGACCGAAGGTCTCCTGGTACCGCACGCAACCAGCGAAACCAAGGTTATTAGCAAGAACGACCGAATGATGGCTGTCACTCAATTCTCCATAACGGGTATATTGTCAAGGTCCGCTTGATCAGCCAACGTTGGCAGTTTTGAAATGCGACCGTCAGCAATTGCTTCGTCGAGGCTCGGCCGCGGCTCCCGCAGGACCGAAGTTAACATGATTGGAATATGACGCGCTTTGGCCGTGCAGCAAAGGAAAGCGAGCACCTTCACCTGTGCCTCTGGCGCCATGCCAGCTAACGGCTCATCGAGGATCATTCCCGCTAAAGACCGGTTTGCTGCATACGCCGCAATAATCGCAGCCTTAAACTCTCCTCCACTTAATTGCAACAACTTAATCCGAGACCAGCGCTTCACTCTTGGCCGCTCTTTGCAAAGCAAATTGTCCATCGATGCTAGACACTCAGACACGCAACTCCGGTGCGCCGACAGGAGGCGGAAAGCGGACCTCAGGCTGACATTTCCGCTCAGGGGCCTTCGCTGTGGCAACAGCCTGTACCCAAGATCGCCTAGATGCCGCCCAACACCCACCTCTATATCTTGCCCACCGAGGCGCACATTACCGGATATGCATTTCGCGTTCGACGTGCCAAAGAGATAATTCACCAGCGTACTTTTTCCAGACGCATTTCTGCCGGATAAGCAGTAGACTAGGCCGCGTTTTAGAGTCAGATTCGGGTAACAAATGAGCTTACGCCCGAATATGTTCTCCTGCAGTATCCTCAATTCATTCAGTTCGATCATTGTTCTAGCCACTCAACCTTGGCTTCAATATGCCGGAGCCCCGGCATCCCGATAAAACGTCTTTGGTGATCCGAAATGACTAGAAACCAGCCCCTGGACAGAGACACGCCAAGCCACTTAAGGGACAGGCCGCACAGATCTGAACCCATCCCTTCGAAAGGCTCGTCCAGTAACGCTACGGCAGGTTGAATTGCATCAAGCCGCACAAGCGCGGCATATCGCAGCCTAGCCTCATTTAAATTGCAAAGAGGCTGCTCTATCGGGCGCAGCGGCTCCAGGTACTGCTCCTCTCGAGCAGCAAGTTCCCGTCTCCACCAATTCTTCCCACTCTGGAATGTGCTCCGAAGCGCGCCAAAAAGCCCCGTTCGAGAGGACGAAAGTACGGCGGAGGCAATAAATTCGCCAACACTTAAGTCCGATATCACAATTGCATCCTGCGGAACGTAAACAAAATTTCGTCTGCCGAGTCGATAGCAAGCATCCGAGACACCAGAACGCACGCGGATCGATCCTGCCGTTCTAATATTGTCAGAGCCGGCCATAGCCTTGAGAAACGTGCTTTTGCCGCAACCGTTCGGACCGGACAAAGCCGCACAGTTGTGGTCGGAAAACTCGGCCGAATAGGGCAAGCATAAAGGCGAGTTTCTCCGGTACCCAAATGTGAAATCGTGAAAGCTGAGATGAATTGCTCCCATCCACCTACTTGCCCCTTGTCGCTACGAGCTTTGGAGCGAAACGTGACGCGAGAATCAATCCTAGCACTACTAACCAGAACAACAGAGACCGCATGTCTCCCACCCACTCTGCCCTCTGAATATGACTGAGGAGTTCTTTGAGCAGCACGAAGAGAGCGGGAGGTGAGCACAGCCCGGCGACAGTCGCGAAAAACGTACGACTTTCGAAAATCTTGCAGCTTCGAAACGTTTCGAGGAGGGCTAAACACGCAATGACATCAAAAACACGGTCGAATCCAAAAGGCACAGAGTCGACTACGCCGTAGTTTACTGCAAATGTCGCCATTAAGAAGACGCCTAGCGTCAGGCGAGTCGAAAGCAAGAAAAGCAACGTAAATCTCGACGTTGGAATCAACTGAGCCCCGCCCGCCCCGGCACTCTCGATCCTTCCAGCCGCGTATAAGGGCGAAGTGAGATCTCGCGCAGCCAATACCGCATATGCGAGCGCCAGGACAAGGAAACAAATCGGGGCTGTTGGTCGATCGACGTCACCTATGACAACTGAATTTGTAAATAAAGCCGTCGTTCCGCTGGCTTGATCGAGTTTTGCGAGCAATCGTTGGATGGCGACTAAACCGGTAAAGCTGAGCGCTAATCCTTCCAACTCCCGGCTTGGAGGCGTCAGCTCGAGGATCCAAAAGCTGAATATCAAGGACGCAACAAGAGCAAACAAATAGCTGATTGAGATAGCCATCGTCGCCGAAGAGAGCGAAGTTTCTAGAACACGGCCGCAGTGCGTCATCATGTAGGCGACAAGTAACGCGGCTGGCAGAGGAAGTAAAGTCGTGCGGCCAGCGATATTCCGAGGATATTCTAGGGCAACGAGGGCGACGATCAGCATTGCCGTCTCACACCCAAGACTAATTAGCATTGGCGATCAATACAGCTTGCTGCTGGCCTTCGAGCAGTAGCCGCGTGCGAGCAGCAAAACGAAAAGCACAGTCGGCAGCAATGTGGTGCTGATGATTGTGGCTTTAGGTAAGAGCACAACTTCGAGAGCTGCGATGATGAATGCAGCAGGTCCTATATATATCTCATTTCTTCCACAAATAAAACACGTGAGTAGACCAACCGAGTATGTATCCAGGAGATCCTCCAGACGGGTCTGGGTGGCGCCTGGTCCAGCCTGAACAATCGCTGCTATTGCAAAGAGAGCGTAACCAAACGTTAGGCTGAGATGCTGAATACGGAGTTGCTTCCATCCTTGTGCGCACGAGAATCCCGGATCCCAAAACCCGAGTTCTAATTTACTAAGAAAACCTGATCGCGTCAGTGTGTAAAGAAGTGCGCCGATACCGAGCACTCCCAAGAGTGCCAGAGCAATTTCCTCAGATCCGTGCACATAAAGACGCTCATCGAGAGGCCGATGCCCATAAGCTAGCCCAAGGCAAGCCCGATAGACGGAAAACACCGCTAACTCGATGATGGCCAAAGAAGGCGTTCGCCGGTCTTCGCTCAGAGCGCGGGCGAGCCAGCCGTACATTCTACTACTCAGGGCGCCGATCAAACCGGCCACGGTCACTCCCACAACCGCAGCTCCGGCAGTTCCTAAGCGACCAGTTGCGGTTTGAACAAATAAAATAGCAAGGGCCGCTATTGGTATTACTCCTAGCTGGAACGTTCTAGAGCTTTTATACATGAGACACACAGCCATTGCTGCCGCCCAATAGACGACAGTCACTTCGAGAAGTTCGCGCGCCATAGACGTCGGCTGCCTTTGCGCTGTCTACGCATCTTTATGAGTACCGCGTGCCCGGTAAACTGCTGTATAACAAGATATGAATTCTACTACACACTCTGGCGACGCGCTGCGGTCGGTTAGGGCCCATTTAGTTCCAGCGTCAAGGCATCGGCGTTGAGGAGCTTAGGCCGGGGCCACAACCAGCTTGCGTCGTAGTGCAATTCTACTTCAAATCCTTACGCTATAGAGTAAGGATCGATCCTGCTAGCCTGTTCAAGAGAATCGTTGAAATAGAAGAGGCCAAGGGCCGACTTGAAGACGTATCGATGTGAGCAAGGCGGAGTGACGGGAGCCGCCGGTACACACGTAACATCTCGTTGGCCCATGAGATCGCAAACTGCTTGACGTATTCCTAAGTGGCTGTCCTTGATCGATCCCTTTTAGGTCCCGCTCTTCGCCGCCACATTCTCCGCGAATCGCGTCAACGATGTTAGTAAGTCCACCGGAAGCGGAAATACCACTAACTTCTGCGCTCCTATGTCTACGAGCGTCTGTAAGTACCGCAATTGAATCGCCACCGGCTGCTTCTGTATAAGCTCCGCCGCCATGGCTAGCTTCTCGGCCGCCAGATATTCGCCCTCGGCGTGGATAATCTTCGCCCGGCGCTCGCGTTCGGCTTCGGCCTGGCGCGCTATCGCACGGATCATCTGGTCCGGCAGATCCACTTGCTTCACTTCCACCATCGTGACCTTTACGCCCCAGGGCCCGGTGTGCTCATCGAGCACTCCCTGCAGCCGGACGTTGATCTTCTCCCGTTGGCTCAGCAATTCATCCAGCTCCACTTCGCCCAGTACGCTGCGTAGCGTGGTCTGCGCTAGCTGGCTCGTCGCATACAGGAAGTTCGCCACTTCCAGCACGGCTCTGGTCGGTTCCACAACTCGAAAGTAAACTACCGCGTTGACTTTCACCGTGACGTTGTCCCGCGTCACCAGATCCTGAGACGGCACTTCCATCGCTTCGATCCGTAGCGAGATGCGGACTATGCGATCCAAAGGCGCAAATACGAGAATGATTCCCGGTCCTTTAGGCCGGTCGAGCACGCGCCCCAAACGAAAAATCACGCCCCGCTCATACTCAGCCAGGATCTTCACGGAGGAGATCAAATAAAAAATCAGAATGATGATCAGAATCAGGAACCCACCCGAAAAAATCTGCTCCGGCATTGCTTTCTCCTACGCTGCCTTTCTGACAATCAGCACCAAATCCTCCACCTTATCCACGCGAACCCGTTCGCCGGCCGCAATGCTCTCGCTGCTTCGCGCCTTCCAGTACTCGCCGTGCACGAACACCGTGCCCTCCGGGTCGACAGCGGTGCGCGATGTTCCCATTTCGCCCACCAGGTTTTCCATTCCCGTGGCGGGTCTGCGCCTCCGCGCGCGCATTGCGAGCGTTCCCAGAAAAATCGTGATGAGCCCGAATGCCGCCGAAACCGCAAACGCCAGCGATGGCGTGATCCGCCGCGGTCCCTGCAGCAACACCACTGCGCCGATCGCCAGCAGCACCGTCCCGGCCAGCCCGGAGATCATGTGCGTGTAATACTTCAACTCGATTCCCAGCAGCAATACCGCCAGCGCCAGCAACGTGAGCCCGTACCAGCTCGGCGAATCCTGGTACAGCCCATATGCGCCCGCGCAAATCAACAGGACGCCCAAGACGCCGGGCGCAATCATTCCGGGCGCATGCATCTCCCAATAAATCCCAAGCGCGCCCAGAACCAATAGCACGAACGCCACGTTCGGATCCGCAAGCGCCACGCCAGCCATGACTTACCAGTGTGTCACGGTCGTGCCCTCCCGAATATCCGCTATCCGCCCTAAACGAACATTAACGGCCCTTCCAATAACCCATTTGCGAGGCCAGCCGTCTCTTGAACAGAGGAGAGAATCTCCCAGGAGAATACAAATGAGAAAACAAATTTTTTCACTCGCCCTTTCCGCCGTTTTTGGACTGGGCGTCGCTATGGCTGCGCCGCAGGCCACCGCGCCCGCGCCGTCCCAGGATCAATCGACGGCTCCCCAGAACGGGCATTGGGCAGGGCGGCACGAGGCTGATCCCAACAAAGAAGTTCAACGGATGACCAAGAAGTTGAACTTGACCGCCGACCAGCAGAATCAGATCCTGCCGATCCTCACGAACCGGCAGCAACAGATGGAGAGCATTCGCAACGACAGCTCGTTATCGCAGCAAGACCGCCGGGCAAAATTCCGCGCAGTTCGCGAAGACTCCGATACGAAGATCCGTGCGGTGTTGAACGACGATCAGAAGAAAACCTATGACCAGATGCATGAGCGGCACGAAGGTCACCAGCAGAACAACGGAACTGCCAAGCCCAGCTAAGACACTCGGCAAAACTGAGCCGCGACCCTGAGGGAGCGTTATCTTCCGCTCCCTCTTTTCCATTTCAATCTCGGCATGCGAACCTACAGAACGGGGGTTCGGTCTGTCTAGAACACTGGTTGCCATCACGGGCGCCTCCAGCGGTATCGGCGCTACGTTCGCTCGCAAGCTCGCGCCGGAACACGACCTGCTTCTCATCGCCCGCCGCAAGGACCGGCTGCAACAGCTTGCCATCGAACTCTCGAGCGCTTTCCCATCGCGAATCGAAGTCATGCAGGCGGATCTCACCGATGAGTCCAGTCTTGCGGCCGTCGCTGACAGAATCCGCTTCGAAGATCGCCTCGCCCTGCTGGTGAACAATGCCGGCTTCGGCACCGTGGGACGCTTCTGGGAAGCGCCGCTCGATACGCAGGAGGCGATGCACAAGCTGCACGTAATGGCTACCGTGCGCCTCACGCATGCCGCTCTCCGCAACATGGTCCCGCGCGATTTTGGAGCCATCGTCAACGTCTCGTCGGTCGCGGCGTTCCTGCACAATGCGGGAAGCGTCAGCTACGGGGCGACAAAAAGCTGGATGACCGCGTTTACCGAAGGCTTATATCTCGAATTGCAAGGCCTCCACTCCAAAGTCGTCGTGCAAGCCCTTTGTCCCGGCTTCACTTACTCCGAATTTCATTCGGCGCTAGGAGTAGAACGCAACCAACTCGCTGGCGCGGGCTTTTGGATGACTGCGGAGCAGGTGGTTGACGCTTCTCTGGCTGGCCTGCGCAAACACAAACCGTTCGTAATCCCCGGCTGGCGGTATCGCTTGCTCACCACGTTGTTCACCAAGATCCCCACCGCTTTGCGCTTGGCGGCCGAGCTCGCCTTCAGCCGCGCGCGCGCCGTGAGAACCCAGCTTCCCTCCCAAGATTCGAAACAGCTCCTTAACGGGGACTAGTGGCGTGTCGCGACAAGCACGTTGCCATGAAACTGTTACCCCGAAACCGAGCCGCGCGCCTGAGCAAGCGGGCTTCGCACGGTAACTGTTACCCCGAAACCGAGCCGCGCGCCTGAGCAAGCGGGTAACGAAACTCACTGCGGCAGCCACTAGCTCGCATACAATAGGTGCGGCATGCCAATGTCCGTTCGCGCGTCTGGCTTTCTTGCCTGTATAGCGGCGCTGACTGCTCTACTTCCTCTAATGGCCGAAGAAATGAATCTTGTGAAACTGCACGTCGATTCTTTCAGCGTGATTGGCATCGAAGCTCGTACCACGAACGCGCAAGAAGCGAGCGGTGACAGCGCCATCGGCAAGCTGTGGGGCCGTCTCGCGAGCGAAGATCTCCTCAGCCGCATACCGCACCGGGTGGATGCTCATATCGTCGCCGTCTACAGCGACTACGAATCCGATAAGGATGGGCCGTATACATATACGCTCGGCGCCAAGGTGAGCTCTACGCGTGATATCCCCGCCGGCATGGTCTCCAAAAACGTGCTCTCCGGCGATTACGCAATGTTTACCGCCCAAGGCGGTTCGCCGCCACAAATGACCGTCGATCTCTGGAAGCACATCTGGTCGCTGGAAAAGCCCGGACCGCTCCACCGCGCGTACAAAACCGATTTCGAAGTTCATTACAACGGCCTGGAAGCGCATCCCCCTGACACGCACATCGACGTCTATATAGGCGTCCAGAAATAGCCGCCGCATAAGCAGAATGACCCCGCACCGGCGCTGGAGAATCGCGGTCCTGCTCGGCATCGGCGTCCTGGTAAATTACTTCGACCGTGTGAATGTCTCGGTCGCACACGACGCCCTGCACGACGAGTTCGGCCTGTCGAACTTCGGCTTCGGCATCCTGGCGGGCGCCTATAGCTGGACCTATGCGGCGCTGCAACTCCCCATGGGCGTCTTACTCGATCGTTTCGGCGTGCGTGCTATCGGCCGCGTCAGTGCGCTGCTCTGGAGTATCGCTTCCTTTGCTGCTGCAGCCGCATTGGGCCTCCGTACCTTCTTTGCGTCGCGTCTCTTATTAGGCATCGGCGAAGCGCCAACCTTCCCAGCCAACGCCAAAGCAATCGGTTATTGGTTCCCTCGCGACGAGCGCAGTCTAGCCACCGCCGTCTTCGATGCGGCGGCGAAATTTGCATCGGCTATTGGCGTGCCCTTCCTCGGTATTGCGCTTTTGCATTTCGGCTGGCGCCTGAGCTTTGCGTTCACCGGATTGATAAGCTTCCTGTATTTCCTCGCCTTCTATCTCATTTATCGAGATCCCCAAGACGATCCCGGCCTTTCGCCGCAAGAGCACCGATATATCAGCCAGCACGGCGCTCAGCCCGAGACGCATGCGCACTCGCCTCGCGGCGCGTCTTTAGCCTACTTACTCAGTCAGCGAAAAGTCGTCGGCCTTACCATGGGATTTGCCGCTTACAATTATTGCTTTTATCTTTTCTTGACTTGGCTGCCGGCTTACTTCTCGGCCTCGCTCCATGTGGACCTTCTGCACTCCGTTATTTATACCAGCGTGCCTTGGCTGTTCGCGACGCTCATGGATCTCCTGGTCGGCGGCTGGCTCGTCGATGCGCTTGTACGGCACGGTTATAAGGAAACGTTGGTTCGGCAGACAATACTGATTGGCGGAACCGTTCTGGGTCTGGCAATCGCCGGCGCTATATTCGCGCATACCGCCGCCGCCGCCGTATTTTGGATTAGTCTCTCGCTCGGTGGGCTCTCCGCCGCCGCGCCCGTCGGTTGGTCTATCCCGTCGCTGATCGCGCCACGCCATAGCGTCGGACGCGTGGGAGGCATTCTGAATTTCGGCAATCAGGTCGCGGCCATTGTCGCGCCCGTCGCCACCGGCTACTTCGCCGGTCCTAGTAACTCATTTACTCGCGCCTTTGGCGCCGCCGCCCTCATTCTACTGGCCGGAATCGCGGGATACGTCTTCTTACTCGGCTCCATCGAGCCCATCCCCGAACCCGCGCCCGCACCCTAACATCGCCTACTTACTCCAGTAGCGGCCGAAATGCCCTCTCCAGGCGAATCATCGCATCGATCAGTTTCTCCTGAATGGCCGGCCACGACCCTTCCGGGCTCAAAAACCCGCCTTCTATGATTTCCTGCACGCGTAGCAGCTTCCGCTCGCGCTGCTCCTGCCAATGCAAAGGCCGCCCATAGGCTTGTTCAATCTCCAGCCGTTGCGCGCGCAACTCATGAAACAGGAGTTCTGTCCGGTCGCTAAACTCCGTGCGGAACTCCACCCGGGAGTCGGCTCGCCGAATGATGTAGTTGAAAGAAATGCCGGTGCGCACCCGCACCGAAATAGACGAGTGTTGCACCACTGGGCGCTGGCTCTCATGCAGACGTGTAATCTTGAGCGCCGTCTCCCACAGTTCTTTCAAAAAGCGGGAGCGCCGATGCTGTTGATCGGTAATCCTGAGCTTCTCCAGTTGCCCGTGCTTCTTAGCGCTGCTCTCATAAGCGCCCGCTTCCGGCAGCGGTACAATCTGTTCCACATCCACCAGAACGCGCCCGTCGCCCAGCTTATGCGGCCGTAAGCGGATGCACCGCACATCCAGCCCTTGCTCGTTCAGCCAAATGACCGAACGGGTGAGCTCCTTGGAGAATTCCGCAGCCGCTAGGATGATCTGCACCGAGCCTCCGAATTCGCCGTCCTCGGGGCTGGTCCAGTCCAGAAAATCCAGCATCTCCCCGCGAATCTCTTGCTCCGAGCCTACGTCACTCTTTCGGTCTCGGGCAGCCGCGTGAACCGCTTCTTCGAAAGTCATGGCCGAAACCAGCGCCGCGTAGCGAATCGCCTGCAACTCCACATAGCTCGGTTCGGCCGTGCGCTTGATATCGACCACTACCAGCCGCCCTTCTTTGTCCAGGCACAATAAGTCGATCGTGCGGCCGCCGTTTTCCCAGCTCGCGTAGTCCTCTGCGATCACTTTCAAATCCGGCGCCAATACAGAAATGTCGCGCCGCAAAAGCCGCTGCAGATCCTTGCTCTTTAGAGTTTTCGAGTCGAACCAGGTCTCTGGTACCTGTACCAGGCTCTCTTTCGTCAGCTCGAACAGCGGCACTACTTGCCTCCCTATGACGGGCTCCCGCTGCTCACCTGGGGCACCAACGCCTGGATAGAATCAACGTAATACCCTCAATTAGCGGCTCCGATTCCCCACTGAAGAAGCCCAATCAGCCTCTATAGGCGAAGAAACGGACTAGAGCCGTTGGCAATCGTAGCATAGCTGAAGCTGCGAATCCTACTCAGGAACAAAGACTTGTACTCCGATTAAGTCCTTCCCTTACTAGTACCTGGACGTGCCACCACCTTGCAGTGAGGAGGTCCATATACCCGGTGAGAGGTACGGGCTATCGCTGGCCTGTGAGCCGGGAATATGCCGCTGCGCCTTAATTAACGGCCCGGACAACCTTGGTCTTTCACCGAAGTCAGCAAACCACTCGCCGACGCGATCACCCGGTCATAGCACTGGCCGAGCGAATCGATCGCCAGGTAGCGCTGGGAGCTGTCGCGGTTCGAGCTTCCCGTAAAATTGCCTGACGCATCGAAGTTTAAAGTATCAGTTGAGTTTACTTCATTCAGCAGATTGCCGTTATAGATCGGAAATCCGTTCAAAGTTTCATCTGTACTCGCAACATCCGATTGCTGGACCGTCGTGGTCACCGCGGTCGTTCCCGCCGAGCTTGTCAGTGCTGAATAATCCAGGATAAGCGGATACTCAAATCGCTTCAGGGTCGCCTGGGTCACGGGCCCGATCTTGCTCGTGCTCTCAGAGCTGGTCACGGTGGATTGATGTATATCTTGAACGTAGGCGGCAGCAGTAATCCGAAAATTCTGGCTATTCGAAAATTCGATGATCTGTGCAGCGGTCGTATCAACCCGGCCGTGCGACGTGATTAGATACCCCGCAATCTTGTAATTCCGAGTGGAGGTAACCGTAACAGTACCAGTAATATCGCCATCTGGAGCCGTATTTACATTCTCGGTCACGGCGGGCGAGGGTGTAGCTGCCAGATTATTACTTAGAATTCCGCCAGTTACTTTTTTCGAGCCGTGATCCGTATAGACCAACAGGTTTGCAGTCGCGAGAAAATAACCATTCGCGTTATATACACTGACCGCCACCGTGTGTTGTTTGCCGTCTGAAAGCAGGCCGGCAAAGGGAGTCAAATCCACGCGATAGGGAACAAAATCGAAGGTCTGTACACCCGGAATCGGCGACCACAGATACGGATCGATCCCGCCCGTGTAGATCCAGGGATACACTGGCGCAACCCCGGCCGGCTGGTCGTCGATCGAAATCTCCCCCTCGCGAAACGCCGTGTTACCGCAGCTTTGCAATTCGTTGGCCACATCGTTCGGCACGCAGGTGTACCAGAACTCATCCCCGATCTGGCTCTGGGTGATGACGTCCAGATATAATCGCTCCACATTGGTAGGTAAGGTGACCGGCTGCGCCAGTTGACTGGACGTTGTATTCAACGTCGCCGCTCCGCCCTCGGAGTCAGGCATTGGTACCACTAAGTCGGGCGTCACTGGAGCCGGGTTAAAGATGGAGGCAGGATAGAACTCGAGCGCCGCGTCGGCATAGATGATACCGTTGTAAACCACGCCCCCGTCGGTGCCGACAAAATTGCCCAGATCCGCTTCGCCGCTTTGCGCGCTCTTGAAGATGGCGCTGAGATCCGTGACGTCCCGCTCCACGTGCCACGATGGGCTGACCGTGCTGCTCGGCTCCGCCGTCGTTCCATAGTAAATATTTGCGTGGCCCAGATAGAACGACGCAGTGCGGTCGAACTGGCGGCCCTCGGTCACCGTGAAGTCGGCTGTAAACACCACCTTCGCCCAAGGTGCATGGCACCCGGCGGGCGGCGTATAGCTGAATGTCTTCGGCGTAAAATCCGCGAATTCCAGGTTCTCGAATAAATTAACGACACACGGCGTGGTGTGAGGTCGCGGTACCTTGGGATCCGCCGTGGCGGGCTGCGGCGATCCAACCTGCGGGTTCGGCGGCGCCAGGATCACCTGCGCATGCGCCGTCTGGGCGAGACAGAACAGCGTCGCGCCCAACCAAAACGGAAGCCTTCTCATTTGCATCCCTCCATAGCTACGATCCTGCTCTAAAAAGAATACGTCAAGCTGAATTGCAGCGTGCGCGGGGTCCATAGATTTAACGTTCCAGCCCCGTTCAACGAAACCAGCGATCCGAATTTGCAATTTCCCGATGGACCCGGCGTACAGCCCGAGGGGCTATCGGAGACCGTTGAATCCGGGAACGGAGGATTGCTATGCCAGTTACTCCCGGTATTGAAGATCTCCAGGCGAAACTGGATCTGTTGCCGCTCGGTGATCGGGAAATGCCGGGAAACACTGGTATCCCAGTCCTCGAAGTAAGGCGCGCGCAAAATTCCGCGCCCGCTATTACCGTAAGTCCCCAGCGGGGCAGACGAAAAATCGGCGGTGTTGAACCACTCCAGGTAAGTTTGCGAGATACCGGTCGTCGGATTCCCTATAACATCCGCGCGCGACCGCCCGCCGAAAACGCTGCCGGTCTGGTCCGTCGTGAAATATCCGAAGGAATACACGCTGAATGGAAAGCCCGACGCCAAAGTATAAATCCCACTTGTATCCCAGCCGCCGATCAGCCAATTGAACTTAGGAAAGGACCAGTGCCGCCCTCTGCCAATCGGAAACTGGTACGAGTAACTTGCAACAAACCGCTGGCTCTGATCGAAGCCCGCGCGCCCGTAGTCCTGTTTGATGTCGTGCGGATCCATAATGAAGTCATTCTGGCCGCCGATATCGTTGATTCCCGACGATTCGTCCAACGCCTGGGACCACGTGTAGTTCAAGTGGAATTGAAGCCCGCCTGCCAGTCGCTTAATCAATTGAGCTTGAAGA
Source organism: Bryobacteraceae bacterium (assembly GCA_036269275.1). Taxonomy (GTDB): domain Bacteria; phylum Acidobacteriota; class Terriglobia; order Bryobacterales; family Bryobacteraceae; genus Bog-105. The sequence continues at coordinate 131,763 of DATASJ010000058.1, read as the reverse complement.
GCGTTGTATGTGCTCGAGAGCACGTTGGCATTTGCGTACAGTCCCGGCGACATGCCTGGATAGGGTTGCCGCTTATCGATCGGCACGAAATTTGGGTCGCTCAAGCAGCTTGCATTGCTCCCCGTCGCCTGCGACGCATCCAAAAGAAAATTGCAATTATCGCCTGCCACTGGCGGCTGATACGCCACCCCGAAGAGCAATTGCGTCGGCTGGTGAATCGCGTGTGAGCCCACGTAGCCGACGTCCGCAAGCAAACTCGGGTTGATCGAGTACTGAGTATCGAAGCTCCATTGCTGGTTGTAGGGCGTGTGATTGCCCGGCCAGTTCACCTGCGTGAGCGGGAACGTATAAGCGGGTCCCGAGAACAGGCCTGCGCTTGAAACGGGTGGCAGCCACAGCGTATGTAGCGCCAGTGGAGATGTGTTCTCGAGTCCAGTCGCCGACGGATAGTTCGGATTCGGCGCCAGCGTATAGAGCGCATCGTCATCGTAGGTGCTGCCGTCGTAGAAGCGGTTGTAGGTGTCGTAGAAGATCCCATAACCCCCGCGAATGACGAACCGGTCGGTTGGGAACGGCCGCCACGCAAACCCGAAACGCGGCGCAAAGTCATGCTTATCTACTGGTACGAGTTGGTTATTAGCGCAGCATTGCAGCCAATCCGGATTCACGCCCGGATTGCTCAACACGGACTGCGTGAACGCCGGATTAGCCCAGATCAGCCCGCCGCCATTGGCCGGATTAAAAGCGTAACCGCTGTTATTGGCGCTGTGGAACGTGGTCGGAATCTCGTACCGCAAACCTAAGTTCAAAGTAAACCGCGGATTTACACGAATATCATCCTCGACGAAGAAATTCCAGTTATTACCGCGTAGCCGATATAAGTCGGAACCGAGCGGCGGCGGCGCCGAGACACTGAAAGGATCGCCCAGCAACAAGTCGGCAATGGGATTCCCTCCCGTGGCATTGGCAGAACCAGTCGTCGAAGGATTGAGCGCCGTATAAGCTCCCGTGAAATTCAACTGTCCCATCGCCGTGAATCCATCCGTATCGTACAGATACACGCGGCGAATGTCCGCGCCGGTGGTAATCGTATGCCGGCCATGGATCCACGTAAGGTCGTCCACCATCTGGAAGATATCGTCCTTCTGCGTGTAGCCTCCGTTGTTGCTGCCGATCCCGGAATAACCATCGTTCAGGCTCACCACCGGAATGTCGTAAAAGGCCGCGATATTGGGCGAATTCTGCAGTCCCAGCCCCGCCGCCAGGTTGGTCCCATATGCCGTATCTACGCCGGTGTGAAAAAACTGGTGGTTATAGCCGGCCCGTGCCTCATTAAACAGCGTGCCCGAAAACGAGTGCTGCCATTCCAGCCCGAACAGTCGGCTGTACTTATAAGTCGTCGAGCCCGTCGCCGGCAAAATAGAAGGATTCGGCTCGTCGTCGTCGGAAAGTACACCGGTAAAGAATAGCCGGTTGCTCGATCCGAAGTTTTGATCTACCCGCATGGTCTCGGTATTTATCACTTTCGTGTTCTTCGCAACCGCCGTATAGTTGAGGCACGGTATCGCGCAATTCACATTCGGCAGAGGATAGTAGGCCAGCAGCCTCGTGGCTATCGGATCCAGGAAGCTGGACGGAATTTGATTCCCGGCAAACGGAATTCGTCCCGCGGGATTCGATGCCGTCGCGGCCACGGACCCGCCGGTCGTCGGATTGTAAATCGGAAACGGCCAGTCGGAGAAATTGCCGCCGCGCTCGGCCTGCGTCGGTACTTGGACACTCTGAACCCCGCCGTTCTGCAGGTTCACCTGCCGGCCGCCATCGTACCCGAAAAACCAAAACGTCTTGTTGCGCCCGTTGTAGAGCTTGGGAAGCAACACCGGGCCGCCCAATGTCCCGCCGAACTGGTTTTGTTTAAACGGAGTCTTAACCGGAAAATCGGTTCCATTCTTCGCGTTCAAAAACGCAGTTTCCGGGTTACTCGGTTGCAGTGCATCATTCTGTAGAAAGTCATACGCTGTCCCGTGAAGCTGGTTCGTTCCGGATTTGATCGCCACGTTGACCTGGGCCGATCCCTGTCCATACTGCGCGCCATACAACCCGTTCTGAATCTTGAACTCCGCAATCGCGTTTTCGCCGGGAACGTTACTCGGCGCGCTGAAGAAAAAATCATTGTCCGTGACGCCGTCGATTAAGTAACTGATCGAATCCGGCCGCGCGCCGTCCACGCTTACTTCGCGAAAGGCGGGATTGAGCCCGTGCAGCACGTACCCGGTGGCTTGAATCCCGCCCGACAGGTTCGTCGCGCCGGCATCGATGCTCAGCAGATTTGTGAAATCGCGCCCGTTCAGCGGCAGCGCCTCGATAAGATCGGCCGGCATAACGTTGCCGATCGTCGCATTATCCGTATTCACCATCTGGCTTGCCGCCGAAACCGTTACTTCCTGGCTAACTTGCCCCAGCGTCATGCGGAAGTCTTGCCGCAATGTCTGCTCCACTTGCAGTTGCAATCCCGTGGCGTGCGCCGTCTGGAAACCCGGAGCTTCGGCAGTTACTTCGTAAGTGCCAGGCGTCAGGTTCACCACCACGTAATCGCCCGTGCCATTCGTGGTAAATTCATTGCTCACGTTGGTGCTGCTGTTGCGCACCCTCAGCTTCGCGCCCACCACCGGTTGGCCCGACGGATCCGACACGTGTCCCACGATAGTCCCTTGCGCGTTCTGCGCCCGGGCGCCATCCGCGAAAAGCAGCAACGCCGCCAAGCAGGCGAAAGAGCACCCTACGGTATGAGTAATCGACATGACCCCTCCTCACCGGCACCGCTATATAGCAGTTATGATTGGGAGTGTATCGCTAGCTATCCCTGCAGTCAAGAAAAATACTGTTTTATGCTGGACACCTGCTGCGCTATAGAGCAGAATAGGATATCTAAATCTTTGTTTCTACGCGGCGGAATGCCAGGACACCCGAACCGAAGCCAGCCGGTATACCGAAGAATCCAGCGCGCGATCCAGCGACAGATCGAACGCGGCAAGTTGAAGCCGGGCGACGCCGTTTCTTCGGAGCGCGAACTCGCGCGCGCCCACGGCGTGAGTCTGATGACCGCCCGAAGCGCTCTCACCGGCCTCGAGCGCCAGGGTATCGTCGAACGGCGCCGCGGGGCGGGTACCTTCGTCGCCGTTCCCAAAGTCAACTACAACGAGCTGGTCAGTACGACCGAGCTCATGGCGGCCCGCGGCTTCTCGGTTACCTCGCGCGTGTTAGTCGCCAGGATCGTAGAGGATCAGCCCGAGATTGCGGCGCGCCTCGGCATCACCGGCAACAGCACGCTCGTCAAGTTGGAACGCCTGCGGCAAGTGGAACAAGAACCGCTCGCGCTCGAAACCAGCTATCTGGCCGCTTCGAAGTTCGCCGAGCTCGCAGCCAAGCCCCTCGAGCGCGGCTCGCTATTCATCACGCTCCAAAACCGGTACCAAACCCAACTCGCCTACGCGGACGAGGAAGTGGATGCCACCGTCGCCGACCGCCGTGCAGCAAGTCTGTTGCGGGTCTCAGATGGCGCGCCGGTGTTGCGAATTCGCCAGGTGATCTACTCGACGCAAGGACAGCCGATCCTCTACGTGCTCGGGCTCTACCGTTCCGACCGCCACAAGCTACTCATTCGACGCCTTCGGCGCTAGCGTCACTATAGTCGCGCCCCAGCCGCCAGCCTCCATCGGCGCATCCGAAAACTGCAACACGTACGGCGTCTTGCTCAGAATGGACCGCACCGTCTCCCGTTGCACGCCAATCCCACGCCCGTGAATGATCCGCAGCGCGGTCAGCCCCAGGCGATGCGCCTCCTCTAGATACCCTTCCGTGGCCGCCCTGACGTCGCGCGCCGCAATCGTGTGCAGGTCGAATACGTCCGTAATCGGAATCTCGATTGGCTCGTCTTCTGCCATTGTGGGGCGGCGGGGCACCCTCTGGGTCGGGTCCGCAGCCGGACGTCCTCGTCCGGCTTCTTCTTCACAACCTTCCTAATACGGAATCCTCGAACCCAAACTTCGGCTCTGCTTTTCCACTGGTGCGCCCTGCGGCAGCGCCGCATGTTCCGGCGCTTTACTAAAATCCAAATCGCTTTCGTCAAACGTCAGCGAACGGTCCAACACCATCTCCACGCTCGAACCCTTCGGCAACATCGCCTCCGGCCCGCGTGTCAACAGCACGCCCAGCAACCCGGCCGCCGCGCCCGCGCCCGCTCCAATCCCCGCGCCTCGCGCTACATTTCCCGCCGCCGCTCCCACTCCCGAGCCGATCACCGTCCCCGCCGCCGTCGTGCCAACCACCGTGCCGACGTCCGTCTTCTTATCTCCTGGACCCGAAACCTTGCTCTCCTCGCGCTTCAGCGTGCCCGGATTTTGTCCATCCAGCGCGCCTAGATCGGAGTGAAAATTGCGGCTGATCCCGTTCGGCAGCGTAAGTGAATCGAACCGCACCTGCAGCTCGCCGCGCCCCTTCACTCTCCCTGGCCGCTTGACTTCGGTGATGGTTCCCGTCACCCAGCTCCCCTGTGGAATCACAATGCGCGTGCCCGATAACACCGGGAACGCAGTTTCCAAATAAATGCGGTCGCCCACTTGCGCCTGTTTCGTGCTGACGCTGTTGATCATGCTCAACAGCACGCGCGTGCCGGCCGCAATTTGATAGGGAGCCGCCGCTTGCGGTTCCTCGCGCCGCTTGAGGCCGCCATCCGCCGGAGCCTGTGCCGCCGGAGTTTGTGCCGCCGGAGCCGATATCGACTCCGCCGCGGGCTCGCTCTGCGCCGCGGGTGCAAATTGGCCGAACGCCGTAACAGCGCCCCCTAACACAAACATCAGCGCTAGGCGTTTGTACATAGGTCCTCTTTGTGCCAGTGTAGCGGAAGTTACCCGCCCCCGCTTGCCTCCGACGCACGCTCGCCCTTCCCCCGTCGCTCGTCAACCACTCGCTTCGCTTTCTTCAGAACCGTACTCACCGGCAGGTCCGCCAACTCCGCCAGCCGGATCCACTTACATGGCCCGACCATAGTCGGCGCGCTCGCTTCGACGACGTCAAACCGGTACTTATGAAACGTGATCCCATGGCGAAACGAACCAAGCTTGCGCCCAGCCCCCATTTCCGGTAACTGTGCCCGTTCCGGCAGTTCCCAAAAACCAGGCATTAAGCGGACGCTGGCCGCACGCTGCCACAAAAGTAAGTCGCCGCGCCGTTCAATCCAAAATACCGTTCGGTGTTCCTCAACCGATCGCCTCAGAACGATCTTGACCGGCAGCTCGTTTTGGCGTCCGCTTCCGCGCGCGCCGCAGAATCGCGCCGCCGGGCAGAGCAGGCACTGCGGATTAGCCGGCAGGCAGATCGTTGCCCCGAGCTCCATCATGGCCTGGTTGAACATCCCCGGCTTCGTCGGATCCAGCACTTCATCCGCGACCTTCGCGAAATGCTTCCGCCCCGCATTCGAAGCAATATTAGCCGCATCGTCGCGCACGCGGCTCAAAACCCGAAACACGTTGCCATCCAGCACCGCATGGGGAAGCCCGAACGCGATGCTCGCGATCGCCGCCGCTGTGTAGTCGCCGATACCCGGCAGACTGCGAATCTCTTCGTAACTCGTGGGGAACGCGCCGCTCTCACGCATCACGCGTGCCGCCTTTTGCAGGTTGCGCGCTCGATAGTAGTAGCCAAGGCCGGCCCAATGCGCGAGCAACTCCGCCTCAGGCGCCTCCGCCAGCGCTTGGAAAGTAGGAAAGCGCGAGAGGAACCGCTCATAATACGGGATCACTGCCGCCACTCGCGTCTGCTGCAGCATGATCTCGGAAATCCAAATGGCGTAAGGATCGCGTGTGCGCCGCCAAGGCAGGTCGCGCTGATGGCGTCCGAACCACTCCAACAGATCGGCCCGGAATTCGCTCATTTCACCTGTCGCCCGCGCCATCTTATAATGAAGAAACCCCCCAAAGCTGTCGCATCAGTGCCGGTGCGTGGATTAAACCAAATCAGATTAAAATGCCGGAAGACTCCAGCTTAGCGTCTTGTGAATCAACCGTTGCCCATGAGGTGGCTGCCGCCGCGCGGCCCGTTCTTGCCATCCGAGGCGCCCGCGTTCACAACCTTAAAAATATCGACGTCGATATTCCGCACAACCTGCTCACGGTTGTGACGGGCGTATCCGGCTCGGGTAAGTCGTCGCTGGTCTTCGACACCATCTATGCGGAAGGCCAAAGGCGCTACGTCGAGTCACTCTCGGCCTATGCGCGCCGGTTTCTCGAGCGCATGGAAAAGCCGGAGGTCGACGAGATTCTCGGCATCGCCCCGCCCATCGCAATCCGGCAGAAGAATACGACCCGCAACCCGCGCTCCACCGTCGCCACCGCCACGGAGCTCTACGATTTCATGCGCCTTCTCTGGGCGCGCGCCGGCCGAACCTACTGTCCCAACGATGGCGCCCGCATTCAGCGCGACACCGTCGATCAAGTCGCGGGCGCGATGCTCGCGCAGCCGGAGGGGTCCCGCTGGTACGCCCTCTTCCCGGTTGCTCCCGCCACCAAGGATAGTGCCGAAAAGACCGCCGGCAGCGCCCAAGCCTCCGCCCTGCGCGATCGCCTCTTCGACCTGCGCAAGAAAGGCTTCAACAGGCTCTTTCAGAATGGCCGGACGTTCGAGTTTTCCACCCCCGAGTCGCTGCTCGAGATCGATTTCTCGAAGGCTGTCTACGTGCTCGCCGACCGCATCGTCATTCGGCCCGATTTGCATCAGCGCATCGTCGATACCGTCGAAATCTGCTATCGCGAAAGCGGCGAGATTTTCTTCGAGCCCGCGGGCCCGCCCAGCGCCGATACGCCGCCCCTGCACTTCAGTGAAAAATTCGCATGCAAGCAATGCGGTCTCGTGGCCGCCGCTCCGGAACCGCCGCTGTTCAGCTTCAATAACCCGATTGGCGCGTGTCCCGTTTGCCAGGGATTCGGCAACACCATCGATTACGATCTGGACCTGATCATCCCCGATCCCTCTGTGTCGATTCAAAACGGCGCTATCGATCCCTGGACCAAACCTCAATACACCTGGTATTACGACGAAGACTTTAAGCCGAAGGCGAAAGGCAAAGCGCGCCTGAACGTCCCCTACGCGGAGCTGAAACGCGACGAGAAGGAGTTCGTCCGCGGCCACATCTACCGTTTCTTCCAGGAGGTGGAACGCAAGAAATACAAGGTGCACGTGCGCGTCTTCATGAGCCGCTATCGCGCCTATACCGAGTGTCCGGCTTGCCGTGGAGGCCGCCTTCGTCCCGAAGCGCTATGGGTGCGGCTCGACGAGTGCAACATCGCCGAGGTCTCGCGCATGAACATTGCCCGCGCGCAGGAGTTCTTCGACAGCCTCAAGCTGAGCCCCGAAGAATTGGAAATCGCCGACCGCGTGCTCGATGAGATCCGGCAGCGCTGCAAGTTCCTCAACGACGTCGGGCTGGAGTATCTCACGCTCGATCGGCTCTCTGCCACGCTCTCCGGCGGCGAAGCGCAGCGCATCCAGCTCGCCACCTGTTTGGGCTCGCGATTAGTAGGCGCAATCTATGTTTTGGACGAGCCCTCTATCGGCCTCCACAGCCGCGACACCGCGCGCCTGATCCAGATCTTGAAAGATCTGCGCGAGCTCGGCAACACCATCATCGTCGTTGAGCACGATCCCGAAATCATGGCCGAAGCGGACCACATTCTCGATCTCGGCCCAGGCGCCGGCGAGAACGGCGGACGCGTGATATTTGCCGGCAGCTATCAGCAACTGCTGCAGCCGCCGTCCTCGAGGGAGCGCGATTCCGCGCAATCGCTCACCGGGAAATATCTGCGCGGCGAGTCCGTTGTCTCGCGCTCGCTCGACCGTCGCAAGATGAATCCCAAAAAGTCGATCCGCTTCTTCGGCGCCCGCGCCAATAACCTCAAGGCCGTCGATGTCGAGATTCCGCTCGGCTTGCTGGTGGTCGTCACCGGCGTTTCGGGCTCGGGTAAGTCGAGCCTCGTGCATGACGTGATCTATCGCGCCCTCGATCTGGAGCTGAACAAGGAACGGCAGATACCGGTGCAAAGCGATGAGAGCCCCGCGGCCAGAAAATTGCCGTTGAAGCGCACCGAGCGCACTGATCTGTTGACCAGCGTCGTCATGGTCGATCAGTCACCCATCGGCAGGACGCCGCGCTCGAATCCCGTGACCTACGTCAAGGCGTTCGACCTCATTCGAGACCTGTTCGCCTGCACGCCGGAAGCCCAAAAGCGCGGCTATTCGCCGGGTTATTTTTCCTTCAACGTGCCGGGCGGGCGATGCGAAACGTGCCAGGGCGATGGAACCATCACCGTGGAGATGCAATTCCTCGCGGACGTGGAACTCGTCTGCGAAGAATGTAAAGGCACGCGGTACAAGTCAACCATCCTTGATATTCGGTACAAAGGCCTCAATATCCATGAGGTGCTGCAACTCACGGTGCTCGAGGCGCTCTCGTTTTTTGCGGATACGCCACGGCTCGCGGCGCGGCTGAAGGTGCTGCAAGACGTCGGCCTCGGATATTTGCGGTTGGGTCAATCGGCAACCACCCTCAGCGGCGGCGAGGCGCAGCGTGTCAAGCTTGCCGCTCACCTCGCGCAAGCAAGCTGCGAAGGCACGCTCTTTCTCTTCGATGAGCCAACCACGGGATTGCACTTCGACGACATCGCCAAACTCCTGCAGTCCTTCGAGCGCTTGATTCACAACGGCGGAAGCGTTCTGGTGATCGAACATAATCTGGATCTGATCCAGGCTGCCGATTGGATTATCGATCTTGGCCCCGAGGGCGGCGAAACGGGAGGCCGCATCGTGGCGCAAGGAACCCCGGAACACGTCGCGACAGTCGCCGGTTCTTACACCGGCAAGTACCTGAAGCAAGTGCTGACCCAACGAGCAATCGCGTAGAAGCCCATGCAGACCGATGCGCTCCGGGCTCTGCCATCTGTTGACCAGGTGCTGAACAGCCTGAAGGACACACAGGGCCTTCCGTCATCGCTCGTCGCAAACGAAGTTCGCGCTGTGCTTGCGGAGCGTCGCGAAGCTCTGCGAACGGGTTCAACTCCGAGCGACACGCCCATTGAGCAGCTTGTCGAACAACGTCTCGCCGAGCTGATGAAGCCTTCTCTTCGGCCCGTCATCAACGCTACTGGTGTGGTTCTCCACACTAATCTCGGCCGCGCCCCTCTCGCCGATTTCCAGCCCATTCCGCGCTATTCGAATCTCGAGTACGACCTTCACACCGGCAAGCGCGGCAAGCGCGACGTTCACATCCAAAAGCTGCTGCAAGCGCTGCTTGGCAAGCCCGCCATTGTCGTCAATAACAACGCCGCCGCGGTTTATTTGGTTCTCAATGAACTCGCCGCTGGATACGAAGTCATCGTCTCGCGCGGCGAGCTGATCGAAATCGGCGATGGCTTCCGCATCCCGGAAATAATGGCGCGCTCGGGCGCCGTGCTTCGTGAAGTCGGCGCCACTAACCGCACTCGCCTAAACGACTATCGGCAGGCAATTAACGAAAGAACACGCCTCATCTTGCGCGTGCACCCGTCGAACTTTCGCATCAGCGGATTCACCGCGCGCCCGGAACTAAACGAACTCGCCCAACTCGGCCGCGAGTGCGGCATTCCTGTTTATGAAGATCTCGGCAGCGGCTGCCTTGTCGATCTGCGTGCCAACGATTTGGATGAGCCGCTGGTTTCAGAAAGCCTGGCCGCGGGCGTCGATCTCGTATCATTCAGTTGCGACAAGCTGCTCGGCGGTCCTCAAAGCGGCATCGTCGCTGGCGATGGCGATCTGGTGGCGCGAATACGCCGCAATCCCATGTACCGCGCCTTTCGCGTCGACAAACTGATCGTCGAAGCGCTAGAAACCACGCTGCGCCATCTGGTCGCGCAAAATTGGAAAGCGATCCCAACCCTGCAGATGATCTTTGCTACACCCGGCGAAATCCGCGGCCGCGCCGAGCGTGTCGCTCGCCAGCTCGAACATGTGAACGCCGCTGTCCGCGAAAGCGAGTCGGCGATCGGTGGTGGATCGACACCCGATCGGACGTTACCTACCTGGGTCGTCGAGCTCGCCGTGCCTCACGCGGCCGCTTTCGAGCACCGCTTGCGACGTGCGCCGCATCCCGTCATCGCTCGCATCGAACGCGACAAGATCATTCTCGACATGCGAACTGTCGCCGACGGCGAAGAAGCTTCGCTCATCGCCGCGATTCATGGCGCCAGATAATCTTTCCTCCGACAATCGTAGCCACCGGGCCGCCGCGAAACTTGCGCCCGTGGAACGGCGTGTTTCGGCTCTTGGACGCCGAGCGATTCACGTCGTACGTCCACTCGTGATCGAGCCCGAAGATCGTCAAATCAGCCGCGCAACCGGACCGCAACGTCCCCCGATCGAGCGACAGAATCTCCGCGGGTCCTTGCGTGAATAGCCGCACCAGGTGCGCCAACCCCAGCTTCCCCGGATGATAGAGCTGTTCCAGCGCCAGGCCCAGCGCCGTTTCGAGTCCGATGATGCCGAATGGGCATCCCTCGAACGTCTGCCGCTTTTCGTTCTCCGGGTGCGGCGCATGATCCGTCGCAATCGCGTCGATAGCTCCCGTGACAATGCCCTGCGTTACGGCCTCCACATCGGAGCATTCCCGCAGGGGCGGCTTCATTTTGTAATTGCAATTCTGTGCAGGAATGTCGGAATCGGCTAATACAAAGTGATGCGGAGTTGCTTCGGAGCTGACTCTCAACCCGCGCCGTTTTGCAAACGCGGCCATCTCCACAGAATATTTGGACGAGATGTGCGCTACATGATAGCGTGCCCCGGTCACCTCCGCTAGCAGGATGTCTCGCGCCACCATCACGTCTTCGGAGCTTCGCGGAATGCCGCGCATTCCCAGTTGCTCGGACCTTGCTCCTTCGTGCATCACCCCGTCTTGGCTCAAGTCCAAGTCTTCGCAGTGCTCGATGAACGGCAGATCCAGAGCGGCGCAACGTTCCATCGCCTGGCGCGCCACCCGCGCGTTCATGACCGGCTTGCCATCATCCGAAATCGCGACAATGCCAGCCCGCTTCATCGCCGCCGCGTCCGTCAATTCCGTCCCCAGGCTGTTCTTTGTAATCGCCCCGATCGCGTAGACATTCACCAACGCCGACTCCCGCGCACGTTCGTAGATGTATCTCGTGATCTCGACGTTGTCGTTGACCGGATGCGTATTCGGCATGCAGCAGATGGATGTGAACCCTCCGGCTGCCGCTGCCCGCGATCCGCTTTCAATCGTCTCTGCATGCTCAAATCCGGGTTCGCGCAGATGCACATGCATGTCGATGAACCCAGGCGCAACAATCAACCCTGAGGCGTCGAATTCTTCCGCGCCCAGCGCGGAAATGTCGTCTGCAAGCTCGACAATCATACCGTCTTCGACGGCCACATCGCAGGTGCGATCCAGATTCTGCCTCGGATCCACCACCCGGCCGTTCTTGACGACCAGGCGCATCATGCCGAATGCGCGGGCGAGGCGTGCGCGGTTCGATCGTCTACGCGCTCGACCAGCATGACTCTCTCCTGGCCGTCGATCTCCTGGAACTTCACCTCAATGATCTCGTTGGAACTGGTTTGCACCATGCGCCCTATGTAGCGGGCTTCGATGGGCAGCTCGCGATGGCCGCGATCGATCAGTACCAGGAGTTGAACCCGCGCCGGGCGGCCGTGATCGAACAGCGCATCGAGCGCCGAGCGTATCGTTCTGCCCGTGTACAGCACGTCATCCATCAGGACGATATCTTTTCCGACCACCGGGAAATCAATCTGCCTCGCGTTGAGTATCGGCCGCTCCGCGACCGTAGAAAGATCGTCGCGATAAAGGTTGATATCCAGAATGCCAACCGGTATTCGCAGGCCTTCCAGCGCGAAAATCTTCGCTGCCAGGCGCTGGGCAAGCGGCACGCCTCTGCGCTTGATGCCGACGAAGGCAAGCCGGTCGAGATCGGTTGTCTTTTCGAGCATTTCATGGGCGAGACGGACCAGCGTTCGGTCTATCTCGGAGGCGCTCATGAGCTGTTTCTTGTCGCGAACAGTCGGCATCGAAATCGGAGTTGCTGCTGTCAGGCAGATTAGCACGGGATTGCTTAGCTACGGGATTGCTTCAGCACTGCGGCTTGCCTTGCACTCCAGCTATTCCTTAAGCCGCCCGCGAATGCGCCGCGCGAGTTTCTCAATCTCTTCCGTCTTCTTTACGGAAGACATCGGCACCACGTAATTGCCCGCTTTCTGCAATTCATCTTTTAACTGCTGGGCGACGGCAATCAATTCATCGGCGTCTTTCAACGCGTGCTCATGCTCTTGCTTGGCGATCTCATTCCTTCGCGACTTCCCGTTTGGTAGCCGATCGTCCTCGTTGGGGTTGGGAATCGGAAGCTCGTGAGTGGTTGGCGGCTCCTGTTGTAACGGGTCTTGAGCGGCGAGCATTGCCGAGGCGCCTACGTAAAATAATACGGCTCGGCGGGTGCGGCCCATACGGTTGTTATCATAAGCCACTTAGGATGCGCAGACGAACAGGCCGTGGTACGCAAATGGAGGTGGCAGTCGGCATAGTCGGGCTTGGAAATGTTGGTCTCGGGACGCTGGAGATCCTGACCGGCAATGCGCAGTCGATCGAAGAAAAACTCGGGTTCCCGCTGCAAGTGAAAGCAGTGTGCAGCCGCACTGTGAATCAGAAAAAAATGCCTCCGCTCAGCGGTGCCGTTTTACGTACCAGCGAGTGGCGGGACGTGGTGTGCGATTCCGAGATCGACATCGTCGTAGAGGCCATCGGAGGAACCGCCACTGCCGGCCACATCGTTGAAGAGGCGCTTCGCCATCGTAAGTCGGTGGTGACGGCTAACAAAGAATTGATGGCGCTTCGCGGCGCAGACTTGTGGGCCTTGGCCAACCAGAACGGCGTCAATCTCGCTATGGAAGCCAGTGTTGCGGGCGGCATTCCCATCCACACCGTTTTGCGTGAAGGCATTGCGGGGGATCGCGTCGTTGAGTTGTACGGAATCTTAAATGGCACCAGCAACTTCATCCTGACCGAAATCGAAAAGAGCCATGCCGCCTTCGAGTCTGTTCTCTCGGAAGCGCAGCAGCTTGGTTACGCCGAAGCCGATCCGTCTGCAGACATCGACGGGCTCGATGCCCGTTCGAAGCTCGCGATTCTAGCGGCGCTTGCCTTTGGCGAGCAGCTTGCCCCGGCCGATATCTACGCCGAAGGCATCCGGCGTATCATGCCCGTCGACTTTCAATATGCCCACCAGTTGCAGCATACGATCCGGCTGTTGTGCCTCGCGCGCCAGAGCGGCGAGGGACTATTGCTGTCGGTACGGCCCACCCTCATCCCCCGAGACGCCATCCTGGCCCATGTCCAGGGGGCATACAACGCGATTTGGATCCGCGGAGCTTACGGCGACGACACGTTTTACTATGGCCGCGGCGCCGGCTCGAAACCCACAGGGGTCGCCGTAGTCAGTGACCTGATGCGCGTGGCGCGCGAGATTAGGTTCGGAAGTCCGGAGCGTGTGAGCCCATTTGCACATGAACGGCTGGGCAAATACAGACCCTTGTCTGTGGCTACGCAGAAATTGCCCTATTACCTGCGTTTTCGAGTCGAAGACAAGGCCGGCATCATCGCCACGCTGGCGACCATACTGGCCAAGCACGAGATTGGTATCGATGCCGTGTTGCAGTTGCCTAGAGAAGATTGGCGCGACCTGCCGTTTGTGGTGACCACTGAACCTGCCAGAGAGCAAGCGATCCGGCAAGCTATTCTCGACATCCGCGATGCCGATTTCTTGATTGAACCACCCTTCGCGCTGCCGATGGAGAAGGGATTTTAGCCTCGCGTTAGACAAAAAGGGCCGAACGGTGGTTAACCCTTCAGCCCCAAAGCAGTGATCGCTGCTATCCCAGAAGCGCAAAGGGCGCGGCTGCGCGCCACCAGACAGCAAGTAACTCGCTAGGCCATTGGGTGGTGCGGCCTGATTCCGCGACCGTTTTGCGCGTGTTCCTCGAGAACTTATCGATGGCCGCCACCGCCGCCGGCAGCATGGCCAACTCCGCCGCCGCCCACATGCGCGAAGCCGCCTACACGGCCAACTCCGCCTCCATAAAATCCACGGCCACCGTAGAATCCGCGTCCGCCGTAGAACCCGCGGCCGTAAAAACCACCACCCCAATAAAACCCGAATCCCGGCCACCAGTAATACGGGTAACCGGCGTAGTAATACGGATAGCCGTAGTAGTAAGGCGCTGGCGGTGCCGCAGCATAGTATTGACTTCCGTAGCCTGGTCCGCCATAACCCGGTCCACCATAACCTGGTCCGCCGCCGCCATTCGCCTGTTCGTACTCGTATGGCTGCACATAACGGAACGCTTGAGGCGCTTGCGTGGTCGAAATAGTCACCGGCGTTTCAATTTTGAACGTCAACACCTGTTCCGGAGTGATGATGCTCGGGTGCCCGCGAGTCACTAGCACGCCGATAATACCCACGGCAGCGCCGGCTCCGGCGCCAATCGCAGCTCCACGACCCCAATCCGCCGCTGCGCCGACTGCCGCGCCCAACGCCGTAGTGCCCACGATCGCGCCCGTATCTTGCCCAACCGAGGTGGGGCCGCTACGGCTGATGAGTTGCGATTGAATCGGAATCTGTTGTCCATCCACCAGGGTGAGAGTCGTCAGTTGCAAGCCGAGCCGCGCCACGCCTTCAATATGTCCCGCCTTCTTGGCTTCGGCAACCCGGCCGCCCACGGTCTGGCCGGGTTCGGCAACCACCACCCCGTTTACTACCAACGGCTGCACCAACGTGGCGGAAAAGGCATCGCCCACCTGGTTCTTGTCAGAAGAGAGCAACTGGTTCACACGGATAGTCAGATAGGTACCCGCCGGGATCGTCAGTTGCGCCGGAACCGGCTGCGGTGCGGGGGGCTGGTAATTCGGCTGCTGATAACCTCCGCCATAACCGCCCTGGCCGTAGCTCGTATTGGGAGGAGCCTGCCCGTATGCGCCTTGGCCGTAACCCGGAGGCGGCGGTTGCGTTGGCTCCGGCTGTTGATTTGGGTCTGAAGGCTGCTGCATCGCCGGCTGCTGCATTGCCGGCTGCTGCATTGCCGGCTGCTGCACACTTGGATATCCGTTGTCCTGAGCAACATTGGTATTGGCATTAGAAGCTGTTGCTGCTGAATCCGGCGGGGCCGGTGCGTCGCCCACCCGCTTCCAGCCACCGCTCGAATCCTGCGCATTGAGCAGTGTACTCGCGGCCAAGATGCCTATAGAAAGATAGTAGGATGCAGTTCGAAATGACTTGATGTTTATTGCTTTCATTGCTTCCTCATTCATTCGGACGGAAAGTCTAGTGCACGCGTTTCGCCACTCCAGACCCTTGCATTGATAAGGGTTTGTTGGCGCAGTCCTCGGCTGGAAACCACCGCCCCGGTTGATTTCAACCAGTTACTCGATACGGCTGCGCAGGTGATGAACAAACGCCTTTGCGGCTAATGCCAGCACGATCAGCAGCGCAATGTAAAGCGCAGGTCCCTTCAGCGTCGCGAACGCGAACACGACCAATAATGCAAACAAAATCACTGCAGTCCTAATGCCAATTACGCTGCGCGGCCGGTCCGGTACGCTCATTGTGACGGCATGTTGTAGCTGAAGGAAAACGCCAGCCGCACCTGCATTCCCCGGTAATCGTTGGGCAGCGGCGGAAGCATATTCGACATGCTGAGGCCTGCCACCGCCGCTTGGTCCAGCGGCTCCGAGCCGGAGGGATCGGCAATCACGACTTTCGGAATGCTCCCGTCGCGATTGATGATGAATTCCAGCACTGTGCGCCCGCGCAGCGTGCCCATTCGCGCGCTCTCCGGGATCACCCGGCGCCAGTTCGCGCGTACAATCGCCAAGATCCGCGTCAGGTATGGCTTGAAATCTGCGCCTTGCGGATCGCTCTGCAGCTCGACTGCGGCATGCTGAGCGCCCAGCCGTCCGACGGACCCGGGCGCGCCCGGTATCGGCTCTGACGAGTTGTCGTCGGTCACCACGACGCGGCGAGCGTTGCCGTCCTGTGCCAAGCCGTTGATCGCAGCTTGAACCGGATTCTTTGGGGGCGCCAGCTTCGGATGCGGGTTCGGCGGCGCTTCGGTACCTACGTCTTGGAAGGGCTGCTCGGCTGGAACGGGCGGCGGCGGAGCGCTAATGCCGCTGGAGATCCCGGGCGGTGCTGGTCCCGGCGTCTGGTTTAGGGCAACTTGCGGCGCTTCCGGCAAAATCTGCGGTGCCGTCTTGGTCATCTTCTGCGCCACTGCTTGCTTGGGGAGTTCGAAGTGCTTCACACTCGGCCTGGCGGCGGCTTGGCGCGCCTGTGACTGCTGGGACGCCAGCAGATCCGCCAGATCGATCTGCTTGGAGATCTTTTGCCGGTTGGGCGCCTTTTGGGTCAAAATGTCCCGTGGCATGTACAGCGGAATGCGTCTGACGATCACCTGCTGTTCCGGCTCGCTTCGACTCTGAAAGCTGGGGAGATGCGTTGCCATCAGAAGGAAAACCGCGTGAATAGCTAGCGAGGCGGCGATAATGCCGATCCAATGCGAACGTGACCCTTGGTTCGGCCACTGAAGCAGCAGGTTCAGCTCGGGAGCAGACGCCTCCGTATACGTGGGTTCCGCAACTGCTGCCATTTCTGCCAAACGAATTAAACGACGTTCTTGGGATTAAGAAGGTTAGCCCGACGAATTGTCTCAGCCACTAAGTCCGCGTGTTCCTTGATCTTATCAAGAATCGCCTCGGCCACGCGCAGGGCGCGGCTGGCCTGGAGCGCATCTACCTTCGGCCGCGAGCGGTTGCGCACCGCGGCGAAGAAAGCCTTCAGCTCGAGTTCGAGCGGCTCGCCCGGCTCGACGGGCAACGATTCGAACCCAATTTTGGCTTCGTCTCGCACGCCGACCCGCAACGCATCCTGCCGTTGGTAATCCACTGATATGTACTCGCCCGGTTGAAAGAGACGTAGCTTACGAACCTTTTCCGTCGATACCCGACTGGCCGTGAGATTGGCGATGCAGCCGCTCGCGAACGAAAGGCGAACATTCGCGATATCTACTTTCGGAGAGAGAACCGAAATACCGGCAGCCCGGATTTCGTTTGGTAATTCCTGCGTAAAGCTAAGCACGATATCGAGATCGTGGATCATCAGGTCGAGTACGACGTCGACATCCAGACTGCGCGGGGTGAAGACGCTTAGCCGGTGAATCTCGAAGAAGAGCGGGACGGTAATCCGCCGTTCGACGGCCAGAATCGCGGGGTTGAAACGTTCGAGGTGCCCGACCTGCAGGATACGGCCGCGCTCTTGAGCCAGGCGCGCCAAACGTTCGCCCGCCGCGGAAGAGTCCGCAATGGGCTTTTCGATCAGCACATCGATGCCCGCTTCAAGTAACGGGGTCGCGATCTGCTCGTGCGTGACGGTGGGCGTAGCCACGATGGCGGCATCGATTTTCCCCAACACGGCCTCGACGGAGCTGCAGCAGCCCCGCGCCGGATCAATGTCTACCACTGCCGTGAGCTCTATGCCCTCCATTCGGCGAATAACCCGGATATGGTTCTGGCCGAAGGAGCCGGCGCCAATCACGGCGGTACGAATCGGCTTCACGCCGCCGCTCCGTCTAGAGGCGTGTACCCCACGATCGCGAGATCGGCTTCGTTCGCCCGTTGGAGCATCTCGTCTTTGTCGAGCAGCAAGGTTCGGCCGGCATCGACCGCAAGCGCAGTGGTCTGCGTTTCGATCATCGTGTCGATCGTGGTCAGCCCTGCAACGGGGACATCGAAGAGTAGATGCGCCCGCCCGCGTGAGGCCTTTACTAGGCGAAGCGGCTTGCCGTTGGTCAAGGATGCTGCCCGGCGAAGCATGGCGTCGGTCCCTTCCATGGCTTCCACGGCGACGCATGCCTTCTCGCTGATGGCGACGCTTTGACCAATATCTGCCGAAGCAAGTACGGCGGCGATGCGGCGGCCGTATCGAATATCGGCCTCTTCTTCTTTAGTGGGCTTCCGTTTGGTGAGCGCGCCTTCGGGAGCAAGCAGCGGTTTCAACAGGCGCGTGGAATCCACCAGCTCAATACCTTCCTCGCGCAGCACTCCTTGAATGCCGCCGATGAGCGAAGCGGTGTTCTTCTCTTTCAAGGACGCGAGCAACTTCACCAGCCGCCAATCGGGTTTGACCGCAGAGAATAGGCTGACGTGTTTGACCTGGCCGGTCATCATCACCTCAGAGATTTGCTCGCGTTTCAGGATCTCGACTAATTTCCCAAGCTGGCCGATGTTGATCGAGTGAAACGAGGAGGCGAATTGCGCGAGCTCCGGCGACGCCTCATTTTCGATAGCAACCACCACAACTTCGTGCCCCTCGCGTACTGCCGCATCCAAGGCGAGTAGCGGAAACCGTCCATTGCCAGCGATTAATCCATAACGCACAGACGCCTACTTGATGAACCCGCGGTTCGAATTTCGGATGAACTCGAGGAGCTCTTTCACTTCCGGGCTCTGTGGAATTTCCTCTTCGATGCGGCCGAGAGCCTGTGTGGTGTTCAAGCCCGAGCGCGTGAGAATTCGAAAGGCGTTTTGAAGCGGTTCGATGGCTTCCGAAGAATAGCCGCGGCGTTCCAGGCCGATGCGGTTTGCGCCATAGACCTCGACCTTGTGATCGGAAGCGGTGATGGAATAGGGCAGAACACTTTGTTTGATGACGCTATAGCTGCCGATCATGGCGTAGCGACCGATGCGGCAGAACTGATGGATCGCGCTGAGCCCGCCTATGTTGGCGTAATCGTCAACCGTAACGTGGCCGGCGAAGGTGACGCTGTTGGCGAGGATGGTGTGGTTATGAATGACGACATCATGCGCGACGTGGACGTAGGCCATGAGCAGATTGCCATCTCCGATAGAGGTGACCATGCCGCCGCCCTCAGTGCCGCGATTGATAGTGACGAACTCACGGATGGAGTTGCCGTTGCCGATGCGCGTTTCCGACGGCTCGCCTTTGTATTTCTTGTCCTGAGGCGTTACGCCGCATGAACAGTAAGGATAAAAGATGTTATCGGAGCCGATGGTCAGCTTGCCTTCGAGATAGACGTGCGCGAGGAGCCGGGTGCGGGGGCCGATCTCGACACCGGCGCCGATGATGCAGTACGGTCCGATTTCGGCGTCTGGAGAAATCTCGGCGTGGGGATCGACGATGGATGTCTGGTGAATCGCCATCCTGAGGCTCAAGCCATCTGAGGCTCGGTCGCCTGGCGAGTGGGCTGACTAGCTGAGAGTTGATCGGTCAGTTTGCACATCAGCGTAGCCTCTGCGGCGACTTGGCCATCTACGCTCGCGACACCCTGCATTTTGGCGATGGTGGTCTTGAGGCGAAGTAACTTCATTTCGATGCGCAACTGATCTCCCGGCACTACAGGCTTCCGGAACTTGGCCTCTTCGACGGAAGCGAGAAACATGATTCTGCCGCGGGTGTGCGGAGCGACGGTTGCGACCAGGATGCCGCCGACCTGAGCCATGGCTTCAATGATCATGACGCCGGGCATTACGGGGTAGCCGGGAAAATGCCCCATGAAGTGCGGCTCATTCGCGGTGACGTTCTTGATCCCGATCACGGTGTCCTCGGTGATCTCGAGAATCCGGTCGACCATAAGCATCGGATAGCGATGGGGCAGGATTTCGGAGATCTCTTGAACGTCCATGGATGTCAGTTAGACCGCGCACAACGGGCGCCAAACACCCTGTGCGCGGGAAAAGGGCTATTATAACAACCGATGCATCCTTACTTGCGCTACGCGACTGACAAGCGAGCGGAGATTGCCGGACTGATTCGAGAGATGGTGGAGTGCGAATCGCCGAGCGATTCGCCGCGCGACGTAAACCGGTTCGTCGATTTGATGATCGAGCGCACGCGGGACATTGCCAGTGCGAAAACGATCGCCTCGGACGGCTTCGGAAAGCATCTGCGGCTGGAGTTCGATTTGCCCGGGCGAAAGAAGAAAGGACAGATTCTCGGGGTTGGCCATTCGGATACGGTTTGGCCGCTCGGCACCTTGGGTGGCATGCCGTTTCGGGAAGCTGACGGGCGGCTATGGGGGCCGGGAGTGCTGGATATGAAATCGGGTATGGCGTTTTTCCTGTACGCGGCACGGGCTTTGCGTGAACTGGATGTGGAGGTGAAGCGGAAAGTGGCGATGTTCGTCGTTTCGGAAGAAGAGGTGGGCAGCCGAACGTCGCGCCCATTGACGGAGGCCGAGGCGAAGCAAAGCGAGTGCGTGCTGGTGTTGGAGCCGGGCACCGGGCTGGACGGAAAACTGAAAACGGCGCGCAAGGGAGTGGGAAATTATACGGTTTGGATTAAGGGAAAGGCGTCGCATGCGGGCGTCGATTTCGAAAACGGAGCGAACGCAATTGTAGAGGCGGCGCGGCAGGTTACGCGCATTGCGGAGTTTACCGATCTTAAGCGCGGGATCACGGTGAACCCGGGGATTATTGCCGGCGGAACACGTACGAACGTGGTGCCTGCGGAAGCGCGCATCGAGGTAGATATTCGGGCAGTGCGGATGAAAGATGCGGATGCGCTAGATAAAAAATTCCGTGCGTTGCGGCCGATAGACAAAGACTGCCGCTTGCGGGTCGAAGGCGGGCTGAACCGGCCGCCCATGGAGCGAAGCAAGGCGATTGTGGGTTTGTTCGGGAAGGCGAAAAGGATCGCGGCCGAGCTGGGCGTAGAGGTGAATGAAACGCTGAGCGGCGGCGGCTCGGACGGAAATTTCACCGCGGCGTTGGGCATACCGACCTTGGACGGAGTCGGCGGCGTGGGGGAAGGCGCTCATGCAATCAATGAGAGCATCCTGATCGATCGGATTGCCGACCGGACGGCGCTGCTGGCGGGGCTGTTAGCAGAATGAGCGACCATTCGAAGATTGAATGGACCGACGCGACCTGGAACCCGGTTCGTGGGTGCAAAAAGATCAGTCCGGGCTGTAAACATTGCTACGCCGAGACCTTCGCCGAGCGGTTCCGCGGAGTGCCGAATCATCCTTACCAGCAAGGGTTCGACCTTCGCTTGGTCCCTGAAAAGCTTCTTGAGCCATTCCTATGGCCCAGCCCTCGAATGGTTTTCGTCAATTCTATGAGCGATCTGTTTCAGGACGACATAGCAAGCGGGTTCATTGTCGATGTCGCCCGGGTCATGCAGCAGGCGCATTGGCACACGTACCAGGTTCTTACGAAGCGCGCCGAACGGCTGCGAGAAATGCTGAACAGCGAGTTGGCGTTCGCCGCGAACTTGAAACACATCTGGTGGGGCGTTAGCGTCGAAGATCGACGATACGGTCTCCCGCGCATGCAGCAGCTTCAGGATGCCCCTGCGGCAATGCGATTCCTTTCAATTGAACCGCTGCTGGAGGACTTGGGAAGACTCGATTTAAGGCATCTTCACTGGGTGATTGTAGGAGGCGAAAGCGGACCCGGCGCGCGCCCGATGCAACCCGAATGGGTACACGGCATACTGGCACAATGCCGGAGTACAGCGATACCTTTTTTCTTCAAGCAATGGGGTGGACGGCAGAAGAGGAGAAGCGGGCGCCTGCTCGGTGGCCGTACCTACGATGAGCTTCCAGTTGTGTACAAGTCTCAAATCCCGTGCCGGGCTGAACGTATTGCGGCCGCCAAACGGTTTCGCAGCCACGCGCGGCTCTCTGAGGCAGCTCCTTTCGGCGGCGAAAGAATCTCGCTTCCTATCCTGGGCTGAGCGAGTCCTGGGCGGAGCGAGTTTCCGTTGGTGCAAGAAGGAAGTGTTGTCGGCCCGTGGGCAGGGGATAAGCTCGAATCGGCGCACGTCCCCTCTTCCGGTGCAGCGGCGCTCACGCGGTCACTGAAAGAACGTCTGCCGCTTTTTTCAGTTCTTCGTCGCGGCTAAGTAAGTCGGGACAAAGGCGCAGGTAGGAGCCGCGGGCGTCGGTGTGGATGCCGCGGGCAGCAAGAGCGGCGGCCAGGGACGCAGCGTCGGGTTGGCGAATGGTCAGAAACGCTCCGTGATCGGCATCGGCGCCGGTAGATTCGATGCCAGCGTCCGTGAGATATCGCTTAAGGCGCGCGAGGCGGTCGAGGTGGTATTCGCGAATGCGTCGAACGCCGATGGCGAGCGTGAATTGCTGGCCGGCGCGTGCCTGGTAGTAAGTCACAACCGGAGGCGTGGACTCGAGGAACGCGTCGCCGCCGGAGGCGAACTGCGGAGGTTCGGGGCGCTGGTAGAGGAATGCATCCCGCTTGCCGAACCAGCCTACATCGAGGGGCGCGAGTCCGCTGGCGAGAGCTTCCGGTGAGATATAGAGGAAACACGCCCCGGGACCGCCGCGCAGATATTTGTAACTGCCGCCGATGACAAAGTCGGCACGAAGCTCCGCGACATCGACGGGGAATACGCCGATGGCATGATAAGCGTCAATCAGCAGACGGGCGCCGCTTGCGTGGCTGGCATCGGCAAGCCGATCCAGGCCGTGTATCACCTGGCCGGTCATGAACATTACTTGCGAGACGATGGCGAGATCAGCGCCCGCTTTTGCGGCTTCGATGAGCGGCTCTACATGGAAGCGGCCATTTTCATCGGGGTCGATCCAACGGACCTGAATACGATGTTGGGCAGCGTATTGCTTGAGAATCAGATCGACGGAATCGAATTCGCCTCGGGTGGTCACAACACGCGGCGTGCCGGGCAGGGCGTTTAGGACAGTGCGCAGGCCCTGGCCCGCCGAAGTTTTGGGCACGATGCAATCCACGCGCGGCGCGCCGATTAGCTTCGCTAGGCGAGACCGGAAAGCGGCTTGCTCCGCCAGCCAGTCGTCCCACGCATTGCCGAGTTTGCGTTGCCAGAGGGCCACTGCTTCCGATACGTTCAGCGAAGTCTGGTCGAGAGGGCGGCCGAGCGAATGGTTGGCGAGATAGATGCCAGGTGTGTCCAGCACCTTTGAAAACAGCGGGAACACCTGGCGCGCGAGCGCCGGCTCATTGAGCGGTCCGTTGCCGAGCGCTGCAATTGCTTCGGCAATGGCATCCGTCATTTCTGACTTAACCCAGTCTGGCTTAACCCAGTGCGCACCGCGATCAGTTCAGGGAAGAACGTGAGATCAAGCGCTTGTTTCAGGAATGCGGCGCCGGAAGAGCCGGCCGTACCGGGGCGAAAGCCGATGATGCGCTCGACGGTTTTGAGATGCCGGAAGCGCCAGAGCTGGAAATATTCTTCGATATCGATCAGCTTTTCGCACATTTCGTAGGCGTCCCAGTAGCGCTCCGGATCTTCATAGATCTGCCGGAAGACGTGGATGAGCGCGTCGTCTCTTTCGTGCGGTTGGGACCAGTCGCGGAGAGTGTTCGATTCGGGGACAGCGAGGCCGCGGCGCGCGAGGTGAAGCAGAAATTCGTCATAAAGACTGGGCGATTCGAGCGTAAGTTCGAGGTCGCGGCGAATGGCTTCATCGTGCGCGAATACCGCGATGGCTTCGCGATTCTTATTGCCAAGCAGGAACTCGATCTTGCGGTATTGGTACGACTGGAATCCGGAGGCGCTGCGGAGAAACGGGCGAAATTGCAGATACTCGGAGGGAGTTAGCGTCTCAAGCACCGCCCATTGCTCGAACAGTTGTAATTGGATTGACTTGACACGGGAGAGAATTTTGAAGCATGGGTCGAGCTGGTCATGCTGGATGAAGCGGATGGCGGCGCTCAGCTCATGTATCATCAGCTTCATCCATAATTCCGAGACCTGATGCTGGATGACGAACAGCATCTCGTCGTGATGCGGCGGGTCAGAAAGCAACTGTTGCTGTTGTAGCAACTCGTTGAGATGCAGATAGGACGAGTAACTCAGGCCGCTGGCGAAATCGGTCACGATGCCGGGTTCGAGCGGGCGTTGGTTACTGGTCATTTGACGGAGCTCCGGCTGCTATCAAAAGGAACGGTAACCGAGGCGGAACGGATTGCCTAGCTGCGCGGCGATAGCAGACCAGCCAGTGGCGCCAATATGCAGGTTCGGGTAATAGGAAGAGCCGAAACCGCCGTTCAGGACGCTGGAAGACGCGACTATGCCTTCGCCGCCAGGTATCGGCGTTCCACCGACCGTCTGACCCACGCCGAGATTTTCTTGCGCGATTCGAATGTTATCGAGCAGCAGGAGCGCGGTGGCGAGATCGGCAGAAACGGACGGATCCGTCGCAGGTGGGACGCTGCGCGCGAGCAGCGCCGCGACCGTATGCGCGGTGCCTTCCAGCCAAACGGCGTTCGGGTCGGGAGGCTGATCGTAAGATTCAGAGGGCGTGAGCTCGCGGAGGCTGAGGCTTGCATAGGTCTCGCCGAGGATGCGGGTGTTGCCGGTCAACTTACTATTGATGGTTTGAGGAGTGTCGATGGTCATCAGGTTCGTTGTGACCCACTGCAGTGAGGCTGCGTAAGCGTTGTTCATGAAGGCCAAGTAAGACCAAGTTTGCACGTCTTCAGGGATGTTGGAAGTGTTGATAGTTACTCCGTCATTGCCGGTGCCGGTCCAGAAGAAACCGCCGCTACTATTCCACATGGATGCGACGAAATTTGCGGCCCAATGCGCGCGCGTGGTCCAAACGGAGCTGCCGGTTTCAGCAGCGAGCATGGTGAAAAATGCGTAAGTGTCGATATTATGCTCGGTCGACTTATATGTGATCTTGTTATTGCCCCCATCCACTCCGCCCGTGTAACCGCCTGCGCCGACCGTGGAATAAGCATTCGTGTAAATCCAATTGCCGAGTTTCGTGGCGCCAGTCAGATAACTGCTGTTCTTTGTTTTGTGATAGAGCTGGCAGAGCGCCATGCCGGCCCAAGCCATGTCTCCGACCGAGCTGCCGTAGAAGTAGAATGGGGCGCCCGCAGGCTGGATGTATGCGCCATGGGCGTCCGGCGTGTTGACGAAATAGGCCTGGAACAGGCGGCCATCGTTGAAGCTGTTGGTCTGCTGTGCGTAAAGCAGACCGCTGCCGAGCACCTCGGCGCGTGTGACATCTCCGGATTCGGAACGAACGAGGTAAGCGCCGATTACAACCGCTTGATCGTAAGTAAACGCGCTGCTTTCGAGACCTTGCTGATCGGAATAACTCTGGACGAGGCGCAAGGTAGAGCCTTGAGCATAGGCATCCATCATGGTATCGAGGAACGAATAAGCGGCATCGAGCGCAGAGGTAATGTCCGGGGTTTTCTTGCCGAAGATTTCCACCTCTGGCGTGTAGGAATACTGGCTGGCTCGTGCGGGCAGCGAAGCCAAACCGAGGGCGCTTGCCATTCCGAAGAGATTACGACGGGAGATTACAGTAGTCATTGAAAGCCTCTCTTTATTGGGATGAATATATGGATGTCCAGGGCGCCGATATACTTATCTGCTGCCCCGTAATAACCGATGAGATGCAGGGTGTCGGGAATGTCCAAGCCTCGTTTCGGCACAGCCCCTTCGAGGAAGATGACATTCGGAACATTGCCGAGTTTTTCCCAGTCGAGGGTGGGTAAGGCAAAGGATCGATCGGATCTGGCGATGACACGCCGGGGATCTTGCCGATCGAAGAGCACCCAACCGGGACCGTACACTAGGTGATCGTCGGCGCCGTTGTAGAGGAGCAGGATGCCGGCGTCGGTAATGAATGGCGGCGGGCCGGGTTCCATGACACGCGAATCGAAAGCTCCGGGACGGCGCGGCAGCACGGGTTGATCGGTTGCATCGCTCCAATGGAGCAGGTCGTCCGAAGACGCGAGGCCCATGTAATCGCGGGGCTGGCCATCCGGATCTTTGCGCGTGCCCAAGTAATACATCCACCATTTGCCGTTGATCTTTTCGCGAACGATGGCGCCCGATTTTGTCCATTGCGTGTTCCACGTGCCGTGATAGGCAGGCAACAGGACGCCTTTGCGCTCCCAATGAATCAGGTCGCTAGAAGTTGCGAGACAGAGCTGAGCGGAATGCGTGTCATAGCCGGTGTAAGTGAGATAGTAAGTGCCATCGATTTGAAGAACACGCGGGTCTTCGACGCCGCCATTCTTTTCGTAATCGGCTTCGGGAGAAAGCACGGGTTCGGGGCGGATGGAGAAGTGCAGGCCGTCGGTGCTTTCGGCGTAGCCGATGCGGGAGGTATGGTCATGGTCTTGAGCGCGGAAGAGCAATACGGTTTTGACGCCAATTTTGACGGCGGCCGGGTTGAAGAGACCGAAGGAGGACCAAGCTGCGCCGGGCCGAAGAAGAGGTTCGTTGGAAACGCGGGTGGCAGAGATGGTGACGGGCTCGGTTGCGGCCGCGGCGAAGGCAGCCATAAGGGCTGAAATGGAGACTGTCCGGCGCAGACGGAGGCCGCAGTGAAACACTGGCCGATTATATAAGACAGGGCACGGAATCGTCGAATCTGGGAGTGCCTCGGTAAAATCGTAGAGTGACTCCGCCTCAGACAGGCGCTGTCGAGGCGAAGCCAACCCGGCGATTCGCGTCGCCACTCCTGCCGATTTTCCTGATCGTGGCCGTGGACATCCTCGGCTTTACGATCATCCTTCCGCTGCTGCCGTTCTATTCCGAGCGCCTGGGCGCAACGCCGACCGTGGTGGGCGAGCTGGTATCGATGTACGCGGTCTGCCAGTTGATCGCAGGCCCGATTCTGGGGCAGCTTTCGGATCGGATGGGGCGGCGGCCGCTGCTGTTGGTGAGCCAGGCGGGGACGCTGGCGGGATTCCTGTTGCTCGCGTTTTCGACGCACATCTGGATGCTGTTTGTGGCGCGCGCGATCGATGGGGCCACGGCGGGGAACCTGACGATTGCGCAGGCCTATATCAGCGATGTCACCAAGCCGGAAGAGCGGGCGAAATCGTTCGCGGTGATCGGCATCGCATTTGGCTTCGGCTTCCTGGTGGGACCTGCGATCTCCGGTTTTCTGGCGCGCTATGGGTACCAGGCGCCGATTTTCGCGGCCTCGGCGCTCTCGTTTACGACGATTCTATGCACGTACTTTTTGCTGCCGCGAAGGGAGATCATTCACGAGCACAACGAAGCGGCGCGGGACGACCCGGGACCGGGTGGCCGCCGATTGTCGCTGATCTCGTGGGGGCAGTACCGCCGCTATTTCCGCGATCGGGAGTTGGCGAGGCTGCTGGCGCAGTGGCTGCTGTTTTCGTTTTCGTTCACCACATTCGTATCGGGATTCGCGCTGTTTGCAGAGCGGCGCTATCTGTGGAACGGGCATCCGGTGGGCGTGCGGGAGGTAGGGTACATCTTCGCTTTCAACGGACTGCTGGGCATGATTATGCAAGGCGGCGTCGTAGGGCGAATGGTGAAGTGGCTGGGCGAGCGAAGGGTGGTGCGGATCGGATTTGCGACGGCGATGGTAGGCTACTGCGCCGTAGGATTCACCAGAACGATCGGACAATTATTGTGGGTGAGCGGGTTGTCCTCAGCGGGTGGCGCGGGATTGCGGCCGGCGCTGACGAGCATCATCACGCAGAAGGCGGGCAGGCGCGAGCAGGGCGTGATTATCGGGCTGACGCAATCGTTGATGTCGATTGCGCAAATTACGGCGCCGATCATTTCCGGACTTTTGATCAACGCCAACGATAAGTTTCACGACGGCCGGTATTTAACCATCTGGGCGGTTTGGGCCGGCGCTCTGGCGGGGGCGGCATTGCTATTTGAGCCGCGAAAACATACCATTTCCGCGGCGACGCATTGACGGAACCCATGCAGGGGCTGAAGCTGAGAGCTTCGGAGTGGATGCTGGTTGGGTATTTCGCATATGTGGCAGTGCTGTCGGCGTGCTGGAGAAGCAATCCCGGCCTGAGTAGCGGGGCGTTCGGGATTCTGGCGGCGGTGGGGCTGATGCTCCTGCTGGTGGCGCAAGCGGAGGCGTATTTCCCGGCGGCGATTTCGCATTTTCGTGATTTTCTGCCGCTGGGGTTGACGCTGGCGGCGTTCGAGGAAATGAACCTTTTCGCGCCGCGGCAATTCGACAGGCGCTTGGAACTAAGTTGGATTCGATGGGACCACGTGCTGCTACACGAATGGCACTTGCGCGCGGCCATTGAGCGGCTGGGTTCTGCGATTCCTATTTATCTCGAGTTGTGTTACTTGCTGGTTTATGGTTTGGGCACGTATTGCGTGATTGTGCTGTATCTCAAGCACAAACGGCAGGAAGTTGATCGGTTCTTCCTGATTTGCCTGACGGGAACGCTGGTGGCATACGCTCTGATTCCTTTTTTTCCTTCGCAGCCGCCGCGCTTGCTGTTTCCCGGAATGGATGACCCGACGATAACGAGCTGGGTGCGCCGATTTAATCTTTGGATCTTGAAGAAAGCAAGTATTCACGTAGGCGTTTTTCCGAGCGCGCATGTATCGTCCGCGTTTGCCGCGGCCTGGGCCATGTTTCTGTTGCTGCCACGGCAGAAGCGGTTCGGGTGGGGCGTGCTGGCATACGCAATCAGCGTCTCGACGGCGACCATATACGGCCGATATCACTACGCGGCTGATGTGGCAGCGGGGTTCGGAGTCAGTTTGATTGCGGGGGCGCTCTTTTTGTGGCTGCGGCGGGGCAGGCAAGCGGCTGGATAGATGATGAGTGGCAGAGCGTTGCGGAGTGGACCGATGTGGGAAATGACGGTGGGGGATCTCCGGTATGCCGTTCGCCAATTACGCAAGGCACCGGCTTTCGCAATTGCCGTAGTTCTTACTCTTGCAATAGCTATCGGGGCGAACACCGCGATCTTTTCCGTGGTTCGCGCAGTTTTACTGCAGCCTCTTCCTTATGAGGCGCCGGGGCGGCTGGTTTGTATCTGGCATGGAGATGTGAGGAGTTATTCCTGGTATACGTTTTCTTACCCGCGCTTCCTCTATTTCCAGCAGCACTTAGCCGATGTTGCGGAATTGGCGGCTTACGACGACGAGACCGTGACCTTTTCGGACGGAGGCGAGCCGCTGCGGCTGGAAGGTGGGAGAGTCTCGGCGAATTTCCTTTCCGTGCTGGGCGTGCGGCCGGCGATGGGGCGCGGCTTCCTGGCGAGCGAAGACCATCATGGTGCAACTGCCGTTGTGCTGTTGAGCGACCGGTTCTGGCGCCAACGATACGACGCCAATGCGAAGATAATCGGCCGCACGGTGATCATCGATTCCGAAGAGTTCGTTGTGATTGGCGTGTTGCCGCGGGGATTTCAATTTCAAGGAGCGCCGGTTGACGTTTGGCGCAGCCGAATTGTGGATACCCGAACCTTTGCGCCCACAAGCGTGCGATTAGGTGCGAGTTATTTGACCATTGTGGCGAGGCTTCATCCAGGTATCTCGCTGTCGCGACTGCGGGCCGAATTGAACGTGACGGGAGCGCAGTACAGCACCGAACATTCGACTAATAGCGACATTATGGGTCCGGTCAGCGCGGACCTCTTACAGCGCAAGTTATTCTCGACGGTGCATGTTACTTTGCTGGTGCTCTGGGGCGCGGTGATTTGCCTACTGATAATTGCTTGCGCAAATGTGGCTAACCTTGTGCTGGCGCGCGCGACCGCCAGATATAGAGATATCAGCGTACGCTTTGCCTTGGGAGCAAGCCGATGGCGCATCGCCCGGCAACTGGTTACCGAAAATGCTTTCTTATCGCTTGGCAGCGCATTGCTGTCGCTGCCGCTGACCCTGTGGTGCGTGAGATTTCTGGTGCAGGCATTCCAACGGGCCTCGCCGTCGGTGCCCGACGTCCATTTGGATGTGGCGGTGATGCTTTCTACGTTGGCGGTTGGCGCGGCGATCGGCATTGTCTTTGGCCTGACGCCCATGTGGATGCTTGCGCCGGGAAGGGTTCCATCCGGAATCCGGTCTGAAGAGCGCGGATTTTCCGCTTCCAAGGTGAGTACGCGGCTGCGAAACGCCCTGGTGGCCGGAGAGGTGGCGCTGTGCCTGGTGCTGTTAGCGGCGGCGGGGCTGTTGACGCAGAGTTTTGCACGCATGAGCACGATGAATACGGGTCTGCGGACGGACCACATTCTGATGGTTCCGCTGGACCTGATGCCGAACCGGTATCAGGTCTGGCAAAAGCGCGTTACCTTTTATGACGACGTGCTCGAGCGCGTAGAGACGATTCCCGGTGTGATAGAGGCGGGGATTGCGTCGAAGGTGGATCTTGTCTCGAGCGGTCTCGGGTACATGCTTCGGATAGAAGGAAGCCCGGACCTGGGATCCAGAAATCCTAGCGCGCGGGGACGCAGCATTACTCCTGGGTATTTCGGCGTGTTGGGGATTCCGTTATTGCGCGGAAGATTATTCACAGCGCACGATACCTCTGCGTCGGCTCGCGTGGCGATTATCAATGAGGCATTCGCGCGGGAATTTTTTCACGGCCGGGACCCCATCGGCAAGCACATCACTTATTCGACGGACCGCATTATCTGCGAGGTGGTGGGTGTGGTGGGCAATGTTCGCTCCGACGTCCAGGAAGCGGGTGTGGACGAGCAGATGTACCTTCCGCTCTCGCAGCGGCCGTGGCTGGTGGCGAAGCTGCTGGTGCGCACGAACAACCCTGAAGGCGTGGCCGCGGCGATTCGCAACCGTATCCAATCGGTTGATGTGGGGCAAGCGGTCGCGGGGAGCGTCACCTTTGAGCAAGTGGTGGCTGAGAACCTGGATCGGCCGCGCACTGCCATGCTGGTGGTGGTCCTGTTTGCGGGGTCGGCGCTGCTGCTGGCGGGGGTCGGCATCTACGGTGTAATTGCTTATTCGGTCGCGCAACGGCGCAAGGAGATCGGCATTCGAATGGCTTTGGGAGCCGATACTCACCGGGTGAAAGCCATGGTTTTCCGCCAAACGCTCCGGCTGCTTGGCATCGGCTTGGCGATCGGGCTGCCGCTTGCGATCGGTGTGAACCGGCTTTATGCAAGCCTGCTGTTTGAAGTGCACTCCAGCGATCCACTTACCTTCGCGTGCGTGATTGGCGTGCTGTTTTCAGTAGCGTTCGCAGCGAGTTACTTGCCGGCGATGCGCGCTGCAAAGATCGATCCGGTTATTGTTCTTCGGATCGATTAGGTTGCGGGCGCGGCTCGGCTGCTGAGCCGTAGTCGATGGCGTTGAATAAGAATTTGAAGGTCGCATGAGGCTGGCCGCGGAAGGCGACTTCGGGGCCGAGCAAGAACACTTTGCCGGAGCCGAGAGACGATTCGGCAATGGCAACGCCGCCTTCGAGATATGGCTGGCCCCAGGCCCAGCCGCTGTGCAGAGGCGATGCGGTAGCGAACCAGGCGACCGGGGCCGTGCCCCTCATGCTTGCGTCGGGGTTGAGGCGGAAGACGGGGCTTCGATCGAAGAATACGTCTACTTTGTCCGGAAGGCCATAGGCGAGCGGATTGGTGTTATCGACGGCCGCGGTGAGAAGCGAACCGGGAATGTAGAATTTTTCGGGCGGGAGCGGACGTTCGGTTCCGTCGGCAGCTCGTTCCGTGAGCGCGTTGGTGACAGGCAGGCCGAGATAGCCGGCGAGCGACGTGGACGAGCCGATGGCGACGACGGCGCCGCCGGATTCGACGAAGCGCCGGATCTGCGGGATGGTTTTTTCGGGCGTGATGCGGCCGAGCCAGGAACGATATTCGGGCGGGATTTCTTCGGGCTTCGGTTGTTTGGCCCGGAATTCCTCGGCTGGGGCATTGGGGGCGCGAATCGCGCCGTCGGTGAACAAGAGCAGGTCGTAGTTCTTGGCGAGATCGCCGCGATCGAGCTCCTGCGGATAGACGACCTTGAATGGGAACTCGAATTGTTCGAGCAGCCAGCGCGTCCAGCCTGAGGGCATGAGACCGCCGTACTGGTCGTAGAGGGCGATGCGGACAGGCTTCAACTTGAGAGAATTGCCGGCCGGACGGCGGGCGAGAGCATAGGCGGTGAGGCCGAGGTCGCGGGTAGCGCGCTCGAGGATGGAGTGAGCGGCGGGAGAGGCAGCAATCCAGATGGCGCCGGTGCCGAGGCTCACCTCAAACGCTCCGGCCTGGTGGCCGACGCTTCCCGGATCGGGCGGGGGATTCTTCAGCCAATACACGTCGCAGTTTGCTTTGAGCAGACGATTTACCAGGATGAACGAATTGTTGACGCGATGGCTGACGAGATATCCGGCCGCGTGCGCGGGGCCGGTGATGGAGCCGGGAGGCGGAGTCAGCAGGCCGGTAACGGGCTCGAAGGGACCATCGAAGCTGTCGAGAATGCGATCGAACTGAACGCCCATTTGGAAGGCGAGCGTGTAGCCGGTGACATCGTAAGGCGGGATGGGCGGACCGCCGGGATAACGGAAATCGTTGGGGTGATCCTGCGGCTCGAACATGTCGAGCACGTGCGGGCGGAATGCCTGGGCGGTTTTGACGATGTAGGAGCCCGCGGGATAGGTCTTCCCGGAGATTTGAAATTGGGCGGTGGCGTGCTCAATGGCAATTCCGTTCTTGAGCAGTGCGTTTAGGAAAGCGATGGTGGTGGGCAGATCGGGCTGATCGGAGGAGATGATATAGCCGCGCGGATCGCGATTGGCGGGATCGTGAAGGACAGTTTCGTAGAGCTTGGCGGGAACGCCGCGCGGACGTTCGGAAGTTGATTCGGTCTTCTCTTTTGAAACGGCAGCGGCGGCTGTTTCGAGCGCCTGGATGCGTTTGGGAGTAGTGGTCCAGGAATCACGGCTGCCGCGCTCGATCGAATTCTTGCCCATGCGGTAGGCGTTGTAGAGCAGCGTTTCGCGATAGCGCGAGGCGAAGTCGAGCACGGCGCGATTGGCGGTCAGCGAGTATTCGATGGATTGGCGGAAATGCCACTTTTGCGGCGCGATGGGGAAGGGAAGATCGCCGCGGGGAAGCTGGGCGGAGGGGATAAGCGGGATATCGACCGGCGTGGGGCTGCCGATGATTTCGGTGAGCAGGCCGACCATATTGTGAAAGTAAGTCGTGGTGCGGAGACCGCCGTTGTACCAGGTGGAGTAACTGGCGGCGCTGCGCATGCCGGCGCCCGGCTTATCTTCGGCTTCCATGCGGCTGTGCATGGCCGCGCCGACCTCGTCAAGCTCCATCATGATGAGCGGATCGAAGTGGTAGTTGAAGGGATCGCGAAAGGGCGGCATGAAGATGACCGCGCCGGCGGGGCCGGTCTGGTGGTGGTTGTAGACGATCTGCGGGAACCATTCGAGATACAGCACGCGATTCATGTTGGTGGATTCCGGCATGTTGCACATGAAGAAGTCGCGGTTGTTATCGTGGCCGATGTATTTTTGCCAGAGTCGGGGGACGTAATCGAGCGAGCGCTTCTGCGGGTCGGGATTGCGCATGTACCAATTGGCGACGAGCTCCTGGCCGTCGGGATTGGCGTGGACGAAGAGCACAATGGTGTCGTTGAGGAAGCGCAGGGTTTCGGGGTCGCTGCGGCTAACCATTTGGAACAGCATTTCGGTGAGTGCTTGGGCGCACTCGACTTCGCTCGCGTGCAAGCCGCCGTCGATCCAGACCACCGCTTTGCCGTCGCGGGCGAGCGCGTGAGCTTCGTCGTCTGAGAGACCTTCGGCGAGCATGAGCTTGCGCGAGATTTCTTTGTAATGGTCGAGCTGCTTGAGATTTTCGGGCGACGTGACGATGGCCATGAGCTCGGTGCGGCCCTCAGCCGTTTTGCCGATATCGACCAGCTTCATGCGATCGGATTCGGAGGCGAGCTTTTTCCAGTAATCGGTGAGTTGGGTGTAATTGGTGAGCTGGTAGTCGTCGCCGAGGTTGAAGCCGAACTGGTCTTTGGGCGTGGTGATGTGGGGCGATTGAGCGAAGGCGAGAGCAGACAGCAGCAGGGTGAGCGCAAACTTTGGAGCGAATTTCATGGGCTTCAGGAGAAGTGTATCGGAATCGGTTGTCGATGCCCGGGTTGGCTGCGGAGCGCCGCTTTTCAGACGTACGCAGGCTTGCGGGGGCAGCCGATCGCTTCATAGAAGCGTTTGCTCAACCCAAAATCTCTTGCTGGAACAAATGGGCGCACGAGTTCACTGCCTGATGGAATGGTCAAGATTTCCCATCTTCTCACCGCTCCGAGCCAACTCGCACAAGGGTGCTGTGGGGCGCCCTTTCGAGCGTTCTGTAAGCGAAGGCGCGATTGTACCCGCGTCGGATTTTATTGCCGCTTTCCTAGGGGCTCGAGACCAAGATGTGATCGCCAAGCTGTAGTACCCTAGCGCCATGACAGATCGGCCGAATCCTGTCTTTCGGACTACCGAAGAAGTACTGCTGATCGGCGCGATGGCCACCTACAATTCGCAAGCTGAAGCCTCGCAGGGCATCCCCCAGCAGTGGCGCTCGTTTCTGGAGGACCATCCCACGCTCAAGGGCAGTTCAAACTTCTATGGCGCGTCGCCTTGCACAGGCGACCGTAAGATTCACTACCTTACCGGCGTTGCACATGGAAGTCCGGAAAGTGTGCCATGTGGTGAGTCTCTGATGCTCGAGGTGGGGGAGTATGCGGTTGTCCGCGTTAATGAGACGGCTTTGCTTCGCGACACTTGGACCTGGTTATTAGGCCCATGGCTGGCCAACTCCGGACGTCGAGAGAAGAACGCTCCAGAGTTTGAGCGATTTACTAGCATCTCGGAAGCCGGCACGCCCGTCGGCCCGGTCGAAATCTGGATTCCCCTCGAACCACTTGCAAATGATTAGAGTTCGCCTTCGCGCCCTGCGCTCACCGAGTGCCCAGCCGCTATCCACTCTAACTGCTGAAATCGCTTTCCGTGCTGAATCCGCGGCGAAATTCTTCGTGGAGGGCAGGTTCATTTCTGCTCTCCACCGCCGCGGCAACTGGGGCGCGAATCTCGGGGGAGCCGCGATACAGCACGAGCGCGGCAAGTGCGGCCATGGCTTCGCGCTCGCGTCCCTCGCGGACAACATTTAAGAGAAATTCGATAGCCGACTCATGGCGCGAGGTGCCGATCGCTCGAAGCAGGACGTCTTCGGGGACCAGGATGCGGGCGTCCGTCCAGGTCTGTTTCAAAATCTCAAGTGCGGCCGGGAGGCGAGACGCACCTAGCGCCAGCGCGGCCTCTTCGGCGACCTCGCCGCCGGCCTTCAGAAATTTCGCGACAAAGGGCACGGCGGCAGCGTGCTCGAGCCGCAGCAAGGATTCCAGTATCTGGCCGGTAACTGCCGGTTCCTTGTCGCCGAGGAGCGCCTTCAGGCGAAGCAGGAGGCACGCTTCCTCCCCCTCCATCTGTTCGAGAGCGCGTGCGATGTCGGCGCGCACGGTGGCCGTCTCATCGGTGAACGCCTCGATGAGATGGCGCATGACGTCTTGCCTCGTAATGTCGGTGCACTGCGCCAGGGCCAGGGCGCAGGCGCCGCGAAGAACGGTAGCGGTGTCCTCCTGACCGCCCCAGACGGGTTCCATCTGGATGTGATGCAGCCCGCGCAAGAACTCCTGCGATCCGGCATGCCCGAGATCCTTCAGCGCCTTTGCAAGCGCGTTTTTACCCCAGCACTGAGGATCGGTGTGCCTTGGGTTCTCGAACATGCGATGGAAAGCCGATAGCAGCTCCGGCAGCAACGATCGAGTCCCGAGATCGCCGGCGATTCTGGCGGCCTTTGCGACCACGACATTGACTGGATTCGCCAAGGCCTCTCGTAGCGCGGCTAATGTAGGCTCGTCCGGCACATGCGCATGAAGGCCGCTCAGTTTTTCGAGTTGCTGTTCGATCTTGCGGCTCGGCATGGCGTGGGTGTGGATCTCACGGATAGTAGCAGCCGCCGCTAGAATAAGTGCATGCGAATTGCCGCCTTGTGCGCGCTGTTGACGGGAGTACTGAGCGTAACGGCACCGGCTGCAAAGGCCCCGTTCACCTTTGACGCCATGATGAGGCTGGCGCGTATCGACGAGCCGCAGGTTTCCCCCGACGGCAAGATGATTGCGTTTACAGTGCAGACCGTAGATATGGCCAGCAACACAAAGCCGACGCAGATTTATGTCGTGCCGATGGACGGCGGGACGCCAGTCAGGCTCACGAACGAGGGAACGTCCAACACACGGCCGCGTTGGATGCCGGATGGGAAGCGCATTTTGTTCGCTTCCGACCGGGATAAGTCGTCACAGATCTGGTCCATGAATGCCGATGGATCGGACGCCAAAGCGGTGACGAACCTGCCGACCGAGGCAGATGGCGAGACGATTTCGCCGGACGGCAAGCTGATGGTGTTCACAAGCGACGTGTATCCGGATTGCGAAGCTGCGGGTGCGGCGCCGGGAGTGGATTACGACGCGGGCTGCAATCGGGCGAGGCTCGATCAGGACGCGGCAAGTAAGATGCAGGCGCGTGTCTTCACGTCGTTGCTCTATCGCCACTGGACGAAATACGAGGGCAGGCGCCGCCAACATCTGCTGATACAAGCGCTGGACGGCAGCGGCAGGGTGCGCGATTTGACGCCCGGCAACGCGATGACGCCGCCCTTTTCGCTGGGCGGGCCGGAAGCCTACGCGTTCTCACCCGACAGCACCCAGATTACGTATGTGGGCAACGCCGATCCAGATCCGGCGACGAGCACAAATTCCGATCTATTTACGATTGCCGCCGCGGGAGGTCCAGCGAAGCGGATTACGACGAATCCCGGTGCGGACGAAGGGCCGCTGTATTCGCCGGATGGAAAATATCTCGCCTATCGGACACAGATTCGCGGCGGCTATGAGAGCGACCAATGGCGGCTCGCGGTGCTGGATTTACAGTCCGGACAGATGAACACGCTGACCGATTCGCTTGATCGGTGGGTGGAGGGATATACCTGGGCGCCCGATTCGAAGCGCATCTTTTTCACGGTCGACGATCACGGAACCACGCCGCTGATGATGATTCCGGCGAATGGCGGCGCGATCCGGACAATTGCGCAGGGGCCAACCTCCATCGCGGCTGTCCAATTTACCGCCGATGACAAAGCCATGGTGTTTATCGAGCAGAGCGGCTCGCGACCGCCGGAGATTAAGAGAGCCGTGTCGAAGGGCGGCCCAACGGTTACGCTGACGCATTTCAATGATGCGATTTACGATCAATACCAGCTCACGCCTGTGGAAACGATTTCGGTAGATGGCGCCGACGGGGCGAAGATCGAGAGTTTTATCGTCAAGCCGCCCGATTTCAATCCGTTCACTAAGTACGCGGTACTATTTGCGATTCACGGCGGTCCGGAGAGCGAATGGGGCGAATCGTGGACTTATCGCTGGAATGCGCAGGTCTTTGCGGGTGCAGGATTCGTGGTGGTCTTGCCGAATCCCCATGGATCTGCTGGTTACGGGCAAGCATTCACAGATGCGGTCAATGGCGATTGGGGCGGCAAAGCTTACGACGATATCATGGCGACGGTGGATTACGTAAGTAATCTGGCGTATGTCGATAAGGACCGGATGGTTGCGGCGGGCGGGTCATATGGCGGTTACATGATCGATTGGATTCTAGGCCATACGGATCGATTCAAAGCCCTGGTATCGCATGCGGGCGTATACGATTTAGCCAGTGAGGCCGGCACCACCGAAGAACTGTGGTTTCCTAAGTGGGAATTTCAAGGATTTCCGTGGGAGAACCCGGAGTTATATGAGAAGTGGTCGCCGAGCTCGTATGTGAAGAATTTTAAGACGCCCACGCTGGTCACGCACGGCGAACTGGACTACCGGGTGCCGATCGGACAGGGCGAGGAGCTGTTCACGGCGCTGCAGGAGATGAAGATCCCATCGAAACTGGTGCAATTTCCGGATGAAGGGCATTGGATTTTGAAACCGCAGAACAGTCAGTTCTGGTATCGAATGGTGCTGGATTGGCTTGGCGAGTATACCAAGCAAACATCGGCGGACTTGAAGCCTTCGGCTGGGCATTAAGCCCTCAGAGATCGCCGGGTTTTGCGATCGCTACTACATCCGATAAGGAGCCGAGAATCCGGCCGGGGCGTGCTTTTGTAAAATAACTACCAGTTTAATCTGATTTAGGCGCGTCTGTAAGTCGTGATCTAAACCCTCGGGAAAAATAAACCGATACAGAAGCAGGCGTAAGAGGACGTTCTTCTGTGCGGACTTATTCTTTCAATTCAAGGACTGGCTTTCTGCTCGCGGCCTTGGCGGGCGCGTTATCCCACACGGCTACGGCCCAGACATCGGTAGCAGCGTTCGGAACCGTATCGATAGGATCGAATTCGACAGAGACGGTAACACTGACGAACCTGTCATCTACGCCCGCCTCCTTTGTTCTGACGTACGGGATTGAATTCGCGAAAACGAGCACGCCGAGCTGTTCGGGAACACCGGTAAGCTGCTCGGTTCAGGTGGAGTTTACACCACAGTTTGCTGGCTGGCGCCAGGACGGATTACTTGCCGAGAACGGCTCGGGAGCCATCCTCGGATCGGCGCTCCTGTATGGTATCGGTCAGGGTGCGCAGCCGATCTTCTCGCCGGGCGTGATTTCAACGCTGGCGGGAACATACGTCAACGGCGGCGAGGGCGGGTACAGCACAACTGCGATCAATGGCCCCAATGGCATGGCAGTAGACCCGCAAGGCAAGTACGCTTACTTCGCCGACGAAAATAACGACGTGATCCGCCGGATGGATACGACAACGGGCGTCTTGACGGTGTACGCCGGCGAGTTTGTTCCGGACGGATACGGGTACGCTATCGGGGCCTATTCAGGCGACGGAGGCCAGGCAACCAGCGCGCGATTGAACAATCCATCGGCAGTCGCTTTGGATGCCGCGGGAAATCTGTACATTTCGGATGATTCTAATAACGTAATTCGCAAGGTTGACCCGACTGGAATTATTACAACCGTCGCCGGAGAATATTCCAGAGGCGGAACTTTCTATGGCGACGGAGGCGCGGCGACTAGCGCTGGATTAGACGGTCCTACGGCAGTTGCAGTGGATTCGCAAGGCAACCTATATATCGTAGATCAGGGAAACAATCGAATTCGAAAGGTAACGCCGGGCGGCACCATAAGTACATTTGCAGGGAACGGAACCGCCGGTACCAGTGGCGATGGAGGGGCGGCCACGAGCGCAGAGCTATATTATCCGAGCGGCGTCGCGGCGGACTCAGCCGGAAACGTCTATATATCCGAATACAGCAACGATGTGCGCCGGGTAACGACTGACGGAAAAATTCACGATTTCGCCGGTGTTGAGAACGGCTCAGGCACGTATTCGGGAGATGGGGGGGCCGCCACGAGCGCCGAACTCAGTTACCCCACCGGCCTTTCCATCGACGCCGCCGGGAACGTGTATATCGTGGATGAAGATAACTGCATCATTCGCGAGGTGGATACCTCCGGAGTTATTCACACCGTCGTGGGCAACTACAGCGATGGCGCCGGTTACTCTGGCGACAGTGGCGCGCCCACGAGTGCACAGCTCAATTACCCGCAGGGTGCCGTGGTCGCGCCCAATGGAACAATCTTTATTGCCGATGCCGGCAACAATCTGATTCGAGCGGCTGCCTACGCGGCGCCCAGCTTTAGCTTTGCGGCCACCAATATCGGTTCTGAGAGTTCCTCGAAGAGTACTACGATCGAGAACATCGGAAACGCGGCCATGCCCTTCACGGGGCTGACTGTCAGTACGAATTTCGTGCAAACGGCGTCCGGGGGCACGGATTGCTCAGCCTCGACCGACCTCGCCGTGGATGGCACTTGCGAAATTGCAATAGCGTTCGAGCCGGCGGTAGGCGGCAGTTTATCGGGGGACGTGACAGTGACCAGCGGCGGTTTCGAAATTCCGCTGGATGGAACAGGGAACGGACCCGCGGCAAGCACCAATCCCACCAGCCTCAGTTTTGGAAATCAGACCGTCAGCACGACAAGTACGGCCAAGACCGTTACCCTGACAAATTCCGGCAACCAGGCGATGACCATTAGCAGTATCAGCATTACGGGGACAAACTCCGGCGACTTTTCACAAACGAATAACTGCGGAAGCAGTTTGAGCAGCAACGGGAACTGCACTATCTCGGTTACGTTCACGCCTTCGGCTACGGGCAACCGCAGCGCCAGTCTCTCGATTTCGGACAACGCGGCGGGTTCACCCCAAGCGGTTTCGCTCACCGGCACTGGAACCGGCACACCGCAGATCAGCTTCTCGCCCACGTCCTGGAGCTTCGGCAATCAAGTTGTCAGCACCAGCAGCACGGCGGAATCGATTACGGTTACAAATCCGGGCAACGCCTCCCTTACCATCAGCAGCGTCACTATCACGGGGACAAACTCAGGCGACTTTTCTCAGACCAATAATTGCTCGACGGTTGCGGCCGGTTCGGGGAGCTGCACGATTCAGGTTACGTTCACGCCGTCGGCAACCGGTAGCCGTAGCGCTTCAATTTCAGTGTCGGATAACGCGTCGGGTTCGCCTCACACGGTATCGCTCAGCGGCACTGGGACAGCGCCGCAGATCAGTTTTTCGCCGAGTTCCTGGAGCTTCGGGAATCAGCTCATCAACACGAGCAGCACGGCAGAATCGATCACCGTGACTAATCCGGGAACGGCGACTTTGACAGTCAGTAGCGTTAGCATCACGGGAGCAAATGCCGGGGATTTCTCGCAGACGAATAACTGTTCGACGGTTGCGGCAGGTTCGGGGAGTTGCACGATACAGGTGACATTCACGCCCTCGGCAGCCGGCAGCCGTAGTGCTTCGATATCGGTATCGGACAACGCTTCCGGATCGCCTCATACGGTATCGCTCACCGGCACTGGGACAGCGCCGCAGATCAGCTTTTCACCGAGCTCCTGGAGTTTCGGGAGCCAGCTCATCAGCACGAGCAGCACGGCTGAATCGATCACTGTGACTAACCCGGGAACGGCGACATTGACCATCAGCGCCGTCAGCATCACGGGAACGAACGCCGCGGATTTTTCGCAGACCAATAACTGTTCGACGGTTGCGGCCGGTTCGGGGAGTTGCACGATACAGGTGACATTCACGCCCTCGGCAGCCGGCAGCCGTAGTGCTTCGATATCGGTATCGGACAACGCTTCCGGATCGCCTCATACGGTATCGCTAAGTGGCACCGGCACGGCGCCGCAGATTAGCTTCTCGCCGAGCTCTTGGGGCTTCGGCAATCAGCCGATCAGCACGAGCAGCACGGCAGAGTCAATTACGGTGACGAATCCCGGTACTGCCACGCTGACTATCAGCGGCGTTAGTATCACCGGAACCAATGCAGCCGATTTTTCGCAGACGACTAACTGCTCGACAGTCGCGGCTGGGTCGGGTAGCTGCACCATTCAGGTCACCTTCACTCCGTCAGCCACCGGCAGCCGGAGCGCTTCGATTTCGGTAACCGACAGCGCAGCGGGCTCTCCGCACACGGTAACACTCACCGGTACAGGCACGGCCGCGCAGATTAGCTTCTCGCCTACTTCCTGGAGCTTCGGCAATCAGCTTTTC
Source organism: Bryobacteraceae bacterium (assembly GCA_036269275.1). Taxonomy (GTDB): domain Bacteria; phylum Acidobacteriota; class Terriglobia; order Bryobacterales; family Bryobacteraceae; genus Bog-105. Next base: position 90,245 of record DATASJ010000058.1, on the reverse strand, counting down.
AACACGAGCAGCACGGCGGAATCAATCACCGTGACCAACCCGGGCACGGCGACATTGACCATCGGCGGCGTCAGCATCACGGGAACGAACGCTGCGGATTTCTCGCAGACCAACAACTGCTCGACGGTAGCGGCTGGGTCGGGCAGCTGCACGATTCAGGTTACCTTTACACCTTCGGCGACTGGCAGCCGCAGCGCCTCGATTTCTGTCGCCGATAGTGCCGCTGGTTCGCCGCACACTGTCTCGCTCACCGGTACGGGCACGCAGCCGCAGATCGGGCTCTCACCCAATCCTCTAAGTTTCAGTAATCAGCTCATTAACACGAGCAGCGCGGCAGAGTCAATCACGGTGACGAATCCCGGCACGGCAACGCTTAGCATCAGCGGTATTGCTATCGGCGGAACGAATGCGGCCGATTTTTCACAGACAAATAACTGCACGACGGTAGCGGCGGGATCTGGGAGCTGTACGATCCAGGTCACCTTTACCCCTTCGGCGATCGGCACCCGTAGCGGCTCCATTTCCATCACTGACAGCGCCCCGGGCTCGCCGCACACCGTCTCGCTAAGCGGTACAAGCGGTGTGCCGCAGCTCAGCATGGCGCCAGGCTCTTTGAGCTTCGGTAACCAGGTAATCAAGACGGCCAGCGCAGCAAAAACCGTCACGATTAGCAACACTGGGACCTATGCGCTGAGTGTCACGAGCATCAGTATCGGTGGAACAAATGCCGCTGACTTCAGCCAGACGAACAACTGCGTGACGGTAGCTCCTTCAGCAAGCTGTAGCGTATCCGTAACCTACACACCCTCGGCGGCTGGCAGCGGTACGGCAAACTTGTCGGTAACTGACAACGCCACGGGCTCACCGCAGAGTCTTTCATTGAGTGGGACCGCTGTTATTCCGGGAAATCCCACGATTTCCATAGACAGGCCGAGTTCCCTCAGCGGCACCTTTGAGGGATTGGTTTCGTTTGTTGGCTGGGCAGTTGATAACTACTCGCCGATTGTCAGCGTGAACGCTGCCATAGACGGGGCGCCACGCGGGGCGGCGACTTATGGAGCGAGCCGTGCTGACGTGTGTCAATCGATGCCAAATGGTGTCGGGTGTCCAAATGTAGGCTGGACGCTTATGTTAAACACCGGCCTGCTTTCGAATGGCTCGCATACGCTTTCGATGACTGGGACCACCGCGGATGGCCGGAGCTCAACCGTCAGCGCTTCATTTACCGTCGCGAACTGGTCGACAACCGGCAACGCGATGAGTATCGATATTGACAAGCCGATCGCCAATGGCCCCGCCCTCACGGGTGTTACGCAGATCGGAGGGTGGGCCATCGACGGTACCGCTGCTATCGCCTCCGTTCAGATATCTGTTGATGGGGTACCGCAAGGGAACGCAACTTACGGCGGATCTCGTGCAGATGTCTGCGCTGTGTATCCCAACCGTCCCGGGTGTCCAAATGTCGGCTGGAACTATACCCTAAACACGAGGTTGCTTACCGACGGAAGTCACACCCTGGCGGTGACCGGCTCAACGGCCGATGGGCAGACCTCGACGATAACCCGGACCATTACGGTTTCGAATACGAACGGCGGCGCTTCGACACGCGTTGCTATCGACCAGCCGACTTCAACAGCCGGCCCTCTCAGTGGTTGGGCTGCCCTTGGCGGATGGGCTATCGACGACAAGGCTGCCATCAGCGAAGTGGACGTGTTGGTTGACGGCACATTCCTGGGCGCCGCCACGTATGGTGGAATCCGCACCGACGTGTGTACGGTTTACCCCGGTAGGCCCGGATGCCCGAATGTGGGCTGGAGCTATTTCCTCGATACAACCCAACTCACCGACGGTGCTCACATGCTTCAGATCACCGCGAAAACAAGCACGGGTGGCATCACCACGGTGGGTGCGTCCTTCGCCGTCGCGAATGCCGCCAGCACAACCCGAGTCGTCATTGACACGCCGGGCCCGAAAGACGGCGGGTATGAAGGGCTAGTTCTCATGGCCGGATGGGCTCTGGACGACCGCTCAGCTATAGCAAAGGTCAACATCAGCGTTGATGGCGTACCCTACGGAACGGCGACATACGGCATCATCCGCACCGATGTGTGCGCGGCTTATCCCGGCCGCCCGGGCTGCCCTGCGGTCGGCTGGAGCTTTCTGCTCGACACCGGCCAGCTCTCAAACGGCTCACACGTGCTCGGGGTAACGGCCACAACCGCCGACGGGAGGAACGCCACGGGCAGCGCCTCGTTCTCGGTGGCCAACTGGTCGCCTTCGCCTGTAAACAATGCCATGCGGCTGGTGATCGATACCCCGACTCCGAACAGCGGTTCGCTCGCCGGTATTGCGCATCTGGGTGGATGGGCGATCGACGACAACGCTGCGATTACCTCGGTGCAAGTGACGGTAGACAACATCGCTTACGGTAGCGCCACGTACGGCAGTGTTCGCGCCGATGTATGCAGCGCATATCCGAACCGTCCCGGATGTCCGAATGTCGGGTGGGACTTCTTTCTAGACACAACGCTGCTCACCGACGGTATACATACGCTGGCGATCACGGGAGTTTCAGCGGGCGGCCAAAGCTCAACTATCACGGCATCATTCACAGTCGGCAATCTGGCGAACTCCGGAATGCGGATTGATATCGATACGCCCAATGCAACTACGGGTCCGCTCCGTGGGCTCGCGGCCATAGGCGGTTGGGCGATTGACGATACGGCGGGTATCGCAAGCGTCGAAATTCTCGTTGACAACATCTCGGTTGGCGACGCGAGTTATGGAGGCGCCCGGAAGGATGTCTGTGCAGTTTTTTCTGGACGAACCGGTTGCCCGGACGTGGGCTGGAGTTTCTTCCTGAATACTACCCAGCTATCGAACGGCAGCCATACGCTCGAGGTTACCGGCACCACGGCCAGCGGTGAGCGCGCGACGGTCGGTAGAACCTTTACGGTCGCAAACTAGTCGAACGATCCGCGAACGAAATCGAAGGGCGCAATCCGAGGCAGGGTCTCGGTTGCGCCCGGTCGCTTCGCACAGTGCCATGAGCAGGATTCTTATGTGATTGAAACGTAACCGGGCAACAATAGGTCTGAAAAACGCGAACGTTCATGATTCAGACCGCTCTCCGGAGAAAATCGTCTATTGCGCTCATCAGTTCGCGCCTGATCGCGTTTTTGGCTGTTTTAGGCCCCGGCTTCATCACGGCGAATGTCGATAACGACCCAGGCGGCATTCTCACCTATTCGAACGCCGGTGCGCAGTTCGGTTATCGGCTGTTATGGACGCTGATTCCTACCACCATCGCGCTGATCGTGGTGCAGGAAATGGCAGCCCGCATGGGCGCTATTACTGGCAAGGGTTTGTCGGACCTGATTCGTGAGGAGTTCGGCCTGCGCGCCACCTTTTTTACCATGCTGGTGCTAGGCTGCGCGGATTTTTTCAACATCGTGTCCGAGTTTGCGGGGCTTGCGTCGGGCATGGGCATCTTTGGCGCAAGCAAATACATTGTTGTGCCGATCGGGGCAGTGCTGGTTTGGTTGTTAGTGGTGCGCGGCCGCTACCGCCCGGTCGAGCGCATCCTGCTGGTCGCGTCCATCGTGTATTTCGCCTATCCCGTTTCGGCCTTTCTCGCCAAACCGGATTGGAACGCCGCCTTGAAGCAGACGTTTGTGCCCACTTTGAGCAGCGACCCCGCGTATCTGATCGTAATCGTGGGCCTCATCGGAACCACCATCACGCCTTGGATGCAATTCTATCTGCAAGCAGCGGTAGTCGAGAAGGGGATCGACCGGCGGCAATATGGTCTCTGCCGAGTCGATGTGATCACCGGTTGCATCATCACCGACGTGGTGGCGTTCTTTATCGTGGTGGCTTGCGGCGCAACCATTTATTACCCGAATCATCCGGAAATGACGGATTTTGCTGAAGCCGCGGTCGCTCTGAAGCCCCTGGCCGGCAGATTCGCCTCTCTGCTGTTTGCGATTGGGCTCATCAATGCCTCGCTGCTCTCGGCCGCTATTCTGCCGCTAGCCACGTCTTTTAATATTTGCGAGGGGCTTGGCTTTGAATCGGGCGTGGACAAACGCTTCTCCGAAGCGCCGGTCTTCTACTGGTTATATACGCTCCTGGTCGGCGGCGGTGCGGCGGTCGTCTTGATTCCACATCTGCCTCTCCTTAAATTTATTCTCTACTCGCAAGTTGCCAACGGGATTTTGCTGCCGTTCGTGCTCGTTTACATGTTGTTATTGATCAACCGCTCGCGCCTGATGGGCAATTTCACGAATAATTGGTGGCAGAATGTGATTGCCTGGGGCACGGCCGGAACCATGATCGTGCTCGCAACCGCGATGGTTTACACCAGCATTGCCGGTGGATAAGGGGATAAAACTGATCGCGACGACCCCGCAGCGACTGGCACGTAGATGGCGAGGTTATCTATGTGTCCTATATGCCTCTCAAAACAGGTACGAAAATCCCATCTGAGATTGCGAGACTTGCCGCTCTTGCTCATGCAGGCAAAGCCATCCAGGTGCCTGGCATGTTACCGGCGCTTCTACGCGTGGCCGTGGCTGCGCAATTTATAGCCCTGCCTGAAATACGGGAGAGCGACAGCGAGTGTGGCGTGACGCTAAACTGGCAGTAGCGCACGGGGCGTTCTTCGCTTTAGCGCAGTGGCGCCTCTTGGGCGCGGTCAAGTAACCGGTCATGTGTGGCATAGCGGGATATGTGTCGGTAGCGCCGGCGGCGGATTCGGAAGCCATTCTCAAGCGAATGACCGATGCCATTGCGCATCGGGGTCCGGATGATTACGGCTATTATCATGATGCCTACGCCCATTTGGGCCACAGGCGACTGAGTATCATTGACGTCGCTGCGGGACATCAGCCGATGGCGAACGAAACCGGTTCGCATTGGATCACGTACAACGGCGAAATTTTCAATCATCAGGAGATTCGTCCCGGACTCGAGCAGGCGGGCCACCGGTATCAGTCGCATTGCGATACCGAGACCATACTGCACGCCTATGAGGAGATGGGTCCCGCTTCCGTCGAGCTTTATCGCGGCATGTTTGCCTACGCGATCTGGGACCGCGAGAAACGGCGCCTATTTTGCGTCCGGGACCGTCTTGGAATTAAGCCGTTCTACTATTTCTGGGACGGCCGCATCTTTGCTTTCGCCTCTGAGATAAAGGCGCTGCTCGCCCACCCGGCCATCAGCGCCGAACTCGAAGAGCAGGTGCTGCCGGAATATCTCGCGTTCGGCTACGTCAGTGAAGAGCGTACGCTGTTCCGAGGCATCCGCAAGCTGATGCCCGGACATCACCTCACGCTGGACGCAAGCGGCCCAGCGCCTGCGCCGGTTATCCGGCAATATTGGGACCCTCCTGCGGCGGTGCCGGTGAGGGCCGGCGAGGCTGAATTGATTGCCGAAACCCGGCGGCGGCTCGAAGAAACGGTTCGCATGCGGTTGATGAGCGATGTGCCGTTGGGCCTGTTCCTCAGCGGCGGCGTGGATTCGAGCGCAATCGCGGCGCTCACCCGGCGGCTTACCAGCGGGCCGGTGAAGACCTTCTCGGTCGGGTATGAGGAAGAGCGGTTCAGCGAACTCAGCTATGCCGCGCAAGTCGCGAGCGCGATCGGGACGGACCATCATGAGATCCGGGTCGGCATCGATGATTTTTTCAACCAACTGCCGAGGCTGATCTATCACGAAGACGAACCGATCACCTGGCCCTCCAGCGTGTCGCTGTATTTCGTGTCGCGGCTGGCTGCGCGCGAAGTGAAAGTCGTACTGACAGGCGAAGGAAGCGATGAAATCTTCGGTGGATATGAGCGCTACCGCTGGAACCTGATCAATATGCGCGCAGCGCGGGCATACGGGGTGTTGCCGGTGTTTCTTCGCAGCGCTATCGGCAAACAACTGCAGACCAGTTCGTTATTGCGTGCCTCGCTCCGGCGCAAGCTGCGGCACAGTTTCCTAGGGCGCGACGCGACGATAGAGTCGTTGTTTCTCGATAACTTCTATTGCGCGTTCTCGCGCGAAGAGCAAAATAGGCTGTTGGGCTCGGAGCCTGGCGCCGTTTACGGGAATTACCTCCGTTATTGGCAGGCGAGGGAAGGGAATTCGCTGCTCGCGCGCATGTTATACGCAGACCAGAAGACCTATCTGGTCGAGCTGCTGATGAAACAAGATCAGATGAGTATGGCATGCTCGATCGAGAGCCGGGTGCCGCTGCTCGACCATAAGCTCGTGGAATTTTCGACCACCATTCCGGACGCAATGAAGATTCGGGGCGGCACACAAAAGTACATTCTCAAGCGTGCCGTGGAAGGCCTGCTGCCACAGGGCATCATTCACCGCAAGAAAATGGGATTTCCGACACCCGTGCGCCAGTGGTTGCTTGACGAGCGTGCCCGGCCGCTTTATGAAGCTCTTCGCGACCGGCGCGGCTTCCTCGCCTCGATCGTCGACAGTGGAGCGGTGGAATCGCTGATCTCACGTCACCTGCAAGGGTACGAGGATGCGACCGATCGCCTTTGGCGCTTACTGAATTTGCAGGTCTGGGGCGACCTCTTCCTGACGGGGAACCGCGACCGCTGGTGGAATGGCATTCTGTCCCGCCCGCTCGAGGCAGTTCCCACGCCGGTATGAAAATTCTTTGGGTGAAGACCGATTTTCTTCATCCAACCACGCGCGGGGGGCAAATACGCACCCTCGAAATGTTAAAGGCGCTGCATCGCCGGCATGAAATTCATTACCTTGCCTTCGACGACGGCGTCGAGTCCGAAGGACCACGTAGAAGTGTCGAGTATTGCTCGCGGGCCTACCGCGTGCCGCACTCTGTTCCGCCGCGACGTTCGATCCGGTTTGCAGGCCAATTGCTGCGGGGCTTGGTTTCGCCGCTCCCGGTACCCGTGGCGCGGTATGTCTCCTCCGGGATGAAACGGCAGATCCAGAAACTCGTATCGGAAGAGAAGTTCGACAGCGTGGTATGCGACTTTCTGTTTCCAGCTCCGAACATTCCGGACATCAGCCGCGCAGTGCTGTTCCAACACAATGTGGAGTCGGTAATCTGGCGCCGGCATGCGGCGGAAGCGCGGCATCGGGCGAAGAAGGCCTACTTCCGTCTGCAGGCGCGCCGCATGGAGAACTTCGAGCGTGACATCTGCCGGCGCGCCGGCCACATCGTGGCGGTTTCGGAGGTGGACCGCAAAGCCATGCGAGAACTATTTGGCGTGGAACGCATCAGCACGGTGTCCACCGGTGTCGATATCGAGTATTTCGCTCCTCCGCCAAGCGTCGAGGCCAAAGCCGAACTAATCTTTGTCGGTTCCATGGACTGGCTTCCTAATATCGACGCTATCGAATACTTCGCGGGCGAGATCCTGCCGCTCATACAAAAACAACGGCCCGAGTGCCGCGTGATCGTGGCGGGCCGGAGACCCACTGCCGCGCTTCAGGAACTCGCTCGCCGCGAGCCGCATATTACGCTGACCGGTACCGTTCCGGATGTGCGGCCGTATCTTTGGGAGAGTACCGTTTCGATTGTTCCGCTGCGAATCGGGGGCGGAACACGCTTGAAAATTTTCGAAGCCATCGCCGCCGGGCTGCCGGTTGTTTCGACCTCTGTCGGCGCAGAAGGCCTGCCCTTAGAGAATGGCCGGCAGATTGCGATTGCGGACACGCCCGAGGCCTTCGCCGATGCGTGTTTGAAATTGTTAACGCACGCAGCCATGCGCCAGCGCAGGGCCCAAGACGCCTGGGATTTCGTCGCTAGCCGGTTTTCCTGGGAAGCGGTCACGCGCGATTTCGAAGCCGCACTCGAAGCCGGACCGCGTCCCAACTGATCCGTCCCTCTCCGGTTCGCTCTACAGTTCTGGCCCGCCGCTGCCGATCTTTCACTTAGGGAGCACTCCTTTAGACTGGAAGTGAGTACCGGGACCTGATGGCGACCACCCTAGTTAACCCGCTGCCGGCTACGGTCGAGCAGCAGTCGAGCCGTTTCACGACGCGTCTCCTGCTGGTCTACGCGTTCATGCTGTACTCGCGGGTATTTGAGGCGGCTATGGTGTGGGGCGTGCCGAACCTGTACGTCATGCTGCTGCTCTCGGCCGCCGCTCTCGCGATTGTGCTGTTTAAAGGAGAGTTTGCGCGCGCGATCAGAAGCCCGGTGGGCCTTCTCTTCATCTTGTTTACTGGATGGGCGATCTTCATTTTGCCCTTCAGCCAATGGAAGTCGGAAAGCCTGCACCAGGTGACAAGCGTTTGGCTGAAATCTGTCGCGGCGTACTTCATCATCGTCGGGCTCACCAAGGATTTCTCGGATTCCAAGAAAGTATTTGCCGCATTCGGGTGGGCGGCGGCTGCTTCCGCCGTCATCATGGCCCTCACCAACCGTATCGTCGGCGATCGCATGACCTCGGTCGGCAGCCTGGGCAACTCGAACGAGGCCGCGTTCCATATCATGTTCGGGCTGCCGTTCATCCTGTTACTCATTTCCCGCGTCAAAATGATCTGGAAAATTCCGCTTTGTGCGGTGGCGCTACTATCGCTCGCGTTATCTGTCAAAACGGCGTCCCGCGCCGGCTTGTTGATGGCCGCGGCTCTCACCTTGGTCGCGCTATTCAAGGTCTCCTTTGCCAATAAGTTCAAGATTGTCGCTGTCGCTTTTGTGGCGCTGCTGATCGGCGCGTTGAGCATCGACCAAACTGCGCTCGAACGCTACAAGACAATGTTCGATTCCAGCGATTCGTCCATGGAAGCGGCGTCGGCGCGCGAATCGGCGGCGAGCCGGAAGTACTTGCTTAAAGAGGGTATCGAGCTCACGCTGACTCACCCGCTATTCGGGGTCGGAATGGGCGTATTCCCGGTTGCGGCCAGCGAGTTGGCGGCGAGCCGCGGCGATCATCCCTTATGGCTGGCCAGCCATAACTCCTACGTCCAAGCCTCGAGCGAGATGGGTTTCGTTGGGTTGTTTCTTCTGCTTGCCACCTTTGCCTCCTGCTTGTTCGGCATCTTGAAGCTGGATGGAATTGCCCGGCGCCTGGAGTTGCCGCAGGTTCGCAGTATGTCGCTTTGCCTCCTGCTTTCCTTCACGGCACTCCTGATTCACTACTTCTTCGACGCCGCCGCTTACGACCTCTACCTGCCCATGGCTGCGGGACTGTGCACTTCGCTGTTTATGACTGCTAAGCCCCTGATCGACGAAGCCGAGTTGCGGGCGGCGGGCGGCGGGAGCAACCCGGAGCCGATTTCGGTCATGGCAGCGGCGCCGCAATCCGGTCTGCTCGACCTCCGTTCGGCGGCCATCCAGACCCGCAACCCGTACCGCCTCGGCCGCAGGCGCGTCTCCAAGAAGTAACTGAGCTCACCTCAATAGCGTCGTCTCTAGAAGAACCCTGATTGCTACGATCAGGATGCCCAAACGCGCATTCGCGAGCCATGGAAACCTTGGCCATTTCCGCACCTCCTTTGGAACCGGCGCCCAGCCTGTCCCTGCCTTTTGACCCACTTCCCCAATTCAGGCAAGGCGCGCTCGAGGAAACGCCAGCGCGGGCAAGCAATTGTGGAAAACGCATCGGGATCTTGATCGTTGCCTACAACGCCCTTACGACCCTTAGCCAGGTACTCAAGCGCATCACGCCGGACGTCTGGCGCAATGTGGAGCAAGTTGTGGTTTTTGACGACGCCAGCCAGGACGCCACGTTCGAACTCGCGGTCGGCATTCAGGCAATGACTAAGCTGCCAAAGCTGCACGTCTTGAAACACCGCAAGAATCTGGGTTATGGGGGCAACCAGAAGGCAGGCTATCGCTACTTCATCGAGCAAGGGTTCGATATCGTCGTCCTCCTGCATGGCGATGGGCAATATGCGCCGGAGCTCCTGTCGCACATGTACGCGCCGCTCGTTCGCGGGGATGCGGACGCGGTGTTCGGATCCCGCATGATGAAGGATTTTGGCGGCCCGCTCAAGGGGGGCATGCCGGTGTACAAGTACTTCGGCAACCGCGTGCTCACTGCTTTCGAGAATCGTGCTCTGGGACTTCATCTCACCGAGTTTCACAGCGGCTACCGCGCGTATAACCTGCATGCTTTGTCGCAGATCAAGCTCGACAATCTGACCGACGATTTCCACTTCGATACGGAGATCATCATCAAGCTTCATCACCAGAACTTCCGCATTCTGGAAGTGCCGATTCCCACCTTCTACGGCGACGAGATCTGCTATGTCAACGGCCTCAAGTACGCGAAGGCGATTCTTCGCGCGCTGTACCGTTACACGGAAACATCGCGTGCCGTTCGCTCCCATCCGGAATACGAAGAATACTTCGTTCCTTACGCGATCAAGCGAAGTCTCTACTCCAGCCACTACTACGCGTTTCGGCTGGTTGGCCGAAACCAGAATGTGCTTGAGATTGGATGCGCGGACGGCGCGTTCGGTACGGAGTTGGCCCGCGCCGGCAATCGCGTGACTGGGGTGGATAGGGCGCCTGGAGTTTCCACCGATGCCGGCTACCAGAGCGTCCTCGAAGCGGATCCTGAGAACGGCCTTCGCCACTTCCAAAACACCTCCGGGCGCGAGTTTGATCGGGTTGTAATGCTTGATGTGCTTGAGCACCTACGCGACCCGGCTAAACTTCTCCGCGAACTCCGAACCCACGTTGCCTCTCGCGGGAAGCTCATCGTTTCTGTTCCGAACGCGGTCAACCTCACGATCCGGATCATGATGTTATTCGGCCGGTTCAGCTACAGCGACCGTGGCATTCTGGATTGGTCGCACGTGCGCTTCTTTACCAGGAAAACGATTCGCAAGCTTCTGGAAGAGAGCGGGTACCGGGTCACCGCGCGGCATTATACGGTCATGCCGATAGAGCGCGTTATCCCTGTTCGCCCTGAGAACCTTTTCATGCGACTCGCGAACCGCCTGCTTCGCGTCGTGACGAGTCTAGCTCCGGGTCTTTTTGCCTACGAAATTGTCGCAGTAGCCGAGCGGTAACGGCATCGATCCGTGGCGGCGTTACTGGCCCGCCGCTTCCATCTTCTTGCGCAACGACAACGGCCGCATGTCTGTCCAAACCTCTTTGATGTAGTCCAGGCATTCTTGCTTCGTTCCGCTCTTGCCGGCATCCCGCCAACCCAGCGCGTTCTCCCGGTCGGCCGGCCAAATCGAATACTGCTCTTCATGGTTCAGAACCACCTTGTAGGTTCTAGTGTCTTGTTCTTCGTCTCTGGTTTCCATAGTTTTCTTCTCGCTCTTCTTGCATGATAATTCGGAACGCCAAATTCTCGGTGGGCGCCGCCGAGTCTATGCCGCGCAACACACGTTTTGTTCCGAAATCTACGGCGCCGGGAGCCCCAACGGCAAGGCGGCCGCCTGCACCTGATCCGCGGTAATCATCGTGAGCTGAACCTGCACATGCCCATTTTCCGGCAGCTCCACGCTGGCGCCTTGATTCTGCATCTGCCGCAGGAAATCGGGATTTTGCCATAACGGCGACCAGCGCTCCACGGCGAAGGCGTAGTAGCGTCCCGGCGGAACATTCGCCGCCACGAAAGTACCACTTGCTTGCATATTCCCGAAAAGCACGCCGGAGCCGTCGGCAGCCACCCTCTCGGAGACCAGGATCATCATCGTTGTCCCGGTTGACGGTCCGCCTGAGATCGTGCCGTCCACTTCGCCTGTCCCGGTGCGCAGCACGACATCGATCTCGCCGCCGCCGCCCTGCGTGAGGTCAATGCCGGACGCCGTTATGTCCTGCCGGTTGTACAGAACCGATTTCACGTAACTGCCGGATGGCGCGCCTATCGTGCGAACCGTATATTCTCCTGGCGATACGTTCGCGAGTGCGAAACTTCCATCGGCCTGCACTGCCGCTGTTTGAAAGCCGCCCACCGCGCCCGCACCCGCCGGCATGAGATTCACGCGGAGGCCTGACAAATTAGTATTGTCTTGACCTTCGAATGTCACTCGCCCCGAAAGAGTTACCAGCGGAATGACCGCCAAGGCGATTCCGTTTACGTCGGCGGCGCCTACATCGACGTCCTGGCGCGCCAATAGCCGCGTCCGGAATCGTCCACCTTGCTCGCCGTTCGAGCCGTCGGGTCCCGTCACCGTCAGGGTGTAGCTGCCGGAAAGTACCTTCGGAATGTCGAACGTGCCGTCCGCCTGCGGCCGCACAACCTGGCCGATCCCATCCGAAGAGAGGCTGCCGCGCGGTCCCAGCGAGATCGACGGCTGGCGGTTCGATGAGCCCGGCGTCAATCCTTCTATCTTGCCCCGGATGTGATACGCCGCCGCGCGCCGTAATTGAATGCTCACGTCAGAGGTATCTTGCCCTGACGAAGCGTCCAGCGCTGTCGCGCTTTCAATATCGAGCGCCTTCGGATAAAAAGTCCGGACGAGATCCAACACGGGTGGCTCGGGCGCATCTCCCGAGCCGGGCTGTTCGGACGTATTCGTTGAGTCTCCCTGCTTCGCAAGATTTACCTCGCTATCCGGTTCGGCGACGACATAGTATCTCCCGGCTCCCTGCGTCTTCAGCGCATACTTGCCTTGCTCGTCCGTCAAGGATTCGGAGACCCGCCTGAGCTGCGTCTTGCCGCGAGCGCTGTACGTCATATACGCCTGAACGCGTGCTCCGTGAACGGGATTGCCGTTATCGTCCACCACCTTCCCGCTGATCCTTCCGGTCGGATTGAGTTGCAACGCGACGTTGCTGACGGCCTGTCCCGGTTCCACCTCTATAGAAGATCGCAATTGCCCGTTGTTCTGGCCCCACGTGAAATTAGGTTGTATTGCCGATACAAAATATGTGCCTGGGCTGACGCCCTCCAGCAGGAACGTTCCATCATTCTTAGACGTTGTGCTTTTGTCCGAACCCGGCGCCGCCCGCCTGCCCACAGGAATCAACCGGATGGTAGCTCCCGAAATACCGTCGCCCGTTTCGGCATTCGTTACCCGGCCCTCGACCGAACCCGTCGGCTGCTGGGTGGTTTCGTCGCCAGGCGGCGGGGCGGTGCTCTGTGCGACGCCACTTAGCGGAATCAGCATCAACCACAACAAACAACGGCTCATGGGCTGTTATTACTAGCATCCCTCATCCCAAGGGACCGGTCGTAATGAACCCAGAATCGTTCGTTGAGCAGATGGCTGCGTTCGAGTGTGGGGGATGGCGCTGACCTCGGGAGCCTATCCCGAGAATCTCTTGGCGCTGCGCGTTTCTAAGGACTTTTTTCCGCTGCTGCGCGCGGATGCCCTGCCAGCCCGGACGTTCGTTGCCGAAGAAGATGAGCCCGGACACGAGCGCGTCATTGTGCTGAGTCATCGGCTGTGGCAAACCCACTTCAATGCCGATCCGATTCACAGGAGCCGTGGCTGAGGGTCGCCGGAATCGCCGGCGACGTGCGGTATCGCTGGTTCGAGCGCAGCCTGCCGTTTACGATTTATGTCCCATTCGCGCAGAGCCCGCATTCGTTCACTTACGTGGTGCTCCGCACCAGCAACCCGCACCGCCTGGTAGACACGGTGCGGAGAAAGGTTGCGAAGCTCGATCCGCAGCTTCCGCTTTCGAACGCTATGTCTTACGCGGAACTGATTCGGGCATCGCTAATGGGCATGTCCTATCTCGCAGTGATGATGACCGTGCTAGGCATGGCATTGGTTCTGGCGTGCGTGGGCGGGTACGGTGTCATGGCGTATTCGGTAACAGAGCGAACCCGAGAGATTGGTATCCGGATGGCGCTGGGCGCGAAAGCGGGCAGCGTGGTGGGAATGATGCTGCGGCGCGGCGTCGTCCTCACGGGCGTAGGGTTGCTGATTGGGCTGGTGGGCTCGGTGGCGCAGGCACGCTTGCTGGCGAGTTTGATCTGGGGAGTGAGCGCGCTCGATCTGGGGACCTTCGCCGTGGTGTCGGCGGCCTTGCTCTGCGGGGCGCTCCTTGCGAGCTATGTGCCGGCGAGACGCGCAGCCCGGGTGGACCCGCTCATCTCGCTGCGCTGCGAGTAGCGGAAAATGAATTCACCTCGGCACTATTTCGCAAACGCACTTCTCGTCGGAGGCGGCGGATCGCTGTGTTTGATGGCGCGCCACAGCACGTCGTTCAGCTCGTCGTCATCGGCGAGGTCGGCATCGCGGAAGTCCATGCGAGCCGATTGCGAAGCTCCGGAAGCGTTCAGCGGATTCCGTTCCGTCGTAGACGCCTTCGGAGCAATTGCTGTATAGGGCCGCGCATCGGGTTGGTCGCTGAAGCTTCCGAACATCGGCCGCGCGCCCGCGTCGAAATGCGTCATCGGCCGCAGCCCCAGAATCAACTCCATGGTCCGGAGAATGCTCATCTGGTTGTACATGGTCGAATCCACCATCCCGCGATGCGTGTAAGGTGAGATCACCCAAGCCGGCGCGCGATGCGAATCCACATGATCCGGGCCGTCCTGCGAATCGTCTTCAATCACGAAGACCGCGGTCGAACTCCACAGTTTGCTATGCGAAACCGCATCCACCACTAGACCGACGCCATAATCGTTGTCGGCTACATAGGCAAAGGGGGTCAGTTCGCCCGGCTTTGTGCCTGCCGTGTGATCGTTCCCCATGCGCACAATCATCAGTTGCGGCGCTTGCCCTTTTGCGTCGAACTCCTGCCACTCGCGAATAAATTCGTGGGCCCGATTGACATCCGTATAGTCGAGATCCCATCCACGATAATTCAAATCGACGTCGTTCGCGATGGCGTCATCTAACACCTTCGCGATTTGCCTTGGCCCCGCTGAAGATTTCAAGTTCCCAGCCCACTCGCCGTAATCGCGCACCGTCAATCCCGCCTGCAGCGCGTTGTCCCACAAATATCCCGCCGGCGGAGTATTCGCCGGCTCGCCGCCTTCGTAATCGTACTTCTTGCGCCGGCCGGCATACTCGTTCGGCCAGGTCTTCACGGTGTAATCCGGAGCAATGGCCGCATTCGCCCAGTTGTGTCCTTCCGCACTAACATCCGCGTTCTCGTAGAAGTTGTCGTAAGTGATGAATTCGCGCGCGAGCTGGTGCAGGTTAGGAGTAACCTGCTCGCCGAATAAGTTCAGCGACTTGTCTCCGTTCCCTTTTTCCAAATCGCCCAGCACTTGGTCATACGTGCGGTTCTCTTTAATGATGTAGATGGCGTGCTGAATCGGCGACTCATGTCCTTCCGCGCGCGAGAAGCGTACTTGCTGCTGATCGGTGACCGGGCCGTAGAGAAGGTCGTCGCGATAAGGCGAATTCTCCAAAACCGTCTGCGTATAGGCCGCAAGTTGCTCGCCGTCGGGCAGCGGCACAAACCCAACCGTGCCGGTCTGAATATGCGGTATGTATCCGGCGTCGGGCTCCGGGCCGCCTTGACGCAGCAGCCGGGCGGGCTGCGCCGGATTTGGCCCGTCCGGATTTGCCCGGCTGCCCAGGCCCTTTCCATTCACGATCGCGAGTTGCTCGCCGCTCAGTAAGCTCACCGCAGTCGGATACCACCCCGTCGGGACAAACCCCAGCACGCGGCTGCGCGTACCGGAGATATCCACTTCCGCCACCGCATTTGCGTCCGAGCAGGCCACGTACAGCCGATCTCCCGCGGCATCGACGGCCAGCGCCGAGGGAGTCATCCCGAGCGGATGCATGGGCGAAGTGGAAACGTTGATGCTTTCGAGCACGTTCAACTGGGCGTCGTGCGTCACCCCGACCGAGTAGACGCTGTTGGTATTCGACGCTGCGACATAGATGCGAGCGATGTAGGCCGTACTGCCCGTCTCTTCGGCGGCTGCCGGCTTGCCCACCCACACCATGTCCGTCGGATGCGCGGCGATGCGCGTCTTCGCAATCGGCGTCCCGCTGTTCGCGTCGTATTGGTAGATCGCCGCGTCGGCCCAACTGCTCACCACCAGTTCCTTCCCGCCCGGCATTACCAAAATCCGGTACGGTCGGCGCCCGCACTTCCATTGTTCGATCAAGCGCCCCGATTGCAAGTTGATCACTGCAATGCTGTCGTTATACAGGTCCGCCGCATATAAGAGATGGGCATCGGGCGAGACCGCAACATCGCCGATGAATGCTACACCCTTGTTCGCGGCGTCGGGAACTGCCGCAAATTCGCGTGTTTGCGTCAGCGCTCCCGTCGTGGGATTGAGTGACAGTTCGTAGATCGCCGCCCGGCTGCCGCCTCCTACGTAGATCAAGTCTCCTTTCGGCGCGACCGTCAATCCCAGCCAGCAATCGGGCAGCGGCGTACGCCCGATTTCCTTCTTCTGCTCGATATCGATCACGCTGATCGACGCTGGATTGTAACCGGCATTCATCACCAGCAGATACTTGCCGTTATGGGAAACGGCGGTGCTCATCGGAAAAGTGTCTACCGGTATTTGTTGTCCCGCCGGCCGGATGGCCCAGCCGCTGTTCAGCAAAAATCCGCCTCCCGGCAGCGGTCCCACTTGTTCGCGCGGCGAATTCTGCGGAACGGCTTCTTGCAAAATCAGCAACCCGGCCACTGCGGCTGCGAATACCCAAACCAGTCTCATTCGGTAAACCTGTGCGCGATTGGAAATCGCCGGCCCACGCCGAACGCTTTCGGCGTAATTCGCAAACCGGGCGCGGCCTGCTGACGTTTGTACTCGTTACGATCCACTTTTCGCACGATATCCCGCACCAGCTCTTCGGGAACATTTATCTTCGCCGCGATCTCGGGCACCGACTCGTACCGCTCAATGTATCCCGCCAGAATCGCGTCCAGCACATCGTATTCGGGCAAGCTGTCGGTGTCTTTCTGATCGGGCCGAAGCTCCGCCGAGGGCGGCTTGGTGAACGTGTTTTCCGGAATCGGCGCGGGCAAGCCTCGCTTCTCGTAGCTGCAATTCGCGATGCGCGCAAGCCGGTAGACCATGGTCTTCGGTACATCGCTGATGACCGCCAATCCACCGCACATGTCGCCGTACAAAGTGCAATAGCCCACCGCAATCTCGCTCTTGTTGCCCGTGGTGAGCACCAGCGAGCCGAACTTATTCGACAACGACATGAGAACGACACCGCGCAATCGCGACTGCAGATTCTCTTCTGTCGTATCGGCATTGAATCCGGCAAACAGCGGCTCAAGCGTGTTCATCATGGCCTCGTAGCCGGCTTTAATCGGCACCACCTCGAACCTCACTCCAAGCCGTTCGGCGAGCGCATGCGCATCCGTCAAGCTGTGCTCCGACGAATAGGGACCGGGCATGCCCACGCCGATCACGTTTTCCTTGCCAATTGCTTCCACCGCAATCGCGGCCACCAGCGCTGAATCGATGCCGCCGCTCAGGCCCACCAGCACGCTGCGAAAACTGCACTTCCGGATGTAATCCCGCGTGCCGAGCACCAGCGCCTCAAACGCTGCATCGTCTCCCCGCAGATGATTCGCGTGGTCGTCGCCCGTCCCGCGCGTGCTGTCGAATAGCACCAGGTCTTCGGCGAACGATTTGGCCTTGGCTGCCAAGTCGCCCTTCGCGGTCATCGCGAAACTGGAGCCGTCGAACACCAGTTGGTCGTTCCCGCCCACCATGTGCACGTAAACGAGCGGCAGTCCGAAGCGCTGTGTCGTGGCGTGAAAAATGGCTTCGCGTAACTTGCGCTTTCCGATATTCCAAGGCGAAGCATTGATCGAAATAATCAGCTCCGCGCCTTTCTGCACCAATTCTTCGATCGGGTCGCGCGAATAGCGCCGGCGTTCCCAGAACTGTTTGTCATTCCAGGCGTCCTCACAGATTGCCAGCGCCACTCTCGTCCCACGAATTGTGATTACGTCCTGGGATGCCGCCGGTTGAAAATAGCGCGCTTCGTCGAACACATCGTAGTTCGGCAGCAGCATCTTGCACTGCCGGGACACGATGCGCCCGCGATCGATCACGGCGGCTGCGTTTTGCGCCCGTACGGGCGAGTTTTCAGCCGACCTGCCGGCATAGCCGACAATCAACGCCGCGTCCAGGTCTGCCGATTCGCGCGCGATGCTCTCGAGCGTTTCCTGCGTACGGTCCAGAAACGAGTGCTTTTCCACCAGATCGCGCGGTGGATAGCCGGTCAACGCCAGTTCGGGAAACGCTACCACCTCGGCTCCGGCCCGTTCAGCCTGGCGCGCAAAGTCTAATATTTTCGCCGCATTCCCCTCCAGATCGCCCACTGTGTTGTTGATCTGTGCCAGGCCGATGCGCATGGGAACTCCCATTGTAGCGGCGCTTTCCACGCGAACCCTTCCTGCTGCGTCTAGCGTCTTATGAGTGCAAAGCCGCTTTCAGTTGAAAGGGCGGTACCCTGGAAGCAGAGGTGAGGATCATGCATTTCGTCACCCGGACGTTTCTTTTCCTTGCGCTGTCGCTGGCGCTTGCGGGAGCATTGCTGGCCCAGCGCGGCGGCGCTGTGGGCCACGGCGCGGCGGCCGGTATTGGATTCGGCGGCGGGAGCCATGCATTTTCGCGCACCGTGGGAACCCCAGCCTTCGGCACCGTTCCGGCAGCCTCTGCCTACACGGGCATTCGGGCCGGCGCCTTTCGTTCGTACGGCTACGGCCGCTCGTACGGCCATGGTCAACGCGACTTTCGCCGAGTTCCGTACGCCTACTTCTTCGCGCCCTATTATTATCCTTACCTCGGTTACGCAGATTCCGCCTACCCTGATTACGGCTATGGTCCCGATCCCGGTTACGGCTACGATCCCGGCGGAGATCCCAATGCACAAGGCGCCATGATGGCGGAGAACATGCTGGGCGATCAGATCAATCGTCTCGGCGCCGAAGTCGAGCAATTGAAGTATGGTCAGCCGCCCGCTCCGGCCCCGCAAGAGGCCCAGCCCGAGCAGTCGCCGGTGACATTGGTGCTGCGCAACGGCCAGCAACTCCAGGTTCAAAACTACGCGGTGATGGATCAGACTTTCTGGGACTTCAGCAGCCAGCCCACGCGCAAGATACCGATTTCGAATATAGACGTGGTGGCCTCTGCCAAGGCTACTACGGCGAACGGCGGCGATTTCCCGGAGCTGATTACAACTCCAAACAACGGGCAGTAGACGCCGTCTACCCGGCGCGTTCTGCTTTTAGAACGCCAGCGATAAACCCCAGCGTGTGCGCCATGCCGGCGTGCCACGGAGCCGTGCAGCTCATCTGCGGAGTGTGATCGGGAATCACTACGCCATCGAATCCATTGCGACTCAAGATCGACAGGATGCGCGACATGTCCACGTCGCCATCGTCGATGAACGTCTCGCGGTAATGCGGCACTTTGCCGGTGACGTTCCGAAGATGGATATAAGCGATCTTCTGTTGTTTCGAGTAGCGATCGACCGCTTCGTATAAATCGCCTTCCGTCATCTCCGCCAGCGTCCCCACGCACAGCTCCAGCGCGTTGCTAGAACTCGGCACCAGGTCGATCAATCGCTGATACATGTAGGGCTGGTAGACCAGCCGGGGCTGCTGCCGCACGAACGCCATGGGCGGATCGTCCGGGTGTGCCGCCAGCCGGACGCCTGCTGCTTCCGCAGTGGGAATTACGTCTTCTAGAAACGCGCCCAGCCGCCGCCACAGCTCGTCGTGCGTGATCGAAGGCAGCGTGCCGGGCGCCGCGTTCGGATCATAGATCATGTTCCAAATAATTCCGTTGGGAACCGGAGCATCTACCGCTCCATCCATCCCAACGGTGATGGCGCCGCCGCGTCCAAACGGGCCGCTTACACGGCCGCACACGCCCGCAAGGCTGAAGTTATAGCCGAGGACAGGGATGCCCGCTTCGCCCATCCGCCGGATGATCGTCTTGACATTTTCAATGTGCTCGGCGCGGCGTGGACCATCGAGCAGGATGTCGTGCCAGTGCGCCGGATCCAGATTTTCAATTGCGGCAAGCTCCAGCTCTGCGTCCTCAATCTCGTTGCGGATTGTTCTCAACTCTTCTGCCGTCCACAGTTTTTGCGGATCCCCCGCAACTCCCCACGGTTCGCATTTCCCGCCGGTCGGCTGATTATCGCGCGGATTCCCCGCGCCCTGGTTGAAGTAATCGACCAGGTGAATAATGACATGCGTGCAGCCCGCCTGCCGCGCGAAGTCGTAATAGTCGCGCGTCAGCATGTGGCGGTAGAGTCCCAGTCCCAATTTCACGTCCGATAACCTATCAGAAGGCGATATGCAACGCGGGCTGTTTGACCGTGCTCTCCTCGCGGACGAACTGCGCGAGCCTCTCAGCGAAGGCGCGATCCTGTTGCGCGGGTACGCCGCGGAAGAGCAAATCGCGCTCATCGAGGGCGTGCAGCAAGTAACTGCGGCAGCGCCGTTTCGCCACATGGTCACTCCTGGCGGGCAACAAATGTCGGTCGCGATGACCAATTGCGGGCGCGCCGGCTGGGTCAGCGATCGTCGCGGCTATCGTTACGATGTCATCGATCCGGTGAGCGGCCATCCATGGCCCCACATGCCCGCGCCGTTCTTGCGCGTGGCGGTCAATGCAGCCGCTGAAGCCGGCTTTCCAGAATTCCTGCCCGATGTGTGCCTCATTAACCGATACGAGCCTGGAACCCGGCTCTCGCTCCATCAGGATAAAGACGAACGCGATTTCGAAGCGCCTATCGTTTCGGTATCGCTCGGCTTACCGGCAACGTTTCTGTTCGGTGGGCTCAGCCGTAGCGAGCGCCCGCGCCGCATACGCCTGGAGAGCGGCGACATTGTCGCGTGGGGCGGCCCCGCGCGTCTCACCTATCACGGCATTGCGCCGCTCGCAGACGGCAATCATCCCCTGACCGGCCGCTGCCGCATCAACCTGACGTTTCGAAAAGCGCTCTGACCGGCGGGACTCCGTTAGCGCTCGACACGCCCCGATCCGCTGCCTTGCATCAGTGCTCGTACTTCCCCCACCGTGAACCGGTTGAAATCGCCGGGTAACGAATGCTTCAGGCAGGATGCGGCGGCGGCGAACTCGAGCGCCTCGGCTTCATTGCTCAATTCTGTCAGCCCGTATATCAATCCGGCCGCAAAGCTGTCGCCCGCACCCACCCGATCCACGATATGCGTGATCTCATACTTCCGGCTCAGAAGGAAGTCCCTTTTGGTATGCAGGCACGCGGACCAGGCATTGTGCGACGCGCTCCTCGACTCGCGCAGCGTGATCGCCAGCTTCTTGAGGTTCGGGAAAGTCGCGAGCACGCGCTCGGCCAGCTCGGAATACTTCTCGCGCTCCAGGCTTCCGGACTCCACGTCGATGTCTACGTGGATGTTAATCGCTTTCTGGCAATCTTCCTCGTTTGCGATGCACACGTCCACCAGCTTCAGCAACTCCGGCATGACTTCGCTCGCCGCTTTGCCCCACTTCCACAAACTCTTGCGGTAGTTCAGGTCGCAGGAGGTCTGAATGCCCATGTCGCGCGCCGCGCGGAGACCTTCGAATGTCAGTTCGGCGGCATGCGCGCTGATTGCCGGCGTAATGCCGGTCGTGTGAAACCAAGTCGCACCGGCCAGTACGCTCTGCCAATCGAGGGAACCTGATTTTGCCAGCGCCATTGCGCTGTATTCACGGTCGTAGAAAACCTTCGAGGGCCGCTGATTGGCGCCCGGCTCGAGGAAGTAGATGCCCATCCGTCCGGGTGCTCGTACAATGTGCTCGGTTTCTACGCCGAACCGGCGCAGCTCACCCACGACCCCGTCTGCAATCGGATTGCCCTCCGGCAGCACTGAGATGAAACGGCTGCGGGCTGAGAACTGTGCCAGCGCAACCGCTACGTTCGCTTCGCCTCCACCAAACGTCGCAACCAGATGCGGAGATTGCAGCAGCCGCTCGAAGACCGGCGGCGCGAGCCGCAGCATGACCTCGCCGAAGGTCGCAATCAGGGGCGTCGCCATTCAGGGGAATTGTAGCGTCACCCTTTCACTCCGGCAACGTGACCGGCGAGGCCACGTCGGGCGCCAAGACCGCTTCGATGCCCGCTGACGCATCGATGGAGGGCAGTCCTTCTACCGTCTGCACCGTGAAGACGCTGGCTGGAACCGAGGCGCTCTTGCGCAGCGCCGATCCCGCATACGCATCCAGCGAAAATGCGTTCACCTCGACCGGAGCTTCCACCGGCTGCAGCGCCGAGGCCGCCCGCTGCAATCGTGCAAACGCCTCATGCGCGTCGTCGAGATAAGCGCCAAACGTCAACTGCAATCCCGTGAAAACCAGCTTCTGCGAAGTGACCAGCGTTGTGCGCGAGCTCTTGAGCCACACCACCGGTCCTTCGCGCGGCGGTCCCGTCAGTTGTCCCACTGCCTCGCACGTGCTTACATCGTTGGCAGGATCTCGCAACGCCTCTACTACATTGATCTCCGATTTTGGAAACATCGCCTGCATCATTGCGCGCGTCGCATCGGAGTCGTCGATTCGCGAGGTAAAGCACGTGCAAGTCAAAACTCGTTCCGGCTCCACTCCCGCTGCTCTTGCACTGGCTCTTGCATGCTGCAGGGCTTCCTTCAGCGAAGATCCCATCTGCCCCGCCAGAAACGCCAGGCCCTGGGGGTTCACCGTCCTGTGCGTCGAGACCACGGCCTCGATCACCACCTGCGCCGCTTGATCCCCGAGAGCGCCGACCTGCAAAATGCTCAATACGGGGAACGGGAGCTTATGTTCGGAGAAGATTTGCGTGACCTCGGCCTGCACGCGCCGCGCGTCGCCCGCACCCGCTACGAAGGCGCGCAACTTGATGATGGTCTCCCCGTGCGTGTCGCGAATCAAATCGGCCAGGCTTTGGCGGATCTGCACGGCCAATCCGCCTGTGCGAAGCAGCCGGGAGATATGGAAGTCAAGCGCGCCGGTATCGGCTGCCAACGCCATCGGCAACTCCGGCGGCAACGGAAGCACCTGCGTCTTGGGTTCTTCGTTTTTCTTCCGCTGCCCGCCGAGCCCGGCCCAGGCGAGCGCCAGCGATAGAACAAGGGTGACGCACCGGCCCGTCGAACAAGGGCCGCACCGGGCGGCAAGCATAGGCAGCAAACGACTTCGGCGCGCTCAGTTCATGTTCATGCCGCACATGCCGCCCTGGCACATGCCGCCGCCACACATCCCTGCGCCACAATCTCCCACGGCCGGCGAAGCGTTCTTGGACGCTCCCGATCGCGCTGCAAACGTGGAATATTGCGTGGTCAGATGATCCTGCCCGCAGGAAGGGCACCGCACGGCGTCGGCATCCGCGCTCCGGCGCACCAATTTTTCAAATTTGCTCCCGCAATCGTCGCATGAATATTCGAAGATCGGCATACTTCTAAACTAACAAGTCGAGCCACCGCCTTATATTCCGCCACGCGCCGCCTAGGTGGTTCCGATACGCAGTAGTCCGTTCCGGGCAATTCAACTTGCCGCGATTTCCTCTTACCGTGGAATCAGTTCGCACGCATTTATACCACCCAAGGATCATCATGGCAATCAAACTGAACACGAAGCTCTCTCTCGCTGCCCTGTTGGTGTCGGGAAGCAGCCTCATGCTCGCCGACAATGTCGTCGCGGTGGGCGCCACCGGCAACATATGGCAGAACTGGAACACGTCGCAATTGAGCAATCAGGCGTGGAGTAATTCCTCGCCGAGCCGTCCCTATTGGGACAATTCGTCTTGGGACGGCGCCAATGACAACGTCGGCGATTGCCTCGCTCTCGCCGGCAGCGGCTGCAAAGTCGCCAATCAGCCGGGTAACATCCCTTACCTGGGCCAATCGAACGGAAAAGCCTTCAGCGATTTCTACTTCAACAGCACCGGCGGCGGGACTGTCACCATGCAGGTGCAAGTCGCGGGCGACGCCGCCAACGATGTTTTCGGCTGGTATAACGTCAACAATCCCGGCCAATACCAGATTCTGTTCGACGGCAGCACCAAGGCCGGCAGCACGGTCAGCTTCACGCCTTCGGCCGAGTACGGCCTCTTCTTCTACAACGGCACGTCGGGCGTAGACGATCTGTTCCTATCCGACTCCGACCTGAACTCGACCATTCTGAATCTGTTCTCAAATAACCCGGTCTATGAAGGTGCAATCGATACCGATATCCAACACTTCGCCGTATTCCAGCAGAGTGCGGGCACTTACTACATCGGTATGGAAGATCTGCCGTCCTCTAACACCGATTTCGACTACAACGACATGGTCATTAAGATCTCGACCGCTGGCGTTCCCGAACCCGCCAGCCTGCTGCTTCTCGGTTCCGGATTGCTGGGAGTCGGCGCTCTGCGCTTCCGCCGCAAAAAGACGGCTAAGTCTAACTAACCCGCTCGCAATCCTGCTAAAGGGCGTCTTCGCTGGGGAGACGCCTTTTTTTGCTACAAACCCGTTCGTTCCTTCAGGCTTTCGAACAGGCACTCGCTGGGAGCGTCGACTCGCTACTATAGAAGTATGCAGCGCAGGGCCTTCTTACAAAACGGTCTCAGGGCCAGCTTAGTCCTCACCGGCTTCGGGCGAGCCTTTGCCTTCGAGTCTCCGAAAACCGTTACGGTCGTCGATTTTACGGATTCGGGCCAGCGAAAAGGACCCATCCAAGTGGAAAAAGTTCAGAAAACCGACCAGGAATGGCGCCACCAGCTTTCCTCGGATCAGTACGAAGTAACTCGCCATGCTGCTACCGAGCCCCCATTTGCAAACAAGTACTGGAACAACCACGAACACGGGATTTACCGTTGTATCTGCTGCGGCAATGCGCTCTTCTCTTCGGACACGAAATTCGATTCCGGTACCGGTTGGCCCAGTTTTTGGACTCCTATCGCGAAAGAAAACGTAGAAAACCGCATCGATACGACATATGGAATCCGCACCGAAGTTCGTTGTGCTAAATGCGACGCTCACTTGGGCCACGTCTTCGATGACGGCCCGAAGCCAACCGGATTGCGCTACTGCATGAACTCCGCCGCGCTGGACTTCGTCAAGAGCTAGATTTTCGACCGCTCCCCAGACTTCGAGCCCCCTACATCCGACCGTGGAACACACTCTAACTGGCAATATCAAATTGCACCGCGCGATCAAGTCGCAGTTCGTCGAAGACGTGCGCGATGTTATCGTCTATCTGCCGCCGGATTACGAGTCGGCGGCGGAGCGCCGTTATCCGGTGCTGTATCTGCACGACGGACAAAACCTGTTCGATGCCGCAACCGCATTTGCCGGCAACGACTGGGGCCTCGACGAACTCGCGGAAGAAATGATCCAGACGGGCGAGATCCAGCCGTTGATCATCGTCGGAATCTATAACGCCGGCCCGAAACGCATGGCCGAATATACCCACGTTCGCGACCGGCGCGGGCGCGGGGGCCGTGCGCGCAACTACGCGAAGCTGATTGTCGAGGAGCTAAAACCGTTCGTCGACAGCGAATACCGCACTCTCCCCGAGCGCGCGAACACCGGCCTGGGAGGCTCCTCATTGGGCGGCCTTGTAACGCTCTACCTCGGCCTGCACTACCCCGACATCTTCGGCAAGCTCATCGTAATGTCGCCCTCCATCTGGTGGGCCAATCGCGCGATTCTGCGTGAAGTGCGTAAGCTGCGCCAGCACCTGCCGCAAAAGATCTGGCTCGACATCGGTACCTGCGAAGGCCAAGATCCCGACTTATGCGTCAAGAACGCCAAGGATCTCGCCGAAGCGCTGGTAGCCAAAGGCTGGCAACCCGAGCACGATTTCAAGTTCGTCGAAGATCAGGGCGCCGGTCACAACGAGAAAGCCTGGGGCTTTCGCATGCGGGATGCCCTGAAATTTCTCTTTCCACCCGAAATTCCGAGCGAGGCGTAAAGACCGTACGCGCATTGTAGCCCGGAACTCTGCGGCGGCGCTTTTCGTTTAGCATAGAGGAATTATGGCCTTCTGTACCAACTGCGGCGGGCAGCTCGCCGACAACGCTAAATTCTGCCCCAACTGCGGCCAGTCTCTCGGAGCTGCAGCCGGCGCGTCTTACTATCCGCCTACACCGCCGGTGGCGCCTTTGCACTACGACATCGAAGGCCACAATCTGCAAATCGCGAAAGTGCACCTGCAACCCGGTCAGGAGATCTACGCCGAAGCAGGCAAGATGATCTATAAATCCGCCAATGTGGATTGGACCACTCGCATGACGGGCCAGTCGTTCGGCGACAAGATCATCGGCGCCATCAAGCGCAAGCTCATGGGCGAATCGCTGTTCTTCACCTACTTCCGATCCGGCCCGAATGCCGGCGAAGTGGGATTCGCAGGCCACTACCCGGGCAAGATTCAGGTTTTCGAACTCGCGCCCGGCCAAACCATCATGGTCCAGCGGGACGGCTTCTTATTCGCACAGAGCACCGTCACGCTCGATATCGCGCTGGTGCGGCGTCTCGGCGCCGGGTTACTGGGCGGCGAGGGCTTCATCCTCCAACGGTTGACCGGCCCAGGCGCTGTTTTCGTCCACGCGGGCGGCGATCACGTCGATTTCACCCTTGGTCCCGGCGAGGTATTGCAGGTGCAAGCGGGCCACTTGGTCGCCTTTGAACCCACCGTCAACTACGATATTCAAATGGTGGGCAGCATTCGCACCGCGATCTTCGGCGGCGAAGGCCTTTTCCTGACTACGCTCACCGGTCCCGGCCGGGTCATCCTGCAGAGCATGACGCTCGAGCGCCTGCGCCACGAGCTCGCTCCCGCCGAGCACCGGCACGCGGGGGACGAGAAGAACCCGCTCAGCGCGCTGGCAAGCGGCAGTTTCGGAAGCTTCTTTTCGAGCGACGACTAGGGCCGCCTAGCGGAGCGTGCGCGGGAGCTGGGAAAACGAAAAAGACGGCGCATGGCCAGCGCCGCCTCAAATCTGACTATAGCACCGTAACAATCCTCATCTCGGGTTCAGGACGCGCTTGCTCTTTGAAAAGAAGGAGTTACCGCGGGTTGGCGGCTTAAACCAACGCGCCTTCACCGCATCGGGAAAACGGCTCGTGCTTCTTGCACCCCTGCAGCGCTGGTGATGGAGGTAGTTCCGGGACTTGTTTCGACTGCTGTCTTGCGCACCGTAATGCTACCGCGGTCGGTGGCGAGCTTCAGCTCCGGCCCGCTGCCGATCGATCCTTCGAGCCGTGCGCCGTGGCCTTCGGTGCGCTCTTTCAGGGCGTCGCCGAACTCGTTATCGATCTCGCCGTGCCCGGTGCTGGCGTTGAGCGCGAAGGCGGCGGCGGCCGGAAGCGATAGCTCAATATTTCCGGAGCCCGTATGCAAGTTCATGTTGGCTAGCGGCACATGGCCGGGCTTCAGGTCCACGTCCCCCTTATCGATGGTCACGTCCAGAGCATCGGTAAAGCCGGTAAAGGTTACGTCGGTGGCGCGGGTCACAAGCTTCACCGGCCCCGCCACGTTTTCGGCGTCCAAGCTGCCGCGGTCCAGCCGGATCTCGCCGGACACCTGCTGAACATCCAATTGCGTCCGCATATTTTGCACGTGCAGCGGCTTGGCTAAATCGCGCAGCGAAACGGTTCCACTGTATTCGCCTTCGATATTCACCTGGCCGGCGATTTTGGTCAGCTCGACATCATCGCCTTTGCCGCGCAGGTCAACGCTTCCGCTCACGTTCGCGCAGCGCACCAGGTCGCTGCGGCGCGTGTCCACCTTTACATCGCCGCCGATATCTTCCAGCCGTACACCGGCGTTCTCGCTATTTAGCTCCACGTTGCCGGCCAGGCCGGAGATATCGAAATCGCCGAGCGTGCCGGTGGCTTCGACATGGGCGCCTTTGGGCACCGAGATTTCGAGGTCGGTCGTGACGGGCGCATGCACTCCCGCTCTGTCCTGATTGCAGCGGATGGTCACCGTGTCGCCTTGCACGATCACCTCCACGCGACTGGCGGAATTGGCGCGCTCGGCCGCATCGGAGTCGAACGAGCGGATGGTCTTATGGCCGGTGAGGGTTAAATCGGTGCTGTCGGACGCCGTAATTTTGGCATCGCCGCGGAACCTTTCGATGACGATGTGGGGCGATTTGCCGACCGTTTTTTGTATGGTGTCGATCGAGTAATCGTGCTCTTCGCCGAAAGCTTGCACGCCGTGCTCCCAGCCGGTGCGGCGCCACCAGGTATCGGGACGGTGCACCTCAAACGTGATCAGGCCGGCGATGCATATCAGGATGACGAGAAACCAGCCGCCTCCGGAGATACCGTTGACGGGCAGCGGGGCGCCTCGAAGCGCGAGAATGCAGACTTCGAGCAGGGCCAATACGCCCCAAGCGATCAACAGGAACGGCCAATAGCTGGCGAGCACATCGCCGATGGGAAAGTCGGGCGAGAGGGCATGGAGAAGGAACAAGACGCCGATGGCGATCAGGATCAGCGGCGCGGTGATGGAGGTGCGCGGTCTCATGACCAAGGCCTCCCAACGGGCGGACCTCCGGCGGGCGGCGGGCCAGCCACGGGCGGTGCGGGCATGGGCGGATAACCGTGCGGGACCAGCATGCGCTCGGCCAGCTTCATCAGGCCGATGACGATGATGATG
This sequence comes from Bryobacteraceae bacterium, assembly GCA_036269275.1. GTDB lineage: Bacteria > Acidobacteriota > Terriglobia > Bryobacterales > Bryobacteraceae > Bog-105. The sequence continues at coordinate 61,803 of DATASJ010000058.1, read as the reverse complement.
AGCGGCCAGGTGCGTCCGAACGAAATGATGCCTTCCTGATGAAAGACGAAGAGCAGGCCAATGGTGATCAGCAGGATGGGCCCGCGGATGGCCTGTACGAAGAGAGCGGCTCTATTATTCATAGCCGATTCTCCGAGTAGAATGCGGCGCATTCATAGCCGATTCTCCGAGTAGCATGCGGCAGGTTCATGGCCGGTTCTCCACCACAGGGTTTGGCGGCGGGGGAGTCGAAGGCACAGCAGGATAGGCAGCCGGTGGTAGGCGTGCGGGAGCGGTCAAGCGGGAGTACAGCAGATAAGCCCCGATCAGGATCAGAATGACCGGCCAGAAGCGGCCGAACGCGCGGAAATCGAGAACATGCAGCGTGTCCAGAAGGAAGATGATGCCGATACCGATCAGGATGATAGGGCCGAGCGGAAGGCGGCCGGTTTGGGGCGTGGGCCCGAGCAAGCTGGACCACTCTTCGACCGGCGCGCCGAGCTGGCGCTTCTTGGCCGTATGATAGGCCTCGATGGCCATGTAGAACCAGAACGCGATCATCACCATCACGATGAAGGGCTGCCCGGAGGTGTTGTCGGCCGCGTCGATCAGGCTCATGAACAGGCCGATGATGATGGCATGTACCAGGCCTTTCATGTATTGGCCGTTATAGATGGCCCCGACTCCAGGGATGAAGCCGAGCAAGAAGGCGAGAACGGGCGAGGCGTGAGTTCCGCTGGCCAGAGGCGCGGGCGGGGGCTGATAGACGGGCGGCGTGTAATACGGGTTGGGCGCGGCTGCGCTACCGGCGTCCTGTGGGGGAGCATAGGCGGTTGCGGGCGCATGCTCCGGACAAAACACGGTGCCCTCGGCGGACCGCTGGCAGGACGCGCAAAGAGCTCTCCCGCAGGATCGGCAAAAAGCGGTCGCGGGCACGTCTGGATGGAAGTAACAGGTCATTGGATTCCCCTCATCTGGTGGATTTCTCCAGTGGTGATTTGTCCTGGCCGTCAGGCCGGCCGCTCTGGCGAGCAGACCGCTTGGCGGGCGGCTGCACGGGAGCCTCTTGCTGCGCTTGCATTTCTTTCAGGCGGCTTTGGATCTCATACACCAGGCGAATGTTTTCGTAATACTTAACAGCGCGGTCTTTGGTGCGCATCACTTTGTCTTCGACGCCGTCCCAGACCCGGACCGGATTCAGGTCCGCGGGCTGGATGTGCTGCACCTGAATGCCGGTGCATTTCTCCAACATGGCGAAAGACAGGATCGTCATGGCCATGCCCATGGCGAGCTTCGGTTGCAACAAGGGTTGCAGCCACCGCTGCGCGAAGCGGCTCAGGATTCCGGGCTTTTCCAGCGGATGCCGGAGCCGGCCCATGGGCGCCTGATAGGCGATGCGGGTGATCAGCTCGGGCGGCGGGGCGATCTCCTCGGCGCCTTTCAGGAAACGAATCGCCGCCGCGACGTCGCTCATGAATTCGCTGCAGGCTGGACACACGGAGGCGTGCTGTTCGAGCTCGGCCTGCTGCGCGGTGCTCAGACAGCCATCCATGCGATCGGCCAACAGTGTTTCGAATTCCGAGCAGTTCATCGGCATTTTCCTACACTGTTGCGTCAGCGGACAGGCCGTCCGGCGGCCGTTGCCCGCGCTTGGATTGGTTGCGTTTCAGCACGCGCGCGAGCTCGGCGCGGCCGCGATTCAGTCTCGACTTCACGGTTCCTTCGGGCACGCTCAAAACCTGGGCGATTTCACGATATTCCAGTTCTTGCAGGTCGCGCAAGATGACGGCCTCGCGCAACTCCGGCGAGAGCTTCTGCAGGGCCGCTTGCAAGAGCTCGCCGGCTTCCCGGCCGGCCAGCAGGCCATCGGTACGCGAGTACTGCGCGGTTCGCTCTTCAAGCACCGGCAGTTTGTCCTCGAGCGGATCGGTGACGCGGTCGTGCTTGGTGCGGCGGTAATGGTCCACCAGCAAATTCCGCGTGAGGCGAGTCAGCCAAACCGTAAACGAACCTTCGCCGGCGCGAAAACTGGCAAGGCTCTTGAAGACGCGCAGGAACACATCCTGGGTCAAATCCTGGGCTTCCGAGTCGCGGTTGGTGAAGCGGTAACAGAGGGCGTAGACACGTTTGGTGTACAGCTTGATCAGCTCATCCCAGGCGCCCTGTTCGCCGCTCAGGCAGCGCTCGACCAAACTGGTTTCCGGAAGGCTTGTGTCAGAATGCAAGCGTCGTGAGGTTCCTACCGGGGTGCCACCCGCCCAAGTCCAAGGCGCACCTATCGCCTTTGAGCTTAACGAAAGCCCGGGGCTAAGCGAAACTGAAACCGCAGCGGCCGACATTTTTGGAAGCCTGAACGGCGGTGCGGGGCCGCTATTCGCTCGGCGGCCCTGGCGCATCCGCTACACCCACATAAACGTCATGCGGCAGTAGGAAGTTCAACCGAAAGGGGTTGGAGAGGGGAAGGTGAAGCCATGCAATGGCCGATGTTGGTGTCCGGCGCGGGCCAGGACGCTCGCCCCACGGACGCAGGCGGGCCGTGAGGATAGGATGAAGCGATGACGTGTCCCTTCTGCGGGCATCGTGAGGACAAGGTAATCGATTCACGGGAGAGCAAAGAGGGGGATTCGATCCGCCGGCGCCGCGAATGCCTGGCCTGCGAACGCCGGTTCACCACCTACGAACGTTGCGACGAAGTGCCCTATATGGTCATCAAAAAAGACGGGAGGCGGGAGAAGTTCGACCGCCAGAAGGTGCTGAACGGGCTCCTGCGGGCATGCGAGAAGCGGCCGGTAAGCATGGGAAAGCTGGCGGAGCTGGTAGACGGAGTAGAATCGGCGCTTTCGGAAAGCCCCGAGCGGGAGTTGCCTACCACTCTCATTGGGGAGCAGCTTATGGAGCGGCTGCGGACCCTGGACAAGATCGCCTATGTGCGATTCGCCTCAGTGTACCGGGACTTTCAGGACGTAGAAGAATTCTTGAACGAACTGAAGAACGTAATGCTCCACCGGAAGGTCTAACAGTGTGAGCGGGCCCTAGCCCGGTACATTTTTCCACAGGGTCCGGGGCGGCCATGGTGGGCGGGAGGTGCGTTTATCTTTTGCGAAACCAATCACTTTGGGGAACATCTCCCTATTAGGGTATTAACTTCCGCCCGGAAACCAGCTATAATTGGTGCGCGCAATATTTACAGGCTCGGCACTTGCATCCGGCTTAGGCGCGGACCCGGCGAAGGCATACCTAAACGCAAGGACTTAGCAAAATATTACCAGTTCGGTTGGGCTGGTGCGCCTGCTTTCCCGAAAAGAAGTTTGTGGGCGTGCAAGTAGAGGTGACCAGGTAAGGTGGATCAATTCGAGGATCAATATTTACCCGATGGAAACGAGCCGTTAGGGCTACCGTTCGATGAGGACGCGAACTTCTTTCACCCGGAAGAAGTTCAGGACGAGGAATTCCACGGTGTTCAGCAGGTCGAGGAGTCGATTTATACCGACGATCCGGTACGGGTGTACCTGCGCGAGATGGGTTCGGTTCCGCTGCTGACGCGGGAGGGCGAGGTGAGCCTGGCCCGCAAGATGGAGCGCGGAAAACTGCGCATGCAGAAGGCGATCAGCCGCTCGCCGCTGATCCAGACGTTAATCTGCGATTTCGGGGAGCTGGTTCGCAAAGGCGCCGAAGACGTGGACAGCTACGTCGATTTCGGACCCTCGGACATTGAAGAAGGCAGCGCCGCGGATTTGAAGCGGCGCAGTGAGATCGCGGAGTTGTTCTACGCCTATCTGGCGACCCACAAAAAGCAGCAGCAAACGATCGACAAGTACGAAGCGGCGCCGGCAGCCAACAAGAAGCTGCGCAAACGGTGGGCCGGCAAAGTAGTCCGCGGGAAGGTGGAGATTTCCCGTGCCTTGCGGGCGATCCCGTTCAATTTGGCGCGTTGGAAGGAATTCGTTCGCGCGATTGAAAAAACGGCGGACGAGATGTTGCTGCTCGATGCGGAGGTCAAGAAGCTCGAGCTGCGGAATTCGGCGGCCGCGCAACTGCGCGTCAAGGAATTGCGGCGCGATTTAAAAAAGCGCGAAACCGATGCAGGCGCGTCGCTGCCGGACTTGCGGCACAGCCTTTCGGTGATTCGGCACGGCGAGATGGAGGCCGAGCGCGCCAAGAAAGATCTGGTCGAAGCCAATTTACGCCTGGTGGTTTCGGTCGCCAAGAAGTACGTGAATCGCGGCTTGCATCTGCTGGACCTGATCCAAGAAGGAAATATCGGGTTGATGCGCGCCGCCGACAAATTCGAATACCGCCGGGGCTACAAATTTTCGACCTACGCGACCTGGTGGATACGCCAGGCGATTACGCGCGCCATCGCGGATCAGTCTCGCACGATTCGTATTCCCGTTCATATGAACGAGAGCATGAATAAGTTCCTGCGCGCAACGCGGGAGCTCGAGAAGGAGTTGGGCCGTGTTCCGACCAACGAAGAGATCAGCCGGCGCATGGATATTCCGGTCGAGAAAGTGCAAAAGCTGAAGACCATCTCGCGAGATCCGGTGTCGCTTGAGACTCCGGTGGGCCGGGATGGAGAATCGGCGCTCGGCGATTTGATCGAAGACCGCTGGGTGGGTTCGCCGGTGGACGCGGTCATCGATTCCAACGTTCGGGACGAAACGGCTAATATCCTGAAGACGCTTTCTCCCAAGGAAGAGAAGGTAATCCGGCTGCGTTTCGGCATCGGCTGCGAGCGCGAACACACGCTGGAAGAGATCGGGCAGGAGTTCGACGTAACGCGGGAACGCATTCGCCAGATCGAAGCCAAAGCCTTGCGGCAACTGCGCTCCCCCGAGCGCGCGCGCCACCTGCGGGCGCTGCTGGCAGCGCGGTAAGCGATTCAAATTCCTCAAAGCGGGCGAAGCGGCTGGAGAGCGATCTCCAGCCCTTTTTCGCGTCTGCGGCCACCCTCCACCGGGGCGCTCGGGGCTGCCCGTAAGCGGCCGGTTAGGCGGGTTAGATCGTTCAAAAATCGTTTGAAATCTGGCAGGCCGGCCGTTATCTATCGGCAGCTTTTAGTACCACTTCCTTCAATAATCAATTGACAGTACGCGGAATATCACCTATACTCCAACGCAAGCCTTACTGTTCCGGAATCGAACACTCGTAAATAACGCATTGTCAGAATCGAACACTTAACAAGGGGTCGCTATGCAAAAGCATTCGCTTTGGCTTCTGTGCTTGGTGCTGTGTTTCATTCCAACCGCGTCGTTGTTGGCTCAAGAAGCAACTGGAAATGGAGACGTGACTGGACGGGTCACGGATCCGAGCGGCGCGACGGTTCCCGGCGCCACGGTCTCCCTGATCGATGAGTCCACCAACATCCCGATCACGCTCGAGACCAATTCTGCCGGGCTGTACGTTTTCAATGACGTCACGCCGGGCAAGTACGATCTCACGGTGACCAAGCCGGGTTTCCGGAAAAGCATCATAACGGGGCAGCAGGTGATCACGGGAACCGGCCTTACACTGAATGTCGCACTCGAGGTGGGCGCGACCAGTGAGACGGTAGAAGTCAAAGAGGTGTTGGGCGCGGAATTGCAGACTGAGAACGCCACTATGGGGTCGAGCCTCGGCGGCGAGGCCATTCTGCAACTGCCCACCATCAATCGCGACGTTTCGGCCCTGGTTTTCTATCAACCCACTGCTGCGCCGACATTTAACGGCGCGGAAGGCAACACTACCAGCGGCAACATTGCGGGCAACTTCGCAGACCAGAATACGTTCATGCTGGACGGCGGAAACAACACCAGCGACCTGGATGGCGACAACGCAACCTACATCAGCCACAACGGCACCGGTGTCATGCCGACGCCGGCGGAGAGTGTGGAGGAATTTCGGGTCAACACCAACAACATGGCGCCCGACTTTTCGACCTCCGGCGGCGGACAGGTGATGATATCGACCAAGCGCGGTACGAAAACCTTCCATGGGTCGGCCTACGATTTCTTTCAGAGCGACGTGTTGAATTCCAACGACTGGTTCAACAACAACCATGACATCGCCGAGCCGAAAGGGCACTTCAACCGCTTCGGAGGCGCCTTGGGAGGACCGTTGGGGCCGGAGTTTCTGGGAGGCAAGACGTATTTTTACATCAACTATGAGGGCCAGCGCTATCCTCGCTCCGGCCCCTATGAGGCGACGGTCCCCTCGCCCACGCTGCGCGACGGCATCATCCAGGAGCGCGACGCCAACGGGAATATCGTTCAATACAATCTGGCGACCTCTTTACAGTGCAATGGCCCGTGCGACCCGCGCGGCATCGGCATCAGTCCGCTGGTCAGCCAGTTGTGGAGCAAGTACGAGCCGGCCTGCAACGATTTCACCACCGGGGCCGACCGAGACGGCCTGAACACCTGCGGCTACATCGGTCAACTCTCCTATCCGCTCTCGAACGATTTCGGCGTGGTCCGCATCGATCACGATTTCGGCGCGAAGTGGCGCTTCTTCTCGAGCTACCGTTATTACCGCCAGCCGAACCCCACGACGAACCAGGTGGATATCGGCGGGCTGCTGCCCGGCGATTCTCTCGGGCAGCCGGCCAGCGTCTCCACTACCATCTCGCAGCCGCGCTATATCGTGGGCGGCATTACGGGAACGATTTCGCCAACCCTCACCGACGAATTTCACTTCAGCTATTTGCGCAATCAGTGGCAATGGCTGCGTGCGGGGGCGGCGCCGCAGCTTCCGGGCATGGCTGGAGCGGTGGAACTGGGCGGTGAAACGACAAATGCTCTGATCCCGGTCAATATCGATACCCAGGATGCCCGCCCGCGGCTCTGGGATGGGCACGATTATGACTATAAGGACAGCATCAACTGGCTCAAGGGAACTCATCTGGTTCAGTTCGGCGGCGAATTTTTCAACCAGAGCTGGCGTTTCGACCGCTATGACAACGTGGTCGGCGGACTCACGCAGTTGGTTTACAACGTTACCAACACAGGCATCGACCTTACCGCCAGCCAGCCGGTGCCGTGCGCCGGCGCTGTCACGGCGAACTGTTTGCCTTCGAGCGAAATTACGGGCTTCGACGGCTGGAACAATCTTTACGCCACCGCGCTTGGACTCGTATCGGACAGCTCCATCGTGGCTACCCGGACCGGCGCAAACCTGACCGCCAATCCGCTGGGCACGCCGGTTCACTCCAATGTGACGGATCGGACCTGGAACGTGTTCCTGAACGATACCTGGAAGATTAAACCGAATCTGACGCTGACTTATGGCATGAACTATCAGATTCAATACCCGCCCACCGACGCGAACGGCGTGGAGGATATTCTCACCGATGCGAACGGCAACGTCATCACCGTGCAGAATTACCTCGCCGGCCGTTTGTCCGCCGCCAACACCGGGTCGGTCTATGAGCCGACTATCGGCTTCACGCCCATCGGGGCTGTCAAAGGGCTGACGTATCCGTATAAGCCCTTCTACGGCGAGTTCTCTCCGCGCGTGGCGATCGCGTGGAATCCGCAAACGAGCGGAGACGGCTTCCTGGGCAAGCTATTCGGCGATAAAGCCACCGTGATACGGGCCGGTTATGGGCGCTTCTACACGCGCAACCTGGGTATAGACCTGGTGTCCACGCCGGTGCTCGGCGATGGTTTTCTACAGCCGGTCACGTGCTCCAGCCCCACTTCGACCGGGGCCTGCACGCAACCGGGCGGGACGAATGCCTCTACTGGGTTCCGCATCGGCGTTGATGGCCTGAATCCGCCGGTCGGCCCGATTGCGCCGACGCTTTCCACTCCGGTTTTGCCGGGCGTCAATGCGCCTTCCGCGGAGCTGGTCGATTCGCTCGATAGTAATTTCCGGCCGGGTTCGTCCGACTCGGTGGACTTCAGCATTCAGCGGCAGTTCAAGAACGGTGTCGTTCTGGAGGTCGGCTATGTGGGCGTCTATGCCAGGAATCTTTATCAAGGTATCGACATTAACGACGTGCCTTGGATGATGAAGCTCGGCGGCCAGACCTTCGCAAACGCTTACGACAATTTGTATTACGAACTGAAGAACGGCTCGCCGATCACCAACCAGGCCTTCTTCCAGACCGCGCTCGCCGGCAGCAGTTATTGCACCGGCTACTCTAGCTGCACGGCGGCCGTGGCGGCCAAGGAGGGGTCGAGCAACATCCTCACTCAATCGGTCACGAACCTGTGGAGCGATTTGGATGCGCCGCCTTCGCCGGGCAATCCGCAGCCGGGCTTCTACTTCGCCCCCTCGCTGCTCTCCGATGCCGGCCAGTGCACGGCCTACTGCTATGTCGATAGCTCGCTCGGCTTCTCCAACTACAACGCACTGACGTTTTCGGTGCAGAAGCGCTCGACCAATCTGAACATGATCGGCAACTTCACCTACGGCAAAGCGCTCGGCACCATCGGCTTGAACCAGGCGTACACGTTGAACAACGTCAACAATCCCTGGAACTTGAATTATGACTACGGTCCGCAGTTCTTCGATCGCAAGTTCACCTCTAACGTCCTGGCTTCCTATAACTTGCCGTTCGGGAAGGGCCAGCGATGGGAGAGCAGCCATAAATGGGTGAATGAGATTGTCGGCGGCTGGACGGTTTCGCCGATATTCTCCTATGGCAGTGGGTTGCCGCTCAGCATTTATACCGGCTCTTTCCAGGAATTCGGGAACGGTTATGACGGAAATGGATGTTCCGCAGTGCCGCTTAGCGGGCAAGGCTACAACAATACGGCGACTTTTGGCGTAAATGGCAGCAATGGCATTGGCGTAAACAGCAGTCCCGCCAATGGCGGAAGCGGAGTGAACCTGTTCGGAAACCCGGCAGCGGTTTACAACAACTTCCGGCCGGCGCTGGTCGGCATCGATACCACCTGCGGCGGCGGTGGAATCCTGCGCGGGCAGCAACGCTGGAACGTCGATTTAGGGGTTACCAAAGACTTGCCGATCGGCGAGCGCATCGGCATTCAGATCTATGCCCAAGCCTTCAATGTCTTCAACCACATGCAGTACGATGACCCGGGCCAAGGGAGCGCGCCGCAGTTGAATTTGCAGGACCCGGCCGATTTCGGCTCCCTGAACTACCAGTACGGTGCGCTTTCCCTGGGCAATGCGCCCGGCGCAGCGGCAGAGTACACGCGCATCATACAGCTCGGGGTGCGCATTCGATTTTGAGCTTAGTTCGGCGCCAGCGGCGGCCCCAGGTCCGCTGCTGGCATTTTTTGGCCCGATAATCGCCGCCACAACGGAGCGGCCCGTCAGCGTTACTTAGATAGGCGGGGCTGTTCCGCGCCGCGACGGCTAGCTATTCCGTTCCGCTAATCGGGATAATGGGGCCCTTACTCTTCCAGATTCAATACCTCACACGGGCCTTACACCCCGTAAGCTCCTCATTCTGTTACGGCCAACCGTTGGCCTTTAAATTGCCCTGCCAACCCTAACCGGGGCATGCGTGGCGGTTGCGTTACGGGCCGCTCATTGCAACGACGGGTTCGTCGAGATGCTCTCGGGTTAGAGCCAAGGTTAGGGAGATTACAGAGAAATATGAAAATGTTGAAGATCCAGTTCGCATGGCTGGTGGCGGCGTCGATGCTGCTAGTTCTGCCCGCATTCGGGCAGTTGACGAGCGGAAATATCACCGGTACGGTCTTCGATCCGACTGGCGCTAGCGTGCCCAATGCCGACGTGGTTGCAACGCACGACGCAACGGGTATCCAGAGCACTACCCACACCACGTCCGCCGGTGACTACCGGTTTGAAAACCTGCCGATCGGCAAATACACCATTACGGTTACGGTGCCCGGCTTTAACAAGGCTGAACTGAAAAACGTGAACGTCGATCTAAACGTCACGGTGACCGCGAACGTGAATCTGGCGATTGGCCACTCGACGACGACGGTCGAGGTGGCTGAGACCGCGGTGGCGATTGATACGACGACGGCGCAGATTCAATCGACTTACGACAGTAAGCAGCTTGCGGATCTACCCTCAGCGAGCGGCGGGATGGCTGGAACCGGGGTGCTGAACGTTTCGCTGCTGTCGGCGGGCGTGACGACGAGCGGAGGTGCGGGCTATGGCATGGGTCCCTCGGTGGCTGGACAGAGACCGACGAACAACAATTTCACCATCGAAGGAATCGACAACAACAGCTTATCGGTGACCGGTCCGCTGGTGACCGTGCCCAACGACGCAGTTGCGGAATTTACGATGCTGCAGAACCAGTTTTCGCCGGACTTCGGCCATTCCTCGGGGGGCCAATTCAACCAGGTGGTGAAAAGCGGTACGAACGAGTTTCATGGGGAGCTTTATGAGTATTTCGAGAACCGCAACCTGAACGCGGGGGACAACTTAAATGCCGTTCAAGGCAATCCTCTCCATCCGCGTTTTGATGACAACCGGTTCGGCGGCAACTTCGGCGGACCCATTAAGCGCAATAAGATGTTCTTCTTTGTCGATTACGAGTACAACCCGGTTGGCCAGACTGCATCGACCGCCTATTATGCGCCGACAGCGGCGGGATATTCGACCTTGGCCGCATTGCCGGGAATTAGCACGACCAACCTGACGGAGTTCCAAAAGTATATGGGGACGGCGGCCGTGGCGTCGAACCCAGCCAATTTGCCGAACGGGACTGCCGTGCTGGTGGCTCCGGGGCCCGGCAGCAACCAAGCGCTTGGAACCGGCGTATTCGCGCCGGGTGGAACTGGTGCGCTCACCATTCCTACCGGACTGGTTTCGTCTTCGCTGCCGGACTTCTTTAATCAGGAGTACGGCGTGGCATCGTTCGATTACAATATGTCGGATAAAGATTCGCTGCGCGCCCGTTTCATCTTGAACCGGGTCGGCAGTGAAGACGCGAGCGGCTTCCCCGGCGTATTCTTCGGTGTGCAGCCGGATAACGCGTATTTGATCACTTTGTCGGAATACCACACGTTCACGCCCGCGGTCATCAACGAATTGCGTCTGGGCTACAACCGCTTCTACCAGGACTTCCCCATCTTTGGTAGCCAGAGCTTCCCGGGGCTGGATGCGTTTCCGAACATCGACGTCTACGAACTCAACGCGTCTTATGGGCCTGACCCGAACGCCCCGCAGTTCACGATCCAGAACCTCTACCAATTGACAGACAACGTGTCATGGACGAAGGGCAATCACAGCTTCAAGTTCGGATTCGATGGATGGAGTTCGATTGCGCCTTCGAGTTTCACGCAGCGTTCGCGCGGCGATTACGAATGGAGCTATTTGAACGATTATCTATATGACTACGTGCCGGATGGCTTGGCGGAGCGCGGGTTGGGCAACGTGGTGTACTATGCCAACCAGCAATTGCTGGCCGGATTTGCGAACGATATCTGGAAGATCACGCCGAATCTGACTTTGAATCTCGGTGTTCGCTACGAATATTTGACGGTGCCGCTGTCGGAGAACACGCAAGACCTGAATGCCAGCGCCAGCGTTCCCGGGCTCATCGAATTCCATTCGCCAACCACGCAGAAATACAACTTCATGCCGCGCATCGGCATTGCTTATTCGCCGGGCACCAGCGGCAAAACTTCCGTCCGCGCTGGATTCGGCATCACGCGCGACGTGCTATACGACAATCTGGGAACCCTGAGTCTTCCTCCCCAGCTCAGCACGACCGTTGAAAACACGAACCTGGGGGCAACCGGCTTCCTGGCCGGCGGCGGCATTCCGGCCTCGAGTTCGGGTGGACCTGTTCCGCAGGGCGCGGCGGCTGCAGCGGCCACCTCCGGTTTCATTCCGAACCAGTTGCGGCCGGAAGCCTACAACTGGAATTTCGGGATTCAGCACGAGTTCGGAAATGGCCTTGTGTTCGAGAGCCGGTATGTCGGTACGCGTGGAATCTTTCTTCCCGTACAGCTCGACCTTAACATCCAGCCTACGGTGAATGGATCCAACGCTCTGCCGGTGTATTTCTCGAATCCGCCTAGCCAGGCTACGCTCAATACCTTCACCAACACGCAGGCTAATCTGTTCAACGCGTATGACAATGGAGGGTTCTTCGTGCCCGCCTACCTCAACGCCGGATTCACTGGCAACTTGGTCACCGCCTTCATGCCGGAGGGCAGTTCGAGCTATAACGGCTGGTCGAACCAGTTGACCAAGCGGCTCTCGAACGGCCTGCAATTCCAGGGATCCTACACCTGGAGCCACGCGATCGACAACGCGACCGACGCTCTCGACTCGACGGTACTGTCGCCGCGGCGGCCGCAGGACTCGCAAAATTTGGCCACCGAGTGGGCTTCTTCCCTACTCGACCATCGCAATCGCGTGGTGCTCGAAATGCTCTACGATGTCCCCTACTTCAAGAACCGGAACTGGTTTATGAAGAACGTTATCGGCAACTGGGAGGTCGTGCCGACCTATCAGTTCCAGACTGGCGAGCCCGTTACTGCTCAAAGCGCAGTCGATTCCAACCTGAACGTCGATAGCGCTCCCGACCGGACGATCATTAATCCGGCCGGCGCCGCGAATCTTGGCACGGGAGTTACTCCGTTGACCAATAGTGCAGGCGATACGGTGGCGTTCCTCGCCAATAATCCGAATGCCAGGTATGTTATGGCTCCGGAAGGCTCGCTACCCAATGCGGGGAGAAACACGTTGACGCTCAATCCGATCAACGATATCGACCTGACCTTGATCAAGCGCTTCAACATTACCGAACGCTTTCACCTGGAATTCGCCGCTCGGGCATTTAACATTCTCAACCACCCGCAATATACCGGCGGATTCCTGGACGATGTCGCTCCTGTCTCTGGGGGCGGCGAGGGTCAGATCAACGGTAACCTTGAGCGCACCACTTTGGAGCCTCAATCGAGCACGTTCCAGCAATGGAGCCAGGGATTTTCCAGCAATCCACGGCAAATGCAGCTCTCTCTGAAGCTCATTTTCTAGAGCACCACAAACCAGCGTTTACAAAAGGGGAGCCATCGGGCTCCCCTTTTTCTATTAGGCAGATTCGCCCCGCCCCAGGTCCACTTCATTTGTTCAAATAGTGAAATTCTGAAATTGGTATTTTGCCCATAGCGCCAAAGACTATTACCCTATAGCGTCAGCGAGTTATAAGGTGGTAAGTGGATTGCTACCTCACGCGCAGCTAACGCGAGGGTTAAACATGCATTCGACTAGAATTGCAAAGAATCTGACACTTGCAGCCATCAGTTTCCTTGCTTCCGTTGGGCTCTGGGTAAGTACCGTCCGCGCACAGCAATTGACGGGAGAGATTAAGGGAACGGTGACCGACGCGACCGGCGCGGCCGTACCGGAAGCTCAGGTCACGGCGAACAATGTACAGACCGGTGTTTCCCACACGGTACCGTCCAGTTCCGACGGCAGCTTTGAATTTCTGCAATTGCCGGTCGGAATGTATTCGGTCAGCGCGGAGAAAACCGGGTTTACCAAATTCACCGCCGAAAATATTCAATTGGCTTTGAACCAGATCTTCACCTTGGCGGTGAAGCTGCAAGTCGGGTCCGTCAATCAAACGGTCGAGGTGCAGGCCAACGCCGTTCAGGTCGAGACCAGCACGACACAATTAGGCACGGTCATACAATCCCAGACGATCGTAGATCTTCCGCTCAATGGCCGCAACTGGGTAACGCTCGAACAGCTCGCGCCGGGCGTTGTCGCGGGCAGTGACCGCTTCGGCACCAACTACGCCACCAACGGCAGTCAATCCCAGCAGAATTCGTTCCTGGTGAATGGAGCTGACGATATCGACCTGCCGCTGAATAGTCCGTCCTTTATTCCGAGCGCCGACTCGATTGCAGAGTTCAATCTAATCGACAGCACCATCAACCCCGAGTACGGGCGCAACTCCGGTGGGGTCCTCAACGCCATCATCAAATCCGGTACCAACCAGTTCCATGGCGACGCCTTCGACTTCTATCGCGACACGTTCCTGGACAGCCGGAATCTGTTCTCGATCGATAAACCTGTGTTTCATCAGAACCAGTTTGGCGGCACGGTGGGCGGCCCCATTTGGAAGGATCACACGTTCTTCTTCATGTCCTACCAAGGCACGCGCAATCGTCAACCGGAGACCACCGCATCTGACACCACGACCGTTTTTACAGCGGCTCAGCGAGCCGGCGATTTCGGTCCGGGCTTTGTCACGTCTACGAACACATCTCCGATTCCGCTTGTCGGCAGCAACGGCCAGACATATCCAGCCGGAACGGCGTATTCAACGATCTTCGCCGGCGGCACCATTCCGGCAGCCGATATTAATCCGATCGCGGCCAAACTTCTCGCCACCTATGTTCCTAATCCGAACTTGGGAACCAATATTTTTTCGTTCAATCCGATCCAAACCAATACCGTTGATCAGGGAATTGCCCGGCTCGATCACACCTTCGGCGCCAGCGACTCCATGTGGGTGAACTTGAGCTTCCAGCACAACCAAGCTCCCGAGACCATACCGTTTACCGGCGCGACAGTACCGGGCTTTGGTGACGAATCGACCGAATCCTTCAAATTCTTTACTGCTGACTGGACACACACCTTCACTCCGACAACGCTGAACGAGCTGCGGCTTTCCTTTCTGCGCTTTAACTTCGTGACCGTCGAACCGCAAAATCCAACTCTGCCCTCTACGGCTGGGTTCGCGATCAATCCCGAGGATCCGGTCGGAGCGGGCTTGCCGTTTATTTCACTCACCGGGTTCTTCAATCTAGGCTTCAGCACCAACGGTCCTCAACCTCGCATCGATTCCACTTACGAACTCGCGGACAACTTCTCTAAAGTCATGGGAGAGCACACGCTGAAGATTGGATTCGAAGGAAAACGATACGACGTGGATAACCCGTTCAACGGGAACAATAATGGAAGTTATACGTTCAACGGCACCGGCTTGTACAGCACAGGTAATCCTGCCGCCGACTTCCTGCTCGGTATCCCCGATTCGTATAGCCAGGGCAGCGGCGGCTGGATTGACACGCGCACCTACGAATACTATGCCTATGCGCAGGATAACTGGAAAGTAAACCCAAATCTCACCCTCAACTATGGCGCCGGATATCAGATCGATACGCCTCTCGTCAACAAGCATTTCGCCGGAGAAGACGTCAACTGTTTCATTCCGGGCCAGCAATCCACTATCTTCCCCACTGCTCCGGTTGGAGTAGATTATCCTGGTGATCCGGGATGTACGGCCTCCGGCTACCACCCACATTACGATCACATCGGTCCGAGGTTCGGATTCGCGTATAGCCCCGGCGGCGGCAGCAGCCCGAGTTGGGTTATTCGCGGCGGTTTCGGCGTCTACTTCAATCGCTCCGAAGAAGAGCTATCGTTGCAGAATCTAGGCGTGCCGCCGTTTTCAATCACCTCAATCGGAGCTGTAAATCCAACCTTTGCCAATCCCTTCGTGGACATTGCTACCGGAGTGGTCACTCCAAATCCGTTCCCCTTCGTTGCTCCCGCGAAAGGAACTAACGTCAACTTCGCACCCTATGAGCCGCTGAGTTTAAACGTGATTAGCCCGAATTTCACCGATCCGTATTCGATGAACTACAACCTGAACGTCCAGAAGCAATTGACAGGTTCGATGCTTCTGCAAGTCGGCTATGTGGGCTCACTCGGCCGTCACGAAGAAATGACCTACGAAGGCAATCCGATTTCGCCGAGTTTCTCGGCCGCGTGCGCCACGAATCCTGCTTGCGTGGCGAACGCTTCGTTCCAACAGGCCTCGCCGACGGGTGCTCTGAGCACCATCTATTCATCCGTCGTGCCCGCCAATGTCCTCGCCTCGGTCGGCACTCAGGCCACCGACGGAAACTCCGAATACAATTCCATGCAGGTGAGCCTCAAGAAGCAGCTAAGCCATGGCCTGAGCTTCCAGGCTTCTTACACTTGGGCGCATTCTATCGACGATACCTCGAGTTTCGAGAACAGCGGCTTTGGCGCTCGCGCGATTGACCCGTTTAATTTTGGCGTGGACCGCGCTGATTCCGTCTATGATGCTCGCCAACGTCTGGTCATCAGCTACGATTATGAACTGCCGCACGTCAGCCGTTACTGGAGTAACGGGTTCACTCGAACTGTTCTGGATGGATGGCATATCTCCGGAATATCGACCTGGCAAACTGGATTCCCGATTAACCCGTCGGAGACTGATTTCAATTCACTCGAATGCAGCATCTATCAATTCTATGGTTGCTGGGATGCACCCAATGTCGTCTCCAGCCCGCAGATCTTGAATCCGCGAAACTCCAGTCTGGTGAATACCGTGACGCCCGGCGCTCCAACTACACCGCAGAACTATTACTACTTCAACCCCAACACATTTAGTGAGGAGGCCATCGGTCAACTCGGCGATGCCGGCCGCAACGCTCTCCACGGCCCCGGAGTTGTCAACACCGATCTCTCTTTAAGCAAGCGCGTCTATTTTACGAAAAGCGAGAAGCGCTTCCTCGAGTTGCGCGCCGAAGCCTACAATGTCTTCAACCACGCCGAATTCACGGTTATCAATTATCAAGGTAGCGGCGTTGATGGAACCATCAATGATCGGAACTTCGGTCGAATTCTTACAGCCTACGGCGCTACCGCCGGCACTAGCGGCCAGACGGGTGGGCGGACGATCCAGTTGGCAGCGAAGTTTTATTTCTGACGCTGTTACGGAGTGTGCAGGGTCGCCCCCTTTTTATATTAGACAGATACATTACCCCTCCACTTCCTGGAATAGTGCGTTCCAGAATCGGTAGGCGAAGATCTGGCACCTGCTTGCACGGATCACGGGTTCAAGCACTTAGGTGTTGGTGCTTCAATTGCACACTTACCTCCGAGTTACGGTGCAAGGAATAGTAAGCTAACGTGCCGGTTACTGATGCCGGGTAAGAGCTTCGAGAGCCGATAGCGGCAAGCAGCTTACCGTCGTTTCCTCGCGCGATTGAAAGAGGCGATTGCAAGGCCGGAGAAAACCATGAAATCCTTGAGAACGTTAGCTGGATGGCTCGCCATCCTGATGTTTGCTGGCTTGTCCACCGTTTTTGCCCAGACAATCACGACAGGCGACATTGCAGGCACGGTTAAGGATCAGTCCGGGGCGGCAGTAGCTAGCGCCACGGTCACGCTTAAGAGCTTGGATACGGGCGAAACTCGCACCGCGACCGCCAACGATTCGGGTACTTATCGGTTTACGTTTCTCAAGCCCGGCAGTTATACCGTGCAGGCCGCAAGCACCGGTCTTTCATCGGACCTTGTCCGCGTGGCGGTAGAGGTTGGACAAGCGCCTAGTATCGATCTGGTAGCGAAGGTGCAATCGACGCGGCAAGTCGTCGAGGTTAACACCGCACCTCCCGCCGTCGAGACGGACAACGCAAACCTGAGCACCACCTTCACCACCCAGCAGGTGTTGGAACTTCCGGCGCCCGGCGGTGATATCACCACGATAGCGTTCACCGCGCCGGGCGTAGTGTTGAGTACCGGCATGGGCTACGGCAATTTCAGCTCGCACGGGTTGCCGGGTACATCGAACCTTTTCACCGTCAACGGCGACGATTACAACGATCCGTATCTCAACCTGAATAATTCCGGAGCCAGCAATTTGCTGCTGGGACAGGACGAAATCTCGGAGGCTTCGGTGGTATCGAACGCCTACAGCGTGCAATACGGCCGCCAGGCAGGAGCGCAGGTCAATTACGTGACCAAAGGTGGCACTAACAAGATTCACGCCGACCTACTGTTCAACTTCAACAACCACCTGATGAACGCGAACGATTTCTTCAATAATGCTCTCTCAACGCCGCGACCGTACGCTGTCTCGCGGCAGTGGGGCGCCGACATCGGCGGCCCGATCTGGAAGAACAAGCTGTTCTTCTATTCCGATAGCGAGGGAATCTATTATTCGCTTCCAAGTACCGCCGTCGTATCGGTCCCTTCGCCTCAACTGCAGAGCTATATTCTGGGCCACATTTCAGCCGCTCAAGTCCCGCTCTACACGCAGGCCTTCGGTCAGTGGAATGGCGCCCCGGGTATAGGGCATGCGGTTCCGGTGGTGGCAGGATCAGGTCCGTTACAGGATTCGAGCACCCGCCAGGTGAACGGCTCGGCCGTTTCGAACCTGGGCTGCGGAGCTTTCGCCGCCACGAACACGCCGGCTCCTGGCGGCGGAGTGTTCGGCACCAATGTCAGTTGCGCCTCGGCGTTTAATGAGAATGGCCTGAACACGAACAAGGAGTGGCTGGAAACGCACCGGGTGGACTGGAACATCAACGACAAGCAGAAGATCTTCTTCCGCTTTAAAGGAGACCACGGATTCCAGCCCACATTTACCGATCTTGTGAACCCATCGCTCGATGCACACAGCATCCAACCCCAATATGAGGGGCAAATCAACCACACCTACGTCATCTCCCCGACGACCGTAAACAACTTTATTGTTTCGTTCTTGTGGTACAGCGCGATCTTCGGCCCGGCCAGCACAACCGCGGCACAAAAGATTTTACCGTTCTCCTTCACCTTCAATGATGGTGGTGCGAATGGCGCTTATCCACCGACCGGCACGGGAGGGTTCTACGAGCTGGGCGGATTTTATGAAAATGGCTTTTACTTCCCGCAGGGGCGAGATGCGGGTCAAGGCCAGATCGTCGACGACGTATCCTTTGTCAAGGGCAATCATACCTTGAAGGTGGGAGTAAATTTCCGCAGAAACCGGGTTACCGATTTCAGTTACGAATCGAATACGGTCGGCCTTTACACCTTTAACTCATTGACCGATTTCGTGAATGGCGTGACCGATAGCGCAACGGGCAGCAACTACCAACAGAAGTTCAGCCCGCTTCTCGATGCGCACATCCGGTTCTATAACATTGGCGTATACCTGCAAGACGAGTGGGCGGTGAAGCCGAACCTGAAAATTACTTACGGCATTCGCTTCGATCGCACGGCAAATCCGCTGTGCGTGGATAACTGCTTTTCTAACTTGACGGACGCCTTTAGTTCGGCCGACTTCCAAAAAGGAGTAAGCATCCCTTATAACTCTTCGATTCTCGCCGGGCAGTCACACGCCTATTACAGTGTAGATTCGGTTGTTCCCGACCCGCGGTTTGGTGTAGTCTGGAGTCCCAATGCAGCCCGCGGCATGGTGGTTCGCGGGGGATTCGGCCTGTTCTCCGATCTGTCACCCGGTCAGTTAGTCTCCTACATCTTCAACAACCCGCCGTTCCCGTTTACACCCACCATTAATAATGGCCAGACCGTGAATACGGCCAATGACCCCAGTAGCGCCGCGGCCGCCGCGCAGAACGAATACAATGCCTTCAAAAGCGGCTTTGCTGCCGGAGACAACCTGGCGGCCTTGAGCAGCCTGGTGCCGGGATTCGGGGCTTTCAACTATTTCTCGGTCCCCCATCACCTGGCCACTCCGGAGTATGCGGAATGGAGCTTTGAGATCGAGCAGCCGATTGGATCGAAAAACGTCCTGGTTGCAACCTACAGCGGAAACCATGGCTATAACGAGCTGCTTTTGAATCCGTGGTTCAACGCCTACGCGCAAGCGAGTTATGGGGCGTTCGCCGGCCTGCCCACCGCCCCGCCCGACCCGCGATTTGCGCAGGTGACTCAGTTGACCAATGCCGGCTATTCTAACTACGACGGCTTGACTGTTCAGTTCCGCCGCGCCTTCTCTCACGGCTTCCAGGGCCAAGTCAACTACACCTGGAGCCACGCCCTGGACACCATTTCCAATGGCGGCGCGAACGAGCCATACGCTTTCTGCTCCGGATGCGCCTTCACCGTGCTTCCCAACCCGTCGGTAGCCGCCAGTTACGGGAACGCCGATTATGACATTCGTAATAGCCTGACGGCCGACTTCGTTTGGGATATCCCATGGAAGCCTACGAACCGCTTCCTGTACAATGTCCTGGGCAACTGGACAGTGTCGAGTAAGTTCTATGTCCGGTCGGGGACCCCGTTCAGCGTTTATGACGCCTTGCTGGGAGGGTCCTTATCGCCCAATCTCAGCAATCCCAACTTCACGGTAAATATGTTGGCAAGCGCCGTCGGTCCGGTAAACATGAATTGTGGCCCGAGCGCGGTCAATACTGCCTGCTTCAATTCCAGCCAATTCGTCGCTGCCGAGACCGAGACCGGTTTTGGCAATCTTGCCCGGAACGCGTTCCGCGGCCCTGGTTACACCGACATCGATACGTCGGTGTTCAAGAACTTCAATCTGACAGAGAGGTTGAGGTTTCAATTAGGCGCCAGCGCCTACAACGTGCTGAATCATCCGAACTTTCAAAACCCGAACGCCGATGTAGCGGAGGGCGGTCTCGGAACCATCACAGCTACTGCCGTTCCGCCCACCAGCGCCTATGGCGCGTTCCAGGGTTCGGCGGTCTCCGGACGCGTCCTGGTCGTGACCGGCCGCTTCCAGTTCTAGCCTGCCGTTGCTGCTGGGCCGGCCAGTTTCCCAAAAACAAAGGGGACTGGCCGTCTCTCGTTCGGTCAGTCCCGGATCTACGCAGGCTCGGAGGATACCCGCGCTTTCCCCTTCGACTCGATCAGCAGGATATTGTTACGTAATTTCCGTGAGCGCGCAGTACTGGAGCGGCTGTATCCCCCGCGCGCTAAACTGATGGACAGCAAAGCATTAGATGGTCTCCGCCCCCACAGTTGCCGAACAGATCCTGACACTTAAGGTTCAGCGGCGGGCCGTTATTCTGGCACACCACTACCAAGATCCAGAGATCCAGGAATTGGCGGACTCCATCGGGGACGCCATGGAGTTGGCGCAGGCAGCCCGGACGTTCGCAGGCGACGTAATCGCCTTCTGCGGCGTACGCTCAATGGCGGAGACCGTCAAAGTGATGAATCCGGACCGCGTCGTAGTTGTTCCGGACCAGGACGCCGGATGTAGCCTGGTGGACAGTTGTCCAGCCGAGGGCGTACGCGCTTTCAAGCGCCGCCATCCCGGGCATGTCGTCGTCAGCTATATCAACACCTCGCTCGAGGTGCAGTCGGAAAGCGACATCGTTTGTACTTCGCGCAATGCGGTCGCGGTGGTGAACTCCATTCCCGCGCACCGGCCCATTCTGTTCGTGCCCGATATCAATCTGGGCAACTATGTTCAAAAGCAAACGGGCCGCACTAACATGCAGATCTGGCAAGGAGCCTGCATCGTGCATGCAACCTTTCCGGCGCGCCGGTTGGCTGCCGCTCGCAACCAGCATCCTCAGGCGCTGGTGGCGGCGCATCCGGAATGTCCGGACGGGGTGCTCCGCATGGCGGATTTTGTCGGCTCTCCTTCGGCGATTGTCGACTGGTGTGCGGCTCAAACGGCAGGCGAGTTTATCCTGGTAACGGAAAGCGGAGTACGGTACTCGCTCGAAAAGCTGGCGCCGGCTAAGACATTCTATTTCGTAGCGAATGAGAGCTGTAACTGCAGCGAGTGCCCGTATATGAAGCTGAACTCGCTGGAAAAACTGCTGGCTTGTCTTGAAACCCTGGAGCCCCGCATCCAGCCGCCGGTCGACATTATGCGGCGCGCACGGGTGCCGCTCGAGCGCATGTTAGCCCTTGCCTGAGGCCGCGTATGTTGGTTCAACTAGCGCCCGTTCCGGGTTTACATCCACCGCCAGCCGGCCCTCTGGCCGATTCCTATGGGCGCATTCATTCCGACCTTCGCATCAGCTTGACCGACCGCTGCAACATCCGGTGTTTCTACTGCATGCCCGAGCATCCTTCGCAATTTACACCGGCGCGGTCGTTGCTGAGTTTTCCGCAGATTGCTCGATTCGTGTCGGCGGGGGTCCCGCTGGGACTGTCCAAGATTCGCCTGACCGGGGGCGAACCGCTGCTGCGGCCCAAGGTCCCGGACCTGGTCGCCGCGATCGTTGGGACCCAGGGAATTCGCGACTTAGCTCTTACCACCAATGGAGTGCTGCTGCGCGACTGGGCGGAGCATCTGTATGCGGCAGGGCTGCGGCGCTTGAACGTTCATTTGGATACCCTCGACCGGGAGCGCTTCCGTGGCATCACGCGCCGCGACGATCTGGAACGCGTGCTGGCCGGAATCGATGCCGCGATCGCGGCCGGATTTTCGATAAAGCTGAACGCGGTGGCGATCAAGGGCCTGACCGAGCCGGACATCGTCCCGCTGGTGCGCTTTGGACGAGAGCGAAACATGGAGGTCCGCTTCATCGAGTTCATGCCGCTTGACGCGCAGCAGCTCTGGTCGCTCGAGCGAGTGCTGACAGCGGACGAGACGATCGAGCGGCTGTCGCGCGAATTCGGCCCGTTGACTCCTGTTCCCGACGCGGACCCGCGCGCGCCCGCCACCGAATACCAGTTCGCCGATGGCTACCGGGTCGGGTTCATTGCCTCCGTGAGCCGGCCGTTCTGCATGAACTGCAATCGGCTGCGCCTTACGGCGGACGGCAAGCTGCGCTATTGCCTGTTTGCGCGGGAAGAGACCGATATTATGCCGCTGCTTCAGCGGCCGGATTCGGATGGCGAGCTCCAAGCAGCGATTCGTTCCACGGTATGGCGGAAGTGGGCCGGGCATGAGATTAACCGCGCCGGCTTCGTGGCGCCGGAAAGGCCGATGTATTCGATCGGGGGGTGAAGTTACCAGCGTGCGCCGGAGTAATTCTGCCGGATCTTGCGATCGGCCGTTATCAGCACCGCGTTTCGGTTGGCTTTGGCGTGGGAAACGATGATGCGATCGAAGGGGTCGCGCGTCCAGGTACAAGACAGTGCTTCTGTTGCGATGGCCGGAAACGGGAACGAGCACAGGTTGACTCCGAAGGTGGCCTGTAAGTACGTGTAGATCGCCATCGCGTCTTTGCCGATTCGCTTTCGCTCCAGCAGGTATTGAAATTCCAAGTAGGCCATCGGCGAAATTAGGAGATCGTTGGTTTCGATCTGCCGTTTCGCCTCACCTGTCATGTTCTCCAGGGCGCCGGCATGAAGCCAGATGGCAACCTGTGTATCCAAATAGGCGATACTCAAATCTCTTTCCAGTCCTCTTCCCATTCGGCTTCCATTTCAGCCAATAGTTCGGGATCGCTGTCCGCGATGGACTCGGGAGGAACAAGCAAGGTATTTTGCCGTTTAGCCCGGGAGAGTTTCGACCCGCTTTGCTCCGGAACAATCCGGAACGTATGCCCTTTATAGACAACCTCCAAGGGTTCCCCGGTCGCGGCTTTATCTAAAGCCGTAAAAAGCGTCTTCCGTAACTGAGTAGCGGTGCACTTCATGCCAATCCTAGCGTACCAGCCCGCATGTACATCGGTCAACAGCATGCGTACATTAAAGCGAGTACACCCACAACGCTGGCCAGCAAAAGGCTATGTTTCAGAGTAAACCGGAACAGCGCCGGTTCGTCCTTCGGCCCCAGGCCTGCCGCTGCGGCTGCGACGGCAATGCTCTGCAAGCTGATCATTTTTCCCATCACGCCTCCTGCGGAATTGGCCGACGCCATCAGCGCCGGATTTAAGCCGAGACGATGCGCTGTCACCTGCTGCAGGCTTCCGAACAGTGCGTTCGAAGACGTATCGCTGCCGGTGAGGAACACGCCCAACCAGCCGAGCATGGCGCTGAAGTAGGGAAACGCGCGCCCTGTGGACGCGAAGGCCAGGCCCAGGGTAGCGGTCGCGCCCGAGTAATTCATCACAAAGGCGAGCGCCAGCACCGCGACAATGCTCACGAAGGAAAACTTCAGTTGATCGGCCGATTGGGCGGCCAAACGGAGGAAACGCCGCGGGCGAACGCCCAGGATCAGCGCCGTTGCGAACGCCGCCACCGCGCAGGCTGTTCCAGCTTCCGCCAGGTATCGGAACCGGTACAGCGCCGCGTATGGCAGGGCATGAGCCACTACCGGCGGGACCTGCTGCACCATGTTGTGCAGGCCCGGCCAGGCGAACGTCAGGCTGGGGCGATTCAATAGCGCCTTGATGGCGTCGATGCTCCACAAAAGGATGAATAAGACCAGCAGCAGATAAGGCGACCAGGCGGCGGCCACTTCCCGCACCGAATATCGGGTGAGACGCACGGCGAGAGAGCCCGGGTGCCAGAACTGCAGCAGCAAGACCAATCCCAAAATCGCGGCGAGCGAAGCCAGGATGTCCGTCAGATACGGGCCGATGAAGTTCGAAACTAGAAATTGCGTTGCCGCGAAGCCGGCGCCGCACACGAGCGCAGCCGGCCACACGCGCCGCAGGGCCCGCGTTCCGCCCATGACCAGTACCAGGTAGGCCGGAATAAATAGCGAAACGGGCGCGCATAGCCGGCCTACATACTTGCTCAGGAGTTCGATCGGCAGCCCTGTGGTTGCGGCTAGGGTGACCAAGGGAATGGCGATGGATCCAAAGGCTACCGGCGCGGTATTCGCGAGCAGGCAAATGCCCGCGGCTTCAAACGCGGCAAAACCGAGGCCGCTCAGAATGGCGGCCGCAACGGCAACCGGCGTTCCAAATCCGGCGGCGCCTTCGACGAATGCGCCGAATGCGAAGGCGATCAACAAGGCCTGTAGGGTTCGGTCTGCGGTGAGCTGTGCAATTGAATTTTTCAGCGTTTCGAACTTGCCGGTATCGACGGTCAGCCGGTACAGAAGAATGGCCCAGTAAACCACCCAGAAGATGGGGAAAGCGCCGAAGGCAGCGCCATACAACGCCGAATCCACAACCAGAAGCGGCGGCATTCGAAACGCGAACAGAGCCACCACGGCCGCGGCCAGTAAGCCGGTTAAGGACGCCTTCCAGGCGCTCGTCCGCAGCACGCCGATCGCATACAACAGCGCAACCACCGGCAGCGCCGCAATCAGCGCAGACCAGCCGAGGCTGCCACCGATGGGTGCATAATTCTGCTGCCACATGGGGCCTTATCGGCCCGGCTCGACAAGACCAGCGCCCGCGGCGGCCTTGCAATCGTAGAAGGCCGCTTGCTTACCATAGCGGCCTAGGTAAGCTGTGCGCAGGTACTGGCGGAACGTTCCCACGGCTTCCAGCGCTATCAGGTTTACCGTGCATCCTCCGAAGCCGCCGCCGGTCATGCGCGCGCCATACACGCCCGGGATGTCGATTGCTGTGTCGACTAAAAAATCGATTTCTTCGCAACTGATCTCGTAATCGTGCTGCATGCTGCGATGGGAAGCGACAAACAGGCGGCCCATGCCGGGCAAATCGTGGGCGCGCGCGGCCGCAGCCAGGTCCAGAACCCGCTGCGTGTCGGAAATAACGTGCCTGGCGCGCCGGCGCGGTACATCGGGAATGCGATCCTCAATCTGCTCGAAGAGGGTCACCGATACATCGCGCAAGCTCTGCACATGCGGAGCAACCTCTTGGATCGCGCGCACTGCTTGTTGACACTCCGCCACGCGCTCCCGGTACGCTGAAGTGCCGAGCTCGTGCTTCACCATGGAATTGACGGCCACGATGCCGATGTCCTCCGGCAGCGGGACGTATTCGTGCTGCAGACTTCGGCAATCGATCTGAATGGCTGCGTGCTCACGCCCGAATACCGACGCATATTGGTCCATAATGCCGCACGGCACGCCGACGAACTGCGACTCTGCCCGTTGGCCTAACAGCGCAATCTCCAGCTTCGGCATGGACCGCTGCCCCAGCAAAGCCACGGCAGTCGCGATCTCGAGCGCCGCCGATGAACTGAGCCCGGAGCCGGTGGGAACGTCGCTTGCAACCAACAGGTCCGCTGGCCTTATGTCGAGGCCCGCTTTCGTAAGTTCTCGCGCGACGCCGATTACATAATCGCTCCATTTCTGTTGCGGTTTTGCCTGGGCGATTTCTCCCACGTCGATAGCATACTCGTCACCGAGGTCTCGCGAAAATACCCGCAGCCTGCCGTGTTTCGCCGGCGCGATGGCGGCGTAACAGGCCATCTCGAGTGCGATCGGAAACACGTAGCCGAGGTTATAATCCGTGTGCTCGCCGATCAAGTTGACACGTCCGGGCGCGCGATAAACGGCCGGTTCGGCAGCGGAGTCGAAATGCCCGTGAAACAGCGCTACGATTTCGCCCGGAACGATAGCCAAAGCAGGCATCCCCCAAATACCAGCAGCGTCAGGCCGCACCACAGGTTGACGTTTACCCCGGGGTCCAACGGCGCTTGTACCCCCGGGCTGATCAGCCCATAGAGCAAGAGGATCAATCCCAGCAGGGCAAATAGAAATCCGGTAGGCCGTCGTAAGTCGTCCATATTTTTACCAGAAGATGACGTTCATTATGACCAGCACCGCGATCACGACGAGGGCGAGCGGTCCAGGGCGCTTGTACCACGGAGCGGCGCCTTCGTGCGGAAGATCGGTCACGCCATACACCAGATTGTGCAGGTCAGCCTCGGCTTTCGGCTGAGTGAAAAGGCTAATAACGATGGTCACGAGCAGGCACACCGACCATGAGATGATGGCTATCCAATAGTTTTGCGCCATGGTGGAAGGGAACTGGTGCAGATTCGCGATCCAGCCGCCCTTGTTTTCCGCCACTGTCAAGCCGTGCGTCAGAGCGGCCGAAGTGGTGCCAATCAGCAGTCCCCAAAACGCCGCATGACCGGTAGCACGCTTCCAAAACATGCCTAAGAGGAACGTGGCAAACAGCGGCGCGTTTACGAAGGCAAAAATAAGCTGCAGAAAATCCATGATGTTATTGAATTGCGTGGCAAGATACGCGGTGCCGATCGAGAGCGCCACGCCCGCCACCGTAGTTACTCGCCCTACCCAGAGATAGTGGCTGTCGGGAGCATGGCGGCGGAAGTAACTCTGGTAGATGTCGTAAGTGAATACGGTGTTGAACGCGGTCACATTGCCGGCCATCCCCGACATAAAAGATGCCATCAGCGCAGTCAACCCAATGCCCAGCATCCCGTTGGGGTAGAACTTCGCCATGAGCGTGGTGAGCACCTGGTCGTAATCGTAGCCGCCCGCGGCTTTCAGCGGAACCGTATAGCCTGAGGACATGCTCATCAACGCTACGGCTGCAATGCCGGGCAAGATGACGACGAACGGCATAAAGATCTTCGGGAATGCTGCAAATAGCGGCGTCTGCCTTGCGCCAGCCATACTCTCCGCCGCCATGGCGCGCTGGACCACCAGGAAGTTCGTGCACCAGTAGCCGAAGGATAAAACGAATCCCAGTCCCGCCACTAATCCGAAGATCTCGACACCCATGGGATTCTCGCTGGAATGGGCAGCATATTTCCAGGTGTGGGTCATGACTGGTTGAAGGCGGCTCGAAAGGCCGCTCCACCCGCCGGCTTTCTCTACCGCGAGCAGCGACAGCGGCGCGAAGCCGAGAATGATCAGAAAGAACTGCACCACTTCGTTATAAATGGCGCTGGTCAATCCGCCCAGCAGCGTGTAAATAAGCACGATGGCGGCCGATAGCAGCACCGAATTGGTGAAATTCCACTTCAGAACCAGCTCAAACAGCAGCCCCAGCGCATACATGCTGATGCCGGAAGAAAAAATGGTCATCACGGCGAACGTGATGGCGTTCAGGCCGCGGGTTTTTTCGTCGAACCGCAGCTTCAGATACTCGGGCACGCTGCGCGCCCGGCTGCCGTAATAAAACGGCATCATGAAGACGCCCACAAACACCATGGCCGGCACGGCGCCCAACCAGTAAAACTGCGCGGTCATCAGCCCGTACTTGGCCCCGGACGCGCACATGCCGATCATTTCCTGCGCGCCTAGATTGGCCGCGATAAACGCCAGGCTGGTAATCCAGACCGGTACCGAATGGCGGCTGGTCAAAAAATCTTCGCTGCTCTTGACCTTGCGCTTGGCCATCCATCCGATGCCCAGCACGAAGGCGAAGTAAATGATGAGACTGACGTAGTCTATCGGCCTGAGTGTCAATGCCAGTTTCCGTCCCGCGGAAATTGTATCGTATGCACGAACAATTACCCCGGACCCAGCTAGGTCCCAGGTCTCGGAAACGTGCGGAAGCGGAGCCGGTAGGGAGCGGCGTGAACACGTTAGTGGCTTTGGTGGTCGGGCTGTCCGTACTCGTCCCGGCCCTCCGTTTCCCACCAATGCTTCCAGAGCGAGATATACCGCTGAGGATCTTTATCGTACAGACCCCTGCCAAAACCGAACTCGCCATATTTCTTTGTCATCTCGGCCAGGGTAATCAGGGCAACATAGGCGGCGATGTGATCGGGATCGTCCCGACGAGGTGAAAAAAAACGCCCTGGGCGCGGACGTGATTAGCGGTGGCCGCCTCACCTTCTCGTCCATTGCTTCCGTCGTAGGGACCAAGGCTTTCGCATCGAAGGTCGCAAAATCGAACCGCTGTCCCAGCACAAATACGTTGTTCGAGAGGTCGCCGGCGCCGCCCGAAATCGGCTGGTTGTGACATCCCGAGCACGAGTTCGCATCCGGCCCGGAAATGCGATTGACATTGCGAGGAAATGTCAGCGGGTGGGCAAGGTCCGAAAGCGGAGCGCAGTCCCTTTCGTCAGCGGCCGCCCGGTGCCCTCTTCGATCGTGAAATGAGCCTCAAAGAGCCGCTGGCCGTAACGTAGCAGGTCTTGAATGGTGACTTGAAACTCCTCGCCGTCCTGCAAATGCCGGGGAATCGCGACCTGCCGGCCAATGGGAACTGGCGATGATTGCCCGTGTAAATTGCCTGCCAGGACTGCAAGTAAGAACGCCACTATACTAAGAGCGCAAAGCCGCACCTAACTGTCTACCTTAACTATTAATTAATTTCTGCTTCGGAGTCACTTACGTCTAAGAGCCCAGCAAAGTTTCGGTTGCTTAGGGGCTGTTAGTACTTTCCGTTCGTTTCGGGCTAACATGCCGCCGACGGATTCGTTGATGCTTCTCACCGTCTTTTGGTTCGCTGACCCGGATTACCGAATTCTTCGAGCGCTTCGGAACGCCCCGCCCGGCGCCACCGTAGAAACAGCCGCTGTTCCGCTCAAGAATTAGGCGTACAATCAACACAGGATCGAAGCTAGGAAACGATGGGGTCTCGAATTTCACTATCCGATGGCGCCTCTGGAACGTTCTATGTTCCTCGACGTCCAAAATAGCGGAAATTGCGAGACTATGGGAGCCCGAACGGGATGGGAGTTGCAAACATGAAACGCGTATGGCAAACATCGGCCAAGGTGCTGGCTGGACTTCTGATTACCGCCCTGTACGCGATGCCGCAGGGGTACACGGTCTCCGCGCGGCCCGGCGCGCTCAACTATATAGACGGGAGCGTAGCCCTCAACGGGCAAGCGCTATCGGACAAGGGCCTCCGGTCGCTCTTCCTGGCCGCCAACGACACCTTGTCCACCGATATGGGCAAGGCCGAAATTCTGCTGACGCCCGGCGTCTTTCTGCGCATCGGAGACAACAGCGCCGTCAAAATGGTGTCTCCCTCGCTGACCGACACGCAAGTCGAAGTGACGCGCGGAGAAGCGATGGTGGAAGTGGCGGGCTTGGTGAAGGATAACGACATCACGATCCTGGATCATAACGGCACGATCAAGATTGGGAAGCAGGGTTTGTACCGGTTTACGGCCGGCAATCCTCCCTCGGCGGCCGTGCTCGAAGGCAAGGCGGAGGTCTCCTTCGGCGGCGAAAAGATCGAGCTAGGCAAAGGGCGCGAGACGGTGATTGGCCCGCAGTTGAAGGCGGAGAAGTTCGATCCCAAGAAGGAAGACGAGCTGTACGCCTGGAGCAATATCAGGTCCGAATACGACGCCGCATCCAGCTACCAGGCTGCGAAGAACGTGAACGTCGATAATTACGGCGGCTGGTGGGGTTACGGATACGGCGGCTGGTACAACCCCGGGTGGTTCTGGAACAACGGCTTTGACTCCTGGGCCTGGCTGCCCGCGTATGGCGCGTTCTACAGCCCGTTTGGTTGGGGCTTCTATGCTCCCGGTGTGGTCGGCTATGCGCCGGTCGTTACCGCGCCCATCTACGGCGGTGGCGGCACTGTATGGAAGCATCCCCTGAAGCCGGTGCCGGTGAATCCGAAGAGGCCGCCGGCCGTGGGTGCAATCGCCAAGTCGCCAGCCTCCTACGCCGCAGCGAGGGCCCAAGCGGCCCACTCGTTCGCCTCCACGGGATTCAATACCTCGAATGGCGGCCATGTATCCGCCAGCCACGGAGGCTTCTTCGGCGGCAGTAGCGGCGGCACGAGTCGCGCGAGCGGCGGCGGCTTTTCCGGCGGCGGCGGCGGACACGCGAGCGGCGGGGGGTTCAGTGGCGGTGGTGGCGGAGGCCATGCGGGCGGCGGTGGTGGTGGAGGCGGCGGAGGCGGCGGCCACCGCTGATCCATTTAGCCCTGCCGTTACTCGTTGATCAGCTTGTATACCATCGCGAACCGGCCGATCTGTATCTGAGCCCGGTCGCCGGGCGGCGAAATGTGAAACGATTCGATTCTGCCCATGCGGCTGATGCGCTTGGCTTCTACACTTCCCAACGGCTTCCCGGATTGCGCCTCGTAGAAGCTGACTTCGAGCGCATCCTCACTGCTATGCTTCCATCCGAAAACATAAGTGCCGGGCCGCAGCGTGAGGACCTCGATCTTGATCGGTACCTGAGCGATGACGAAGTTCGAGTATTTGCCTTCAGCCGCATAGCCGGCGGTGATTAAAACCACTCCCGCAACGAATCTTCTGTTACCGTCTGTAATGCCCGACGCGGTGCGAAACTCGGTCTCGATTCTTTCTTTCTCCACTTGGGCGCGGGCCGGAATCACCTGCCGAAGCTCGTCTCCGGTTGCTGCCCTCCAGGTCTTTGCCGGATTCCCGTACAGGCACGCTACCAGCGTCGAAAGAAGAAGCGAAATGGTGCGGCGAAACATGCGATTGCCTCCCATCACGTTAGGTGCACGATGCCGCGCTGCAGCGCGGTTGTGGCCGCTTGCGTCCGGTCGGTAACGCCCAATTTTCCCAGGATGCTATTGATGTGCGTCTTGACCGTCGCTTCGGAGATGGAAAGCTCGCCGCCAATCTCTTTGTTGCTGCGCCCTGCGACGATTTGCTTTAGAACTTCGAGTTCCCGGCTGGTCAATGCCGGACCTCCCATCCGGTCGGCCAATCGCTCGGCAATGGGCGACGGAATCCGCGTTTTGCCCGCATGCACGGCCCGAATGGCCTCAATCAGCTCTTCTCCAAACATTCCCTTGAGCAGATAGCCTTTGGCCCCGGCCTGAAGAGCGCGATAAATGTCTTCGTCGCCGTCGAAGGTCGTCAACACGATAATTCGTGCAACCGGATACTTGCGCCGTATCTGGGCGACCGCCTCCACGCCGCCTAGCTTGGGCATTCGTAGATCCATCAGAGTGATATCGGGCTGATGTTTGTCAAAACAGTCCAGGGCTTGCTTGCCGTCCGCTGCCTCGGCCACTACCTCGAAGCCGCTCACCGTCTTCAGAAGAGCCACCAGGCCCTGCCGTACCACGTGGTGATCGTCGGCCACCAGAATGCGAATTGGTTCGCTCACTTGAGTTCTCGCTCCAGGCTCATTTGAGTTCATTTGAGCGGCAGCTCCAAAGTGACCTGGGTCCCTTTGCCGGCGGCGGTCATCACGCTCAGCTTGGCGTTGATCCCTTCCGCGCGTTCGCGCATGCCCCGCAGGCCGAAGTGCCCGTCCGCGGCCGCCGGGTATTCCCGCGGAATGAAGCCCTGCCCGTCATCGCAAATCGTCATCTGCGCTTTCGTCGAGTCGAACGCGAAACTAACGTCCAGGCGAGTAGCATTGGCGTGACGTACCACATTCATCACTGCTTCCTGCCCGATGCGAAGGACTTCGGTTTCGATTCTTGCCGGCAACGGCCGATACGCGCCGGTCACTTCGATTGTTACATCCAGGCCCCGATTTTGTACGGATTGCTGGACCGCCTTGGACAATTTGGAACGAAGATCCTGGTCCGGCGCCGGTTCGGAGCGCAGATTCCAAATCGAGCGGCGCGCCTCGGCCAAACTTTCCCGCACCAGCGTCTGAGCTTGCTGCAAGATTTCGCCGGCGGACTCGAGGGACGTGGACATCAGGCGGCGAACTAACTCCAATTGCACCGCAACCCCGACGAATCCTTGCGCCAAGGTGTCATGGATCTCGCGGGCGATGCGGGTGCGCTCGGCCATCACGGCATTGAACTGTTTCCGCACATGATTCACCCGCCAGCGATAAAACGCATATGCCAAGGCTGCGATCGCAAGCAAGAAAAGACCCCGGAACCAATTCGTCTGATAGAGATGCGGCCGCAATTCGAAAGACAAAGAGGCGGCGTTTCTGTTCCATAGACCATCGTTATTTCGCGCCAGCACGGCGAAGCGATAGCTTCTCGGCGGCAAATTGGTGTAGTATGCCGCTCTACGGCTTCCAGCGTCAATCCAGGTGCGATCGAAACCTTCCAGCCGGTACTTAAAGCGAATCTGCTGCGGCGCCGCGAAGCTAAGGCCGGTATATTCGAACGAAAGACGGGAAAGATCCGGGCCGAACACGCTGACCTGATTGGGATCGAGAACCCGGCCGTCCGCCGTCACGTGCTCTATCACCACGGAAGGCGGAACACGGTTCGGCGCGGTATGCTCCGCGTCGATCGAAATAAGGCCTTTCGCGCTGGCGAGCCAAATTGTGTTGCGGCGGTCTTTCCAGACGGTCGGATGTCCGCCCGTGCTGAATTCATTCACGGGCAAGCCGTCTCCCGTACCGTAGGAGCTGATCGAGACCGCGCCGCTCTTGCCCTCGGCGTATGCGTCCAGCTCGCTTCTGAATGCGCGGAAAAGGCCGTGCGGAGAAGTCATCCATAGCTGTCCATTTGAATCTTCTACGATGCCCGATATCGTCTTCGGCAACCCGAGCGTTAATGGAAATGGAAAGGCGTGTTGACCGGCCAGGCGCGTGAGCCCTGCTGTCTCAGTCCCAATCCAGAGCACGCCGCGGCTATCTTCAAACAGCGAAGTGACCGCATCCGGGCGCCGGCCTTCGAGCGATGGCGGACGAGTCACTCTGCCGCCGGTCAAGCAGACCAGGCCCTTCAAAGTTCCGGCCCACAAACACCCATTCTTACTCCGTAATATGACACCCACCAAGTCACTCGGTAGCCCGTTTGCGCTTGTATAGTTAGTCACCTGCCCGCTAACATAGTGCGCTAAACCGCGGCGGGTTCCCATCCAGAGGGAACCATCCCTGTCCTTGTAAATAGACCGGACGAAATCATCCGGAAGGCCGTCCGCGGAAGTTAGCCACTGCGCATGGCCTTGGTGCATAATATTCAGGCCGTCGGGCGTTCCTACCAGTAAGTCGCCATTGGAATCGCCGGCCAGGGATAAGACCACATCGCTCGAGAGCCCATTCGCCGTGGTGAAACTGGAGAACGTCCGGCCATTGAATTTCCGCAGGCCGTGGCCGTTCGTGCCCGCCCACAAGATTCCCTGCGAGTCTTCATAGACGCAACGGATGAGATCGTCGGGCATACCTTCCAGACGGCCGAATTTTCTGAATCGCTGGTCTCGAAACACAGTTACCCCACCCGCATCCGTTCCGATCCACATATCGCCTTCGCCATCTTCAAACAGCGAAAGGATTAATCCATGAGCAACCGAGTCGGGAGAAGCGATCGGTACCATCCGGTCGCCGACGATCCGGGCTGCCCCGGCCTCGGTGCCCACCCAAATGGCGCCCGCGCGGTCTTCAGCGAGCGCGGTGATATTGCCGCCTGCCAACCGTGCCCGGAACTTTAGCGTTTTCTCATGCCCATTTCCACGAACCGTTAAACCGTCATTGGCCCCCGTCCATACACGGCCGCGCCGGTCCGTCAACGTGACTGCGGCCGGATTACTGCCAGGCGCGCTTTCCGATTCGCGGCTGAAGCGGCCGTCTCGATAAATCGCATTCCCTTCCGTGGTGCTCACTTGCAGTGCGCCCGCAGCATCTCGAGCTAGCGACAAGATGTTGTTGCCCGGCAAACCCTGTTCGGTCGTAAAGCTGCGGAATTTGCCATTCCGGAGCCGCGTCAGCCCGTCCGCGGTCCCGATCCAAAGGGACTTGTCGCTGTCGTCGAGCAGACAGCGAATAGTATTGTTCCTCAGGCCCTCGGTATTTTCCGTGTCGAAGACGACAAACTTGAGACCGTCGAACCTGGCCAGGCCGCCCTCGGTCGCAAACCAGATATATCCATCGTCGCTCTGCGTGATGGAGTGGACCGAATTCTGAGGCAAGCCGTTTTCGGTTCGCCAGGTCTGATGCTCGTAATGGGCGGGCGCGTCCGCCTCCCTAGCCGCGGCCGCAGCACTGGCAAAACCGGCCAGCAGCAGGAAGAGCAGCGGCCATGGCAGGCCGAGCGGAGTTCGCAAACGCAT
Source organism: Bryobacteraceae bacterium (assembly GCA_036269275.1). Lineage (GTDB taxonomy): Bacteria > Acidobacteriota > Terriglobia > Bryobacterales > Bryobacteraceae > Bog-105. The sequence continues at coordinate 27,531 of DATASJ010000058.1, read as the reverse complement.
TCCAGGGGTATCACGTTCAGTGTAATTCGAACGCCTTCTGCGCCTGGGTAGTGGGCCGGACGAGACGTCCGGCGCGCACCCGGAGGTCCGCCCCTCACAGCCTTACGTTAAGCTACGGAAGGGACAACGCCTGGGAGCACGGGCCTGCCCTTCCGATTCAAAGCTGGAGGTGTAGATGAGCAAGACTCGTCTGCCCGCGATCATTGAGCAGCACGAAAAAGAGCTGCTGAAAGAATGGCAGCAACGCCAGAAGGAAGCACTGTCAGGGCGGCGGGACCGCATTTCGGAAACGCAGCTGCGGGCGAATTCGCAGGACTTTCTGCGCGCGCTGGCGGAGGCGTTGTCCAAAGGCGCGAGCTCCGATATCAGCCAGCCCGAGTGGACGAGCATGCGGGATCTGCTGGGCGAGTTCAGCAAGAACCGCGCCACCCAGGGATTCACGCCGACCGAAACGGCCATCTTTGTGTTCTCGTTCAAGCAGCCGCTTTTCGCCCTGATCGCATCCGAATACGCGGAGGACAAGCAAGGACTGGCGGGCGAAAGTTGGACCGCGACCGAATTGCTCGACAGACTGGGCCTGTACACCGCTGAAATTTTCTTGAAGAATCGCGAGGAGATCATTTTGCGGCAGCAGCAGGAAATGCTGGAGCTCTCGACGCCCGTCGTGGAGCTGTGGCACGGAGTGCTCGCGCTGCCCCTGATCGGTACCCTGGATAGCGCTCGCACTCAAATCGTTATGCAAAATCTGCTGGAGGCCATTGTTGCCAGGGGTTCCGATCTCGCAATCATCGATATCACCGGCGTCCCGACGGTCGATACATTGGTCGCGCAACATCTGTTAAAAACGGTTGCCGCCGCGCGGCTGATGGGAGCGGACTGCATCATCAGCGGAATCCGCCCGCAAATCGCGCAGACCATCATCCATCTCGGCGTGGACCTGAGCGGCGTCATGACGAAGGCTACGCTCGCCGATGCCTTCCAACTCGCGCTCAAACGGAAAAATCTGACGGTCGGCCGTTCCTAATAGCGGCCCCCAGAATTTACTGAAGTATGGAACGAATCCCGATCCTGAAGATGGGCTCATTTCTTCTGGTCACTATCCAGGTGGATATGCACGACCAGTTGGCGCTCACTTTGCAGGACGACCTGACGGCGCGCATTGTCGCGGACCGCGCCTCGGGCGTTTTAATTGACATCTCGGCACTCGACATAGTGGATTCTTTCATCGGCCGCATGCTGGGCAATATCGCGGGGATGGCGAGCGTGCTGGACGCAGAAACGGTCGTCGTCGGCATGCAGCCTTCGGTGGCGATCACGCTGGTTGAGCTGGGCCTTTCTTTGCCAGGCATTCGGACTGCCCTGAACGTCGACCGTGGAATGCAGCTTCTGCGAAGCTCCGGAAAGGAAGAAATTGGCGGCGATGGTCGTGAAGACGGTTGAACTGCCGCTCACTCATCAGGAGGATGTTGTCGTCGTCCGGCAAAGCACGCGGTCGCTCGCGGTCGAGATCGGGCTGACGATCGTCGATCAAACCAAAATCGTCACCGCAGCGAGCGAATTGGCGCGCAACACGGTGGTTCATGGCGGGGGCGGCAAGGTAACTCTCGAACTTCTGAAAGAAGCTTCGAAACAAGGCTTGCGGCTGACCTTCGAAGATACCGGGCCCGGCATCGCGGACCTGGAACGCGCCATGCAGGACGGCTATACGTCTGCCGGCGGACTGGGTCTCGGTCTGGGAGGCTCCAAGAGGCTCTGCACCGATTTCGCTATCGAATCGAAGGTCGGCGCCGGTACGCGGGTGACCATTGCCCGTTGGAAGGTCTAGGCTCTGTGACTCGTATTTTTCCGATCGATGACCCGAGCCGCGTTGCCGAGGTCCGCCGCGCAGCGGCCGCCATGTCGCACGAAGAAGGGCTGGAGGAGGCCGTGGCCGGAAGAGCCGCGATCGTTGTATCGGAGATCTGCACGAATTTGCTCAAGCACGCCCAAAATGGAGAGGTGTTCCTGTCGACGCTCTCCGACCGCTCAGGGCCGGGAATCGAGATCCTGGCGATTGATCGAGGGCCAGGCATGAGGGACATCGCGCGCTGCCTGGAGGACGGCTACTCGAGCCGGGCAACGCCTGGCACCGGGCTGGGCGCGGTGGTGCGTCAATCGCAACAATTCGATATTTACTCGGAGCCCGGAAGAGGAACGGTGCTGGTTGCGCGCGTGCAAGAGACACCGGCGCCGGCGGCGAAGGTGGGCGCCGTTTCGAAGCCGGTAGCGGGCGAGGAAGTTTCCGGCGACGCCTGGAGCTGCCGCGAGCGTGAGGGCGAAATGGCCGTTATCGCAGCCGACGGCCTGGGTCATGGCGTTATGGCGGCGCGGGCTTCGGCGGAAGCAATCTCGGTGTTCGAGCGCAGCGTGGATTGGTCGCCCATCGCGATTTTGCAGCGGGTGCACGGTGCTCTCCGCAGCACGCGCGGCGCGGCGGTGGCCGTTGCTCATCTCAATTGCGGCTCCGGAACGGTGCGCTATGCCGGCATCGGGAACATCGCGGGGGCGCTGATCGGGGCCGGGAAACCTGTCATGATGATTTCGCACAACGGCACAGCCGGCTATCATTCCCCGCGCTTGCAGGAGTTTTCATATACGCTACCGCAGAACGGGCTGATTATCATGCATTCCGACGGGCTGCACACCAATTGGAACCTGGAGGATTATCCAGGCTTGCGCCGCCGCGATCCGTCCATCATCGCCGGTGTTCTCTACCGCGAAGCCACCCGCAAGCGCGACGATGCTTGTGTGGTGGTCGTTCGCCCGGGAGGCGCATGATTGCCCAAAGCAGGATCGAAATGAAGCCCCAGGCCGAAACCAGCCATGTCAAACCCGTCCTATCGGTCAACATCGAGCAGGAACGGGACCTGGTCACGGCGCGCCAGCGCGCGCGGCACCTGTCGGCGCTGCTCGGCTTCGGCGAGCAGGATCAGACTCGCATCGCCACCGCGGTCTCCGAAATTGCGCGCAACGCATACCAGTATGCGAACGGCGGCCGCGTCGACTTCTCGATAGATCTCCAAGCCCGGCCACAGTTCCTCTGGGTGCAGGTCAGCGACCGCGGAGGCGGCATCCAAGACCTGGAGTCTGTTCTCGCCGGCGCCTACGTTTCCGCAACCGGAATGGGCCTCGGGTTGATGGGAACCAGGCGCTTGATGGACGAGTTTCAGATCGCTTCCTCAGCCATGCAAGGAACCACCGTCCGGTTCGGCAAACCTCTTCCAGCCGGAGCGAAGCCGGTGGATATGGCCGATCTGGCGCGGACCTGCTCAACGCTCCTGCAGCAGCGGGCGGCCGGCGCGATCGAGGAACTCGACAGCCAGAACCGCATGCTTCTGCAAACGTTGGATACTCTTCGGCTCCGCGAATCGGAGCTCGAGCGCCGCCAGCAGGATTTGGCCCGGCTGAATGTCGAACTGGAAGAGACCAACCGGGGAGTGGTTGCGCTGTACGCGGAGCTGGATGAGAAAGCGGCTGCGCTCAGACGCGCAGACGAGATCAAATCCCGCTTCCTGTCGCATGTCAGCCATGAATTTAGAACGCCGGTCAACTCCGTGCTTGCTCTCGCCAGGCTGCTTCTGATGCGCACCGATGGAGAGCTGTCGCCCGAGCAGGAAAAACAGGTCGGCTATATCCGCGACGCTGCCCAGCAACTCGCCGATATTGTGAACGACTTGCTGGACCTGGCGAAGGTGGAATCAGGCAAGACCGAAGTTCGGCTTACCCGCATCGACACCGGCCAGTTCCTGGGGGCGACGCGCGCCTTGATGCGCCCGCTGGCCAGCAACGAGGCGGTTTCGCTGGTGTTTGAAGATCTTTCGCCTTCCGTGGTGTTCGAGAGCGACGAGAGTAAGCTGGGGCAGATCTTGCGCAACCTGATCTCCAATTCGCTGAAATTCACCCAGCAAGGGGAAGTGCGCGTGAGCGCCGGCTTGTCGCCTTCCGGAGAGTCCGTCGTGTTCTGTGTCAAGGACACAGGCATCGGTATCGCACCCGAAGATCAGGAGCGCATATTTCAAGAGTTTGCGCAGATCGAACACCCCATCCAGGAAAGAGTGAAAGGCACCGGCCTGGGTCTTCCGCTCTCTCGCAGGTTGGCGATTCTGTTGGGCGGCACCCTCGAGGTGGAGAGCGCCTTGGGTACCGGATCTGTATTCAAGCTGAGTCTCCCTTACCGCGCTCCTATGGGAGCGGACCGCGCCGCGTCCAGCGAAAACGCGCGGCCCACGCGCCCCAAAACCATTCTGCTCGTCGATGACGAACCCACCTCCCGCTATTTGATGCATCGGCTGCTTCAAGGGACGGCGTACCAGATTGTGGAAGCGACTGGTTCAGACGCAGCCGAGCGGGCGCGCTTCGAAGCTCCGGCTCTGATACTCCTGGATCTCGCCATGCCGGACCAGAGTGGATTTGAAGTACTGGATCAGCTAAAGTCGGATCGGGTGACCGCCGGCATTCCTGTTATTATTCACACGTCAAAGCTGATGACGGAAATCGATTACGCGCGTCTTGGAGAGCGCATATCGGCGGTACTGCCGAAAGGAACCGAGGACCGGCGTCCGGCGCTGATGGCAATACGAGAGATTCTGGATGAGCCGTATCTTTTCTGCTCAGAACCGGAGTTCGAGTTAGGAATCTAGCGTAACGCGTGGGCGGCTCCGAAACTATCATCAACGTTGACGATCACGAGCCTGCGCGCTACGTGAAAGGGCGGCTGTTATCGCGCGCCGGGTTCACCGTGTACGACGCCGCCAACGGCAGCGAGGCCCTGCGACTCATCAGCCAGCATAATCCTGACTTGGTCTTGCTCGATGTCCACCTGCCCGATATCAATGGAATGGAGGTGTGCCGCCGCGTCAAGTCCACGCCCGCCAGCGCCTCGGTGATTGTTCTTCAGATCTCCGCATCCGCCATATCTGCCCCGCATGCGTCCGCCGCACTGGACAGCGGCGCCGACGCCTACCTGACGGAACCCGTCGACCCGGAGGTGCTGGTCGCGACGGTCAAGGCGCTCTTGCGGCTGAGAAAAGCGGAGCGGGAGCTGTCGGGCGCGAATGAGCGCCTGAAACTGCTGAACAAGGAGCTCTCCAGGTCGAATGAAGATCTGCAACAGTTCGCCTTCGCCGCCAGCCACGATTTGCAGGAACCGCTCCGAACGGTAAGCAGTTTCGTAACCCTGCTCGAAAGAAATGCGGCCGCCAAGCTCACCGGCGACGAGAAAGAATACCTGAAATTCATCGCCGACGGAGCGCGCCGCATGCGAGCTCTGATCGACGATCTGCTGCGCTATTCGCAAGTCGGACAGAAACCTGCTTCGGTGCAATCGGTAGACCTGAACGCATTGCTTCCGGCGGTGCTCGAAAATCTTCGCGAGGGCATCCTCGAAGCGAGGGCCGAGGTGACGTACGATCCGCTCCCCGTGGTCGCCGGCGACGAAGCGCAGCTCGGTCAAGTCTTCCAAAACCTGATCGGCAATGCCATTAAGTACGCCCGGCCCGGGGTAAAGCCGGCGATCCATGTGAGCGCCGTGGCCGAAGGCCAGGATTGGGTGATCCGCGTCAGCGACAACGGCATCGGGATTGAGAGCGATTATCTGCAGTCGATCTTCGCTCCCTTCAAGCGGCTGCATGGGCGGGAAATTTCGGGCACCGGCATCGGGCTGGCGATTTGCCGAAGAGTCATTGAGGCGCATGGAGGGCGAATATGGGCGGAATCGACTGCCGGCCAGGGGTCCGATTTCTCTTTCGTTCTTCCCAAGGATTCGAGCGCGTAGAAGTTCACCTGCGTGCGTACTAAGGCGCCGCGGAAATAGGCCTTGGCCGCGCTTCGCTGCGGGATTCCGCTCTCGCGTTGATTGCGCTAACGTGGGAACACGCGAAAATACGGCGTGCCGTGCCGATTAAGAAGTTTTGATCTTCGAGGTCATCCCAGTCGAGGAAGCCGCTCGCATGAAACCGGAAGAACTGCCAAACGTCAGTGAAGCCAAGAGGCAACAGCGGGGATTGCTGCGCACGGCCGAACACCTGAGCGAATCGAGGCTAAGCGGTGGTGTCATTATCGGCGAGCTGATCCGTAACATGGAACTTGGCCGCTTCGAGATGGCGTTTACGGTGCTGATGCCATGCGCCTTCACGGTTTACTTAAACCCGGAAGACCATGCGATGCTCAGTGGGGTATTCGACCTGGTCGTCGAAGATGCGCGGCGAGCGCTGTGTGCGCGGGTGGCGGAACTGAATGCCTCGCGCTCGGTGTTGGGGATCAGGCGGCACAACAAAGCCAGGAAAGAACATAAGATCGCGTGCCGCGATTGGATGATCGAATTCCTGCCGGATACCGAGGTTCCGGTCGGAGACGTGGAAATTCATTCGGAGCTGAACGAAACGGCGCAGCCGGGATTTCGCGGCATGAAGACGACGCTTACCGATCGCGAACCATCGGCGGCCGTGCACCGAACCACCGGCCAGCGCAATGAGACACGGAGGCCGGCCGAGGCGCTCTATGCCGAGATACGCTACGAAGACGATTCCGGTCCGCAGTTATACCTGGTGACCCAGAATCAGGTGCGGGTGGGGCGGGGCGGAGACGAGCAGCCGATGGATCTGGCGCTCTACACGAGCGACGAAGTGTCGCGCGAGCATCTGCTGATCCGGCGCGATGCGGCGACCGGCGTGTTCTTCGTGACGGACGTGAGCACGAACGGCACGTGGCTCGATGGCAAGCGCCTGCGCAAAGGCGTTGAAGAATTATTGCCCAACCGGGCGGAAATCGGCGTGGGCGAAGTGCTCACGCTCGCGTTTGAAGCGCGGCGATGAAATTTCTATACATCGCGCACATCCCCTTCGTGCTGCTGTTCGTGGCGTTTGCGGCGGTGTTTGTGTGCGCCAACTGGCGCGGGCAGAAGAGCAGATGAGAACGGCGGCGGCTTGGCGCGCCGGGGTGGCGACGGATCCCGGCTTGCAGCGGATCGTCAATGAAGACCGTGCGCTGGTAGACGACGCGCTCGGGTTGTTCCTGGTAGTGGACGGCTTGGGCGGTCACGCGGCTGGCGAGATGGCGGCGGAAACTGCCGTGCGAGCCATCACCGGGCATATGGAATCCGCGGCGCTTGAGGGCCGCCGGGACGTCGAGGATAATATTCGCCGCGCCATCACCGAAGCCAATAACCAGATTTACCTGCTGGCGCAGCAGAACGAAGACTGGAACGGCATGGCTTGCGTGCTCACGCTGGCGGTGGCCGGCGAAGAAGGCGTGACGGTGGGACACGTCGGGGATTCGCGGCTCTACCTGATCTGGAACGGGAATCTGCGTAAGCTCACTTCGGACCATTCGCCGGTTGGCGAGCAGGAGGAGCACGGCGAGCTGACCGAAGAAGAGGCGATGCAGCACCCGCGCCGGAACGAGGTGTTTCGCGACGTAGGATCTCAGCCCCATGAGCCGCACGATCCGCAGTTCATCGAAACCAGGACCTTCCGCTTCCGGCAGGATGCGGCGCTGCTGCTTTGCAGCGACGGACTGAGCGATGTGTTGACTTCGGGCGAGATCAGCGCGGTCGTTGAGCGCTATGACGGCGACCCGGATAGCACGGCGCGGCAGTTGGTGGAAGCCGCCAATCGAGCTGGTGGCAAGGACAACATCAGTGTGGTATTCGTAGCCGGCGCGGATTTTCTGGGCAGCGATTCGAATACGCTGCTGGAGGTTCGCCCGCGGCACGCCGCTACGCGCATGCGCAAGACCGGCAGCCGCTGGCGCACTGCGCTTCGTAATGCGTTGCTGCTGATTGCCGGAATGATTTTGGGAATACTGCTGTGGATCGCGCTGGAGCGCGTGTGGGGGCGCTCCCCCGCGCCCGCGCCCGGAGCCGCTCAGGCCGCCCGGCAACCTGGCGCCAGAGGCTGGAAACCGGTGGCCAAATGATTCCGGTAGAGAGCAGCGCGACCGTACAGGTCCAAACGTTGGGCAAGTACGAAATTATTCGCAAGCTCAGCCGCAGCATGACCGACGTGTACCTGGCGAACGATACCGAGGCCGGGCGCCTGGTCGTTTTGAAGCTGATCGAGCATGCGCACGACGATTTCACGCAGCTAGTCATCGAAGCCGAGCGGCGCGGCGCGCAACTGCAGAAGCAATTGCACGAGATCGATCCGCGGATTCTCGAAGTTTACGAATACGGCGAGTACAACGGCTTCTCGTTCGTCGCTATGGAGTACTTCGAAGGGCGCACGCTGGCTGAAATTTTGCGCAGTGAGCGCAGGATGGATGCCAAGCGCGCGTCGCGCTATGCGGCGGAGATTTGCAGCCAGCTTAAGACTCTGCACGCGTTCGTTTCCGATGTGGACGGGCGCAGGACCGCGGTGGTGCACGGGGACATCAAGCCGTCGAACGTACAGATTGGCGCGCGAGATGAGTTGCGGCTGCTGGATTTCGGCATCGCCAAGGTCATCACTTACACGCACAACCTGACACATCACAATCTGGGCAGTCCCAGCTACTGCTCTCCGGAGCGCATCAGTCGCGCGCAGGTAGACCCGCACGCGGATCTATGGGCGGTGGGCGTCACGCTCTATGAGATGGTTTCGGGCACGCCGCCGTATCAGGCCCAAAGCACCAGGAAGCTGGAGAACCTGATTCAATCGAGACGGGCGCCGCGCGCGCTGCCGGAGGGTTGCCCAGCGGCTTTGAAAGCGATCATTTCGAAAGCGTTGGCAGCGGACATTCAGCAGCGGTACGCATCCGCTGAGGCGTTTGAGAACGATCTGCGCGCGTTCGAACAGGGCCGGCCGACAGCGGCGGAGCAGGGGTCGATCCGGTCGTGGAACGCCAACGCGACGATCGACAAGCATCCGAAAGCAGGCGGAGCTGCTCGGGAGAACGGCGCCACCAGGGTCGTTTCCAAGAAACCCGCACTGCATGCGCTGAAACCGCGCAGACATGTCATCAGCATGGCGATCGCGTTGTTAACCGGTGTGCTGGTAGGCCTGCTTATTTTCATTCCAATCAGTTATTACCGCCGCTTTGCCGCGGCAAGTGCTCCACTCATGGGCCCCAGGGATTACGCCCACACGGGGCGGCAGAACCTGGCTTCCGACTGGAACTTGTATCAAGCACTGAAGCAGCAATTCAATTTTCTCGGCGAGTACACGCCCGTGCGATCGGTCGAGGGACCGCTGCACGCAAGTCTCATTGCCGGCGCCGATAACATCCTGGATAGTTTTCGCCACAGCGCCGATACCCGGCTCGGCGATTTCGATTGGGCGAAGGCGCGTCTCTGTCTGCGGCATGCGCTCGAGATCGACCCATCGGATGCGAAGTCGAAAGGCGAACTGGCGCTCTGCAACGGCTATATCGACTTGAGCGACGCCCCGGATGCGCAACGCGCTACGCAAAGCGCGGCGGACTTTCGCGATGCGGAGTCTTACCTCCCGCGCTCGCCGGATCCGCATCTTGGATTAGCCCGCGTGGCTGTCTATGGATTCCACAACATCGGGCAGGCGCTCGTCGAATTTCATCAAGCGGGGGAGTTGGGATACCGGCTTGGCCCGCGAGAAGCAGAGCAGCAGGCTGACGGGTATCTCTATCGCGCGCAATCCGAGTTGGTGCACGCAAAGGCCACGGCGCCAGGCGCAACCCAGGAACGCGCAAGGTGGCTGCAGGCGGCAAGAAGCGACATCGAGCGTGCGCGCGCGCTGTATGAGCCGCTATCGGGCTTCTCCCATGTGGATTCGGATCTGGAGCAGGTGTATGCCGCGAGCGAGGAAGAGAAGGCACTCGAAGCCGCGCTTCATCCGGCCGTCCACAAAACCCGCTCGACGAAACGCAACGCGAGTTCACGGCGATGGCGGTAACCAAGACCTGGGAGGCCAGAACTGCCGCGAGCATTCGGCTTGCGGAAACATTCGAACCGGGGGAGCGGCGGCGCGAGACCTGGTGGCTGGCCGGCGTCTCAGCCCTGGTGGCGTGCGGGTTGGCGCTAGTGCTGATTGCAAAGACACAGGAGTTCCCGGATTTGCGCAGCCGGTTGGATCGCGGCGAGTTACTGAACTTGAATCAAGTGACCCAGCCGGAGCAGTTGTTGCCGGTGCTTCAGGTGATCGGCGATTCGAGTCAGCGGCAAGCCATTGCCGAACGCCTCTCCAGCTATCTTCAGGATCACAGGCCCGTAGGCAATGCCGGCGCGCTGGCGCGAATACGATTCGGCGACCTGCCGGCGGCGCCCGCGAAATTCCGGTTTCCGCTTAGCAGGGTGAAGCCGCTGGTTGTGGTTCGCACGCCGGGCGATTTCTTGCACATCTATCTCGAGTGGACGTTGCTGTATCTGGCGGCATTCTGGTTGGTGCACGCGGCCTGGCGCTGGCGCCGGTTCCGCGGCGATCCGGCCATTCTTCCGGCGCTGCATTTGCTCACTGGCATCGGGTTGATTCTCATGGTCAGCCTGCGCGATCCGCTGCGCGACACGCTCGAGTTCCAGAAGTTTGCGTGGGGCGTGGTGCTGGGCTGCGCGGTTCTTCTACTGCCGCTGCTGCGCCCATTCGATTACCGCAATTTTTCGCGCTGGGTCTACACGCCGTTGCTGGCCGCATTTGTGTTGTTCGTCGCGCTGTTGAGACTTGGGTCAGGCCCGACCGGTAGCGACGCCAAGGTGAACCTGGGACCGTTTCAGCCGGTCGAGGCGATCAAAGTCTTGATCGTGTTCTTCATGGCGGGCTATTTCGCGCGGAGTTGGGAACGGCTGCGCGATCTGCGCGAGAAAGTGCTGGTCCCGCGCTGGCTGCGCTGGCTGGAGCTGCCCCGAGTCAGCCATGCGCTGCCGGTCATGTGCGCGGCGGGTTGCGCGCTCGGTCTCTTCTTCGTGCTGAAGGATATGGGACCGGCCCTGGTGATGGGCTTCGTATTTCTGACCATGTTCGCGGTTGCGCGCGGGCGCGCGGGATTGGCGCTGCTGGGAGTTGTGCTGCTGATTGCGGGCGTGACCATCGGCTATCACTATGGCGCGCCGCACACCGTGGTGGAGCGCGTGGACATGTGGCTATCGCCCTGGAACAACGACGTGCGCGGCGGCGAACAACTGGCCCATGCGCTCTGGGCGTTCGCAACCGGAGGGCCATGGGGATCGGGCCCGGGTTGGGGCGACCCAAGCTTGATTCCCGCCGGACATACGGACCTGGTGCTGCCATCCATCGGCGAAGAATGGGGCGTGCCGGGCGTAGCGGCGGTGTGCCTGCTATTCATGCTGCTGGTGCATCGCGCGTTTCGAATCGCCTTGCGCGCGCCGGACGAATATGGGATGTTTCTCGGCGTCGGACTCGGGACGCTCATTGCGCTAGAAATGCTGCTGATCTCCGGCGGCGCGCTCGGCGCGATTCCGTTGTCGGGTGTCGTGTCGCCGTTTCTCAGCTCGGGTAACACGGCGATGCTCGCGAATTTCTTCATTTTCGCGGTGCTGCTGGGCATCTCGAATCAGAGTGCGCGGGCCGACGCGGTGGTCACCGAAAGCGAATCGACGGAAGATCTGTCGCCGCTGTTTCGGATGCCGGTGCGCGTAGCATCCATCGCGCTGGCAGTTTGCGCCGTGGCGCTCGTGGCGAGAGCGGTTTCGATCGAGGCGCTGCATGACCGCGAACTGCTGATCAAGGATGCGTTCGTGTACGCGCAGGACGGCGTAAAGCGGCCGCAGCATAATCCGCGCTTGAATCTGCTAGCGGCCTCCATTCCGCGCGGCGACATTTACGATCGCAACGGAGTGCTGCTGGCGACCAGCAAGTGGTTGGAGCTGGACAAGCGGCGAGCCGAATATCAAAAGCTCGGAGTCAACATCGATCAATGCTGTTCGCCGCTCGATTCGCGCCAGTATCCATTCGGCGGCGCGACCCTGCATTTGCTGGGCGATTGGCGCACGGGCGAGAATTTCCACGCGACCAACGCTTCGCTGGTGGAGCATGATTCGAATGCGCGGCTGCAAGGCTATTCGGATTACCGCGACCTCGCGCCGGTGGTGCGCTACCGACATCAACGCGCGAATCCGCTGCTCGAAGGTTTGCTGGCGCGTGACCGCGACGTACACACGACCATCGACATTCGCCTGCAACTGGCAGCCGCCGAGATCCTGAAGAACCGGCTGCAGGAAGTGAACAAGAAGGGCGCGCTGGTGGTGATGAATTCGGCGGGCGATGTGCTAGCGCTGGTGAGTTGGCCCGCTCCAGTGTCGCGCGAGCCAGCTAATCCCGATGAACTGCTGGATCGCGCGCGCTACGGCGAATATCCACCCGGATCGACCTTCAAGCTGGTGACCGCGATTGCGGCGCTGCGGCTAGATTCCAAGGCGATGCAACACACTTATTCATGCCGGCGCTTGGGCGACGGACGAGTGGGCGCCATCATCCCCGGCTGGCGGCGCCCGGTCCGCGACGACATCGAAGACCATGCCCACGGAACGCTGAATATGGCCGGCGCGATCACGGTCTCGTGCAACGCATATTTCGCGCAGTTGGGTGTTTACAACGTGGGCGCGAAGGCGCTGCACGATACGGCGGAATCGTTCGGAATCAGCGCGGGCGATATCGCGGGCGTGAGACAGATGCTGCCGTTCGCGGCATACGGCCAAGGACCTGTCGTCATCACCCCGTTCAAAATGGCGCGGGTTGCGGCGACGATTGCCGCCGGTGGGTTCATGCCGCAAGGCCGATGGGTGACAGACGGGAGCAACTCACGAACCTCTGCGCCGGTTGCGCTGGTTGCACCGGATTCGGCTACCTTCCTTGCGAATGCTATGCGCTCTGTTGTAACCAGCGGGACGGCGCGAACGGCGATGAGCGGCATTGATGTCAGCGTCGCCGGGAAGACGGGAACGGCGCAGTTGGATGCCGGCGAGCCGCACTCCTGGTTTGCGGGATTCGCGCCGTACGATGCGCCGGTAGACAAGCGGATTGCGTTCGCGGTGGTGGTGGAGCACGGTGGCTATGGCGCGAAATTCGCGGCGCCTGTTGCGCGCGAGGTGATTGAAGCGGCGGAGCGCCTGGGGATTGTAGCGGCGGCGGAATCGGGGAGATGAACCGGTGGCTATTTCGAACGTGATTGAAAAACTGGGGCGGGCGATTTTCGAAGCGCCTTTTGGCGGCGGCCGCATTTCGAAAGATGCGCCGGAACTTGCTGAGGTTCGATTGGCCGTTCTCGATGCGGTGAAAGCCAAGAGCCATCGCGCGAGCGGCAAACATGTGTTTCCGTACAACTTGGTGCGGGTCGAACTGCTAGGCGTGCCCCAGGAAGAAGCGGCTCTGTTCCAGAGTGAGTTTCTCGGCAGCTATCTGGCTGACGAATTGAAGACGGGGCTCAAGAGATCGAGCTATCGATTTCCGGCTGAATTGCGGGTTGAGATTCGCACGTCGCCGAGATTGCCCAACCGCAGCGAGAATTGGCTGGCCGTCGAGACCGAACTCGAAGACCGCAAAATAGAGGAACCGGCAGCGCGAACCCGAAAACCCGCCAGGCTCATTGTGGTCAATGGGTCCGCCAACCACCAGGAGCTGTTACTGACGAAAGCAAGGACCAATATCGGACGCACTGCCGAGGTATTTCGCGAGGCTGGCCCATCGCGCCGGAACGATCTCGTGTTCACCGAAGAGAACGAAATCAACCGCAGCGTCTCGCGCGAGCACGCGCACATCGTCCACTCTGGGAAAACCGGCGAATATCGCATCATCAACGACCGCTGGTACAAGGGCGAGAAGAACTGCGGAATCTGGATCGTGCGCGACAGCTTGAGCCAGCCCGTCCATCGCGGCGCACGCGGAACAGTGCTGAAACAGGGGGATGAGATTCATCTCGGGAGCGCGGTGCTGCGGTTTCAGCAGCGGTAGGGTATTGACGGGAGCTTGAGCTCTCGGATTCGCCGTCAAGGTGCTGTCGGTATTCCGTGGAAAACACAATGTCTCAGAAGGGCAGAAAGCGCGCAATTCTTCGCGCAGACCCCGCTCCTCATTCAGTAGCTTAAGCGCAAGGCTGCGATAAGTTTCGGAGCTCCGGCCAAGGGCGCGCGCGACGCAGTGGTTGAGGCCTTCTGATTGAAATGCTCGAGACGTTGGCACCCCGCTTCTGTACGTATACAATACGTATTATGAAGAAGCTGACGATAACCGTATCGGACGAAGTCTACAATGGTCTTCACACCAGAATTGGGCCGCGTCGCATCAGCCAGTTTCTCGATTCGTTGGCTCGTCCCCACGTAGTAGATAACGATCTCGACGCCGCCTATCGCGCAATGGCAGCCGATGAGGAACGTGAAGCCGAGGCGTTGGAGTGGAGCGAAAGCCTGGTCAGCGATGTCGCCGATGAACCGCGGTGAGGTCTGGTGGGTAAGCTTCGATCCGGCGCTGGGAGGCGAAATCCGCAAGACCAGACCGGCCGTGATCGTCAGCAACGACGCGGCGAATCGCAATCTGAACAGGGTGCAAGTTGTACCGCTAACCAGCAAAACGGATAGGCTGTATCCGTCCGAAGCTTACGTAAGCATTCAGAACCAACGCTCGAAGGCAATCGCCGACCAGATTACGACAGTCGCAAAACAGAGGCTGCGGAACAAGCTTGGGAGCCTCGCGCCCGAAGACATGGCTGCCGTCGATCGCGTGATCCGGCTCCAACTCGGACTTACATAGACCGACATGCGCCTACCGAAATTCTTCCTGCAATGCAGCTAGCGCGGCGGCGCCCGGGCATAATTTCTCGAAGGGCAAGCGCGCGAGCGGAGTCTCAGAAGTGCGGTTCAATTCGTGCAGATCGCCGGCTGCCGCATCGATGAAGAGCAAGCCGGTGATGATTTCGCCGCTCTTCTGCTGCTCCATCAGATAGGACACGACCTTCTGACGGTTCGTCGGATCGTAACCCTCAGGAACGGACTTGAACTGCAGCACGCTGCCGTCGTGCATAGTGACATGGGTGGCGCCGTTCCGGCCGATGGTGGCCAGAATCTCTTGCGCGGGCGGGACGAAATCGGTCTCGGTCGCCTTCAACTCGTGGTTGCGCGTGTAGAGATAGCTCTTAGTCGACCCGGAATGATCGTTGAACGTGACGCACGGCGAGATGACGTCGATCAGCGCAAGGCCCTTGTGCGCCAGCGCGGCTTTGAGAATCGGCACAAGCTGCTCTTTATCGCCTGAGAAGCCGCGCGCGACAAACGTTGCGCCGATCGAGAGCGCCAGCAGCACGGGATCGATCGGGGCCATTTCGTTGGGCTCGCCGCGCTTGCTTTTCGAACCGACATCGGCAGACGCGGAGAACTGGCCCTTCGTGAGGCCGTAGACGCCGTTGTTCTCGATCACGTAGACCATGCGGACGTTGCGGCGGATGGCATGGCACATGTGGCCGATGCCGATGGAGAGCGAATCGCCATCGCCAGAGATGCCGATATAGGTGATGTCGCGGTTGGCGGCCACCGCGCCGGTCGTGACGGCGGGCATGCGGCCATGGGCGGAGTTGAATCCGTGCGCGCCATTCACAAAGTAGGCGGGAGTTTTCGACGAGCAGCCAATGCCGCTCATCTTGGCGAGCAAATGCGGCGGCATGGACATCTCCCAAAGCGCGCGCACGATGGCGGCCGTGATGGAATCGTGACCGCAGCCCGCGCATAACGTGGACATCGAGCCTTCGTAATCGCGAATGGTGAAGCCGAGCTGGTTGCGTTGCAAACTCGGATGCGTGGCGACGGGCTTAGCGATCGATGGCATGGGCTAATTCCTGACCGCGCACAACGGGCACCAACGCGCTAAAGCGAAGACGTCCTGTGCGCTCATACGCTCTCCAATTGATTCACGATTCCATCGACGACGTGGCGGGCGCTGAGCGGAAAACCGCCGTACACCAGCACGGATCGGAGGCGGTTCTTGGGCACACAAGTCTCAAGCGTAAGCAAAGACCGGAGCTGCGCATCGCGATTCTGCTCAACGATGAAGCAGACATCGTGCTCGTAGAGAAAAGCTTCGACGCTCGCATGAAACGGGAAGCCGCGGACGCGCATATAGTTGGCGCGAATGTCGCGGTCAGCCAAGACCTCGAGCGCTTCGCGAACGGCCGGGTCGCAGCCGCCGAGAGAAATCACGCCGAACCGGGCGTCCTCACGGCGCACGACTTCGGGCAAGGGAACAAAGTTCGCCGCGGCCTTCTGCTTGCGCGCCAGACGATCCACCACTTCCTGGTATTCGCTCGGCGTCTCGGTGTAGGCGCCGAACTTATTGTGCCCGGACCCGCGGGTCACGTAAGCGCCATGGGGATGGACACCCGGAAGGGTGCGGGCTGCGACCTGATTCTCGTCTTCGCCGAAGTACCGGTAGAACTTGGGCAGACGCTCGAGTTCCTGTTGGGACAATACGCGGCCGCGATCCGGCCGGTACGAATCGTCCCAGGCGAGGCGCGGCACTACCCAATCGTTCATGCCGATATCCAGATCGGAAAGCATGATTACCGGGGTTTGAAAACGCTCGGCGAGGTCGAAGGATTGTACCGCGAAATCGAAACACTCCGACGGATTGCCGGGAAACAGCAGAATGTGCTTGGTATCGCCGTGCGAAGCGTAGGCGCACTCTATCAAGTCAGCCTGTTGGGTGCGAGTGGGCATGCCGGTGGAAGGCCCGACACGCTGCACGTCGATCACAACGGCCGGAATCTCGGAATAGTAGGCGAGACCGAGCAGCTCATTCATCAGCGAAATGCCGGGTCCCGCGGTAGAGGTGAAGGCACGGGCGCCATTCCAGGATGCGCCGATGACCATTCCGATGGCGGCCAGCTCGTCCTCGGCCTGCAGGATCACGTAATTATTTCGGCCGGTCTGCGGATCGCGGCGGTATTTCTCGCAGAACTGACGGAACGCGTCCATGACGGAAGTTGCAGGCGTAATGGGATACCACGCGGCCACGGTCGCGCCCGCGTAAATGCACCCGAGCGCAGCGGCGGTATTGCCGTCGATCAGGATCTTATCGTGATTTTCATCCATCCTTTCGAGATGGAACGGCAGCGGGCATTCGAAATGTTGTTTGGCGTAATCGTGGCCGAGCTGCAGAGCGCGCAGGTTAGATTCGCGCAGCGCTTTCTTGCCGGCGAAGCGCTCATCAAGCAGCTCTTCGACAATCTGCATGTCGATATTCAACAAAGCCACCAGCGAGCCCGCATAAGCGATGTTCTTCATCAGTATGCGGGCGCGGGAATCCGGGAACGCATCATTGCACATGCGCGCGAGCGGTACCGGCAGAAACCGAATATCGCCGCGATGAAGAGCGCTGTCGAGCGGCCACGTGGAATCGTAGAGCACATAGCCACCGGACCGCACTTCCTGAATGTCACGCGCATAGGTCTGCGCGTTCATGGCGATCATCAGGTCGTAATCGAGCGCGCGAGCCGTGTAGCCGTCCTGATTCACTCGAATCTCATACCAGGTGGGCAGCCCTTGAATGTTAGAAGGAAACAGATTCTTGCCCGAGACCGGAATGCCCATCCGAAAAATGGCCTGCATAATGAGGCCGTTCGCGCTTGCAGACCCGGTTCCGTTGACGTTCGCCAGTTTGAATGCGAAATCGTTTATGCAGTTAGGCAGTGGGTGCACGCCGCTTTGTCTTAAACTCCTTGGGCCTGCACACACGCCTCGACGGCTGCATAGGAAATGAGAAGCTCGAATTTTTGCATGTCCCAAGCCGCAGTGGGGCAGCGCTCGGCGCAGAGCCCGCAATGGACGCACAGGTCTTCGTCTTTGGCCATAATTCTTCCGGTCTGCGGCAGTGGCGAAGAGACGTAGACCGCTTGTTCCAGGTTCGCGGCGGGCGCGGAGAGACGCGCGCGCAGATCCAACTCTTCGCCATTGCGCGCAATGGTGAGGCACTGCACCGGACAGATGTCGATGCAGGCGTCGCATTCGATGCAAAGCTTCGGCGTAAATGCTGTTTCAATATCGCAGTTGAGACACCGCTCCACTTCGCGCGCCGTCTGCTCGGCGGTGAAGCCGAGCTCGACTTCGATGTTCAGCTTTTCGAAGCGCTCCACCAAATCCACGTGCTGCATCTTCTGCCGCGGTGCAGGATTGTAATCGTTGTGATAGCTCCACTCGCTCAATCCCATCTTTTGGCTGATCAGGTTCATGCCCTGCGGCGGGCGATCGCCGATGGGGATATTTTGGCAGTAATTGTGGATGGAAATTGCGGCTTGATGCGCATGCTCGACGGCCCAGATGATGTTTTTCGGCCCAAATGCCGCGTCGCCGCCGAAGAAAACACCCTGGCGGGTGGATTGCATGGTCGATTCATTCACCAGCGGCACGTCCCACTTGTCAAATTCGATTCCGATATCGCGCTCGATCCAGGGGAAGGCGTTCTCCTGGCCAATCGCGAGGATCACGTCGTCGGCCGGGAGAAAAATCTCGTCGAGAGTGCGGGAGCGCTTGGCATCCGTGTCCCACTCGAGCCGTTCGAAAAGCATGCCCTTTAAAGCGCCGTCTTCGATGACAAAATTCTTGGGCGCGTAGTTGATTATGATCTCGACGCCCTCTTCTTCGGAGTCTTCCAGCTCCCAGGGCGAGGCCTTGAAGAAGCGGCGCGGGCGGCGCGCCATCACTTTGATGTCTTTTCCGCCTAGTCGGCGCGATGACCGGCAGCAGTCCATGGCGGTGTTGCCGACGCCGATGATCAGCACGCGCTCGCCGATGGAATCGATGTGGCCGAACGCGATCGATTCCAGCCAATCGATGCCGATGTGAATGCGATCGGTATCGTGGCGGCCCGGAATCTCGAGATCCTTGCCGCGCGGCGCGCCGCTGCCGACGAAAATGGCGTCGTAATCGTCGCTGAGCAGAGCCTGCATGCTCGCGATTGGCGAACTGTAGCGAATATCCACATTCCTGTTGCTGTCGCGTCCGAGGTTCAGGATCAGATCAATTTCCTCGGTCAGCACGCGCTCAGGAAGACGGAACGCGGGAATGTTCGAGCGCATCAGCCCACCGGGCTTGTCCTGTTTTTCGAAGATTGTGACCTCATATCCCAGCGGCAACAGGTCGTTGGCGACGGTAAGAGAAGCGGGTCCCGCGCCGATGCACGCGATCCGCCTGCCGTTCTTCGCTTCGGGAATGCGGGGCAAGCGATGGGCGATTTCACCGCGCAAATCGGCAGCCACGCGCTTCAGCCGGCAGATGGCAACCGGCTTGCCGTCCAAGCGGCCGCGCCGGCAAGCGGGCTCACAAGGGCGATCGCAGGTTCGTCCCAGAATCGCAGGAAAAACATTCGATTCGCGATTCAACATGTAGGCATCCGTGTAGCGGCCTTGCGCGATCAGGCGGATGTATTCGGGGACGTTGGTATGCGCGGGGCAGGCCCACTGGCAATCCACGACCTTGTGGAAGTAATCGGGATTCTGGACGTCAGTCGGTTTCACGCACACTCGTGGCCAGCTACGTGGGGCCAAGTTATCTGGGTTGGCGTTGATTATATCAAGTTCGGAGCCATGTGGATATGCAGGCTCACGCCATTGCGCGCTCAAGCGGCGTTTTCTTCTGCCCAATCCGCGAAGAGATCGGGGTCAATTTCAAGCGCGTGGACTTCGATTTGTTCGAGTGAAAATTCGAAGCCATTTTCTTCCGGTTCCCATAAATCGTGGCGCTCTTCGTGAACGGCCTGGATGTACTGGCGAGCCGCCTCGGTGAGACGCTTTGCTTGCTGCTGCTTGCGGAGTTGCTGGAGGCTGCGGAGTGCGGCCGTGTCCTTTTCGCGCTGGCGGCGGAGACGGGATTCCTGAATCGATAGGTTGTTGAGCTGGCGCTGATAGACGAGGAAGATTTTGGCTTCTATCAGGTGCTTGCGGATTTCAGGATCCTCGTTTGGGAACTCGGCGGCGAATTCGAGGCGGCCCAGGGCGTAGATGCCGTATTCGAGCGCGGGAACGCGGAACAAGCGCCATTCGGTGTCGGCGAGCGATTGGACGAGGTTGCGTTCTTCGTCGCCGTTGGGTTGGTGGCGCGCGAAAAAGCCGGCTACGTGCGCTTCGTATGCGGCGGCATCATCTCCGGGGAGCAGGACGGTGCGGCCGGTTAATCCGGTTTTGACGGCGTTGAGGGACGATTTGGCCTTGCCCTCGGACGATGTGGGGCCGGTGGAGAGTTGAGCGTTCCGTTGGTTGGCGGCGATTTGGGTGGCGGTGGTGGACATGATCGTTTGCTCCTTGAGTTTGGGAACCGCTCCTTGACAGTCGCGGCTCGGTTCAATGGAAATGGCTCACCCGGGCGAGTTGCGCGGGCGAGTCTGCTGAAACATAGCAGGGCGAGAGGCGGAAACGAACTTCGGGGGGTGTGGAAAAAAGGGCTAAGTGGATGGGGAGGAGGGAATTAGAACTTTTTTGAAGACCTGTGACCGAGAGATGCTAGGCGGCTATTTTGTACGAAGAGGCACCTTTAGAAGGGGTGGTACTAACCCTTTCGTTGTGTTTGCGCGCAAGGCTGCATCATTCTCGGCGGTCGAACTCTTTTATGTGACCTCAATTTGGCTATACACTAGAGGGTTCTTTGGTGTCGTCAGACACTCCTATAGAAGCCCAATTGTATTTCGAACGAGAAAGCTGCGACCGGTATGCCGAGCACACAGACCCGTGTCAGATCTAAGCAATCCTTAAAAAAAGCGGCAACCGAACCTGAAAAGCGCGTTTATTTCAAACAATCTGATTTCCCTCTCACGACGTTGCAACAGGCGCAGAGAATTGCCAGCGGGTTGGTCGATAATTTTGCTGGGGATAGCGCCTCTCCGCCCGATATTGCTTTGGCGATAAACGTTAGCCCGACGAGCAGCCAATGGAAATCCCTGACCGGATCGGCAATCGCCTACGGGCTTACAGATGGCGGGATATACGCCAAGGTCATTAAGCTCACCGATCTAGGCCGACGTTTAGTGGCCCCCGAAGAAGAAGGGCAGGACGTCGCGGCTCGTCGCGAAGCTATTCTTAAGCCTCGCATTCTTAGGGAGTTTTTTGAGAAATATAGACGCGCGAAATTCCCAGCCGACAATATTGCGCACAACGTCCTGAAGTCTCTCGATCTTCCGAATGACAGGACTGAAGCTGCGCTCGAAATTATCAAAGCGAACGGGACCTATGCCGGAATCATCAGGACGACGCCCACGGGACCGTTCGTTAGTTTGGATTCCCCGGGGGTGCCGCCGCCGGCGGTAACTACCGATCTTTCCGAGGACGTCGAACCAGATGATGCTCCCGGAAACGAACTGGGTACGCCGCCGCTCCTTAAGCCGCCTGCCCCCAATCCTCAGATCAGTCCGAATTCAAACAAAGTTTCATCTCTCACGGTAAGCAGCGCGCAATCGTAGCGCAGATCAAAGAGCTTTTGGTTTTCGGCAATTTCGATCCTGTCGTTTCTGTGGAACGGGAAACGACCGCTATACCCGTACCGGAAAAAGTCTTTGAGGATATGCGCTCTTGCAGCGCAGGCGTCATTCACGTCGGCGGCGAAGGAAAGTATCTTGATTCGGCAGGCATCGAGCACACGAAGCTCAATGACAACGTGCTGATCGAAATAGGTGGCGCAATGGCACTATTTGGGAAAAAAATCGTGTTGCTGGTCGAACGGGGTGTCGCACTGCCTTCCAATTTGCAGGGCCTGTATCGCTGCGAATTCGAAGGGGACAAGCTGGACTACGACGCAACGATGAAATTGCTGAAGACATTCAGCCAGTTTCGATAAACGCAGGGGTGAAAATCGGAGTGGCGCAGGCTGGCGACTACTGCCAATGAGTCTGCATTTTGGCAGGTAGCCTCCCGTTAAATCTCCTCTACAAAGCTGCGGCCCAATTGGGTAGTTCGCTGGCCTTGCTTACAGGTCCGCCGGAGCGCATTTCAAGGACGAGCGCGGCTCCGACCTGAGTTGTCATAGATGGGGGCTTCATTCATGGTCTTAAGGGCCTGTCTCACGTTCGACAAACTTCGGGCATAGCGGCGTTCGGACATCCTTGTCCGGAACACTATGGCCGCCTTGAGCACTCGCTAACGAACACGTTGGATACATCGCTCGGGGCTGTCGAGGCAGATATAGACCAGACGGACAAAGAACCCTCTCGCGATTGCGTGATTGATCGCTCTGATGGTCCATATGCCGGACAGCCTAGTCTCAATGGCGAAGTCATCGCGCGTTTGTAAATAGCTTTGGGTTCGGCGAAGGACTTCCCGGCCTGCCGCAATTGCGGCAAGCCGAGGGTCAGTCGCGTGAATTCGAAGCGCGATTGCGTCTGCCTCCAGCAATTGGCACGACCGGCGAAATGAACCCTTGTAATGATGCTGCCCTTCCCTGAGCCGTTTGGACCCGCGAAAACTGTGAGAACTGGCAAGCCTAGGCCGCTGTCTTTTTCAGTTCTCTCAGGACTTTGTAGTTCCTATCCCCTGGAGCGCCATCGAGAAAACGGATCTCGAACTTTTGCCCGCCTGGGTATTCCAGGATGTCCAGGTTTCGGACGTTGTCTCGGTAAAAAACCGGAATTCCAGCCTGAAGAGTTTCGATCCTCGCTCGAGCGCCTGCGAGCCGGACCGAGGGTTTTAAACTCGTCATCGAAGAACTGTTCGCTCTCCATAGCTCGATGATAGATTACTGCCGATAAGCCGGCATAGCATCTGTGATCGGCGTTTAGCGTTAATAACAGATGAGAGAGTACATCCCTCTTCAGCTTGGTATCCTACTAAGGTAGGATAGTTTATATGCCGCGCGGCAACCCGTCACCGAAGCTTGCGATCACGATAGATCCTGACGTACACGAAAACATCCTTGCGGCGGCCAGCCGCGAGGGGCTGAGCGTCTCGGCATGGATGACCAGCGCGGCCCGCGAAGCGCTGCAGCGGCGGGCGGGTTTGGCGGCAGTCGCCGAATGGGAAAAGCAGCACGGACCCTTCAGCGCCGGAGAAATGGAGCGAGCCCGGCGCAGTGTGCGGGGGCAACTGCGAACGACCCGAACGGTCCGACGTACAGCGTGAACAACGTTGTCTATGACGCAGCCGTTCTGGTGGCGGCGGATAGGAACGATCGGCGCGCATGGGCAGAACACAAGGCGCGTCTGGAACTTGGTATTGTTCCTTCGGTTCCCACGCCGGTCGTTGCCCAGGTCAGCCGGTCGCCACAACAAGCCCAACTCCGGCGCTTCTTGACCGGGTGCGCGGTCGTTCCTCTCGGCGAAAGCGAGGCGCATGAAGCAGGAAGGCTGCTCGGAAAGACCGGAACTGTGGATGTCGTTGACGCGGTTGTGGTGACGGTCGCGCTGCGCAAAAAAGCGATGATTCTCACAAGCGACCCGGACGACATCAAACGTCTTGTCAGAGCTTCCGGCCGCAACGTACCTGTCATTGGCGTCTGAGATTTTATTCCGCTAATAAACAATCGCGCAACAAAACACTTCGGCCCCCGTCCAGTTTTAAGAGGCCGAAGCGAGCTCTGCTTCGAGTTTTGCGAAGGAGGGAATCAGATGCCAGAGCCGAGGAAGGATTTAGGCGAAAATGACGTCCAGTTTAGCGACGTTATCGGCGATGTTGTGGAAAAGGCTGCGGATTCGGTGTCGCACGCGCTCCATCCGCTCTCTGGACGGTATTCCGCTTGAAGCATGGTTCATCCCGGCAGATTCGAACAAGCTGCTGATCGTCAATCATCCGATGACGTGCAATCGTTACGGCTTTCCTGGGCATTTGCCGCCCTGGAATACGATGTTTGGCGGCTTTGAAGTAAATTTTCTGCCGGAGCTCAAGCACCTGCATGACGCGGGCTATAACATACTGACTTACGATCTAAGAAATCACGGCCTAAGCGGCGAAGCAAACGGCGTCATAAGCGGTTTAGGGCTTCTAGAGTGCCGGGATGTCGCCGGCTCGATTCGTTATGCAAAGTCCCAAAAGAATTTAGCATCGATGACGACTGGACTCTACAGCCGGTGTATGGGAGGCAATTCGACCATTATTGCTATGGCGAAGTGGCCGGAAGAGTTCACGCATATTCAGGCCTTGGTGGTGCTGAATGTGGTTTCGGGCAAGACGTTTATCGAACGGGGAGCAGAAAACCTGCACCTCGATCCAGTAAAAGCAGTGGCTAGACTGGACGAGCGCGTTCGCGAGCTGACCGGATTCCGTCTGAGGAAGAAACTCCACTGCCCTATGCGAAACACGTGAAAGTGCCGACGCTCATGGCGCAACTTCGCCGAGACTTCCTGATTCACGGCGAGCGGGATGGGCAAGCAATCTTCAATGCTTTGGGAGCGCAGGAGAAGGAACTGCTGTGGATTGAAGAATCCAATCAGCGGTTCTACGCTTATAACTATTTCGGGCAGCATCCTGAGCGGTTGGTCAGTTGGTTCGATCGATACATGGGCGGCCGCAGGGCAGATCATTCCTCTTCGCAGACTTTCCAGACGGCATCGGCTTGACGAGAAAAGTCGGCGCGGAATCAAAGCACGTACACGGGTCGCCATAGGCTGCTTCGATCCGTCGTGTCCCTGGCGAATTATAGTCCTCTTGTCAAGCTAGGAGAGCCGTGCTACTTTCCTAGATAGACTAGGAGCAACCGAAATTCATGGCCAAAGCAGCGGAAATATTGCCGGGCACGCTGGATATGTTGA
This sequence comes from Bryobacteraceae bacterium, assembly GCA_036269275.1. Classification (GTDB taxonomy): domain Bacteria; phylum Acidobacteriota; class Terriglobia; order Bryobacterales; family Bryobacteraceae; genus Bog-105. Next base: position 2,887 of record DATASJ010000058.1, on the reverse strand, counting down.
TTTTGAAGGCAGTATCGCTGAATCCGCTGCACGGTTATGGAGTGCTGCTGCGGATACGGCAGATTTCCGGCGATGCAATCGAAATTCCGCAGGGGTCGTTGTATCCGGCGCTGTACCGCTTGGAACATCAGGGCCTGATTGCGGCGGAGTGGGGGCATAGCGAGAACAACCGGAAGGCGAAGTATTACACGCTGACAGCGGCCGGCCGGCGGCGCTTGCGCGATGAGACTGCAGGGTGGAAGCGGTTGACATCGGCGATCGATGCGGCGCTGAATACCACTTCTGTAGAGGAAGGCTGACCGCGATGCTTCGAGGAGTGCGTTCCTGGTGGCGGGCGGCAACGAAGCGGCGGGAATTCGAGAGCAACATGGCCGCGGAACTGCGGTTTCATATCGAGCAATGCGCAGAGGACCTGATGCGAGCAGGCGCGACGAAAGAAGACGCGTACCGGCGCGCGCGAATGGAGCTGGATGGGCTGAATAGCGTGGAAGAAAATTGCCGGGAGGCTCGCGGGCTCATGTGGATCGATGAAATTGGGCGGGATGCACGGTTCGCGGCGCGGCTGCTGCGGAAATCGCCAGCGTTCACGGTCACGGCGTTGCTGACGCTGGCGCTTTGCCTGGGCGCAAATTTGACGATTTTTGCGGTGATCGACGCGATCTTGGTGCGGCCGCTGCCGTTTCCGAACGCCGGGCGGTTGGTGACGATTTTCAACACCTATCCGAAAGCGGGCGTAGAGCGGGATGGCTCATCGACCACCAACTATTACGAGCGGCGAGGAAGGATTGCGGCGTTCAGCTCGCTATCGATGTATGGATTCGGAACGGCGGTTGTGGGCGAACCCGGATCGAGCGTGGTAGAGGAGGTCACGCGGATAGAGCCGAAGTTCCTTGCGACGCTCGGCACGGGTCCGGCACTGGGGCGCGAGTTTAGCGACGCGGAGATGACTTATCAGACGGATCGAGTGGCGATTTTGAGCGATGAATATTGGCGTAACCATTTTTCAGCCGATGCGGGCGCGATTGGGCGGGAAGTTTGGGTAGACGGATCTCCGAAGACGGTGGTGGGCGTGCTGCCGCGTGGGTTTCGCTTTCTTTCGTCGAAAGCGCAGATTTATTTGCCGCTTTCGTCCAGCTTGGAAGAGAGGACGCCGCAAGAGCGGCATGCGGGCGGAAACGTGAAGCAGATCATTGCGCGGTTACAGCCGGGCGCGACGATTGAGCAAGCGCAGGCAGAGATCGATGCGCTGAATGCGGCGCTCGAGCGAGACGATCCGCGAGCAAAGATGATGGCGGAGGCGGGATTTCGATCGCTGGTGGTTTCGCTGCATGGGGATCAAGTGGCGACGGTGCGGCCGATTTTGTTGTTGCTCGAGGCCGGAGTGTTGGCGTTGCTGCTGATTGGCGCGGTGAACCTGGTGAACTTGCTGCTGATTCGAGCGAACGGACGATTGAAGGAGATCGCGGTGCGGCAAGCGCTGGGCGCCAGCGGGGGGCGCGTGGTGATGGAAATTTTAGCAGAGACCTTCGTCTTGACGCTCGCGGGGGGACTGCTGGCAATGGTGGCGGCAGCGGCGGGCGTGCGCTTAATGAATGCGTTGGGCGCGGATCGATTGCCGTTGGGCGCCGATATTGTTTTTGGCGCGCGGCTGGGGCTGGCCGGTTTGGCGGGGGCGATTGGGTTGGGTTTGGCGCTAGGGGCGCCGGTGGCATGGTTCAACTTGCGATCGCTTCCGGCGCATGGGCTCCAGTGGGAATCGAGGGGAGCAACGGCCGGGCGGGCGGCGCAAGCGCTGCGGCACGGATTCATTGTGGCGCAGGTGGCGCTGGGACTGGTGCTGCTGGCGGGATCGGCATTGCTGGGGCTGAGTTTGAGGCGCGCGATGGCGGTGTCACCGGGATTCCGGGCGGATCACGCGGTTGCAGGACAGTTTTCGCTGGTGGGAAATCGATATCCTTCCGCAGAAACGGGATTGGTTTTTGCCGGGAGATTGGTGGGCGCGCTGGAAGGGCGGCCGGGCGTGTTGTCGGCGGGGATCACCAACAACATTCCATTCAGCGGCCGTAATGGAAAGAGTTCGGCGACGGTGAAGGGCGAAGCGCCACGGCCGGGCGAATCGCCGCGCGGGATTTACTCATATGGAGTGAGCGGCGATTATTTCCAGGCGATGGGATTGCCGCTGCGGGCGGGCCGGTTTTTGACTGCCGAAGACTCGCAACGAAAAGAGCGGAGCTGCGTGGTGGATGAAGATTTTGCGCGGTATCACTGGCCAAAGGGAAATGCGCTGGGGCAAAAACTGTTTCAAGGAGCCCAGGCAGGCGGCGATGCCGAGGCGTTTACGGTGGTTGGCGTGGTTGGGAGTGTCAAGCAGGCGGGGCTGACGGATGATACGGCGCAAGGGGCGGTTTATTACCCATATATTTATCGAGCGGACAACAAGATTTTTGTGGTCGTGCGCGGGAGCGTGGGCGTGGAGGCGTTAAAGAGGGATCTGCAGAGCGCCGTGCGGCAGGTTGATCCGGCTGTGGCGGTGAATGGAACGGAATCGATGGACGACCGGATCGCGGAGAGCTTGCTGGTGAGGCGCTCGCCGGTGTTGTTGGGCGGAATATTTTCGGGGATTGCGATGCTGCTGATTGCGATTGGGATTTACGGCGTGTTGAGTTATGCGGTGGCGCAGAGGCAGCGGGAAATCGGCATCAGGATGGCGCTGGGTGCGCGGCCGGTGGAGATCATGGGGATGATCGTGCGGCAGGTGTTTTCGCTTGTGGGCGCGGGGATTGTGGTGGGATTAGCGGCGGCGGCCGGTGGGGCGTATGCGATGAAGAGTTTGTTGGTGGGAGTGGCTCCGTTTGATTTGTGGACGTATCTGGGCGTGTCGGTGTTA
>DATASJ010000057.1:0-1605 GCA_036269275.1 Bryobacteraceae bacterium | reverse complement strand
CCCAACATGTTCAGCACGCCGTCCACAACGCGGTCCTCTAAGGCAAACGGGTCGCTGGCCTGAGTGGTAATCGTCTCGGCCTGGAGTTGTTTCCGCGTCTCCGCATCAATCAGGCTGTAGTTGACCCGCACCAGTGTTCCGGACTCGCGCACGGTTCCCTCCAGCACGAGATTTGCGCCAAAGCTTTTGTGCGCCTGCTCGACCGTGTTAACGCCTTCCGCCTGTATCTCGCTCGGTGGCACCACTTGCAGGGGATAGCGGACCCGCAACTGTTTCAGCCGGACAGCGAGACTCTCTGTCAGGCCGGCAGAGAAGGCACGGCTGTTGGCATCGCCGGTCGACGAATTGAAGGGCAACACCGCGAGATATTTCTGCTCCGGGATTTCTCTTCCGTTCAGCCAACGTTCGATCTGGTGTCTCTTGAAAACTGCTCCCCCCAGAAAAACCACAATCAGTAGACCGAAAATTGCGGCCCGATAAGAAGGGACCTCCCGAGGTGCCGTAGGCGGTGGATTGGTCGACTCCCTGGAACTCAGGTTCCTGAGTTCCGCCGCTAGGTCCGAGGCGCTGGCGAGGCGTTGCTCAGGCGCCTTGGCAAGCATCTTGTTCACGATGCTTTCCAGTGCGGCGGGCACCTGCGGATTGAAACTGCGAATTAAGGGAGGCGATTCTTGCAGTATTCGTTGGCTGGTAGCTACGAAGCTGCGGGCCCTAAAAGGGTGCTGGCCTGTGAGAGCTTCGTAAAAAACAACACCCAGCGAAAAGATATCGGCCCGTCCATCCGAAAAATTATCCAAAAGAACTTCCGGCGACATGTAGGCCGGGGTGCCACCCACTACCCCTGGTTCCTCTAGCGTGGAACTGTTGTCAGTGCGGGGAAGACGCTTGGCCACTCCAAAGTCCAGGACCTTAACCTGCCGACTGGCGGTCAGCATAATATTTTCGGGCTTGAGATCGCAGTGGACGATGCCATGGGCGTGCGCCACCACCAGAGCATCGGCGCATTGCATTGCGATGTGAAGAAATTCTGCGAGCGGAAGCGGGCGTAGCAAACGTTCGCGCAGAGTTTCACCCTCGACGTACTCCATCACCAGGAAGATTTCGCCGTTGTCTTCCAGCACGTCGTAAACGGCTGCCACGTGTTCTCCGGTCAGTCCGGAGGCGCGCTCGGCTTCCTTGAGGAAACGTTCACGGTAGAGCCGGTCGGCGCGCAGATGCGGGGACATGCGCTTGAGGGCGACTGTGCGCTTCAATCGGATGTCCTCGGCGCGATACACTTCCCCCATGCCACCGCTTCCGACCCGGCCTCGGATGAGAAAACGGCCGGCCACGGTTCCGGACAGGGAGTTATCAGCCGGGGTAACGGCGGCTTGTCGGGATGAGGACTCCACCATTCGCAACCTCGCGGAGCACGAGCGAGAAATGGGGCCGGGGAACTCAGGATGGCGCAGCGTGTCGCGCCCACGGATTATGCCGATATATTAAACCTAAAATCGGGATTCGTCGCGAAATTCGGGCAACGCACGCCAGCGCGCGTGTCGGGAGCTTCTTAGCCGTAGTGCCGGTGCCGGCGTTCGTTCGCCGGAAGAATTTGTGGTTCAATCC
>DATASJ010000056.1:0-1870 GCA_036269275.1 Bryobacteraceae bacterium | reverse complement strand
AAGGCTGCACGCTTTTTTCCCAATCATCATCGCCGCCGCCTACCTGCTGCCGGGAATGCACCAATCCTCGCTGGGAGCACTCATGCTGCTGGCCGGGGAACGCGTTCACCCGCTCTGGCAGACTCCGTGGCTGCCCGTCCTTTATCTGGGAGCGGCAACCTTCATGTCCTTTGGCTGCGTGGCCGGAACCACCATGCTGTGCTGCTTGGTCTGGAAGCGGGCAATGGACATGGAAGTTCTCGGCGAGGCCGCGCGAATTACCTCGTGGCTGATTTTCGGATGGATGGGGCTTCGTCTGCTCGACATCTTGTTTCGGGGCGCAAGCGGGACTGCGTTTCACTTCGACCGGTTCTCCGCCGTGTTTTGGGTCGAAATGCTCCTGATTCTCATCGGAGGCCTGCTGCTAAGGCGTTCGGCTCGCGACCACGCACCGCAGCCCATGTTTATCGGCTACATCCTGAGTTCATTGGGCGGCATGATCTACCGCTTCAGTCCCACCACACTCGCGTTCTGGCCGAATCCCCAGGCGCTGTATTTCCCGGCCACCGTCGAAGTTCTGGTCTCGCTGGGTTTCATTTCCCTGGGCATTGTCGGGTTTCTCATCGCGGTGAAACGCTTTGCCATCCTTCCCGCTCCACTCAGCGAATGGCACGACATGGCGAGTTATTTCCGGTTCCGGCGGCCTTACATCCGGTGGACCGGCTACTTCAAGCACGGACATTTCGGCGAAGACGAAACCGAGACTTCAGGTTCGGACTAACAGCAGGCTCTTATGGCGAAACGAATCACAATTGATCCCATTACCAGAATCGAAGGCCACCTCCGCATCGATGTAGAGGTCGACAACAACGCGGTCAGCAACGCATGGGCTTCCTGCACCATGTGGCGCGGCGTCGAAAAGATTCTTCGTGGCCGCGATCCGCGTGATGCCTGGCTGTTCACGCAACGCTTTTGCGGAGTCTGCACTACGGTGCACGCCATGGCTAGCGTGCGCTCGGTGGAAGACGCGCTCAAGCTCGAGATCCCGCTCAACGCGCAATACATCCGCAACTTGATTCTTATCGCACATGCCTTGCACGACCACATTGTGCACTTCTATCAACTCTCGGCACTGGATTGGGTCGACGTGCTGCAGATTCCCAAGGCAGATCCGGCGGCGACCTCGAAGCTCGCCGAGACGTTCTCGCCCTGGGGCCGGAACTCGCGCAACGAACTGAAGGCAGCGCAGGATCGCGTGAACGCCGTCGCCAGCAGCGGACAACTCGGAATCTTCGCCAACGGCTACTGGGGACATCCGGCGATGCGTCTGTCGCCGAACGTGAATCTCCTGGCCTTCTCGCACTATATTCAAGCTCTCGAATATCAGCGCAAAGCCTTGCAGGTCGTCGGCATCCTGGGATCGAAGACGCCTCACATTCAGAATCTAACCGTCGGCGGGGTTGCTAATGCGATCGATCTCGACAGCCCGTCGGCCCTTGGCATGAGCCAATTGGCAATGATCGGCACGCTGCTGGAACAAGTGGTTCAGTTCGTGCAGCAGGTGTACTTCGTCGACGTGTGTGCCGTTGCGGCGATGTATCCGGAGTGGTTCAAGATTGGCAGCGGCGTGCGCAACTATCTTGCGGTCCCTGACTTGCCGCTCGATAGTCAGGGCTCGGCTTATGACCTGCCCGGCGGCTACATTCGCAATGGAGATCTGGCCGGAGTGAAAGGATTCAAGACGGCGTCCGATCCGATCTTCCGGCAATCGGTCACCGAAGATGTCATGCACGCTTACTATCAGGGCGACAAAGCCCTGCATCCCTGGGCTGGAGAAACGGAGCCCGCCTTCACGGGCTGGGATGGCGAACAGAAATATTCCTGGGTGAAA
>DATASJ010000055.1:0-1964 GCA_036269275.1 Bryobacteraceae bacterium | reverse complement strand
CCGATTCCGCAAAATTCCCTGCTTTTTTCCCTGCCAGCAGGGAATTCTGCCCGTCAAGGGACCGTGAATTAAATTAGAGTCCAGCCGCTCAGGAGCGGACCATCGGGGAATCGGGGCATGATCGAAAATCACGCATCATGGCTGCGACGGCAACGCGGAACTCTTGGTCCGCGTGGAGCGATGGATTGCTTCGCTATGCTAACAAGAAACAATTGTCTATATCATTGATTTCACATCTTTTCTTCCTTTGGCGTTCAAGCCGATTCCTTTGGCGTTCAAGCCGCTTCGGCGATTGGTTTAAGGGTCGCTTCGAAGCCGAGCTTGGCGATTTGAGCGACGAGCCGCTTGACCTTCGCCTCGGGCTTGCGCTTGTCGAAGTAGTCGATACCGAGGTCTTCGTGGGGAACGCCGTCCTTGAGGATGTGGTAGATGGCGGTCAGGATCGAAGCGGCGACCGCGCAGATGGCTTTCTGCGGACCGCGTCTGGCCTGCAGCCGATAGAACTGCGCCCTGTAGTAGCTGTCTTTCTTCCGCTTGGCGGCCCAGGCGCATTGAACGAGCATAGTCTTCAACCAGGGCGCGCCCTTGCGCAGGCGGGAGTGTTTACGTTTGCCCGCGCTCTCGTTCTGTCCGGGACACAGCCCCGCCCAGGCGATGAGATGGCCGGCGGTCGGAAAACGGCTCATGTTTTGGCCGATCTCCGAAATGATCGTTATCGCGGACAAGTAGCTGACACCGGGAATCGAGACCAGCAATTCGATCAATCGCGACAACGGGGTCTCGGCGGTCTTGGCCTCCTTGTCCAGTCGCGCGATCCGCCTCTCTACTTCGGCGTCGATGATGCGGATCGTCGCCTCCAGCACATCGTGCTGCTCCCTGTGGATTTTGAGCAGGAAGCGGTGATGCTCGGTGAGCCGGCCGTGGAGAGCCTCATAGAGCTCCTTCCGCGTCGCCTTGAGCCGCCGATCGCCCAGCGCCGCCAGTTTATCGGGATCGCGAACGCCCTCGATCATCGCCTCGATGATGCGCCGACCATTGACGCCCATGATGTCGCTGATCACCGAATCCAGGCGGATGTTGGCCTCGGTCAGCGTCTTCTGGATACGCTGGACGTGGCTCGTCTGATCGCGCACGAGCTGCTTGCGCGTGCGCATCAGCGTGCGCAGCTCGTGGAACTCTTCGTCGGGCACGAAGCTCGCCCTGATCAGTCCGAAGGCCGCCAGGTCCGCGATCCACATCGCATCGTTCATGTCGGTCTTGCGGCCGGGAACCGCCTTGATGTGGCGGGCATTGGCGATGTTCATCTCGAACCCGCCCCCGAGCAGTATCTTCCAGATCGGCAACCAGTAGACCCCGGTCGCCTCCATCGCCACCAGCGTGCATTCGCACGAGGTCAGCCAATCCCGCAGGCTCTCCAGCCCGGCGGTCGTCGTATCGAAGGTGCGACACTCCCGCTTCGCCTTACCCTCCGACATGATCCGCACACACGCCACGACGCTGTCCTTGTGAACGTCCAGACCGGCCACGCGTTGGTGGATGACTTCCATGATCGCCTCCTCGACGAGCGCCGCCGGCAAGGACGCCTAATCAAAAGAAAGCTAACAAGCAGGCTCCGGAGCGTCGCCGCCCCTACGCGCAAATGGGGACCATCCAGGCGTCCCAGGTCCAACTCGCAACCGAGTTCGAGGCATCAGTGAGAAGCCGACCTCATACCGACGGCCCCGAAATCCTACCTGATTCGCCCAAAAATCCACCACCCGTTTCATCCAAGGGGACCGGCCGGAGGCCGGTGCGGAACTCGCAATGAAGGAGAGGGCTCGATGTAACGGGAACGGTCCTACCATGTAACCCGACCTCGAGTCGCGCCGCTTGTTTTTGGGCGCCGTCCAAGTGCGTACAAATTATCGCTGTTTGGACGATTGAGTCTGCCGGAATCCGACGCATTAGACTCACGCAGGTCTCTT
>DATASJ010000054.1:0-1617 GCA_036269275.1 Bryobacteraceae bacterium | reverse complement strand
TCTGACGAGGCATCTTTCGTCACCGGCCATGTGTTGAATATCGATGGGGGCTTCCAGGCGAAGTAAAAAGGCCCGGCATCCCTCAAAGCAGGAGCCTAAAATGGCCATCCATCAACCGGACCGATTCAAAGCCGCGAAAGCCTTCTGGATAGGGCTCGGGAAGCTGGGCCTCACTCCCGCTGCGGTGCTGCGCCAAGCACGCCTGCCGGTGACGTTGTACGACGGCGAGAAGAACCAAGTGACCACAGCGCAGTTCTTCGCGCTCTGGCGTGCAGTTGGCGAACTTTCCTCCGATCCCGCTGCGGGCCTGAAAATTGCCACACAGATTGACATTGGAAATCGGCCGCCTTCAACGATAGCCGCCTATCACGCCCGCGACTACCGGGACGCGCTTACGCGCCTTGCTCGCTTCAAGCAGCTGTGCTCGCCCGAGGAACTGCAAATCAAGATGATCAAGGACGAGTGCGTGATCGAGCCCGTGTGGCAACACGCGCAGGAAGAAACGCCGACTCTGTTGACGGACGCCGCCTTTGCATCGTTCGTTGAGCTCGGCCGCCGCGGTACAGGGCATCCGGTGAAGGCAAAACGAGTGGAACTGAAGCGCAGCCCGGAAACGACCGGGGTCCACGAAGCCTATTTCCAATGCCCAGTCAGGTTCAAAGCGCGGCGGAATATGCTCGTCCTTCATATGGCCGATCTCGACCGGCCATTCCTGAACTACAACGCCGAGTTGCTTGAAATGCTGGACCCGCAACTCGTCAAAGCACTGGAGCAACAACGTACGCAGCGTTCGATCAGTGAGCAGGTGAAATGGATTCTTAAACGCCTGCTTGCGGGAGCCCGTCCTGAAATTGAGGCCGTGGCGCGCGAACTCGGGCTGAGTGATCGGACCTTGCAGAGACGAATAGTCGATGACGGTTCGACTTTCCGGCAGCTTCTTCTGGAAGCGCGGCAGGAATTGGCGCGCGAGTACCTCAACCGGCCGGAGATCGACGTCGCGGAAGTGGCATATCTGCTTGGCTATGAGGATTCGAATTCTTTCTATCGGGCTTTCCGAACCTGGGAAGGTACGACACCCGCCCAGTTGAGGTCAGCGCTCAGACAATCTGACAACTAAACAACAAAAGGAGCGATTTATGAATAAAGTATGGTTGGTAACCGGCAGCGCCAGCGGCCTGGGCCGTAACATTGCGGAGGCAGTTCTCCAATCGGGAGACAGGCTCGTCGCCACAGCGCGCGACCCAAAGCGGCTCGACGACTTAGTAAAGAAATTCGGCGATCAGGTTCGCGCGGTTCCTCTTGATGTGGCGGATGAAAGCGCTGCTCAGGCCGCCGTGCAGGTCGCGGTTGATACCTTTGGGCGTCTCGATGTCGTCGTGAACAACGCCGGGTTCGGCGATATTTCGCCTTTCGAGCAGTTGAGCGCCGAGAGGTTCAAAGCGGTGATGGACACCAACTTCTATGGCGTCGTTAACGTGACCCGTGCAGCCGTCCCGCTCATGCGCAGGCAACGCAGCGGCTGCATACTCCAGATATCATCGGTCGGAGGCCGTCTGACCCGGCCTGGGAGCACACCTTATCACGCAGCGAAATGGGCAGTTGGAGGTTTTACGGAGT
>DATASJ010000053.1:0-1568 GCA_036269275.1 Bryobacteraceae bacterium | reverse complement strand
CTTTCACCAGATGCCAGCCATCGCAATCCACGCCCCAGCGATAATGCTCCGCATTTTCCCGGCTCACGGAATCGGGGCGCGCCGGAGTGGCATGGATCGGTCCATCGTGGGCTGAACCTGGTTCCGCCGACTGCGGTTTACGTTCCTTCGCCATACTTTTCGTCTCCTAACTGCCAGTGTAACCTTGTCGCCATGAGCAATCCTACTCAGTCTCGTCCGTTGGCAGATCCCAAGCGGGAACTATTGCGGCACACCTTGGCCACTCTGGCCTATCGCGGCGGGAAAGCCGTGCGAAACGCGCCGGATGGTTTCGCGACGTTTCAGGCCGGCCTGGGAGCGCGAACGCCCGGGCAGATTCTGGCGCATCTCGGGGACCTGTTTGACTGGGCTTTGTCGATTGCCATGGGCCAACAGAAGTGGCACGATTCGAAACCGTCTCTGTGGGAACAGGAAGTTGAGCGATTCTTCGTAACTCTCCGGAAGTTTGACGACTTTCTGGCATCGGGCGAACCCGTGCGCGCTCCGCTTGAGAAGTTGTTTCAGGGACCGGTTGCCGATGCGCTGACGCACGTCGGACAGATTGGCATCCTGCGACGGTTGGCAAACGCGCCCGTGAAGGGCGAGAACTATTACGCGGCCGACATTGAGGCGGGGCGAGTCGGTGCCGATCAGGCCCCGCCGAAACGCGAGTTCTGACGTATCGCCGCGTCGCCGCATGCGCATGTTTCGCCTGCAAGGTTTACGTTACAATGACCGAGTAGGGCCGAATCTGGCGGCGTTTGAGCCGCTCGAACGAGGGTACGTCCTTTGGCGACTAGCGAAGTAACCAGCTCTGCCTCGCAGAATGTTCCACAGCTTCCCAACCATAAGGTCAAAATCAAGAAGGCGGGGCAGCGCGCCTGCAACGAGAAAAATGAGAAGGGCAAATTCTGCGGCGGGCATCTGAAGCGCTGGTTCTATACCACCGACGTTCTCGAACAGGCTTGCGGCGATGCGCTTAAGGCCTGGGGACCGGATGCCGAGGTCTACCGTTGCGAGCACTGTAAGACGCTGTATCTGCCAAGTCCTGGGGAAGCAAAAGTCAACGTAGCCGGCCAGGGGATGATCTCGGTGTTCGGATTGACGCTGCCGCCGAAGGAGAAGTGAGAAGCTTCTAGCTACTACTAGCGACTGGCTTCCATCTTAAACATCGACGATTCGTTTCTGGGCATCCAAAGAAGAAGCCGAGCTTTGCCCGGCCGGACAGCCGAGGTCGGCTGTCCCCAAATGAGGTTTGCTAGTAGCCAGGAGCTAGTAGCCAGAAGCTGTTTTCCATGCACACTCCCGATCTCATCTACGACTGGAACAAGAACCATCCGCCGGGACTGAAGCCGCCGGGACCGGTGTTGATCAATGACGAGACGCTGCGCGATGGGCTGCAGTCGCCCTCGGTGCGCGATCCTTCGATTGCGGAAAAGGTTGAGATCCTTCATTTGATGGAGGCGCTGGGGATTGATTCGCTCGACCTCGGACTGCCGGGAGCGGGAGCGCGCGCGGTTGAGGCCGTGACCGCGCTGGCGCGAGAGATC
>DATASJ010000052.1:0-5684 GCA_036269275.1 Bryobacteraceae bacterium | reverse complement strand
GCCGTTCTCCCGGGCATTGTGCGGTTCCTCAGCAAAACTGCGCTTGCCCAATTGTGCGCCGCAACGATTCTGTTGTCGCCAGTTTACCGATTCGTTCTGGTGGCGGCCCATCCGTGCCTGAACGCCGGATGGCCATTTGCGACGCTATCCCGGCTCGACGGTCTGGCCATGGGAGTTGGCATCGCTCTGCTTGTGCGCAACGAGAACTGTTGGATTTGGCTCAAACGCCATTCCGAAACCCTTCGGCTTTGCGGCATAGTATTGCTGGGTGGATTGACAGCCCTCACTTATTTCGCCGTGACGCAGCTCTCCATGGCGATGTTCGGGCTCACGCTGATAGCCACGTTCTACGCTCTTCTGTTGTTGCTCGCGATTTGTCAGCCCGCGTCGCGTCTATCAGGATTCCTGAAGACTCCCGTTCTCCAGTACTGTAGCCGGAGTTCTTATGCCATTTACATCTTTCATCAGGGCGTTCACGGGCTGCTGGATCGGCTAGTGCCGGCATTTACGCCACAGTTCAACGCCATACGCGTGGTGATGGTCATTGTTTTAGCCTTGGTTGTCACCCTCTTCCTTTCGGAACTGTCCTGGCGTTTCATCGAAAAACGACTGATCCGACGGGCGCATGTGCGTCACAGGTATTGAGGATTGACCCGCAAGGCGTGGCGCGGCCCAATGCCGCCATTGGCGTGTTCCGCCAGATCTACGCGGGCTATGTCGGCGATCTAAGCTCGCCGTTCTTCAACTCTCGGGAAGATTTGAATTTTGAAATCCCTCCCCGATATAGTGGCGAAAGCAGCGCAAAGAAGGCACCTGAAAAGGGATGGTATCCATGGCTGCTGGGCGGCGTAAACGCCCAGAACTCCCTCCACATTGGGATATGACTTCCTTCCTTGCTTACTCTCTTTCCATATCGGCTGAACGACGGGGAGTTCTAGCCATTCAGCAAATCTTCAGTCTTTGCAGGCTACGATGAGGAAGAGAGCGCAGGCGTGTGGATACTTGTGGTGGAAGATGAAACTTCGATGCGCGAGGCCCTCCGCCAAGGTCTCGAAGAGGAGAACCACACCGTCGCCCTTGCTAGCGATGGCCTGGAGGGAATCCATGCTGCCGAAGCCTGCGATTTCGATGCCATTGTTCTGGACGTGATGATGCCAGGCATGGACGGTATCGATCTGGTGCGCCGGCTGCGAGCGGGTAGCCGTCAGACCCCGGTCCTCATGCTCACGGCACGAGATGCGGCTAGTGACGTGGTTCGCGGCCTGGACGCTGGCGCCGATGACTACCTCACAAAACCCTTCTCGTTCCGGGTGCTGCTCGCGCGTCTGCGCGCTATCTCCCGGCGCGCGGCCCAGCCCGCTAAATCCAAGTTGCAAGTTGACGATCTGCTGCTCGACCCGGCATCGCACGAAGTATCGCGAGGCGACGCCCACTTAAGCCTCACGGCGACGGAATACCGGGTCCTCGAATTCCTGATGCGGCGCGCGGGCCACGCAGTTTCCCGATCCGCGATTATCGAAGGCGTGTGGGGATTCGAAGAGGAGATTGAAGCCAATACGGTGGACGCCTTCATCCGGCATTTGCGGGAGAAGATCGACGTGGGGCACGAGCGCAAGCTGATCCAGACGGTGCGCGGCTTCGGCTATATCCTTCGGGAGGAGCCGTGAACCGGCGGTCGATACAGTTCCGGCTGACGGCTTGGTATGCGGTCATCCTGGCGGTGACGTTCACTGCCGTGGGAATCGGCGTCTGGCTGGCGATGCGGGACAGCATCAACGACACCGTGGACAAGGATCTGCGTTCCCGGCTCCAGGCGATGCAAGATTTACTTAAGCCGAATGCCTTGGGGACCGAGGTGCCATTAAAAGAGCTGATCGAAGACGCTCCTCTTTCACCGGCTGGGACACGGTTCCGCATCGCGAATACCCGTGGCCGATGGCTTTATCAATCCCCCGGAACGGAGGGTTGGGACGCGATGCCACCGGATACATCGCGCCTGCCGAAAGGCGGCCGGTTTGAAACCTTAGCGCAACACGGCAAACCTGTTCGCATCCTATCGGCTGCGATTCCGCTTGGCGTAGTGCAGATTGGAATCCCGGTCGATGAGTTCGCGGAGATGCTCAGCGGTTTCACCTGGACATCCCTGCTTGCCAGCCCGCTCTTGTTGATCTTGGCTTCCGCTGGAGGATATTGGATGAGCCGCCGTGCCTTGGCTCCTGTTGAGAGGATGGCTCGCACAGCTGCCGACATCGAGGCGCAGAATCTCTCCAAACGCCTGCCCATTCGCGGTACCGGCGATGAGCTGGACCAGCTCTCGGCAACGTTAAACGCCATGTTTGCGCGCCTGGAGGACTCGTTTCGCCGCATCACGCAGTTCACGGCCGACGCATCCCACGAACTGCGGACCCCGGTAGCTATCATTCGCACGACCGCGGAGGTGATTCGCAAAAAGCCGCGTAGCGAGAAGGAGTACGCGGCGGCATTGGACCGCATTCTCGCCGAGAGCGAACGAACGACGGAGCTTGTTGAGGACCTGATGGCGTTAGCGCGAGCCGATGCAAACGTCGAGGACTTGGCTCTGGAACCCGTGGAGTTGGCCGAGTTGACTCAAACCGCGTGCGCGGAGGCGCGAGTGCTGGCGGAAGCGGCCGGCATCAGGCTGACCAATGCCGGATTAATCCAATGCACCGTCCCCGGAGACTATCGCGCTTTGCGCCGGCTTCTGCTCATCTTGCTGGATAATGCGATCAAGTATTCGAAGCCCGGCGGCGAGGTACAGGTGTACCTGAGTCTTTGTCAGCGCGAAAGACGGACCGCCATGTTAGAGGTTCGAGACCATGGAATCGGTATCGCTCCTGAAGACCTGCCCCATATTTTCGAGCGGTTTTACCGGGCCTCCAAGGACCGCTCCCGAAAGGTTGACGGTGTGGGCTTAGGCCTCTCTATTGCAGAGTCGATTGCTAGTCGGCACGGCGGCGAAATCCAGGTCGAGAGCAGTCCCGGCGTGGGATCAACCGCTCGCGTATTGCTGCCCGCGATGTAATCCACGCCTATTCACGAATTCTTCAGAATCGCCCTTCACAATAAGCTGAGGAGTTTGTTCCATGGGAAAATTCATCGGCATCACGGCTTTGCTTGCACTGTGCCTGGGCGCGGCTTTCGGCCAGGAGAAGAAGGAGAAGATGCTCGCCCTGAAGGACCTGGCTCCGGCGGTCCAAAAGACCATTCAGGCCGAGTTGAAGGGCGGCGAGATCAAGAGCATTGGCAAAGAGACGGAGCACGGCGTGGCTCAGTACGAAGTGGAGACCATGCTCAATGGCAAACACCGCGACTTCAACGTAGACGCAAAAGGCAAGTTGCTGCTGGTGGAAGAAGAGACGTCGCTCGATTCCATTCCCGCCGCTGCCAAGGCCGCCATCTTAAAGAAGGTCGGCGATGGAAAGCTCGGAATGGTGGAGCTTTTCATGCGGGGCGGCGAGACGATGTATGAAGCCGGGTATACCACCAAGGCCGGCAAGAAGCACGAGGTCCTCGTTAAGGCGGACGGCACCGAAACCAAGGACTAGCCAAACATATTTGAAATTTCCCGATCAGCCGGCTTGCGCGATCTTCTGCGTAGGGTAGCCGAGAGTCGTGGTGATGCGTCCAGTATCGCGATCGGTATAGACGAAGGCGGCACCCTCGATTCGATAGTGGCCCTTCCATTCGATGGCGAAACTGGTATCGGTCTCCTCCAGATGAATGGGTTCGGGGTCGCCATCTCTGGCCAGACGCGCGGCAAGGTGATCGGTGACGTCGAGCAGCCAGGCGTCGCCGGTGTCGGTAGAAAACAGGATGAGTTGACCGATGGTGACCATGCGTCCGTCGTGATCGACGGCTTTATCTTGGATGTAGCGGACCTCGTCGGCCAAGTGAAAGCCTTTGCCGTCAAGCAGCTTTCCGGCGGGTATCCGCTTAATAGTTCTGCGTCCCACAGCGCTTCTCCCCATCGAGTATAGTGCGTGGACATGGAACGGTTCACCCAGCTATTTGGGAGCTATCTGGCCTTTGTCTATCACTGTTTCGACCGCATCGTCATCCACGGTTACCTGAGCGGTCTGTCCCGTCCGGAACAAGTGGTCTACTTTTTCCGGCAGGTCCTGAGTATTCCGGTGGTCAGCAAAGAAGTCCTGAGCCAGCGCACTAACGATTACCGGGGCTGGGTTGAGGCCTTCGCCCGCAACCACAAAATCCCGATGGAATGGGCCGAAAAGGGGACGCGCAAAGAGGACTACGTTTTGCCCGCGCTGCGTCGCATGGAGAAGAAGAACGCCTACGGCGTCTACTTCATCTTCAAAAGCATGGAACAGGGCCGTACGTTTCGTATCAGCGTGCCGAAGTATCCCACCCAAGACCCCAATCATCGAATCCTGGCCCATCAGCGTAGCCGTTTCACGCACTACTATTTCTACATTCGGGACGAGGTGCTGGGGCCGATCATCATCCGCGTGGCCAGTTTCTTTCCTTTTCACGCCACCTACTGGCTGAACGGCCACTCCTTCATGGAACAGGAATTGAATCGCGGCAAGGTCGGTTTTCGCAAAGACGACAATGCGTTCCTCGCCGTGGACGATGTGGCGACCTTGCAGGCAGCCGCCGACCGCCTGAGCCCCCAGATCATCGGCAAACAACTCGACTATTGGACGCTGATCCTGGGACCCAAATTCTCCAAGCGGGAACGCAGCCAGATTAACCTGTCGCGGTTCTACGCCATTGCGCAGATCGAGTACTGCCGGAACTTCATTTTCAAACGTCACTTTCCGATCCACAAGATATTCGAGCGCAGTTGCGAAATCGGCCTCTGGCGGCTGACCGCGAACCGGATCAGCGAGATCTTCGGCGTCCGGCTAAACCAGAAGCTTCATGGAAAACTGGCGACCGTAATCGACCAAATCGAACACGGTCATCATGTCTTCCGCGCCTACTGGAAACACGCCTTCCTCAAACAGTACGAAAAATTCTCCCGATACCTGCGCAACGAACTCTGTTCCAATAATCTGCGCGACTTCGGCCTGAAGAAAGGACTCGATCATCTGGACGCGGTGCGCAAGAAATTCCAGACCATCACCGATCGTTTTGCCCATTTTCAGGCCCAGTGTCTCAACGTCCACGTCGACTTCCCGCTGCTCCAGCGACTGGCATTGCCGATTACCATCGGTTCGGTCCGCTATCCCGGCATCAAGATCCACGATGTCCGCATCATCCGCCTATTGGAAGTACTGCTGCACGGTGGCAATACCGTCGGCGGCTGGACTGCCAAGCAAATCCACGAAACCGTTCTGACCACGTTTCAGCTCTCGGCCAAGACCTACGGCCTGAACCAACTTCGTTACGATCTCCGAAAACTGAAAGGCCACGGACTGTTGGAACGCGATGGCCGCCGCTACGCCTACCAGTTGACCAACAAAGGCGTCCAGGTGGCGCTCCTGTTTCTCTTCTTTCACAAGCGTTTGTGTGGACCTGTGGCCAACAGTTGCTTCCACCACAAACCCGATCCTGCACACCGCCCAAACAGCAAGCTCGAAGCGGCGTATCACCAAGCCGACAAGGCCATCCAGAACATCGTCGATCTGCTTGCCGCCGCTTGAAGTTACGTAGTCAAATGTTGGAGTATTCTTGTTTACGATCTTCGATCCAAGAATCTA
>DATASJ010000051.1:0-81009 GCA_036269275.1 Bryobacteraceae bacterium | reverse complement strand
TTCGAACCGCAGAGTACGCAGAATGCGGTGCAGGTGCAGATCACGACGGCGAACATTACTCAGGACCAGGTTACGGTAGTGCTCTCCGCGCCCAGCGGTGTCACCGGCAATTTGTCCGTCACGTTGAAGGGCGCTTCTTCCATAACCCTCGGACAAGCGAATGGAGTCGGTGCAGGAACCTACAACTACAGTTTCAATCGGCCTTCCCTCTCAACTGGTGAATATACATCCGTGACTGCAAGCTGGACGGCCGGCGAGGGCGCGAATGCTAGTGCGGCGGTAAGTTTCGACACGCTCGGCTTGACACGGTTTTCTACGTATAATACGCCCTACGAAACTCAGTGCAGCGGCGGGTCCGCCACGGCCTACATCTTCGTGAACAATCCCCAAACCTGCACCTATTCAACAACCACTCTAAATAGCAGCTTCATGTCCCAAGTGGGCATTAACGGAACAGGATCATCAAGCGCGCACGGCATCGTGAAAGTATACAATGCAACTGCGGTCGGGCAAAGCTGCGAATTACCGCCGGGCGGTGTTGGCCAGGGAGCCAGCGCGAATACGTTCGTGGCAGTATCCTCGATAACGGGTGCCTGCAATACCGTGCTATCGGCGGGCAATCTCGCCACCACCCCCGACCCCAATCCCGCGAATGCTTCCTGGAACTGCTCGGATCAGGTTCTACTAATCAACAGTAGTGATCAGAACAATACGACTGGTGGCGTAGCAGACTATTGCCCGGCCTGTAGTTCGGGTTTTAATGGGACCAGCGGCCACATTGACCACTATAGTTCATCACAATCCTGTACCGCGCATAGCTTTACCGATTACGGGAACTACTATGCCATCAGGCTAAGATGAATCAGGTAAGCATGAAAACACGGCGTTTATTGCCGATCATCGCTACCGTGCTGTCGCTCGCTTCGGCTGACGTATCTTCTTGCCACCAGGTTCAGCAGAGTTCGACGGCGCTTTGCGGTAAGCGGTCGCATGTGCAGACCCCTGGAAATATCCGGTTCGCGTCAGACGAGGCGAACGGAGTATCGTACGTGCGGTTCGACGTGCGTGACGAAGCGAGAACATTGACGCTGCATGGGGTTGAAAGCGTGGAAGCCGTTTGTTCGCTCGCCGCCAACGAGTCCGTTATTTTCGGTGTCCTCGCAGGCGGAGCCCCAGCCGGATTTGAGGTAGCGATAGCAAATCCCCAGGATGGAGCCCTGCTCGACTCCTGGGACTCCTACACGCCTGTGATGTCTCCCGATCAGCGATGGATCGCTTTGCGCAAGTTTTACCCTCCGCAGACGGCTTTAACGATATCGGAAGAATACCTTCTGTATCCGCTTTTGAAGGTCCAAGCGGAGGCGCACGCCCCGCGGAATCAGAGCGCCGAGCCCCCGTCCTCGGCAATCGTGGTCTATCCATCCGGGCAGACCAACGCCTTTATGAGTAATATTGGCGTTCCCGCGGATCAGGTTCACGTATTCCGGTCCAAATCGTTCTACTGGTCGGAAGACAGCCACGCCGTCTTGTTCGCCGATAGCGTCCAGGAATCACTGAGCGCCATACTGGTTCAATTGAATGACGGGGGCGTCACGACGCTGGTCTACCCGCTGTCTCCCGCGAACGTATGTGGAACGGAGTCCCCTCCCGATCTCACAGGGGTCACAATGGCCGACGCAGATGTCGGACCGGACGGCGGCGATCGCGGGCGTGAGATCCAGATGAAATTCGAGAGTTCCTCTTCCGCCTGCAAGTCAAGGCTTATTGTTCTCGGTAGTTCCGATTTTCAAAGACCGAAGCCAGAGTATCATCCGGCTGGGAAACGCAGGCCATCAAAAGAAGTTGAGCATTGATCGCCTCGTATTTGAATGTGTGAACGCAATTTTCACGCAGCCGCCAGTTTACCGAACGCGCTTACGATATGGCTGAACCCTTGAACTTTCCGCGCTGGGCTCTGTTTGCGGTTGGACTTCTCGGCACCAGCCTGGTTGCGGCTGAGCCCACTTGGAAAGTCGACAAGGTTTCGCTGGTACCGGAGAGCGGCCTTGTCGGGCGGCTGACGGTCGGGCTGTCAAACGACGCCACTACATTTGAGATCACTTCGGAGGTGCGCCTGATCGCGTTGACTGATCATTTTGTCGTCCGGGACCGGCTGGTGGTGATTGGTGAAGTGGGCGAACAGGGCCGGGCGTCCGGCGTAATGATTTTCGATTTGACCAGCAGAAAGCTACTTGACTGGTTCGTCTGCTGGGAGGCGACGCGGGTCTCTGAGTCGTGGATCGCTTTCGTGGAATGGTATCTGGAACACGGCGAGCGGTGGCCAACGGATGTGGTATTGGTTTATGACCTCGACAAGTCCCCCATTCAGAATCGCGTAGGAAAGGTGAAACTGCCATTCACACCATCGTCGATTGCGGACGCTTCGGTGGACGTCGGCATTCCGGTTTATCCTCATGCTAATGCCGTTGACGAGTCCTACGCGAACCTGGCGTCGAACGCGGAATCGGCGATACGGGTATTGGGTGCCCCTTATTTCCTCCTTCTCCCGTCTCGCTGGCTTGTCTTCGTTGCCGTCCAGGGGAAGGACTACCCGAGTTCCCAGGATCGACTCGTCGTAGTGGACCTTTCGCATGGGCTGCGGAGGTGCCCCGCAACGACAGTCGAGATACCTACCGAGGGCTTCACGAAATACGGCAAGAACCCTAAAATGATCCAGATCGACCGGATGGAGGCCGTCGGGGAACACTCGGTGCGCCTCTTCCTACCAGAATCGGAGTACGGCGTAGGCAGTGAGGTCGTGAACCTCGCAGGGAAAACGCCTGAGTAAGACCGATATCCGTGCAGGATGAGTGGTTCTCTCTGTTGCCGGCGGACGCAGCGTTCGGCAAGCGGTGAATCTGGGCGCGGCCGAGACGCAGCGGCTGGATCTGCGCGCGATCACCCAGGCGGCACACCTGGAAGGCGCTGAAGGCGGGGTCTCGGTGCTGGTTCCGACGGGCGGCGGCAACCTGATCACTTCGCATATCGTCTTTGATGAGACCGCCGGGATGTCGGCTACGATGAAGACGTTCGAGCGCAACGGCGCGGAGAAGCCGAGGCTTCATACCATGCGGGCTATTGAGAACACGCGCAAAACGGTCGCGAAATCAAGCGCACCACCCGATGACCTAGCGAGTCCCTTTGCTGTCTGGTGGTGCGCAGCCGCGCCCTTTGCGCTTCCATGATGGCGCTGGAAATCCCGATCCGGTGTTGATGTTCCCGGCGGGGACGAAGCTGGTTCCCCAGGTTTTTCTTCGAAATACGACCGGCGCTCCTGTGGACGCGGCTGCTTCGCTCAACTGGCGCAGCCCGAGCCAGAGCGGCACGGTCGCGCTGCCTGAGATGGCGCTGGCTGCGGGCGCGACCCGCGTTCTCACTCTGGCCACCAGCGCCGGTGTTCCGGAGGACGCTTATTGGGCCACCGTCGTTCTGAAGTACCAGGGACGGCACGGAGATATCGTGCCTATTGCGACCAGTTTCGACGAGAGCGGCCGGTACGGGCTGCAAACGCCGTTTTCCGAAGGTGTTTCACACCTATGTCTGGACCGCGCACAACGGGCACCAATGCGCTAAAGCGAAGACGCCCTGTGCGCTAGGGAAAGGGAGCATGTGGCATGTGGATGGTACCCATAATTCGCTGATAACTGCCGACACAACGGCAAAACGATTCCGCGCGACGTGATGATGGGCTCTTACGAGCTGCGCGATCTGGATCGCATCGGCGTCGGTTATTGATATGAAGGCAAGCTGGTGATCGACAAAGCGTGCGGCCATGGTTATTACGGCTGCGCGGGCTGCTGCGGCAACGAATAAGCGGCGCTGAATCCCAATCCGCTTGCCGGAGGCATCAGCGCCGGAGCCAATGACACCGCCGACGGCCAGGACATGTGTTCTGACTCGTGGGTGGATGTAAGTTCGGAGGCTTACGACTGGGCGGGCACGAATTCGCGTGTACGGTTAGCGAGATCGTTAGCTATCCCGGAACGGGGAGCACATACTCTCGGCCGAGACGCCGGCGTGGAGGTGCTGATCGCGTTGAGCAAAGAGCCGCAAGTGGAGGTCAAGTCGCCGGCTCGCTATTCGCTGTGGCAATTGGAGCAAAGGACAAAGGACCCCGCGCTCAAAGAGCGGATCCGGCAAGCGCTGGGAGAGCAACAGAATTAGCATTGCGGCCTGGCGACCTGGGAATAGTCACTCTTCGCGAAGCGCGGCTCGGTAGACCAGACGCGCGGCGGCGATATCTTCGACGGCGATGCCAAGCGACTTGAATACGACGGTAGTGCCGGGTGCCGGCTTTGTCACAGAGCCGCCGAGCAGCTCGCCCAACTCGGCGTAGATAGGAGCGCCGGATTGAACGATCTCGGCCGATTCGTGACGCGCGGATTCGCGCGATTCGACAATTACGGCGGCCGATTGCATAAGCCGGTCATCGAGCTCGCGAGCCTGCAGACCGACGGAGCCCACCGCATTCACATAGGCGCCCGGCTTTACCCACTCAGCGCGCACGATCGGCTGGGAGGCGTTGGTTGCGGTCACGATGACGTCTGCGCCGCGCACGGCTTGTTCGGCCGCCATGGCTGTGGCGCCGATCTCGCCAGCGAAGCGGCGGGCGTGCTCGGGCGAGCGACTCCATACGCGAACCTGTTGGAACGGCCGCTGCCGGCGTAAGGCTTCGAAATGGGTATGAGCCTGGACGCCGCTACCCAGAACTGCCAGCACGCGAGCGTTAGGATCTGATAACTCTCTGGCCGCGAGCGCCGAAACGGCGGCTGTGCGCCAAGCAGTGATGAAGCGTCCGTCCATGATGGCCAGCGGCTCACCCGATTCGGCGCGAAATAGATGGATGGCCGCAAGGTGGGTATGCAGACCGCGTGCTGCGTTCTTCGGAAATACGGTCACGAGCTTGGCGCCGAAGACGTCTTTGTATACCGCCGGCATGAGAGCGAACCAACCTGCGTGCGCGTCGACAGGAACAATGCTGCGCAGCGGCTGCATCACGCGCCCGGCGGAGAAGTCAATGAGTGCTTGCTCGAGCGCCGGCAGCAGATCGTTGTAATCGAGAAGCTGGCGAACGCGCTCCTCGGGCAGAAAAAGCGGTCCGGCATTGGGGAATCTGTCTGAATCTGGCACTCGTCCTATTCTGCCCGTTGCTAGACTTGTGTCTGACGATCGATTCCGCGAGTTCAGCGCACCGGGCGTCTTCGCTTTAGCGCAGGGGCGTTCATGTTGCGCGATTAAAGGTAAAATGCCTCACTCCGACTTGCCCCGGACGCTGGGCGCACTTCGCTCCAGCCGTTTTTTCGACCAGCTTCAGCCTGAGCGAACACTGAAAGAAGAATTGCGAACCAATCTGATTTGCAAATTGGAGCGCAGAGAAGCGTTGTTTCCCGGCGTGATGGGATTTGAGGACACGGTCATCCCACAAGTGGTCAACGCGATTCTCTCGCGCCACAATTTCATCCTGCTGGGTTTGCGCGGGCAAGCGAAAACGCGCCTGGCGCGCATGCTCACGCGGCTGCTGGACGCGCGCATGCCTTACATCGCCGGCTGCGAGATTCGCGACCATCCCTTGCGTCCGATTTGTAAGCAATGCCGCGAAAAAGTTGCCGCCCTGGAAGACGAAACGCCCATCGCCTGGCTGTCGCAGGAAGAACGATATGTCGAGAAGCTGGCGACGCCGGATGTGACCATCGCCGACATGATCGGCGACATCGATCCTATTAAAGCGGCGCGCACCGGTCAGGACATTTCGAACGAGTTGACGATTCATTACGGCCTGGTGCCGCGCGCGAACCGGGGACTATTCGTCATCAACGAACTGCCGGATCTGGCGGGCAAGGTGCAGGTGGGCCTGTTCAACATCATGCAAGAGGGCGACGTTCAGATAAAGGGCTATCCGGTTCGCCTGCCGCTGGACGTGATGCTGGTATTCACCGCGAATCCGGAGGACTATACGGCGCGCGGGAAAATCATCACGCCGCTGAAAGACCGCATCGGCAGCGAGATTCGTACGCATTATCCGCACACGCTGGCACAAGGCATGGATATTACGCGGCAGGAAGCCTGGACGCGCCGCCGGTCACCGGTGCAGATTGAAGTTCCGCTTTACATTCACGAAGTGGTGGAGCAAGTGGCGTTTCTTGCGCGCGAGGACAAGCGTGTGGATAAGCGGTCCGGCGTTTCGCAGCGCCTTCCGATTAGCGTGTTGGAAAACGTGGTGTCGAATGCGGAGCGGCGAACGCTCAAGACCCGGGAGAACGGCGCAGTGCCGCGCATCCTTGATCTGTATGCGGCGCTTCCTTCGATTACCGGCAAGCTGGAACTCGAATACGAGGGCGAGCTGAAGGGCGGAGACGCCGTGGCGCGCGAACTCATCCGCAATGCGGTCGGGAAAGTCTACAGCGCGTATTTCGATGGCATGAACTTGCGCCAGGTGGTGCAGTGGTTCGAGCTGGGCGGCTCGCTGCGCTTGGATGAGGAAACACCCGCGCAGGCGATGGTCCAACAACTTGGCCGCATTCAGGATCTGCTGGAGTTCACCAAGAAGCTGGGGCTGTCTGAGAACGAGAGCGATGCGCTGCGCGCCTCGGCGGGAGAGTTCATCCTGGAGGGGCTTTACGCGCACCGGCGAATCAGCCGCAATGAGGAGCTGGAATTCGTCGCGGGCGAACGTGCCGCCTCGCGAGAAGAACGGAGCCGCGAAGAGAGGGAAGAGTATCGCCGGAGCGGCGATCCGCGCCGCGGCGGCTCCGGAGGTGGACGCCGCAACTTGAATTAACCGGGGGAGCACATGCGGAAAATCTCGTATTCGAAATTTTCGGATGAAGACCTCGGCATCGATATGGAGGATCTGCTGCGGGCGCTCTCCGACTATCTGCTTCAAAGCGGATATCAGAATCCGTATCTGCAATTCTCCGAGATGGACGAGCACACGCTCGAAGACCTCAAAGAGGCCATCGCGCGCGCGCTCGAGAGCGAAGATCTGTTCGATCCCGAGCAGCTCGAGCAGATGCGCCAGCGATTGCAGGAGATGTCCTCGCAGCAGCGCGAAAAGCTGATCGAGCGCCTGATGAAGAAGCTGGAGGAAGCCGGCTATATCAATACCGAAGGGCAGCCGCCCGAAGCGCCTTCCGCACCGGGCGCGAACGGGGGCCCGGAAAGCAATCCCCGCTTCGAGGTGACCGATAAAGCCATCGACTTCCTGGGATTCAAGACTCTGAAGGATCTGCTCGGATCGCTCGGGAAGTCGAGCTTCGGCGCGCATGACACGCGAGACCTCGCCACCGGCATCGATGCCAGCGGCGGAGCGAAGTGCTACGAATTCGGCGACACGCTCAATCTGGATGTCAGCGCGACGTTGTTCTCCGCGATCGAACGGGAAGGATTGAACCTGCCGCTGAACCTGGAATATTCCGATCTGCACGTTCATCAATCGGAATATCAGAGTTCCTGCGCAACGGTGCTGATGCTCGATTGCAGCCACAGCATGATCCTGTATGGGGAAGACCGCTTCACGCCCGCCAAGAAGGTTGCGCTCGCCCTATCGCATTTGATCCGGACGCAGTATCCGGGTGACTCGCTGCGGTGCGTGCTGTTCCACGATTCGGCCGAGGAAATGCGGATTTCGGAATTGGCGCGCGTTCAAGTGGGGCCGTATTACACGAACACGCGCGACGGGTTGATTCTGGCGCAGCGGCTGCTCGCGCAGGAAAAGAAGGACATGAAGCAGATTGTGATGATCACGGACGGAAAGCCTTCCGCGTTGACGCTTGAGGACGGGCGCATTTACAAGAACGCGTTCGGGCTGGATCCGCTGGTCATCAGCCAAACATTGGAAGAAGTGGCGCGGTGTAAGAAGCGCGGCATCTTAATTAATACATTCATGCTGGCAAGCGACTACGGCCTGGTGCAATTTGTACAGAAAGTAACTCAGATGTGCTCGGGGAAAGCGTACTTCACGACGCCATACACGTTGGGAAACTACTTACTGCTCGATTACATGAACCGGAAGACGCGAACGATCCACTAACCGATGAAAAAAAGATTCTTGCTTATTACGCTCGCGATGGCTGTTGCGGCGGCCGCTCTTGGGCAGCAGTTTGCCTCGGCGCCCGGCCAAGGACGCTCCACATTTATGTCCGTGCCCGATCAGGGCCGCTCCATGGTGGTGACAAAGTACGGCATCGTCGCCGCGCCCCAGTTCCTGGCATCGCAGGCGGGAGCCCAAATTTTGCAGGCGGGCGGCAACGCGGTGGACGCAGCGATTGCGGCGAACGCCGTGATGGGCGTGACGCAGCCGTATGTGAATGGCATGGGCGGCGATCTGTTTGCGATTGTCTATGAGGCAAAGACCGGGAAGCTTTACGGGCTGAATTCGAGCGGCTGGACGCCGAAGGCGCTCACGATCGAATATCTGCAGGCGCACCATATCGACAAGCTGGACCCGATTGGAGTACATACGATCGACGTGCCCGGTTGCGTCGCGGGGTGGGACGCATTAATGCATCGCTTCGGCAGCTTGCCCTTTCAGAAGCTGCTTAGCCCAGCTATCTTTTATGCCGAGAACGGATTCCCGTTAGCCGAAAAGAATGCGCGCTACTGGCGCGCCAAGTCGCTGCTGAAGCAGCCGGGTTATGCGGAGACGTACCTGCCTGGAGGTTCGGCGCCCGGACTGGGCGACACATTCAAGAATCCTGCGCTCGGCGAATCGCTGCGCCAAGTTGCGGCGCATGGCCGGGATGCTTTTTATAACGGCAAAATGAGCCAGGTCATGGTGGATTTCTTGCGCTCGCAGGGCGGCACGCACACGGTGGAAGATTTCGCCGATTTTCAGCCGGAGTGGGTGGAACCGATTTCGACGACTTATCGCGGGTGGACCGTCTATGAGCTGCCGCCGAACGGCCAAGGCATTGCAGCCCTTTCGATGCTCAACATCATGGAGCATTTTCCGCTGGCTAGTTACGGCCACAATTCGGCGGACGCGCTGCACGTCATGATCGAGGCGAAGAAGTTAGCTTACGCGGACATGATCCACTATGTTGGCGATCCGCGTTTCACTCCCGTTCCCGTGAAGCAGATGCTGTCGAAGGATCTGGCCGCTGAGCGGGCGAAGTTGATCCGCATGGACCATGCCGCCTGCCAGGTGGTGCCTTCGCAGATTTCCGAACAATTGAATGCCCAGGGGCACTCGACCATTTTTCTGTCGACGATCGACAAAGACGGCAATATCGTTTCGCTGATTCAAAGTAATTATGCGGGTTACGGCACGGGCATGGTGGCGCCCGGCACCGGATTTTCGTTACATGACCGCGGCGCGGGTTTCGAGCTGACGCCAGGAAGGCCGAACTCACTTGCCGGGCATAAGCGGCCGCTGCATACAATCATTCCAGCGTTCATGCAGAGAGGCGATTTACACATCGGATTCGGCATCATGGGCGGATGGAACCAGGCGCAGGCGCACGCGCAGTTCGTAGCGAACGTGGTGGATTTTGGAATGAATCTTCAGGCCGCGCTGGAGGCGGCGCGCTTCACCAAAGCTACTTTCGAAGGCTGCGACGTGGAGATGGAGTCGCGCGTGCCGGAGACGGTACGCGAGGAGTTGACCAAGCGCGGTCACGAGATCAAGCTGCTGGAACCGTTTTCCTTCACGGTCGGGCAAGGCGAGGCCGTGATGCATGACTCGCAGCGGGACGTGAACTTCGCGGGCGCCGATCCGCGCAGCGACGGCGAAGCAATTCCGCAAAGCCCGACGGTGTTTTAGATATAGGGCCTGGCGCCACGCGGCACGGCGCTAAAGGCGAGACCAACATCCCGCAGATATAGCGCTTCAGGCCCGGGTACTCCCGGTAAGCCGAGAATTACTGTTACGCACGCAATCGCTTAAAATAGTGCCCCAGAGATACAGATGGAACGCTTTTCTTTCACTTACTTTCTGACCGTGAGTAACACTGTGAAGCTGTTCGTCCAACCGTCTCTTCAGCTCATCGAGTTTTGGAGTCACTGATTTCCTTACGCGCCCCAGCACCCGACAATAACTCTCGCGTGGGAACGGGCCAGGTGCGGTATGTGGACAAAATCCAATTGACCGATTGCGCGTGATGCTTCCGCAGTTGGCAACGGCGAACACAGAAAGGCAAGGAGCGCTGACAGAGAGCCGCACGGCTATTGCCGGGGGCCCGTTTCATAGAGAATGGCTTTGTGGCGCGGGTTAGGGCTCTAGGGGTCGTATACTGGAGCGCCTCTACCTCGATAACTGCTTGCCTTAACAGTGGAATTATTTCATCAGCTTGCCCTTTTTCATCTGAGCTGCCAGCCCATATCGTATTGCCGCTTCAAGCGTATCGACGTTTATATCCTTTAGAGCTTTAAACCGAATGCAATATCCGGTCGCGCTCGCCTTGCCTAATTTTTTTCCATATGTTTTGGCTAAGTACTTCTTATCTTTGAGACCAAGAATATAGACAGAAATTCCCGTTTTGTTTCCGCTCACACCAATTTGAAAAGACTCTCTACTTTTTCCGTTGGCATATTTTATTGTGTGAAATCCGTATCCAATCGTAGGGTTGGAAACAGTATGATTTTTGCTGTCTTTACCATCGGAGAACCATAATTTGCATTCTGGTGACACTTGAAGTGTGAGCCGATGCAACTCAAGCATGTCACTGCGTTTTGGCTCCGGTTGGTTGGCAATATAGTTCTTGATTTGTTCTTCTACGTTCATACGTTCTGCTTCCTAGTTGCTCGCAGGAGATTATACGACGTTTAATCCTTCTCCCCCTTGCGAAGACTGCTGGCCCTGACCGTTGAGGTCACTCGACCGCAAGGGCGCCCCGCAAGCCGTTGTTGCGTGGCGGCTTTTCAGAATTCCCAAAGGCTTGAAATGCGTGGAGCGCCGAGAAGCGGGCAGAGAGGCTGGCGTATAGGCACTCCCAGCCGAGTTCATATTCCGGACGTATCGTCGGTAAACCGGACAGAATCAGCTTACAACCGAAGATTGCTATCGGCCGCCGCTCACTCCTGCCGCAGCGCCCGCACAGGATCGATGCGTGCCGCGCGCCAGGCGGGAATCCCGCCCGCGGCCAGCGCCGTCGCGGCGAGAATGCAAGCCACGGCCGCAAAGGTTAACGGATCGTTCGGCGAAACATCGAATAGCAGATCGGCAACCAGGCGCGTCAACGCCAAGGCCGCGCACAGACCCGCTACGATGCCGACCGCTGCCAGACGCAGACTCTGGCCCACCACGATTCGTATCACGTCCGGTGCGCGCGCACCCATTGCCATGCGAATGCCGATCTCGCTCGTTCGCTGCAGGACCATGTAGGCCATCACACCGTATACGCCGATAACGGCCAGGACCGTGCCCAGCAACCCGAAGAGTCCGAACAGCGCAGCCGCGATGCGGGGAGCCCAGAGCGCCTGCCCGATTATCTGCTGCATTGTCGACGGATTGAGCAGCGCGAGATCCGGATCGAGCGATTGCACGGCTGCCGTTACGGCCGGCAGCAAACGTTCCGGCGGCACCGAGGCGCGAACGGCCAACACCGCGAACGGCTGATAATCCTGTTCCCAAGGCATATAGACGACCGGCTGCGGCACCTCTCCAATATTGAGGACGGTGGTTTGCTTTACCACGCCGACTACTTCGATCAGACCGCCAGGCGCTGCGGTCGCAAAATGGAAACGCTTGCCGGCGGCTTTCTGCCCAGGCCAGAAGCGATGAGCCATGGCCTCAGAGATCACGGCCACGGGACGCGTTCCGGCGCGATCGAAACTATTCAGCAGGCGCCCTTCGACCAACGGAATACGCCACGTATCGAAAAAGCCGGGCGTCACCGCCCCGGTAAGCACGAGCGTGCCGAGACGCGAATCCACAGGGTCGCCTTCATGAAAGGCGGTTTGCAGGAAGCCGCCTTGGAGAGGCGCGGTATCGGCCACGGCGGCCGCTGCGACACCGGGAACCGCGCTCACTCGCTCTAAGACCGAGCGCGTGAACTGGAGGCCGCGCTGCGGGGTCATGCGCTCCGAACCGAGATCGAAGGCAACCAGGCAAAGGTCGCGCGTATCAAAGCCTAAATCGATGCGCTGCGCGTTCTGCATGCTGCGGATGAAAAGGCCGGCGCCGGCGAGCGCCACCATGGCCAAAGCCATTTCGCACACCACCAGCACGCTGCGCAGACGGTTGCGGCTTCCGCCCTGAATGTTGCCGCGGCCGCCGGTATTCAGCACGCTCGCAATGTCGGTTGCGGAGGCGCGAAAGACGGGCGCCAAACCGAAGAGAATACCGGTCAACACGCTGACGCCGAGAGTGAACGCGCAGACGCGCAGATCAAGCTGCAGATCGATGGAGCTTTGGGCCAAAAACGACGGACGCAGGCTCCATAAGAGCTGCGCACCGGCCCAGCCGACTGCGATACCCAGCAGGCCGCCGGCGAGCGAAAGCAATTCCGCTTCCGTCAATAGTTGAAAGACCAAGCTGGAGCGGCTGGCGCCGAGCGCTACGCGGATTCCCATTTCGCGCGACCGTTTGGTGGCGCGCGCAAGCGAGAGGTTTGCGATGTTTGCGCACGCAATCAGCAGCACGAAACCCACCGCGCCCGAAAGTGCGACCGCGGCAGCCGTGGTCTGCCCGCGCGGGAGAAAGCCTAATGCGGCTTGCGATAGCGGCGATGTTTCCACGCTGCGGCCGCGGTTATCGGCCGGGTATTCGGCTTCGAGCCTGGCAAAGATGGTCTGCATGCTGGCGAGCGCGCGCCGCTCGTCGACTCCGGGCTTGAGCCGCGCAAAGGCGCTGAGGAATCGCATACGGCGCGCGTGGAAGAACTGCTCGGCGGGCCCCGTGAGTACCTGGGTATGCATGCTGAGCGGCACCCAGACCACATCGGGGGGCCCAACGGTGAGCGTGCCCTTAAAATTCGGCGGCGCGACTCCGATCACTTCATAGGCGACGGTATTCAAAACAATGGTGCGACCGATGGCGGCGCGATCTCCGCCGTAGAGGCGCTGCCAAAGGCTATAACTCAGGACGGCGACTGCGTTCCCGCCCGGCAACCGGTCTTCATCGGGACGAAACACCCGTCCGACGGCAGCCTGGATGCCCAGTAGGTCGAAATAATTGGCCGTCGCCAGAAACACGTTCTGCTGCAGCGGCTTTCCCGCGCCGGTCAGCGTCACGCCGGCCTGCGTGAATCCGGCCATGCCGGTGAACACGTCGTTCTGGTCGCGCAGATCCACAAAATTGGGATAGGAGAGCGCCGTGCGGGTCAGGTTCGCAACGGTCGAGTGAGTCGCATGGTCCACCTGATAGAGCTCAATCATCGCGGAGGGATCTTTTACCGGAAGCGGGTGCAGAAAGACTGCATTGGTTAGGGTGAAGATCGCAGTGTTAGCGCCGATCCCGAGGCCGAGCGACAGCAGCGCAGCGAGCGTGTACGCCGGACTATGCAACAGCGTTCGAGCGGCGTACCGTAAAGTTTGCAGGAACGAAGTCATTGGAATCTGGACGTATGAAGCGCGAGAACGTTACGGCGCACCGATTCGTATCGCGGTCAGTTCGAGGCCGCGCGCCGAAACAGGATAGTGAAGCCGACGGCGGCGATGAGGCATGCGCCATTGAAGACGGCGGCAATCCAGTCTTGCAGACCCAATAGCTGAAGGCCCGTGATGCCCACGGCGAGCAGGTAAATGGCCACCAGGGTTCCCACGACGTTGAATCGGCCTAGCTTGATGGCGGATGCCCCAAGGAAAGCTGCGGTTATCGGCTGCAACAGGTAGACAGTTCCGGCGGAGGGAGAAACCGCTCCCAGCAGGCCCGCGTACAACAAGCCGACCACGGAACTCAGCGTGCCTGAAAAGACGAAGGCGCCCTGGCGGAAGGCGTTGACACGTAAGCCGGCCAGCCGTGCCGCACCGCGGTTTCCGCCGATGAATAGGAGGTAGCGCCCGCAGGGGGTCCATTCGAAGACATACCAGAGCAAGAGCGCGATCATCCAGCCGGCCCAGACCGGAGTTCCGAAGCCAAGGAACCTGTGGGCGGCGAAGCCGGTCAAGCTTGCCGGGATGGTCGTGATCAAGGCATTGCTGCTGATCAGGCTTGCCAATCCGCCCAGGATGGTCATAGTTCCGAGCGTGGCGATGAAGCTGTCGATACCGAATTTCACCACGAGCCATCCGTTGAGCAGGCCGACGACGGGGCCGATGAGCAGAGCGAGCAAGCAGGCGAGGGCGAGCGGGTAATTGTGGGCGTTGAGCACGCCGAGGGTAACACCGGTCAGGATCATCACAGCGGAGATCGAGAGATCAAAATCGCCCGCGCGCAGTGGGACGATGACCGCGAGGGCCAGCAGGACGATGGTCGCTTGGCCATCGATCATCACGCGGAGATTCGCGAGGGAGGCGAACGTCTTGGGCGCCGCGATACTGCATGCGAGGAACAGGATGACGAGCAAGAGCGGCACTGCCCAGGGACCGGCCGCGGACAGCTTAGAGCGCACGCGGCTCTCTCGCGTCGCTAACGAGCGCACGTTGCGAGAGCGAAAGGATACGGTCTTCGGAAACTTGGCCCGGCGCAAGCGCCGCGAAGATCGTTCCGTAACGCATGATGAGTACACGGTGGCATAGTTGGGCGACCTCTTCGCTGTCCGACGAGAAGACGACCACCGTGGCGCCCTGGTCGGCCGCGCTACGCACTAAGTTGAGGATCTCCTTCTTCGCACCGGCGTCGACGCCCTGCGTCGGCTCGTGGAGCAGGATGATGCGCGGGTTCTGGCGGAGGAGGCGAGCAAGAACGATCTTCTGCTGGTTGCCGCCGCTGAACTTCGCGATCTCCAAGGAGGGCGAGAGCGGCCGCACCGAATAGAGACGCATCTCGGACTCGGCGAACTCGCGTTCACGTCTCGAACTGATGCGCAACCCGCGCCACAACTTGCCGAGATGAGGGAGCGTCAGGTTCTCCATCGCCGTCCCGCCGAGCCAAAATGCATCTCGCTGGCGGTTGCCCGGAACGAGCTCGATGCCGGCGCGCTTGGCCGACCCGACCGAGCCGTCGATCTTGCTCCCGTCGACACGGACCTCGCCGTTCAGCCGCATTCGGCCGCCGGCGATGAGATAGGGGATGTTGTCCTGTCCCATGCCGGTCAAGCCGGTGATGCCCACGATCTCGCCCACGTTGGCGCTGAACGATAGATCGGATATCGTGCCGTGGGTGAGGTTTCGAACCTGGAGACGAACGGTCTGGTTCGCGCTGACATGCTTTTCCGGGTAGAAGTCGCCGAGCGCGTAACCGAGCATCAGATGCGCGATCTCCGACTCATTCGAATGCGCGGCATCTCGCGTCGCTACCAGATGGCCGCTGCGCAGGACGCTGATCCGGTCGCAGACGTTCAGCACTTCGTGCATCCGGTGGCTGACATACAGCACCCCGGTGCCGTTGCGCGCCATCCGGCGCAGCAGCTCGAGAAGTCTGATCGAATCGCCACGCGGCAGGGCCGCGGTTGGTTCGTCCAGCACGATTACGTTTCCGCGACTTCCTTCTCCGAGTTGCCGGAGCGCACGCAAGATAGCGACGACGGATCGCTCGGCCGGAGAAAGCTCGCTCACGAGGCATCGTGGATCGAGAGAGATCCCGACTTTCTCTGCGAGAGCGCGCACGATCCGGTGTTCCCGACGGCGGTCGATGGGAGCCGCCAGACCAGCGTCGAAGCCAACCGCGATTCCGACATTGTCCGCGACGGACATCGATTCGACCAAGGCAAGGTCTTGGTGGACAATTGCGAGGCCGTTGCGTTGGGGGTTGCGTACGGGCAGTAAAACGGGCTGGTTGCGCAGCCACATCCCGGCGCCTCGGTCGGGCGTGTGCACCCCTCCGAGAATCTTCACCAGCGTCGATTTTCCGGAGCCGTTCTCGCCGACGAGACCGTGGATCTCGCCGGGGAGGATCGACAGATTGACGCTGTGGAGCACGGTGACGCCGTCGAAGCTTTTCGAGACGTTCTTCAAGGCGAGTACGGGGCTGCTCATCGCGCGCCGCCAAGGGGCGAGCCGCGCCGCCGGTCATCTTTGACTCTCCATGCGACCTGGAAGGCTTTCCGCCAACTGTCGAGCTGCGGAAAGCGCTCCTTGACATCGGCGCTCGTTCCCCAATTCGAGGAATCCACCAATTGCACCGGAGTCACTTGGCTTTGTGGCACTCCGGCGACCGCGCGCATGATCCCATCGGCATAGATGTAGCCCATAATTTCCGACGGAGGCCACAACGTGACTGCCACCAAGCCGTTAGTACCCTTGATCGCGCCGATAAGACCGTCACCCTGCGCTCCTCCTACTATGGGAAGCTGACGGTCCACGGCCCTCATGCCCTGGAGAATGAATGGCGTGAAGAAGTCCGCGGTGGTGATCCAGTAGTTGAGGTCCGGCGAGCGCTGCAGGGTCGTCTTTACCTGGCCGGCCAGGTCACTGATGAACGTGGCGGGGTTGACTTCCAACTGTTCAATCGAGCAGTCCGCGGGGCAAACCCGCTTGATCACCGCCACCGCTCCGTTCGCCATGTTCGAGGGGATAGAGCCGCCGCTCACCGGCATCGTTACCGTATGAAGCTGGCAGTTCGTGTGAGCGAGGGCGTAGTTCGCCTGGAGCGAGCCTACTCTCGCGGCATCGACTGCCACATAAGCGGTCACGCCAGGCGGTTCGACGGGTGTGGTCGAGCTGGCGCCTACGTCCAACACTGGAATGTTCGCTGCCATCGCAGCAGCGACGCCTGTTTTCACAAGATCCATATCGAAGCCGTCGGCGACGATGCCTGTCACGCCTTGCGCAATGGCCGACTCAAAAGCCTGCAGAAGGACGTCAGGCCTTCCCTTGCCATCGAACACGATCACTTTCGCGCCGACGTTCGCGAGTGCTTGAGCGAGCGCTTTGGCGCCAGCGACCTCGACCGCATTTCCTTCCCGGGCGAATTGGATCATCGCGAATGTCTTGCCGTGGCTTGAAGAGGTGTCGAACGGACCTAACGGACGGATCTCCATGGGCGCCATGCCGGCCTGGAAATTGCGGGTCGCAGCCGCGACACAGGCGGAGGCTGTACTTGTCGAGAGCGTGCGCGGTCTATCTGCGCCATGCGTGCCGGCCGAGTCGCCACACGCGCTTAGTATTACGACTGTTACGGCGATGGCGCACTGGCACACTGAGCGCCGCCGCCGTGACAAAGGGCCGCCGGTCAAAAGGCGTACCTGATGGTGGCGCCGTAAGTGGCGGGCGCCGCGAATGACACGTTGGCGCCGGTGGAGCCCAGGATTGTGCCTAGGATCACGCGGGTATCGGTTACGTTGTAACCCCACACGCTGGCGGTCACCTTTGGAATACGGGCCGGTGAGAACGAAGCGCGCAGACCAAGAGTAGCGTAGGCGGGTTGGGAGAAAACGTTGCCGACGTCGTAATACATCCGGGCCGATGCATAGGCGCTGGCGGTGAACCATAAGACGCCGAGATCCAGGTCCTTGGTATAGGTTCCCGACAGGTCGAGCGTCGCGCTCGGCGCACGCGGCAGTTGCTTGCCATCGGCTGACGTGGTCGGCGTTTGGACCATCCCGACGTTGTCTGGAGCAGGCACGAACCAGGAGGCATTCTCATAAGAGGAGAAGGTCGCGTTGAGGAGGGAGAGGCCAGCACGAAGGAACAGTTTACTGGCGACCCGGGCGTTGACATCGAATTCGCCGCCATACATCGTGGCAGACGCAGCGTTCGTATATCCGCTCAGTTGGACCAGGGGATTGGGGGGACAAGGATTTTTCAGACAGACGTTGTTGTACGACTCTATTTGAATATTGGACAGTTTGTAGCCGAAGACGGCCGCGTCAAGCTGCAGCCAGGACTTGGGCTCGGATTTGACGCCGCCCTCGAAAGCAGTATTGGTTTCCGGCAGCAGGACCGGCGGGAAGGCGCAGGTTCCGGCCGCGGCCGCGTTCTGTGCGCTGCATTGAGCGGGAGTCACCCCAAACGGGATGCTGGTCGCGATAAAGTTCCCGCTCTTGAAGCCGGTACTGTAGGTGAAATACACGTTAGTCTTGGGGTCGACGGTGTAGAGCACAGATACCCGCTGTGTCACGCTGTCGAAGGTGCGGCTGCCCCAGTTATAGTAGTCGCCCGTAGCCTGGAGACCAGAAACTTCCGATCCGGTCACGCCGCGTTGTTCGCTACTATATCGAAGGCCGCCGATGATACTCAATTTGTCTGTAAGTTGATAGGTTCCTTCACCGTAAAAGGCGTAAGCTTTCGTCGACTGTCCGGCGAAGATACTGATCGCGTATGCGCTGCCGGGAATATTCTGGTCGACGTCGAGAGGATTCCACTTATCGGACTTACCATAATAATTCGCACCGGCAATAAAGCTGAACCGGCGATCGCGCGATCGTTGAGTAACACCCGCGAAAGGGCTGAATTTCCGGGATGCGAAATTAACTTCTCCCGACCAAGCGTCGGAACGGTCATTCACGTTCGATTGAAGGCCCGTGAAGGGCGCAGGGTAAGCGGCCGCAACGAGAGGCACGGGCCCCTCCGACTTCGCGAGGTCCTGGGCGCCAAGCACATTGAAATCACCCACTGAGGTGTGCTGGCTAAATTGGGCGCTCACACCATCGTTGCTGGTCTCTTCGAAAATTGGGGTGTTGGTCGCGACCTGGTACGGCTGGGTTGGAATAACTGCGCCCGCGACACCCTGGGCGACCGTAACGCCGTCAAGCGGGAAATACAGTATCGCTGACGGGTCCCGGTGCTGACCGGCGCCGGCACTGAGTACAATCTGGGTATCCTCTGCGGGTTTGTACAGGAGTTTCACCCGAGCGGAGTCATCGTGAATTTTCTGCAGAGGAACCTCCGGCGTAAGATTCTGGTAGTAACTGTCGGCATTTTCGTTATAACCCGTGATGCTGGCGGCGAGTTTTCCAGGAATAATCGGCCCGGTCAAAAACGCTTTAATAACGGCATCGTTAAAGTTGCCATAACTTAGGCTGAAATCACCGCCCCACGACCGCAATTGAGGATCTTTAGTGAAGATTCGAATAGCGCCGCCGGTGGCGTTGCGGCCATATAGTGTCCCCTGCGGACCTTTGAGGACCTCGATGCTGCTTATATCCGGCAAATCCAGGGTTCCGGCCTGCATCGAAGATACATAAATGTTGTCGATATACATCGCCACGTTGGCGTCGGTGCCGACGGTCGTGAGATAAGAGGAAACGCCCCGAATGGCGGGTATGGTGCTACCCCCGACGCGGTCGACTTTGAGACCGGGCACCAGTTCGGGCAATTCGAGGTTGTTTGTGACTCCGGCATCTTCGAGCTGGTCGCCCGTGACATCCGTGATGCTGATGGGCACGTCGCGAATATTTTCAGGCCGCTTTTGCGCGGTGACGGTGACTTCGAAGCTGGATGCCTCCGTATCCTGCGCCGGGGCTTTCTGTACAATTCGGAACAGCTTGAGCTCCGACCAGCTTGTCGTGCCTCCCTGGACCTCAGCCCTGACCGACCAGGCATAGCTGCCGGGACTCAGGCAATGCCGCCAGGCAGATGTGGATCCCAGAGTCTTTTCGCGCAGAAAAGGCTCCTTCCCGCGGATCGAGGCCGGGTCTGTTCCGTCGAAGGCATACACCGCGATCTCATAGCCCCGGGCACCCTCTATTGGATCCCAACTGAAGGTGGGGCACTCACCCTCGATGTTCACGATCTGTGCGACGTCTCCGGGTGACTCGGCCACGGGGCCTGTTTGTCGAGCGATGGCGAACCCGGCCGGGAAGAGCACCAGGGCATAAAGAATCAGAGACACACTTCGCATGCGATTCACCTCTTGCTGGGCATCAAGCGGGAACGATTAAAAAATAATTGCCAGCCAGCTTGCCGATTTTTTGTTCAAAGAAGTCTAGTATATCCAGCGACTTGGATCTGTGACCGCGGGAAAGATTTCCTTTTTGCCGCCGAATTGGCAGGGCGGACTCGCGTTTTGCGAGGAAAGTGGAGAGTCTATGATGAACTTCGATGGCCGACTTCCCCACGCAACCGGAAAGGCTTACGCCGGAGTGGCTCACCCAGATGCTCCGGTCGGCGGGCCAGTTGAGTGAAGATCAGGACGTCTGCAGGTTCTCGGTTGAATCGATTGGGGAGGGAGTCGGCATGGTGGGAAAGGTCGTTCGTATCGAGCTCCGGTATCGGCACCCCCACAGCCGGTTGGGGGCGCCGTCGATCGTTATCAAATTTAGCGACGAGGACGAGGCGAAAAGGGCGATCGGGGTAAAACTCCGCGTTTACGAGCGCGAAGTCACCTTCTACAACAAGATTGCCGGCTCAGTGGCGGTACCAAAGCCGGCTTGCTACTTCGCTGCAGTCGCTAACGGAAGCGGCGAGTGCATCGTGGTACTCGAAGATATGCGGCGGTACCGAGCCGGGGACCAAGTGGCAGGCGTCGGACTTGCTGAGGCAAAGCAGGTGATCGATGCGCTGACACCGCTGCACGCTGCGTATTGGGATAACACGGGACAAGAGTTTCTCCGTGACGCGATGCGGGTTGACTCCACCTGGAAAGAACCATACATGCAGATCGTCGAGGGAACGTGGAGGGCCTGCCTTGCGCAATTCGGTTACTGCATCCCAGCGGAGGTCGAAGGGGCGTTGGCCGAGTATGTTGGAGGACTCCGCCGCTTACATACGCTGATGGGCGACGGGGCGCAGACCCTGTTACATGGCGACCCGCGAATGGATAACCTCATGTTCAACGAGGGAGACGAGGGCCCTCCGGTGGTACTACTCGACTGGCAGACACTGATGATCTCCAACCCGCTCCACGACCTGGCACTGATGCTCAGCATGAGCGCCACGGTTGAAGCGCGGAGATCTATGGAAGACGAGCTGGTCCGGTACTACCATTCGAAAGTGAGCGAACGCGGAGTAACGGGTTATAGCCTGGAACAGTGTTACGACGATTATGATTTGGCAGTGCTCTATATGATGTCTGTAGCTTTGATCATGGGCGGCGCATTCGATCCGGCGAATGAGCGCGGCAGACGCTTGACCGAGGAAGTGCTCCGACGTTCCTGCGCCAGTGTCGTGGATCGAGGAATGCTGGAGCGAATTCCTGGGTAATCCGCTAAGCGGGAGCGAGATGACTAACACCACATTCGCGATCGGACTGAAACCGCGATCTGTCCTGCCCGGCCGGCAGCGGTGGGAGATCGAGGGTCTCCGAGACAATGCACCCCTCGCCGCATCGATCGAGCGATGGCTGAAGCAGGAAGAGGGGATCGTTAAGACAGTCGCCAACCCGGTTACCGGCAGAGTGCTTGTTCTGCACAGCCCTGAATTCTCATCGGAGTCGGTGACCGCTCTGATTCAGGCGAGCGTGGAACTTTCGATGGGGACCCCGTTGCCGCCGGGCGAGAAAGCGCGCGTTACGCCCCCTTCGATTCCGGGGATGGTTCTGGCCGGGACTGGCGTTGTCGGCATGGTGGGCCTTTGGGCAGGTTGGACGATAGCGCTTCCCGCTGCCGTGGCAATGGGGGCGGCTGCCGCCACTACTTTCGCGATCCGGCGCTGGCTGAGTGGACCGGCACGGACGGCGGACAAGACCTTCGCACCGGACGTTACGAGGGGCAGACATCCCGCGTTGATCCTGCTCGACTATATGGGAGCGCAGAAAAAAGCGCTCTACCGGGCAGCCGCGTTTTCGGTGGCGGCGCGCCTGCTCGACATGGCTCCGCCTCTCATCATCGGCTTCGGCGTAACGATTCTGATTGAGGGGGGCAGCACATGGCTGGGCGGCTTTGGCTTCACCACCGTGATGGGCCAGGTGGGAGCGATCACATTCGCCGGCTGTGTTCTCTGGCTCGCCCAGGCAATATTCGAATTCCTCGCCAGCCTCACCTGGCGGAACCTGGCGCAAAACCTGCAGCACCGGCTGCGAGTGGAAACCTACGCCCATCTCCAAAAATTAGATGTCGAAATGTTGCAGCAGGAGCGGACGGGCGAACTGGCATCGGTTTTGAGCGATGACATCAATCGCCTGCAGCTTTTTTTGGATCACGGCGCGAGCCAGTTGCTGGTGCTGGCGACTACGGTGGCGGTCGTATGTCCGCTGTTCTTCCTGGCGGCGCCGAGGGTGGCATGGGCCGCGATCGCGCCAATCCCGGTGATCGCCTGGTTGACGTTCTACCACCAGGAACGCGCACAGTCCTGGTACAGCGTGGTGCTAGACAAGGCAGGCGCTCTCAACAGCCAGCTTATTGACAACCTGGAAGGCCTGACCACCATCAAGAGCTACAATGCGGAAGCGTTCGAAGAGGCCCGCATCGGCCGGCTGAGCTGGGATTTCAAACAGAGCAACCGAATGCCGAATCTGCTCGCCGCCAGCTATACGCCGCTGGTTCGAGTGGCGCTAGTGTTTTCCTTCATCGGGGTAACCGCCCTGGGCGGCTATCAGGTGGTATCCGGTCGAATGAGCGCGGGTGTCTTTGCGTCTCTCAATTCCATTACGCAGCGTATCCTGTGGCCTTTCACGGAATTTGGCGAGGTGGTGGACAAGTATCAGCGGGCCATGGCGGCATTCACCCGCATCCTGGCCCTACTGAACAAACCCGCGCCGGTCACATCGGGCACCGAGCGGATCGAGGCTTCGCAAGTGGCGGGCGAAATCCGCATGGAGCATGTCTCGTTTGCGTATAGCGATCGCGCGCGCGTGTTGAACCGAGTGTCGCTGGAGATTCCGGCCGGGAGAACGGCGGCGATTGTTGGGCAAACCGGAATCGGCAAGTCTACTCTGATGAAGCTGCTGCTGCGGTTTCACGAACCCGAGAGCGGCAGCATTTTGCTGGATGGACGGAACATCCGGGACCTGAGAGTGGAAGACCTTCGGGCGGCGGTTGGCTTTGTGAGTCAAGACGCGTTTATGTTCGACGGCACGGTCATGGAGAACATCACCTATGGCAGTCCGTCGATCTCGACCCAGGAGATATTCGAAGCGGCGCGGGTGGCTGAGGCTCATCAGTTTGTATCCGCGTTGCCGCAAGGGTACGAGACACGCATCGGAGAAAGAGGGGTCCGGCTATCGGGCGGACAGCGGCAGCGAATCTGCCTGGCGCGGGCGATCCTGAAGGACTCGGCGGTTCTGGTGCTGGACGAAGCGACTGCGTTTTTGGACAGCAGGACGGAAGCCGCGATCCAGCGGAGTCTGCGAAAACGGTACACGGGGCGTACGGTGATCGTGGTGACGCACCGCTTGGCGCGCATTGCCAACTCGGATGTGATCTTTGTTGTGGGCGAGGGTGGCGCGATCGTCGAGCGTGGTACACATGCCGATCTGATGGCTCTCAAGGGAGTGTACTTTGCCATGTGGGAGGCGCAGAACAGCGATGACCTGGAACGGTAAGTGTCGGTTATAAAAAAGTTTGGTAACAAATTGGTTGATTATCCGATATAGTAAAGATTGCACCGGAAGTCGCTGTTTCCATTTGGATTATGCGTAAAGTAGAAGCGAGCGTGACTTAATGTCTCGAAAGAAGAAGATTGTCTATGTAGGCGGGAAGCACCGGCTTTTGTGGACGTCGCTCGGGTTCGCGTTGGGGGCAGTCACCGCACCTATGATGGGGCCAGTGGTTCGGCCATTGCTGAAAGGGACGGTGAAAACCGGGATTCTGGCCGGACGCGAGATGAAAAGAATGTTCGAAAGCGCCCGGGAGGATATCGAGGATTTGGCGGCTGACGCCGCCAGCGATCTGGACAAGAACAATAAGCAGGCGTGAAGAAATACCGACTCGCGCAGGCGATTCGGCATTCCCGGACAAGTTTGGTTCGCACGGCACGCAGCGTTCGGCCGGTAGGTGATTTCGGCGGTTCATATGGAGGCTTCGATGAAGACAAGAAAACAGAGTCCGGCAAAGAGGGCTACTGAAGAGAGGCACGCGGACGCTGATGTCATGAGAGGGGATGAGCCCACTCCGAAAGCCACTAAGGCGGCGGTAGCCGCAGGCGTTGCGGTCGCAGTCTTGCAGCCGGAGTTATTGCCGGCATTGGCAATTGTGGCGGGGGTTGCTCTTTATCCGAAGTGGCTTCCAGCGGCAGGCCGGGCGGTTCGCACTGTTGCCAAGGGGGTTATCCGTGCCGGATTCCAGGTGGCGCATGCAACGCAGGAAATGGTTACCGAGGCTGGCGAAGAGGTCCGCGACGTGGTAGCCGAAGCGCGCCCGGAACCCGGTCCATCGCGCACCAGAAAAAATGCAGTATGAGGTCAGACACGCGATTCCGGGCAGGCTCAGGATCTATATCCGCGCGGTTCGGTATCTCGGCGATCTGGCTCCTGCCCTTCAACAACTAATCGAGCAACAGGCCGACGTCACCGCGGTCGAAGTGCGGACCTCTTCGGGCTCGGTCGTGATCCATTACGATCCGCAAGTAAGCGGCATGCGCGAGCGGATGGAGGGGATGCTCGCCGCGGCTAAGCCTGAGCACCTGCGTCGCGCCCTCTCGGCATGGGCGGAAGCGAAGCCCGAGGACCGCCGAGCCGAAGCGCGTCCCGCGGCAGGATGGCGTTCGATGTTGATTCCGACAGGCGGCCTGGCGCTCACGGCGATAGGGACCGGCATGGCCGCTCTTCCGCTGATCGCGATCAGCACCTTGCCGACTTTCAAACGGGGCATCCGGGTTCTTACTGCCGAAAAGCGCGTAAACGTGGACTTCCTCGATTCGGTTGCCATCTCGCTGTCCCTGGCGAGGGGCGGGCTATTCGTGAGTGCGCTCATGGGGTGGCTGGCGCGGATGAGCGACGTGATGCGGGACAAGACCGCGGCAGCGTCGAACCGTGCGATAGGCAACCTGTTCGATTACCCGAACAGCACGTGCCGCGTGGCGCGCGAAGGCGCGACGCTCGAAGTAAAGGCAAGCGAGGTTCAAGTCGGAGATATCGTCATAGTCTCCCCGGGCGACCGCGTTCCCGTCGACGGCATTGTTGTAGAAGGCGCTGCCGATGTCGATCAAAGCGCAATTACAGGCGAGGGAACGCCCTCGGCACGGCACCCGGGGGCGTGGGTCTATGCCGGTTCGGCGGTGCTGCAGGGCAAGCTCAACATCAAAGCCGAGAGGGTAGGCGAAGAGACCGCCCTGGCGCAAGCAGTTCGGGTAGTTGCGGCAGCTTCGACGGGCGATACGAGAATGCAGAACTACGCCGAGAAGTTTGCGGACCGCATCGCGGCTCCTACCCTTGGCGTGGCGCTCTCGGCCTACGCATTGACGCGGAATGTCGACCGTTTGGTATCGATGCTGGTGATCGACTATGGAACAGGTATCCGCGTGTCGGCTCCCACTGCGATGCTGTCGTCCATGACGCACGCCACGCGCCGGGGCATCGTCATCAAGAGTGGGCGCGCGCTTGAGAAGCTGGCTGAAGCCGACACAATCCTGTTCGACAAGACTGGAACGCTGAC
This sequence comes from Bryobacteraceae bacterium, assembly GCA_036269275.1. Lineage (GTDB taxonomy): Bacteria > Acidobacteriota > Terriglobia > Bryobacterales > Bryobacteraceae > Bog-105. The sequence goes on along the minus strand of DATASJ010000051.1, from coordinate 55,522 downwards.
CACTTCCGTACCTCAGCTTCTGCCGGCAAAATCTTATTCGAAGGCACACTCGGCTTCGGATGTTTTGGCGCTGGCTGCGGCGGCAGAGGCAGGCCTGAACCATCCGATCTCCCAGGCGGTAGTGGCCAAAGCGGCTGAGGCGGGAATCGCTACGCCCGAGTGTATGGAATCGACATATCACGTAGGGCTGGGTGTCGAAGCGCGCATGAAGCGCTTTGTGGTTCGGGTGGGAAGCCCGCGATTCCTTTCAGAGAGCGGGATCGATATCGAGCGAGCCGCGACGGACCTGGCGCGGCTGCATAGGCGCGGATGCTCGGCACTGTTGCTGGCGTGCGACCACAAGCTGACCGGGCTGCTGCCGTATACGAGCGAAATACGCCCAGAGAGCGCGGATATGATTGCCGCGCTCCGGGTACTGGGAATCCGGTCGTTCTTCATGGTGACCGGCGACAATGCGCAAGTGGCTGCGGCGGTTTCGGTTCGACTGGGCCTGGACCGGTTCTATGCGGACGTTCGGCCGGCTGAAAAAGCCACGATCATCGAAGACCTGCGCCGGGAAGGCCGCTCGGTGATCATGGTTGGGGACGGAGTGAACGACTCGGCGGCGCTCGCCAGCGCGGACGTGGGCATTGCGATGAAGAACGGCGCCGATGTCGCGCGCGAGATTGCGAGCGTGGTTCTGATGGACGAAGATCTTTGGAAGATTGTCACCGCCATCGAGCTCTCGCGCCAGTCGATGCACCTGGTTCGGCAAAGTTACGGCATCACCACCGGTATGAATGTTTTGGCATTCGCGCTGGCGTTGCCCACGGGCTTGGTGAACCCGGCCACCACCACCATTCTGAGTCATGGCTCAGCGATTGCGGCGACGGCGAACGCCATGCGGCCGCTTCTGAACCGTTCGTGAAAATCTCTGCGCCGGTCACGCGTAGACGATCGGGAAGTTGGGGTGATCGAACGGCTGATCAACCTCAAGCTTGATGTCGCCCTGGCCGAGAAACGAAGTTCCGGTCCATAGCGTGTCGGCCGGGATGTAGATCGAGATGTAGGCCCAGCGTGGCACGCCGGTCAGGTTCGCCGGGGCGGTGTGCAGCACCAGCGGGCCGTGCGCAGTGGCGTCGCCGGGTTGCATGTCACGCGGCTCAGACAGCGGGCAGCGCTCGGCCAGCCATGGGTAGGCGTCGTGGATATCCAGACCGGTCTCGGCGGAAGACCCACGAAAGTTACGGCCCAGCGGCCCCAGGCGATGCGAACCGGTGCGAAAGCGGCAGGTGCCTCGTTCTGCGGGCATCGCCTCCAAGGCGATCCAGAAAGTCACGTTCCCGACCCGATCGAAATGGCGGCTGGCGTAATCCTGGTGGAGCGGCGTCACGCCCGACCGGGATGTGGTTCCCGCCGGCGGCTTGACCGCGATCATGTCTGCCCAATGGCGGACGGCGACGTCGCGCTCATTGAACCGCTGCACCGCGCGGCCCATCTGTGGCGAGTAAGACAGGCTGCGGAATGGCTCGATCCCCTCACGCGCCATGAAATGACGGTCATGCCAGTAATTGAGCATGTCGACCCCGGGGCGAGGGGAGCCTTCGACGCCTGATTCGCCCATCAGCGATTTGGAGGCGGCGAGTATATCGGCGACGAGTTCCCGATCTACGAGGCCGGGCAGGAACACCCAGCCGTCACGGACAAACGCGGAGACTTCCTCGTCGGTAATGGCACGCACTTGTTGCTGTACGACGCTCCCGGCTACATCGTCTTCTTTGTTATTTGTGGCTGCTACTGTAACCGGCATAAAGGGTTGGGAAATACCGTCTTTTAAGCGCCCGCGAGGATTGGGAAAAAGTTTCTGGGTGCGGCAATAACTGGCCTCGGTTCATCCGTGAGAACACCGACTAAATCATGGTCATGGGCTTCTGTGATTCGCATGCGGCGTATGTCACCAACGGTGGGGAAAGTCATACCCGGATCACTGATATAGCACAACCCGTCAATCTCGGGCGCCTGCGTCGAAAGTCGAGCCTGCCACAAAACCTCTACGTCACGTGAGGGTCCTTCGATGATCACGTCAACTTCTTGGCCCACCAAGCGGCGATTCTTACTCCGAGAAATGCGCCGCTGCATAGTCATGATATGACGCTGGCGGTTACCGATCACCGACGGCGCGACTTTCTCGTCTAAATGCCAACTGGCGCTTGAGTCTTCGTCCGAGTAACAGAAGACACCCAAGCGATCGAATTGCGCGGCCTTTATAAATTCGCAAAGATTGTCGAAATCGGCGTCACTTTCCCCTGGGAATCCCACGATCAAACTGGTCCGAATCGCGACTCCCGGAATCATTCGCCGAATACGATCAATTAGTTTCAGGAAGATATCTCCGTTCGCCCCGCGCTTCATGCGCTTCAAGATACGGCTGCTCGAGTGTTGAAGCGGCATGTCGATGTACTTGACCAGGGAGGGATGCGAAGCGATCGTCTCAAGGAGGCGATCGTTGATCCGATTAGGGTAGCAGTAAAGAAACCTAATCCAATTATTGTGCGCGGCAGGAAGTTTCGCAAGACGAGAGAGCAAGTTAGACAAACCATTCTTGTCGCCCAAGTCCTGTCCGTAGCTAGTGGTGTCTTGTCCAATCAGATTGATTTCGCGTACGCCCTGCGTGAACAGACTGTTTGCCTCGGCCAATACCGACTCGACGGTTCGGCTTCGGAACTTGCCGCGATACTGCGGAATTACACAAAATGTGCAGGGATGATCACATCCTTCTGCGATCTTGATGTAGGCATAGTGAGGCGGTGTCGATCGAACCCGGGGCGTCAGCTCATGATAGAGATAGGGCGTGACAGCGGCGGTGTTGACGCGGGCGTCTTCGCACGCCGCGACAATCGAATCGAGCTCATTCGTGCCGACGACGGCGTCCACTTCAGGGATGCTCTCTTTGATGGTGGACCGGTAGCGTTCGACCAGGCACCCGGCTACAATCAGCTTCTGCATTTTGCCGGATTTCTTGTACTCCGCCATCTCGAGTATCGTCTCGATCGATTCTTCTTTAGCGGGATCGATGAAACTGCACGTGTTTACAACAATTGCGTCGGCTTCTGCTGGATTGGTAGTAAGTTCGTGCCCGCGGCCGACGAGGTGGCCCATCATTACCTCGCTGTCGACCAGATTTTTTGGACAGCCTAAGCTTACAAATCCAATTCTCAACCGACACCTCAGCCCAATTTTATCATTCTCGAACGAAGAGCCTAGATGACGTGGCTCTCGGGCGATTGGATCAGCTCTGGTCTCGGAGATGGTAGACCCGGAAGTCACCGGGTCGGCGCCGGACCTCGAGGGTGGTACTATTTCATTTGAGTATATTGTGCCAACTTTTATGCAGCTCGTCCGAAAGGGACGAAAGAAACTAGAAAAGAGGTCGAACTCTGTTGCCCTGGAGAGTTGCCCGCAGAAGCGTGGCGTTTGCACTAGGGTATTCACCACTACGCCTCGAAAGCCGAATTCCGCGCTACGCAAGGTCGCTCGCGTTCGATTAACCAACGGTAAAGAAGTCACGGCCTATATCCCCGGCGAAGGGCACAATCTTCAAGAGCACTCGATTGTTCTGATTCGAGGCGGCAGAGTACGCGATCTGCCGGGCGTTCGCTATCACATTGTTCGTGGCGCGCTCGATACCGCCGGTGTAGCAAAGCGTCAACAAAGCCGTTCTCTGTATGGCGCCAAGAGGCCGAAAGGCAAAGCCTAGGTCTAACGGTTTCCTCGGCATCGAAAAGTTTGAACCCGGGTCTACCGCCTCATAACGAATCCCCAAAGTGCTTGTCGAGCCTTCGCCGGATTAGCGCCTGAGCGGTAGAGGTTTCTGTGGCGAACCAAAGATAGTTGCTGCTGCATCCCAAATGGGAGTGCAATCCAGCCAGGAGGAGCCTAGCGTGGCGTCGCCTACACAAGAGAATTTGGATAGCTCGAAACTGCTGTTGCCCATCCAGTCCGACGATCACGTGCAGGGTGGGGCACAAGCCCGTTACACGCTGGTCGAGTACGGCGATTACGAATGCCCCGATTGCGCGCGTCTATTCCAGACGATCCGGGGATTGCGTGCCGAGTTACCGGATGAGATCCGCCTCGTCTTCCGCCATTACCCACTCTCGGGGATTCACCCGCACGCGCAGCAGGCGGCGGAAGCTGCAGAAGCCGCCGGCGCGCAGGATCGCTTCTGGGAAATGCACGACATCCTGTTCGCCAATCAACATGCTCTCGCCGGCAAGAATCTGAATAAATACGCGGAGCAATTATCACTCGACACGGAGCGATTTCGCAGCGAACTGAAACATCGGACCTATGAGGATTGCGTGCGCGAGGATTTTCGGAGAGGCGTCGAGAATGGAGTATATGGGACGCCGGGTCTGTTCATCAACGGCATCCGGTACGACGGCGGACTGGATCTCAAATCGTTGCTAGCCCGGCTAGATACTCAATTTGGAACCTCCGGTACAGCGCAATAACTGAGGTTTAAATATAGGTTAGTAAGTTTATAAAGAGAGGCAAGGCCGTGGCGAGACCGGTTATATTGACCATCGACGATGATCCTGATGTGTTACGGGCGATTGAGCGCGACCTGCGGCAGCGATACAACCAGAACTACCGGATTTTGCGCGCCGACTCCGGAGTAAGTGCTCTCGCCCTGTTGCGCCGTCTGCGGCAGAGGAACGATGCAGTGGCACTGTTAGTGGTGGATCATCGAATGCCGCAAATGACTGGGATCGAGACTCTCATCGAAGCGATGAAGCTTTACCCGGATGCAAAGCGGGTTCTGTTGACGGCCTATGCGGATACAGAAGCGGCTATAAAAGCCATCAACGACGTTCAGTTACATCACTATCTTCTCAAGCCGTGGGACCCGCCGGAGCAGCAATTATATCCCGTGCTGGACGATCTCTTGGCCGATTGGGCTGCGACGCATAAGCCTGCCTTCGAAGGCGTGCGGGTGCTTGGCACGCGCTGGTCGCCCAAGTCCTACGAGACTCGCGATTTCCTCGCCCGCAATCAGGTGCCTTTTCAGTGGTTGGACGCGGATGCGGCCGCGCGCGATGGGGAGGTGAGCCGGCTAATGGAAAGTCTCGGGCCGAATGAACTGAAACTGCCAATGGTCTTTTTCCCCGATGGGGATCGCCTGGATCAGCCCGGTTTACAAGATGTAGCAGCCAAGCTGGGACTGCGCATGCGAGCCGGGCTGGAATTCTATGACGTGGCCATTGTAGGAGGCGGGCCGGCCGGTTTGGCGGCAGCCGTTTATGGCGCATCGGAAGGTTTAAAAACTCTGATGGTGGAGCGAGAAGCTCCCGGCGGCCAAGCGGGGCTCAGTTCCAACATTGAGAATTATCTGGGTTTTCCTGCCGGTTTGAAGGGGTCCGACCTGGCGATGCGCGCAGTAACTCAGGCGCGGCGTTTCGGGGTGGAGATTGTTTCGCCCCAGGAAGCCAGCGCGATCCGCGTCGAAGGGGCTTACCGCTATCTAAAACTGAGCGGCCAAACTGAGGTTTCATGCCACAGCCTGGTGCTTGCCATGGGAGTCCAGTGGCGGTCGCTGGATGTGCCGGGCATCGAGCGCTTTCAAGGAGCTGGCGTCTACTACGGCGCCGCGGCAACGGAAGCTATCTCTTGTCGCGACGAAGATGTGTACGTCGTGGGGGGCGCCAACTCAGCCGGCCAAGCCGCGATGTTCTTTTCGAGGTATGCGCGGCGCGTGGTGATGCTGGTTCGCGGCACTTCGCTGGCGGCTACCATGTCGCAATACCTGATCGATCAAATCGAAAAGACGGAGAACATTCATGCCGAGTTCCGGAGCCGAGTGACGGAAGTTCACGGCGACGAGCACCTGGAATCGATTTCGGTTGCGTGCGATGCGAGCGGCGAAACTCAGACCGTTCGCGCGAGTGCCCTCTTCATCTTCATCGGGGCCGAGCCTCGCACTGCATGGCTGGACGGAATCATCGAACGGGATTCCCGTGGATTTATCCTGACCGGCCCTGATCTGCTGCGCGATGGCAAGCGGCCCAAAAATTGGCCGCTCGAACGCGACCCCGGGCTTTTGGAAACCAATGTCCCTGGCATTTTCGCGGTGGGAGATGTCCGCCATGGCTCGATCAAGCGCGTCGCTTCCGGGGTGGGGGAAGGCTCGGTTGCGATCCAGTTTGTTCATCAATATCTGAGTAAGGTGTGAATGGGCGTTGCCATGGACATTTCGCAAGCGCTCCCAAGTGCAGGGCCAAATCCTTCGGTGGATGAACTCCAAGCGATCTCGGTTTTCTCCGGTCTGCCTCCCGACGGTTTAGCATGGCTCGCCAGCCAGATGAGGGTGTTCGAACTGGAACCTGAGGAAATTCTCGTTAGGGCCGGCGACCCTGCCGATCATCTGGTCGTCCTATTTCGCGGCGAAGTACACGCGGTGCGAGCCGATGGCCGCGTCTATATTATGCATACCGGCCAAGTGACCGGACTGCTTCCCTATTCACGCCTGACGCATTATCCATCGACCGCGAGCGCGGTGGTCGCGAGCCGAGGAGCTCGACTCCACAAAGATCACTTCGCGGAGATGCTGGAACGGATGCCGATTCTGCATCAACGGCTGGTCAGCGTTTTGGCAGACCGCATCCGTGAAACTACCGCGGCCGATCAACAGCGCGAAAAACTTATGGCGCTCGGCAAGATCTCGGCCGGCCTTGCGCATGAGCTGAATAATCCCGCCTCCGCCGCCCGGCGCGCCGCTGCCAGCCTTCGCCAAGCGTTCACTTCAGTACGCAGCGCTGCTCTCCAGCTTGAAAAGCGCGGTTTGCCGCTCTCATCCCGGCTCTTTCTCGCCCAGTTAGATTCCGACCGGATGAAAGAAGCCGGCTCGCAGCCGGCGCTCGACACTTTGGACCGCAGCGACCGTGAAGAAGAATTCGCGCGCTGGCTCGATGACCACGATGTTCCAAACTCGTGGGATCTGGCGGCATCGCTTGTCGATGCAGGATGCGATCGAAGCACGCTCGAACGCGTTGCTGAAGCGATCCCAGCGGAGTTTCTCGGGGATGCCTTCGTGCGCATCACTGCCTCGATCGCGATATCCCGGTTGCTCGAAGACATTGAAAGCAGCGTCGGCAAGATCTCCGACCTCGTCCGCGCGGTAAAGGAATACTCTTACATGGACCAGATGCCCGAACAGGAGGTCGACATCCATGCGGGGCTGGAGAATACGCTGGTCATGTTGCGGCACCAGTTGAAGAACGGCATTGAAGTGGTTCGCGACTATGATCGGACCTTGCCAACGGTATGCGCGCACGGCAGTGAGTTGAACCAGGTCTGGACGAATCTGATTTCGAATGCCGCCGACGCCATGAAGGGCAAGGGAAAGCTGCGCATCAAGACGTCGCGCGAGGGCGGCTGGGCGGTTGTGGAGGTGGTGGACAATGGTCCCGGCATTGCGCCGGAAAATCAGACTCGTATTTTTGAGCCGTTCTACACCACAAAACCTGTCGGCGAAGGCACGGGGCTGGGATTGGACACCGTTTACCGCATCGTCATGGGTCATCGGGGCGAGGTCAGCTTTCACTCGCAGCCGGGTGAGACTCGATTTGTGGTACGCATTCCGCTGGCGAAGCCCAAACAGGCGGCGACGTGAACCGAGCAGCCGCGTGGCCCGGCTTCTAGAACGGTGCGCACGTAAATGGAAAGGCAGGCGTCCGGGAACTTCATGGGACAATCAACCTCAAGGCGCTTTGCGGAATGCCGCTACTTCGGCCGCTTCGAATAGTCATCCCGGGTGGAACAGGCCAAGTTGGGCAGATATTGGCACGGCATTTCCATGAACAGGGACACCAGGTCACGGTCATCGCCCGGCACGCAAAAGTGGCCGAGTGGGCGACGGTAGGGTGGGACGGCCACCACCTAGACCGATGGACTCTCGCCATCGAGGGCGCCGATGTGGTCATCAATCTGGCTGGCCGAAGCGTCAACTGCCGCTACAATGCAGCCAACCGCCGGGAAATCAAAAATTCCAGGACCATCACCACGGGCCTGGTCGGGGAAGCGATTGCAAGATCGTCGCATCCGCCGCGGTTGTGGTTGAATGCCAGCACTGCGACGATTTACCGCCACGCGCTCGATGCTCCCATGGACGAAGTGTCGGGCGAGTTGGGGGGTACCGAGCCCGATGTTCCGCAAAAGTGGCGCTTCAGTATCGACGTTGCGACAAGTTGGGAGAAGGCCTTCTTTGCCGCGGACACGCCGCGCACGCGAAGAATCGCGTTGCGCAGCGCTATGGTCATGAGTCCGGATGCGGGCGGAATTTTCGATACGCTGCTACACCTTGTGAAATGGGGATTGGGGGGCGCCGCGGGGTCTGGAGAGCAATACGTTTCCTGGATTCACGATGTCGATTTCACGCGCGCGATCGAGTTTCTGATCGCACAGGAAGAATTGAGCGGCGTGGTCAATGTCTCTTCTCCGTTTCCAGTTCCCAATCGCGATTTCATGTGCTGTCTGCGCCACTCGTGGTGCACCAGTTATGTCGGCTTGCCCGCCCCGAAATGGATCCTCGCGCTGGGCGCGGTTTTTCTTCGGACGGAGACGGAGCTGGTGCTGAAGAGCCGCCGCGTGGTGCCACGCCGCCTGCTGGAATCCGGCTTTGAGTTTCACTTTCCGAATTGGCGCGGAGCTTGCCAGGACCTGGTGCATCGCTGGCGCGAACTTCATTGCGAAGTGGCCGGCCATTGAGCGCAATGCCGGCCGTGCAGCACGAAGGCGGTTTGCCTACGGCTGGATCTGCAGGAAATTGAGCTGGGTGGGCAGCGCAGCCGGCTGCTGGAAGAGATTATGGCCCGCGTATTCACCCGTCAAGAAGAGATCGGGGTCTAGGTTCAAAGCGCCGCCAGACAGGAAGAAGAGTCCCGCCTGCGCCTGGTCCGCGAGCGAGAGCGGAGTCTCGTAGGGATATTCAAAGATTGTGGGATTGCTTAGGATGCGATGCGGGAGGATGGGCAGCGGCGCAACCGAGGGCATGGTGACGGGGAGCAATCTAGGATCGATCTGCGAGGCGCTATCGAAGCGGAAGAACCATGCGCTGGATTGAGCATTGGCGGCGCGTATTACGGCAGACTCGGTTGGATCGGGCACTTCTAAATCGCCGTAGCCGAACTGGAATAGCGTGGCTTTGGCGGGAACGCCGGAGAGCGGCGACGTCTTCAAGTGAGGCGCGAAGCTCAACGGGTCGCCCACCATGCCGAGCCATTCCGCGGCTTCGAACGCGGCTTGAATCGCCATGGCGCCGGCAATTGAGTTTGTCACCGGTGGCATGTCGCGGAAGACATAGTTGTCGTTAAAGTCATCGTGGAAGTACGGTTCTGGCGGTGCAATGCCGGCATCGACGTTTAAGAGCGCGGGGTTAATCGAAGCGAGATATTCAATCGCCAAGGGCCGGCCTGTGATCGCCAATCGCGCCACATCCACCGATGTTCCGCCCGCGCCGCTCAGCACCGCAACCCGCTCATTCGGTTCCGTGGCATGGAAAAGCGTCCCGTAAGTACCTCCGAAAGACTGACCTACATAATAGATTTGCGAGGGGTTCAATCCGAAGCCAAGGCCGTTCGTTTCGCGGATCGTTTGCACGAGCGCGGAAAGATCGATCGCCGTTTGGCGTCCGCAATCGCGAACGGCAAGAGCACCGGGGAGTATGCATCCGTCGCTGGGACCAATGGCTGTGTTGTCCGGGAGCAGAATGCCTCGGCCCGGCGTGGAAACGGTCTGGACACCATTGTTGCCCGTAATATTCACGACTCCGCCTTGACCGTATCCATGTCCGGTAATTTCGAATGCGAGCGTAGCGATGCCGAGTTGCGCTAACGTCGACGCAATGTAGGTGGGCGCGCCGAACTGGTTGTCGCCAAGCCCGTGACCATAAATGGCGACCGGATACCCGCTACCTGCCGAGTGACTGGCGGGCAGGAACAGATGAAAGGAGACGGGAATATAAGCGGTGGGCGCGCCGATCGGTTGGGCGGTAGGCGTTGCCGGTATGCTTCCGCTGGTGGGATCGAGAAACAAGGGGCTCATGAACATCCCAAACGCAACTTGACCGACGCCGGAAAGCTGGCTGGGCGAAAAGGTTTCTGAGTTGTCCGCGTCGTCGCCGCTGCCTTGCGGAACCCACGTCATGCTCTGTACCCTAGACAAGTTGAAGATCGAGGGAGCGCCGTTAAGCCCAGCCGGAAGCACGATCGCCGGTTGATTCGCGTCCACATAGCGCCGCGCCTGTTCGAGCCAGCTAGTCGCACTCATGGTCGTAAAGAGCGAAGCCGTCACAATTTTGCTCGACGACGCCGGTTGCTGACGCACGCTCTGTAGGGCGTCCGCCAACGCGTCACAATACGGATCGCTGCTCTGTAAACAAGCCGTGAAAGCATCCGACGCCTTCACTTTTTTCCCGCTGCTGTCGTGAACCGAGTCGGTCACGATCAGGAGATACTGGCTCTGCTGATTTAATATTTGATTTGGCTTTGCAAAGGCGCAATTGCTAGCCGGATCGAAAATAACTTGATTAATCGAAACTGCTGAGCCGCCCGCTACGGGGATGATTCGGACCCCGGCGGGGAGCGTGCTGGTATCTATCGGCCCGGAAAAGCATGCCATTAGCCGGGAATTCACACTGAACCCGTCCAGTTGATTCAACAGCGCAGTGTTGCTGCACATACTGGGGCTGGAAGACGGATCGCATGCGTCAAACGAAGAAGGAAGATTCATCCGGATGCCGGTATTCTGTGTTGCGTCGGTTTCCGTCAGAGCGTTCGACGGGAAAGGCCCCACAGTGGGCAGCTCCGGATTATAAAGCGCCGAGGTTTGACCGGCCCAAACACACGACGCGAGAACGGCGGAAAGAAAAGCAGCTTTCATACTCTATTCAATTTTGGCAAATGTTGGAAATTCTAGAGACTTGACACTACAGTTTGTTGGCGCAGAATTCGAAGAAAGGAGAGAACTACGGGTAAGCTAACATGCGCCGCTACAGAATCATACTCGTACAATAACTGGAGCCGATGGCCAAGATCGCACTGGTTTGCCCTCCGCTCCCAGGCCACCTGAATCCGATGTTGAGTCTCGGCCGGGCGCTGCAGCGGCGCGGCCACGCGGTTACTTTCTTTCATATTCCGGCGATCGAAGGCAGCATTCGGTCTCAAGGTATCGAATTCGCGCCCATCGGAACCGTTCAAAGCGACACGCTTGCCGAAATGATTCGCCAGATGGCGATGATGGACGGTCTGGGCTCCTTGAGATTCGCGGTCCGGTGCTCGTGCCAGATAGCCGAATTATTGTGCGAACAGCTTCCGGCCGCTCTTGAGAAAGCGCAGATCGATCTGATGCTGGCAGATCAAAATGAACCGGCGGCAGCTACCGTTGCGGAGCATCTTGGGTTGCCATTCATCAACGTCTGTCCGAGCTTGCCCGTCAATCGCGAGCCCGGCATTCCGCCTCCGTTCGTGGATTGGCCGTATCTCGCATCCAAGTGGGGCCACGCGCGCAACCGCATCGGATACGCGCTGTCAGATCTGCTGATCTCGCCGATCAATCGGACGATCAACCGCTATCGCCGGGGCTGGGGGATGCCGCCGATTTCCCGCCCAGACGATACGTTCTCGCGGTTGGCGCAGCTTTGCCAACTCGTGCGCGAGCTCGATTTCCCGCGCCGCGAAGCGCCGGAGTCATTTCATTACCTGGGACCGTTCTACGATGCGAGCTCGCCTGCTGTTGCTTTCCCGTTCGAGCAACTGAACGGAAAGCCGCTGATTTATGCGACGCTCGGAACATTGCAGGCCCGCAACAGCCGCCATTTTTCCACCATTGCCGAAGCGTGTACGGGTCTGGATGCACAGCTAGTGATTGCAACCGGAGGGCAATCGGGCGATTTACCGCGGAACTTGCCCGGCGGTCCCGTGCTGGTGAGATATGCGCCCCAGCTCGAAATTCTTGCAAGAGCCAGTCTTACTATCACGCATGCCGGGTTGAATACGGTCATGCAGTCGCTTTTGTTTGGCGTTCCGATGATCGCGCTGCCGATCACGCACGATCAGCCGGCGATTGCCGCTCGAGTTGCTGCATCCGGCGCCGGCGAAGTTATCCCCATGAAGAAGCTAAGGGCTGCTGCTCTGCGCGAAAGTGTGCAGCGTGTCTCGCGCGCTGCAAATTATCGCACGCGCGCCCGTGAGTTAAGCGAATCGATCCGGCGCGCCGGCGGCGTGGAGCGTGCGGCAACGATTGTCGAAGACGTGCTTGCAGGGAGCGCAGCTAAACCGGCGTAATCACCGACTCCTGTTTGGGAATCGCGTCCAGCATCGACATTCCAACCTTCAGATGCTGATCCATCAGCAGATGCGGAGTGTGCGCCATCCACTCACCGAGCGAGATGTCCTGGTATTCCCTGCTCTTGAACATCTCAAGGAAGACCAGATCCGTATCGCCCGTATTCTCAATGTAGTGAGGATTGGAGATCGGGACATATCCGACATCGCCTTCCTGAAAATCCATGGTGCGGGCGTCACTGCCGGCAATGAACAGCGTCATCCGGCCTTTACCCTGAATGTAATACTGCCACTCGTCGGCGTTCGGATGCCAATGCAGCTCGCGCAAACCGCCCGGTTTGAGAGTGACGATTGCCGCCGCAATCGGACTTACCGGGAAAGTTTTCGAATCGATGATTTTTACTTCGCCGCCAGGCGTAACTTTGGTCGGCTTCATCGTCTTGGGCCGAAAGGCGAAACTCTTCGGAACCGTGCCGGTTCCTGCGGACGCCTGAGCCTGCTCGGCATTCAGCGGACCCGGCAGTTCTGCTTGGAAGATGAATAATTCCTTCTTGGGAACCTTGTCGAACGTGGAGGCCGGCACATTGAAGTTCTTCGCAAGAACGTCTTTCGGCGTATGCGCAAGCCAATCGGTGATCAGAAATGTATGAAATTCGTCGAAATTTCCATCATCGAATACCAGCAAAAACCTGCAGCCATCCGGCCCCAGGCCCTGAATCGAATGAGGAACCCCTGGCGGAAAGAGCCACAAATCGCCTTCGTTCACGTCCTCCACGAAACTCCTGGCTTCGTGGTCTACTGCGGTAATGCGCGCATTGCCGTAAAGCATGATGGCCCATTCCGCTTCCACGTGCCAGTGAAGTTCGCGAACTCCGCCCGCTGTGAGCCGCATTTCCACGCCCGCGATGTCTTTTGAGATGGCCAGGTCGCGCACGGTCACCTGGCGCGTCCAGCCGCCCTTCTCGATGCGCTTGCGTGAAAGAGCGAAGGAATACTTGAACGGCTTGACGCTGCCGTTGTCAGTCGTGGGGGGCCACACTGAATCCGGATTTTCCTTCGCGAGCGGCAGGTTTCTGGGCCCCGGATCGGTCTCGTTCGAGGCGTTACGGTTCTGTGCCTGCTCGTTCTGCGGCGAAGCGCCGGCTTGCCCCGGCATAGCCACTGTGATCGCAGCGGCGGCTGTGAAAGCTGCCGAACCTAACTCGAAGATTCCGCGCCGGCTTACTTTTGTCTCTTGATCTCCCATGTTAGTCAGAGTATCTCCTTGCAATCGAGAATGCGATTAAAAGATGTAAGTTATATACGCATACGGGTAGTTGTAGTCTTTTCCGTGAGTAGCTTCATTCAAGAAGGGCCCGGTAAAGATGTGAGCAAAGCCAAGACCGTAGGTTATGTGCCGATTTTGCTTGTACTCGGCGATCAGGTCCAGTTCTTCCCCGAGGTGCTTACTGGTGGCTCTTGGATCGGCGGCAACGGCGATGGCGCCACTGGTGCCGTACACGGCATCGTTTTTCGTCGCCAGCCATAAATCATCGAACATTTCCGTCAAAACCCACTTTCTTGCGACCTTCTCATCAACGCCCGCTCGGAAGTCCTGAATATTTCGCCAGCCGAACTGATCCGCCAAGTCCATCTTGTCGTGAGCCGAGGGATAGAGCTGGTCGTGCGTTCCCCACGTAGTGCCGTTCGGGTTCTTGTTGCCGGATGCAAAATTGTACTCGCCAAAAATTCTAGGCTTAGCTGCGAGATCTACAAACGTATAGCCCCCATTCCAATGTCCACCCCAGGCGTCGATGGTATCGCGCCCGAGGGAGCCGGTTTGCCAATTCATTTCGACGTCGTAATCGAGAGCTTTCCGAGCGGCGCCGGCCAGCCGCACGCCACCCGTCACCTCGCTGAAATGGCCGCGGCCTTCGGTTTCCGGCAGAGACGTCTTCCCGGGAGCTACCCGCCACAGCAGATAAGGCTCAAGGGTTGCATGCGGAACCACCCTGGTGAAACTACTGTAGATGCCGTATAGATTGTTGCCCTCTATGTGGTGATCAATCTGGCCGTCAATGGCGTTGATGACGGATGCGGCGAATATCGCGACATTTACTCCTGGAGGATGCAGGTCCACGCGCACGGTGTCGAACGTACGGCCCATGTTGAGCCAGTCGGACGGTCCGATCACCCGTTCATCGCCGAAACTGAATATCTCGCGTCCGGCAACGAGATCGAACCAGCCTTCGGTGCCGCTGCCCAACCGCAGGTAGGCCTCGCGCACGTCCCAGATGTTTTGATAAGGCGGCCCAGTGGCCACATGGTGGTTGAAGAACACACGCGCATCCTGCGTGACACCGACCAGCTCAAGCCAACTGGTCGGTTGGATATATATACCCACGCGGAGCTGAGTCAGGTCATAGGTGTCGCCGGTGTACCCGTAGCCGAGGCCGCCCTGGCTCTCTACGCGGTCCCGAAACTGCGCGCCGAATTGCACCCAATTCGGAAGCGATTCATCGAGCTGCGTAATGGGATAGAGCCAGCCATCGGGATTCGGCCCCGGTACGCGAAGGTCGGTTCTCGCGCGGGATTCCCCGGGCGTATCGGGTGCGTAGGGCGGCGCATCCGGAGAATTACGGGTTTGGGCAATTGCGTGTGGAGCAAATCCGGTACATAGAATAATTGCACTGGCAGTTAGAACTCGCGACAGCGAACCCCAAAGCATCTCCAGACTCCTCAAGCATTAGATGTGCTTTTAATGGTAATGCAACGGAGTGCTTGCACCCGTGGGCATGCGGGGCGGCCGTTGAAATGCGCGCCAGAAGCGACAAACTGTTTCGTTCTAAACAGCCGCGCCTTACGTGCGGGCATTCGAGTTACTGGGCAATCGCATGTGTCCGTTCGTACTCATCCAGTTTTTGGACGAAATCGGCCCACATGCGCTCTGAATCGATGCTCGTCACCCAGCTCATCGTCTTCTCTGTCTTGATCTGCTCGAAGGACAAGTCCTCCGATAGACGGGGCCGCGGAATTGTTTTCTGCAGGGTCATCCCTTCTACGTACGCGAGAACCACGGTGTCCCAAATCACCCATGGCTTTGAGAAATCGTCCACCCGCAACGGCTTCACAAAGCGGAAATACCAGGCTTGATACTCATCCCAAAGCCATGCGCCTACGGGGCCGTGCCGGCTGATCAGCTTTTTCGCGCCCTCGAAGGAGAGCGCGAGATCGCGCTGGCAGACGTCGCCCGAACCAATCGTGACTGGCGCGTCGGAATCAAGGATCACCTGCCAAGCTTTTGGATCGTTCTGGACGTTGTACTCTTTGCCGCCCTGGGCGAGATTCCTGAATCCCATCGCGACCACGCTGATGCGCTTCGTGATGGCGGGATCTTGCAGGATTGCCGATGCGACATCGGTTGCTGCGCCGATTGTCAGCACAATCAGCCGATGGTCCGGCGAGAAACGCTTGGACGTCTCGACGATGAAATCCACCCCGGCATTCGGGCGTGGAGTTTTCCGATCCGCGAGCGGCAGGCTGGATCCCTCGAACAGCGGCGGATGCGCAGCCATGCCCAGGCGATGCTCCACTTCATCCTTCAGAACCTCATAGGTCGCGTGAGCCGAAGGCGCCGGGAGACTGGGTGCGTGCGCGGAAACGATCCCCAGCACATCGAAGGTTGGATTGACCAGCATGTACGCGATCGCCCACTGATCGTCGATCTCGTTGCCGACATCGGTCGACAGGATGACCGCGGTCTTACACCATGCAGTTGCTTCCGCGGCGAACAAAAGCGCGGCCAGCAGTAAAACGTGTGATGATACTTTACCCGTAATGTTCACCGTTCATTCCCTAGGGCTGGCCATTCTGTTTTGCACCTTCACCATGATCGGCTGGGGCTCCTGGGCCAACACGCAAAAGCTGGCAGGACGCACCAACTGGCCATTCGAGCTATTTTACTGGGACTACGCGATCGGCATTTTCCTTTTCAGCATTTTGTTGATGTTCACGGCTGGGAGCGCAGGGTCCTACGGCATGCCGGCCGCCACAAACCTCGGGCAGGCGTCTGCGTATGCAATCCGCGCGGCCATGCTCAGCGGCGCTCTCTTCAATGTCGCCAACATTCTGCTCGTGGTGGCCATCGACGCGGCAGGCATGTCGATCGCGTTTCCGGTCGGCATTGGTCTCGCACTGGTCATCGGGACGGTCGCTACCTACCTCGAGCAGCCGACCGGCAACGCGCCGGTCCTCTTTCTAGGCGTGGCCTTGGTGGTGCTCGCAATGATCGTCTCGGCGCTCGCTTATCGCAAACTACCTGGCGCGCGCGCCGGCAACTGGGGGAAAGGAATTGCTTTCGCCCTCATCGCCGGCTGCTTGATGGGCTTCTTCTACCCGGAACTTCTGCGCTCCACGTCGCCCGATTTCAACTCGCTCCCCATTCGACCGGGCTACTTGACGCCTTATACGGCCCTATTCTTTTTCGCCGCCGGACTCGTGGTCAGCAATTTCGTGGTGAACACGATTTTCATAAGAGCCGGGGGGCGCAGCTACGCGGAATACTTCCGAGCCAGCGCAAAGCTCCACTCGCTGGGCATTCTCGGCGGCGTCATCTGGATGATTGCCCTTAGCCTGAACATTATCGCCTCGGGCATCGCCGGTCCGGCGATTTCCTACGCGCTGGGTCAAGGCGCGACGCTTGTGGCCGCGATTTGGGGCGTGGCCATTTGGAAAGAATTCAGCGGCGCCCCACGCGGCACGGCGCCGCTGATCACGCTGATGTTCATCGCCTACGTGCTGGGCCTCGTACTGATCGGCCTGGCGACTTTGTAGGCGCCTACGGCTGGGAATCGTATTGCAGCGCGCAAACATCTGTGGGGCGCCGAACTGCCGGGCAGGCCCGCAAGCTCAGGGCATCCCGGGACAGGAGCCCTATGGAAGTCAATTTCGATTGCTCAAGTCGTCTGCCAGGTTTGAGAGTTCAGCACCGGCTTTCCCGTGTGGACAACTTCCTGAATAATATCGGCGGCTCGTTGGGGGCCATTCGTGGCGGCGATTGCAGCGCGCATGCGCGCCGCAGCCTGCGCATATCGGGGCTTCTCCAGCACCTCGTGAACCAGCGCCTTCAGGCGATCCGGCGTGAGTGTGCGCAGCTTCAGGAAGTCGCCTGTCCCCGTCCAACGTATGCGCGCCGCTACGCCGAATTGATCGAAATTGAGCGGAATAGCCACCAGCGGCACGCCGGCCGCCAGGCTTTCGAGCGTGGTATTCAGGCCAGCGTGCGTGATCGTTAGCGCTGCGCGCTCCAGGAGATCCAGTTGCGGTGCGAACTCCACTACCAGGGGCGACCCTGGTAAATTGGGGAACTCTTCGATCTTCCCCGCCCCGCCTAACGAAAGCACCAACTGCGCGTCTAGTCCGGCGCAGCTTTGCGCGATGGCTTCCAGCACGCGCCGGTGCTGATTCACTGTTCCCAACGAAGCATAGATCAAGCGGCGGCCGTCCAGCCTATCCCAGGGGAAGGAAACTGCGGTTCTGGACGCGGGACGAATAGGTCCGACGTAGTGAAAGCATGCAGGCAATTGCTGACGCGGAAAATCGAATTCGGCGATTTGCTGGCTCAACTGAGCGAACGGCGAGAAGGCGTCGTTGGTGCACAGCAGAGGACGCAACCCCCACTGTCTGCGATAGCGATTAATGATGTGCCGCGTTTTTAGGGCGGCCAATTCCAGAAGCGAATATACTGCCCGGTTGCGCAATACGGCGAAGCCGTTCCGGCTATAGCTCCACGTGGTGAACAGAAGTGGAACCGCCGGCTCGATGTTCATGGAGAGGGCGCTGGCAACACTTACCCACGGCAACCCCGCTAGTTCTGCAACTGAGCCGCTGCATGCTTCCGCCTGATCGACGACCACGCCGTCCAGCCCTGCGCGGCGGGCCAATTCAGGTCCTTTGCGCAGAATGGCGTCGTAGCGCAACTCATCGAACCGGCCCTGCGCGCGCATGGCCGCGAACGTTCCGCGCTTTCCGATGTGCCGCTTGATTTGGGTGAAGGTGCCGGGCCGCGCCGAGTCCGGATCGGTGGAATAAAAGTCGAAGCCGGCGTCGCGAATCTTGCTTTCGTTATCGGAAAGGCCGAAGAAGCTCATCCGATGGCCGCGGCTTGCCAACGCCTCCGCGATCACCAGAAATAAATTGAGGTGGCTCGGCATGGGAAGACAGAAGATGCCGATATTCGCCATGACGTTCAGGAGACGAAAGAGGATTCGCGCAGCAGGGCGCGTCGCGTAGCGACCACCTCTTCCGTGATCGCTGCGGCAGCTACCGCGCCCCGTGTCCTTTCGATGGCCGCGCCGATGACTGCCTGGCGCTTGCGATAAGCAGGCGCGGCGAGAATTTTGCGAACCGCCGCGGCAATCCTGGCGCCGGTACATTTGGCTGCGGGTATGATTTCACCAACTCCGGTGTAGGCGATGCGCGCCGCGACGCCGAATTGATCTCCGGTGATCGGAATGGCAAGCACGGGAACGCCAGCCGCGAGTGCTTCCATGACCGAGTTCAGGCCGCCGTGCGTGATGGCGAGGGACGCCCGTTTGAGCAGTTCGCGCTGCGGCGCATACTCGACCACAATGGCGCGGGCCGGCAACTCCGGGAGAGATTCCGCCCGGCCTCGACCACCGAGCGCGATGACAAGCTGCGCCTCCAGGCCTGAGCAACCATCGAGGATGGCCTTCCAAATCTCGGTGCGCGTTCCAAAGACGGTTCCGAGGGACGCGTAAATGAGCGGGCGCCCACTTAGACGATCGTATGGAAACGAAACATCGGATTCGGGCTCGCGGCGGTACGGGCCGACGTAGTGGAAGCAATCCGGCAGGCGCTTGCGAGGGAAATCGAACTCGCGCACGAGCTGTGTGACTTGCGCAAAGGGCGAGAAGGAGTCGTCCGGGGAGCGATAGGGCCGCAAACCGGAGCTGCGCCGGTAACTGTTCAACACCCGGTTAAGCGGCCGGATCATGAAGTCGCGCGCGGCATAACCGAGGCGATTCCGGACCTTCGCCCACCATTCCTCGCGATACTGCCAGGGCAGAAAATCGGGCGGGACATCGGACTCGCTATGCAGCGGCAGCGCATTGCATATGCTTACGAAAGGAAGACCGACCATCTCGGCAGCCGTCGCGCC
Source organism: Bryobacteraceae bacterium (assembly GCA_036269275.1). Classification (GTDB taxonomy): domain Bacteria; phylum Acidobacteriota; class Terriglobia; order Bryobacterales; family Bryobacteraceae; genus Bog-105. The sequence goes on along the minus strand of DATASJ010000051.1, from coordinate 36,043 downwards.
GCCCGGTTGAGAGATATCCACCACGACGCCATCCACGGCGGCCGATTGGAAAGCCCGCGGAGCCTCTTCGCACAACATCCGGGCGCTCTTCGCCGCATAATCGAGGAAATTGCGAAGAGAGATGCCCTGCTGCTCGACAACCAGATCTACGTAATGTTGGACGGAGAAACCGCGGCTCGCCAGAGGAGAGAAATCCAGACCCTCGGCCGCGATCTTCTCGCCCAGTTCGGGAGCTTGGAAAACCGTGACACGATGCCCTCGGCGCTGTAGCTCGCGTCCAATGGCCCCGAAGGTCATGACATGACTTGGGCCGGCATCGCAGATGCACGCGATGTGCTGCTCGTCCATCGCTCATTCGCCATTATGCATGTTTACGCGCACAGGGCGTCTTCGTTCTAGGCGCGTTTGTGGGTCGTTGTGCGCGACTTATCTGGAAAGCCGGCACGACTGCTGTAGGATAGCCAAGAACGAATGAAGGGCGAAGACAGCACAGCGTCGAGAAAGCTCGATTGGGCAGAGCGGTGGATACGAGACGGTCTCGAGTTGTCGAAGCCCCCGGCTTTTTTCGAAACTCTGCAGGTGGACATGACGGAAGCGTCCGCGCTGATTGAGCAAGCGCGCGAGCAGGGCCTTCGATTGACATATGCGGCAATTCTAGTGCGCGCCGCGGCGGTGGCGCTCGCGGCAAACCCAGACTTACATGTGATGGTGTGCGGCAGCCGAATGTATTCTCCGCGTCGCGTGGATTTGGCGGTCTCGATTGCATCGGAGGGATCTCTCGCGCCGGTGATGGTTCTCGAGAGTGCCAACTTGAAAATGCTGCCTCAATTGGCAGCCGAGCTCGCCGGGCGAGTGGAAGAGGTGCGCGCCGCAGACGCAAAGCTAATGGGAGCGTTGCGGCGCTGGGGATGGGTCCTGCCCTTCGCGATCCTGCGCAAAACAGTGCTGAGGAGTTTGCATCGCTCCCGGGAGTTCCAGCGCAAAAGCGCGGGAACATTTCAAGTGAGCATTGTTCCGGGAGTGGATCAATTCGTGACTCCTGTATTCGGCGGATCTGCCGTGTTGACCGCTGGCCGAGTGGCCGAACGCGTGGTGGCCGTGAAAGGCGTCCCGTTGGTGCGGCCCACCGTCTACCTTGCCTGCTCGGCCGATCATCGCGTCTGGAACGGTGGGGCTGCAGAGCGCTTCCTGCGATCGTTGCAGGATATTTTAGAGGGCCCGGAGCTTGGGAAAGAAGCCCTGAACTTCTAACCGCAGTAAAATACCCAGCCATGCCACGATGTCTTTGTGTTGACGATTCGTGCAGCGAACCCGGGCGATCAGGATGCTCTCTGGGCCATGCTTGAACCCGTGATTCGGGCCGGAGACACCTATACCTTGCCTCAAAGTATGCCGCGCGCTCAGGCGGTGGCGTATTGGTTCTCGGACGCTCATGAGGTCTTCGTCGCTGAAGACGAGGGGACTGCTGCCGGTACTTATTTCTTGCGCCCCAATCAAATGGGAGGCGGCTCCCATGTCGCAAATTGCGGTTACATCACTGCGCCTGGTGCGTTCGGCCGCGGAGTGGGCCGGGCGATGTGCATGCACTCTCTCGAGCACGCGAAGCACCGCGGGTATCGCGCGATGCAGTTCAATTTCGTAGTCAGCACCAACGACCGTGCGGTTAAACTCTGGAAGAACTGCGGATTCGAAATCGTTGGCCGTCTGCCGGAAGCGTTCCTGCACCCGCAACTCGGGTATGTCGAAGCTTACGTTATGTACCGCATCCTGTAACTGGACGCTTGTCTCACGAGCGGTTGATCAAACTGGCCACGTATCCCGCCCCGAAGCCATTGTCGATGTTGACCACCGTCACGTTGCTTGCGCAACTGTTCAGCATTCCCAGCAGGGCGGCAAGCCCATGGAAGCTGGCTCCATAACCCACGCTGGTGGGAACCGCGATCACCGGACAGGACACCATGCCGCCCACCACGCTGGGCAACGCGCCTTCCATGCCGGCGCAGACGATAGCAACGCGCGCCTCCAGCAGGCGCTCGCGTTGATGCAGCAAACGGTGAATGCCTGCCACGCCGACGTCGCAAATCGCTTCCACCCGGTTTCCCATGGTTTCGGCCGTGAGTTGCGCTTCTTCTAGAACCGAAAGGTCACTGGTGCCCGCACAAACAGCCACGATCTTGCCTTTGCCGGAGAGTGTGCGGTCGCGCCACACGCGAACCACGCCGGAGGCGGCGAAATATTCTGTCTCGGGCGCGAGCGCCGCAACGCGCGCAGCCATCTCCTCCGTCGCGCGGGTAAGCAAAAGATTGCGTGACCTTGCCAGCAGTGCCGCTGCAATCGCCGCAACCTGGTCGGCGCTCTTGCCCTGGCCCAGAATGACTTCGGGCATGCCATGGCGCATCTCGCGATGGTGATCCACCTTGGCAAAACCGAGATCTTCAAACGGTAAGTGGCGCAAGGTATCGAGAGCCTCCGGCACGCTGGCGGCCCCGTCGCGTACCTGCTCCAAAAGGTGCTGTAGATGTTGTGGGTCCATGATCGGCGCTTAGCTGGGTGTGAGCATCCCCTAAAATGGTAGCGTTCGAAATAAATTGCGCACAACGGCTACCAAACGGCCGGTGCGCTCGTGATTCTCAAGATGACCCGCTTCTGGACACGTCTACGCCTGACGCTTGAAATGATCAAGTTCGAACATAGTGTCTTCGCGCTGCCGTTTGCGCTCACGGGCGCGCTGCTGGCCTGCCGTGAGAGCGGCTTTCGAGCGGATGGACTCGGCTGGCGGCTCCTGTGGATCGTAGTGGCCATGGTCGCGGCGCGCTCAGCCGCCATGGCGTTCAACCGCATCTTGGATGCGCAGATCGACGGCCGCAACCGCCGCACCGCCGGCCGGCATCTGCCCGCCGGGTCACTTTCGGTGACTTTCGCCTGGGGCTTCACAGCGGCCGCCTCTGTCACTTTCCTATGGGCCGCGCGGCAACTTGGCCCGGTATGCTTTCTGCTGGCGCCCTTGGCGTTATCGCTGCTGTTCTTCTATTCGTTTTCGAAACGCTTCACGTTGTTTTCGCATTTGATTCTGGGATTCTGCTTGGGAATGGCCCCCGCCGCAGCCTGGATCGCCGTGCGGGGTACACTCGACCCGCGCATTCTATGGCTCACCGCCGCCGTGATGTTCTGGACCGCGGGATTCGATGTCATCTACGCCTGCCAAGATTTCGAGTTCGATTGCGCCGAGGGGCTTTGCAGTATTCCCAGGCGATTCGGTATCGGCCGCGCACTGTCGATCGCGCGCTTCCTGCACGCCGGCATGATCGTTTGTCTGCTGGCCCTGATCGCTTCCTTTCATTTGGGCCTGTTGAGCTTGGCGGGGGTGGCCGCTGTCATGGCTCTGTTGATGTATGAGCACGCGCTCGTAAAGCCCAACGATCTGTCACGCGTGAACGCCGCCTTTTTCACCGTCAACGGCTATGTCAGCATGCTGTTCTTCGCGTTTTGGGCCGCCGATATTCTCCTTCACGGAAGTTACTCTTAATGGCAATCGCTAGCGTGCAAATCGAAGATAGTAGACTCCGGCCGATTCTTGAAAAAGTGGAGTCCGGTCTGCGCCTCACGTACGAAGACGGCGTCGCGATGTATCGAAGCGCAGATGTGCTGGCGCTCGGGTACATGGCGAACCGTGTGCGCGAGCGCATGCATGGCGATACCACGTATTTCAACGTCAACCGCCATATAAATCCCACTGACGTGTGCGTTGCAAGCTGCCGGTTGTGCGCTTTTGGCAAAAAAGCGAAGGATCCGCACGCCTATACGATGTCGCTCGAACAGGTTTGGGATGTAGCCGGCAAAGGATACGCCGAGGCGGTCACTGAGTTTCACATCGTCGGCGGCTTGCATCCTGAGCTGACACTGGACTGGTTCTGCCAGATGATCGCGGGATTAAAGGAGCGCTATCCGGGCGTGCATCTGAAAGCCTTCACCATGGTGGAGGTTGCATACTTGGCCAAGCGCGCGAAGATTTCTCTACGCGAGACGCTCGAACGCCTCAAAAGGTCCGGCGTGGATTCCATGCCGGGCGGAGGCGCCGAAGTCTTTTCCGACCGCGTACGCCGCATCATTTGCGATCACAAGATCGACGGCGGCGAGTGGCTCGAGGCCGCACGCATCGCGCATCAGATCGGACTCAAGAGCAACTGCACCATGCTCTACGGCCATCTCGAAACCGCCGAGGACTCCGCCGACCACCTGGTCCGCTTGCGGGCGCTGCAAGAGGAGACCCATGGCTTCGTGACGTTTATCCCGTTGGCCTTTCACCCCGAACATACCGCGCTAGCTCATCTGCCGAAGACTACAGGGTTGGACGACCTGAAACAGATCGCCATCTCCCGTCTCATGCTCGACAACATCCCACACATCAAGGCGTACTGGATTATGATGACACCGGGCGTGGCGCAGATTGCACAACGCTTCGGCGCCAACGATATCGACGGCACGGTGGTGGAAGAAAAGATCTATCATGACGCCGGCGCGACCACAACCCAACACATGCGCCGACAGGACCTGCTGCGATTGATTCGCGAAGCGGGGCGCGAACCGGTCGAGCGCGATACCGCTTACCGTCCGGTTACCCGGACCGAAACGGCCTTCACTGTGCTTGTGTAGACGACCGTCCGGCAGGCACTCGCTCGCCACGCACCAGGAAGGCCAGCCTTCTGAAAAACCCGGGTTTCTGTAAAGGCGGAACCGCCTCGCTCTCCGACCTGTGCTGGCCGGCGATGCACGTCACCAGATAGTTTTCCGGCAGGTAGCAAGCGCCCTCAGCCGACATGCTGGCCAACCACTGTTTTCCTGCTTCGTCGACCGTCCTGAGAGTCTGCAGGTCTAAAACTAGCTTGCGCTTCCCCAGCGTTGTCTTCGCCGTTCGCCAGGAACCATTGAGTTCCTGGATGTCGGCCTGCGTCAACTCGCCGATCAGCTTGAAGCGCAACACGTCAATGCTGTCGTGAATGTAATACTTGAAAGAAGACGGCCGGACGCGGGTCGTGGAGCGAGCAGCGGAGGGTTGCACCGGCGCTTTCGCCGACTGCGCACTCTGGCTTGTGTGTTCCACCATACCTGACATTTGATTCCTAACGAGCAATTCCAGTTCCAGTTTGTTCAACGTTGGAAGACGACAGCGGGCGCAGGTGACGGGCGCAACCATGAAAGGGCGACACGAAATTGTTCAACAATAGCGATAAGTGCTCCGGAGCCAACGTTTTTCTGCAATCAAGGAAACACCGGCATGAAGGGCGCGCGTCCTCTTAATCACGGGAACAATTATGCGGAACCCTCTTCAATCACCCAGCCTACAGGATAACCGGTTGCATGCCCTTTAGCCAATCTCTTAATCGGCTGCCGTCAATTCTCGGAATTCTTCTCACGCTGGTTGCTGCGCACCCGAGCGGCGCGTTCGGGCAGGCGCAACCTGCACCGCCTGCGGCTGCCTCTCCGGACACCCAGCCAACGAATTCCCCGCCCCAACCCGGCCAGGTGCAGCAAACCGCGCCCCTGCCGCCGAAGGAGGAGCCAGGAGTAAAGGCGCCAGGCAAGACGCCCGAAGGAGAAGACAAGCGCGTGCTCGGCGTGCTGCCGAACTACCGGACGGCGGAGATGAATGCCGTCGGCCATCCTCTAACGCCCGAGCAGAAGCTGAGAATCGCAGCTAAGGATTCCTTCGATTATCCGTTGATCATTCTGGGCGGTGCATACGCCGCGCTTTATCAACTGGAGAACTCGCATCCCGAATTCGGCCAAGGGCTGAAGGGGTATGCCCGTCGATTCGGCACCTCCTATTGCGACCAGGTGGATGGGAACATAATGACCGAAGGATTGTTCCCGATTTTGTTGAAAGAGGATCCGCGCTATTTTCGAATGGCAGAAGGCAGCAAGGCCAGGCGGACGTGGTACGCATTATCGCGAATCGTGGTGACGCGCACCGACGCGGGCAACAAGACGTTCAACTTCTCGGAAATCGTCGGTAACGGGGTGGCCGCGGGGATCGGGCTTTCGTATTATCCCGATAACCGCAACGTACGTGATTACTTGCAAAACTGGGGTACAGAGTTAGGAACCGATGCGGTCTCGCAGGTGCTGAAAGAATTTTGGCCAGACGTGAAGCGGTGGTGGTATGTACGGCATCATAAAGTGGTTCGGTAGCGCGGCCTTCGCGGCGGGGCTGGCTGTGTTCGGCCAGGTGCAACCGGCGCAGAATACTGTTCCCGGCAACCCGGCGCAGACATCGACCTTCGATACCTCAACGCTGAAGTATACGGGCTGCGCGCCCGGTCAGAGCAAGATCGTGACCGCGACGGTAACAGTCACGGATCAAAACGGCCGCAGCGCTTCCCGGAGCACCAAGATCAGGGTTAATTGCGAGCCGCCTTACGAGCGCTTCCCGGATCTTATCTTCGCCAAGGACGACGCGCGCGTGAACGGATGTAGCAAAGGAATCCTGCTCGATCAAGTGGCGGCGGCCGCGAACTCCGGCGACTATACCGTGATTCTCATCGGCCATCGCGCCGCCGAGGAGTCCCCCACCATCGGCAACTTCGGGCCGCAGCTCGATCAGACCCGCGCCCTCAACGCCGCCGCCGTGCTGATCAGTTGCGCGCGGCTGAAGCCTTCCTCGATCCGCATCGACTCCGCAGGGACCGCCAAGAACCCTGTGCCCACCTCGGTTGCCTGCCCCGAATTCGTCGCACCGAATACGGATGCCGATTGGTACGGCCGCGTCGAGGTCTACCTGGTTCCGAAGGACGGCAAATATCTACCGGAAAACGCCAAGCACCTGGCGAGCCTGCCCCCGGAGATGCCGCCGAGCGCGGGATGCGGGGGCCATTGAGCAATTCTTGCCCTAAGCCTTCACCGACTTTCGTTCCACGGCTCCGGTCTGAACCGGGCTGGCACTCAGAGTGCCCTCGCAGCTCGCCTAGCGATTTCGAGATGTGATTTAATTGGGGAGCTTTTAAACCGCTTAAAGCAGCCACGCATGCCCACTATTACAAGTAAGGACGGCACGGAGATTTTTTATAAGGACTGGGGTTCCGGCCAGCCCATTGTGTTCAGCCATGGCTGGCCGCTGTCGGCCGATGATTGGGATGCGCAGTTGCTGTTCTTTCTGCAGCGCGGCTATCGCGTGATCGCGCACGACCGTCGCGGCCACGGTCGCTCGACACAGACCGCCGATGGCCACGATATGGATCATTACGCCGACGACCTGGCGGCTCTTACGAAGCATCTCGACCTGAAAAACGCGATTCATGTCGGCCACTCTACCGGCGGCGGCGAGGTGACGCGCTATCTGGCTCGGCATGGCGAGAGCGGAGTGGTCAAGGCTGCGCTGATTAGCGCGGTACCGCCGCTAATGGTAAGAACCGAGGCCAATCCGCACGGCCTTCCCAAGGAAGTGTTCGATGGTCTGCAGGCGCAGCTAGCGGCCAATCGTTCGCAGTTCTATCGCGATCTGCCGGAAGGGCCGTTCTATGGGTACAACCGGCCGGGCGCGAAAGCTTCGGAGGCCGTGATCCAAAATTGGTGGCGTCAGGGGATGATGGGGGGCGCTAAGGCGCATTATGACGGCATCGTGGCCTTCTCCCAGACCGATTTCACCGAGGACCTAAAGAAGATCACCGTTCCGGTATTGGTTATGCACAGCGAAGATGACCAGATCGTTCCTTATGTCGCCTCCGGGCCGCTATCCGCGAAGCTGCTGAAGAACGGAACCCTAAAAACTTACAAAGACTTCCCGCACGGCATGCCCACGACGCAAGCGGAGACCATCAATTCGGATCTCTTGGCGTTCCTCGAGCAGGAGAATACGGCGTCGGCTGCCAAAAGTGGCGGGCAGCGATAAGCATCAAACCGCTGGCCGATACCACAACCAGGTCGGCGCGCGCCGGCTGGGGTTCCAATGTCCTCTTTGCGGTCGAGTCGAGTCGTTGGCAGCTAGTGCACATTACACAAATCCTGTATAATCTCCCTACCGATGATGGAGAGCGCGATCAGCGAGGTTCGCTACGCATGGCGCCGCCTCTATCGGGATCGTGCAGTGACTGCGTTAGCGGTGCTCTGCCTCGGACTCGGGATTGGCCTGAACGTTACGATATTCGGCTTCGCTGACGCGGTCCTATTGAAGCCGCTGCCGTTCCAGGATCCGGACCAGTTGGTCTCGATCGCGGAAACGCGAGCCGGCCACAAAGGGTGGGTGACCTCGTTAGATTACCTGGATTGGCGGGCGCAGAATCGCGCCTTTTCTTCGATTACAGCGCGCACTTGGGGGAACTTCGATCTGAGTGGTGTATCGAACCCGGAAGAAATTCCGGGCGCCCGTGTCTCAGCGGATTACTTCAAGTGTTTTGGCATCGCGCCCGAGCGAGGGCGCACCTTTCTTCCGGACGAGAGCACGCCCGGAAAAGACAAGGTAGTCATTCTTGCTCATGCTTTTTGGGTTCGCCATTTCGCTGCGGACCCGCAGATTATCGGTAAGCCCATTACTCTCAGCGGCGAGCAGTTCACAGTCGTCGGCATTCTGCCGGAGAAACTTAAGGACGCCGATGCGGAGATCTGGGCTCCGCTCTCATTCGCTCCCGAGGAGTTGAATCGCGACTTCCACTTTCTGCTCGTTTACGGGCGATTGAAACAGGCTTTCTCGCTTACCCAAGCGCGGGCAGACTTAGGCACAATCGCTGCACGGCTCGCGCGGCAGTTCCCGGCGACAAACAAGAACATCGGAGTATCGGTCGACCCGCTGCGAGAACAAGTGGCTGGCCCTGGCCTGAAAAGGACAGCCGGTTTACTCTACGCGATCGTAGGGTTGGTATTTCTCGCCGCGTGCGCAGGCGCGACGATGCTCCTGCTGGCGCGAAGCACCGCGCGTCGCCCGAGCACCGCACTCCGTGCTTTATTAGGCGCATCCAAGTTGCGACTGCTCTTGGCCTCGCTGATTGAAGGTCTTATGCTCGCGTGCATCGGCGGGCTGCTCGGCGTGGTGCTTTCGATCGTTACCACCCGGTTCTTTCTGCGCCTGATTCCCGATACGCTGCTGCCGAAAGGCGTGCAAGTAGCGGCGGATTACCGCGTTCTGCTTTATGCCTGTGCACTGGCGGTCGTTGCCGCCGTCGTGATGGGCATCGTGCCGCTGTTGCACGACATCGTGTACACGTTCCAGCGACCTTACCACGCAGTGAGTTCTCGCCACACTGCCTCACTGTCCCAACAGCACACATTGCGCTGGTTAATGACCGCTCAAGTAGCAGTCACCATTGTGCTGCTGGTTGGCGTAGGCCTCATGACCGCGACGCTATCCAATTTGCTCGGCGTCGATCTAGGGTTCCGACCCGATCACTTACTGACGCTGCATCTGCCGCTCTCACCTACTAAGTTCAATAACGGCGCAAGAGTAGCTGCAATGTATACAAGCGTACTGAATCAGCTTTCTCAAGTGCCCGGCGTGAAAAGTGTGGCAATCGTCAGCACGCTTCCCGTGAGCGGCGTCGGGATCGGTATGAGATTCAAGGTGGTCGGCGCGAGCGGGGTGCAAGGCCAAGCGCTTCGAGGGCACTTCCAACTGGTCAGCCCAGGATATTTCGACACGTTAGGCATTCCGATTCTGCGGGGCCGCAGTCTCACCGCAATCGATAACCAAGACGCCCCGCCGGTTGCGGTCGTGAATCAGTACCTCGCGACACAATACTTCGGGCCCGAAAACCCCATCGGAAGAAAACTTGCCATGAAATCTCTGGTAGCGGGCAAGTACACGCTGGGTCCGATTGTGCAATGGGAAATCGTCGGAGTAAGTAGAGACGTGAAGGTTCAAGGCGTCATCGGAGAGCCCACTCCGGAAATTTATGTGACTTACAAGCAGAGCCCCTGGCCCGGGACATACGTGGTGGCCCGAACGGTGGGTTCTCCGGCCCTTCTTGCCCGGCCCGTGTCAGAGGAGATTCATAGGATCGACAAAGATCAACCTATAAATGAGATACAGCCGATGGAAAGCGTGCTCTCAGGGATTTTGGGTGAGGCCCGCTTCCGCACGATCTTTGCGGCTACCTTCGGCGCGCTGGCCTTATTGTTATCGCTTATCAGCGTGTATTCTGCGATGAGTTACTCGCTTCGCCAGCGGACTCGGGAACTGGCCATCCGAGCCGCTGTTGGAGCGCGGCCCGACGATTTAGTAAAGAACGTCATCATCTCGGCCCTACGCTTGCTCGGCTGGGGATTGCTGCTCGGGATTACAGGGTCGCTCGCCGCCTCGCGCAGCCTACAGTCGTTTCTATTCGGCGTTCCCGCGATTAGCGCACCCGTGTATATGACCGCTTGCGCCATCCTGCTGTTGCCTGCGCTATTATCCTGCTACGCGGCGGCCCGGCGCGCGGTTTCCTGGATTTCCTTCAATATGCTTCAGAACGAATAATGGGGGAATTGAAATTATTCGCTACCTATAGCGGCTGCCAGAGCTCGATTTTATTGCCATCCGGATCATAAATCCAGGCGAAGCGGCCGTAATCATAATCCTCGCGCTTTGGGTCAATCCGCACCCCGTCCGCACGAAGCTTATCCAGCAATGCGTCCATATCGTCGACTATATAGTTGATCATGAAAGACGAGTGGCCCGCGCTCAGATGCTTTGTCGTATCGGGGAAAATCGACCAAACCGTGACGTGCTCTTTTTGGGGATTGTCATGCGACCGCCAGTGCAGTTGGGCGCCTTCATTCGGCTTGCTGTCGATGCCCAGGTGGTCTCGATACCAGTTCTCCAATTTCTCTTTGTTAGGAGACGTGAAGAAGACGCCCCCGATGCCGAGAATCCGTCCGCGCGGCTGTGCTGATGTCGTTGCCATAGACCTCCTGTACGATCATATTAACTGCCGGCATCGAAGTGCCGGGTAACTACCCAAATTTGCCAGGCGCTGGTTTGGACATCGTTCAGCAGACATCGCCGCGCACCTCCAGCGCCATTAGCTTGATTCCAAGCGGTCGCATTTCGCGACCCGCTCCTTATTCATATCGATGACCGCAATTCCCGCGCGAAACGGGAAGGTCACGATTGGCAATACCGGCTCGTCAGAATACGCAAAACATCGCGCGCGTATGTCACCGCGATGAAGACGCCAACGTTCCAAGGAGCTCCACGCTGACCGGGAATCGCCACGACATTGTGCTCCCGATTCCCGCTTTATATCTGTCCGACGAGGACAAGCTTAAGCGACCATTCCCGAATTGTCAAGGAAGCACTTTTGCAGGAATGGGCGCTGAATTTTTTTGGATTACTCGTCTTTTGGTTGCTTGACATCCTACCTGTTTTCCATTAGACTGGCATTCTACCTCCGATAGACAAGGGGGTAATCACAGCATGGGCGCTCATCGTCCCTGGTTTGTTTTGCAGCCGAGAAAGAGCGGGGAGAAGTCACTTTATGACCTCCTGACTGCGAAGGGCCACGCCGCCTCTCCCACAGGAGCCGGATCGCGGCGCTGGGACGCGACAAAAGGATTGCTGTGCTGTTATCTCCGAGATACATGTTTTATCGATCGAGGGGTGGCGATCGTGAACTAGTTGTCACCACGCTTGGCATGTCCGCATCGTGGGCGTAGGGCGCTCCCTGCGGATCAGTCATGGCGAGCGGAAGGTGTACGTGATTCATACAGAGAGCTCGTTGGTTGCGGAGGGCAAACCACAGTAATCAAGCCGTGTATCGGATATCGACAAGCGCCGCCAGGACTTAGTTGGCAGTCAAGAGTTGATTTAGTACCGGGTTATCACGTGTTGTAAACACGTTGGGATTTTGAATGGCGGTAGCTTGCCCAAAATTGCTGCGCGCGCGCCAGGTGTCAGCTCCGCGCTGAAGAGCTTACGAAGATACCAGGAAACGAACTTGTGTGCCCATTGGGAGTATCGAAGCGATGAAGGCCGTATACGAAATACTGCTGGATGAAAGCCGAGTTTCCATTCCGTGCGGCGCTGAGGAAACGCAGTGTGACCTGACAGAGGACTGCCACTTCCGCGCCGTGCGACGGGTTATTGCCGCGTTCCAAGATAAACCGGACCGGAACATTAGTCTGCAGGACATGGCAAGAGTCGCTCTGATCAGCCGCTTTTATTTTAATCGGATTTTTCACAGACTCACGGGCGTTCGGCCGCGCGTATTCCAGCGAGCGGTGCGCATGCAGCAGGCCAAACGTATGCTCCTCGACACCAAGCTCCGGGTGACCGAGATCTGTTTCGAAGCAGGCTATAACAGCTTGGGAACGTTCATCCGCTCTTTTACAAAGCTAGTTGGAAGTTCTCCCACGAGATTCCGCCAAGTTGCGTCCTCGTTCTACCCGCCCGACTATTCTTCGCTTAACAATTGCAATGCCTCGGCCTTGGTTTCACAGATACGAGTTCGCGTGCGCACTCCCGTCGGATTCAGCGGTCCCGTCTTTAACGGGCTATTCACGACGCCGGTGCCCGAAGGCAAACCAGTGGCCTGCGCTCTCACGTGGGGTTGCGACGACGGCGACTTTGGCCTGCTGTCAAATATTGCTATTGGAACGTACTATCTCTGTTCGGCCGCCCTGCCGGAGAGCGCTGCGGCCTGCTCATATGTAATGAGCGACCCCGTGCTGGTCGGCCGCACCCTTGTCGAAGTTCATTCCGCCTCGGTGGATCAGGAAATCGAAATCGTGCTGCGACCTATGGAGGTGACCGATCCGCCGCTGGTCACATCTCTCGCGGAACTCGTCGAAACAGGCCGCGTACAAACGGCGGCAGCTTAGGTCGTCCAACAAACCCTCATGGAAACGAGCTACGAGCTGTCCAGCGAGCCTACGCTAAACAGCCAAGAATATGACGACGCGGACAATCCCATCTGGCAGACAACCGTCTATGATGCGGTCCATGGTGGATGGCGCTTCGCGAATATGGGTGGCGCGACTGCGTTAGACCGGATTGCGGAGCTGATCGGGCCTGCCAACGGGCGCAAGACGCTCCTCGAGTTGTGCTCCGGAATGGGCGACCCCAGCGCGTACTTGGCTAGCAAGTACGGCTACACGGTGTCGGGTGTCGAGCTGAATCGATTGCAAGTTCAGCGGGCCCGGCAAGTCGCTTCGCAGCGCGGTGTGACGGAACTCGTGTCGTTCATACACGCGAACGTGATCGAGTGGGAGCCTGCCGCGTGTTTTGACGCCATCTACAGCCTTGATTCGCTGGTCTACGTGCCGGGCCTCGCCGAACTCTTTCGCAAATGCCGCCAAGCGCTCCGTCCTGCCGGCTGGCTCGTGGTCGTTGAGCTGACGGCAGGTCCGGCTATTGACGATTCGAAACGGGAGTACGCGCGGCGGGATGGATTCGTCAATGTTCTTTCCACGACGGAATATGCCGACCTGCTACAGCGCGCGGGCTTCCGTGAGATCCTAGCCGAAGACCTGACGCCTCTTGGCCAATCCTGTTTTGAGACGATCCACGCAAGCCTGCAGGAGCACCGCGAAGGGTTGATCCGGGCCTGCGGCGAGCGTGCCTGGTCCAGTTGGAACAATCTATCGAGCGTCTATGCCGAGGCTTTTCGCGCGCGGCAGTACTCCTACTCGCTAATTCATGCACAACTTTAGCGAGGATGCGCAAGGTAGGAGAAGCCCGAACCCTGGGAGGCGCATTTAATAGTCTTACGGGATCTCGAGCTTTAGCCAAAGACTGAAGACCGAACGTGAATGTCCATAATTTCATCAGGAGAAATGTATGTCTGAAATCTCGAATATTTACACGACCAAGGGACAATCGATCATTGCCGAGGGTGCCCACCGCTTTCGCACAGCCCGGCAAGGCGATCCGGTAACGAGGTTCCGCGATGCGATCCGTCCGGTCGCGATCAGTCTGGAAACTCGAACCGACGAAGAACTGGTTTCGGACGGACGTTTGCATTCCGACCCAGTCATTCGTGAACACGCGCTGTACAACCTTATTGACCGCCAAGGTGTTCAGGCGCTGCCCGTTGTGAAGGCCGCGCTGTTCAACGATCCCGATGCCGATCTGCGCATCAACCTGCTCTGGGCGATCGAGAACCTGCCGAGCAACACCTGCGGGGAAATCGGCGTAGCCCTGCTGGAAGATCACGATGCCCGTGTTCGTGAGTGGGCGCGTGTGTTCGCGTGGGAGAAGCGATGGGTCGATGAGGACTTCCGCATCAAGCGCGAAGCCGTTCATTACAAGGACCGCACGTTCGACGAGACCATCTATCTCCACATCAACTGCGACCTTTATATTCGCCTCACGGAAACCAACGAGCTCTGGGGCCACATCATCATGTCGCCGCAGATGCTGGCTCGCGTGTATGGCCAAGCCTACGCGTGTCCCATCACCAGAACGCGCGAGAAGGAGATCGTCATCGCCAAGACCTTGAAGGGTCTGCACGACGACGGCAGCAATCACTACGAATCGTTTCTGTTCCGCGGCTTCACGGAGCGCGTGGAAGCGAATCAGGGCAACTTCTACTTCGAAACGCACACCACCCGGCCGTTCTTCATGTCCGGCAAAGCGGACGACCTGTCGGAAGGCGTCGTAGAAGGCGTGAACGTGCCGTTCGCTCGTGAAGGGCAGTGGTTCCTGAACGAGAACATTTGTCTCGAGGGGGGCAACGCGATCGAGTACGTCAGAGGTCTCTTCCAGGGCTGGGCATACGTGAACTTCGCGCGTGTCCACAAAGAGGGCGGAAACCTGTTGTTCCCGGGTAATTCCGTTCTTTCGACCCTGCACCATCCCGTGGTTGGCGAAAAGACCAACACGTTCCTCGCCGGCGCGTTCAAGGGTAAAGTCCTCGACTGGAACGGTGACGGCGTCCTGGATCTGAACTACCTGCAGTCGCCGTCCACCGCAAAAGGTGAGGTCGACTCCAATTTCGACGGCATCCCGGATACGCCCGGAATGTCGGTCTGCAACAGGCCCTTCGCCAAGTAGTGCGAGAGATAGTCTATATTTAGCGATTTCCCTGTCGCTAAGGATGACTCACAACTACACGGTTATACGCCAAAAGCGCATCGAATCCGATGTCGAGCGTTGCTGGAGAGCTCTTACCGACCCGGTGGAGCTCTCCAGTTGGTTTGCCGGCACGGATCGGTTTTTGCCTGGTCAGTTGACGCGGTTTGAGTTTGGCGACGGAGATTACTTCGCGGCGAACGCCGTGGAATGGGACATCCCCGTATCGATTCGTTTCAACTGGCGTTTCATGGACCTGGGCACCACCTCGGAAATTCGCTATTCACTTCTGCCGTTTGGGACGAGCACGGAAGTTAGCGTTGAGGATCGCGGGCTTTACAGCGTGCGTGGAGCGCTTGAGCTGTGCGAGGGGTGGGAAGACTTCCTGGCGCGTCTCGATAGATTCATCACCACAGGACAAAACAGCCGCTATCGATGGAGCGAAACTATCGGGCTGGGGGCGATTCTAAAGAACACACCGCCGCCTGAATTGTATTCGCCAATTTGGTGGCGGGGTGAATTTCCGGGCTCCGATGTAAACGTTCAGAACGGGGACGGTTCTCCGTCGATCAATTTGGTGTTCCACGATCCGAAGTGGGATGGCATTGCCACTCGGGCGCGGATCCAGTTCGTGGATCGCAGCGATGGCACAGGGATCTCAGTTACTCACAGAGGGTGGGAAAAACTGCCTGAACATATCCAACTCGCCGAGCGTCGAAAGTTCGCTGAAGTCTGGCGAGGCGTGTTTGGCCACCTCGAATCCCAATCTGCTTGACGCGCGCGCGGCGTGGAATCCGTTCACCGTATTCCGGTCGCACGCGTTTCGCTATTTGTGGACAGCCAATCTGCTGTCCATGATCGGTTCTCAGATCAGCCGTATCGGGCTCATCCTTTATTTGTCGGAGCAACAGAGCGGCGCCGTTGTACTGGCCGGCATGCTGTGCTGCGACACTGTCCCCGGCGTGATAGCGGCACTGTTATCCGGGGCGCTGCTGGACCGCTGGCACAAGGTTCGCGTGATGATTGGCGCGGATGTCATCCGCATGCTCCTCATGCTCGCCGCAGCGCTCGCTCCGAGTGTTTCGGTCATTTATCTCGCGGTCGGCATCCAATCGATTGCGACCGTGCTGTTCGGTCCGGCCCGGTCTGCCTCGCTGCCCCTGGCTTTAGACGAAGACGAATTGGATCGCGCCAACGCGATGGATCGCGCCGCCTCCAATACAACCCTCATTCTGGCGCCGGTGCTGGGCGCCCAGTTATTTCTAATGGTCGGGATTCGGGCAACACTCATCCTGGATGCCCTTTCTTACTTAATAAGCGCGCTGTTGTTACTGCGCGTGACTATTCGGCAGCCCGCGCCATCCTCCTCAACAGACGGCCTCTCCTCCACGTGGAATGCGATACGCGAGGGATGGCGGTATCCCTTCGCTCATCCTGTAGTCTTGTACATGATCGTCATGTCCTTTTGCAGCATGCTTTGTGTCGGCATTTGGACGCCCGTGGCGCCATTCTTTATCCGGGACTTCCTCGCCAGCGGCGATCGAACCTTGGGGCTGGAGTTCGCGGCAGTCGGCCTGGGAGGCGTGGCTGGCGCAGCACTCGCGCCAAAGCTGATTGGTCTCCTTGGAAGAGGCAAGGTCGTTTTCTGGGGATTGCTCGCGGAAGCCATCACGATGTCGACTTACTCGCTCATACGCTCAGTGCCGATTTCCGTCGCGCTTTGCGTGTGGTGGGGCGTAGTCGTCTCGGTAATGTTAGTTCCGTTTTACACGATTCTCCAGGAAATTGTGTCGGAGAACATGCTTGGGCGGGTATTTACCGTGTCCAGGCAGGCCGAAAGCGGCGCTACGATCATCGCAATCGGCCTAACTTTGGTTGCTCGCCATGTTCTGAGGCCTGAACAGATTTTCCTTGTCGCCGGCCTGACTTATGTTGTCCTCGTCAGTTCCTCGGCGCTCACGCGGGGCGGACGGGCTCTGTTACGAACTCCCTAAAAGATTCCGATGACAAAGATAACTAAATTAGCGGCCTATAGCAGCGCAGCAGCCGTGGCCGCGTTCGCAATTGCGGGTGCGGCCGCTCATCACGCGCTTCCGAATTCGGAGCGGCATTTCGCGCTTGTGCGGCTGACGGAAGATCCGGCCGGCGGCGGAGACAGCGCGATCTCGCCGGATGGACGCTACTTCCTTGCGTCTTCGAAGCGAACTAAAAGTTGGCAGGTCTACCGATTCGACATCGAAGCAAAGCGCTGGACCCAGATCACGCACGGCGCCGGCGATAACTTCGAAGCGCAATGGGCGCCCGATCAGAAGCGAATTGCCTATACATCAACGCGCGCCGGAAACAAGGATATCTTCGTATTCGACCTGGCGCAGAAAACCGAGCGGCAATTGACCACGAGCCGGGAGGACGATGAATACCCGAACTGGTCGCCGGACGGAAACCAAATTGTTTACACGGGCGGCAAGTGGGAGCAGCGCGATTTCTTCCTCATTGCACCTCAGGGCGGAACGCCGCGCCCCGTGACCGGTAAGTTGAGCAAAGCGGGCGCCTGCTCGTTTATGCCGAATGGACGTTTCCTGCTTTGCCATACCTATGACGGCGGCACGGGAAACGTGATCCTCTTGCCGGTCCAGCCGGGACCGCAATTAGATCTTACGAGCGGAACACAAGTTTGGGACTATAAGCCGACCGCCTCGCCGAGCGGCGAGTGGATGGCCTTTTCGAGAGCCATGGATGGCCCGTCGGCTATCTGGTTGCAGCCTTATCCGACAGGCACCGCGTTTCCATTGACGAATGGCAAGAACGATGATCGCTGGCCCACTTGGAGCAAGAGCGGTGATCGATTGCTGTTCCATCGCTACGTAGACCAAGGCTGCGGCTTGAAAATTCTCGATCGCCAGACGCGAACGGTGCGCACAGTCGTTGGATCCGAGGAAGCGCCCCAGATCGCATCGTTCAATCCGGCGGGCGATGCAATCGTGTATGGAGCAACCATCGGCGAACGGCAAGTTCTTCGAATCAAGTATCTGTCAACCGGCAAGACTGAGACCGTTCCCACGGGAGGCCTGGAAGCAAGTTACCCGGCGTGGTCGAAAGACGGTAAGCAGATTGCCTTCGCCTCGCGATCTGCCGATCGCTGGGACATCACCACCGTACGCTCCGATGGTTCGGGTTTGCACACCTGGACCGATCGAATTCCGAATTTGAGGGCGATGGCCGGTCCCATCGACTGGTCGCCCGATTCCCGCAAATTGGTCTTCCATGCGGCGTCACTGCCGTTTGAAGCCAATTTATTCGTGCTGGATATAACCACCGGCAAGCTGCAGAACATAACCGATGACCATTGGTTCAGCGAGGCGCCGACCTGGACGCCCGACGGGCAATCCCTCGTGTTTATGTCGACGCGCGGCGGTGATTGGACCTGGGGCTTCTTCCGCTTGTCGTTAGCCGACAAGAAGTTTGAAGGCTTGACAGCCCCCGACTATGTCGAAAAGAACTATCCCCGCTTCGAACGATCCGGCGCGCTACTGCTCACCATTCACGGAGAAGACGACGCCGAGTATCTGGCGGAGAAACCGCCGAACGGCTCGATCCAAGTAATTGCCGAGGCCGGCGCCTGGTCGCGGTGGCCGTCGCTGTCGAGTAATGAACGTTATATCTTGTACACGCAAATTACTCACCGCGTCGAATACTGGCTAGCCGAAAACATCACGGCTCCCGACTCTCCAATATTTGCGAAGCACTCGGAATCAGCGGCGACTCCGATGCCCAGCGCCAATCGGGATGCGTCGAGTTATCAGGCGTCTACGCGCGCGACGTCTGCGCCGCATTCGGACATAGGGACGGAAAGCAGCACGCCGAATCCGTTCTCCAGTCCGAATCGCATGCATCACCGTTGACTTCTTTAAGTTGGGGCCGGTTCGGTCCCATTGACTTGAGTATCGTCTTATGAAAGCTTTCCGCGTAGTTATCCGAGCCTGCGTGGTGGCGTGGTTTGTGAACGCATTCGGCTGGCGCTACCTGTTCGCTGCTCCGTGGTCGAGAACCGGTACACGCGCCACGCTCAAGGGGAGAATGCTCGCTGAGCTATTCGAGTCGCTTGGGGGCGCGTACACAAAAATCGGCCAGGTGTTGGGCTCACGGCCCGATCTGCTCGGCGCACAGATAACCGAGCCGCTAAGCCGGCTGCAAGATCGCGTCCGGGCGTTTCGTTTTGAGCTGGTTACAGAGCTGATCCAACAGGAGTTCAACAAACCACTCGACGACGTATTCCAAACGTTTGACCGCGTCCCTTGCTCGAGTGCGAGTGTCGCGCAAGTACATCGTGCGACCTTGCCGTCCGGCGCCGAAGTGGCCGTCAAACTGCGTCGCCCGGGCATTGTCCAGGCCGTCGAAACGGATCTGATCCTATGGAACGGCCTGGCGTCCGTGATTGGCCGGTTGCCTGGAATGCGCATGATCCCTGTTACGCAATTGTTTGGAGAAATCGGCGCGCTCGTGCAGGCACAACTGGACTTCCGGCAGGAGGCCGCCAATCACCTTACTTTTCTCAAGAACTTTTCGGACAATTCAGAGGTTCGGGTTCCTAAGTTGTATCTCGCCTGGTGCACGGAGGCCGTGATTACTATGGAATACTTTGATGCCTTAGTTAAGGTGTCGGAGTTGACGCCGGAGTCACTGCCATCGAAAAGCGCCGTCCTGATGAGCTTGCGCGCTCTCTACAAGATGGTCTTTGTCGATGGGTTGACTCACGCGGATATGCATCCCGGCAACGTGTTCTATCGACCGGACGGCAAGTTCGTGCTGCTCGATTTCGGTATGGTCGCGCGGCTCAACGGTGAAGAGCTCGTAGACTTCGCTTTTTTCTTCTTCGGAATGGTCACCAATAACGGCCAGGAGTGCGCACGAGTAATTGAAAAGACCGCAAGCCATCGCCGTCCTGGGTTCCGGTACGACGAGTTTGAAAGGGCTGTGTCGAAGGTGATCGCCCGGCATGCCGCCAAGCGGGCGTCAGAATTTGAGGTTGCCAGGTTTGCTTTCGACATCTTCGACGTTCAGCGCCGCTACGGCATTCGCGGCTCCACGGCCTTCACGGCCACGATCCTTTCCTTCGTGGTGTTCGAAGGGATCTTGAAGCGAGTGGATCCACATCTGGACTTTCAGAGTGAAGCCCGGCGCTTCCTGCCCACCATCCTGGGGCGGCTGATCGCGAAGCCGAAGCCTGCGGCAGCCGTCGCCGTCACCGCATAACCGGCGCCGCACATGCACGATGGCAGCCTGCCGAGGTCCGGGCGAAGTTGACGACCTTGGGGCGTTTCTAACTTCGTTCACCGTGCACAAAGCGTGCTCAGCCAACGGTTTGCCGTTGCCGGGCGAGCCGCCGCCAAGGCATCTAATCCGGCAGGAACAGCCATGTCCAGAGGCACTCTCTGGAATCCGCAAGGCAGGAGAAGTACAACACTGGCGTAGCAAGTTATCCTGGCCATGCCTTTGAGGCAACGAAAGAATGACAGGAGCGGACATGAATACTTTAAAGAATTGGATGCAGTCGGGCTATCGCAGGCTTGCTGCGGGAATATCGGCGCTGGCCCTGGTTGGCGCTGTCGCGTTGGTCTTTTCGGCTCCGCATTTGATTGCACAAAGCAGCCCGGCGGTTTCGGCGAGCCCTGTTCAGTGGGATGCGGCTGCAGGCAAGGATCTCGAACAGGCCTTAATGAAGATGCACGATGCCTGGAATACGTTCGACATGAAGGCGATGGACCGCATGATCGCTGGCGACGACCGCCTCGTCACCTTCGATTTGGATCCTGACACGGCCCAGCCGATCACGCTGCACAACAAGGCCGAGATTATGAAGTTCACCCAGACGATCTTCGCCGGTTTCCAAAAACAGGGAATCAAGAGCATCGCCGAACATCCGATGATTGCCTGCAAAGTCAGCGGCAACCTAGGTTTCTGCACCGAAGAGTGCAAGATCAAGTTGGTCATGGCGGACGGCAAGACCGACACCCAGAGGCTTCGCGGCACCGCGATCGCTGAGCGCACTTCCGAAGGTTGGAAATGGCTCGAGTGGCACATGTCGCCGGCGCTTCCGAACGGCGTCACGGCCAGCGCTGCTCACGATCCCAGCGGCACGCACGGCAACTGATCCCGTTACAGGCGTACACGGACAGTCAGTGTAGGGCTTATGCGCCGGACACGCGCAATCGTATTTGGGTTTACGCTTGCGTGTGTTCTCGGCGGAGTACTTGTGTTGCACCGCCTCGGCCTCGCCGAAACGGGAACGGAATTGGTAGTCGATTCGATTCCGACGCCGGCCGATAACTTATCGGGCCTTTCCTTCGATGGCTCTTCTCTCTGGGCGACCGTGGACGAATCCGGGACCATCTATCAAGCCGATCCCGAAACGGGAAAGGTCCTCAGGCGGTTATCCTTTCCAAGCAAGTCCACCGGCGGCAGCGCTTGGGACGGACGATTCCTGTGGCAACTAGCCTACAAGGATCGAACCATTTCAAAGATAGACATCGCGACGGGAGCGACTCGCGAAGTCATCCCGTCGCCCGGCAAGGGCCAGTGCAGTGGGATGACGTATGACGGGAAGTATCTGTGGGTCGCTAACTTCGATGAGGAGCGGATCTACAAAATCGATCCCGCACGCCATGGGCAGGTCGTTCGCTTCATTGACGGCAATCACGAAGTTACCGGATTGGCATGGGACGGAAGAACCCTGTGGTTCGGGATTGTGCTTCCGTTGAAGAATCGGCAAGAAGATGCGCCGCGGCTCGGAGTTGTTGAACAGCTCAACCTGTCAAATCAAGAAATAACCAGGTCCTACCCGGTTGCCGGCGTAGGACCCGGCACATCGGATTGGACTCCACAGCGGCCTCGGGCGACGCGTTTCTGGTGGTACGACGGCTATCACCACCGCCTGGCCAGAATCAAAGTAGTCTGAGCCGCTTGGCAATTTAGAGCCGCCCGAGATTGCCGACCAAGAGGATCCGCACTGGATCCGCCCTGGCGTCACGAGCGAGATGTCCCAAGTCGATGGAACCGTGCGCAGAAGGCTGATGGTTGCGATCGCCTGCTCAAGAGAGCGAGAGCTTCTGCTTCCTCTTCGCCGCGCTAAATGAAACTCGGGCAATCGCGGTTACGGACAACCGCCACTGACTTACCGTTTTGCACGAACTCAGTGGCGCTATGACTGTTCTTCCGTAAAATGTCGAACGGTAGTCGGGGGTCGGTATAACTTAGAAATTCTGCTGAAATATGGGACTGGACCTCGCCCTGATGAGCCACTCTGTTAACGAATAGTGCGATATCGATTAGAGTTAGTGCCGGCACGTGATCGACTCGCCTACCGTCTGAAAGTCTGTCATCTTCCGACGGATAGTATCTAAAATGGTTGCCGGCGACGATTGCTAGATGGGACTTATCCCTATTTATCTTTACATCGACAAAATCCGAGAATTGCCTTGCCCGCCGGACGAAATTTGCAAGAGCTGGCGAGAAGACATTGAATGCGGTTGAGGTTATACGCGCTTCAACGCCGAATTCTGTGACTAGCGTTGATCTGAGAGCTGTAATGGTGTCGTGGCGCTTGGTTATGACCTCAAAGCGCAACGAAATATTGCACTCCTCTACCGCATCGACGCTGTGTACCGCAGTCTCTATAGATTTTATTGCAAAGGAATCTCCGGGCAGTCCGTATTTGCTGCGGCCCAGCAACAGAGACAATCGATGGCTAACCGCAAGGTCATTGAGAACCGTCGCTTGCGAACGAAATACTGCAGTCTGTGTATCTCTGATAGGAGTGGGCACTTGGAACCGAATCTCGTCATCTGACTCGGAATAGTTCAGAAGGCTAGTGCCCGGATAGTGTGAATTTAGGATCTCGGCAATGATTTCTCTTCCGCTCATCGATTGCTCCAGTGCATATCGCGATTCAAGGAAGTTCAACTATATCTCCCGTTTGTGAATCGCAAAGTTGCAAGACTTGCCGCCTTAACTCATCGTCGGCCGACCTAGCGATCAATCCTTTAAATAGATGACGGCGTTCGCTTTGCTTATAGTGTGCAATTGCGATAACCGAGACTATATTGCCGTACCTGATCCAATAATTGATCGTCGCCACAATAGCATCCGAAGCGTGATCAGGCATCATCGTAAGAGTCAAGGTTGGCCCGCGAAACCCTTGCTGAAGGGCTGGCAATCCAGCCACTATACTCGGGCTCGCGCCGGCAAATCGTAGCGGTGAAATAGTCCCTTGCCCTGCTGTGCGCGAGAGATCTCGTATCGTACTCAAAGTACATTCATCGCTTACCACGATCAACCCCGTATGATGTGGCACGATTCCGCCCTCCTCTGTGATCAGCGCTTGCGTGAAATTCGCGGCTGCCCAAGCAACTGGCGGCGCATAAAAAGATGGCCTATTTCGCACTTTTATATCGCTGTATATGGCTGCCTTCACTACCGTGACCGTGTGATCCATTTTCAAAGCGAGAGGTTCATTTCGTCTTAGAATAGTCTGCCGGGTGTGCTGTGCACTTGCACTTAGGCTCGCGCAATTAAAGCGGTATTGAATCCTCCGAAACCAAGCGTGACGCTTACACCATAAGGGCCGCTAAGCGGGCGCCCTTCAGGGCCTGGGAATCTCGCAGAGATGCTACGTATAGGATCGGTTAACCCGACCGTGGCCGGCGCGAGCTGCCTATTCAACATTTGGAGGAGAAGAATAAACTCGACCACGCCACAGGCACCGAGAGAGTGGCCCAGAGCACCCTTAGTTCCGACGATAGTCAGCATTTCATTGTTAGCAAAAACTTCCTCAACGACCTTTGCTTCCAGGTCATCGTTAAGTTGCGTTCCTGTGCCATGCGCAAGATAGAGCGCCAGATCGTTATAAGTCAGCTCGGCGGCAAGAAGAGCCCGGTCCAACGCAAGCCGGACCGACAGGCCTGACGGATCTGGAGCAGTCAATCCAAAGGCATCATTCGAAGCGCCTATTCCAACCAACTTTCCCCTGTGCTCAGGGCAATCCTCACTTCGCATAAGTACTACCGCCGCGGACGCTTCGCCGAGAAGCATTCCGCTTCGATTAATGTCAAAAGGCTTGTGATCGCTGGCCGCCATCGTTCCCAAGGTTGAATGCGCAATTCGCTTGGCGTCGGTTACGATATCCACCGCTACAACAATTGCTGTGTCTATTGTTCCGTAATCAAGCATTGCGGCAGCAATGCCGAGCGCGTCGGATCCCGAAGAACAACCGGATCCGACCACTATTGGATCAATATCGCACTGCAGGCTTCGAACACAATCTTTAGCCCACGTCGACATCGTATCGTCCACGGCGTCATCGATCAGATGACCATAGCTTGTGGCAAACACAAAGGCGCAACGGTCTCGTTTGTTTTGTATGTCTATCGAGAGCGTATTTAATACTTTGCGGATAACATATGTCGCAAGATATCGCTGCCAGTCGCCATCACGTGCCGCCTGACTCGGCCTCTCCGGCACGACCGCGGCAAGATTATTTCGTACTTTCCAATGTGATTTCTGGGGAGAAAAGGCTGAGCGCTGCTCGAACAGAGCATTGATGGTTGCGTCGTCTTCGCCTAGTGGAGTTATCATCGACCATGCGGCAACCGCTAAGGGTTTCATATTGCTGTGTCACTATTTTACGCTTGGGGCATAGGGGCGCGACTTAAGCCGTGCAGGGTTAGTGACCTTCAGCAACTGCCAAGGAATCCACTGATTTGCAAAACTCCTCTACATACAATGCTACACGGTCTGGCTGATCAAGGATAAAATAATGCTGTCCATCTAGCCATTCGATGGATAAGAACTTCGATGTGTAGTCCTCCCACTCTGCTAGCGCGGCCGCATTGGTCATTTTGTCGTCTCGACCTGCCAAAGCAAGTATTGGCACACTTATCCTTGTTTCACCGGGATCGTAATCGCGGGACATTGCTTGATCATTGCGGATTACGGTGAGGAAATGCTGCGCCATGGCAAAACTTAAACCTCTCGGTACACCGCCAAGCTCCTGCAATTCCTTGAATAAACTACGATCATCCAAGCCCCCTACTCGGCGCAACCAGTCGTTTACGTGTCTTGGTGCATTTCGTCCGGACGCCACCATGAAGGATGGAAGCTGTCTTCCGGCCGCCTCGATCAATTTGATCGCTTCAAAAGCCAAGAGCGCTCCCATACAATGGCCATGTAAAATGTATCTCTCGCTCGTCGTGTCTATTTGCTGAAGCGCAAGAGCCGCACATTCTCGGATAGATTTGGCGTATTCCTCGTGAGATCTCTTGCCGCGCCCTGGGATTTCGACGGGAACAACATACCCGACATTGCGCGGAAAGCCATGAACATAGGAACGATAGCTCGAGGCGCTACCGCCTCCATACGGAAGTAGAAATATGTTTTTCATGGTTTTGGCGCCTTATCGCCTGGCGTTAGCTTTGCTCGCCGTTCAAGAGTGATCCGGCCGCCCCTCCCGCGGCCTCGACATCTGTGCCCTCGATGCTTCCAAAGGCGGTCTAGCTGTCCTGCCCTCGCTGCCGTCACCGCTAAGGTCTTACTATTTATGAAACACGGCATTTCTCTCTTGAATCACCTTGTCGGGAACTTCGTGTAATCGAAGGGACGACTTCATAAAGTTTCTGATTTCTTCCAGATCAAGTATCTTGTCATCTTTAGCCCACAAACGCATTACAAGCGAATTCATATCGCCCACCGCTGTGCGCGCAAACTCAACATCCGGATGCGACTCGGCGACCATGTCTATGCTCCTGGTATTCAGTTTTTCACCCTTTATAATCAATATGTCGGCTTTGCGCGCAACATAGCGAAGATAGCCGGCGGCATTCTTTGTAAAGAGATCCCCTGTTTCCAAAAATCCATCAGATGTGAACGGTTGGGGCAGGATATTCCCTCCAACCTTCCGACGACAGACGGATGGTGTCTTAACCAATAGCTGGCCGACGCCGGCGGCATCCGGCATTTCTATTCTGGTTGATACACCGCTAAAAGCCATACCCACGGAGTCGTAGGTCTCAACGGGCGCAATGTGCGCCGGAAGAACGGAAACTCGCGGCCCGGCCTCTGTCAGACCATAAGTAATGTAGAGCTCGTTAATAAACGACTTGCTCAGCAAACTTGCAACCTCTTCAGGAAAGACTCGATCGCCACCAATGCTCATGGATCGCAAGGCGGGCAAAACCGTTCCCCTTCTAAGCAGGTCCCGGGCGATTGTAGGTGTGATTCCGCATATCGATATAGTTTCTTTGTGAATAAGATCAGCAAAGCGACTAGCATTGAACGGTGGTCCGTCGATTTTAAGTTCGCAGCCGCTAATAATCGATCCAATGCTCTGAGTGACAAGTCCGTAGGAATGATACATCGGTAGTACAACGAGTTGCTTATCGGCCGCGGTGATGTTGAGAGCCTTATTTGTCATCCTCGCATTGCATACGA
Organism: Bryobacteraceae bacterium; assembly: GCA_036269275.1. GTDB lineage: Bacteria > Acidobacteriota > Terriglobia > Bryobacterales > Bryobacteraceae > Bog-105. Next base: position 9,585 of record DATASJ010000051.1, on the reverse strand, counting down.
GCGACTCAACAGTATGAACGCACGCCGTTTGCGATCCAGAGGTACCGGTGGTTAGGATCAGAACATCGAACGGTTCGTACGGCGGCGGAATGCGATCGCAAACAACCACACGAAACGAGCCAACCTTAACAAAGTGTTTCGCGTGGTAGCGGGCCGGATCCAGTTGAGGCCCTACGATAGCTGCAATGTTTAACGATTTCCGGAGCGCGCTTACGAGCGACGTCTTCGTCGATGGCGCGATCGCACAAGGAACGTAACCATTCGCGAGAGCTGCGATCCAGTGGAAGAGAAATTCGACACTGTTGGGTGCGAAAATGAGTACCGCGGACCCTGGCTGCAACGCCAAGCGAGCATACCCTTCGAATAACTGATCGTACTTTGGGGAGCCCTCGCCGAAATCAGAAATGCGCCGCGCAAGATCATCGGCACTGTCAATCATCAGCCTCGCGGCTGCGTTCATCTGGTTATTTCCATTTAGATCTCGCTTCGACGGAGTCTTGATGCCAGGACGCCATCTCTGATATACCTCGATACAACATTACTGCTGCGCACATCGGTCGGCATTGCAGCACCGGTTGATCAGGCTGGTGAGAGACGATATTGTTGAGAAGTTCTCTGGCGTAAAGTCGTCGTCGGAAATAGCGATACTGAATCGCTTCTCGACTTGCTCCTTCAACTCGACAAAACCGACCGAATCGATACCGAGGTCTTGCCGAAGAGAATAGGTTGGAAGAATCCTATCCTTCTCGAATTCTACGAAAAGATCTTCGACCAGAATGTCTCTAAGGCAATCTTCGACACTGCTCATCACCGCTTCTCCATTTGTTTACTCAAAGGCATCATGTCCATCCCGATGGACCGGTTCTCATTGTAAAAAATTAAAGTAACTACTAGCTGTCATGGGTCGATTTGGTACCTACAGCGACCAGTGCGCGACGCGGAATCTGTGCTACATATCGACCCCCTTCCTGCCGAATCGATATGGGTCCGAGCGTTTCGGTTATGTGTCGCTCCAGACAAGGCACAATATCGCATGCGGAGTTCGTGACCTTGATCAGGTCATACATCTCGTACATGTGCATGATTGCATTGTGCTTGGCTTCTTCGGGCGAGCTTCCGTGTAATGTGAACGGATCGCAGATTTCAAATACCCGAACGTCGCGAAACCCTGCGCTTGTAAAGAGATGGAACATTTCGTGGCGCGAAAAATGCGCATGCGGATGTCCAGTCCGCGAATAAGGATGCACAATGCTGTCAAACCAGGTAGCGTATCGTCCACCGATCTCAAAGTCATGCAACACCAGGCGACCACCCGCTCTCAGCGTACGGTGCGCTTCGCGAACTGCCAGCCGCCTTGCGTCGCTATCGAGATGATGGCTGCCATACGCGATGAGAACGCCCTCTAATACGTTGTCACGGAACAAGCTTCTCGTCGCCGACTGACGTACACATGGTAATGCCTGGGCGTGACAGGCGTCGATCATGAGTTTCGAGATGTCGGCTGTATAAATCGTCGGAGTGGGATGCCCCAGCGTCTTACAAAATCGTGCAAAGGTTCCATCGCCTCCGAGCACATCCAGAATCCTGAAACTTCGACCAGGAACTTCGAAGGAAGACGAGAAGCACTTCAGAAGCGTGGTCATGCCCACTTTTCGATTGTCCGTACTCTTCTGTGCAAAATTGTAGGCCACGCCGCGGCCACCCGCGTTTTCATCCTCGAACTCCCACGAGATCATATTCATTTCGGCGATATGCCGCTCGGGGTCGGAACATCTCTCTTGACTAAGAAGGTCAAATAATTCGGGATGACTATGATGCAGATAATCTAGATATTCCTCAAAGCTATATCCATTCACGTATAGCTCGGTTGACATTCCTATATTGGCTGTAAGATGTCTGTCATCTTTTCTTGCTAACGCAAGAAGCGCTAAGGAACCGGGCATGTCGTTTTCCAAGCGGCTCCTCTTCACGCGGTCACGGATGGTGCTACAGTCTCCTTGCGGTTGCATTGTGGAATAGTCCGCGCCTCGCCACATTTTACGTCAGCTATCCAAAATAGTCGACGCCCATATATCGGGTCCTCCCAGGACTCGCCCTCGCCAAATCCCACGCGGTGTTTTCGCATCCTATTCTTGGGAAATTCTAGCGCATTGCTGGTCGGGATGAAGGAAGCCGGATCGCCCGGCCACTCCTCGCCTGCCATTTTTTTGGCAGCGACGATCAGGGGCGATATTATCGCGAAAGCGGCGGGCAATTTTCTCCCGGATTGCTGAACTGCTAGGTCGGTGCGGTCTACGCGTTAGCGCAGAGACCGCGTCCAAGGCGCGTCCGCCAAGCGCCTGTTCTTCCGATTCTTAGGGTGCTCACCCGATCGTGCCCAACTGAGCAAGCGAGGAGAAACGGCGTCCCCGACCGCGTGCTACGCTATTCGCCAAATGTCTGATCGGAACGTCGTGACCAAACCCTGGCCGGCAAGGTCGATTAGCGTAGACTCTCGGACCCCGAATGAGGCGCGGAGCAATGCTGTGCGGGGCAAGCGCGGTATGGGAGTTACTTCCGGTGGCGCTCTTTCACGCACCTGCCGACTTCTGATCGCGTTCATGCTTGTGGCTGTGCCGGTCGTGTTTTTTCTTCCCGTCTACCCGGTCGCCGCGGAGGGTGGGGCAGCGATTGTTTCGCCCGAGCTCATCAAGGATGTGCCCTCGATCCATCCGGATGTCGACCCGTTTCCGGAGTTGGACAATTTCGCTTGGCGCGCTTTCATCGCTCTCAATTGGCCCTCGCTGACCGGCCCTGCTCATCGCGGCGCCCCTGATCGCGCCCAGACGCTTGGCGCTCCCGGCCCCCGTGTCTGGGAGACCTTCAAAGCCCGTTATGAACTGTTCCAGGTCGGCCCGGACGGTAGCCCGATCGCGCCTCAGGCGTGGGCGACCTACGACGCGGCGAACCCTTGCGGAGCGGATGTCAATAGTCGCGCGAAAACGCTTGCGACCTTCGAACCGTTCATGGATTTCAATCAACCCGCGGACGTCGCCGCCAATCCGCTGGTGGCGCAGAATCGCACTTATACGCGCTATGAAACGCGCATCAACGAACCGGAGTACTCGGCGCTTGCGCTCAGCGGCTGGAGCCAAGGCCAGAACCTGCCCGACCAGGACCATCCTGCACGATTACCCGCCGGGTCGATTGCGGTCAAGGCGGCATGGCGCATTCTCACCGCAGCAGACACGCCGGCTGTGCGGGCGCGCTATTACGTCGTCAAGAACGCCAACGTCGTCGATGTCGCCCAAACGCTCGCCGCGCGGCACGTCGTCTGTTCAAAAAGCGACGTCGCGCTGGTCGGCCTACACATCGTGATCAGGACGTCACACCGGCCGCAAGGGCTGTGGAGCTCTTTTGAGCACGTCGACAACGTGCCGCCGGCACGCGCGGGCGAGCCTGACGCCAGGGACGCGGGGGCGCCCTATTCCTATTTCGACGCGTCGAAGCCCAAGCTCGGCCTTTGGCCGGAGTTCGGCTCACCCGCCACCTTCCCGGTCAGCATGGATCATCCGCCCAAAATCGATCCCGAGCCGATGCAGGTAGTGCGCCGGCATCCGATCCATCGCTCGACCATGGCGACGAATCGGGCTTATTGGGCGCTGCCGGGAATTAAGGGAACCGTCTGGGAGCATTACATGCTGGTGGCCGACCAATGGCCAACCTTCACCCATGTGATCGACCCACGGAATGACGGCGTCTATTTCCCAGAAACGCGCAAGGAAAACCTCGCTAACACGACCATCGAGACGTACTTCCAGGATCCACCGTCGAGCTGCATGTCCTGCCATCAGGATTTCAACGCGCTCGGGCGCGACTTCGTCGGCATGCTTGCCAGTTTTCGCTGAGGCTGTAGTCGCGGCCGCTCACTGCGCGGGAAGCACGAGTTTTGCGTCGAGGGTGACTTTTGACGGAATTTCAGACATACGGGCACGTTGGACGCCTATCGCGAGCAGCCGCGAGTGCGCACCCATAGGCGCCGCGTGGCCAGGGGTTAGAGGCGATGGCGCGGGCGGGAGCAGAGGCGAAGGCGCTGATTCTGCTGGTGACGTTTTTTCCGCAATGCGTCGTCTCCATGCTCAGCATGACGCCGCCGGTCATGGCCAGTCAGATTGCCCTCTCTCTCGGCCTTTCGCCGAAGATCGCGGGTGTTTATGTCGGGCTCGTCTACGCCGGCGCGATCCTCAGCAGCTCCTTCTCGGCCTGGCTGATCACACGGCTAGGCCCGCTGCGCACCAGTTTTGCCTGCGTAGTAACCGGCGGCGCCGGACTCGCGCTACTAGCCGTTCCACATCTCGCCGTTTCTTTGTTGGCGACCGCCATCATCGGACTGAGCTACGGTCCGCTGACGCCGGCGAGTTCACACGTGCTGGCGCGCTACCGCAGCGCCGGGGGCATGGCCTTCCTGGTTTCGGTCCGCCAGACCAGTGTGCCGATGGGCGGCGTACTCGCAGGCTTCATCGCGCCGCCGCTCGTTCTCGGGTTGGGCTGGAACGCCGCCTGCGTGTCCATTGGCGGGGTAACCGCTGCGCTCGGGGCAGCTCTCTGGATCGCACTGTCGGTGGTTCGCAACGAGCTGCCGGCCAAGCCGCACGGACATAGCACCAGCCTTTTCGAGCCGGTTCGCTTCATTTTCCGCCGCCCCGGCCTCGCCTCGCTTGCCACGAGCTCGGTTGTCTATGCGGCGATGCAACTGGTTCTGAGTTCGTTTCTCGTCGTCTATCTGACAAGCGTGGCCAGCCTGAGTCTCGTGCTCGCCGGCGCGTTGCTGAGCGCCAGCCAGCTAGCCGGCGTGGCGGGCCGCCTCGGATGGGGTTTCATCGCGGATCGGGTGACGGCGCCGCGTCTACTGCTGCTTGGCATAGCGCTACTGATGGCAGTAGCTGCCGGGTTGATGAGCCTGTTTACGGCGGCATGGCCGGTGGGCGCGATCGCCGCCGTTGTCATTTTGCTGGGCGCCACCGCCAGCGGTTGGAACGGCGTGTTCCTGGCGGAAATCATCCGCGACGTCAGGCCCGCTGAAGTGGGCCTCGCGACAGCGGGAAGCCTAATGTTCACCTATATGGGCACCGTGTTTGGACCGTCACTGTTCGGCGGGCTCGCAGGCGCCGTCGGCTTCCCAAAAGCATATCTCGTCATGGGCGCGGCCGTGCTGCTAGGCGGCATAATCGGAGCGTTCGGGCGCGCGGGTCGGCCAGACAATGCACCAGCCGGACCGTCCGGTTCGCCCAGTTGACGCAGAGATAAATTCTTGCACCTTTTCTGCGCTGGAACCCGGCCGCTGCAGACTATTCAGTGGTCGCCCGCGCCGCGGCGCGGCCGGACGAGCGATAGACGATCACCACAAACAGCAGCATGCCTGTCAAGACGGTCAGCCAACCGGCAACAAGCACCGGCATGAAGCGGTGCCGGTTGCCGAGCAATACGCACGCGATGCCGATCGGGAACAGGATCGCACCGACCACGCTGACGACCGCCTGAACCGGCGCGAGCCGGCTCGCTGCGGCCTCCGGTACGGCGCGGTAGTACAGCGCGGACAGGAACATCGCGACCCAGCCGAGCAGATTGAGATGTGCATGCGCCGGCGCCAGTAGGAAATTATGCGTGATACCCATGGCCATACCGAGCACCATGCCGGCCAGGCCGATCGAAACACTGATGCAAAATAGCCACTTGATCATGATCTTTTCTTTCGAGATTCAAACGTCGGGCCAAACGCTAGCTGCGCCGACGTCCGGCTCGCCGAATGAGAATGAGGAATTGCGGAACGAATAACCATGGCTGATCAATTCGTAAGTCATCTTAACGCAACGGAGCGCGTAAGGTAAGCGGAGTTGATCTGATCGCGGGCTACAGCGTGATCACGGCGACCGAAGCGCCGTCACGATGGCCCGGATCAGCTCCGTAAAGGTGCACGCCACCGCTCGACACAATCTCGATAACGAGGCCCGTGTCTATGGCCGCGCGACCCGGGACAAAGCTCGCCTACGGCATGTGAATCGGCGGCGGTTCGCGGTGCGGCCAACAGCTTGCGACAGCCAATATCAAAGGTCCGCGCCGGAATATGAGGGTGCCGTGTGCAAAGCACCCTCGATTCGCCGCTCACACAGAGTGTCGCCACCAGGCATGCCCGATTGAGCAGAAAGTGGTAAAGCCCTTTACGGCCGACGATCCGGCGGATGCATCGTGGTCGACTTCAGATAAATATCGGACCTTGCATTATTCCGTGTATGCCGTCCGAGTTGCTCGTCATTGATTACTACTGCAAAGGCCCGAGGACGACTTTATCAAAGGCAAGGTCGTAGTTATGGGTTTCGACGAGGTCCGCGGTGGCACCGCCCGCTTTGGTGGGGGATCCGGTGACTTCCACTTTCCACAATTTCCCGTTTCCGGGCGAGGACACGAGAAAGTCTCCCGAATTTGTGCTCGTTCCGACAAACTCCGCGTGTTCGACGCCAGTTATTGGCTTGTCGGGCGTGAACTTCACACTGGTCGATCCGCCTCCTCTGTACTCTCCGTCCCATTTCAACGAAACCCCAGCAGGGCCAACTGCATTTGCGACCGATTGGATCACTACGGGTTTAAAAAAGCCACCTGCATACGCCGTGCCATGCGGAGTGTTGAAATATCCCTCCGCTAGAAGCCCTTGCCACAGATCCGAAAGGCTGGGTTGCGCTTTCTGAAGTTTCAGCCCTGTCGACTCCTGCAGAATCCGGGGGGCGTCCTCGATGCTATTAGAGACCTTAGTGAACTCGTGAACTTGGGGGGTATCTTTGCTGGGCATATACCCTTCGTGAGCACACATCAGATACGAGAGTTTCGGTGCGTTTGCAACCGGCCGCATGTTAGCCAGAGTCTCCTTGCCGGTACGTTGTGCAATAATCAGCGCCTCGTTAAGTTTTGTGTCAATGATCTCGAAATAGTCGACGCCCACATCCTTGTCGTCACCCACGATGCGCCCTCGCCAAACCCCATTCAGCGTTTTCGCAATCCTATCGTTCGGAAATTCTCGCGCGTTGCGGGTGGGGATGACGGAAGCTGCATCGATCCGACCGCTCTTAAGCGCGGTACTTGGGACCGAACAGCTCTGTATATCCGTTTTGACGACCGCGTCTAGCTGTGGCGCAGTTAGGGTCCGCTCCTGCGCGTACAAAGCGCTTTGCATCAGGCCGCCGAATGAGCAGCAGACAACAAGTGTAACGAGCAAGCTGTAATTTTTCATTGCTCTCTCCAATCTGCGTGTTTGAGGCGTGTAAAGTGCCTCCGGAGCAAGATTATCGCGAGATCATCGGGCAGTTCTCTCCCGGATTGCTGAACTGCTAGGTCGGTTCGATCCAGGCGTTAGCGTCGAGGCGCCCTCCACAGCGCGTCCGCGAAGCGTCCTTCCTTCCGATCCGATCATTCCAGAATGCTTCCCTGCTTCGTGATCGCCAATCCTCCAACGCCAGGGATCGGCGAGCGTTAGGCAGCATTCACGACCGGGTTAGTCGAACCGCGCGCCCGATCAGCAGCAACGGCGCAGTGGGAAACCTCTTCACAACGGGTGATACGGGGACGCATCGTGGTCGACTTCAGATGGACGCCCCCGCTCAAGCGCGCACTCGCTGAATTCCATTACTCCCGCTTCTGCCGGTTCGAGCTGCAGGTCATCGATTATTGCAGCGGCCCGAGAACGACTTTATCAAAGGCGAGGCAGTAGTCGTCGCCTTCGACGATGTCTGGGCTGGCGGCGGACGTGTTGGCGGTTCTCGTAGTGGGCCCGGTGGCTTCCACTTTCCACAATTTTCCGTTTCCGGGCGATGACACGAGAAAGTCTCCCGAATTTGTGCTCGTTCCGACAAACTCCGCGTGTTCGACCCCGGTAATTGGTACGTCCGGCGTAAACTTTATGCTGGTCGATCCGCCTCCTCTGTACTCTCCGTCCCATTTCACCGAAACCCCAGCAGGGCCAACTGCATTCGCAACAGGTTGGATTTGTACTGGTTTAAAGAAGCCGCCTGCATACGCGGTGCCACGCGGAGTGTTGAAATATCCCTCGGCCAGAAGCCCTTGCCACAAATCCGAAAGGCTCGGTTGCGCTTTCTGAAGTTTCAGCCCGGTCGCCTCCTGCATAATCCGGGGGGCGTCCTCGATGCTATCGGAAACCTTAGTGAACTCGTGAATTTGGGGGGTATCTTTGCTGGGCATGTACCCTTCGTGAGCACACATTAGATACGTGAGTTTCGGTGCGTTTGCAACCGGCCGCATTTTGGCCAGAGTCTCCTTGCCCGTGCGTTGTGCAATAATCAGCGCCTCGTTAAGTTTTGTGTCAATGATCTCGAAATAGTCAACGCGTGTATCCTTATCGTCCCCGATCACTCGCCCTCGCCAAACCCCGTTTAATGTTTTCGCAATCCTATCCGTCGGAAATTCTCGCGCATTGCGGGTGGGAATGACGGAAGCTGGGTCAATTCGGCCGCTCTGGAGCTGGGTAGTTTGGGCCGAACAGTTCTGTAAATCTGTATTGACGATAGCGTCTAGCTGAGGTGCAGTTAGGGTACGCCCCTGCGCGTACAAGGGGCTTTGCATCAGGCCGCCGAATGCGCAGCAGACAACAAGTGTAACGAGCAAGCTGTAATTTTTCATTGCTCTCTCCAATTTGCGTGTTTTGAGGCGTGTAAATGTGCCGTCAGGGGCGATATTATTGCGGAATGATCGGGCAATTCCTCTCCCGGATTGCTGAACTGCCAAGGTCGGTTCGTCCACGCGTTCGCATCAAGGCGCCGCATTCAAAGGCGCCGCCCAGGATGGTGCACCGGTGGTTTCGCCGCGCGATCGAATGGTTGCTCACTGGGGGCGACCGTTTGCGGATATCGTTTCAGGAAGCAGACCCCGTATGATGCCGCGGGTGTCGCGAGCGCAGCCGCTGCGGGCGAGCGTGCGCGTTCCTCTGTGCACCGCGTAGTGTAATACCGCAAGCGCGAGATCGCATGCAAGTCCCGGACGGCGTGTTGAATCAGGCCGCTGTCAATGCAGCCTCCCGTGATGAACATCGAGAGACCATCCGCATTGCACGCTATTTCGGCGTTTCTTGAATAGTTGTCGGATTTAATTCTGGCGGTGAGGGTGGGATTCGAACCCACGGAACCCGCAAAGGTTCAACGGTTTTCGAGACCGCCCGATTCAACCGCTCTCGCACCTCACCGTTGGACTATTTTACCGCGACACGCCCGCTGCGTGCTTAGCCGCGGCGGTCTTTGGCCAGGATCAGGTCGTCGATGTTGACCAGATCGGTCGGGTAGTCGCCGGTGTAGCAGGCGTAGCAGTAGCGGTGGTCGTGGTCGTCGACGGCTTTGCGCAGGCTGGACATCGAGAGATAGCCGAGCGAGTCGGCCTCGATGAAACGGCGGATCTCCTCCACGGTGTTGTTCGCCGCGATCAGCTCGCTCACGCACGGCGTATCGACGCCATAGAAGCAGGGCGAAATGGTTGGTGGGCAGGAGATGCGCATGTGCACTTCCTTCGCGCCGGCGCTGCGCACCATGCGCACCAGCTTGCGGCTGGTCG
>DATASJ010000050.1:0-1529 GCA_036269275.1 Bryobacteraceae bacterium | reverse complement strand
CATGGCGCGTCATCTCTGCCGCGCGGACGCGCTGATGCATGCTGGCCGCTGGGAAAAGAAATCGCTACAAGGTACGGAACTGCGTGGTAAGACTCTCGGCATCGCCGGCCTCGGCCGCATCGGCATGGAAGTGGCGCGGCGCGCGCGCGCATTCGGAATGACACTGGTGGCGCATGATCCGTTCGTCTCGGCGGGGGTGGCGAAGGAGCAAGGAATTCGCCTCACTAGTTTGGACGATCTTTATGCGGCGGCCGATTACATTACGCTGCATGTCGGTCTCACTCCGCAGACGACGGGCATGATCAACGAGGCTTCGCTCAAGAAAATGAAGAAGGGCGTCCGTCTGGTGAACTGTGCGCGCGGTGAACTGATTCATGAGGCGGATTTAGTCGACGCGCTGAAACGAGGGCACGTTGCCGCCGCAGCGCTCGATGTTTTTACCGAAGAGCCTCTAAAGCGATCGCCACTCATGGCGATGGAGAATGTGATCCTCACGCCCCACATCGGCGGCGCGACTTACGAGGCGCAGGAAGCAGTGGGTGTGCAGATCGCTCAGCAGGTGAAGGAATATCTAAAGCACGGTGTGATTCAGAATGCTGTGAACGTTCCTTCGGTCTCTGCGGAAGAATATGCAGAGATGCATCCCTATATCGTGCTGGCGGAGCGTATGGGAGCTTTTCTCGCACAGATTTCCGAAGGCTCGATTGAAGAAATCTCGCTGCGCTACAGCGGCCACATCGCGGAGTGGAAGACCGATCTGATTCGCAACGCGGCCATCAAGGGCATCCTCAACCAGGTTTTGGAAGAGAAAGCCAATCTTGTGAACGCCGCTTCTCTGGCGGATTCGCGCGGACTTCGCGTGCATGAGGCGCATAAGGCCAAAGTCTCGACCGGCGGCGCTGGAAGCGTACTCTCTATTTATCTCAAGAGCTCGAAAGAAGAGCATATGGTCAAAGGCGCCGTTCTGCGCGGCACCCTCCCTCGGCTGCTGCACATCGATGACATTGACGTCGAGGCCCCGCTCGAACGCGACTTGATCTACCTGCGTAACCGCGACGTTCCGGGCGTCATCGGCAAGGTGGGCACGATCCTCGGCGAAGGCAAAATCAATATCGCAGATTTCTCCTTGGGTCGGCGCGCCGTCGAGGCAAATTCCGAAGAGCGGGAAGCTATCGCCGTAGTCCACGTCGATGGAGCGGTGCCAGACGATGTACTGAGGACGCTGGAGAAGATTCCTGCCGTGCGGCAGGCGAAGGCGGTGCGGCTGTTTTAGTGCGCGGGGACGAGCTTGGAGCTAGTAAGATCTACGACTCCGCGCCGTCCCGCCGCAGCTTTCTGCTCTCCGCCAGCAGTGCCATCGAGTGCATCAGGTTCTGCAGCGTGACAATTCCAACCAGCCGCTGATCTTCAACCACTGGAATAATGCTGAGATTCCGCGCCGTGAGTTTGCGAAATGCCGACGATAGCGACTCCTGCCGCACCGACACCTCAAAAATCTTATTCATCACGGCTTGCACATAGCCGTTGCC
>DATASJ010000049.1:0-14899 GCA_036269275.1 Bryobacteraceae bacterium | reverse complement strand
GTTCAACCCGGTCAATTCCGCCAATTCCTCAACTGAGTGCCCCTCTACTTCCTTGAGCAGAATCAGGCTACGTTCTTCTTCGGAAACCTTACTCAATAGCTTTAGGATCAAATCCCTCTGGGCGAGCCGCGTATCGGCGGGGACATTCGCGTCGATGGCCGGCTCGGACGCCTCCATGCGCTTGGCGTCATCGTCGGAAAAATCGCTCTCGTACACGAGCTTACGCACGCGCTTCTTGCGCAAATAGTCGTAGCACTCGTTGACTGTGATCTTGTAAATCCAGGTCAGGAGCGAGCTGCGGAAATCGAAATTCTTAATCGAAAAATAAATCTTGGCGAAGACCTGTTGCGCAATATCTTCCGCGTCGTTGCGGTTGCGAAGAATGCCGTAGATGATCGAAAAGACCTTGGCTTGGTAGCGCTCCACAATCTCGCGAAACGCCAACTCGTCTTCCGCCTGTATCCGGCGGACGAGCGCGGCCTCTTCGGTGCTTCGATGATCCAATTTGGTCTTCGCCCGGCCTGCCTCTCCGGCTACCGCCGGAAAGGGAAGAGTCGCACTGAGCCCGTTCATATATCGCAGCCGACGTGCTGCCATATGAATGCGTTACAAAAAGCTGCGCCGGGCAAGGCGGAACTTCCGTAACTGCCCATTATCCCAGACCGGAGGCCGCTTTCCTGCCGACGGGCGCTTGCCGGCGGTGAGCGGGCCGAAGACCGCCGCCGGAGGCCGGGCGACAGAAAGAGCATCCAATTTCATGCGATTGGTTGTAAACTAAAAGTACTGCCACACACTTGAGGAGATTTATGATTCAGCTAACCGAAACCGCCGTAATTAAGGTCAACGAAATCTTGAACATGCAGGAGCCCAAACCGGCCGGTTTGCGGATTGCCGTAGTGGGCGGCGGATGTTCCGGGTTCAGCTATTCAATGGCTTTCGAGAACCAGCCGAACATGCTCGATAAGACCTACAATTTCGGCGATCTGAAAGTATTCATCGACCAGGCCAGCATGCTTTATCTGGATGGCGCGGAGGTTGACTACGTCGAAACCCTGGAGGGCTCCGGATTCAAATTCAACAATCCGCAAGTGAAGTCTACCTGCGGTTGCGGCAGCAGCTTCAGCGCGTAACCAGCGCACAAACCGCTTTGCGAGACCCGGGCCGAGAGGGCAGCCGCTCTTCCGGCCCTTTTCGTTTCATGAATGCGCCCTGATCCGAGTTCGGAAGCCCTCACCACCGAAGCCGCTAATCCAGCCTCGGCAGCCATCGATGCGCTGCCAACCCGGGAAATGCTGCGCGTGATCAATGCGGCCGACCAGGAAGTTGCGCTCTCGGTTGAGCGCGAACTGCCCAATATAGCCGCCGCGGTAGATGCCATCGTCGCCCGCCTGCAAACGGGAGGACGGCTGTTTTACCTCGGCGCAGGCACGTCCGGCCGGCTGGGTGTGTTGGATGCCTCCGAGTGCCCGCCCACCTTCCATACCCCGCCGGAATTGGTGCAAGGACTCATTGCAGGCGGAGACTTCGCTCTGCGCCACTCGATCGAAAAAGCAGAAGACAACCCCGAGCAGGGGAAACAGGACCTGCGGGAAAGAAACTTCGGCGCGCGCGACGCGCTGGTCGGTATCGCCGCGAGTGGGCGGACGCCGTATGTCCTCGGCGGCCTCGAATATGCCCGGCAACTGGGCGCCTTGACCGTCGGCCTGAGCTGTACGCCGAATTCCCAAGTGGCCCGTGCCGCGGAGATTGCCCTTACCCCAGTTCCCGGCCCTGAGATCATCACCGGCTCGACCCGCATGCGAGCCGGCACCGCAACCAAACTGGTCCTGAACATGATCAGCACGGGCGTGATGATCCGCCTCGGTTTCGTTTACGGAAATCTCATGGTCAACGTGCAGCCAACCAACGGCAAATTGACCGACCGCGCGCGCCGGATCATTGCAAGCATCACCGGCCTGCCCTATGAAGAGGCCTCCTGGTTGCTGGCTGAGGCGGGTTCCGTGCGAATTGCGGTTCTCATGCATAGGTGCAAGCTCTCGAAGCAAGATGCAGAAGCTCGGCTCGCCGCCGCGCAGGGAAGTTTGCGAGTCGCGCTGGGCGAGCGCTCAAGCCGGTAACAGCCGCCAGACAAACACTCCCCTGTTGAAGTCACTTCTTCAAAGGAGTGCCGTCCTTGACCGCCTTCGTCACCTGCTGAATTGCCTGCACCACGATCTCGGGTTGGTCGATGATGACCATATGCGAGCTGTTCCCGGCAATAAACTGTTCGCTGTTCCGCGAGAGCATTAGGAGTTTATGTTGTAATTCGGCATAACTCCGGGAATCGTACAGAGTGCTCACGACCGCCACTGGTTTGTTCCCCAGCGGGTACGAACCGCTCTGCTCCGACGCCTCGATTTCAGAAAAGCACTCCGCCGCCATCTCTGAAGTTGGACGAAGCGAATGGATCGAAAGCGCCCAACGATGCAGTCCCTGGTCGCGTTCGGGCAGTCTGCTGAAGTTCTCGTCATCCTCCAAGTCCAATGCGAGTGGAATGTTGGAAACCGGCACCGGCGGGCTGTCCAAGTGAGCGGCCGCAATTGAGCCGTTGACATTCGGCGGCGGGTTACTTCGAGTGTCTAGAAATGCATGGTCCACAACCACCATGCCGGCAATTTCCTGCGGATAGCGGCTGGCGTATAATCGCGCCACCAGACCGCCAATAGAGAATCCAACCAGAACATATGGGCTGCTAATCCCCGCATTCTTCAACAGGGCGTGCAGCTCACTCACTCTGTTTGCGCAGTACGGCTGGGCCCTACTGGGCGCGCCATCGCTCCAGGCCGTTCCGGCAGTGTCGTAAGTGCAAATCCGCGTAAACTTCGCGGCTTCTGGCTGTACGAGCCCCCAATCGAACGAAAATCCGCCGCCGGCGACTACAATTGTGGGGCTCCCCTCGCCCGTACAGTAGATGTGAACCCGATAGCCGCCAACATCAACCAGCTTGCCTAACATCGGTGGTCGAGCCGGCGCTGACTCAGCCGCAGCGCCAGGGCGGAGGCTTGCGAGAAGAAACAAAGCAGCTACCGCGAAGCTTTGGCGCGTGATGCTCGGCGACTGCGCTCGATTCACGGCAAGCTCTCAGTGTGAATTTTCAATAATCGTTATAGCACCGAGAGGCCGATGAAGTTCAACAGATACATGAGTGCACGCCACTTACTCCTCCTGACGTGGTTTGGCGTGCTGGCCACCTCTGCCGGATGTTCGCACAGTACGGTTCATGTGCCCGCGCCATCCAATATTTCCGCCACGGACAACTCGTATATGGACCTGCAGCCAGGGTGGAGGCTTCGGATTATCGTGCCGCTGCTTAAGTCTAGAGAATTTCGCGCGTCCGCCACCGCAGAGCAAATCGACGGCAACACGATCTCTCTTCATGCAGCGGACTTGATCGGATACGAGACTTCGTATTACGCGATTAAAGGCAAGATAAACAGCGGCGTGCGGCTCGAGTTCGCGTCTGCCGAAATCACGCGCAATGGCAACACGCTTCCGGAAACAAATGCGCTTACGCTGCCATTCCAACTCCCACGACACAACCAGCACATTCGGCTTATCTATCTCGTGCGGGTCAGCCGAGCTGACCACAATATGGCCATTGTTGCCTCCAAGCGGCTGACAGCTTTGGACAGCTTCACGAAGCGGTTGAAGGAGAGCCCCGACATCTGCGACGTCAAGGGCGAAGTTTTTTGTTCTTGGGTTCCCGCCGGCATTGCCGTTAGACCGGAACAGCAGTGACCCGAGTTATTCGGGATTCTTGCAAACGAAGTTCGTATAGTCGTTCGTATCGCCCGTGCCCTTGTATATGGCAATCTGTGGATACGGGCAGAGCGGGCGAGTCATGGCGGCGGCGTTGCGGGAGTCATTGCCTACATATTTTGTAGCCACGATCTCGCCCGGGGCCGCACCTTTTTCCACCCATCCTTCTAGCGCCGTGTAAATCCCATGCTTCGGACCTTTGGCCGTCGTCGTGCCGAGCTGTCCGAAGTAACTCGGTCCCGGTCCGCCAATGCAATGCTGCATTCCCGGAACCATGTAGAGGCGCAGAAAACTTTCTGCATTTCGATCGCCCATGGTTGTGGTTACCTGCTGGAAGTAACTCACCGCGTATAACGGAGAAATCGCCGGGTCGTTCCATCCGTGGTAAACAATCAGCTTGCCGCCTCGGGCTTGGAAGCGGCGCAGATCGGGATTGGTGGCGTTCAGAGCTTCGGCCGTCTTCTGGTCCGCAAGGCGCTTGGCCGCATCTTCATTGGCTGTCAAGACGTTCCAGGCGGGATCGTCAAAGACGATATAGCGGAAATAGTTCTCGACGAAATCCACACCGTAACTGAAGCCGGGCGCAGGCCCGATAATCCATGGAGTCCAGCCCTGCGCTCCGTTTTCGCCGCCTGGCAGGTACCCGCGAAAGAGCGGCCGCCCTTGCGCATTGCGGTCACCGGCATAGAGTTTTTTCAGCGAAGCAACTTGCGGGGCGGTTAGGCAATCCCGTGCTTCGGCGTTCTTACAAAGCAGGGCGGCGGGATCAAAATGGCACCGCTCCGGATCGCCCACGATTCCATCTGTAACGCCATCCTGCGCGTCGCAAGCCTGCAGCACGGCTGCGCCGATGGCCGGAATCTTCACGCTCGAGATGTAGGCTGCGGGATTGCGATACATCTGCTGCGCGACCTCAATCCCACTTGCCAGCAGACTGGTCCAAGCATTTGCCGGCGCGCCCGCCAGGATGCCATCGAAATCCTCCGGAAAGCGCTGCGCCTCCATCAGCGCTTCACGGCCGCCGTCAGAGCAACTATCGAAATAAGCGTGCTGTGCGGGCCGGTCATAAAACGCCGCCATCAGTTTCTTGGCGGTCTCAGTCGTAAGGTGTATGCCGCGATGGCCGAAATCGACCACCTTTTCCGGATGATGAAACGCCCAACTCGCGTCCCCCGCTTCCCCTTCGTGGCCCGTGTCGGTCGCGGCGGTGGCGTAGCCTCTGCTTAAATTGCCGCCTAACGTTCGGTAATCGATCGATCCGGCAAATCCGCCGTTGCCAACGCCCAGGTATCGTTGGTTCCAGTCCGCGGCCGGCAGCCAAACCTCAAATCGGATAAACGAGTCGCTAGACGGTTTGAGCACACCCGCGACGCGGCAGAATGCAGGAAGCTTGTCGAGCGGATCGCCATAGGGCGGAGCGAATGTTCCCGCGGGAACCGATTCGGCGGTCGTTATGGTTGTGTTTGGCAATTTGAGGCCTGAGAGCTGTTCGCATTTTCCCGTCTCAGCGTGTGCATCCGCGGAGGCAATCACAAGCAGCAGGGTGGCGACAAAGTAGCTTTGAGTTCGCATGGACCAGCGTGAATCATATCAGGACCGCCTCGCTCGATTCGGCGGGCCACTACACTGGTCCTTATGCCCGTTTCCCGGCGTAGTTTCGTCTCCGCCTGCCTGCTCACAGGAGCCGCTGCCGCCCACCAGCAGGCCCCAGCAAAAGGAGATTTCGTTCGCGTTCATGGGACGAAGCTAATCGCGCCCAATCATGACAAACTCCTGCTGCGCGGCATCAATCTTGCCAATTGGCTCGAGCCCGAAGGGTACATGTTCCTTTTCGAAGGAGGCCCTCAATCGCCGCGTGAGATCGAGACGTTCTTCAACGAACTGATCGGCCCCACCGCCGCCCAGGGCTTCTGGGCCCAATACCGCCGCAACTACATTACGAAAGCCGATATCGATTTCATTCGTAACTCAGGCTTGAACTCCGTCCGCATTCCACTGCACTACAAATTCTTTCTCAACGGCAACGAAGGGTTCGGGCTTCTGGACCCGATCGTCGATTGCTGCCGGCAGGCCGGCCTTTGGGTGATCCTCGATTTGCATTGCGCGCCCGGCGGACAGACTGGCACGAACATCGACGATAGCTGGGGTTATCCGTGGCTGTACGAAAGTTCCGCCGACCAGCAATCCACCATCGACACCTGGGTGCGCATCGCTCAACACTATCGCGACGAACCCACCGTGCTGGGCTTCGATCTATTGAACGAGCCTAACCCGCAATTTCCCGGCACGCCGAAGTACAACCCGATCTTAAAGTCGCTCTATGAGCGCATCACGAAAGCCATTCGCGAAGTCGACCGCAACCACATCATCATTCTCGGAGGAGCACAGTGGGATACCAACTTCGGCATTTTCGACTGGCCCATGGACTCCAAAATCGTTTATACGTTCCATTGCTATTGGACCCCTCCGAAACAGGAAACCATCCAGGCGTACCTGGACTTTGCGGACCAGAACAACGCGCCGCTATGGCTCGGCGAATCGGGCGAGAACACC
The DNA here is from genome assembly GCA_036269275.1 of Bryobacteraceae bacterium. Taxonomy (GTDB): domain Bacteria; phylum Acidobacteriota; class Terriglobia; order Bryobacterales; family Bryobacteraceae; genus Bog-105. The sequence continues at coordinate 8,548 of DATASJ010000049.1, read as the reverse complement.
GACCAGTGGATAACGCAGTTTGTGCAACTCCTCGAAAAGAACCACGTTGGTTGGTGCTTCTGGCCATACAAGAAGATGGAGAAGACTTCGTGCATGGCATCTATCCTGAAGCCGCCTTATTGGGACGAGATTGTCACGCTCGCAAAGCAGCCGGGCGGCACCGGCAAGGCGGCGGCGCACATCGCGGCACGTCCCTCGCTCGAGCGTTGCCGCGGCGTCGCTCAACAGCTCCTCGAAAACATTCGCTTCGAAAAATGCCGTGTCAATGGAGGTTATCTCCAAGCGCTCGGGCTCAACGTTCCGGCAAGCGCCGACCAGAAGCCGGCCTTAGCTCCGCCTATTCCAGACTCGCCTAAGTAGTCAACGGCCATCGATTCGCTCTTATTCCGCTACATTTGCACGATATGTAGGCTAAGCGGCTGGCCTACATATGAATGCGCGTCGTTTACTTATCGTTGCTATCTGCGCAGTAGTGAGCGCCACGAGCCTGCACGTGATCGTGCGAAGCGTGCGGCAAACCGCGCCGCTTACACGGCACGCAGTCGCACCGGGTGCGAAGGTTTCCGCCGCGGCACGAGCGCTGCGCCCTAATTATCCCTATTCTGTTATTCCCGGCGGAGCCTATTCGCCAGCCGAGCTGCGGTTTGTCAACGGACGAGACTCACTCGTCCGGGAGCATTATTCCGACTTCAATATGAATGACGCGCGACTGGTGGTACTGACCGCAGACCGCTATCAATATGCTTCGTTTCGCCTGAACAAGCATATTTTCTGGACCCATCACCGGCTACTTATCCCTAAAGGGGAAGTTCTGCTGACAGACGGGCAAAACTACGCGCGAACGCGCTGCGGAAACCGCCTGTCCAACACTGCTAAGGCAGAGACTACGCCGTTGCAGCCGCCGGACGCGCTGCTCTCGCTGCCGCCATTTCGTCCTGAGCTGCTCACGACGGCTCCTATCGAACTCGCACCCGCACCCCCAACGGGCGAGTTGGCTCAAGAGAATCCTGTACTGCCGTTTGCATCGCCCCGTCTAGCACCCTATCTGCCGACCGGAACGGACTCAGAACTACAGCTCCCGGAAAGCGGGCCGGCTCCGGAACTGTTCTCGCCGGGCGGGGCGGCCGGCCCGGCCTATCGCACTTCCCCAGGTCCAACACCCACCGGAAGCTTGCTGCCGCCGTCCTCCAACTCGATACCTCCATCGTCGCCGCCCATTGAGGCTGAAGTGCCCGAGCCAGGAAGCCTGGTGCTGTTCGGAATCGCGCTGTGCGTTTCCGGCTGGCTGTTGGGCCGTATGGCGCGCGGGAATCGTCGAGGCGCAGTCCAGCCTAAAGAAGGTGGAAAGTAACTTCGACGTTCACCCGCACGTTCACCGGCTGGCCGGCTTTCGTGCCCGGCTGAAATTTCCACTGTTTCACGGCCTCCATCGCGGTACGGTCTTCCTCCGCGTTGAGACCGCTTGTCACGCGCAGGCTCGTCGTGACGCCGTCTCGCGTGACCACGGTCGAGATCTTCACTGTTCCCTCCACGTAGGCTTCTTTCGAAGATGGCGAAAACGCCGGCTCGACGTAATGCACCAGTTTCGGAGGCTTCACGTCCCCGCCCGGTTCGTAGACTATCTCCGATGCGCCATCGGCCTTTAAGTCTTTCTCGTTCTTTGCTGCCTGGTCGTCAGCCGCCCTGAGAGCGCCTGCAAACAAAAGAGCGACACAGAGTAAACGGGTCAGGCAGTAACAAAATTCACGCTCGTTTGCGTTTGGATACACTCCACCCTCCCAAAGCAAGCGAGTGTCAGAAGAGACGACACGCCCCGGGCCGAGGTTTCAGGGCGTAGCGACAAAGTTGATGTTTCAGGCTGGGTTGGCGGTCGGCTCTACCAGCAGCTCCACATTCACCGAATACAAGGCCGGCTTGCCCTGGTGATCGCTTTCGAAATACACGCGCCGGCTATCGGGGGAGAATACGGGCGATACGGAAGCCGGATGGCTCGCCCGGTGCTCACATAATGTGAGCTCCCGCCTGGCGGAGCGAAGTAAGAGAACGATCGTCGGCTGGGCCCGGCTGCGGCTAGCGCCGACAAACACCGAAGCGTCACCATTGGGCGCAAAGGCAGCGAATTGACTGGTGGGCGCTACGCATCGCTCTGCCCCGCTGTCCGCCGCCACCTCGTGGATCTCCGATAGAAAGCCACCGGTTCCCGGAACGTCGCGCAGAAACAGCAGCGATTTGCCGTCCGGCGACCAGAATGGATACGAAATCCTCCCTTTGGCCAGCAAGACCGGCCTATTCTGGGCGGCCAGAAGGGTAAACCAGTATTCCCTGGCCTCCGGCGCTTCTTCCCGCACAAACAGGCACCCATCGCCGCCTGGCCGCATGAGGCACAACGAACCGGCCTCATCGGCGACCGCCCTCCCCGCATTCAACAGCTCAAGCCGTTTGCGGCGCACCACCACAAATTCGCCGCCAGGCGCGCTTGCGAACGCGTCCACATCTTCCGCCACGGTCCGCACCTTCCTGTTGGCCATGGTAATCTCCTTGAGCGCACCGCCATCCAGCAAGAAAAGCGTTTTCTGCTTCTCATCCAGGCACAACGATAGCGGCGCCAGTGCCGAAGTTTCGCCCAACTGATGCGGCAGGCCTGCATGCAGATCGAGCTGAAAGGGCGCAGCGCGCCCGGTCCGATCAGAGGAAAAGACCAGGAAGCGATCCTTGACGGACACGAATCGATTCGCTGGCGCGGGCAGCCAACTGGTGCTCGCGGGGTTCGTCAATCGAACGACACGCGCCTCGGTAGTCGGATCGGCGAACGGAACGAACTCCCCCACGCGGGGAAGCGGCCGTGCTTTCCTGCCGGTGTCGGCGATCAGCCCGGCTGGTAACAGCCCCAGCAGGGCGCGCCGGGTCATGCCGATGGTCACTACTAGGGGAGATGCGGCCAGTAAAGAGAGTGTTGCGTTACAGACCCAGGTCGCTGTGCTCAGTCCGCGTGCTGGCGGCGGGCTGAGCTTTCACGAGGTACTTGTACGGATTCACCGGCGTGCCCCGCAACCGCACCTCATAATGCATGTGCGGCCCGGTGACGCGCCCCGTTCCCCCGGACAGCGCGATCACTTGCCCACGTTGCACCTCCTCGCCGGGAAGCACCCGGAATTCCGAGAGATGGGCGTAGTAGGTCTGGATGCCATTGCCGTGGTCTACCACCACCAGCTTTCCGTAAGCGCCGCTCCATCCGGCGCTGGTGACCACTCCATCGGCCGTCACATGGACGGGGGTACCGGTTGCGGCTTCCAAATCGACCCCGGTGTGGAAGGTGCCTTCGCCCGAAAACGGATCGGACCGGCCGCCGAAGGAGCTGCGCAACGCCCCGTCTACCGGCCACAGGCTAGGCAGGGTGTGATTTTGCCAGGCATATGCGTAGCGATGAAAGATGCCCGAATAGGTGGCCGCTTTCAAAAAGTTGTACTCTTTCAACGATTCCTTCACACCCGCCGATCCGGTGGCCTGCAAAATGGCCGAAGACGGCGGCGAAGGGGGGCCGCTGATGCCGTAAGCAATGGAAACCTCGTTGGCCAGCGCCTCCAGGGATGCGATCTGTTGCGTGTGCAGCCCCGAAACCCGCTCCAGTTCCTGGTAGCGCGCCCGCAAGTGGTCGAAGTCCGTCAGGAGCTGATTGTACTGCGACACCTGCCGGCTCATGTGGAAGTAGCTGGAAGCCATTCCAAAGGTGCAGGCCGAGAGCACCAAGAGAGAAAGCAGGAAATAACCGATGGACCGGTAGCTGATGTGTATCCGCTTGATCCGGCCGTCCACGGCATGAGCAAATTCCAGCACGAAGCACTGCTGTTTCATTCCACTCCTCTGAGGCACCTACAGAGATGTACGCCCGAGAGGCGCGGTTTCGCACCGCTCCCGGACTACTCTGATGTTAACGAATCTTCAGACTATCACTAGTGGGATGAAGGGTGCATCGTGATACGTAAGAAGTCCAACGGACGGCCCGAATGGAGTATCAGGCGGCTTTTTGCACCTCCGTAGGGCGGTTTTCAGCGGCGGCGGTGAGGATTGCGTCGACTTCGAGGTTCGTAGTGAGGACTTGTTGGTGCGTGACCTTAGCTTCGGCGAGCCAAACAGCCCATTTATGGAGCTCCTGCTTTCTGTCTTCGGCTCGCTGACGACGCGCGGCCTCATCCACCTGGCGTTTTTCGGCAGCTTCGCGGCGGGATTCGGCGGCCAGCCTGCGCTGCTGCGATTCGAAGCCAATTTCCTGCTTACGCTTGTCGGCTCGGAGCTTTAGGAGGTCGTTGAGGGCGCGATGGAAGGCGCGGTCGTGGGTGGTTTGGTAACGGATGAAGAGAGCAAGCTGCTTTTGCTGCTGTTCGGGGGTGAGATCGCCATCGGTGGCGCACTGGTCCTGTAAGGAGAGAGCACGTTTCGAGAGCCAATAACTTTGGGCCATCTTTTCGACCAGGATGGATTCGGTCATGGTGGCGGGCTGGTGCTCGAAGCGAAGCCCGCAAAGGACGTGATCGTATTCGTCTTGATCCTCAACGTCAAGCACGGTAAACGAGGCGCCGGTGAGGCCGTAGCGGAAGTTATTTTGGCAGGATGCGGCTTTGCCTTCCTCTGTTTTGGGACCGGTACTGTGCTGCGCGTTTTGTTGATTGGCGGAAATCTGGGCTTCGGTGGCCATGGGGTGGTTGCTCCTGTGGGGTGGTTTGTCGATTAACCGCTCCCTGACGGTCGCGGCTCGGAAAGTGACGGTCGCGGCTCGGAAAAGGACATCGCGGCTCGGAAAATCTGGTTTCAGGATGGCGGTGGGGGCGTTGCGATAAACGGCTCAAATGCGGCTAAATCTGTGATTGGAAAGAGAAATATTGCGCAGCGATGTTCTGTGAACGAGGTCTGTGACTCACTGGGGAGCTTCAAACGGAAGTACCAGGACCCCTATTCCTGGTACGGGGAATTTCATTCCGCAGACAGTTCGGGCACATTTTAATTTCACCCTTTCTGAAGAGGCTTTTAGAAAGCGCAGGGGTACGCCTACGGGGGTACGCCTATTGGATAAGGGGGACTGGAGGGCTGGTGCGAAGTCGTATCCGGTGGTGGGCCTTGGCGGCGTTGGCGAGTTTCGGAGCAAGTGGGTATGCGACGAACTATAGCTCGTTGACCATTCCACAAGGCACGCCGGTTCAGATAGGTTCAGCCTCGGAGAATCTTTCGCTGGCCATGCAGAGCGACGGAAACCTGGTGCTGTATCAGAACGGGGTGGCACTGTGGAACACGGGGACCGAAGGCCAGAACTGCGGGACCGGCCAATGTTTTGCGGCTTTTCAGCCGGATGGCAACTTTGTCGTTTACAACGGTTCTACTCCGCTCTGGAGCAGCCAAACGAGCGGCAATCCAGGAGCAACATTAGTTCTTACAGACCAATTACCGCATATCGAGATCGTCTCGACGAGCCAGTCGGTTCTGTGGGCGAATGCGTTCACGTTTAGCGCCGGGAACCTCGTTTTGCCGCAGGGCGCTTCGGTCAATCTGGGGCCGGTATTTCTGGCCATGCAGAGTGACGGAAACCTGGTGATGTACCAAGGCAGTACGCCCCTGTGGTCCAGCGGCAGCGGCGGGCAGAACTGCGGCACAAACCAATGCCTCGCGGCATTTCAGGGCGATGGAAACTTCGTCGCGTATGACGGTTCTAGCGCGCTCTGGGCCAGCGCAACGCCGGGAAATCCTTGGGCCCAGTTAGTGCTGACGAGCACCGCGCCGTACGTGCAGGTGACGGGGTTGATGACGCCCGCGCATCCGGCCAAAGAATACATATACCTGAACGGGAAGGCGGTGGCGATTGAGAACAATCCGCAGTAAGTGGATGGTCGCGAGGGCGTTTTGGGTGGCGGCGGCGCTGAGCGGGGGCGCATGGCAGGCGTGGGCACAGGCGAACGGGCCGACGCCCGCGCCGTACGAGGTGGAGGTTGTTTCGCTATACGCGCATGGCTTCGAGCCGGCCGAGATCTCGCGGCCGCAAGGGCCGTTTCTGCTGGTGATTCGCAGTTACGACCATAGGGGCGATCACGCGTTCGATGCGGCGGCAACGGATCAGGAGGCGCTGCCGGCGGCGATGAAAAAGGACCAATTCCGCTGGTTTGGGCTGGTGAATCTGGGAAGCGGGGATCACGTTTTGCAGGATCACAACCAGGCGGACCGGCACCTGACGATCACGATCAGGCCATAACGGGAGGAGAGAATGAGGCTCTATGGGTTGCTAGCCGCGGCGCTTGGCTTGGTGGTTGCCGGAGATCCGGTGCGCGGCCAGAGCACCACGTCGGTGACGGATTCGCGGACACCGCCGGAGGTGGCGATGGGGATTCCGACGAGCGCGTATGCTCTCACTAATATCGATACGGTGGACCCGTACACGGGATCAGTGAACATCCACATACCGCTGTACAAGGTGGGGGGGCGCGGAGAAGCCGGATATACGGTTATGCTGCTGATGGAATCGAAGTGGCAGACGGTCACGCACAGCAACCCCAACGCGAACGGGAATTACTACTTGTACCCGGAGCCGGGAAACGCCGATAATTCGATCAGCTATTATCTTCCGACGGTGGTGAGATACACACCGGGCGTGGTGTTCAGCCGGCTGAGCACGGATTCGAGCGCGGGCACGTTCGCTTGCACCGGGGCCGGCACTCCCGGCCTGGATCACACGTACTACTATGGCGCGCTGCTGACGCGGCTGACGTTCATCGATGAGACGGGAACGGAGCACGAGCTGGTGGACACGCAGACGAATGGGCAGCCGATCGCGCTGAACCCGCTGCCGAATTGCCAGACAGATCCGATCAATGGCGGGACGGATCGAGGACGGACGTTCCGCTCGACGGACGGGACGGATCTGGTCTTTATCGCAGACAGCGACGTACACGATCAGCCGGCGGTGGGGACCAAATCGGAGCTGGTGCCCCGCATGATGGCTGGGTGGCTGCTGTTTCCGGATGGAAGGAAGTTTCGGATCGATAGCGGCGAGGTTTCTTCGATTACGGACCGCAACGGCAATCAGACGACGCTCAGCGGCGGAACGGTGACTGATCCACTGGGGCGGACGATTCGGATTGCGGAGGGGACTTCGGCAGGCGCGCCGGACACCATCACATATCCGGGGGCGGGCGGGACGCAGCGGCAGATCACGGTGAACTACGCGCTACTGCAGAATGCGCTGGACTTCGGGCAGGCGTTGGAGACGCCGGCGCAGTTATTTCCGACGCTGAGCCAGGCGTCCTCGACGACGCAATACAATCCGTGGGTGGTCGCGTCCGTAATGCTGCCCAACCAGACGCAGTACAAGTTTCAATACAACAGCTATGGCGAGGTGGTACAGATGACGCTGCCGACGGGCGGCATGATCGGCTACCAGTATCCGGCGACAATGGCGAACTGCTCCAGCAGCCTGACCGGTTGCGTGATCGACTCGGAGAATTCGCAAGGGGTGCCGGTGGGGATTGTGGAGCGGCGGCTGCTGGCGCGCTACGAGTATGCGAACGGATCGACGCCGACCAGACAGACTAATTATAGTTATGCGGCCACGGGCCAGAGCAGCGGAACGCTGGTGACGGTGACGGACCAGGACGCGAGCGGAAATACGCTGCGGCAAGTGCAGGATTATTTAGTAGGCGACGCGTGGACGCCGGATGTATGGGGGACGGTGAACGACTACTACGCCGGCCCGTTTAACGGGAAAGAGTACGAGACGGCGACGGTGAGCGGCAGCGGGCAGGTGCTGCGGCAGGAGTACCAGGGGTGGACGGCGCGGGCGTGCGCGGCGAGCAATTGGCCGCAGACGGGCGGGGGCGCGGAGCCGTGCTGGTGGTCGAGCGGGGCTCCGATGAACCACGACCCGCAGTTGTGCGCGAAATGGACGGTGCTGGCGGACGGGTCGCCGGCTCCTTCGGCGGCGGAGCTGTATCAATACGATCAGAACAACAACCGGACGGACAGTTACGAATACGATTACGGAGCGGGTCCGGCAGCGGGAGGAGTGGGGTGTCCGGCGGTGAGCGGGGGGTGGACGCGGCACGTGCACACGGCGTACACCGGAGGGACGTATGCGACGTTCAACACCGGAACGCCGGTGACGAGCGCGTGGCTGCCCGGGCTGGCATCCGACCGGCAGACGCTGAATGGGGCGGGGACGAAAGTGGCCGAGCAGCAGTACTCTTACGATCAGCAGAGCCTGGTGAACGAGCCGGGCATGAGCGGGTATTCGGCCTCGTTCACGGGGCTGAACGTGGGGCGCGGAAACGTGACCACGAGCGCGGCGTGGTGGAACGCCAATAACAGTTATCCGGCGCATACCTATAGCTACGACATAGCCGGGAATGTGATGACGGACAAGGATGCGAACGGGCATACGACGAGTTACGGGTACGCGGACAGTTACAGCGATGGAATAAACCGGAACACGTATGCGCACGTGACAACGGAGACGAATGCGCTGGGGATGGCGGCGAAGTGGCAGTGGGATTTCGGGGCTGGGAAAGCGACG
>DATASJ010000048.1:0-1836 GCA_036269275.1 Bryobacteraceae bacterium | reverse complement strand
CGCAACCGACTCACCCGTGGTACCGTCTCATGAATGTGTTGGCCTTATTAAGGAGAGCAATATCATGCTCCGTTTAATTTTTTCTGGCGCCGGCAGCCGGCCTGAACGCACGCGCGGAATAGTCATACTCATTATCATTGTCCTCATCGCATCAGTGCTCTTGGCTCAGGACTCGCCCGCCCATAACTCTGCTAGCCAGCACTCCGTTTCGAAGCCCGCGTCGCAAAAGCCTGCCACTAAGCCGGACGAATCCGCTTCCGCCGCGATGTCGCTCGTCCAACTGAACAACGCGCTGGAAGGTCTCGCCGCCAAGGTCTCGCCCGCTGTAGTACAGATCCTCGTCACCGGCTACGGCACCTCTCACGAAGAGAATCGTTCCCAGACCGCGCTCATCGTGCGCCAGCACGCCGTAGGCTCCGGCGTCATCGTTGATTCCAACGGCTACATCATGACCAACGCGCACGTGGTCGAGGGCGCGCAGCGCATTCGCGTCGCGCTTCCGGTGCTTAGCGATTCAGGACGCGCGGTTCCGGTGGGCAAGCGCCATATTCTGGAAGCCCGCCTCATCGGCAGCCATAAAGATACGGACCTGGCGCTGCTCAAAATCGATGAGAAAGATCTGCCTACGCTTCCTCTTGTGACCCAGCAGCGCGCCCGCGTCGGGCAGTTGGTATTCGCCATTGGCAGTCCTGAGGGATTGCAGAACTCCGTGACCATGGGCGTGATCAGCGCGGTTGCCCGGCAGCCCGACCCTGCAAAGGCCATGACTTATATTCAGACTGACGCTCCCATCAATCCAGGCAACAGCGGCGGGCCGCTGGTCGACATGAACGGATCCGTGGTCGGCATTAATACTTTTATTCTTTCCACGGGTGGCGGCAGTGAAGGCCTGGGCTTCGCCATCCCGTCGCGCATTGTCGATTTCGTTTATCACAGCCTGCGGCAGTATGGGCACGTGCATCGCGTCGAAATCGGCGCGGCGGCGCAGGACATTACGCCCGCCATGGCCGATGGGCTGCACCTTGGGCAGAAATGGGGCGTCATCGTGGCCGACGTGAAGCCCGATGGCCCGGCGGCCGCCGCCGGACTACAGATTCAGGATATTGTGCTCACCGCCGACGACCGCCGCATCGACACGCTGCCGAACCTGTCTTCCGCGTTATATCTTCATCGGCTTGATCAAGTGCTGAAGCTCGAAATTCTTCGCGGGGAGGATCACAAGACTCTTTACGTTCCCGCCATTGAACAGCGCGACCCCATGGATCAACTCTTCGACGCGGCGGATACGGAGAAAAGCCTCGTCCCGGGCCTGGGCATCCTTGCGGTGGATTTCACCGGCGACCTACTCAAGAATATTTCTGCGTTGCGCATTCCCTCGGGAGTCATCGTGCTGGGGCGTGCTGCCGACCTCATTACTCCCGAAACCGGACTCCAAAGCGGAGACATTATCCATTCGCTTAACACCACTGCAATTACTTCGCTGGATACCTTGCGCAGGGCGGTTCAAAGTTTGAAGCCTGGGTCCCCCGTGGTGCTCCAGGTGGAACGCACTGACGGACTGACGTATTTGAGTTTTGATATGGAATAACCGATGGGTGGAAATAGCTTTTAGCGCGGAGATTGCAGATCAAACCGTTCTCTTTCTACTTTTTGAGATTCAGTTCAATCCGCTCCAGCGCCGACCGCAGAAGCATTGGCACGTCCGGAATCCGCTAATGCGCCGGCGATCATCGATCCTGTCCCGGAGCCGATTGCCTCTAAAACCTTCAGGTCGTCACGGCTAAATCCATCCTGCCGCGTTCGATACAAGGCCAGCACCGCAACCACGCTTCCGTC
>DATASJ010000047.1:0-1717 GCA_036269275.1 Bryobacteraceae bacterium | reverse complement strand
TCGACTTCGGCCTGGCCAAGTTGACCATGCCTGAATCGGGCGCGCCCGGCATGTCGGCGCAGGCGACGATCGATTCCCTGACCGGCCGCGGCCTGCTGCTGGGAACGCTCGGCTACATGTCTCCCGAGCAATGCCGCGGAGGCGCCATCGACGCGCGCTCTGACATCTTCAGTTTCGGCGCGGTGCTCTATGAAATGATCAGCAGCAAGCGCGCCTTTCGGGGCGACACCACGGCCGATGCCATCAGCTCCATTCTAAAAGAAGAGCCTCCGGATTTGTCTGCCGCAGGCCGCGATGTGCCGCCCATGCTGGAGCGCATCGTTCACCATTGCCTCGAAAAAGATCCGGCGGCGCGTTTTCAGTCCGCGAGTGACATTGCTTTTGCATTGGAAGCCTCGTCCTCAATTTCCTCGTCCGCGACCGGAGCGACGGCAGCGAAGTCTACATCGGCGATCGCAATGCCCACATCCCGAAAACCTTGGCTCGTTCCCGCGCTGCTGGGAGTCATCGTTGTCCTCGTGGTGGGCCTGATTGTCGTACGCATGAACACCCCTCCGCACGAGCCACCGAGCTATCGTCAGCTCACGTTCGGGCGCGAGTTCATCTCTTCTGCCCGCTTCGCCCCCGACCAGCGAACGATCATCTACAGTTCGGCGCACATCGGGATGCAAACCGAACTTTTCTCACTCGCGCCCGACAGTCACGCCCCTGTAAGCCTCGGTCTGAAAGATGCTGACCTCGAATCCATCTCACCCACTGGAGAGATGCTCCTAATCGAGAAGCGACGAGACCTTAGTAGAAATGTCAAAGTCGGCGTGCTGGCGAGAGCGCCGCTAAGTGGCGCAACTCCCCGTCCTATGATGAGCGATGTCGTGGACGCCGATTGGGGCCCCGACAACCAGATCGCCGTCGCCCACTACGTGGACGGACACTTTCGCATTGAGTACCCCATCGGCCGCGTTCTGTATGAGCCCGCCACCGGCTGGTTAACCAACGTGCGCGTTTCGCCCAGGGGAGGCTGGGTGGCTTTCGCCGAGCATCCCACCTTGGGAGACAGCGCTGGCAATGTGGTGATGGCAGACTCGTCCGGTCGCAAGCGGAATCTATCCCCGCGGCAGTCGGCTATCGAAGAGGTGAATTGGGCTCCCTCTGGCAACGAAGTATGGTTCACCAGCGCGGAAGAAAGCACTAAGTTTCAGCTCTGGGCCGCCGATCTTTCGGGCCATACCCGTGTGGTCGACCGAATTCCGGCCGCCCCAACCCTCTACGATATTGCCCGCGATGGGCGCGTTCTTCTCGGGCAAAATATCTTCCGAATCCTCGCCTATGTACGGGGAATTGGTCAGGATCGAGAACAAGATGTGACCATTCAAAATTGGAGTGACGCTTCGACCATTTCACCTGACGGCCGACAAGTGCTGTTGAATGAAGAGGGGGCTTATAGCGGACCTGATTACGACGTTTACGTCCGTGCAAGCAATGGCGCAGCGCCCGAACGCGTTGGCGATGGCGTGGGCTACGATTTCTCACCGGACATGAAGTGGGTTCTGTCGTCCCTTATTTTGCATATTCCCCGTCAGCTTTTCCTGATTCCCCTTGGCCCGGGGGAGACGAAGCAGATCACGCATGATTCCATCGACCGGAGTTACGCTCGTTTTCTCCCGGATGGCAAGAATGTTGTATTTAGCGGCACGGAACCGGGTCACAAATCGCGCAT
>DATASJ010000046.1:0-8160 GCA_036269275.1 Bryobacteraceae bacterium | reverse complement strand
CGGCTTCGGCGGACTTTTGTTGCTGCTGGGCTTCTTCGGGCTAAGCGCGATCTCTTTCCTGTCGCAGATCGAAGTCCGCGAGGAAAAGATCCGCCAGGATTACGTCTCGCGCGACGGGGTTCTGCAAAAACTGCGATCGACCATCTACACCTCGGGCACGCATGTGCGTGATTTCCTGCTGGAATCGAGCGATGCGCGGGCCGCGGAAGACCGCCGCCAATTTCTTGAAACCAGACTTCAAATCCAAAATGAAATTGCCGAGTACCAAGCGCTGCTTCCGGACGTGGAACGCGAGCCCGTGCGGGAACTTTCACAAGGTCTAGCGGCATATCTGAACGCCATGACGCCGGTTTTGGACTGGACCGCCGGTGAGCGCCACGCCCGCGCTTCGGCTTTCATGCAGGACGAGTTGCTGCCGCGCCGGGTAAGCGCTCTGAGCCTCGCGGATCGCATTCAGCAAATCTCCGAAAGCCAATTGGAGTCGAGCAGCGCGGCGGTCAGCGTTCTGCTTTCTTCGTTCCGGGTGAAGTTGCTCGCTCTTCTGGTGCTCACCGTCTTGGGCGGCATCGCCCTGGCGGGAATTACGCTATGGTGGCTGCTGCGCCTGGAGCATGAATCGCAGCTTCGCTTTACTGAAGTGGTCAGCGCGCAGCACGAATTGAAGCGCCTTTCGGCGGAGCTGCTGTCCGCACAGGAAAGTGAGCGCAGAAGAATCGCGCGCGAGCTGCACGACGAGGTGGGGCAGGTTCTCTCGGCGATCATGCTGGGCCTGGGCAATCTTCGCTCCGCTCTACGCGACAAGAACACGGACGAGGCGCTGCAGCAGCTTCAGCAAGTGGAGGACATGACGCAGCGCAATGCCAGTGTCGTTCGCAACATCTCATTGCTGCTCCGGCCGACCATGCTGGACGATCTGGGCTTAATACCGGCTCTGCGCTGGCTCGCGCGCGAAGTCTCGCGTACGGGCTCGATGGAAGTCGACCTTATGGCGGAGCCGTTCGTGGACGATCTACCGGATGAGCATCGGACCTGCGTCTTCCGTATTGTGCAGGAAGCTGTCCGCAACGCCGCGCGGCACTCGGGCGCTAGTCAGGTCCGCATTTACGTTGAAGAGCGCGTGGACGAGAACGCCGCGAGGCTGCGGCTATCGGTGCAGGATGACGGCAAAGGTTTCGATCCGTCACAGGAAAGAGGTTTGGGAATTCTGGGCATGCAGGAGCGTGTGATGCGGCTGGGAGGCACCTTCGAAGTAGACTCCAGGCCGGGCAGGGGAACCATCATCACCTTTGCACTCCCCTTGCCGTCTGGGCACCGATTCTTGTCAGCGTCCGCTGGCCGCGAGCCGGGTGAGAACAGCTCCGACAACGAGTTTCAGGAAACCAGGCCCTTTCGCACCGCGTAAAGAATTAATTCCGCCAGGCTGTGCAAGTTTAGCTTCTGGAAAATATTGTTGCGGTGGGTCTCCACGGTGGTGATGGAAATGAACAGGAGATCGGCGATCTCGCGGTTGGTTTTTCCCGACGCTAGAACCTGCAAAATCTCTTTCTCGCGGCGACTGAGCAGGTCGTAGCTGTCCTCGACACCGCGCCTTTGGGCTTCGACCACATACTCCTCTACCAGCAGTTTCTTAATGCTCGGGCTGAAGTAGGTTTTCCCCGCGGCAACCGCTCGAACCGCTTCTAAAACGTCGGCTTCGGGAGAGACCTTGAGCAGATACCCTCGCGCCCCGGCCTTCAATGCTCGCAGAACATACGCTTCGTCGGAGTGCATACTGAGCATGACGATGCGGGTTTTCGGCAATTTGTCTAAGATGCTCCGCGCGGCGTCGGGACCGCTCAGCCTCGGCATGCCGACGTCAAGAAGGATCACGTCGGGCTTGTGGCGAACCGCCAAATCAATGGCTTCGTCGCCATTGGAGGCCTCCGCAATCACGTCGAATTCGCCACCCCGCTCCAGTAAAATTCGCAGACCGCTGCGCACCAGCGGATGATCGTCGGCGATCATCACGGTCACGCGAGAGGCCATAGAATTTCAGAATACAACTCGGCAAACGAAGAATACAGCGATTGCAGTATTCCCCGCCTTCGAGCATTTCGCTACATTCAAGCCAGACCCCTGGAACATACTTCCGGAAAGGAGCGACGGCACAAATCGAACTGCAATGCGGCTTCCAGGTTTCGGACGCAAGCACGGAACGGCGCCGGCCGGCGCGCAAACGGCAGGAGCGCGAGTTGCGGCGGATGACGATTTAATCGTTCATTTCGTCGTCATCACAGCGGATGAAAACTTTTATCTGCGGCTTCAGCAGATTGCGGACGCCTCCCAATGGCGACTCGGGCGGGCGCTGTCAACCGATGAAGCGCAGCCGTTGATCAGCGCCCAGCCGACTCCGATTGTCCTTTACGACGCCGATTCGAACGGCGAAAACTGGCGGGATGCAGTCAGGGACATAAAGGATTTGCCCGCACATCCCTGCGTCTTGCTGGCGTCGCGATTCGCCGATGACTACCTGCTGCAAGAAGTCCTGCGAAATCACGGGTACGACCTGCTTCCAAAATCGGCGCCGAACGACAAGTTGATTCATTCGTTAAAATTTGCCTGGTCGTGGGCGCGGGCTAGGGTCAATCGGTGAGATGATGCGCACTGTCGCTTTAGAGAGAAACCGTGACCCGCTGAAGGTGGCCGGAATTAAAGCACCGGCGTCGTTCGAAAACACATTGTGAGGCGTAACGGAAATCGCGGGCAACGTGGGATACGAGTCGCCGTAAACTATTCGGTGACGCTATTCGCCTTCGCATTGTCCTGTCGCCTGACAAACACGTGGTAAGTGACACCGTCCCAGGCGTTATGAATGCCGACAAACAGCAGCAGCAGCGCGGCGGCTCCGACGCCAAACAGCGCCTCGTGCAGATGAGAGCCCGTCGCGAGTGCGGAGACAGCTAATGTCACATACGCCGCCATCGGCAGCAGCACATGAAACAGCCAATCCTCGAATTCGGGCTGATATGCGGCCTGCGCTCGCATTCGCCGGATGACGATGCAGGCGTACACTACGCCGCCGAGTCCTCCCAGCCCCCACAAAACCGCGACGGCGCCAATGCCGCCCCACGGAGCGCTCAGTATCGCCGAGAGGCCAAGCACCGCTCCAAAATGCACGATGGTCGGAGTGGCAAACGCATTGCCGGCATCCGCGCTGCTGCTAGAAACCGGTCTCTCCGCGATCAGGCTTAACACGACGAACTGCAGACCGACCAGCGCCCCGGCAGACGAGCCGACGATTACGTAAAAGTTCTCCCATGCCGCGAGAGCATTCATGCGGTGACTCTCCTATTTACCAAACCGCTCGAAACGATACGCCAAGTCTGGGCCCTCCATTAGTCCTGAACCCAGAATGCCAATGCGCATCAGGCTTCACGATTCCTAGCGATCGATCATTCGCTGCGCAGCCTCGCTATAGCGGGCGCCTTGCACCGTGATCTCGGATGTGGCGTTCTCAATTTCGCGAAGATCTCCTTCGGTGAGCTCGATGGATGCGGCCGCGACGTTCTCCTGCAACCGATTTAGTTTCGTCGTACCTGGAATAGGGACGATCCACGGCTTCTGTGCAAGGACCCAGGCGAGCGCGATCTGAGCGGATGTCGCCTTCTTGCGCTGAGCGATGGTCTCCAGCAGATCGACGAACGCGCGGTTCGCCTTCCGGGCGTCCGGCGCAAAACGCGGCACTGTGTTGCGGAAGTCGGTGCTGTCGAAAGCGGTACTGTCGTCAATCTTGCCCGTGAGGAAGCCTTTTCCCAGCGGGCTGAACGGAACGAAACCGATGCCGAGCTCTTCGAGCGCCGGCATGATTTCTGCCTCCGGTTCCCGCCACCAAAGGGAGTATTCACTTTGCAGAGCCGTGACTGGCTGGACGGCGTGCGCGCGGCGAATGGTTTGTACGCCTGCTTCAGAAAGGCCGAAGTGTTTCACTTTGCCCGCGCGAATCAGGTCCTTTACAGCGCCCGCTACATCTTCGATGGGCACGGCGGGGTCGACACGGTGCTGATAGAACAAATCGATCACATCAGTTTTGAGGCGCTTGAGCGAGGCCTCGGCGACTTGCTTGATGTGTTCGGGCCGGCTGTTCAGTCCGGCCTGTTTGCCAGCTTCATCGAACTGGAAACCGAACTTGGTTGCGATCGCCACTTGCGAGCGCACGGGAGCAAGGGCTTCGCCTACGAGTTCTTCGTTGAGGAACGGACCGTAAACTTCGGCGGTGTCAAAAAAAGTGACGCCGAGTTCGACGGCGGCCCGAATGACCGAGATCATCTCCGGCTTGTTTTTCGGAGGACCGTAGCCAAAGCTCATTCCCATGCAGCCCAGCCCGAGAGCTGAAACTTCCAAGTTGCTTTTCCCGAGCTTGCGTTTTTGCATTATCGTCCTTTCGTTTTCTTCTTTAGGTTAGATCGTTAGCGGACTGGACGTTGCGAATGAAGTTTCGGGCCGCCCCCGAGAATGTCGTGCAAAAACAGCGCGACTCGCGAACTCCGCTGCGGAAATTGCCGCGTTGAAAGCGGGAATGGACTCGACTGGTCCGTCCGTTCCTTTCATTCCATTGCCGCGGGAAGATCATTCATCCGCCAGGAGTATTGGAACACTAAATGCTTTAGATTTTTCCGTGTAGGCTTCCCGTCCCGATCTCAGAACTCAGTCGACCTGAGTGTTCGTTCTGTCAACCCGAGATTTCTTCCGTGGAGTAGCCATGCATAGTGTGTCGTCGCTTGTGCCATTTGTGTGCGCGGGCTTCTGGATCGTGATTCCGGTTCAGGCACAGAATCCATATCGAAATAGCCACGATCCCAGGTATGGGTGGGAACTTCAGGAATTGAACGAGCGTCCCGCGCTGCCTGCAAATGTAGCCAGCGGGCCGGCGATTGTGTCCGCCGATGAGCTGCGCCATCCGCTCACGGCAAAGGCTCGGCGCGCGATGGAAGATGCGAACCGCGAGGCCGAATCGGGTAATCATTCGGCCGCGATCGAAGATTTGCGCAAGGCTGTGGTCAAGTACCCGGTATCGGCGCCTTACGCTTACAACTTATTGGGGCGAGAGTATATCGATAGCGGCGAGTACGTTAAAGCGGAAGAATCCTTCGAAGAAGCCACGAGGCTTATGCCGCACGACTCCGCCCACCATTCCAATTTAGGGTTGTCCCTGGTAATCCTGGGCCAATGGGACCGCGCCGAGCAGGAATTGCGGAAAGCGCTCCAACTGGATCGCGCAAACGCAAAAGCGAAACAGATTTTGGAAGAGTTGAAGGCGTGGAGGTCCAAAAAAAGCGCCGCCAGTAAGGCAGCACCCTAGCGGTCGATCCTATCGTCGAGTTCCGCTCAGCGGCCTCTTTGCCACGTAGAAGACACTCGGAGTTTCGCTATCGTCGCTATCGTCCGTGGACTCGCTCAGAACCCGGCCGTCCCGATCGAAGGCATCCACGCAACGCAATCCCGCGCGCGCCAATTGCGCCGATACGGTTGATCGTTCCGCATAGTAGTGCAGGCAGGCGTAACGATGTCCGGGATCGTTCAAGAGCGCATATTCGGATGTTGTGATCCGCAGCGGGGCCACGCGACGATGGTTCCGCATGCTCAAGCCAAAGCCCACACAGTTCGCCGCAAACCGAACGGGGTTCCAGGACCATCGTAATTGAGGACCCGAGAACGCTTTCTTGTAGCGAAGGTTATGGGAGGAGAAGGCGAGGACTCCGCCTGGCCGAAGCAAACGGTAAGCCTCACCCAGAGCCCGCAGCCGATCATGATGCGCCAGGGCGTCGATCACGTTGTCAGTCGCCAAGATGAAATCGAACGATTCGCCGGCGAAGGCGGTCAGGTTCCGAAAGTCTGCCTGGCGCACGCTGATCTTTGGCAGCGTTCGTTTCACGTATTCGACCATAACCGGCGAATAATCCACTGCTTCGTAGCGCCGCGCCAGAGGCGCCAGAAAACGGGCGGTGCGACCTGCCCCGACCCCAACATCCAGGACATCTTTGTGTTCAATGTGGAGCCGGTACTTCGACAGGCAAAGGGATTCCGCTGCCGTCAGGCTCTCCGCGAGATACCAGCGGTAGACGCGCGGAGAGTAATATACCCTTCTGTTAATCTCATCCTGCGGGTTCGCGCGTGGGGCGCCGGGAGAGGCCGGCGGAGTGTCTATGCTTCGCTGGCTGCCCATTTGGTTTCCGAAGCATCCTGCTTCTTATCCGGGACATTCTCACGAAGGACGGCCGCAATTTCCCGATCGATGAGTTCATGAGCCAACTCTTGCGCCCAAAGCGGGCGGAAGGTATGTCCTCCGTTTGCCACGCGCACGCATTGCACCCGCGTACAGGTTTCAGGCGGCAGTTGTCCTTCTTCCTCCATCTCGCGCAGCAATGGTTCGCCCTCCGTAAAAACCAGCGTCAATCTATTTCGATTACGCTCAATAGCCGCCCAGGCCTTGGCCATTCGTTCGCGCGGAATTTGCAGAGGACGATTCCCATCGCCGGCTTGCATTCTGTCGAGTGCAATGCGCGCCACCTGCTTGATGCTCTCAAGGGGAACATCTCCGCGAGCCAGACGGCACCAGTCGCCCCATTCGCTCAGACCTTTTACCGTACGCCGCAGCAGGCGTCGGCGATCGACTTCGGGATCCCAAAAAAACAAGCGCGGGTTCAATAGGATCGCTCCTGCAATCTCGGGATTGCGCACCGCCGCATGGAACGCCCAGAACGCGCCGGCACAAAGCCCGACGGCGACGAATCGGCGGACTCCCTGAGAAGACCGTAAAGAGTCCGTCGCGACTTGGATCCGGTCTACCAAATGCTCCTGGTACAAGCCTTCGGTGCCGAGTGTTTCCTCTCCATCGCTTTCGCCGATCCCCGCAAGATCCAGGCGCAGGGAAGGCACTCCGCGCTCCGCCCAGCGCCGCGCCGCTTCCACCCACATCCGGTTGGGACCGGTGTGGCGAACCGCGCCGGCATTCAAAAATAAGATGCAATGGTCGCCGGACGGCGCAGCGGTCGCGGGCTCTGTAAGAACACCAAAAAGCGGACCTGACGATGTGTCCAGCGTATAGATGGTCTCGCTGACTCCGAGACCGGCATCTTCGTAGAGCGCTTTTTGCGGCTGCGCTGTGGAGGGCAAAGTGGTCGCGCTGGACGCCGGCGCGTTCCGCAAATTCACGAATTCTGCGATGGTACGAGCTGCCGCAAAAGGCGGAATCGCCTCGTGCGGCAACCCCATCATCGCCGCAAAGCCATTGCCATTCCCGGTTTCGACCGCGCTTCCCGCCGACTGGAGAGCGCGCATTAGCTTGGCGTCAACCGCCAGATCGTCGCGCGACAGCAAAAGCACGCGGCGGCCCGGCATATCGGGAAGGGGCGATACAACGAGATTTTCAAGAGCGTGCTGCGTTTCAGGAGCAATTAAAAAGCCACCGATTTCAAGGCCTGGGACCGGAACTGAAGCGGCGGCAGCGCCATTACCGTATTCCAGGCGCTCCATGTTTCCGAAGGCGCGCAGCTCGCGGAGCATGGCACGGCCGCTCGCCGTTGCTCCCCACAGAATCAGATCCTGCAGATTGGATCCGCGCGCCGCTGCGGTCAACGCTAACAGCGCACCCAGACGGATACCCAGCACCGCGACGTCTTCCACGCCGGTGACGGCGCGCAGTTCGGCGGCCGCATGATCAATCGATTCGATCCACGCTTCGAACAATCCCGGATCCAGCGCATTGCCTGAACTGTCGCCAGTTCCGGGGAGATCGAATCGCATGACCGAAATTCCGTTCGCGGCGAGCTTCTTTGCCAGGAAGCGCAGAGGGCGATAGGAGCACACGTCTTCCCAACCAAAAGGCGGTACGATGAGCACGCCAACCGTTCCGAGTGTCTCTGGAACATCGGAGTGGCCCGGCAATGAATATGCGCCGGAACGGAACCAGCGATGAAGCGTTTTCATGCGCGCCTCGCAATGGGGATCGACAACCGGCCCTCGGCGTTGATCGCTGTGATGGTGAGGCTCGCTGTGGCTTCGCAAAGCGATAAAGGACGCAGCACGATCCGGCGTTTCGCGCCGGGCTCAATTCCGAAATACGCGTCATCCGGCAACCAACCGGGAGCGGACGCTCGCACGCCATACGCGAAACGGCGGGCC
>DATASJ010000045.1:0-1554 GCA_036269275.1 Bryobacteraceae bacterium | reverse complement strand
GCGCGCCCGAACTCAGCGCTATAGCCCGACGTTTGAACCTGGAATTCGAGCACGGCGTCCTGACTGATGCTGGAAGGAACCGTCGCCCCGCCGCCGATATCGATGCCCCACTGCTGGGTCACGTCGTTGCCATCCTGCAGGAACGCGTTGCCTCCGGGAACGCCGCGGAATGAAACCGCACCGCTGGAACCGTCGGTCACGGCTCCCGGCGTCAGGAGAGCGAATTGATCCACGCGACGACCGTTGATAGGCAGATTCTGAATCTGGGTGTTCTCGACCGCCGTGGAAACGCCGGATTTAGATTCCTCGATCAGCGGCACTTCCGCGCTTACAGTTACCGATTCGGCCTGTTGTGCGACGGTTAGCTGAACTGGGACGGTTATGTTCTGGCCCACCATCAGCTGCACGTTCTTTGCGCTGTACCCGGTGAATCCGGTTTTTGTCACCTTAATCTCGTACCCGGACGCGGGAGGGAGCGATGACGCAAGAAAATAGCCTTCGGAATTGGTAGTGATTTTACGGTCGATCCCAAGATTTGGATTCGAGATCTCGACTGCCGCATCCGTGATGAGCGCGCCGGTGCTGTCGCGAACGGTGCCGCTCAACGCGGCGAGGCCGGCTAGCGACTGGCCGTGGGCGGTAGCCGCTGCTAGCAGTAATCCGAAAAGCAACAGGGTTCCTGCGAGTAAGCCGCCCAAAGTTCGCCTCCCGAACTGAGCGCGGCGGTGAATGCTCTGAACCTGAAACCTTGTCCCCGAATTGATTGCAAGATCCATAGAAATTTCCCCTTCTGTGAAATGACCCCGACCGCAAAGCCTGAAGGCTTGCAGCCTAAAATGCAGAATGATCGGTCAAGAAATGACCGGTCAAAAAAACCATCTCTTCGTGGAGGAAGCAGCAACCCGCTGTCACGCGGGACACCGCAGGTCACCCGGAGGGGAACTGAATGGCAGGAAACACCTCCACCCTGAAGGAGGCTTTAATTCAATTCGCGGGCTTAAGTTAGTATGCGGCGATGACAGTCGTGTGTCAACATCGCAGCTCTAATGGGACGAATCAAAATCTTTAATGGCTGTGCTGCAGCTCCGTCCGCAAGTCCATCCATATGTTGAAATAGAGCCACTCAGCGGGGGGATCAGTCTCCTGATAATGGTCGGGGAGCAGAGTCAGATCGCCGGTGGACAAAAGAATTTCGCGGACTTTGGGATTCTGCTCAAGTTTGGCGCGCATCGCTTCCACGATGATGCGGTAGTGCTCGCCTTTGGTCTTCGACCAGTACGGCATCATCGCGCCTTCAAAAGTGACCCAGTCTATCCCCATCTTCTTCATGTTTTCGTAGGCGGCGTCGCCCGCATTCTTGGCGTCCCAGGCGGTCATCTGGCCAACTTCTTCCCGCGAGTGCAGCCAATGAATGCCGGGAGCCTTGGCGCGTGGATCGTCGGGGCCCTCGGGATAGAGCATCATCTGCCAGAAGCCTTCGACACTGGCGTAGCGCTTGCCGCGATAGACGAAAGGCGTCGGCGCAAAGTTCGACAGAATGCCGAGCTCGTTGCG
>DATASJ010000044.1:0-3557 GCA_036269275.1 Bryobacteraceae bacterium | reverse complement strand
TGGAATCTCCTGTAAAATCTTCAGTTCGCCGAGCGCGGCTGCTCAAGAAATGTTCAAGAAAATTCTCATCGCCAATCGCGGCGAGATTGCCGTGCGCGTGATCCGCGCCTGTCACGAGATGGGAATCGCGGCGGTTGCCGTCTACTCTGACGTGGATCGCGCCTCGCTGCACGTCCGCAAGGCCGATGAGGCTTACCCCATCGGCGCGCCAGCCGCCTCCGAGTCTTATCTCAATATCCAGAAGATTCTCGACGTGGCCGCCCGATCCGGAGCGGACGCTATCCATCCCGGTTATGGTTTCCTCTCCGAGAATGCAAAGTTCGCCCGAGCTTGCGCGGACGCAAGCGTGAAGTTTATCGGCCCCACGGCCGCGGCCATGGATGCCATGGGCTCGAAAACCCGCGCACGGCAAGCCATGGAGCGCGCCGGCGTACCCTTTGTGCCGGGAACATCGCGCGGCCTCGAATCGTTCGAGCAGGCGGAACAGGTTGCGGCGCGCATCGGTTATCCAGTGATGCTGAAAGCCGCCGCGGGCGGCGGCGGCAAAGGCATGCGTCTGGTGCACGTTCCCGAAGAATTGAAGTCAGCGCTCGAAGGCGCGCGCAGTGAGGCGGAGCGGTCCTTCGGCGATAGCGAAGTCTATATCGAGAAAGCGATTGTCAATCCCCGCCACATCGAGATGCAGGTGTTGGCCGACGAGCATGGCAATACGGTCTATTTGGGCGAGCGCGAGTGTTCGCTGCAGCGCCGCCATCAGAAGGTGGTTGAGGAAGCGCCTTCTCCCATCGTCGATCCAGACATGCGGCGCGAAATGGGAGCGATCGCGGTTCGCGTCGCTCAAGCCGCGGGATACACCAATGCAGGGACGGTCGAATTTCTGGTAGATCAGCAGAAGAACTTCTATTTCCTGGAGATGAACACGCGATTGCAGGTGGAACATCCGGTGACCGAACTGGTCACTGGCCTCGACCTGGTACACCTGCAGATTCGCATTGCGGCCGGCGAACGCCTGCCTTTCACACAGGACGAAGTGATGATTCGCGGGCACGCCATCGAGTGCCGCATCTACGCCGAAGATCCGGATAACAACTATTTTCCCAGCCCGGGCAAGATCACGCTGCTGTTGCTGCCTTCGGGCCCGGGCATCCGGCGAGATAGCGGGATGTATGAAGGCTGGACCGTGCCCATGGATTACGATCCGCTGTTGGCCAAGCTGATCGGCTACGGGACAGATCGCGAGCAGGCCAGCGCCCGCCTGACGCGCGCTCTCAACGAATACTTTGTGGGTGGAATCAAAACCAATATTTCATTGTTCCGCCGTATCCTCAGCGATCCCGATTTTCGCGCCGCGAAGATAGATACTGGATTCCTCGATCGCTTGTTGAAGCAGCCGCGGGCTGAAGTTGCCCCGGATCCCGGAGCAGTCGACGTCGCGGTGATTGCCGCCGGAATCTTTGCCGTGTTGGGCTCGGCCGGCGCCGGAGCCAACGAGCGCCTCGCCGCCAACGACAACGTGAATCAGCCGAATGCCCCTTCCAACTGGAAGATTGCGGCTCACAGAGAGGCTACGCGATGAAATCCAATCGAAGTACCAGCCACTAGCGA
Source organism: Bryobacteraceae bacterium (assembly GCA_036269275.1). Taxonomy (GTDB): domain Bacteria; phylum Acidobacteriota; class Terriglobia; order Bryobacterales; family Bryobacteraceae; genus Bog-105. The sequence goes on along the minus strand of DATASJ010000044.1, from coordinate 1,952 downwards.
CTGGTTTATGACCTACGACATCGCCATTGACGGCAAGAACTACCGGTTGGATCTCAACCGAGAGGAGAGCGGTTGGTCCTGCCGGCTTGATGGGCGCGAAGTCGAAGTCGACGCGGTACTGGCGCGTCCCGATGTTCTTTCTCTCCGCATCGGTAACCAGGCCTACGAAGTGAAATGCGAACGCGTCGGTGGCGACCTGCACCTCTGGGTGGGTAGCGTGCGTTTTGCGGCGGAAGTCCGCGATCCGCGATCGCTGCGGGGGCGCGTCCGTGCGGTGGATGATCATGGGCCCAAGAAACTGACCGCGCCCATGCCAGGCAAAATCGTTCGCGTTCTGGTGAGCCAGGGAGACGAGGTCGAGACGGGTGCCGGCGTGCTAGTCGTGGAAGCAATGAAGATGCAGAACGAAATCAAATCTCCGAAGAAGGGCACGATTCAGAAAATTCTGGTTAGTGAAGGCGCCGCTGTCAACGCCGGAGACGTGCTGGCGATTGTCGAGTAGCCATCGCTCCCAAGAACAAATCTTGAATGGCAGTTTAGGGTTCCCGTGACATCTTTGCGTCCCTTTGCCAATCCCTCGGCGTACTCTGCGTTTTAAAATCTTCTAACCGCAGAGGTCGCAAAGAAAACCGAGAAGGCTGCAAAGAAGGGTGCAGGCTCAATTCAGGAACTGCTTCAGTCGCTATTTCTCCATGCCGTTGCTGTCGAGTACCTTCTTCGCGTAGTAGTTCTCGACTTTGGCTGAGTCCCGCAAAACTTCGTAGTAGGCCGCTTTCAACAACTGCTCGCGCCGGTCGTGAAGCTGGGAGCGGATAGCTTGCTGCACTCGCGGGTCAGCCAGTTCCCGCTGTCCCGCGGGTTCCTTCGATACGAGCTTGACGATGCGGTATCCCACAGCCTGCCGGGTCGCAGGATTGACCACGCCGATTACGGCACTGTACTGGCCGGGCTTAAGCTTCATGACCGCGTCGCGCGTCGCCGGATCGGTTCCTTTCAGACCAGATTCGGGCACGCTGCCCAGGTCGCCGCCGTTACCCGAGGTCTCAGGATCTTCGGAGTACTTCATGGCCAGCGTGGCAAAATCGTCACCGCTATCGAGGCGGTTCGCAATCATCTGAATCTTCTTGCGCGCATCGCCCTCGTTCTGTGCCTTGTCGTTCTGATTGTGCGCCTGCGGATTGGGTCCAGGTGTCACCATAATCTGCGCCAGATGGTACTGCGGTTCAATCAGGTTGAATTCGCCTTTGTGCGCGTTGTAGTAGTCGGTGATGTCCTGATCGGTAACGTTGATCTTGGAGGAGACTTCCTTGTTCATCACCTTTTCGACCGTAATTGAGCGGCGAATATCACGCTTGAAATCGGCCAACGTAATTTTCTTGTCCTTGAGCCGCTTGTCGAACTCTTCCTGCGAAAAAGGAGCCTTAATCTCGTTGTACTTGCGGTCCACTTCTTCATCGGTGGCCAGCAAGCCCAGTTTTTCGGCGCGGCGCATCAAGATCTCGTCGTCGATCATCTGATGCAGTATGTTCAGACGCAGCGCGGTGGCCTGTTCGCCGATAGGAGCCTGCTGGGCTGAGGCGACATTGTTGTCGTAATACTTGTCCACATCCGAGCGGAAAATCTTTCGCCCATCCACGGTCGCCATCACGTCACCACTGGGCTGCGGCGTACAGGCGGCCAGCCCTGCCAGTACGACGGCGGCTGAAAGCGTCGCTGCGAACTGGGGAAGGAATGAGGTTTTTCTCAAGAATGTTTCTCCGTTCCTGACTGCGCGACAGATGAAAGATCGAGACTCGGGATCGCTGGCGTCCCCGCAACAACCCATCACTGGGACACGGGTTCTGGGGCCGATGGGGCGTGCTGCGGCACCGGCTGTCCGGCGTCTCTCAAGGCGGCGTCCAGCGCGGCTCGGACCTCACCGATAGGAACCGCACCATCGATTTTCTGGCCAT
>DATASJ010000043.1:0-1557 GCA_036269275.1 Bryobacteraceae bacterium | reverse complement strand
GCCGGGATTCGGACCCGGCTTGCGCGAAGTTGGAGATTTCGTACTGCGCCACTCCGGACGCTTCCAATTGCTCGCAGGCTGCGAGATAAAAATCTGCGGTCGCTTCCTCGTCCGGGACGAAGTGTGCGTGATAGCGCGTTCGGCCGGCGATTAGTTCGCGGCCCAGGCGGGAGTCTTCGTCCACCTCGAGCATATAGACGCTGACGTGCGGAGCGCCGGTCGCCAGTGTCTCCGACAGCGACTCCTGCCAGCTTTCCGCGGTCTGGTGCGGAAGGCCCGCGATCAAGTCGATATTGAGGTTCGAAATACCCGCCACGCGGAGGCGGGCTACATCTTCGAGAACGCTGGACCGCTTGTGCAACCGACCTACCGCGGCCGCCTCGACGTCGACGAAAGACTGCACGCCCAGGCTGACACGATTTACCCCACAGCCTGACAGCGCGTCGACGACACTTGGCGCAAGCGTGCCGGGCGCGCACTCGACCGTAATTTCGGCATCCAAAGCCACGGAAAAGTGCTCGCGGACGGCGTCAAAGATTCGCCGCAATTGCCCGGCCTCGAGCACCGTGGGCGTGCCACCGCCGAGATAGATCGAGTCGACTTCAGCTTCGATCACCCCGCCAATCTGGTTGCCCATTTGCCGGGCGCTCGCAATATCGCAGCAGACCCGATCGACATAGCGCTCAAACACCGCACGCGAAAAGACGTCTGAGGCGAAGTTGCAGTAGCTGCACTTTGTGCGACAGAACGGGACCGAAATGTAGATTCCCAGAGCCACTTATCGATTATCCCACTCTCAAAGCTTTTCCATCTTCCCCGCTGCCCCGGCCATCTATTTAGGTTAACCTGTTCCTAGCGATTTCAACGCCGCTCGCGAACTTGCCCGAGAACCAATGGCCCAGGAAGAGGAAGTACTAGGAAAAGCATATGACAGCCGGCTGATGCAGCGGCTGCTCACCTACCTGCGTCCTTACCGCTGGCAGGTGACGATTGCCATCGTTTCGATCATTCTCAAATCTTTCTGCGACGTGCTCGGGCCCTACCTGGTAAAAGTGGCCGTGGACCGCTACCTTGCGCCAGTTAAGAGCACGAACTCAGGATTGTGGAACTGGCTGAGCCCGCATCCGTTGCACGGCATCGCGCAAATTTCGGCAATCTACTTTAGCCTGCTGGTCCTCACCTTCGTGTTCGAGTTTTTGCAGACCTACTTCATGCAATGGACCGGGCAGAAAGTAATGTTCGACCTGCGGAGCCAGATTTTCCGGCACCTGCAGCGCATGCACGTCGCGTTCTACGACAAGAATCCGGTTGGCCGGCTGGTCACGCGCGTGACGACGGATGTCGACGCCTTGAACGAGATGTTCACCTCAGGAGTCGTCTCGATTTTCGAAGACGTTTTTGTGCTTGCGGGAATTCTCGGCATCATGCTGTGCATGAACTGGAAGCTGGCGCTGATCACCTTCGCCGTGCTGCCGTTTATCGTCGTCGCCACCAAGCTTTTTCGCGACAAGGTTCGTGATTCCTACCGCCGCATTCGCACCGCGATAAAGCTTGGTG
>DATASJ010000042.1:0-40755 GCA_036269275.1 Bryobacteraceae bacterium | reverse complement strand
CCCCCCGAAATCTCGGCCATGATCCTGGCCAAGCTCAAGGAAGCTGCGGAGGCGTACCTGGGAGAGAAGGTCACCCAGGCGGTGATCACGGTTCCCGCGTACTTCAACGACGCGCAGCGCCAGGCGACCAAAGACGCCGGCAAGATCGCCGGGTTGGAGGTGATGCGCATCATCAATGAGCCGACGGCGGCGGCGCTCGCCTACGGGCTGGATCGCAAGAAGGACGAGACGATTGCGGTTTACGACTTCGGCGGCGGCACGTTCGACATTTCGATTCTGGAAGTGGGCGACGGCGTTGTGGAAGTGAAGTCGACCAACGGCGATACGCACCTGGGCGGCGACAACATCGACCAGCGCATCATCGACTGGTTGATTCAAGAGTTCAAGAAAGATCAGGGGGTGGACGTCTCGAAAGACCAGATGGCGTTGCAGCGCCTGAAGGAAGCGGCCGAGAAGGCGAAGATCGAGCTATCGACGCTGCTAGAGACCGAAATCAACCTGCCGTTTTTGACGGCGGATGCGAGCGGCCCGAAGCACCTGGCGATCAAGCTGACGCGGGCGCGCTTCGAGCAGATGGTGGACGACATTCTGCAGCGGTCGGTGGGCCCGTGCAAACAGGCGCTGGCGGATGCGAACGTGACGCCGAAGGACATCGATGAGGTGGTTCTGGTGGGCGGCTCGACGCGTATCCCGAAGGTGCAGCAGATGGTGCGCGATTTGTTCGGCAAGGAGCCGAACAAGAGCGTGAATCCGGACGAAGTGGTGGCGGTGGGCGCGGCGGTGCAGGGCGGCGTGCTGGGCGGCGAAGTCAAGGACGTGCTGCTGCTGGACGTGACGCCGTTGTCGCTGGGGATTGAGACGCTGGGCGGCGTGTTTACGAAGCTGATTGAGCGGAACACGACGATTCCGACGCGCAAGAGCGAAGTATTCTCGACGGCGGCGGACAGCCAGACGTCGGTCGAGATCAAGGTGTTTCAGGGCGAGCGCTCGATGGCGCGGGACAACCGGCTGCTGGGCGTGTTCCAACTGGTGGGCATTCCGCCGGCACCGCGCGGGATACCGCAGATAGAGGTAGAGTTCGATATCGACGCGAACGGCATTTTGAACGTGAAGGCGAAGGATCGGGCGACCAACAACGAGCAGAAGATCACCATCACGTCCTCTTCGGGGCTGAGCAAGGACGAAGTGGAGAAGATGGCGCGCGATGCGGAGTCGCACGGAGCGGAAGACCGCAAGAAGAAAGAAGAGATCGAGGCGCGGAACCGCGCGGACGCGATGGTTTACAACATCGAGAAGATGCTGAAGGAGCATCGCGACAAGATTTCCGAGGCGGACGCCAAGGAAGTGGAGTCGGCGATCGAAGGCGTGCGGAAGGCCATGGCGGACGGCGGGCTGGAGCAAATCACGTCGGCGACCGATAAGTTGACGACGGCGAGCCACAAGCTTGCGGAGGCGATGTACAAGACGCAAGGCCCGACCGGGAATGGCGCTACGGGCGCTGGAGCGGCGGGTGACGGAGCGGGAGCGGGCGCGCCCGGCGGCGAGAAGAAAGACAACGTAGTGGACGCCGAGTTCGTCGATGTGGAAGATAAGAAGTAAGTAAGTAACAGAGACAGTTAGTAAGAGGCCGGCCGAGGCGCTGGCCCGGAGTTTGGAAGGCGGCGGCTTGAAAGGGCCGCCGCTTTAGCAAAGAAACGACATGCCTGCTGCGACTAAGAAAGACTATTACGAAGCACTCGGTGTAGCGCGCAGTGCGGACGCGGACGAGATCCGGAAAGCGTACCGGAGGCTGGCGCGCAAGCATCATCCGGATTTGAATCCGGGCGATAAGGCGGCCGAGGAGCGCTTCAAGAAAGTTCAGGAGGCGTATGACGTCCTGAGCGACGACAATAAGCGCAAGATTTACGATCAGTACGGGTTTTATTCGGACAACATTCCGCCGAATGGGCCGGGCGGGGCGGGGAATGCAGGCGGGCCGAATTTCGGCGGGTTCGATTTCAGCGAGTTTCTGAGGCAGCAGCAAGCGGGAGCGGCGGGCGGGGCGGGGAATCGCGGTGAAGACTCGGAAGGGTTCGGATTTCGCGACATTTTCAGCCAGTTTTTCAACCGGGGCGGGCGGCCATCGGCCAGCGCGCAGCCGGAGCGCGGCGCCGATCTCGAGTATGGATTGAACGTCGATTTCTGGCAGTCGATTCGCGGAACACAGGTGAAGCTGAACATTTCGCGGCAGGAGACGTGCGAGACGTGTCACGGCACGGGTTCGGCGGGCAACAGCGTGGCGGTCTGTCCGGAGTGCGACGGCACGGGAACGGTGACGCAGATGGCGGGCGCGATGAAGTTCAACCTGACGTGCCCGCGGTGCGGGGGGTCGGGACGTTTGAAGAATGCATGCCCGACGTGCCGGGGCGAGGGCGTGGTGACGCGGCCGGACACGGTAGAAGTAAGAATTCCGCAGGGCGTGACTTCAGGGTCGCGGCTGCGGGTGGCGGGGAAGGGAAACGCAGGGGCGGCGGGCGGCGCGGCGGGCGACCTGTATATCACGGTGCGCGTGGAAGAGCATCCGTTTTTCAAGCGGGACGGAGACAACATCGATATCCAGGTGCCGCTGACGGTAGCGGAGGCGGGCTTGGGAGCGAAGATCGAAGTGCCGACGATTGACGGGCGGGCGATTCTGAAGATCCCGCAAGGCACGCAGAACGGGCAGAAGTTTCGCTTGCGGGAAAAGGGCGTTTTCAATGCGCGCAAGAACACGCGCGGAGACGAGATTGTGGAAGTGGTGCTGCGGGCGCCGGATGTGCACAACGAGCGGACGCGAGAACTGTTGCGGGAACTGGCGCAGGTGCAGACCGAAGATGTGCGTTCGGATATGTGGAGCAAGGTTGCATAGCGCGTAAGTAGCGGGTGAGCGGCGATGACAAAGAGCAAGAATAAAGCGGCGTACATGATTTCGGCGGTTGCGGAGCAGTATGCGATTCATCCGCAGACGCTGCGGCTGTATGAGCGCGAAGGACTGCTGGCGCCATCGCGGAGCGAAGGGAACACGCGGCTCTACACGGACGAGGACTTGGAGCGGCTGGAAGTGATTTTGAAGCTGACGCGCGAGCTGGGTGTGAATCTGGCGGGGGTGGAGATCATCCTGAACATGCGCGAGAAGATGGAAGCGATGCAGAAGCAGATTGAGAGTTTTGTGCAGACGCTCAATCAAGAGCTTTCGCAACGCGCCGCGGCGCACCCGCGGGCCAACAGCGGCAATTCCTTGATGCCGGTGATTCAGATCAGTTCGCTGACGACGCGGGCGGAGGGGAAGCGGCCGGTCGAGAAGAGGCGGGTGCGGTAGAACATCCTGAGACGGCAAGAAAGCAAGCGATGGCCGAAAGCGAAGGCCTTGCCGGCGGCTGCGATTCTTGACGGTTTTGACCTACTACCTTCTATAACTTCGTTTTCGGAGGTTGAAGGTGGGCCTGATTCGTCACGTCTGTTTGTGCATGCTGGTGCTCGGCGCTGCGCTGGTTGGCCGGGGTGCGGCGCTCATGCCAGTGACGGGCAAGCTAGCCCACGTTTCGGTTGGCTTCGATGGAGCGACGTGGGGCGTGAATGCGGCGGGTCAGATCTACCGGTGGGATTCGGGCACGAACACCTGGGATTGGATTCCGGGAACGCTGGCGCAGATCGCGGTTGGTTCCAGCGGCGCGGTCTGGGGACTCAACGCTTGGGGCGAGATCTACCGCTGGAATGCGAGCACGAATGGCTGGGAGTGGATTTCAGGGACGCTCGCGCAGATTGCGGTTGGTTGCGATGGAGACGTCTGGGGACTGAACGCGCCCGGCCAGATCTATCATTTCAATACGCAGGCGCAGGGTTGGGAAGAAATTCCGGGCGAGCTTACGCAGATTGCGGCCGGATTCGATGGCGCGGTGTGGGGGCTGAATTCTTCGCGTAGCATCTGGCGCTTTAATCCCATCAGCAAGGTTTTCGAAGCCGTTCCCGGAACACTGACGAGCATCGCAGTAGGCGCCGATGGCGATGTTTGGGGCTTGGACGGCGGCAGTATCTACCATTTCAATCGCCTGATTCAGAGCTGGGAGACTGTCGAGGGCTCGCTTACTCGTTTGGCGGTGGGTTCGGGCGCGAATGTCTGGGGATTGGATGCGGCGGGCGCCATTTTCCAATTCAGCTCGAGCAGCCAATCCTGGGTGAAGACGCCGGGGACGGTTGGGCAGATCTCCGCGGGCCGGAACGGGACAGTGTGGGGCATCGATGCATCCGGCAACATCTACGAAGGCACACAAACGCCCGAGCCCGTGCAGACATTCCATCAAATGGCCGGCGCCCTGGCCCAAGTTGCGGCTGCTCCGGATGGCAATGTCTGGGGCCTGGATGGTTTCGGCAATATCTTCACTTTCGATCCGCTCACACAAGATTGGACCGCGGTGGCGGGCAAACTCGCGCACATTGCGGTGGGGCTCGACGGCAACGTGTGGGGTCTCAACGCAGGCGGACAGATCTTTCACTTCAACATCTCGAGGCAGAGTTGGGATTGGGTTCCCGGCGAGCTGGCGCAACTTGCGGCCGGCGCTAATGGCGACGCGTGGGGGCTGAACGGGGCGAACCAGATTTTCCGATTTAACGCTTCGACGCAGCAGTGGACGTGGATTCCGGGAAGGCTCGTGCAGATTTCGGTGGGCGCGGACGGGGATGCGTGGGGATTAAACGGGGAGAATCAGCTTTTCCGGTTCGATCGCGAAGTGCAGCAATGGAATATGATTCCGGAGAGCAGCTTCTCGGCGGTGGCGGCCGGCGCGGCGAGTAACATTTGGGTGTTCAACGCATTCGATGCCATTTATTATTTGAATCCGGCGACGCTAGAGTGGGTGGCGGTTTCGGGACATTACCTCAACGCGTCCGCTATCTCGCCGGCATTCGACGGAGCGGCCTGGGCGGTGGATGTAAACGGCATTCCTTACCGATTCGACGCTCAAACTCAGGACTTTGTCTATGAGTACACGTTCTTGAATGAGCAATGGTTTACTTCGACAGGAGTAACATCGCTGGGGGTGGGATCGGATGCGGTAGTGTGGGGCGTGAACGCCGTTTCGGGAATCGTGTATCAATATTGGTGATGATGCGCGGCCGGCAGTGCGAAGCTAGTTATATATCGCGATGTCCGAGACGCTATTGATTCATTGTGCAGCCTGCGGCGCCGACAATCGAGCGCCGAAAGAAAAGTTGGCGCAGGGGCTCGAACCGGTTTGTGGGCGATGCAAGACTCCGCTGCCTTTGGATGAGAAGCCGATTACGGTCACGGACGCGAGTTTTTCCACCGAGGTGGAGCGTTCGCGCCTGCCGATTCTGGTGGACATGTGGGCGCCGTGGTGCGCGCCGTGCCGAGTTCTGGCGCCGGTGGTCGAGCAGTTGGCGACCGAAATGGCGGGGCGCTTGCGAGTGGCAAAGCTGAACGTGGACGAGAATCCAGTGACGGCGGAACGCTTCCATGTGCGCGGAATCCCGGCGTTGCTGGTGTTCAAGGACGGGCGCGAGATAGATCGCATGGTAGGTGCGCAGCCGAAAGCAGAGATTGTTAGACGGCTGGAACGAGTTATTGGCTGACGAATAGTAAGTAGAGACGAGGAAAGAGGTGAAGCCGCGCTAACGGCTTCGCCTCTTCACGTTGCGGACACCGCGTGCCCTGTTAGCGGCTTCACCAGCCTGAATGACTGAAGTCGAAGAGTTCGAACAGGTCACTAATAGCCGGACTGTTCACGGGCGCGTAGGGATTGCTCCAGCTTGCGATGGGATTGGGGAAATTGTCCCGGCTGCGCTCGGTGACCGGCGCCACTGCCCAGTTCCTCTCGATGAATTTGAGGATGGAGACGTGGTCCGAGTAGTCGTGGGCAATGTGGCCCGCTTTGGTGTATGAAGATACGACGAGGAGTGGAATGCGGGTGCCGTCGCCGAAGAAATCGAGCGGTTGAACATAACCGGAGTCGTAATAGCCGCCGCCCTCGTCGAAGGTGATGAAGATGGCCGTATCCTTCCACAACGACGGGTTGGCCTTGACGAGGTCTACGATCTTCTTGGTGAAGCCTTCGAAGAGATCCAGTTTAGAGGACGCCGGGTGGCCATCCACAAGGCCGCTGGGCTTGACGAAGGAGACGGCTGGTAGCGTGCCGTTCCGGATGTCGGAGTAGAGATCGCTTGTGTCCTGGATGTGCGCCTTGCGAACAGCCGGATCGGCCATGATGGAAGTGTCGTATTGGAACGGGTTGCAAATGTTGCAATACTCGTCTGTTTTCGCGCCTATGGCTCCGTAGTTCAACTGATATGGATCGGGCACATAGTTATTCCACTGGTCGCCGTAGTACTTCCAGGTAATCTTAGAAGCAATGAGACGGTCGCCAATGCTGGGCGTGGAAGAAGGTGGAATGGTGAATATGGTGTTATTCGGATTTGTGTCGGTGTAGGCGTTATGCCCGTTGCCGAAGTAACCGGGATTGTAGTTGTTGAGTAAGTAGTAGTGACCCGGTTCGCAGTGGCGATCGATGGGACGATCGAGCGATTCGAGATATTTCGCAATTGGCTCCACTCCAGGTTGATGCGTGTCATGGCAGTTCGTATAAGATCCACCTCCATAGGCGGGTGAACCGAAGGAACCGCCGCCATAACCGTCTTCGATGTACCAGTTGTTGGTGCCGGCGGCTGGATTCGGATTCTCGATCTCATCGAGGCCGGGATTCGGAGTTCCTGGCGCCGCGCTGGTGTTGTTAGGTGGAACGGCGGGGTGACCCTTGCCGTCGCTGAACCAGATTGCATCCCCATGTCCGAGCATGATGTGGTTCGCGCCGGTGCCGCCGTCGACGGATTGATGGAAGTTATCGCTCATGGCGTAATTGTCGGCGAGGCTCTTGAAGTAGGGCGCGTCGCCTTTCTGGACATTGTAGAAACCCATGGCCGTAGACCCTTCGCCGGTGGTTGTCGCCGTCGGCGAATACTCCGTGCTGAAGTTCGATGGTTGCGGGAGACCGTTTGTGCCAGCGCCCACGGTGGTTTCTACCCACGGGAACAGATGGGCGTCACAACCGGACGGATTCTTCACAGTGGCTTTGTCGGCGCTGCAGTCGAGCTGCTGCCACATTTGATAGAAGCGATGAACGGGACTCGCGGCGTAGGAGTTATAGACGAAACTCGAACCATTTGTCAACTGAAACGGGCCTGGAGGCAGGGAATTCACGTCCGTAATGCGCGTGTCCGGCGTCTTAGAAGTCAGGCCGGTTCCGCCGGAGATCAAGTATGGATAGTAGCTCGAAGGCAATCCATTTTCCGATTGTTCCGCAATGGTCAGGCTGTCGCCAGGCACATAGGAATCTTTGGGGCCGCCTACCAGAGGCGCCGGCAAGACGTGGTTGGGAAAAGGCACCTTGGGCGGGTCGAGCAAGAATGTGTCGGGGGTCTCGTCGATGGCGGCATGTTGCCGCGCTTTGTCGAAATTACGTCCGGGAGTGCCGTCTGCTTTCACGATTTCTTCCGAAAGCAGGTTCCAGACAGTCTCGCCGTCCTTGGGTTTGTAAGTCGCAAAGACGTGGTCAAAGCTGCGGTTTTCACCGATGATTACAATAACGTGCTTGATTGGCGTGGCGGTGTCGCCGTCGTGGCATTCGTCCGACGATACTGGACGAGCCCAAGTGTCGCCTAAGGCGAGCTGGAAGAGCGCAAGCGACATGAGTCCGATGCGCAAGCAATGAACAGCATCTGTTGCCACATGCTTAACAGACATTTTTCCTCTTTCTGAGACGATCTAAGCTATCTGGACGGTCTAAATCCGTCTCCGGGAAGTTATAACAGCGGCAGATTTCAATGAGAGGTGCGTTTGGTGAATGTGAGGTTAATTCGACGATTCGGAATACGGCCGAGCCTGTTGCTTTCTGAAACACAATCTAAACAATCGGCTGTTAAGCTAGCTTGCGATTGCTGTGTTCAGCCAAATGAAAGCCACGATGAAAAAGCTGTTACTAATCGCGGCTGCGAGCGCACTCATGAGGCAATCGCCTGCGGAGCTGCGGGCCCAAGCGACACCGGACGGCGCTTGCTTTCGACCTCCGGCGGGAAGCATGGTGCCCGAACCGGAAGATTTGCGGAGCCGCAATGGAGAATTGAAGGTGAATCTCACAATTCACAACTATGCCGCTGCCGACGGCTCCGAGCGTTACTGTTACGTAGACAGCAACGGCAACCAGTCGCCTAACTTGCGACTCAGGCCGGGCGATTTACTCATCCTGAATCTAAAAAACGACTTACGGAGCGCCGAGCGCGGAGCCGGCAGGCACGTCCATGGACACATGGATGGCGGAGAGAAGCGTGACGCATGCACCGATGGGTTCATGACGGCAGCGTCTACGAACCTTCATTTTCATGGTTTGACCGTTCCCGCGGTTTGCCATCAAGACGATGTACTGACGACATCGATCAGCCCTGGTGAGCCACCGTTCGAGTATCGATTTCGCATTCCGGAAAACCAACCGCCTGGATTGTATTGGTACCATCCCCACATTCATGGATTCACGAAGGCCCAGGTGTTGGGCGGAGCTTCGGGCGCTATGATCATCGAAGGCATCGAGGCTGCGAATCCGAAAGTGGCTGGGTTGCCGGAACGAGTGCTGATTATTCGCGATCAGGACTTACTAAATCCAAATGCTCCGCCCTCCAGATCGGAGCCTGTTTTGCCTAAGCTGCTTATCGACCGGGATGGAGACGCGGCAAACAACGGTACGGGATTCGGCAAGCCAGCGAAGGATCTGTCGATCAATTACGTTCCCGTGCCTTATCCGAACTATCCGCCCGCTTCTATCAAGATGAGACCGGAGGAGCAGCAACTGTGGCGGGTGCTGAATGCCTCGGCCATTACGTACCTCAACCTGGCGGTTCTGTTCCAGCGCGCGCCGCAGCCTTTGGGCCTGGTCGCATTGGACGGCGCGCCGTTAAACGAGAACGGAACCTTGGGAGATTTTATCAGTTGGCAGACTCACCTGGGAGTTCCGCCTGGCGCGCGGGTGGAGTTCTTAGTTAAGGGTCCGCCCACAGGCGTGCAAGGGCTTTTGGTGACGCGAACCGTGGATACGGGGCCGAGCGGGGAGAACGATCCTAACCGAGCGATTGCGACAATTACCGCTTCGGAGGGCGCGCCGGAGCCGCGCTCGAAACTCGCAGCCTCGCCTGAGCCCCTGCCTAAGAACGGAGGGCCGTGGCTGGGGGATGTTGCTCCGATACGTACTCGGAAGCTTTATTTCTCCGAGAAACTTCTTGATCCAAACAACCCGAACAGCGCAACCGAGTTCTACATCACCGTCGACGGCCAGACGCCCGCGCCGTTCGATCCACGATCGGGCATACCCAACATAGTCGCGAAGCAGGGGACAGTGGAAGATTGGATTATCGAGAACCGATCACAAGAGTTACATGCGTTTCACATTCACCAATTACATTTTATGCTGCTCGAGTATCTGGGCGTGCCGGTCAATGAGCCGTTTCTCCGAGATACTGTTAACGTCCCTTACTTTACCGATAGAGCGCTCAACTATCCCAGTGTGAAACTGCGAATGGATTTTCGCGATCCGAACGCGGTGGGTACCTTTGTCTATCACTGTCATCTGCTAGAACACGAGGATGGCGGAATGATGGGGCTCATTCGTGTCGAGCCGGCGAGCGATATACAGGGCTTGCTTCGGTTTTGAGCGTCGTGATATTCTCTCCCTAAATCCAAAGCAGGGGCCGCGACCGTTGTCGGACACTCGTCCGAGGTCTGATCCCGAGAGTCCGCTCTCGCGGCAGGGAGGTGGCTCGGACATGTTGTCGAAAATTCTGCGCAGAGTGGGAGTGGCGGCCGTGTTGCTCGGCTGTAGCGGGATCGCGGTGGCCCAGGTGGACACGGGATCGATTCTCGGAACGGTGAAAGATACCAGCGGCGCGGTGGTGCCGGGCGCGAAGGTCACGCTGACGAACGAAGACACCGGGCTGGTGGAAGTGAAGACGAGCGGGTCGGCCGGTGAATACGCATATTCGCCGGTGAAGATCGGCCACTATTCGGTGACCGCGGAGTTCAAGGGCTTCCAGCGCGTGGAACATACGCGCGTGACGGTGGACGTGCAACAACGAGTGCTGGTGGATTTTGTGCTGCCGCCCGGACAGATGACGCAGACCGTTCTGGTGACCGGGGAACCGCCGCCGCTGCAGACTCAGGACGCGTCGGTGGGGCAAGTGATCACACAGCGGTCCATCAACGACCTGCCGCTAAACGGACGGAATTTCATTTTTCTGGCGCAACTGGCGGCGGGCGTGACGCAAGACCAGGAGGACACGCGCGGACTGGGGTCCAGCGGGAGTTTTTCCGCAAACGGCGAGCGTCCGGCGCAGAACAATTACCTGCTCGACGGAATCGATAACAATGCGAACTTAGTGGATTTTTTGAATGGGACGGCGTTCGCTGTGAAGCCGCCGGTGGACGCGATTCAGGAATTCAAGATACAAACGAACGATTACAGCGCGGAGTTTGGTCGGTCGGCAGGCGCGGTTTTGAACGCGACCATCAAGTCGGGTACCAACGAGATTCACGGCGACGTCTGGGAGTTTCTGCGCAACGATGCGTTCGATGCGGCTAACTTTTTTGAAAACGCAGGCGGCATTCCGAAGGGAGAGTATCGGCAGAACCAGTTCGGGTTCACGATCGGCGGCCCGATTAAGAAGGATAAGACGTTTTTCTTTGGCGATTACGAGGGCACGCGAATTCGACAGGCGCTGCCTTCGGAAAACACGGTGCCGACAGACCTGGAACGAAGCAGCGGCTATACGAATTTATCCGAGCTGCTGACACAAGGCGGAACACGCACGGACGTGCTGGGGCGGACGTATGCGCTGGGGCAGGTTTTCGATCCGTCCACGACGCGAGCGGTGACGTGCGGAGCGGCAGACGCGGTGACGGGCATTACGGTACCTTGCGCGGGCATGCCGGCGGGCAGCCAAGTGGGTTTCGTGCGCGAGCCATTTGCGGGGAACATTCTTCCGGCGAGCCGCCTGGACCCGAATGCGATCAAGCTGCTGAATCTCTATCCGGCGCCAAATGGCCCGGGGCTGTTCAACAATTACTCAGCGGATCCGATTTTGAAGAACGATGCGAACCAATTCGATATCCGGGTGGATCATAACTTCAACGAAAAAGATTCGATCTTCGGGCGGGTGACTTACGTAAACAATCCGCAACTGATACCAGGACCCTTTCCAGGAATTGCAGACGGCGGGTCGTTCGCGGATGGCGACCAGACGGCGAAATCCAGCAACTCGGTGCTGAGCGAGACGCATTCGTTCTCACCGAGCCTGGTGAATGAGATACGGGCCGGTTTCAACCGCATCGCGACCACGCGCCTGCAGCCGAATGCGAATACGCCGAATATCCCGGCGCAGTTCGGCATTCAGGGCGTATCGCAGGTTCCGGATAACGGCGGCTTAGGCTCGCTTTTCATTACCGGACTTACTACATTGGGCAGCAATCAGTTTCTGCCCTCGGTGGAGTACAGCGACACGCTGCAGTTCACGGATAACTTGACGAAAGAACTGGGGCGGCATTCGCTGAAATTCGGCTTTGAATTTCAGAAGCTACGGTTTTCCATTTTGCAGCCGCCTTCGGGGCGCGGCACATGGAGTTTCAGCGGGGTATACACGGAGATTCCGGAGACCACCGGCGGGAATACGGGCCTGGCTCAAATGCTGCTGACGCCGATTGCGGGAACGGCGCCGGGCGCTTCCGATTACGTCGGCGGCGCGGATCAGGTACAAGCGTCGAATATCGCGAACACCGATATGTACCATGATTACTACGCCGGCTATGTTCAGGACGATTTCAAAGTTACTCCGCGGCTTACGGTAAATCTGGGACTCCGGTGGGAGTATTTCGGCCAAATCATCGAACGCTACGGCGCGCAATCGAATTTCCTGCCCAACTACTCGGGCGCCTCAGAATTTCTGATCTCCAAGAACCGGTGCAATACGCCGTTTTCGCCCGATTTTTTAGCGGCTGCGCAAGCGGATGACCTTAACATTGTGTGTTCGAGCGTACCGGGTTTGGGTCATTCACAGCTCACGAACTTTTCGCCTCGGGTGGGTTTCGCTTATCGGCTAACAGACAAGTTAGTGGCGCGCGGAGGATATGGACTATTTTATGGCGGTTTCGAGAATTCGGTTGTCGAAACTTACGTAGATTTTCCGTTTCAGTTCAACCTGGTTTATCCGAATCTTGTACCCAATGCGCCGATCACGTTCGCGAATGGGTCGATCGGAACGCTCGAGACGGGTTTGACGGGGATTCCGTTGACGCCGGCCGCGGTAGAGCCTGGGGGTGTGTCGTTTCTGGGCGAAGATTATCACATGAAAACGCCGTATACGCAGGGCTACAACTTAACACTGCAGTATCAGTTGGCCTCGAACGACACGCTGGCGGCGGGATATGTCGGCAATACTGTGCGCCATCTGGGCGTGTACATTAACCCGAATACGCCGGGCGAGATTTTGCCGCCGGGCCTCGATTCATTCAATTACGCGCGCTTTCCCGATTTTCAGACCGACTCGACATACACGAGTTTCGCAGCCGATAGCTTCTATAACTCGCTGCAGGTAAATTACGAGCACCGTTTCAGCGCAGGGCTGAGTATGCTGGCTAATTTTACCTGGTCGAAATGCCGCACGGACGCGGTGGATGTGCTGAACGGAACGGCGCTGACTGGATACCGCGCGCCGCTGTTGCCGGGATTTGGCATACAAGGAGATTACGGGCTGTGCGATTTCGATATTCCGAAAGTTTTTCACTTGAGCGGGGAGTATGAATTGCCGGTGGGGCACGGACGGGAGTTTCTATCCAATAGCCCCGGGGTGGTGGATGCGATTCTGGGCGGCTGGAGCACGAACTGGGTTTTGACGCTCGAGAATGGGCAGCCGGGGACGGTGCCGTGCGTGATTACGACGACGTCGGGGTTGGGTTGCAACGCGTTGCTGGTTCCGGGGCAGAGCGTAACGGCGGGGCCGCACAATGTGAATCAATGGCTGAATCCGAACGCGTTTACGAGTCCGCCAGTGGCAACCACGATTGGACAATCGGACTACAGTCCGCTGGGTGGAGCGCCGACGCAGTTCTACGGGCCGGGGTTTCATCGGCTGGATTTCTCGCTGTTCAAACAGTTTCGCGTAAATGAGAGAATGCATTTTGAGTTTCGCGCGGAGTTCTTCAACCTGACTAACACGCCGAACTTCTCTCCACCAGGATTTAATGGAAATGGAGTGGTGGCGTCACCGGGTTCCTTGGACTACACGTCGCCTACGACATTTGGCCAGATCAATTCAACGCGCGATGGGCAGAACGATCAGCGCGAAATTCAATTCGCGTTGAAGTTCTATTGGTAAACGGCATGAGCGTAGCTTCGAGAGAACAACCGAAGGCGGAGATAGAGATCATCGCGCCGGTTGCGCCGCAATCCGCGGCTCGCAACGTGGCGGTGGATGCGTATCGCGGCTTCGTGATGGTGCTGATGATGGCGGAGGTGCTGCGGCTGGCGGAGGTAGCTCACGCGTACCCAGGAAACTGGTTGTGGGGCTTTCTCGCATACAATCAAACGCACGTGGAGTGGGCCGGATGCTCGCTCCACGATACGATTCAGCCTGGGTTTTCTTTTCTGGTCGGCGTGGCGCTTCCCTATTCGATCGCGAGCAGACTGCGCAAAGGAGCGACGTTTTGGCACCTGTTCGGGCATGCGCTGTGGCGATCGTTCCTGTTGGTGGTGCTGGGCATCTTTCTGCGGTCGATCCACAGCACGCAGACTTATTTCACGTTTGAAGATACGCTGACGCAGATCGGTCTCGGTTATCCATTTCTGTTTTTGCTTGGATTTCGGTCGTCGCGCTGGCAATGGGGCGCGTTCGCTGCGATTTTGTTTGGATATTGGCTGGCTTGGGCGCTGTATCCGGCGCCGGGGCCGCATTTCGATTATGCGGCGGTGGGGGTTCCGGCAAATTGGGCGCATCAGTTCTCGGGTTTTGCAGCGCATTGGAACAAGAACAGCAATCTTGGGAACGCGTTCGACCAGTGGTTCCTGAATCTGTTTCCGCGGACGAGCCCGTTCGTGGCGAACGAGGGAGGATATCTGACGCTGAGCTTCATTCCGACGCTAGCAACGATGATCCTGGGGTTAGCGGCGGGCCGGTGGTATCGAAACTATGCGCCGGTGATTCCGCTGAAGCGGTTTGTGGTTGCGGGGGTGATCGGCATCGCGGCTGGGTTGGTGTTGCATTTTACCGGCGTCTGTCCGGTCGTGAAACGGATCTGGACGCCAAGCTGGACGCTGTTCAGCGGCGGCATCTGCTTCCTGTTTCTGGCCGCGTTCAGTTGGGTTATCGATGTGAAAGGCTATCGGAAATGGGCGTTTCCGCTGGTAGTGGTGGGCATGAACTCGATTGCGGCTTACCTGATTGCGCATCTGTTCGAGGATTTCGTTTTCAGCAGCTTTCGCATTCACCTCGGTGACCGGCCCTTTGCGGTTTTCGGTCCGGGTGTGTACCCGCTGCTGCTGGGCGCGGCCGTACTGCTTACATATTGGTTGATGCTGCTGTGGATGTACCGGCGGAAGTTGTTCCTGAAAATATAGCGGCGGCCAGTTTTGTTGCTTCCGGTTCTTCCGCACGAAGATTCGGACCCAGCATAGAGCCGAGAAACACGAGGCCACCGCGGCCGATGCGGCGCTGCATGGCAATAGAAACGCCACCGTAGTGAGCAATAGCTTCCGTTGACGAGCAGCTTACGGGAATCACGGCGGAGAAGCTTCGAGTGAGCGCGGCGTGCGGCCAAATATAGCGGGCGAACAAGTGATCCGGAGAAGGCACGACCGGTTCACTGAGCGCGATCCCGAAGACGTGCTGTAGAACTCGGGCCTGCGTTCGGGTGCAGCGCGGCGAGCTTTCGAACACGATCCATTTGCCGCGGAGCGCCTGCTCACGCAGTTGAAGCGCACGCGATTTGCCGAGCGCGCTCATGCCACAGAGCAGGATGACGTTCGAGGGGCGGTGCAGTAAGCGAAAGCCGGCGGCCGATTCCTGCGAGAGGCAGTTGGGTTCGGAGATGATTTGGAGCGCGGAGGGCGCAGAGCTTGCCTCGGCGGAGAGGGCGAGTGGAAAGACAAACGCCTGCTGAAGAATGTGGCGGCGAGTCACTTATAAGTTACCCGAAATGACGCGGTCCATGGCGGCGGAGGTGTCGTAGATCTGCTGGTCAGGAGCGTAGCGGTACTTGGCTTCCATCTCGGCCACCACCCAGCCGTCATAGCCGACCTTGGTGAAGGCGTCGCGGATGGCACGCCAGTTGTTATCGCCCAGAAAGATGTTCGTATAGACGCTTTGATCGCCGCAGCGGCCGCGATGCTTCAAAACATCTTTCAAGTGAACACGGGTGATGCGCGGGCCAAGCATTTCGATCCATTGCTCGGCAAATCCGGTGTCGTGTATGTTTCCGACATCGAGGTGAATGCCGACCCAGCGGCTATCGACATCGTTCAGGAAGGTGTTGAACTCGCGCGGGCTGAGCAGAAACCGCTGCTCGGAGCAGCAATTTTCGACGCCGATTTTGACCTTTGCGGAAGCGGCATCGGGCGCGAGCTTTTTGAGGGAATCGACGCAGCGATTGTAGACTTCGTTGTAGGGCGTGTCGGCGGTGACGATGCCGGCGACGATCAAGATCGCGCCGCAATTGAAGATTTGGGCGGCTTCGATCTGGCGGCGTATATGGCGGAAGGCGGCTTCGCGCTTGGCAGGATCGCGCGAGGAGACGTTCTCGTCCCAATCGAGCGCGTTCGAAACGTTTGAGATCTCGAGGCCGGCATCTTCGATCTGCTTGCGCATTTCGCGTAGCTGGGCATCGGTGGTCGCCATTTGAAACCAGGGGCGGTCGCCCAGCCACAGCTCGACGCCCTGGTAGCCTGAGCGCTTCAAGAGCTTGAGGCCGTCTTCAAAACTCATGCGCTCGGGAAAGATGTTGTCGCCGATCGATTTTTTCATTGCTCAAGAGCATCTATATCAAAACGCAGACGGGCGCTGCCGAGGTGGATTTCGTCTCCGGAGCGGAGCTGAAAGCCGTGGGTGGGTCCTTTCGGCACTTCGAAACGGCGGCCGTCACGGAAGACGTTGGTGCCGCGCTGGCTCATGGAATCGTAGAGACGGAATTTGCCTGATTGCGCGTCGTAGCGAATGAAGGCATGTTCGCGCGATACGGTGGTTTCGGTTTCGGCGAATGAGATGTGGTTCCGGCGCCGGAGGCCGTCTTTGTCGCTGATGACTTCTTTCAGGCGCCCGATATTGACGCGGTCCGAAACGACGGTGTATTCGGTCGCATCGGCTGCGCCTAGAATGACGGTGAGCTTTGCGGCGGGGCGCGTGTTCGGGATGGCAGGAGCAGCAGCGGGCGCTTTCACGTTCGAGTAGTCGACGCGAAATTTGGGCCCGACCCCTTCGGCCACCAACACAGTGGTTTGCAAGCCGGCGGGCAGGGAACAGCCGGCTTCGATGAGCAGCGCGGAAATGGTTTGCTGCAGATCGTCGTCTTGCGTGAAGGCTTGTTCGAGCAAAGCTTGCCGGCCGGCGTCTTCGGCTGCGATTCGTATGGAGATGGTGTTGTACGGAAAAACGCTCTTGCCTTGGCCGCGCGGCTGGATGCGATCGCGGATATCGTTCAGGATGTCGCGGCGAATTTCCAGCAACTCCGCACTCTGCGGCGCGCCCGAAATTCGCGATGACCAGGCACGCACTTTGCTGCTGATCCAGGAATCGAGTTGTTCGAGAGATTTCATATGAGACCGAGCTGGCGAGCAGCCGCCACAATTTCGCCGGCGATGGGAGCTGCCGCTGTTCCTCCATATTCGCCGTTTTCGACGAGTACGGCAAAGGCGATCTGCTTGCCGGGCTGGTTACGGTTCTGCGCGCCGTAGGGAGCGAAGCCGATGAACCAGGCGTGCGAGGGGGCTTTCGTAAGCTCGGCCGTGCCGGTTTTTCCCGCGATCGGTATGGGCGAGGTGTTGAGCACCCGCGCGGTTCCGGAAGTGACGACACTGCGCATGTATCCGGCGATCTGATTTGCGAGTGAGGGTGGCAGGAGCGGCTCAGGGGCACGAACGCGGGGATTCGTCTCGTCGATGATCCAACGGCCTTGAGGCGCGCTGCCCGCATCGGCGATGGTGGCGGCTACACGGGCCATCTGAAAAGGCGAGGCGACCACTTGTCCCTGGCCGTAAGAGGCTTGCGGGAGGAACTGCTGCAACTTTTCGGGCGTATTCGGCTGCGCTACGGAGATGCCCAAGGCGGTTGCGGTGTCATAGAGCATCTTCGCGCCGACGCTATGCGCGCCGAGTTGGGCGAAGTAAGCATTGCAGGAAACGATGATGCCTTTCTGCATGTCGACGGAGCCATGAGGCGCGGTGTCTTTGATGTCGTCGCGGATCTCGCGGTTCCAGACGAAGTTTCCCACGCGGCGATCGGGCAGACGGATGCAATCGTAATGTTGTTGGGCAAGCGCGGGATCTTTTCGGAGAGCGGCGATGGCGGTAACGATCTTGAAGGACGAGCCGGGAGGATACAAGCCGAAACGGGCGCGATCGAGCAAATTGGGGTCGGGAACGGCTTGCGAGCCGGTTGCCAAGGAGGCAAATTGCGCCTGCGAAGGCCATGGATAACTGACGGCGGCGAGCGTATCACCGGAGGAAGGGTCCAGGACGACCACGGCGCCCTTGTCCTTGCCGAGTTTGGTCAGATACTTACCCAAGATGTCTGAGGTACGCATCTGAAGAGCGGCGTCGATGGACATGTGAATGTCGCGCGGCGTGTTGAGAATTTGCTTGACGGCGGGATTTTCAGGTTCGTAGCGATGACGGAGAAGGGGAATGAGCGCGCGATAGTCGCGGCGGACCCTGGTGGTGATCTGACCGGTTTCGGGGTCGCGCGATTCTTCCAGCTCGGCGACGTCATCATAGCCTTGGAGGCGGATGCGGGAGGCGGTTTCCTGGAAAGCGGTATTGGTGGCGCCTTGTTTTAAGCGGGTTCGAACGTCGCCGAGGAGGTAGAAAAGCTGCGGGCCTAATGGGTAGTAGCGAGGGTCGGATTTGGACGTGGTCTGATCGAGCGAGACACCGAGCTTCTGATAATCGGCGCGATGGGCTTCGATCTGGGACCAGTCGCTGGTTGCGAGAGGAAGGCCATTGCGGTCGAAGATCGTGCCTTTGGGCAGGTCGCGAGCGATTTCGAGCAGCCGGGGATTGTATTGATAGCGGCGGACGCCGTCGGCTTGGGTAACCAGGCTGGGGCGCACGAGAATGTCGTCGGCTCGGGCGATCTGAATCCAGAAGAAACGTGCGAGCACGA
The DNA here is from genome assembly GCA_036269275.1 of Bryobacteraceae bacterium. Taxonomy (GTDB): domain Bacteria; phylum Acidobacteriota; class Terriglobia; order Bryobacterales; family Bryobacteraceae; genus Bog-105. The sequence continues at coordinate 22,326 of DATASJ010000042.1, read as the reverse complement.
TGATGCCCAGCGCTGCCAACACGGCGGTGAGTATGCGAGTGCCGGCGGCGAAATTCGATTGCGGGGCCGGCTTCTCTGTGGTGTTCGAGACCGAAAGCACGATGGCGAAGAGAGCGAAGTTCGCCACCATAGAAGTTTTTCCGTAGCTCAAGAAGGGCGAGACGACGCCGGAGAGCGGAATAAGGCCGAGCAGTCCGCCGGTAATGAGTAGCAGTTGGTAAGCGGCGATGAGGGCGAGGCCGATGACGAGGAAGAAGGAATAGACGCCGGGAGCGTGAAGGGCGATGCGGATACTGCGGTAGATCAGGACAGCGTAGAGAGAATAGAGCGCGAGGATGCCGAGCGCGCCTGCCTCTTCGCCGAGAGCGGAGACGATGAGGTCGGTATGGGCAGCGGGCATGGATTGCGGATCGCCGAGGCCGAGACCCGTGCCAGTTGCACCGCCGGTGGAGAGCGACCAGAGCGAATCGGCCAACTGATCGCCGCCATGGACGTGATTGTTCCAGGGAGATTTCCACATTTCGACACGCTCGCGCACGGTGCGCGGGTAGCCGGTGAGGTAGCCGGCGGCGAAGGCGAGGATGATGACGGCGAGGCCGGCGGCGGCGAGCAGGACGCGGTTGCGGGCGAGGCTGTAGAGGCTGAGAAAGAGGCAGCCGATGACGAGCGCGGGGCCGAGATCGCTGAGCCAGAAGAAGAGCGCGATGGACACGGCAACGCCGGCGGCAACGGGCACCAGGTAATCGAGACGCGGGAGGCTAAGGCGGCGGGGCGCGTTCGGGAGCGAGCTGCGCGGCTGTTTGAGGTAGCGCAGGGCATCCCAGTTCTGGGCAAAATATCCGGCCAGGAAGAACACGAGCAGAATGCGGATGATTTCGACTGGTTGGAAGAAGAACAGGTTGACGCGAGCGTCACTAGCGCCCGGCCCGGTGCCGAAGACGCCGAGCGCGACGGCCAGCAACAGAGCGGCGACCAGCGGCAAATAACTCAAGCGGCCGAACTGCCGCTGATAGTTCGGGATGCTAAAGAGCAGCAGCGCGAGGCAACCGGCGATGGCGCCTTGGGCGAAGCCAGCGAACATCAAGGTGTCGCGGAGGGGATCGCGCAGGCTGATCATGAGAATCAGGCCGATGCCAGAGAGCGCACAAATGATGGGGAGCATCAGATTGTCGCCGGCAAAGCCGCGCCAACGCCAGACGAGATGCACAACGTAGAAGGGCACAAAAAACAACACAGCCCAGAGGAACAGGCGGTGACGGTACGTGTCCATGCCGCGGACTCGCAGATGAGGTTTGAGATCCGCGAGCTCCTGTGCCGTGAGCAGCGGGACGGAACGCCGGCGCGTGGCTGCGGAAAGAGCCGAAAGGCGTTTCGGAAATGAGACCAAGCCGCGGGCGGTGAGCAGATCCGCTTGCGTGACGCGCAAGCGGGCGATGGCGCCGACATTATCGAACTCCTCGCCGCGGCGCTTCAGGTCGTAGATCTGGTTGGCAATGAACTCCTGGTCTGCCGGGGCAGCGATCATGCCAAGAAAAGGGATCAAGGGTTGCGCTCCGGCAAGCTGGTTCAGGTTGAGGGTTGCCGATTGTTCCTGGGCGAGATCGCGAGTCTTGGCGGCATATACGAGGTACAAGCCAATTGCCACAACCAGGGAAGCAAGAAGGAGGCAGACGAGTTCGACGGTTCGCGATGCGGCGCGCGAACGGCGCTCGGTTGCGGCGCGCTCTTGGGCGCGAGTTGCGAGATCAGCGCGTGAGACCTTCATTGCGAAACCGGGGTAGCCTGGAGCTGGAAGAGGCGCTGCTCGACTCGCTGCTCGGCCTGCATTGCGACCAGGCGATTCCGCGCCGCGTCGCCGAACAGGCCGGCTTGTTGATATAGATCCTCGGCATGGAGATAGTCCTGTTTCGCCCGATCCAGGTATTCGCGCTCCTCAGTGGGCATTTGAGCGAAGGCGTGCGATTGGCGGACGACCCGGTCGGCGCGCCGAAGATAGCCGTCCGCAAGCTGGCCCGTTTCCCGCTTGCCGACGGGATGACCGTGATGGGCGGCTTGCTTCAGAGCGTCCTCGGCCTTCTCGACATCGCTTAGATCGTAGATGTACAAGTTCGCGAGGCCGAGGTATGGGTCTGGTGAATGTTTTAGGAGATCGGCAGCCTCGTTGAACTTGTCGATCGCGGTGTTCAATAGTTTCTGGCGGCCTGGACCGCGCAGAGTTTTTGAATCGATGCGGGCTATATGTGCTTCGCACAGGCGCAGGCGGCCTTGTATGTCGTTGTCGCCGGGGTCGAGCTCGAGCGCGCGCGAGAGATCGTTGCGCGCTTGCACCCATTGCGGCTCGAAGATGGAAGGCGCATCGCTATTGCGGTATTCGGAAATAGTTTCGTCGGCGGCAGCCACCAGGCGTTTCTTCAGTGCGCGCTTCGCTCCCCATAAGAAGACGGCGAGATGAGACCGATTGTTCAGAGATTCATATTGCGCCCAGGCGTCGTTGAGATTGGTGATGTGCTCAGCCTCTAAATCGGTTTTGAATTTGCCGGCGGCGTCCCAAAAGTTGAGCTGTTGCAGGGAATAGACGACCAAGAGGACGCCCGCGAAGGCGGCGATCGCCATACAGCCGAGTAGAGTGGGGTTGCGCTCCGCGCGAACAGCGGGAAACGCGGGGCGCGGCGGTTGTGTTGGGAGGGGACGGGGCGATGGCGTTGTGCGGTCGCCGAGGGCGGCTTCCGGAATCGGAGGCGTGGTGCGGACGGTTCTATCGGTGTCGAATGCATTTGAGGCAGGAACTGTCCCGGCCAAAACCTGCTTCCCGTTCTGAAAGCGGGTGAGATCCTCAATGAGCTCGACGGGCGTTTGATAGCGGCGCGCCGGATCACGCGCCAACATCTTGAAGACGATCCGGCGCAGGGGCTCCGGGCATGGCGCAGGCAGGGGCGGCGGGCTTTGCGCAGAACGGATGCGGCGCTCCAGCCGTTCCTTGGTGGGTTCTTCGAAGGGCAGCCGGTGGGCAATCATCTGATACAGAAGGACGCCCAGCGACCACATCTCGGACTGGGTGTCCATGTTCTGTGTTTCGATGCGCTCGGGCGAGCAGTATGCGGTGCTGCCGAAGACGTTCGCGGTGTACTTTCGCGTGTGGGTGAGCGCCTTGGCGATGCCGAAATCGAGGACCTTAACTTGAGACTGGCGATCGATGCGGAGGTTGCCTGGTTTCAGATCGCCGTGGATGACACCGGAGAACTGGCGGCTGCCGATGACGGTCGAGAAGGTGCGGAGATTTTCGAGCATCTCACAGAGCTCGCGGGCGATGTGCACGGCGAAAGGGTAGGTGATTTGGCGGCGCGACATGAGAGCGGAGAGGTCGTCACCGTCGATAAACTCCATTTCGATGAAGAGATCGGCGCCCAAGTCGCCGTAGGTATGCACCGCGACGACGCGGCGATCGAGGCCGCTGAGGCGCTTTTGCAACTCGGCTCCGAGACGTTCGGCATCTAAAATGTCTTGGTCTTCGGGGTCCGATCCTTTCTGGATGATTTTGAGCGCGATTTCCCGGCCCGATTGCAGTTCACGAGCGAGATAGACGTCACCCATCGCGCCACGCCCGATGGGTCGAATGATGTGGTACGGCCCATATTGCGCGCCGGTGTTCACGGGCGACCTTCCTGAAGGGGAACGATGCGGAATTTCGGGCGCTCATCGGGCTTTCCGTCGAGAGCGAAGGCGTTGCGCGCAACGATGGACTCTTCTGCCGCGGGGAGCCAAAGGGGCTCGGCGCCATTGCCGGCGAAGATGTTTGCAGAGATGAGCGGACGGCCGCTCGAACGCACCAGAATGCCGGGCCGGAGCGAGCCGGGCTGGGCGCCATTTTGCAGAATGAGGTTGTGCTCGACGAAGGGAGCGGCTGTATCGGTCAACAGAATGCCGGGGCCGGCGTTGTTGTGGATGTTGCAGGCGAAGATTTCGCCACGGGAGTGGCCGCTGAATTCGACGCCGGCGCTGTGCGATTCCGCGATGTCATCGGCGGCCAGCACTACGTTGCTATTGTGAATGCGGACGGCCGTTTCGCCTCCGCGAATCTGAAATCCTTCCAGGCGCGCACGCCGAAGGTTGTCGGCGTCCACGGCGCCTTTGATGATGGCGTCATGCGGTTGCTGCGCAAGTAATGTGATTCCGTCCTTCAGATGCAGCGCTTCAGCATACATGCCCGGGGCCACGGCGACGGTGTCGCCCGGTTGGGCTTTTGCAAGCGCGGCGGCGATGGTAGATGGCGCGGCGACAGTGAGCACACGCGGGGAGTGCTCACGCTTTGCGGGAGCGAGCAGCTTCTGGAGCGAAAACAGAATGACCGCACCAAGCAGCACGCCGTAGAACAAGTAGGCCGGGGAGCTGCGATACCAGGGGGTGGCGGCCGTGGCGTGCGCTGTTGCGAGGCGATCTGTGGTTTCGCCGGTTGAGGGCTCCGGAGCGGCGGCGGCTTTGCGACGCTTGCGGGCGCGCTTGCCGAAAGAAGCCGCGAAGGCCGCGTTTTCGACCAGCACGGCGGAGACGTTATCGTGACCGACTTCATTTGCCGCGCGGATCAACAGGCGAACCGTTTCGGAGGGCTGGCCGGCGTTCTGTTCGACGATGCGCTGAATGGTTTCCGAAGACAGCGCATCGCTGAGGCCGTCACTGCAAAGCAGGAAGGCGCTGTCGGGCTCGAAGGGAAAGCTTGCTATCTCGATGAAGTCTTCGTCGTCCGGGGTATGCTCCTGGGAGCCGACATCGCGATACACTTCGTTGCGCCGCGGGTGCTGCATTGCTTGCTCTTCGGTCAACTCGCCCGAATCCTCGCGCTCGCCGACGGGCGAGTGGTCGTGAGTGATTTTTTCCAGGAGGCCGGGCTTGATTTTGTAGAGGCGGGAATCGCCGACATGGCCGACGGTGACCTGCCCATCGTCGATCAAAGCGGCGGTCAGCACGCAAGCCATGCCGTTCCAAGCGGGGTTTTGGCGGGCAGCTTCGAAAATGGCGTTGTTCGCGAGCGCGATTGCTTCACGCAGGCGTTGGGCGGCGCTGCCGGTCTGACGCTCGAGCCGGCCGCGGATGCGCTCGACTGCGATTGCGGCGGCCTGCTCGCCGGCTTCATGGCCGCCCATTCCATCCACCACGAGAAAGAATGCACGATCGTTGTCGCAATAGACGCGGTCTTCATTGTTGGGGCGGACGAAACCCTGGTGGCTCAAACCGGCCGAAGAAAAACGCGGGACAGCCGACGGCATGAGCTACACCTTTTTGCGGGCGAAGAGCAGAGCGCAGGCTACAAATAAGAGCAGCAGGATGAGAAACACGTAGCGCGCGGCGTGAAGACGCGTCATTTCTGTTTGACTGCCTTGAAATCGATGAACAGCACCCCCGCCAATCCGATGCGCGCCTTGCCGGGAAGCGGCACTTCTATGTTCGCATCCACGTCCGCGCCGTCGACCTGTTGGATGCTGGGCGGCACGCGCTTGCCGTCCACAGTGGTGCCGAGGGTGCTCAGGTCTTTGAGGAACAGCTTGCCAGTGGAGGGATCGCGGCGGACCTGGAGGTGCTCGCGGGAAACATCCTTCTTGGCCTTCAGCTTGAGATCGACCCAATGATCGGGCGAGCCGCGGCCGATTTTCACCAGGTCTTTGGTCATTTGAAAGGTGTGCGCGCCGGAATCGTCCTCATAAGCGAGGTTTGCATAGACGATGCCGGTGGCGCGGCTGGTATCGACATCGCCGGTTCGCTGGGTGGACGTGGTGACGGTCTGACCGTCCGTGCGGCGTTTGGTAATTCGCTCGGTCAGAGTGCCGGCACGGTCTTCGGAATCGGAGGCGGCCGGAAAGGTTGAGTGGATGACCAGAGGATTTTCGCGCGCGTCCTCATCCGCATTCTCGTGGAACTCGACCGACCACTCGCCGAGGGTTTCGTAGCGTTTCTTGCGCTTTTTCGGAGCGCCGAGCGGAATTTTCAACTTGGGTTGGGCCGCTTTATTGAGCGCAGAAAGCTTTTCGCTCAGCGCGTTGACGGCCTCTTCGCGCATGCGTTGTTCGAGTGGGCGAAGGCGCTCCAGGTCGTCGCTGTAAAGGTAGACGTCGTAGACGCTGGGGACGAGATTGCTGTAGTAGGTGGGGCAGAGGCCGGCTTCCATTTCTTCGAGGATAAAGTTGACGATTTCTTCGGGGGTAACGCGGACCAGATCTTGCTGCGGCATTTCAGTACCTGATCTTAATAGATCATGCTGGGAGAGCTATTCTAGTTTCATGAGCCGCGTCGAGCATATAGAAAACCAGATTCGGCAGCTATCGCCAGAGGAATTGTGCATGTTTCGGGATTGGTTTGCGAGCTACGACGCCGTCATGTGGGACCAGCGATTCGAGCGCGATGTGGAGGCGGGCAAGTTGGACGAGCTGGCCGAACGGGCACTGCTCGACCACAAGGCCGATAAGTCCACGAAGCTGTGACTCATCATGCTTCTCCCGATTTTTGGAGGGCATACCGCAATCTCCTACCGTCCATTCGTTCCCTTGCGGATCGGACGTTTCGCAACTTGAAGGCTGATCCGAGACACCCTTCGGTACAGCTCAAGAGAGCCGGGCGTTTCTGGTCCGCACGAGTCGGGCTGCACTTTCGCGCTATTGGAACTGACGTACCGGACGGTGTACTTTGGTTCTGGATTGGCAGTCACGCGGAGTACGACCGACTTATTGGATGACTTACTTCGAAGTGAGCGCGCCGAGGATATTCCGCTTACAACCTGCAAATCAGTAACTCGCGCTCGTAGATCATTTCGGGTGGTAAGTGGTCGTGTAACTCGATGAATAACTCTTCGTGGCCCATGACTTCCGATTTCCAGGCCGTTTCGTCTACTGTCTGTAACTGGTCGAACTTGTCTTTTGGAAATTCGAGGCCCTGCCATTCGATATCTTCATAGCGCGGCACCCAGCCGATGGGAGTTTCCTTGGCAAAGGCGCGGCTGCGGGCGCGATCGACAATCCACTTCAGCACGCGCATGTTCTGGCTGTAGCCGGGCCAGATGAATTTCCCGTCATCCCCCTTGCGAAACCAATTCACGTGGAAGATTTTGGGCGTCGCGCTCAGACTGCGCTGCATCCGGAGCCAGTGGCGAAAGTAATCGCCCATATGATAGCCGCAGAAGGGAAGCATCGCCATGGGATCGCGGCGCACCTTACCGACGGTTCCCACGGCGGCCGCGGTCATCTCCGATCCCATGGTGGCGCCCACGTAAACGCCGGCGCTCCAGTTGAAGGCTTGGAAGACCAGCGGGATGGTGGAGGCGCGACGGCCGCCGAAGATGAAGGCGCTGATCGGAACGCCGCCCGGATCTTCCCAATGAGGATCGATCGAGGGGCACTGAGAGGCCGGCGAAGTGAAACGGGCGTTCGGATGCGCCGCTTTTCTGCCGGTCTCTTTTCCGATCTGGGGCGTCCAGCGGTTGCCCTGCCAATCGAGGCACTCGGCGGGCGGCTCGCCGGTCAGGCCTTCCCACCAGACGCCGCCATCGGGCGTGAGCGCCACGTTGGTGAAAATGGTGTTGCGGGAGAGCGTCGCAATTGCGTTTGGGTTCGTCTTTGCCGACGTGCCGGGCGCGACACCGAAGAAGCCCGCCTCCGGGTTAATGGCGTAGAGCTGTCCGGTTTCGTCGGGTTTGATCCAGGCGATGTCGTCGCCGACCGTCCAAACCTTCCAGCCCTCGAAGCCATGGGGTGGAATCATCATGGCGAAATTGGTTTTGCCACAGGCGCTTGGAAATGCCGCTGCGACGTAGGTCTTCTCGCCGTGCGGGTCCTCGACGCCGAGGATCAGCATGTGCTCCGCCATCCAACCCTCGTCGCGCGCGATGTTCGAGGCAATTCGAAGCGCGAAGCATTTCTTACCCAGCAGCGCGTTGCCGCCGTAGCCGGACCCATACGACCAGATCTGGCGGGTTTCGGGGAAGTGCACGATGTACTTCTCGTCGTTACAGGGCCACGGCACGTCCCGCTGCCCCGGGGCGAGCGGCACACCGACGCTGTGCACGCAGGGTACGACGCGCTTGACGTCCTTGTCGATTTCGGCGAGCGCGGGCAACCCGATGCGCGCCATGATGCGCATATTCACGACCACGTAGGGCGAGTCGGTCAACTCAACGCCGATCTGGGACATGGGTGAATCGGTGGTTCCCATGCTGAAGGCGAGGACGTACATGGTTCGTCCGCGCATGCATCCGCGAAAGAGCGTCTTCAGCTTACGGCGCATCTCGTACGGGTTGACCCAGTTATTTGTGGGGCCGGCCGCGTCTTTGGAAAGCGAGCAGATGAAGGTTCGATTTTCGACGCGGGCCACGTCGCTCGGATCCGAGCGCGCGTAGTAACATCCCGGCCAGAGTTCTTCATTCAACTTGGTCAGCGTACCGCTTTCAATCATCTGGGCGCATAAGGCGTCGTTTTCTTCTTGCGAGCCATCCACCCAGTGGATGGCTGCGGGCCTGGTGAGCTCAGCGATTTTTTCGACCCAACGAATCAGGTGGTTATTGGTGCTGAGCGGACGCGCGGAGGGAGTAAACGGGATTGCCGAGGTTGAGGACTTCGTACGGGGAGTACTCATGACTTTAGGATTCCACAGGGGGGCGACGGTTCAGCGCTGCTACGCAGACTATCATGATGTTGGCAACCGCTTACCGGCGGGGCCGCATCTATTTATGAATTCAATTGAAACTAACATCGAGCGCGACCTGGCGCTGCACCTTGTCCGCGTGGTTGAAGAAGCTGCGATTGCGAGCGCCCGCACCATGGGCCAAGGGGATCGCAAGCAGTCCGACCATGCCGCTGTTCAGGCGATGCGGCAGGCTTTTGAAACCGTGCCGATTGCGGGGAACATTGTAATCGGCGAGGGCGAGCGGGATAAAGCGCCGATGCTGTACATTGGCGAGCGTGTCGGCGCGGCGGTCCCGGACGGCGCCGATTTTCCCGGGGTGGACATAGCAGTCGATCCGCTCGAAGGCACCAATCTCTGCGCCACGGGCGCTCCGAACGCGATCGCGGTCCTGGCTGCGTCCGAACCCGGCGGCTTGCTGCATGCTCCCGATTGCTACATGGAGAAGATTGTGGCGGGCCCGGCGTGCCGGGGCGCGCTGGATATCGACGCGCCGGTGTCGCAGAACTTGAAGTCGATCGCGCGGCGGCTGGATCGCGATGTCAAAGACCTAACCGTCATTGTGCTCGACAGGCCACGCCACGAGCGGCTCATCGAAAATATCCGGCGGGAAGGCGCACGCATTCGCCTGATCGGAGACGGCGATCTTTCGGCCGCCATCGCGGTGGCGGTGCGAGGCAACGGCGTGCATGCGGTGATGGGCATCGGCGGCGCACCGGAAGGCGTGCTCGCGGCCGCGGCGATGCGCTGCTTACACGGGGAAATGGTGGCTCGGCTGGTGATCGACCGGCCGGAACTCGAAGAGCGGATTGGCCGCATGGGCATCAAAAATCCGCATCGGATCTACACGGCGGGCGATCTTGCAATGGGCAGCCATATCGTCTTCGCGGCGTGCGGAGTGACGGATGGCGCGCTGCTGCGCGGAGTGCGCTTCTTCGGGGAAGGCTATCGAACGCACACGCTGGTAATGACGTCGGGGAATAACAGCGTGCGCTTTGTCGATACGGTGCATATGCATCGAAAGCCGGGGCCACGCGGGGTGCGATTGTATTGAGGCTGTGCCGGCGGCAGGGAAGAAAACGCTGCAGGGCGGCCGTCAGTTACTCGGCCATGACTCCTAAGTGCCGCAACACGCGTCTTACTTTTTTGGGCGAAACTGCCAGCCGTTGGGCCACTCTTGAGACCTTACGATCTTCGCGCTCCCAGACGCGCCGGATTACTAACTCCTCAAAGTCCGCCACTACGGCCTGGAGGGACTTATTGCCGACCTCGCCCTGGGACCAGGCGCGCAGGTTCGGATCCTCGACTCCGCCGTGCAGAATCTTCGCCCGCAAAATCTCGACCTCTTGCCACAGGGCATCGTGACGGTCGTGGTCCAGGTACTCTTCGGCGCGGTTGCAACAGGCGCGGGCAGCCTCGGTGTTGTTGAAGAACCCATTCACCAGGGTGAGGCCTTGACAGATGTGCGCCTGGGCCCGCAATCTGCGGCTGCCGGTGCGCTCTCCCAGATCTACTGCTTCTTTGGCGCAATCGTGCGCCAACTGGGCAAAGCGGCTGGGGTCCTCGGTCTCGCCGATCTGCTCTTCGAAGCGCGCATTGGCCACCATTGCCTCGACCACGCGCGCGCGGCACATTAGCAAAGAGTCCGCCTTGGTGGCGCCGAGATCGAAAGCCTCGAGCGCGCGTTCCTGGGCTTTGTCGAGCTCGCCGAGATCCAAGTACACACTCGCGAGATTTACATCTACGTTGCCGGCGCCGTGGTGGTTGCCCATGCGCTTGTAAATGGCGTCCGCTTTCGCCAGATCGGCCTGAGCATTGCGCAGCAACTCGTGCATGCGTTCCAACTGCCCGCTTTTGCCGTGCCTGGCGGCATCCGCCGGTTTGGCGGTGCGTTCGCGTTCTCGCCGCGCATCGATGGATCGCCGCAATTGCAAGGCGGCGAACCGCTTGGCCTGGGCCGTATTGGTGAGCGAGCGCGCCAGATATCCTTCGAGCGACGCGCGGCGCTTGAAAATATCGATCGAGGTATCGAAATATTGCATGGCGTGGTCGTATCGTCCTTCGCGCAAGGCGATTCGGCCGTAAGTGGATTGAATATTTCCGAGCGTGATGAAATCGTCGGTATCGCGCAAGGCGGTTTCGGCCTCCAGGAGGATTGCGAGCGCCGGTTTGGTTTCGCCGCGCTGGAACAACAGCCAGCTCTCGAGGGTTCGCATCACGGCCGCCATCTTGAGGGAACCGATTTCGTTTGCAATCGCGATTCCGCGGCGCGTGATCTCCAGCGCTTGATCGTACTCACCGGCCTTCCTGAGGCAGCGCGCTTTCCACAAGCTGGCGACCGCAGCGATTTTCGCGTCTTGCAGCTCGTCGCCCATGTTGAGGGCGGCTTCGAGGTGGCGCAAAGCCTCGCTGAGGTCTTCGTTGCGCATGGCGACCAGCGCCTCAGCCAAACGCAGATGAACGTAGTCGCTCAAGGGAAGCGCGGGGCGCGAGGGCTTGGGAAAGCGGGCCAGCAAGTCTGCGAGCAATCCGGAGCCTTCAAAACCGACGTCCACCCATTGCGCCAGAGAACCGACGGCTAGGCCGGCGCAGGGCTGCCCCGGCTGAATGTTAACCAGCTCACCGGTATATTGTGTGAGCAGAGCAATGCCCGCGCCAATCTGACGCTGTTGCAGGCACTCGCGCAACTGTCGGCACAGCTCGCCAGGAATCATCTGTTTGCCTCTTGACCGGGTAAAGCCCTAGTATGACGCAGCTAGGCCGGGCCGGAGCGGCCTACTGGTCCGCTTTGGACTAGCAGGTCTTGCTTTACCTTACACCTTGGGCGAAACTGACTGGCGGGGAGAAATGCCGCGTAAGCACACCCAATGCCAGTTTGTAGTCTTCCTTGGGCCGCCGGGGTCGGGGAAGGGCACACAGGCGGCTCGTCTTTCCTCAGAACTGGGTATTCCCGCTATTTCGACCGGGGAAATGTTGCGGCGCGAATGCCGTTCGGGTTCGCCGTTGGGGCGGGCGGTACAAAACGTTTTGGCCACTGGGCAGCTCGTCGGCGACGACTTGATGAACCAGGTGGTGGCCAGCCGTTTGCGTGAGCGGGATTGCCGATCGGGCTGCATTCTGGACGGGTATCCACGTACTATTTCCCAGGCGCATTTTCTGGACAGTTTGCTCGCGAAATGGCAGAAACGGCGCCCGGTGATATTCGATTTCGAAATTTCCGCCGACGAAATCGTCGGGCGCTTGAGTCGCCGCAGGTATTGCAGCGAGTGCGGCCGCATATGCAGCGTCGAGCCGGACAGCGGCGCGGAGAGGTTGTTGTGCGAGAGAGACGGTTCACCGCTGCTGCAACGTTCAGACGACAACCCGGAGACCGTACGAGAGCGGCTTCGTCTGCATGAGCGGAACGCGGCCGACCTGGTACGGTACTATCGCGATCAGGATTATCACGCAATCCGTGCGACGGGCGCGCCGGATGGCATCTGCGACGAGCTTTTGAACATTCTGGCAGCGAACTGGCCCGCCCCGATGCTTTCCCGCGCGGCCGCCATGCACGCGCAAGCCGGTCTGGGCGCGTAAGGGCGCTGGATACCGTTCGCCAGCGACTTCAATCGACCGGCATCCGCTCATCGAAGAAGCCGAAGAGTCTGGTGGCGGCGGGCGGATCCAAATTCGCCAACACCACGATGACGGTGCCGGACCGCGGATAGATTTGCAGTTCTCCATTCATGCCGGGCGCGCCACCGCCATGACCGAAGCGCTTGCCCTGCGGCTCTTCAGAAACACCCATTCCGAAGCCATAGCCTTCGCCGGCCGGCATTTGGGGAGCGCCCGCTTGTTTCGATGTCATTTGAGCAAACAATTCCGGTTTGACTAACTTGCCGCCCGAGAGGGCCTGCGCGAAACGGAAGAGATCTCCGACAGTGGAGTATCCGCCACCGGCCGATGAGCCCCGCCAAGGGAGCGTGTCCGTATTTGGCACCCAGGCTCCGTTACGACGCATGTAACCGACCGAGCGGTTTGGCACGCTCTCAGGCTCGGGCAATGAATCCGTAGCATGCATGCCGGCGGGCTCGAAGATGTGTTCGCGCACGTAGTCGTAATAAGAGACACCCGACACTTTCTCGATGACAACTCCCAGCAGTATAAAACCGTAATTCGAATAGGACCACTTGGATCCCGGCTCGAACTCCAGGCCGCGCGATCCAAAGAGCTTGATGTAATCGGCAAGCTCGCGGACCTCTAGCCGGTGCTGGTCGTATTCGGGCGTGAAGATGTCTCCGGTGCCGCCGGTATGGGTGAGGAGATGGCGGATGGTTACTTTGGCCGCGAGATCGCGGTTGGGATAGTCGGGGAGATACTTGCCAAGGGGAGCGGTCAGCTCGAGTTTGCCTTCGCCCACGAGCTGCAGGATCGCGGTGGCGGTGAACATCTTATTCATCGACCCGATGCGGAACTGAGTGTCCAGGGTATTGCCGGCGTGTTTATCGCGATCTGCGAGGCCGTATGCCTTTTCAAAGGCGATTTTCCCGCGGCGCGCAACCAGCACGTCGCCGGAGAACTTATCCTGGCCGGCTAAGTCCGCGGCCTTCGCGTCGAGAGCTTTGATGGCCTCGTCAAAGGTGAGGCGGGGCGCTGCCGGTTGATCGGAGGGGCGGGGAACGACGTTGAGATTGAGCTGCGTGACGGCCGGCGGGTTGGCCTCGCTTACATCCAGCTTGAGGAGCGCGAAGGTGCTGCTGTCGCGTTCCTTCAGCAAGGCTTCGATATGCAGCGGCTCGCTCTTTTCGATACGAATCAAATTGAAACCGCCGGTCCGTTCCCGGAAATTCAACATCATTTCGACGCGGTCTTTATGGCTGGGCTCATATCTTTCGAAGTAGGCCAGCAGACGGGCACGGTCGCCGGAGTTGAAGGCGTCGAGCCATACGCCGAGAGCGGCTCCGGGCCTTGTGTCGGGGATTTGTGACGGGGCGGCCAGGGCGGCCCATGCGAGAAAGAGAGGGGCTATGAGTCGCATAAAAGGGGTTGCGTTCCGGGAGGATTGTGCGTACATGTGCGGGAGTTCAGGGAATCTTGTGAGTAGACGCGAGGATTGGAAATAAGTCCCGAGGGGGCGGAGCGCCCATCCAGAGCCGACGGTATCAAATCCCTGTTATGTTTTACAAGCCGAGGCTGTCCATTGAGCATGGGGCTCATTCTCCTCATCATTCTGGTGGTTCTCCTGATTGGCGCTACTCCCACGTGGCCCTATTCCCGCGGCTGGGGGTATTATCCGTCCGGCGGACTTGGGTTGGTGATTGTGATCGTGCTGATTTTGTGGCTGCTGCACGTGATCTGAGCACACGGAACTGTTCGATCTTTGCACGGCGAGTGTGTCAATTCAGGTCGGGAAGCCGTCCAACAGGGTGGAGGCGAGTCAATGACCGATCCGAAATTCAACGAAATTCCATCCGAAAAACGAAATCTTTCCGAAAAGGCGGGAGCGGGGCAGACGCAGCGTCCGAGACAGGGGCTCAGCGTGAATGACACGATAGCGGCAGATGCCAATCTGTCGGTAGGCGGGCGGGGTGTAGACACGTCCGGTGTTGTTTCAGGCGCCGGAGCGGGCGCAGGTTCTACCATGGTGAGCCCGGGCGCAAGCGGATCCCCGGCGCCGCGCGTTGTGCCAAGCGCTGCTTCTACGGGAACCACGCCGCGGGGGGATTCCGGCTTAACGCACAGCCCAAATCCGGGCGCAGACGCGCAACGGGAGAGCACGGTGGGACCGACCGACGATGAGATCGCCGCGCGAGCCCATCAGTGCTGGGTTGAGCGCGGACGACCACACGGCTCGCCAGAGGTGGATTGGAATCGCGCCCGACAGGAATTGATCGAAGAGCACCGCCGGCGCGCCATGTCGACGATCGCGGCATCCGCCTAGGACGCGCGGTTCGGCTTCCGCAGTTTAACGGACACGGCGCAGCGATATGCTCTGAGAGCATGTTCAAACGCGTCGCGGGTTTTGCTTTCCTTATCATTACGACGGCAGCGGCCCAGCAGTATACGCTCGGGCTGGACTCGCAGCCGCACGCGGATGCGCCACACGGCACTGTCCAGAAATTTTCATGGACCAGCCAGGGCGGCGTGTATCCCGGGATTCAACGCGATTACTGGGTCTATGTACCCGCGCAATATTCGGCTGCTAAGCCGGCCTGTTTGCTGGTAGTCCAGGACGGCGGAGGCGCGGTGAACGAGAGCGGGGATTGGCGGTACCCGGTGGTGCTGGACAATCTGATCGCGCAGGGCGCGATTCCGGTCACGGTTGGGGTGTTTGTCAATCCGGGCGTGCTGCCGCAAGGGGCAAGCGATCTTCCGCCGCTGGGCGAGCAGGCGAGCGGCTTACCGCCGCTGGGCGAGCAGGCGAGCGGCTTACCGCCGCTCTATAACCGGAGCTTCGAATACGACTCGGTGGACGGGCGCTATGCCAGATTTCTGGTCGACGAACTTCTGCCCGAGATCAAGAAGCATTGGAACATTTCGGAGGATCCGAATGACCGCAGCATCGGGGGCGCGAGCTCGGGGGCGATCGCGGCGTTCACAGCGGCAATGCTTCGTCCCGACGCCTTTCGTCGCGTGCTCAGTTTCATAGGCAGCTACGCCAACCTGCGCGGCGGGAATCAGTGGCCCGGCCTGATTCGCAAACTGGAGCCAGTGGGGCTGCGCGTGTTTCTGCAGGATGGCGACCACGACCTGAACATCTTCGCGGGCAACTGGTGGCTGGCTAACCAGGAGATGGCGAACGCGCTCGAATATCGCGGCTATGAATTTAAATTTGCCGCCGGCACGGAAGGGCACAATGGCAAACACGGCGGCGCGATTCTGCCCGACGCGCTGCGCTGGTTATGGGAGGGGTGGCCGAAGCCGATCGGCACGCCGAGACGCCAGCCGAACCCGCCATTTGCGGACATCGACCGGATCGTGGAGCCCGGCTCCGATTGGGAGTTGGCCGGCGACGGATATGGGTTCACGGAAGGCCCGGCGGTCGATCGCGACGGGAACGTCTTTTTCGTCGATGTGGCGAAGAGCCGAATGTATAAAGTTGACGCGCGCACGGGGAAGGTTGGCGTATTTCGCGAGAACACGGGCGGCGCGAGCGGGCTGATGTTCGGACGCGACGGCAGGCTTTACGCGGCACAGAACGGTAGCAAGCGCATCGTTGCCTATGAGCCGGACGGGCGCGAGACGGTGCTGGCGGAGAACACGGGATCGAACGATCTTGCGGTCTCCTCCCGAGGCGCGGTGTACTTTACGGACCCGTCGACGAAGCACGTGTGGTTGATCGATCCCGGCGGAAGCAAGCGGGCTGTGAATAGCGATCTGCAGTTTCCGAACGGCGTGCGGTTCTCGGCCGATGAGCGTATGCTCTTTGTTGCGGACAGCGCCACTCGCTGGGTCTGGTCGTACCAGGTGCAGCCGGACGGGTCGCTTGCAAACGGCGAGCCGTTCTATCGCCTGGAGCTTCCGTTGGCGGGTGATGGCAAGCTGGTGAACTCCTGGGCGGACGGCATGACCTTCGACACGGACGGGTATCTTTACGTAGCGACGAAAGCAGGTATTCAGATTTGCGACCAAGCCGGGCGCGTGTTCGGGATTTTGCGCAAGCCTTCGGAGGCCGATCCGTCAAATGTCGTCTTCGGCGGGCCGGATTTTCATACGCTTTATGTCACCGCGAGAGACAAGGTGTTCCGGCGGCGCTTGCAGCATGCAGGGTATTTGCCGTGGCAGGCGCCGAAGTGGCCGAAGCCGCAGTTGTAGCCTCTAACGGATGCGTCTACCGCTTGGCCGAAGCGGTTTGGCTGGCGGGTGCGGTGTGGTGCAATTCGGCGTCGAGCACCGGCTTCAGAGAAGCCTCCACGATCTGACCGTTGTAGCGCTTGCCGTTGACAAAGATGGTCGGGGTTCCTTCTACGCCGGCGCGGTCGCCATCCTGAATGTCGCGAATGAGAGTTTCACGCACCTCGGTCGAGTCCAGGTCGGCCTGAAAACGCTTGATGTCCAAGCCGTTCTTCTGGGCTAACACCAGGATGTTGTCGCGCGAAAGATTGCGGCTTGAAAACATGGCGTCGTGCAGAGCCCAAAATTTTCCCTGCTTATGCGCGGCGAGCGCAGCGGTGGCGGCAAACTCGGCGTTGGAATGGATTTCGAGCGGATACTGCTTGAAGATCAGCTTCACTTGCGTGGGATACGCACTCAGGACGGCTCTGATTTCAGGAACTGCGGCAATGCAATAGGGACACTGGAAATCGGAGAATTCGACCAGGGTGATGGGGGCATTCTGCGGACCAAGCGAGGGCGCGCCCGCGGTGGGAATAGAAACGGGATCGTCCAGGAGGCGCATCGGTTTCGTGTGAGCCCACTTGGAGGCGTCGGCTGCCGCAATGGCATCGGACTCGCTCTTGCCCTGCCGGACAGCATCGATGATCGCGTTCGCGAGACCTTTGCTAAAGGAACAATTCGGATCCACGACGCGGCATTCAGCGAGCTTCATGTTGCATCCGCAGGAGCAGCCATGCTCGCGCAAAATCTTCAAGGCAGTTGCCTTCTGGGCGGCGGTCAGGTTGGCGAGATCGATGCCGGGAAGAGTATCGGCGCTCTTCCAATCCTGCGCAAGCAGCATGCAAACGCTGAGCAGACACAACCCTGCCAGGCGCAGGAGAAAAGACTTCATAACAGTTATTGTAGAAGAACAGATACGCTGACGGCGCGCGAGACGTCAACGGATATCCAGATATTGTCAAACGAAAAGAGGAGTGACGTGTCAACCACCGCAACCCAGGCAATTAGCGAAGAACAGACGCTGGAAGAAGTTTGCATCAATACGATTCGTTTCCTATCCGCCGATGCCGTGCAGAACGCGAACTCGGGGCATCCCGGGCTGCCCATGGGCGCGGCGGCGATGGCATATACGCTGTGGACGAAATTCCTGAAATTCAACCCGAAAGACCCGAATTGGTTCGATCGCGATCGGTTCGTGTTATCCGCCGGCCATGGGTCCATGCTGTTGTACAGCCTGCTGTATCTGACCGGTTACGATCTGCCGTTAGACGAACTAAAGAAATTCCGAAAATGGGGGAGCAAGACGCCCGGGCACCCCGAGCGCGGTCACACGGTAGGCGTAGAAGTGGCGACGGGGCCGCTGGGGCAAGGCTTTGGAAATGCGGTGGGACTGGCGATTGCGGAAGCATGGTTTGCGGCGCGATTTAATAAGCCGGGACACACGATCATCGATCACCATACCTTTGGAATCTGCGGCGACGGCGACTTGATGGAGGGCGTGAGCCAGGAGGCGGCTTCGCTGGCAGGGCATTTGCGGCTGGGCAAGCTGATCTTTCTCTACGATCAAAACCATATCTCACTGGCGGGCGAGACGGGCTTAACATTCACGGAGGACGTGGGGAAACGGTTCGAGGCATACGGCTGGCACACGCGGCACGTGGAGGACGGCAACGACACCGAAGAGATTGCAAAAGCAATTGAAGAAGCGCGCGCCGAGGAGCGGCGGCCATCTCTGATTCTGGTACACACGCACATCGGCTATGGCAGCCCTAAGAAGCAGGATACGTTCGAAGCGCATGGCAATCCGCTCGGGGAGGAAGAATTGCAGGCGGCGAAGAAGGCGCTGGGCTGGCCGACGATGGACAAGTTCTATTTGCCCGAAAACGCGGTCAATTACTTTCGCCGCGCCGTCGATAAGGGCAGGGAAGCGCAACAGGGCTGGCAGCAGCGGTTCGAGGCATACAAGAAAGCGTTCCCGAAGGAAGCGAGCGAATTGGAGCAGATGTTGAGCGGAAAGCTGCCTGAGAACTGGGGCGCCGATCTGCCGAAGTGGAAAGTGGAAGACAAGCCGATTGCTACGCGCGCGGCCGGCGGACAGGCGATGAATGCGCTGGCAAAGCAGATTCCGAACATCCTAGGAGGTTCGGCAGACTTGAACCCTTCGACGAACACGGCGCTGAAGGGGATGGGCGATTTTCAGCCGTCGGAGCTCGGCGGTCCGCACACGCAAGGCGCGGTGGGGGCGCGGTGGGGCTACGCGGGAAACAACGTGGCATTCGGGGTGCGTGAACACGCGATGGGCGCGGCGGTGAACGGCATGGCGGCGCACGGCGGGGTTCTTCCATTCAGCGCGACGTTCCTAGTCTTCTCGGATTACATGAAGCCGGCCATTCGGCTGGGCGCGCTCAGCCAATTGAAGGCGTTCTACATCTTCACGCACGACAGCGTGGGCGTGGGAGAAGACGGCCCCACGCATGAACCGGTGGAGCAGCTGGCCGGTCTGCGCGCTATACCGGGACTGAACGTGATGCGGCCGGCGGACGCAAACGAGACGGCGGAAGCATGGGCAACCGCGATGCAACACAACGGCCCGACGTTGTTCGCTTTGACGCGTCAAAACGTTCCGCACCTGGATCGAAGCAGAGCGAAAAACGCCGATGTTTCCAAGGGAGCCTACATTCTTTCGGAAGCCGAAGCCGGCTCGCCGGATGTGATTCTGATCGGCAGCGGATCAGAGGTGTCGTTGTGCATGAAGGCGCAGGAGAAGCTACAAGGGTACTCCGTGAAGGCGCGGGTGGTGAGCATGCCGAGTTGGTACTTGTTCGAGAAACAAGACAGCGGTTATCAAGAGAGCGTTCTTCCGAAAGGCCTCAAGAAGCGCGTCACGGTAGAAGCCGCGGCAACGTATGGATGGGCGCGATGGGCGGGCGATGAAGGAACGACGATCGGCGTGGATCATTACGGGGCGTCGGCGCCCGGCGAGGAGATCATGAAGCACTTCGGCTTTACGGCCGAGCATGTTACGTCGACGGCGCTGCGGCTACTGGGCCGCAACGAAGAGGCGGACAAGGAATACGGCGGCGACACGACGAATGTCGCTCCGACGTCGCCGCAGGAGGGACACTCGTAACGCGGTCGTTTTACGATTTGCCGAGCACGCGCTTGGCTGCTTGAGCGACAGATTCGGAGAGGAACCCGAACTTCTTTTGCAGGTCCTTGAGCGGCGCCGAGGAGCCGAAGGTTCCCATGCCGATAATGTGGCCGGCCGGCCCGACCCAGCGCTCCCAGCCGAGAGTGGAAGCCTGCTCGACGGCCACGCGGGCGGTCACGCTGGGAGGCAGAACAGAGTCGCGATATTCCTGGTCTTGGCGCGCAAACAATTCCCAGGAGGGTAAGCTGACCACTCGCGCCTTGATGCCTTCCGCAGAGAGCTGCTCGAAAGCCTGAACGCAGAGCGAAACTTCGCTGCCGGTGGCGAGCAGAATGACTTCCGGCTCGGCATCGGGCGGACCCGCGAGCACGTAGCCGCCTTTCTCAACACCGGCGGCAGACCCGTATTTGGCACGATCGAGGGTGGGCAAGGCCTGGCGCGTGAGCACGAGCGCAACCGGGTCGTGACGCAGCTTCATAATGAGCTTCCAAGCTTCGACGACTTCGTTGGCGTCGGCGGGGCGGAGGGTAATGAGGCCGGGCACGGCGCGCAGGGAGGGTAACTGCTCGATCGGCTGGTGCGTAGGACCGTCTTCCCCGACGCCGATGGAATCGTGCGTGAAGATGTAGATGGTCGGGAGCTCCATGATGGCGCTGAGACGAATGGCGGGCTTGCAGTAATCACTGAAGATCAGGAAGGTTGCGCCGAAGGGGCGAATTTTCGAGAGCGACAGTCCATTCAACACCGCGCCCATGGCGTGCTCGCGGATGCCGAAGTGCATGTTGCGGCCACGCCGATTATCGACCTCGAAATCGCCGAACGTGTCCTGGGTAAGGCGTGTCTTGGTAGAGGGCGACAGGTCGGCAGCGCCGCCCATCAGCCAGGCGATGTTTTTTGCGAGCACGTTCAGGACTTTGCCCGAGGAGTCGCGCGTGGCGATTCCTTTGGGGTCGGCGGGGAAGGTGGGCAGATCGTCGTCCCAGCCGTCGGGGAGTTGGCGATGCTGCATTTTGTACAACTCGTCGGCGAGCTTAGGAAAGACCTTGCGGTAGGCGTCGAACTTGGCCATCCATGCCTCGCGCAGGTCGTGGCCGCGCTTTCCGATACCCGCGGCGAAGTGCTCGCGCACGCCATCGGGCACCAGAAACTTGGCGTCTTCGGGCCAACCGTAGTGACGCTTGGCCAAGCGGATCTCGTCTTCGCCGAGGGGCTCGCCGTGCGCGCCGCTGGTGTCCTGCTTATTCGGGGCGCCGTATGCAATGTGGCTGTCGACAATGACCAGGGTGGGCCGATCGTTGGTGTTGTGGAAAACCGTTAGCGCGCGCTCAAGCATTTCGAGGTCGTTGGCGTCGCCGACGCGGGTGACGTTCCAGCCGAGCCCAATAAAGCGCGTGGCGACGTCATCGCTGAAGGCCAGCGCGGTGTTGCCTTCGATCGTGATGTGGTTGTTGTCGTAAATCCAGCAAAGGTTGTGAAGCTTGAGATGGCCGGCGAGGGAGGCGGCTTCGTTCGAGATGCCTTCCATCAGATCGCCGTCGCCGCAGATGACATACACCCGGTAATCGAACAGATCAAAACTGGGGCGGTTGAAACGGCTGGCCATCCACAGGCCGGCCATAGCCATGCCGACGCTGGTGGCGACGCCTTGGCCGAGAGGGCCCGTGGTGGTTTCGACACCTGATGTCCAGCGATATTCCGGATGGCCCGGGCATTTGCTATCGAGCTGCCGGAAGCGCTTGATATCATCGAGCGTGACGGAAAGCTGGCCGAGCGCTTCGTATTGCGGATTGACCGCCTTGACGCCGGCGAGATGCAGCAAGGAATACAGCAGCATGGAGGCGTGTCCATTCGACAGAACAAAGCGATCGCGGTTGGGCCAGATAGGATCTTGCGGATCAAAGCGCAAGAATTTTTGCCAAAGCGCGTAAGCGACGGGAGCGAGCGCCATCGGCGTGCCGGGATGTCCGGAATTTGCCTGCTGGACCGCATCCATGGAGAGAGTCCGGATGGTGTTGATGCACTGTTGATCGATATCGGTCGCGCTGGCGACTTCGGTATTCATCACGACTTGGGTACTCATGGGCGATTCTCCTCTCCTCGAGAAAGAGCGCTGGTCTTTGGGGCTAGGCCGCATTCTCAGCGCAGTTCCCGGCTGTTTGAGATGTTATCAGCCTCGGAAATGGACGGCGAGGCGGGGGCCAAATATGGCGCGCATTCTCTCGTCCTGCGGCAAGCAGCCCGGCTGGATGCGTGCAATTTTTAGAAATTATTACAATTTAGTTTCTAATACATGAATTTACTGTAAGTAGTAACCTGCGTAACAAAGTTACTTTAGAAAAACCTATTTACTGTGCTACCCTGGTAAACCGTAAGTAGTAATGGCCCAGATGTATCCTGTACCGGTCTAGTACGCGGGCCGGTTGCCGGCAGGCAATGGATCGACTGAATCTAAGATAAACGAGATTGGAGGGATATGCATAACCTCATCATCCTGGGAAGCGGAAGGAGCGGCACCAGTCTGGCGGCGGGTCTCTTCAATAAAGCGGGTTATTTCATGGGGGATGATCTGTTTCCTCCGAATTCTTCCAATCCTAAAGGTTTTTTCGAAAACAAGGAAATTAACGCGATCAACGAAGAGATTCTGTGGCAGGTTATGCCACGCCGGCCGAAGGGCATCGCCGGAACGCTGCTATTCAATA
>DATASJ010000041.1:0-3531 GCA_036269275.1 Bryobacteraceae bacterium | reverse complement strand
CCAGCTTTACCGCGAGTGGTACAGCATCGCGGATGTTATCAAGGTCAATTCTGGCGCCGCGCATACGGCCGCCTGGACGGCGCCGCATCCCCCAGCGGGAGTGGCGATCGAAGAATCCCGAACAGCGGCCCGCGCCTAGATCGGTGTTCGAGTAGATGACGGCCCATGGTCGTGCAACTGGGAGTCTGTCGCCTGGCAGGCTCCCGTTTTCACTGAGAC
Organism: Bryobacteraceae bacterium; assembly: GCA_036269275.1. GTDB lineage: Bacteria > Acidobacteriota > Terriglobia > Bryobacterales > Bryobacteraceae > Bog-105. The sequence continues at coordinate 3,312 of DATASJ010000041.1, read as the reverse complement.
CGGTTCCGGTTTCACAACTGCATTGTGTGTCCTGTACTCTCTGACTATGGATCTCAAGCACATTAGCCGCGGAATTACCGAAGGGCGCGACCGGGCCGGGGCGCGCTCCATGTTCAAGGCCATCGGATTCACTGATGCCGATCTCAGCCGTCCTCTCATCGGCGTGGCCAATACGTGGATCGAAACCATGCCGTGCAACTTTCATTTGCGTCGCTTGTCGGCCAAGGTGAAGGAAGGGATTCGCGCTGCGGGTGGAACGCCCATGGAGTTCAACACCATCGCAATCTCCGATGGCGAAACCATGGGCACGGAGGGCATGCGCGCGTCGCTGGTCAGCCGCGAACTTATCGCCGACTCGATTGAACTGGTATGCCGCGGGCAGATGTTTGACGCGGTGGTGTGCGTGGTCGGCTGCGACAAGACGATTCCCGCAGCGGCTATGGCTCTGGCGCGTATGAATCTTCCAGGAATGGTGCTCTACGGCGGGACGATTGCGCCGGGCAGCTATCGCGGGAAAGACGTCACGATTCAGGACGTCTACGAGGCGATCGGCGCGAATGTTGCGGGAAAGGTGAGTGACAAGGAACTGCACGAGTTGGAAAATGCAGCGTGTCCCGGCGCGGGCGCCTGTGGCGGACAATACACGGCAAACACAATGTCGACGGTGATGGAAATCATCGGGCTGTCGCCGATGGGCTTCAACAGCGTGCCTGCGATGGATACGCAGAAGGATCAAATCTCGTTCGATTGCGGCAAGGTCGTAATGAACGTGCTGCAAAAGGGAATCAAGCCTCGCGACATTCTGACGCGAGAGGCGTTTGAGAATGCGATCGCGTCGGTCGCGGCGACCGGCGGGTCTACCAATGCGGTTCTGCATCTACTGGCGATCGCACGCGAAGCGGGCGTCGCGCTTGAGATTGAGGACTTTCAAACTGTCAGCGCCCGTACTCCGTTGCTCGCCGACCTCAAGCCTTCGGGGCGATTCGTGGCATTCGACATGCATCGCGCGGGCGGGATACGGCTGCTGGCGCGGAGATTGGTGAGCGGCAAGTATCTGCACCCGTCGGCGAAAACGGTTACAGGGCTCACGATTGGCGCCGAGACAGAAGACGCCGTCGAAACGCCGGGACAAGAAGTCATCGTTCCGTTGGAGCGCCCTCTGAAAGCAACTGGCGGTCTCGTGATCCTGAAGGGGAATCTTGCGCCGGAAGGTTGTGTCGCGAAAATTAGTGGGCATGAACGGTTGGAGCAGCGCGGACCGGCGCGCGTGTTTGAGTCTGAGGAAGACGCGATGGCCGCGGTCACTGCCAAGAAAATCCAAGCAGGAGATGTCGTCGTTATTCGCAATGAAGGGCCGAAAGGCGGTCCTGGCATGCGTGAAATGCTCGGCGTGACGGCCGCAATCGTAGGCGAAGGACTGGGCGATTCGGTGGCGCTGTTGACCGACGGGCGGTTCAGCGGCGCGACCCGCGGCCTGATGGCGGGACACGTTTCTCCGGAGGCGGCGCTGGGAGGCCCCATTGCTGGCGTTCGCGACGGAGACGTGATTCACTTCGACGTAAACCGGCGCGTACTGGAAGTCGAAATTAGCGACGACGTTTTGCGGCAACGAATGGCGCAGTGGAAGGCGCCCCAACCGCGCTACCCGACCGGCGTGTTCGCAAAATATGGAGCACTGGTTTCGTCGGCGTCACAAGGAGCGATCACGCAACCGCGTTAGTGATTGTCGAAGGCCGAAGGATTGAGCGAACTGCTTGCTAGAACCAGTCGCTGCGGTAGGCAATCCACCACGCGATCACAACGATGGGAATGGTGGCGGCGACGGCGCACCAGAACGGAAGCATGAAATCAGCCAGCAGGCCGAGCAACATGAAGATTATCCAGAAGATCTTTCTCTGCATTGGAGCGATTGTAGGCGTTTTCCCGCTCCGCAGGCTGAGTTTCCGGCGGCTTGCCGCCATTGGCGGTCTGTGAAAAACTGATCCTTACTCTACTCTCTCTAATCGCATCCATGGCAGCAAAGCAAACATTATTCGAGAAGATCTGGAATGCCCACCTGGTGGCGCAGCCGGCGGGGCGCTCGCCTATTTTGTATATCGACTTGCATCTCGTGCATGAGGTGACTTCGCCGCAGGCGTTTGACGGGTTGCGCGCTGCCGGCCGGAAGGTTCGTCAGCCGTCTCGCACCGTGGCCACCGTCGATCACAACATTCCTACCGAGCCCCGCGGAACTCCGATCACGGATCTGATTGCGGCCAAGCAGATTGCGGCGTTGCAGAGCAACTGCAGGGAGTTCGGCGTCCGGTTGTTCGATATGGATTCGCCTGAACAGGGGATCGTGCATGTCATTGGTCCGGAGTTGGGGCTGACGCAGCCGGGAATGACGATCGTCTGTGGCGACAGCCATACCAGCACGCATGGGGCGTTTGGAGCGCTTGCGTTTGGGATTGGGACGTCGGAAGTCGAGCATGTTTTGGCGACGCAGTGCCTGGCGCAACAAACGCCGAAAACGATGAAGATCGACGTGCGCGGACGGCTGGCCGACGGCGTGACGGCGAAAGATCTGGCGCTGGGCATTATTGGGCAGATCGGGACCGACGGTGCCACCGGGCACGTAATCGAATATGCGGGGCCGGCGGTGCGAGCGCTCTCCATGGAAGGGCGCATGACGCTGTGCAACATGAGCATCGAGGCGGGAGCGCGGGCTGGCATGGTGGCACCCGATGAGACGACGATCGCTTATGTGAAGGGGAAGCGATTCGCGCCGCGGGACACGGAATGGGAGAAGGCGGTTGCGTACTGGCGGAGTCTGCCGTCCGACGAGGGCGCGGTGTTCGACAAGGTCGTCGAAATCGATGCGGCGCAACTGTGTCCGTTCGTGACTTGGGGAACGAATCCTGGGATGGTGGCTCCGGTGACGGGTCGTGTACCGGACATCAAAGGATTACAAGAGCCTGACCGGCGCTCCACCGAACTTGCTTTGCACTACATGGGGCTTGAGCCGGGAAGACGGATTGAAGATATTGGGATTGATCGCGTATTCATCGGATCGTGCACGAATTCGCGGCTTGAAGATTTGCGGGCCGCGGCGCGGGTGGCGCGAGGACATCACGTCAATGCGAAAGTGCGGGCCATGGTGGTGCCGGGCTCACAGACCGTGAAGCGAGCAGCCGAGCAGGAAGGGCTGCATCGGATTTTTCAGGACGCGGGGTTTGAATGGCGCGAGTCGGGATGCTCGATGTGCCTGGGAATGAATCCTGATATTTTGCAGCCGGGGGAGCGTTGCGCTTCAACCAGCAACCGTAATTTTGA
>DATASJ010000040.1:0-2112 GCA_036269275.1 Bryobacteraceae bacterium | reverse complement strand
GACGGGCGCAATGCGATTTGGGTACGGGTTCATCTCGATAATTCATTGACCTGCGACAGGTGCGAAAGTGCATAAATCGACTTTGCCTGCCATCGTACGCACGGAACGAGAATTCATTCTATGTTTTTAAAACAAATCCTGACAATGTGTATACAGACAATTCGGTAAGGCAACTATAGAACTCCGTATGGCTACGTGTACTGGACCCCGTTCGTGGGACCGCGGGTCGTGGGATTTAAGGTGTAATCTCGCCTGCCCTCGTTCTTCAAGAATCAAGCCGCTTCTTGCTGCTTCTGCTGCTGTGGGTATGTGGGCAACGCGATTGCGTTGTCCAAGCGAAGCGGCATATCCACAGCCCTCGCCGTCGCCTCGATTTTGTCCATGCCGGCGCGCCACACCAACATCGGCATCTGATTATGCATCGCCTGGTGAGGGCGTCGAAAATTGTAAAAAGTCATCCAGGAGCCGATGCCGGCCCGCGCCTCGCGGCCGTCCGCGTAAGCTTTCAGATGCACCTCTTCATATTTGATCGAGCGCCACAGCCGTTCGATGAAAATGTTGTCCATGAAGCGGCCGCGTCCGTCCATCGAAATCGCGATGCCGGCCGCCGCGAGCTTGCCGGCGAAAGCCTCGGCGGTGAAAGTGGAGCCCTGATCGGTATTGAAAATCCGCGGCTTTCCGAACCGAAGCAGCGCCTCCTCCAGCGCCGCCACGCAGAAGCTCGCATCGTTGGTGTTCGACAGCCGCCATGCCAGAACCGCCCGGCTGGCCCAGTCGATGATCGCCACCAGATAGAGGAAGCCGCACGCCATCGGGATGTAGGTCACGTCGGCCGCCCACACGTGGTTCGGTTCGACAATCTTCAGGCCGCGCAGCAGGTAGGGGTATATCTTGTGCCCGGGCGCGCCTTTGCTCGTGCCGGGGCGTGGAACCAACGCCTCGATCCCCATTACCCGCATCAGCCGCTGCACCCGCTTGCGGTTGACCCCACGGCCTTCCTTGTTGAGTTCGAACGTCATTCGCCGCGAGCCGTAGAACGGAAGTTCGAGATGCAGTTCGTCGATGCGGCGCATCACGGCCAGATCGTCCGCCCCGGTGACGGGCTTGAGGCGGTAAACCCCCGAGCGCGCCACGCCCACAAGCGCGCATTGGCGGCGCACCGACAGTTCCTTGCCAGGTCGTTCGACCATCGCTCTTCGATCGGGCGCGCTCATCGCCCTGGCCTCCTGGCCAAGAAATCCCGTTCGACCGTCAGTTGGCCGATCTTGGCGTAAAGCTTGGCCGTCTCACGCTCGCGCTCCTCCTCGCTATCGCCCGAACCGCTCGCCCCTCGGGCGAACAGGCTGGCGACGTTCTCGAGAACCTGCTTCTTCCACGCATAAATCTGGTTCGGGTGAACCCCGTGCCGCTTGGCCAGCTCCGGCACAGACGCATCCTCGCGCAGCGCCTCAAGCGCAATCTTCGCCTTGAACGCCGCATCAAACTTCTTGCGTGACTTTGTCATTTCTCGCTCCATCGGTCGCGACAGAGCAGGACAATTCACACCTTAGCCGATGGTCCCAAATCCGGGGTCCAGTTCAGACATCGGGCGGATTGTGAACTCCTTGCGCAGCGCGCGTGCCCGTCTACGGCGCGGGCTCTGTATCTGTGATAAGGACGATCTGAGTGATCCGTTGTGCAAATCTCGCTTAGTGAAGCGGGCGGCTGCATGCCTGGGGCGCAGCGAAACCTCGTCGGCCTTGGGGAACGGTATGGACAAGTTCGTGTCCATACCGAGCAGATGACTCCGGACGGCCACGAACTCACTGATCTCTTCTGATGAAACCGAGTCGTCCTCATAGCCCATCCATAGAGCTTGCGACGGCGTTCCGGCATTTCACACTCTCCTCGAATCGGCGATCAGGGCATCCATTCCTGACTTGGCTGCCGTTGCGGATCGGCCCATGGCCTTGATGGCCCCTGCGCCCTCGGCGACACGTTGGGCCGCCGCGAGCAAAAGCTGGTGCCGATTAGCCGCCATTGTCGATGCAGCCGCTGGCGCAATCATCGCGATTCCGGCTCAGTCCATCCGTTTCAGACTTCCTCGGAGCGGGAACATAGGGCCCGAAAAAG
>DATASJ010000039.1:0-1505 GCA_036269275.1 Bryobacteraceae bacterium | reverse complement strand
GGTTTATATGCGTTCCTGCTCAACCCTCAGGGGCGCATCCTCGGCGACATGTATGTTTACAACCGGGGAGAATCGCTTCTGGTTGAGACCGATAGCAGCCAGGTCGAGCAGATCATCGCGACGTTCGATCACTTCATCATCATGGACGATGTGGAGCTTGCGAATGTCAGCGAGATGCAGACGGCGCTCGGCATTTCCGGACCGCGGTCCCGGGAGTTGTTGAATGCCGTGGGGATATCGGTGCCGGAAATAGAGCCGTTGCAGGTGATCACTCCGCAATGCGCGTGCGATTGCGATTGTGTTGAATGTACGGTTATCCGCGGCGAAGATGCTCCGCGAGAGTCGTACGAAATCTGGCTTGCGCCGAAGGATGTTTATAAAACCTGGGAGGCACTGGTTTCAGCGGGCGCCACGCCAGTGGGCAGCGAGGCACTGGAAATGCAGCGCATCGCGGCTGGCATTCCGCTCTACGGCGTAGACATTCGCGAACGGGATCTGCCCCAGGAAACTGAACAGATGCGCGCTCTCAACTTTAACAAGGGATGTTACGTCGGACAGGAGATTGTGGAGCGCATCCGGTCGCGTGGCAATGTACACCGCAAATTCACCGGCTTTCTGGCAGAGGGCGCGGCTGAGATTTCGGTGGGATCGAAGATCGTCTCGGCGGAAAAAGAAGTTGGCGAGGTCACAAGCGCCGCGGTTGTGCGATCCGGGCCTGAGCAGCAGACGGTTGCGCTGGGCTACATACGGCGCGAGGTTGGAGTTCCGGGACGGCAGGTAACGATTGGAACATCCAGTGCGACCTTGATTCAATTGCCGTTTGAAAGCGGCGCGCCGCGGCAGGCCGATTATGCGGTGCTGCATAAAGGATAATAGACCTTTGAGCGCGGAGGTTCTGAGGACGCGCGGAGGACACGAAGAAAGGCCTCATTCGCCTCTCTTGCGCTTTGATTTCATCGAGACGAGACTCTGACAGATTGATTTACAAGGATAGACTTATGGCTGAGAAGAGACAGGATTCTGGATTCACCGTAACTGACCGTCGTCTATTTACCGAGGATGGCGAGTTGCGCAGCGAGGCTCGCGAAGAGGCGGAAGCGCCACGAACCGCGGCTCCCGCAGCCCCGGCCGCTGTTTCTAAGGATCCCGCGCCAGCTACCAAAGTTGCGGAGTTCCCCGCCGAAGAAAACGCAACTGCGGAAGAGAGCATACCTCCGGCTCCAACCGCAGCCGAGCAAAAAGCACAGGCGGATGCCTATCACGCGTCGTCGCAGGAGTTGGATTCGCGCGTGGAACTGAGCGGCCGTTCCGCCAAAGAATTTGAAATGACGTTCGAGCGGTTCCTCGCATCGCTCTATATGACGGCGATGCTGCAGTTGGGATTGATGCATCAGCAGGGTGAGCAGCCGCGTATGGACATCATCGGCGCGCGGCAGACCATCGACACGCTCTCACTGCTCGCGGAAAAAACCAAGGGCAACCTGACTTCAACGGAAGAAGCATTT
>DATASJ010000038.1:0-52423 GCA_036269275.1 Bryobacteraceae bacterium | reverse complement strand
CCGTCGAAATCGGACCGTTCATGCCGGAAACCACGATCGGCGCCGGATACGGGCTGGCCGCAACCGGTGCCGAATTATCGTTCTGCGTATTCGGAAGCGTGATCGTGCCGCTGCAAAATGTTCCGCTGGTGCTGGTGTTGCCGCTGCTCGGGCATTGCGCGCGCGCGGCTTGGGCGCCCGCGAACAGACATAGTACGGCCGTGCTAAAAAGCAGATGATGACGCATTCGACTATTCCTCTGAAGTAAGCTGTGGGGCTCGGTTCCCGGGCGGGGTAAGGGCCTGAACTTTTTCGAAATCAACCGAGTCTAGCATAAAGTCACTAACAGAAATAGCCCTGTCTAGCTTGTACGGGGAATTCTAGTACTAAAGGTATGCCTTCGCGCCAAACATAGGCGATTAGGCCTCAAAAAGAGTCTTTTCCGCTACTGTTTGCGGAGCCTTCTTACTACTGCTTGCATTTTTTCGTTGAAAATAACCGTGGCGGTCTAGTACTGTTTAATACGCAGCACCAAATTTGAAATCGATCGAAGGAGACCTATGAATCCCTATCTTGGGGAGATCCGCATCTTCTCCGGCAACTTCGCTCCCAAAGGCTGGGCGATGTGTAACGGGCAGCTATTAGCTATTTCCTCCAACACGGCTTTGTTTTCGCTGCTCGGCACCTATTACGGCGGCAATGGAACCAGCACTTTTGCCCTGCCGGACCTGCGCAGCCGGCTGCCGGTCCACCAAGGACAAGGCCAAGGGCTTAGTCCATATAACGTCGGACAAAACGGCGGAAACGAAAGCCTGACGCTGAACACCCAGCAACTGCCACGGCATAATCACAACGTCGCCACCTTCAACGGGCCGGGGAACAGTCAACATCCGTCCGGCTCCGTCCTTGCTTCCACCACGGACGCAAACGACAAGCCATACACCAGCGCCGCCGGCGATGGCACCACTCTGAACCCCGCCGCCATCTCGTTCAATGGCAGCAGCCAACCCCACAACAACCTTCAGCCGTATCTCTGCATGACCTTCATCATTGCAACGCAAGGGATTTACCCGCCGAGAAATTAGAGCTAACAAGAAAAGGAGCTAATTAAGGAAACCTATGTCAGACCAATATTTGGGTGAGATTCGCATGTTCGGCGGCAACTTTGCGCCGTATGGTTGGGCTCTTTGCAACGGCCAGACGCTGTCGATTTCGCAGAACTCGGCTTTGTTTTCTCTTATCGGGACCTATTACGGCGGAGACGGCGTGACCACGTTCCAACTGCCCAACCTGCAAAGCCGTGTGGCCATTCACCAGGGCCAGGGTGTTGGACTCAGTCCCTATGTGATCGGGCAAAACGGTGGAACCGAAAACGTCACCTTGAGCACGCAGCAGATGCCGCAGCACAATCACACGGTCGCCACCTTTAATGGGCCGGGAAACGGTCAACATCCGTCCAACTCTCTCCTGGCTTCCACTACCAGCGCCACCGACAAACCCTATACCTCGAGCGCAAGCGATGGCACCACGCTGAATACGAACGCGGTTTCCTTTGCCGGCAGCAGCCAGCCCCACCCCAACATCCAGCCGTATCTTTGCGTCACCTTTATCATTGCGCTGCAGGGCATCTACCCGTCACGGAACTGAGCGTTTTGGCGTTTACGCTTCGTCCGGTTGCAAGCACGGACGACGACTTCCTCTATCACCTCTACGGAGCCACGCACGGGCAGCAGTTCGCGCTGCTGCCTGTTGCGCCTGCGCAACTCGACGCGCTGTTGCGGATGCAGTTCCATGCCCAGCGCAGCGGGTATCGGCAGCAATATCCGGCGTCGCAAGACTTCGTCGTCCTGGTTGACGGCCAGCCGGGCGGCCGTGTTTGGCTGGACGACAGCCAGCCGCAGCATTTGCATCTGCTCGACATCGCGCTGCTACCGCGGCATCAAGGAAGCGGCATAGGGGCAGCCGTTCTGCGGCAAGTGATGGAGCAAGCGAGCCGCGCCGCGAAGGCGGTCACTCTTCACGTGGCGCGGATGAACGCGCGGGCGTTGGAGTTTTACCAACGCTTGGGGTTCACGGTGAGCGGCGGCGACGATGTGTACGTGGAGATGAAGTGGGGAGCGTGACCCAACAACTTTAGCCGGGCGCTTCGTGCGTCTCGACCGTCGCCCCGACCCGTAGCAAACCGGGTGTAATCACTAAAGCGTTCTGGCCGAACTTCACCTTCTCTCCCACCTTTCGATACTGTGCCAGCGTTCGCATCGGTTCTATGCCCGTCTGCGCGGTCGCCGGGTCAACGAGTGGGATCGCACACCGGGCGCACTGTTTGACGGTCGCCAACTCCACGCCGCCCACGCGCACGCGAGCCCAAATGTCCTCTTCGTGCGCGGCGCAGCCCGCCACGACGAGGTTCGGCCGGAAGCGTTCCATGGCAACGGGAGCGTCCAGCTTTTCGTTCAGCAGGTCAAGCGAAGCTTGTCCCAACACCAGCAACGGATACGCATCCGCCAGGCTGACGCGCCACGGCGCTTGATGGTAGGGCGCTTCCACCGGCCGGACCACTGCATCCGGCAGGTGCACAAGCCGGCACGATTGGCCCAGGAATGAGCTGAACCAATCGCTGTATGCCCGGTCGGGATGCGGAGCCCGCAGGTCGTCATCCCATATTCGAACCTGAATCCATTCGCCCTCGCCCGCCCAGCTTCGAATCTGAAGAGAGGGCATGTCCGGGGCGTCGACGATGAGGTCGTCGGCTTCGAAGCGCGGCGCCATCAAGACCATCTTGGGCAGGGTGCGTTGCGTCAAGGCGAGCCCGTCGTCGTTCACCAGCATCCAACGCCGGTCCCGCAACGGGCCGCTCATGCCGACGCGGGTCTCAGTCACTTCGATTCCCCGCGCCGACTTGATCGGGTAAACAAAAATCCGACTCAGGTGTGGCAGTTCGTTAGCGCCAGGCTTCAATGGCTTCGTGTACGGCGCGCCGCGCTTCGTCGATGTGATGAAATGCTCGATCTCGCCATTGGCGCGCAGCCGGGTTGTCCTCTTCGCGGCTGATCGAATCCCGTGCCCTGCCCAGCGCCTCCTCCGTGCGGCGCAGCCGGTCGCGCGGTCCCCAGCTTTCCTGGACCGGCGGATGTTCATTGGGATTTCTTCCGTCGTCCATGGCTGCCCGCCGGAGCTCATCGATGGCCCGGTCAATCTCGCCGATCGCGCGCTCCCGATGCGGCCCGACGCGCCCCCACTCGCCATGCTCCAGCAGCGCGCGCGCATACCTCAAATCCGAAAGCGCGTGCAAATACCCCGGATGTCTCTGCGCCATTACAACCAATGGCAAAGCTAAAACGACTGCCAGTCCCGCGATTGCGGTCTTTAGCATGCTTTCCTCCTATTAATCATGTATCACGGATTAGGAGCGCACAGGGCGGTGGGTGCCCGCGGAGCGCGTGGAGATTAGGAGCGCGCAGGGGGTGGGGGGGCTGTGGTGCGCGTGAGATTAGGAGCGCACAGGGCTGTGGGGTGCCCGCGTCCGCGCTTTCATTTCTCTTGACCTGTCTACCGCTTCAGGGTTCATAGTGAGACTGGATGTGGACCGTATCCATGCTCGCGAAGCGCTGCGGGTTGAGCCGCAGCACGCTTTTGTATTACGAAGGCATCGGCCTTCTTGCGCCGGCGCGCCGGAACGCGAACAACTATCGCGGTTACAGCGACCGCGATGTGCTTCGCCTCCAGCAGATCTGTGCGTACCGCAATGCGGGCCTGAACCTGGCCGATATCCGCGCCGTTCTGGACCGGCCCGAAAGCGATACCGCACGAGTTCTCAAGCGCCGTCTGCTCGAACTCGACGCCGAAATCGAAACCAAGCGCAGCCATCAGCGCGCCATTCTCATGCTGCTCAAGAATCAAAACTCAATAGGAGCGTATAGAAAAATGACCAAAGAGAAATGGACTACTATCATGCAATCGGCGGGTCTAACCGAAGCCGCCATGCACCGCTGGCACATTGAATTCGAGCGTTCTGCCCCCGAGGACCATCAGCAGTTTCTCGAATTCCTGCACATCGCGCCGGAAGAAATCCGGAACATCCGGAACTGGAGCCGGCAGCCGGGCTTATGAATCGGCTCAGACGGCTTCCAGCCGCTCGAGCCAGTTGCGGAAATGCGGGCATTCCCGCCGCATCGCATCGATTCCGACCTCGCGCGCGGCAAGCGTGCCTTCAATTACTTTCTGGTACGGCCGGTAGATTTGCCGCACGCGTTTTGAAGGCGCAGTGTCGGGACGCTCGTTGATGTCTTCGGGCGTCGGAAACTCATCCCGCACCTTTTGAAATTGTGTCGCAAGCTCGAGTTTCTTGATCGCTCTCGCGAATCCACCCGGATCGCTGAAAAGTAGTCCCTCATACTCGTGAAGCTGAACATAGGGGATGAACCTCAACTCCGCGTCCAGAAGCTGACGGGAGATGTCTTCCTTCACGGCCTTTTCAATACGCTCCCCCTTCTCGAGGCTGCTTAGGTTTGAGGGTAGCGGTTTACCGGGAAAGTCTTGTCCGAGCCCGTAGAAATCCAGCATCGTTGAGCAGTAAGCGTTGCGGTCTTGCTTGAGTTGCGAGATTACGTCCGGCTTCAGGCGAGCGTAGATCGGTCGGCCGCCCTTGTGCCGGCCTTTTCCGATCAACCTTGCAGTGAGGGAAATGCCCCGAGGCGCGAGACTTTCGGCAAGCACATTCGTGATGAACGACTCTTCGCTCTGACCCTCAACTACAACATAAATCCGTCTCACGAGTCCGAATCAGATACGAGTTGCGGGAGCGACTCTTCGCGTGGTCTGCCGCCTAGAACGTTCTTCTGCCAAAGTTCACCCAGTGAGTATTCGTCTAGCCATTCGGAGAGTTCCGCGGTTTTCAACCGCCGAAACAACGATTCTCCACGAGACCGCTCCACAACGATCACGTCTTCCGGAGAAAATTCATCGACTAGTAGAGCCGATTGAGTTGAGATGATTACCTGCTTTCCACCCTCCGCCGCCTGTCTGAAAAGAGCTCCGAGCAGGGATAAGGCGTAGGGATGGAGCCCAAGTTCCGGTTCATCGAACACTATGGTCGAAGCCGTCGTCGAAGCGAGCAGCGCAGTAGCCAAACAAATGAATCGTAGGGTACCATCCGACAACTGATGGGCACGGAATAAATAGTCAGAATCCGTCTGTGTCCACTCCAACTGAATGCGATTCGTATCCGTCGGCCACGGGCGGAGTTTGAAATCATCGAAGAACGGCGCCGCCAGTCTGACGACATCCCGGATTTGCGCATAGCTGTCTGCACTCGTCTGCTTGATTCGATACAAAAAAGCTGCCAAATTTTCTGCGCTGGGCCGTAGATGTTCGTTGTCGTTCAGCGGCCCCTGGCGGCGAACACCGGCAAGCAGGCTCGTGTCGTGAAAGTGATAAACAGCCAAGCCTGAGATGGCGCTGAACAGAAGATACGCTGCGGGGTGATCCGCTTTCCGATCCTTTAGTGTGGCCTCTTTCTGTCCTAGCAGGAATCGGCGGGATTGAAGCGGATCATGAGAAACGATCATCTCCTCGACAAAAACCAGCTCGTTGTCCGCCGTGGGCATCAGTGCGAACTCGTAGCCGCTGCCATCGAAGGCGATTTTCGCTGCGAACTGCTTCGTTATCTTTGGCCCCATGTACAGGCATGCATCAGCTCCGCCTTCGGTGTTTATTGTGACCTGAAGTCTCTGCTCTACTAACTCCCGCAATAGCCGACAGAACCCGACAAAGTTGCTCTTTCCGGCTCCATTTGCACCGATCAGCACATTCAACGGTCGAAGCTCAAAGTCACGTAACTCGCGGATCGACTTGAATCCCTCAATTGTCAATTTGTCGACCATGGCAGTTACTTCTGCACTAACCCCTGGATCGCATCCAGCTCTTTCCCCGCTTCGGCCCATTTACCCTGCGCGCTCAACTCCCGATAGCGCCGCAAGTGATCTCGAATCTGTTCGAGCGTCTGCACTGCCTGGTTAGAGGGCGCCGCCGCGGTCGCAGCGGCATTTACCGCAGCAGCAGCCGGCGCCGGCGCCGCGCTCGCATTCTGTTGTGCCGGCGCGACGCCTCCCAAGGATTCCAGTAACTGCGACAGCGCCTGCTCATACGTGTCGGCGTACGCGAGCCGGTTGCCCATCGCCAAAGCCACTTTTTTCAACTGCGGCATGCTCGTTTGCGACGCCTGAATATAGATCGGCTCCACATACAGGAAACTGTTGTCGATCGGCAAAACCAAAGTCTGGCCGCGCAGCACTTGCGACCCCTGCTGGTTCCACAACGTCAGGTCCTTCGAAATATTTTGGTCCTGGTTGATCCGCGCATCGATCTGCATCGGTCCGTAAATAATATTCTGCTTAGTAAGTTGCTCGAATACTAATTCGCCTAAGTGCTTGCCGTCGCAGCGCGCATACATTACGCCAATCAAGTTATCTTTGTTTGCCGGAGTAAAGGTCGTGATCAACATGAACTCCGGCGTGTTACTGCCCGGCAAGGTCGCAACCACATAGGTGGGAGACACCGCCGCGGAACCCTGGTTCTGCCCACTGCCGGTCTTCGCCAAATCCCAGTAGTCCGCGCGGTTGTAAAACGCTTCCGCATCGCGCATATGGAACAGCCGATACATCTCTGCCTGCGTGCTGAACAGCGTCTCCGGATACCGCACGTGCGCGCGCAAATCCTGCGGCATTGCCGACGCCGGCTTGAATAGCTGCGGGAACAGCCGGCCGTAAGCTTGAATCAACACATCGGTTGGGTCGAACACGTATAGGTTCGTCTCGCCTGTATACGCATCGATAGTCGCTTTGACCGAATTCCGGATGTAGTTAATCTGCCCATTTGCGAGGTCCGTTTCCCGCGAGTACGGATGCGCGTCGGACGTCATATAGCCGTCCACGATCCAGACCAGCCGCCCCGCGTCCGTCAAAACCAGATAAGGATCCGTGTCCCACGCCAGAAAGCCCGCTAGCGTCGAAAGCCGCTCCAGGATCGGCCGGCGAATCATCACCCGGCTGTGCGAATTGAGGTAACTTGTCAGCAACACGTTCATGTCGCCGTAATTTACCGCCGCCGCCAGCCGGATTAACGGCGAGATCAGAAAGCCGCCCGTTCCCGCGTAAGTCGTATATCTACTCTCCGACCCGAACGGGTAATTGAACTCCTGCTGGTTTGTATCTACATACACCGGCTCATGCGCCACTTCGCTGTAGTAAATCTCCGGCCGCGTGAACTTCAGCGACTTGCTAGTCACCACCGGCGGCGCATCTTTCACAAACAGCACCGGCAACCCGTCCGCCGTGATGCGGTTCGATTCGGCCATGACGATTCCATATCCGTGCGTATACATCAGGCGCGTGTTGATCCATCGGGTGCCCGCCGATCCGAGCTGGCGAATGTCCAGCTCGCGCGGCGCAACTAGAACCTGCCGTAATTGCCCGTCGATAATGTAGCGATCCACATCCGTGTCCATATACACGTAGGGGCGCAGCGGCTGAATCTGCGAGATGGTGTCGTGGAACGCCCGCCAGTCCCACAGCCGCACGTTATCGAGCAGCGGTTTGTGCGACGCATAATCGAACGGCATCTCCGGCACGGCTTCGAGCGTTGTCTCCTTCACTCGCTGGTTCAGCCCGTAAGCCGATCGCGTCGCTTGGATGTGGTAGTCGATATACTGCCGCTCGAGCGTCAATTCATTCGGCCGGACATAGAAGTTCGATACCAGCGACGGAACGATGTAGCGCACCGGCAGGATCAGCAGCAGGGCCAGCGCCCATTTGGCGCGTTTTGCGAGCACCAGCGCCGCCGCTATCAGCGCGCCGAAGATCATCAGCCACTGCAGCGGTAGCGCGACGTGGTCTGCCACCCAATCCACACCCACCAGGTACGCGCCGTGATCGTCCAGCAGCATGCCATAGCGGCTGAAGTAAAACCGGACCGCCAAACCCAGCAGCAGAAGCGACGCCACCAGCCGCACGAAGACCGAGTTGAACGCGCCCGAGACGGAGATATCGCGCTCAAATTCGAAACGCCCTGCTTGCAGGTTCGGAATCCGGCTGCTCAGGGTCTCGGCATTCGAAGCCAGCCAATAAATAATCAGCGCCAGCACCGAACCCACCAGCACCACCCGCAGCAGCATCCTGTAAAACGGCAGCGCGAAGAAATAGAAGTGCAGCGGCTTGCCGAAGACCGGATCCAGGTACTCGGCGGCTGTTGAGGGCAAGCGCAAACCGCCGAAGAATTTGACCGCCGTCCAACTGTCTACCGTCGCATTCGCCACCCCGATCGCAAACAGCACAAACACGACCAGCGCAATGCGAGACACCACGCTGCGTTTCAAAAAGCCGAAGACCCGGGTCTCGCTCTCGCGCCGGAACCCAAGCTCAAACGCGATCCAGAATGCGAAGAAGAAAAGCAGAATGGCGAGAACGATCGGGCCGGTGCCATACAGCCACAGGCTGATCCACGTATCGATCTGCCCCACTTCGGACCACCAGGCATAATCGATGAGCGTGGACGCAATAAAGCGCGAACACAGCAGAATGATGAGCAGCGCGGCGGCTACCCAGATCAATTTCAACCGGCGCCGTTCGCGCTGCCCGATGAATCTCGTTTCAGGTGGCAGACAGCGCTAGTATATCGGAACTTGCGTTCCCCTTCAGCGCTGGTTCCTTCTCTCGCAGCAGCACCAGCAGTCCGCCCGTGACCGGATTGAACACCTTGCGGCGTCGATGGATGATGCGCACCGGCCGGTACAACTCGGCTGGCTGCAGCCGCAACGCCAGCATGCGGCCTTGCGCCAGCTCTTCGCGCATCACGCGCTTCGGCATAATGCCGATGCCCGCTCCGTGCGCCACGGCTTCCTTAATCATCTGCAGGTTGTCGAAGTGCAGCGCTTTCTCCACCGTCACCCGGTGCTCGCGCAGATAACGCTCGATCTGGCCTTCGATCGGCAGATCGTCATCGAAGCCGATAAAGGCTTCGCCTTCGAGCGCCGACGCGGGTATCGATCTCCGCTTCGCAAGCCGATGATCGGGCGCCACCGCCACCACCATCTCCTCATCCCGCCACCGCAGCGCCACGATCTCGCGCGAAGATTCCGCGTAGCTCATCAACCCCAGATCCGCTTGGTCCTCCTCGACTGCTTGCCAGACGCGCTCCGGCCGCAGGTAAGAGACATGCAATTCCGCTTCCGGAAACCGCTCGGCGAACCGCTCCTCAATCTGCGACATCTCCGATAGCCCGACCGAATAAATCGCTGCCAGCCGCGCGGTCCCATTGGCCTCTTTCTTGAGCTGGTCGAGCGAGGCCTCCAGCTCATCGTGCCTGCGCAACACGTCCCGGCAATATTCGAGGTACAGCTTTCCGGCGTCGGTGACCACCAGTGGCCGCGTGCTGCGGTCGAACACCTCCACGCCCAGGCTGCGCTCGATTTCCTGAATCTGTTGGCTCGCCGCGGATTGGCTGATTTCATTCATCCGTGCGGCCTTGCTGACACTGCGGACGTGAGCCACATCGCGGATCAAACGAAGATTCGCTATTGTCACGACATCCCACTCTAACATAAGTTTTTCTGATTGTGTATAGCCATAGATTCGATTTGACTGATAGTACCTTCCTGGCTATACTCGAAGCTCTTACCTCCCTGTCGAGGCAGAGAGGGACGTGTACCCCGTGGAATCTATTAGCGCAAAGGGCGCGGACGCGCGCCGCCAGGCAGAAAGGGATCTCACTAGCTCTTCGGGCGGAGCGCCCAGCGCACAGCCGGTTGGGGGCGTCGTGCGCGATTCAAAGCAGTCCAAGGCCGTTTTGCGCGATTTCCGGAAGGACGTGTTGCCCCAGCCGCAAGGTCTCTACGATCCTGCCCACGAGCATGACGCCTGCGGGATCGGTTTTGTCGTCAACATAAAAGGTGCGCCGTCCCACGACATCGTCCTGAAAGGCCTCGAGATTCTGGAGAACCTCGCGCATCGCGGCGCTTGCGGCTGCGATTCGGAAACCGGCGATGGAGCGGGCATTCTGATTCAGATACCGCACGAATTCTTCGCTAAGGAAACGCCCTTGCTCGGCTTCTCGCTGCCCGCTCCCGGCGAATACGCCATCGCCATGTGCTTTCTTCCGGTCGAGCGCCAGCAGCGGCTGGTCTGTGAGGGCCTGCTCGAAAAGATTTCACGCGAAGAAGGCCTGAGCGTCCTTGGTTGGCGCGATGCCCCGGTCCAGGTGGACGCCATCAGCCGCCTCGCGCGCGCCTCCCAGCCTTATATAGAACAGTTCTTTGTTGCTCATCCCCTCGGCATGGCCGCCGACCAGTTCGAGCGCAAGCTCTACGCCGTTCGAAAGCGCGTGGAAGCCCAGGTCGCCTCCTCCGACATGCGCGACAAGAGTTTTTTCTATATCCCAAGCTTCTCCTCGCGCACCATCATCTATAAAGGTCTGCTGCTCGCGCACCAGATCGGCGAATTCTACAACGAGCTGCTGGACCCCGCGACCAAGAGCGCCCTGTGCTTGGTGCATCAACGCTTCTCCACCAACACGTTCCCCAGTTGGCAGCTTGCTCATCCGTTCCGCTACCTGTGCCACAACGGGGAAATCAACACGATTCGCGGCAACACCAATTGGATGAACGCGCGCGAATCGGTGATGTCTTCGCCCCTGTTCGATGACATCAAGAAACTCTACCCGGTGATTCAGCCGGGCGTCAGCGATTCCGCAGCGCTCGATAATGCAGTCGAACTGCTCACCATGGCCGGCCGTTCGCTGCCGCACGCCATGGCCATGCTGATTCCGGAAGCTTGGGATGCGCATCCGACCATGTCGGCCGAACGGCGCGCCTTCTACGAATATCACGCGTCGCTGATGGAACCGTGGGATGGTCCTGCGGCGGTGGCATTCACCGACGGCCGCGTGATTGGCGCAACTCTCGATCGCAACGGCCTCCGCCCGGCTCGCTATCTCCTCACCAAGAGCGGCTTGCTGCTGATGGCGTCGGAAACCGGCGTGCTGCCGTTCCAGCCCGGCGAGATCGAATTCAAAGGCCGCCTGCAGCCCGGCAAAATGCTGCTCGTCGATTTGGAGCAGGGCCGCCTGGTTCCCGACAAAGAGATCAAGCAACAGCTCGCCTCGCGCCGCCCTTATCTCGAATGGCTGGAGCAAAACCAAATCACGCTCGATTCGCTCCCGGAGCCCACGCGCATCCAAGGTGCCAATCACGAGACGGTGCTCATGCGCCAGCGTTGCTTCGGCTATACAGACGAAGATCTGCGCATGCTGATCTCGCCGATGGCGGCCGATGCCCAGGAAGCAGTCGGCTCCATGGGCGTCGACACGCCGCTCGCTTGCCTTTCCGATAAGCCGCAGTCGCTGTTTAACTACTTCAAACAACTGTTCGCGCAAGTCACCAACCCTCCGGTCGATCCGATCCGCGAGGAGCTGGTCATGTCGTTAACCAGCTACATCGGCACTGAGCGCAACATCCTGGACGAGAGCCCCGCCAATTGCCACACGCTGAAGATGCCGCATCCCGTGCTCACCAACCGCGACCTCGAAAAGCTGCGGCGCGTCTCCCGCGGCGATCTCCTGGCCTCCACGCTGCCCACTACCTTCAGCGCTCCCGAAGGCGAGACCGGCCTCAAGCGCGCGCTCAACAGTCTCTGCCGGCGCGCCTCGCTCGCCATCAAGGCCGGGTATACGCTGCTGATTCTTTCCGATCGCGGCATAGACGAAGAGTTCGCGCCGATCCCGTCGCTGCTCGCCTTGACTGCCGTTCACAATCATCTGGTGCGTGAGGGCACCCGCACCGGCGTGGCGCTGATCATCGAATCCGGCGAGCCGCGCGAAGTGATGCATTTCTGCCTGCTGATCGGCTATGGCGCGAGCGCCATCAATCCGTACCTTGCGATCGAGACCATCGAGCAGATGGCCGAAGCAGGCGAACTTGCAAGCGGCGTCACGCACGAAACTGCCATCAAGAACTACATCAAGGCCGTCAACAAGGGCCTGCTGAAGGTCTTCTCGAAGATGGGCATCTCCACCTTGCAAAGCTATCGCGGCGCCCAGGTCTTTGAAGCCATCGGGCTGAATAAAGATTTAATCGACGTCTATTTCACCGGCACGCCCTCCCGCATCGAAGGCGTGGGGCTGGATGTGCTCGCCCAGGAAGCCGTCGCCAAGCACGACTTCGCGTTCCATCCTGTTTCCCACTCGGAACCTGAGCTCTCCATCGGCGGCAACTATCAATACCGTGTGAACGGCGAATACCATCTGCTGAATCCCCAGACCGTGAGCAAGCTGCAGCATGCCGTCCGGCAACAGAGCTACCCCACTTTCCAGGAATACACGCGCTTAATCGACGAGCAGAACGAACGACTCTACACCTTGCGCGGCTTGATGGAGCTCAAGACCATTCCGCATCCGATTCCGCTCGAAGAAGTCGAACCGGCGAGCGAGATCGTCAAGCGCTTCGCGACCGGCGCTATGTCCTTCGGCTCCATCAGCAAAGAAGCACACGAGACCCTCGCGGTTGCCATGAACCGCATCGGCGGCCGTTCCAATACCGGCGAGGGCGGCGAAGACGAAGCGCGCTTCATCGCGCTTGCGAACGGCGATTCCAAGGCCAGCGCCATCAAGCAGGTTGCCTCTGCCCGCTTCGGCGTGACGACCAATTATCTGGTTAACGCGCGCGAGCTACAGATCAAGATCGCCCAGGGCGCGAAACCGGGCGAAGGCGGCCAACTGCCCGGCCACAAGGTGGATGAAACCATCGCGCGCGTGCGCCATTCCATTCCCGGTGTGGGCCTCATCTCGCCGCCGCCGCATCACGATATTTATTCCATCGAAGACCTCGCGCAATTGATCTATGACCTGAAGAACGTCAACCCGGCGGCGCGCATTTCGGTGAAGCTGGTTGCCGAAGTCGGTGTGGGGACGGTCGCGGCAGGCGTTGCGAAGGCGCACGCCGACGTGGTGCTGATCAGCGGTTACGATGGCGGCACCGGCGCCTCCCCGCTCACCTCCATCCGGCACGCCGGCATCCCCTGGGAGCTGGGCCTGGCGGAAACCCAGCAGGTTCTCGTCATGAACGACCTGCGCAGCCGCATCCGCGTCCAGGTGGACGGCAAGTTGCAAACCGGGCGCGATGTCGTTATCGCCGCGCTGCTCGGCGCCGAAGAGTTCGGTTTCTCGACCGCGCCGCTCGTCGCCATGGGTTGCATCATGATGCGCAAGTGTCATCTCAATACCTGCCCGGTCGGCATTGCTACGCAAGACCCTGAGCTGCGTAAGAAATTTCAGGGCACGCCCGAGAACGTCATTAACTTCTTCTTCTATATCGCCGAGGAGGTGCGCTCGTGGATGGCGAAGCTCGGCTTCCGCAGCGTGAACGACATGGTGGGCCGCGTGGACATGATCGAGATGCGCAGCGCGATCGAGCATTGGAAGGCCTCCGGACTCGATTTCTCGGCTATCTTATATAATCCGCAAGTACCCGGCCGCGTGGGCCGGCGTTGGCTCATCGAGCAGGATCATGGGTTGCAGGAAGCCCTGGATCACAGCTTCCTGGAGCTGGCGAACAAGTCGGTTGAGGACGGCGCGCCCGCCGAGCTTTCTTTCCCCATACGCAACGTGCACCGCACGGTCGGCGCCATGCTCAGCGGCGAGATCGTGCGGCGGCGCGGCGCTCAGGGACTGCCCGATGACACGCTTCGCATCTGCTTTCACGGATCTGCCGGGCAGAGCTTCGGGGCTTTTTTGGCCAAAGGCGTGTCGCTGACGCTCGAGGGCGACGCGAACGACTACGTCGGCAAGGGGCTCTCGGGCGGCAAAATCGTCGTGTTTCCGCCGAAGAACTCAACTTTCCCGCCGGAAGAGAACATTCTGGTCGGCAACACCGTGCTCTACGGAGCAACCAGCGGCGAGGCTTTTTTCAACGGCGTCGCCGGCGAGCGCTTCGCCGTTCGAAATTCCGGCGCGACCGCGGTCGTAGAAGGCGTCGGCGACCACGCCTGCGAATACATGACCAACGGAACCGTGGTCGTGCTCGGCAAGACGGGGCGCAACTTCGCTGCCGGCATGAGCGGCGGCATCGCGTATGTGTTCGATCCGTCCGGCGAGTTTGTGCGGGTCCGCTGCAACCCGGCCGGGGTCGATCTCGAGCCGATCTTCGCGCGCGAAGACATCCTGCTGCTCGAACGCCTGATCGCCAGGCACGTCGAATACACCGGAAGCCCGCTCGGCGGGCGAATTCTTGAGAACTGGGCGGACTCGCTTCGCAATTTCGTGAAGGTCTTCCCGCACGAGTATAAACGCGTGCTCGGCGTCGCGCCGGCCACCGAGCGGCGTTTGCCTGCCAGCTTTCCGCTTTCCTCTTATGCCTTCGCAGTGGGCGAGCGGCTGCGATAAGCGCATGGGTAAGATCACCGGATTTCTGGAATACCCGCGCGAGACCCCCGAGCGCCGCCCGGTTCTCGAGCGGGTCAACGACTGGTTCGAGGTCTACCAGGATTTCCCCGCGCCCAAAGTTCAGCAGCAAGCGGGGCGCTGCATGGATTGCGGCGTTCCGTTTTGCCATTCTGGCTGTCCCGTTCACAATCTGATTCCGGATTGGAACGATCTGGTCTGGAAAGGGCGCTGGCAGGAGGCGCTGAAGACTCTCCACGCCACCAATAATTTTCCGGAGTTTACGGGCCGCATCTGTCCCGCGCCCTGCGAGCCGGCTTGCGTGCTGGGCATCAACGAACCTGCCGTCGCGATTAAGCTGGTCGAGCAGAACATCGTGGACCGGGCCTTTGCCGAAGGATGGGTTCAGCCGGAACCGCCGCGCCGCCGGACGGGCAAACGGGTAGCGATTGTCGGATCCGGTCCAGCGGGGCTGGCCGCCGCCCAACAATTGAATCGGGCTGGCCACTCGGTTACGATCCTGGAGAAGCACGATCGCATTGGCGGCCTGCTGCGTTACGGTATTCCGGACTTCAAGCTCGAAAAGACGGTGGTAGACCGGCGGCTCGACCAGTTACGGGCCGAGGGCATCGAGTTCCGCAGCCGGGTCAACGCGGGGTGGGACATCAAAGGCGACGAGCTGATGCGGGATTACGATGCCGTACTGCTCGGCATCGGCGCCGAGCAGCCGCGCGACCTGACCATTCCCGGCCGCGACTTGAACGGCATCTATTTTGCAATGGATTACCTGACCCAGCAGAATAAGCGCGGGGCGGGCGACCGGTTCAGCCACGCCGAAGAAATTACCGCGACGGGCAAGCGGGTGGTCATCATCGGCGGCGGCGATACCGGCGTCGATTGCCTGGGTACGGCGCATCGGCAAAGAGCGGCCACCGTTCACCAGCTCCAAATTCACCCGATTCCGCCGGAAGATCGTCATCACACCACGCCCTGGCCGCTCTGGCCGCTGCAATTGCGCGTCGAGGCGGCTCACGAAGAAGGCGGCGTGCGCGAATGGAGCGTGCTGACGACGCACTTCAGCGGTGACGCGAATGGCAACGTGAAAAAGCTGCATTGTGTGCGAGTTGGGCCGAAACCGGGTTTGGAACGCATGCCCGGCAGCGAATTCTACCTGGATGCCGACCTGGTCTTGATCGCGATCGGCTTTTCGGGCCCGGTTCGCCAGGGATTGCTCGAACAACTGCCGCTTGCCTTAGACGCGCGCGGCAACCTGCAGACGGATTCGGCTTACATGACCTCGGTTCCCGGTGTCTTCGCAGCCGGTGACTCACGCCGCGGGCAATCTCTGGTGGTCTGGGCCATCGCCGAGGGCCGCAAAGCAGCCCATCATATCGACCGTTTTCTGACGGGCTCGAGCCAATTGCCGGTGTAGCGGCCTACTTCTTCGACGATTTCGCCGTCTTGGCGAGTTCCGGAGGCGCTGCCGCTACCGCCGCCACCGCGGGCAGGCGCACATTTTCCCCAATCAGGTTCGCCATGGCATGCACTTCCAGGTTTTCTTCTTCGGTAGTAAACAAAAGGCGGCCGCGCTCGGAGTCTAAATCCGCCTTGATCCAATCGCCGCCTCTGACCTGGTTGGTCGCCATTAAGTTCGATAGCGGATGGACCAGCAAGCGCTCGATGGCTCGCTTCAAGTGACGGGCGCCGTATTTCACGTCCGTACCTTCGGTCAACAGAAAATTCTTACCCGCGTCGGAAACCGTGAGGACAAACGACTTCTCCGTCGGTGACAGGAAGATGCGCTGCTGTACCTGCCCGAGTTCCAGGTCCAGGATGCGCCGCAACTCCGGCTCTCCCAGAGGTTTGAAGACGACCACCTTATCAATCCGGTTCATGAACTCCGGAGTGAATTTCCGGCGTGCCGCTTCCACTCCGCTGCGCGACATCTTCTTATTAAGCTGCTCGTCGACTGCCGCCGGCTGAGCGCACATCGACGCTCTCTGGAACCCCAGCTTCGGAGATACCAGCGCGCTCATCTCGCTCGATCCCAGGTTGCTGGTCATGAAGATCATGGCGCGCGAGAAATCGACCTTGCGATTGTCCCCCAGCGTTAATGTGGCCTTGTCCAAGATGCCCAGCAGCAGGTTCCACAGCGCGTCGCTTGCTTTTTCAATTTCATCAAAAAGGATGAAGCTCAGCTTTACGGTCTCGGTGTGGTGCTGGTTGATCACCTCTTGACTCAGCAAAGGGTGCGTCTCGCGATGGCCCAGATACCCGGGAGGCGAACCGATCAGCTTCGCGATCTCATGGCTGTGCTGAAACTCGGCGCAGTCGATCTTGATCACCGCCCGCGGGTTATGTACCAGCGCTTCGGCGGTAGCCTCCACCGTCCGCGTCTTGCCCGAGCCGGTCGGTCCGAGAAAGAGGAAATTGCCCACCGGGCGGCCGGGCGCCGACAGTCCCGTGATGTGCATCTGGTAAATGTTGACAATTTGCTCCACTGCCTCGTCCTGCCCAACCACAAGCTTCAGCAGCGTTTTTTCTAATGACTCGGCGTCCTTACCCGTTCTGGTAGGATCGAGCACTCTCCTCAGCCGGCTCATATGTCTTTATCCCTCTTTCTACTCGACATGGAGCAAACCGTGTGCCAAAGACCACCACGTTGCTTCCTGCACTTCTCTTCGGCTGAGGCGCCGCCGAGAATCACAAGCCGAAAGTACTTTTTCTGCATCGGGCTTTTCTGATTAGTTCTTTCGGGGCCGCGAAGGTCTCACCTCGACTCGACTTATTAAAGTCCGCGCGGGCATGCGCAGGATGTTTATCACAATTTCCGCGATGTCCTCAGGGGCAATCTTCCAATCCGGCTTGCCTCCGCTAACCTCGCCCCCGCCGAACGCCGTGTCGACGCTGCCCGGCATGACATAACTCACGCGCACGTTGTCGTGGCGATGGTCGAGCATCATAGCTTCCGTAAAGCCGTTCATCCCAAATTTGGATGCGTTGTAGGCAGCTCCGCCCGCAAACGGATTCTTCCCCGCCAGGCTGCTGATGTTGATCACCCATCCGCTGCCGGTCTTCTTAAACCGCTGGAGCGCTTCGCGGCTGCAATAAAAAGCCCCCGAGAGGTTCGCGCCGATAACCCGATCCCACTCCTCTACAGTGAGCTCGGCGGTCGGCCGAAACACGCCCAGCCCGGCATTGTTCACCAGAATGTCCAGGCCGCCCAGCTCCCGGTCCGCTAAGCGGAACAACTCGGCCACCTCCGCGGCGGCGCTCACGTCGGCAGCGTGTCCGGCAACCTTGGCGCTGCCCGCGCCGGCTCGCAGATCTTCCAGCGCGCGCGCGAGCTGATTCCGGTCCCGCCCACAGACGACCACGCTTGTCCCATGAGACAGCAGCGCTCGGGCGACCTCCAGGCCGATCCCTTTCGACGCCCCTGTCACAACCGCCCGCTTACCGGTTAAGTCGCTCATGAAACCTGCTTAAGCTCCTCTCACTAGTGACGGTTTCACCGGTTGCGTTGCACCACCGCCTCGCACTTCTGCCGCTTCAATAAACGCAGCCCAAGCGCAGTGCGAACGCACTAATTTGTAAAAGATTTTTTTAAGGTACAGAGTACAACAAAACGAGCGAAAATGTTCCTGCTTCTTTGCTAGCCCGAGGCCTCTGCAGTGGGTTTTCCACAAGCATCTTGCGGCGCCAGGCAAGTAACTGAAGAGAGCTTTATAGAAGCACTGTGCCGCGCTGCTATCATTTCAACAATCTTGAACCTACCCATGCGGAAACTGATCCCTTCATGCCTCCTTATATGTGTATTGTTTCTGTGCGGCGCGGCCACTGCCCCGAAGCCGGCCTTCAGCTTCCAGCAAGCGATGGTTCCCATGAGAGACGGAATCCGCCTGCAAACCGTCATTCTCAGGCCCATCGCCCAATCCGAGCCGCTGCCCATTCTGTTGCAACGGACGCCCTACGGTGTGCCCGATAAGGCGCCCGAATCCGTTCCCAACAACCTGAAGGAACTCGCGCGGGACGGCTACATCTTTGTTTTTCAGAATCTGCGCGGGCGCTTTCAGTCGGAGGGCACGTTCCTCCTTTCTTCCTGGGTGGATTTGAGCGACCCAAAAGCCACCAACGAGACCACGGATGCGTACGACACCATCGACTGGCTGCTCAAAAACGTGCCGCAAAACAACGGCCGCGCAGGCATTTTCGGGGTCTCCTATCTGGGGCTCACCGCCGGCATGACTTTGCTGCATCCCCATCCTGCGCTGAAGGCCGTTTCCGAACAAGCTGCGCCGGTCGATCAGTGGATGAACGACGACATGCATCGCTTCGGCGCCTTGCGGCTCAGCTACGCGCTTGAATACTCCGTGATGGAGCAGGCCGACAAGAATAAGAACACTCACTTCGATTTCGATACCTACGACACCTACGATTGGTACCGCAAACTCGGGCCTGTCTCGAACATCAACCCACGGTATCTGCATGGCGCGGTGCCGTTCTGGAATGACATGGTCGAACATCCGAACTATGACGCCTTCTGGAAGCGCGAAGCCTGGGTGAACCAACTTCACGGCAGCCCGGTTCCGAACCTGAACGTCGCCGGATTCTGGGACCAGGAGGACCCCTGGGGTCCATGGAAGATCTTTCGAAACTCGGAGGAGAATGATCCGGATCGACACAACTTCATGGTGGCCGGCCCCTGGTTTCACGGCGAATGGCAGACTGCGAAGGGAGATTCGATCGGCGAAATAGGATTTGGCGGCCATGCCACCGCGCCAGAATTCCGCGAGAAGATAGAAGCTCCGTTCTTTCGCTACTATCTCCACGGAGCGGGCGCGAAGTTTGCCTGGAAGGCGAGCACGTTTCAATCGGGCTCGAACACCTGGCACGCCTATGCCGCGTGGCCGCCGCGTGAAGCAAAGCCATCCAACCTCTATCTACATGCGGACGGCAGTTTGTCGTTCACCGCGCCAGGTGCATCGGAGCCGTCGTCCGGCTATGCCCAATACATTTCGGACCCTGCCGATCCGGTTCCATACCGTCCCCGCCCCATCTCGCCGACCTATCCCGGCGGCGACTGGACCAGGTGGGAGGCAGGGGACCAGCGGTTTGTCGATCATCGCCCGGACGTTGTTACCTTTGTCAGCGCGCCGCTCGATCATAACGTCACAATTACCGGGCCCGTCAGCGCAGAGCTGTTTGCTTCCACTTCGGGTACCGATAGCGACTTCATCGTGAAGCTGATCGACGTGTTTCCGGAGCATGCCGTGAAAGCGGCGTGGAAGCCGGAGGAAGGTCCCAGCCCCGGCGAATATGCAAAGTCGCTGAATGGCTACGAACTGCCGATTGCGATGGAAGTGCGGCGCGGGCGCTACAACGAAAGTTTCGAAAACCCGCAGCCGTTGGTTGCCAATCAGCCAACGGATTTCAAAATTCCGCTGCGCGACCGCGATCACATGTTCTTGAAAGGCCACCGCATCATGGTGCAAGTGCAATCCACCTGGTTTCCCCTGATCGACCGCAATCCGCAGCAGTTCGTGCCGAGTATCTATACAGCCAAGCCCGGCGACTTCATCACTGCGACTCAGCGCGTTTACTGCACAGCAAAGCTGCCGTCGCATATCGAGCTACCGGTGATGCCGTAGAATTGCCTGCCAACCGAAGCCCTTCATCCGCGCTGAAGCTGCTCGTCCTCGAGGCCATTTAGCTCGTCCATTTCTCGACGCAGCTTTTGCCTTTCCCGCTTTCTCGTGATGTAAAACATCACAGCCCAAATAACCAGCAGGACAAAGGCCGGTACGCCCTTGAGCAACTTCTCCGGGCTGTTACAATTCTGCAAGAGAGTGGGTGCCACAAATACGCCGAATGTAAATAGAATCGGACCCACAAGCATGGCCCCAATATCTCCAGAGTAGTTGAGCTTGCGCTGAAGTTCGTTGAGCCAAGCCAAAGTGCACTCCGTTTTGCTTCACATCCAGGTAGTCGTTAGGTGCGGGCCTTTCTAACAGAAAAGGACAACTCAGGCCAAAAAGATGATGACCTTCCCGGTTCGCGCTTCGCGCCAGGTAGCCTACAATTTTCCCTTCATGGCAGCGCGTCTACTATCTTCCTAAGCTGCCGTCGGATAGCGCTATCTTGGCCGCTTCGGGTTTTTGTTAGTCAGCGTAATCGGCGGCTTGGTATAAGCGCGAGTACTGCGGGTGCAGCCGCGACGCTCGCGGTCCTTACTGCTTCCGCCTCTATGGGCTGATGTGCTTCACGGTGCAGCAACGCACCGAAGAACTGGCCATTCGCAGCGCACTCGAGCAACGCCGCGCGATGTGCAGCGGATCCTTTTCATACATACAAGCCTTGGGGTTGACCCTCTGCGGAGGAGCCATCGCCGGAATCCCTTTGGCCCTGGCCCTCGGCCAGTTGACCGTCGGCTTCGTCTTTGGCGTTCAGAGTTTGGGATCCGCCGTAAACTCAAAGAAAATATATTTCAGTATTTGAAAGAACTGATAAAATATCCGAACTATGCCGGTGCCCGGAAAATCGGTCAGCGATTACTTACCCAGGAATCAGCCTTCGGATTTTACTCTGATAAGTCCCTTTCTTGATTTCGCCGTCAACGAGCTCAGCCTCAATTTCGAGGCCTCCCAAACTTACCAGATTGGAGAAAACGACGCTCGCGTTCAGCCTGCCAACTGTTTTGACGGTAGAGCAATCAGCATCACGGTCAGAAGCGAGAGCAACTTCGAGCCAGGCCGGGCACAGCTTCCGCAGTCGGCCACTTACCGCCTGTTCAGCGGCTATCAGCCCAGCCCGAAAGTCAGCAACGAAAACCTGAACAGCGTGCATGAAATCTGCCGCGTCGTTTACGAGGTGCTCCACCTGGATGAAAAGGACGAGGTCCACGGATTTCTCATCATCTCGGGAACGACGAATTCGCTGAAAACGCAGTTGGCGCGGGGCTTGATTCATTTCTACCTTGAACATCGGATGCTGAAATGGCTTGCCAGCAAGGGCGAGCAGCGCAAACCGCATCTCGTAACCTGTGAGGACGATATCGAGAAGTATTTTGTCGAGCTCGAACGGCTTGTGCCTCTCGAGACGGTTTATCAGACAACGGATACCGAGACTGGATCGCGGAATTTCTGGCTCACGAACCCAGATGTACCGGATTACACACCTCGCAAGAAGGATAAGGACGTAGGCGGGGAACTGGACAAAGCGGTCGAGAGCGCGCTCCGTATGACGCCTGCCGTGTTTTACGCCGGAGAGATTCGCGACCAGAAGGATTGGAAGCGCCTTTATCCGCTGGCGCAGTCGCATTTGGTTGTGCTGACCGCGCATGCCTCCGGCCTTGTGAATACGTTCGAAATCCTGCAGCGCAACCTGGAGGCCAAATCGCCCGCTCAACATAGCGAATTGGCGGCATCTGTTTTTGCCGTGGTGCATATGCGTAGCGGGCATCCGCTGAACGCTATTTCCGAACCGCCTGCCGGTGAGGGTCGCGAGATCAAGTCCGTCATACCAGCCTGCTGGCGCAACACGCCTATGAGCATGTCCACTTTTACCTCGGATGGGCTCGCATCGCTCGTGGCCGGTTATGCGGATCTCACTTCGATGTTGGAAAGCGCCGCGCCCGATTGGAGAGCGAAACTGCCCTACTCGGTTGGCCGCCGCGCGTTCGCAGAGGTCCTGCTGAAGCTGGCAAAACAAGAGAAACAGTTCGACGGCCTGGCCGCGCCCAATCCCGAAAGGTGGAAGGCCTTGACCAAGGAGGAGAAGACTCGGTTTTCGGATTCGGTTAAAGCCGGCCAAAAAACAAACCTGCAGGAAATTGTTATCCCGCCAACGAAAGAGCCTGTACCCAGCCGCCAGAGTGCCGTTCCTCTTTGCCAATGCGCGGAAGAGCGGTTTCTTCGCCAATCCACCGCCTGGGACTTGAGAGGAGAATAGCGGATGAATGGCATCCCGCTCAACCCTTGCATCTGTTTCGGCGTCCCTTCTCTCGACGATTTGTTCGGTACTTTCGGCCTTTCGCACCGCTCTTACGGAATTCCCGTTGAAGGCGCCCAGGCCAATTTGACCTTGGTTGGTCCGGACGGCTCGGGCAAGTCTCTCCTGGCCTTCCATTTGGCGTCGCGTTATGCGGCCGATTCGTTTTCGCGCTCGAAGGCTGCGTCTAAGACCGCGCAGAGCATCGCGCCGCCCATGGTGATTTACATCTCGACCGACCTGAGTACCTCAAAAGCTGACTCGACCTGGCGCGCTTTCCGGCTGGATCGCCCGAATCTACGCGAGATTCCCTTCTATCACGGCACCGTCGAAAGCAAAGACAATCTCCCGGTCGGCCAGGAAGAAGTCGATCTGCAGGTGGCGCTGTCGCCCCTGGATCCTTCCCGGGACGACGCCGCGGAAAGCCTGGCCCGCTACATTCTCGCAAGCGGCCAGGCAAACCAAAACACGGCAGTGGGATTTATCGATTTAATCCGATACCCGGTCGGCGATCTTTGGTCGTTTACAAGCCGCCTTTTGGCTTCGCTGCCGCACCGGCAAGCTGTCGATCACCGTTTGGTCGATCAGCATCTGGTTGTGATCGACAACGTAGACGGCTTCGAAGTGTTGATGGGAGAGGTGAACGCATACGGCGATCGCTCCTCCGTTCGAGCTCGCATCATGCAGGCTGTTCGTGCCGCCTATGGCAAAGCGCACCTGGTGTTTGTTTCCGAGCAGGGTGGGACGGGCGCAGCTTCGCTGGTCGACATTTCCGACGTGGTCGTCCGGCTGCGCATAAAAGAAGAGCTCGGATACAAATACCGCGCCATCGAAATAGAAAAGGCGCGCGCGCAGGCAATTCATCGCGGAGATCATTATCTGTTGATCCGCACCGGAGGTGGGTCCACCACCGGAACACAAGAGAATCCGGATGACCCGCGAACCGCGAACGCATATCTGCAAGTCATACCCTCGCTCAGCACCTTGAGCCGGCGAAGCATGAATGAGCCTGCGGGACTAAAGCCGGGGCCGCCTGTCAATGATACGCGGCGCGCCGCTTTTGGGCTGCATGCCTTGGACGAGCTTTGCGGCTGCGTAACCCAGCAATCCGGCAAGCTCTCCAACGACATGGAGGGAGTGAAGTATGGCACCCTTTCCGCGATTCTCGGCGATTCGAATACCCACAAAACGCCCCTGGCCGAGAAATTCATTTTGCGAGGCTTCGAGCTCTTTGCCCGCAACTTGAGCCTCTTATATAAGGCTTGGCGCGATCATCCCCATACCCAGAAGGAAGAAATCGACGAAATCGTCCAGGCGATTGGAAAACGGCTGGAGCATTCGCCTCCGGCAGCCGCCGAATCGAAAGGCGAGTTCCCGAACGACCTCCTGGACCAATACAGCAAAGCAACCGCAGACCAGCAGGTCCGCTTTCTCAGCCATTTGCTGCTGCAAGCCAAGAGCGGCGCGGAACAGATCTGGGACGACCCCAAGAAATTTGAACCTGAAATTTCCTCGTCTCTGAAATCAGGGACCATGAGTCCTGCCCTGGCGTTCGTCTGTGGAAGCTGGGCGGCGCGTTTATTGAAGAAGCGTCTTCGCCAACTCGAAGAGCCCGTCAATAATAAAGTAGATCCGGATCTGGTGAAAGCTTGCCTGCCTGAGGCGGCTTTTACGAATCGATTTTGCCAAAGGCTTTGGGAGCCGAAAGGGATTAATGGCGAAGAGCTTCTGGAAGCGGCCAACGAACTCTGGTGGGCGGATTTCCAGGACGCCGCGAAAGATCCAAATTCGCCCGATTTGACCCATCAGTATGAACTACTAACCCGCTACCTGCGGGAAGATGGCACTCCGAAAGTAGACCTCGTTCGGCAAGCTGTTGCCTGGCGCCGCGGACTACTTTCCGAAGAAGCTGCTCAGTCCAGTTCGGCTGCAAAGGCAGCTCTCGAGCAAGAAGCGCGCAATTTGAAGGCCCTGAACAAGGACCGATGGAGGGTTAAATATAACGGGCTGGAGCTCGACGCGCTCGATTTCATTGAGGCGCGTTTCCCCGGCAGCTCCGACTACCTGACTCGGGACAAGCGCAAGAAATTACGACGCCTGAATATTGCGGACGCCGATTTCTCGGCGGAAGAGTTCAAGCGCATGTTCATCGGCGGCGCTATTCGCCACATCGATTCCTATCGCCAGAAGGAAGAAGATCTGAACGCGTGGCTGAATCGCCTCGAAATATGGCCCGGCCAGCCGAGCGAGGAACCGCTCAGGTTCGGACAAACTCTGCTGAAGTTTGCTCGGCACGCGGTGGTCTCCGACCGGAATGCCATGCGCGATTTGATCGGCCATTTAAAGGATCCAGAGCCGGCTCGTAGCTTTGAGCTGGAATGGGTGATCTCCAGATCCGTTCCCAATCTGCCCGATTATGCCAAACTGAGCGACTCGGCAACCTCCAGCCAGGCGTTTGCTCAATGGCTTTTCGAGTTCAGTCCCAACACTCATCCCTACGCTTTCAACAATGGGATAGAACGCCTGCAGGGTGAAATCAAGACCCTGGGGACTGACAAACTTGAACACCGGACGCCTAAACCGACTTTCTGTTCCGTTATGGTAGCCGCTATTCTTCAGATGGTCCGGCTGGGCAAATTGTCGCTTACCGGGCATTTGGATGACGAACTACGCGCTCGCCGGGACGCGACGCAAACCCTCCCGAATTTGTCGTCCTGGGTAAATACATATTTGTCCTCCGAGGAGAAAGACGAGCCGGGAAAAGAATGCAGGCAAGCGATTGCCGATTTTTGCAGTCAACTCGAGACAAGCAATCTGGAAGACTCACGTTTTCAGAAGTTCGTAGAGGCGGTTAGCAAGCGCCGTGGCCTCGACCTGCGCCTCCCTGATTTGGACGACAATCTTCTGCCTGAGAAACGCCTGGAAGTTTGCAGGCTGTTGCTCGAATCCGCCGCCAGGTTCGGGTTGTGCGACGGCCCGGTCGTCCTGATCACCACCAATGACACTCGGTGGCGGCTCTTCAGGGACAAGTATGCACGTTTTCTGCGGCGCTTCTTGAAAAAGGAAGGCTACGACGACGCAACCTCCCGGCACTTTCAGAACGTCGCCCAGGATCATCTTCGCGAGTGGCTGATTATTCGACGCTTGGAAGTGCATTATTTGGCCACCGCGACGCTAGCGGCCATCATCCGCCGCTGCGTAATGACCGGGCAGGCGCTCCTGCTTGCTGCTCCGCCGCCGGTGGACGGCTCCGCGGGCGAAAAACCGCTGGATATGAGCCAATCCTGGATGGCCGATATCAATGCCCGTAGAGAACGCTCTTGGAACCTTCGGCTGGTTATCGACGGGCTTACCACGCTGCGCAATACCTATCCCAACATCGATTCCGATCCGCTCTTCCTGCCCGCGCTCCGATTTTTCATCGGATCGGAAAACCTCACCGGCATGGTGGTCGCCTCGCAGTCGGGCCGGCCCGACAATACCGGAGCGGATCGCTTCGAGCGCGAAGTAACAGACCTCTTCCTGAATCAGATCCGAACGTGGCGCGTACGCTTCTACGGTGAACTCAGGGTGGCCGTCACTACGTTGCCGCCGGCCTATGAAGACAGCGCTCGCATCCGGGAAGTTCTCATCGGCTCGCATGGCGAGCTTGAGATCAATCCGCATTTCGAGCTATACAAAGGTCTCGAAACCGATACCCCGGAGCGAGTCGGTTTGGAGATTCGTTTGATCGGCGATACGCCGGTATGGCAAGCCTACCGCGCCACATTGAACGAAGTCTTCGCGGACGTGTTTGCGGACGCGGACCCTGAGAGCCGGCCGAATCAGGTGGTGCTCGCAGAAGCATCCCAGAGCTGGACAGAGAAGCTGCGCGATTTTGCACGGCTGCACCGGGGAACCCATCTCGACCGGACACTCATCCTGCAGGTGGATGAATTTTGGGGGTTCCAGCGCTCCGACGCTTTACGAAACCAATATAGATTCTTGAATGCCGAGTGCCACGCTGACCGGGGCGAGGGGAACGATCCCCTTGAACTCTTTCAGGCAACACTGGCAAGCCCGGAGGCTGTTTCCACCTCACGCCGCTTCCAGAGGTTTGTTTGGAACGGCTACCATCACGCGGAGAAGGACCGGCATTGGGCCCGGCAGGAACATGCAAGCGTCGATCGGATTCCCTTTCTATGGGATTTCGGGTTCATGCTCTGCCATCGCGAAGCGTGGGAGTCGGCCGGGAGCCAAAAATTGCATATTGCCGGCGCGAACTATCGGCCCACCGTGGCAACGCCGCCGGAATGGAAAGTCATCGTCAACGATGTTTGGCAAAGTTTCAAAAGGATTCCCGGTCTTGGCGTCAAGCCGGGAGAGAAGACCGCTGCGGCCACCTTGGCGCACGCTGGCGTGAATCAATCTTCTCTTTCCACTCAATCGTGGCGATTGTTCATGGAAGCCGCCGTCATCACGGCAAGCCATCACACTCTCAGCAGTGCGGATGCAAGCCCGGCCTTCGACTTGGCTGTGCGAGGCGGCGAATCTCTCTCCTGTTTGATCCTCGAAATCTGGGCCTCGGAGGTTTACCGGAAGTTTAAGCGAAACACTGATTCGGCTCATGCTCTGAAGGATGTGTATTTCGCACGCTTCACCAAGCGGTCGTGGGCTCCAGCCCTGACTCGCGGCTTGATCGGCTTGATTGCCGAACCGGAAACGCGAGGATCCCTCAAAAGCATTTATGGCAAGGCCTTGGCGGCGGGACGCCTGCCTGAGCTCGCCAGGCACTCTTTGGATCTGTTCAAAGCCTTGCTTCTGATCGGCGAAGCCATGAGCCCGGCTTCCTTTGTGAAGCCGAAAAACCCTTATGAACTGCAGCCCCGGGCCGTCAAACGCGACGCGGTCGCAGCTCGCCACTGGTATGGAACCGCCTGCGAATTCTTCGAGGATTGCCCAACCGCAGATCGCTTCGTTCCGGTGCGGCTTCCGGGACATTTCAGTGTGAGAGGGGACTGGTTCCTCGCAGTAGCGAAGGGCAGTCATTCCAGCCTCCTCGCTGATCGAGCGCTCGACCTGCTCTCGAGCCGCCGGGGCAATTTCGACCGGCTTCGGCTCGGCCTCGGTCTGCCCGTGCGCGAGGTCGATCCCAATACCGGACTGAATCCGCGAACCCGCCTAACCGCCACGTTCGAAAACGGACGCAAGGACTGGATTCGCTACCGGGATCTGAGGAACCTGGGCGCCGCCGACCAGCCGACCGACGATTTTTACTGGCTATGGCGGTCCAGCCTGGGCGACTACGATGCGCAGGACCGCGTGTTTCAACAGGGCATCGTGGTGCTGATGAACTGGTGGAACAACCTTAAGAGCAGCCGCGGCACTGACTGGAAAACAGGTTTCCATCTGTACGATGCAATCGACAAATACCAGGCCGAGGCGGCGGAAGGGCCGGCAACGAGAAACGATCGAAGGAAAATCTTTGACGAGCATTTTGCCGTCAACAGCCTGTGGGAGTTTCCCGAAATATGCGACGAATTGATTCAAGCTCTCAAGCGCGCCACGCCACGCCGATGAACGGCAATGAGTTGACGGCGCCAGTCGTTCAGTTGAAAGTGAAACCGGCGCGCGTCACGCCCGGGCGGCCGACACCTTCTTCGCAGCGTTCTCGATCTCGCGCCACTCGGAGTCTTCCAGCTTGAGCCCCGCAGACGCGACGTTCTGCTCCAGGTGCTCTACTGAAGAGGTGCCCGGAATCGGAAGCATCACCGGCGAACGGTGCAGCAGCCACGCTAGCGACAATTGCGCTACCGACGCGCCGTGCCGTTTCGCTGCATCGGCTAGCGGTCCATCGGACGCCGCCAATTTCCCCGCGGCCACCGGAAACCACGGAATAAAGGCCAATCCATGCGTGGCGCAATAATCGACCACCGCGTCGTGCTCGCGATCGCTGATGTTGTAACGGTTTTGCACGCTCACAATCTCCACCGTTTTCCGTGCCTGCTCGATCTCCTTGACCGAAACCTCCGATAACCCGATGTGCCGAATCTTGCCCGCCTTCTGCAGCTTACCCAGCACGCCCAGCGACTCTTCTACCGGAACCTTCGGGTCTATGCGATGCAACTGATATAGATCGATTTGCTCGACTCGCAGTCTGCGCAGGCTCATCTCCAACTGCTGGTGCAAATACTCGGGCCGCCCCACCGGCTGCCATTGGTTCGGACCCTGCCGCGTCAACCCGGCCTTGGTCGCAATCACTAAATCCTTTGGATACGGATGGAGCGCTTCGCCAATCAGCCGCTCACTTACCTCGGGACCGTAGGAATCCGCGGTGTCGATGAAATTGACGCCGAGTTCAATCGAGCGCCGCAATACTTTGCGCGCCTCCTCGGGATACTTGGGCTCGCCCCAGATGCCTTCGCCTGTCAGTCTCATGGCGCCAAACCCCAACCGGTGCACGGTAAGGTCGCCGCCAAGACGAAATGTGCCGCTTGCTTTCGCGTCTGCTTTCAAAGTTGCCATACACACAGGTGATTCCAGCGGCCGGCTCGAAGTTGCCGGACTTTCTTTCAACTGCAACTTCACAGCAACAATTTTTTGCGAAACAATAATGTAAACTCCTGGCGCGGCCGAACACGTATATAGAGCATGGCAAACACAGCCCTGGATGCGCTTGCCGGCGAAGAGATTCTCGAATCGAATTCGCTAGGCACGGTCATGCGTCATTGCGTTGTGTTAAACGCCGGTGAAAGTCAATCGGAAACTGTCATCTCGCTCGCAGTGATCTCGTCCGTCAAGCGGATTAAGACCAGCTATCCCGGACTGCTCGTCATCGCAGCCAGTGCTTTTCTGATCGCCGCCGCAGCCGCTTCTTCCAAGCAGGGCGGCGGCGCCGCCCGCCCGTTCGCGTTCTTCGGATTGCTGTTTGTCGTCGCCTATTGGCTCTCGCGCAGAGCCTCGGTCGCAATCACCGTGGAGGCGGAAGTGACAGAAACCGTTCGAGGCAGCCCGTCGGAAGCATCGGCGTTCATTGCCGCCGTGCAAGGGGCGCTCGAGAAACACAGGCGCATGGCCGCGTAACAGCCGCCATCCGAAATAGTCCCGCTTAAAACAGCAGCTTCAACCCGAACTGGATCTGCCGCGAAGTCGTCGATGTCGACGTGATCACGCCCGCCGTGGGTGCGGGTACCGTGGATGCCGATGTGAACACCACCGGATTCGGCGTCCCGAAATTTGCGTGATTCAGGATGTTGAAAAACTCCGCCCGGAATTGCAGGTTCACTCTCTCACTCAGCGCCGTATTCTTCAAAGCCGAGAAATCGAGCTGCGCAATTCCAGGTCCGATCAGAGTGTCGCGCCCCACATCCCCATACGTGCCTGCGGCCGGGACGATAAATGCGTTCGGATTGAAGTACCGGTTTGGGCCGCCCAGGATCACAGGTCCACTGAAGGCCGGA
Organism: Bryobacteraceae bacterium; assembly: GCA_036269275.1. Classification (GTDB taxonomy): domain Bacteria; phylum Acidobacteriota; class Terriglobia; order Bryobacterales; family Bryobacteraceae; genus Bog-105. The sequence goes on along the minus strand of DATASJ010000038.1, from coordinate 22,595 downwards.
TTCAACGACGGTCGGATCGGGTCGCGGCTATCGCCATTGTTCGCCGGATTGAACCCCAACTGCGGTGTGAACGGCAACCCGGATTGCAGCGTGCCAATCCCACTTACTGACCATCCGCTAACGAGCTTGTCCTGCCACCCGCTCAGATTGCCCCACGTCGATTTCCCATGTCCCACTGGCAGGTCATAGGTCCCGCTGATGACCGCCAGATTGCGCACGTCCGTGGTCGAGAGGCCCCAGTCCAATTTCGGATTCAACGGGAACATCACAAAACCCGGCGCATTCGCGGCCACGCTGCTGTTCCACGCCGTACCGTCATCCAGGCTCTTCGAATATGTATATACACCGCGCAATTGGAATCCGCTGCTGAAGTGCTTGTTTAGGTCCACTTCGAGCGCGTTGTACGAGCTATCTCCTTCCGAAAACCATGACGTCGTATTGGCCAGCTTCGGATTCGCAAGCGGCGCGCCTTTCGGGTAATAAATTGTCCCTGCCGCCAAATCCGCGGGGCAGGGCGTACCCGGGCAAACCGTCGGGAACGGTTCGTTCGCATCGAGCGACAACATCTCGTGATACCCGTGCGAGCCCACGTAGCCCACGCTCAGCGATGTATTGGGCGCAATCTGCTGCTCAATTTTGAGCGTGTAGGAAAGAATCGTCGGCGTATAGGAGTCCGGCTGTACACCGCTCGGCGAAACCAGGCCGCCGCTCGGAATCGCCGCGCCCGGCACTATGTGCAACCCGGCCAGCGAAACGTTCTTCAGCGAATCGGTCGTATTGAACGGCGCAGTCTGGTCCAGCCGGTAATCAAGACTGTCGAGCAGCGAGCGGTAAATTCCAAATCCGGCGTGAACCACCGTCTGGCCCTTGCCGAACGGGTCCCATGCGACTCCCACGCGCGGCTCAGGCAGGAACTTCGCGCGATTAACCGTGAATACCGAATCGCCGATGCGCGGATTGGTTTCGATCACCCCGAAACGAATCGCCGATGCGCGGATTGGTTTCGATCACCCCGTTTGAAAACAGGTAATTCGATCCACGCCCATGCGCCTCGTTCCATCCGTCCGTCGACTCGAAGCGGAATCCAATCCTCACTTCCAGCCGCTTGCTCACGCGAATCGCGTCCTGCGCAAACCCCGCTGCCTCGAGCGACCGCCAGCCCAGCGGCGTCGGCGAGGGAACGACCGTGAACGTCGAAACGGTGCCCTGCAAAAAGCTCGTCAAGCTTCCAAAGGAAGCTTGCCCATACTGGTCTTGCGCCAGGTTGTCGTTCGCCTGCACGCGCTGGAACCACACGCCCACCTCGAACTGGTGAATCCCGCGCAGAATCGCGGCATGATCGTCGTAAGTGAATAAATTCCGCACCGCGGTCAAGTTGCTCCCGGCATTTGTTCCCGCGAGACTAATCTGCGACGCGCCATTCGAAGCCGTCCCACCGCCGATCACCAAGGCGCCCACCGGATCTCCCGCCACCCAGCCCGGCACGTCCACCGGAGTGTCGCCGGTGAAAAAGTAACCCGCCCGCGAGAAGCCGACCCGCGCCGTGTTGAGCACACTCGGGGAGAAGACGTGCTGCTCCTGCAAGCTCACGACCTGCTCGCGCAGCGTCTCTACTACTCCGCTGAGCGGATTCACTGACGGGGTGTTGTCGCCGCTGTCATCTACCGTGTACACGCCGAACAGCGTGTCTTTGTCCGACGCGTTGTAATCGAAGCGCGCCGTCCCGAAATCTTCGCGGATCGTCTGCAGCGGATGGCTGAACGCTTCTCCAATGCCCGCGCCCAAGTCCGGCCCGTTCTGCACCGGCCATAACGCCAATAGCGGCTCCACGCTGGGAGCGACACCCACATGCGTCAGCTTTCCGCTCGCGCCCGGCACATACCCGAGCCGCGCTTCGTCGTCCGGTACCAGCGTGACATCGCTCAACCCCAGGTGCTGGCGAAAGCCCTCGTAGTTGCCGAAAACGAAGAGCTTGTCTTTCTTGATGGGAGCTCCCAGTGCTCCTCCAAATTCATTCCGTTGAAACTGCGGAATCGTTCCTTGGTCGAAAAAATTCCGCGCATCCAGATCGCTGTTGCGCAAAAACTCGTACACGCTTCCATGCACCGCGTTGCTCCCGGACGCCGTAATAATGCTCACCTGCGCACCCGGCCGCTTCCCGTATTCGGCGCCATAGGTGTCCGTCACCACGTTGAATTCACGAACCGCGTCCACTCCCAGCAACTGCCCGCTCGCGCCGCCCGGGGTATTGTTGATCTCCGACGCGCCGGTATATTCAATCCCATTCAGCAAAAATAAGTTTTCCTGCGGCCGATGCCCCGACACCGCGAACATATTCCCGACCGCCGAATTCGAAGTTCCAATCCCGCCCGAACGCTCGGAAGAGTAATTCACAATCGCCGGGTTCAGCGTGATCAGCTCGTCATAGCTGCGCCCGTTCAGCGGCAGCTCTTTCACCTGCTTCTCATTTACCAGGCCGGAGGTCTGCTGGGTCGAAACGCTGACCGGCGAAATCTTCTCTTCCACCGTGACCACTTGCCGCACCTGTCCCACCGGCAGCGTCAAGTCGATCATCTGATTCTGCCCGACCGTCAACTCAATGCCCGTCTTTACCTGAGAGCTGAAGCCCTCCTTAGTCGCGCTCACTTCATAGCGCCCCACCGCGATCGATGGCGCCGCATACCGCCCCGAATCGTCCGTACTCAACTTCCGCTCAGCGCCGGTCTCGACATTCCGGATCGTGACGCTCGCCGCCGCCAGCGCCCCTCCCGTTTCATCGTGAACCGTACCGGAAATCGCCGCCCCCACTACTTGGCCCCATGCATTTGGGCCCAAACCCACCACCAGGACCGACAGGAAAGCCATCGTAAGCCGTTGCATAATCACCCTATTTCCCATCGACATTAGCAGTTTCACGGTACCGGGTCAAGTGTCAATCTAATATTTGTCAATAGGCAATAGGGAGAATTCGTGCTACCCTGCTTGGTGTGAACCCCCTCAGTCATCTCCGGCAACTCGAGGCGGAAAGCATCCACATTTTCCGCGAAGTCGCCGCCGAGTGCCAGCGTCCCGTTCTGCTGTATTCCATCGGCAAAGACTCCTCGGTGTTGCTGCGGCTGGCTCAAAAGGCCTTTTATCCCGGCCCGGTTCCGTTCCCCCTGCTCCACATCGACACCGGCTACAAGTTCCGCGAGATGATCGACTTCCGCGACCGTTACACGGCGCAACTCGGGCTCAAGCTGATCGTGCATACCAACCGAGCGGCGCTCGATTCCGGCGCTACGCCGTTCGCCTGGGGAACGCAACGCTGCTGCGGCGCGCTCAAGACCACCGCCTTACTGGACGGCCTCCGCAACGGCGGCTTCGACGCCGCCATTGGTGGCGCCCGCCGCGACGAAGAGCGCTCGCGAGCCAAGGAGCGCGTCTTCTCTTTCCGCGACGCCCGTGGGCAGTGGGACCCGCGCAATCAGCGCCCCGAACTGTGGAACGTCTTCAACACCCGCATCCAACCGGGTGAAAGCTTGCGCGTCTTTCCGCTTTCGAATTGGACCGAGCTCGATGTCTGGCAATACATCCACGCCGAAAGCATCCCGATCGTTCCGCTCTATCTCGCCAAACTCCGCCCCATGCTGGTGCGCGGCGATTCGCTCCTGCCGCTTGAACAATCCTTCGTGCCGCGCCTCCCGGGCGAACAGCCTCAACTGGTGATGTGCCGCATGCGCTCGCTTGGTTGTAGCCCGTGCACCGGCGCTATCCGTTCGGAAGCCGACAGCGTGCCGCGCATCATCGAAGAGCTGATCACCATGCGCCGCTCGGAACGCCAGAACCGCGTCATCGACCATGACCAGGACGGCTCTATGGAAATCAAGAAGCAGGAGGGCTATTTCTAATGTCCGCCGCCACCGCGAGTGCCGTGCGTGTACACCCCGTGCCGAGCCTCGACCCCCTACCGAGCCGTGACCGTGAGGGAGCGGAACTCACGCCCGGCACTTTCGAGGAATTCCTCGATCGGGAGCAATCGAAAGATCTGCTCCGCTTCACCACCGCCGGCAGCGTCGACGACGGCAAATCCACTTTGATCGGCCGCCTGCTCTACGATTCGCGCAGCGTCTATGACGATCAACTCGAATCGGTGACCAAAGCCTCAGTCGGCCGCAACGCCGGCACGATTGACTTCTCTCTGCTGACCGACGGTCTGCGCGCCGAGCGCGAACAGGGCATCACCATCGATGTCGCCTATCGCTACTTCGCCACGCCGCGGCGCAAGTTCATCATCGCCGACACGCCCGGCCACGAGCAGTATACGCGCAACATGGTCACCGGTGCGTCCACGGCGGAGCTCGCCATCGTGCTGGTGGACGCGCGTAAAGGACTGCTGCCGCAGTCCCGCCGTCATGCCTACATCGCCTCCCTGTTGGGTCTTCCTCACGTCATCATCGCCGTGAACAAAATGGATCTGGTCGGCTATGACCGCGCCACTTTCGCCAGCATCGAAGCGGATTTCCGCCGCTTCCTAACGCGCTTCCAGTCCCTCGAGCCGTTCTTCGTCCCCATCAGCGCCCTCGCCGGCGACAACGTCGTCACGCGCAGCAGCCAGATGCCCTGGTTCCAGGGCCCCAGTCTGCTCGAATATCTCGAACGGGTGCCCATCGGAAAACGCATCCAAAATTCCGCTTTTCGCTTTCCAGTCCAACGCGTAGTGCGCCCCAACCAGGAGTTCCGAGGTTATGCCGGCACTGTCGTCTCCGGTTACGTCAGCGTAGGCGATCCCGTGGTTGTCTCGCCCTCCGGCCGCCAGACCTCGATCGCGAGTATCACCACTTTCGATGGAGACCTGCCGCGCGCGCAAGCCGGACAAGCCGTCACGCTCACGCTCGCCGGCGAAATCGACGTGGTTCGCGGCGACACCATCTCCACTCCCGACGACCCTCCGCTCTCCGGCAGCGCCCTCGAGGCCGCGCTGGTCTGGCTGAACGCCGCGCCCGCGCAACTCCACAAGCGCTATCGCCTGAAGCACGCAACGCGCCAGGAGTGGGCCGAGCTGAAGTGCATCCGCCACCGGCTCAATATCAACTCGCTCGAGCACGAGCACGCCACCACCCTCGAGATGAACGAAATTGGTTCGGTCCATCTGGAGACCGCCCGCCCGCTGGCCTTCGATAGCTATGCCAAGAATCGCGCCACCGGCAGCTTCATCCTGATGGACGAGGTCACCAACGCCACCGTAGCCGCCGGCCTGATTACTGGCGCAGCGCAAGACGGCCACAAGACGCTGTTCGGTCCCATTACCCTCTCCGACCGCATTACACGCGTGTCCATCGAGACCGTGAACGGTAGAAGTCAAACATTCGCTCTCCCGGCCGACGATGCCGAAGTGCAGAATGCGATCGAGGAACTGCTCTATCGCATCCGCACGCGTTTTCCCGAACCGGATTGGACAGAGAGCGGAGGCATTTGAAATGTCGGCAACATTGGAGACCGAAGCCCGCGAATCGATCGCCGCCCATCTACCGCCCGATGCGGCGGCCTGTTTCACCTGCAGTTTCCAGGCTGAAGATATGGTGGTGCTTCATCTGTTGCGTGAGCGCCGCCCCTCCATCCCGGTGCTCTTTCTTGAAACCGGCTACCATTTCGCGGAAGTCTACCGTTATCGGAATGAAATGGTTGCGCGCTACAATCTCAACCTGGTGAACGTCACGCCCGCCCAAACGGTCGCGCAGCAGGAAGCGCAATTCGGCATACTCTATCAGTCGCAGCCTGACCAATGCTGCAAGCTCCGCAAAGTGGGACCGCTGTTCGCTGCGCTCGAAAACTACGACGTGTGGTTCACCGGCCTGCGCCGCGTTCAATCGCCCACGCGCGCCAATCTCGCACTCGCCGATCGGTTCCCGCTTCCCTCCGGCAAGCAATTATGGAAGATCAGCCCGCTCGCGTCCTGGTCCGACAAAGATGTCTGGACGTTTGCGCGCGAGCATGGCATTCCGCTGCTGCCGCTTTACGATGCCGGCTATACCAGTATCGGCTGCCAACCCTGCACCGCGCTTCCAGCCGACCCGGGCAACGCGCGCTCCGGGCGTTGGGCCGGCCGCAAACTCGAATGCGGCATCCACATCGCGGAAGCCACTGAGATCCCCGTGGCCCGCTGATATGGAGTTCGTTCTCGGGTTCATCATCGCCCTCGCGATCTCCCTCACGGGCGTTGGCGCGGGCAGCATGACGACGCCGTTACTGATCGTTTTCCTGGGCGTCTCGCCCGCTACCGCCGTGGGAACCGCGCTCGCCTTCGGAGCCATCGTGAAGATCGCGTCCGTTCCTCTGTATGCCGTGCGGCGCCAGGTGAATCTCCGGATCTTGTGGCTGCTGTTGGCGGGCGGCATCCCCGGTGTGGTTCTCGGCGCTTTGTTGCTCAACCAGGTGAAGCACTCGGCTTATAACGGCGTGCTCTACGTCGCGCTGGGCACGCTCATCGTCGCGACCGCGCTGTTCCATCTCTATCGCGTCTTCCGTCCCAAGCCCCAGCCTTCGAGTCATGACCGTTCGCGTTTCTTGCCTTGGTTCGCTCTTCCCATCGGCGCCGAAGTCGGCTTCTCTTCGGCCGGAGCCGGTGCGCTCGGCTCGCTGCTGCTGCTCGGCTTCACGCCGCTTACGGCGCCCGAAGTAGTCGGCACCGATCTCTGTTTCGGCCTCGGCGTATCTCTGGTCGGCAGCATCATCCAGATCGGGGCAGGGAATTACGACCCGTCGCTGTTGTGGAAGCTCGTGGTCGGCGGCTTGCTCGGCGCCTTCACCGGCTCGCTGCTCGCCGGCCGCATCGCCCAGCGCCCCTTGCGCGTCGGCTTGCTGCTGGCATTAGTCATTCTCGGCTGCCAGCTCGCCGCCTACGGCAGTGCGCCGGTACGGCAGGGCTGAGTCTGTGGGGCGGACCTCCTGGTCCGCGTCGGAGCCTTGCGTTCCCCTATTTCAGCAGCAACGTCTTACTCTCCATCGACAGCACCGCTCGATCGAGCGTCACTAGTTGCATCCCCGCTGCCCGTGCAAATGCGATCAGGTAAGCGTCGGTCCATATCTTTGGCGTCGGCCGGTCTTGCGTCGTGATCGTTTTCCACTCATCTTCCAGAGCGAACGGCTCCGCTGCGAAATGAATCCGCTCATCGGCCAAGATGGTTCGATAAACCCGCCACGCTTTCCGTGACGACAGCACATCGGTTCCCATAACCGATTCGTGTGTTAGCAACCGCAGTAGGCCCATTTGCGTCACGCGGCAAAACGCCACATCGCCATCCTGGATGGAATTCAGCCACGCGCTGCTAACCGGCGCATGAACATGACGTTGTGAAGCCAGTGCTAGCCAAACATTGACATCAGGCAGAAAGGTCGTCGATTTCGGCATTCGTAAGATTTAAGCTGCCCGGTTCGTGAGACGAGAGCAGCGGGAATTTCAGCCTCCTGGCGGATTTGCGTTCCGCCTTGCGAAGCTCTTCTTCTACCGCCGTTTGTATAACTGTTTTGAGAGAGGTTCCCCGCCGCGCCGCTACCGCCTTCAATTCGCGAAACAACGGATCTGGTAGATCGATCGTCGTGCGCATAAAAGCATATTAGCATAGAAATATTTACACGCGCAGGCGGCCCTCCGGATGCGCCGCTGTCCTCACCCGCCCCACCTGAAAAACACTGCCCCCAGCGGCGGCAGATGAATCGTCAGCGATTGATTCCGCCCATGCAGCGGAATCGGCACCGTCTCCACTCCGCCAAAATTTCCGCGCCCCGTGCCCCCGAAATGCTTCGCGTCCGAGTTGAAGATTTCCTTCCAAAATCCCTTATGCGGCACGCCAATCCGGTAGTTATCGCGCGGCACCGGACTGAAATTCAGCACCACCGCCACCACTTCCGCCTCCGTCCGGCCCTTGCGCAGGAAGCTTAAGACATTTTTTTCAGCGTCATGCACATCGATCCACTCGAAACTCGCCGCGCTGTTCTCGCACGTCTGCAGCGCGGCCTCGCTGCGATACAGATGGTTCAGCTCGCCAATTAGCAGCCGCAAAGCCGCATGCGGCGCAGCATTCAAAAGCGCCCAATCGAGGCTCGCGTCGTGGTTCCACTCCGCCCACTGCCCGAACTCGCCGCCCATAAACAGCAGCTTCTTGCCCGGCTGCGCATACATATAGGAAAACAGCAGCCGCAGGTTCGCCAGCTTCTGCCAATTGTCGCCCGGCATCTTGCTCGCCAGCGACTTCTTCCCATACACCACCTCATCGTGCGAAAGCGGCAGCACGAAATTTTCGTTGAAGGCGTAAACCATCCGAAACGTCAGCTCGTGATGATGGAACTTCCGGAACAATGGATCCTGTTCCATATACTGCAGCGTGTCGTGCATCCATCCCATGTCCCACTTGAAGCCGAACCCTAGCCCGCCCACATACGCAGGCTTCGAAACCATCGGCCACGCGGTCGATTCTTCCGCAATCGTCTGCACGTCCGGGTGCGCGCCATACACGTCCCCGTTCAACCGCCGCAGAAAATCGATCGCCTCCAGGTTCTCCCGCCCGCCGTATTGATTCGGAATCCACTGCCCTTCGCGCCGCGAATAATCGAGATACAGCATCGATGCCACAGCATCCACGCGCAACCCGTCGGCATGATATCGATCGAGCCAGAACATGGCGCTGCTCAGCAGAAAACTCCGCACCTCCGCCCGCCCGTAATCGAACGTGAAGCTGTTCCAATCCGGATGCACGCCGCGCCGCGGATCGGCCGGCTCATATTCGTGCACGCCGTCAAAGAACCCGATCCCGTGCTCGTCTTGTGGAAAATGCGACGGCACCCAGTCCAAAATCACGCCGATCCCGTTCTGGTGAAACTGGTCTACCAGGCGCATGAAATCCTGCGGCGTGCCGTAGCGGCCGGTGGGCGCGAAGAACCCGGTTGTCTGATAACCCCACGACCCGAAGAACGGATGTTCCATCACCGGCAAGAATTCCACGTGCGTGAAGCCCATCTCCTTCACATACGGAATGAGCTGCGCCGCCAACTCTGCGTAAGAGAGCGACCGGTTCCCTTCATTCGCCACGCGCCGCCACGACCCCAGATGCACTTCGTAGATGGAAATCGGCGCCTCCAGGTTGTTGGCGTGTTGCCGCGCCGCCATCCATAAATCGTCATTCCACTGGTACGTCAAATCCCATACGATCGACGCGGTCCGCGGCGGCGTCTCATGGAAAAAGCCGAACGGATCTGCCTTGCTGGCCACATATCCGCCGTAGTTCGATTCCACATGAAACTTATACAGCGTTCCCGCATAAACGCCATGCGCGAAGCCTTGCCAGATTCCGCCCCCTGCGGGAGATAAAGGCATTGCGTGCGGCTGCCACCCGTTGAAGTTGCCCACCACCGAAACACTCCGCGCGCTCGGGGCCCACACAGCGAACTGCGTCCCGCCCCGGTCGTTTGCCACATGTGCGCCCAGAACTTCGGCGAGCTTGATATGCGTGCCTTCCCGAAACAGGTACACGTCGTTCTCGTTCAGTTGCCTGCTGGAAGTTGTCACGTTTGTGCGCTCCTAATTCATCAGGCTGAGAATGCCGCGCAAGGGGATGCGCGCCCAATCGGGCCGATTGTTCAGCTCGTACGCAACTTCGTACAACGCCTTCTGCAGCAGGAACGCGTCGAAGAGAATCCGGCGCTGCTCCGCATCCGCAGGCACGAACGAACACGTCCCCGCTTCTTCGAAATATCCGTGTAAGTACGCCGCGCTGACCCAAGCTGTCCAATAAGCCGCCCAGCCTTCCACGGCGCTCATGCTCTCCGGCTCTACCGGAACGCCCGAAACCTGCCCGAACAACGCCGCAAAAGCCGCATATTGAAAGGAGCGGATCATTCCAGCCACGTCGCGCATAGCGAGTGTCTTCGCGCGCCGATCCGCTAACGGCCGTGCCGGCTCTCCTTCGAAATCGATGATCATGAAGTCCTTGCCCGTCCAGAGAACCTGGCCCAGATGATAATCGCCGTGAGAGCGCATGCGAACCGCGTCCATCCCGCCCGCGCGCAACGCAGAGAACCGCTCTCTCACCCGATCTTCCATTTGCAGAAGCTCCTGCGCGCTCTCCGCCGCGCTACCCTCCATCGCGCCCTGCTTCCGCTTCAGCAGCTCGAACGTGATGTCCGCCTGCCCCAGCATCTCCTCGTACAATTTCTCTGCGTCTTCTTGCGCAAATCGCTCGGGCGCGAAATCCGGGCCGCCGTTCTCGTCTGCTAACGCCGCGTGCATCTCGGCAGTGCGCTTTCCCAACAGCCGCGCCGAATCCGCATACGCCTCCAGCAATTCGCGCGTCTCGACCGGCATCTCTTGCTTCATCAACTCCAGCGGATGTCGCTTGACTTCCGGCGCTTGCTCGCCCTGCGCCAGCGCGCGCGCGAAAAATCCGCTCAGCGCCTCCAGCGTGTACTTCCAGGCATCGCCCTGATTGGGCACGAACTCCTGCAAGATTCCCGCCGCATACCCCACGGCCGCGTCTCCGCCCTGAGCGCACAGGCCGTCGGGTGGCCGTTGTGCGCGGTCTAGCAATCGATACTCCAGTGTTCCCAGCACTGCGGGCGTATGCTTGAAACCGCGCCCGGTCAGAAATCTGCCGATCTCGATATCCGGATTCACGCCCGGTTCCACTTTGCGGAACAGCTTCAAGATGTAACGATCGCGATAAATGATCGACGTATTGCTCTGCTCCGCGCGTGAAACGAAGCTCTCGATCCTCAAATCCGCGTCGCCGCACTCCTCCCGATACGCCTTCGTGCGCGACGCAACCATCTCGCCAGCCTTGCCTTCGAACTTTTCCTCGCAGCGGATCGCGTTGAGCAGCGCATCCCGGAATTGCGGGTTCGCCAGCGCTCCGCCGATGACTCTGCGCGCGCCATCCGGCGTCGCCGCTTCCGCCAGCAGCTCATCGGAGCCCGAATGTTTCGCCACCGTTAACGGCAGCAGATAATTGTCGCAAGCTCCGTCGGCATATTCGATCCTCAAAACCAAAACGCACGCCTCGGCGCCGCCTATTCGAATCGCGTCGTCAATCGCGATACACCGGATGGCTCGCGCTTTGCTTCGGAACCATCGCCGCGCAGCGATAAACGCCGGCAGTATCGGCTCTAATTGGTACCGCCCGCGCTGCTCGAACACTTCATCCCACGAATCCACCGTGATCAGAGGAAGGACCATAGCGGTTTGCGCTTTCACAGGAAGTACTCGAAATCGGTTTCAACGCGCAGCCGCCGCCGTATGCGGAAAATGTGGCCCGGTATGCTCGCCGGATTCAGTTCCACGTAGTTCCTCGCCCCGTTCCACACATACCTCGCTCCGGTCAGCAAATCATTCGCCTGGTATGGCCGGTCCTCCTCGATCTTCAAGTCCGCCAGTGGCAGCGTCACAAATCCCGCTTGCGTGCGGTGCGGGTCCAGATTGACCACCATCAACACTAAATTCGACCCATCCGCCGACCGTTTGCTGTAACAGATCAACTGCTCGTTATCCGTCGGATGGAAGTCCAATCCCCAGTCGCTCTGCAGTGCCGGATTCTCGCGCCGAATGCGATTCACCAGCGCGATCAGCTCCCGCAAGCTATCGGCCCGCTCCAGGTCCCAATGCCGGATCTGATATTTCTCCGAATCCAGATACTCCTCGCTCCCGGGCCGCACCGGTCTCGATTCCAGCAGCTCAAACGCCGGCCCATAGACGCCGTAATTCGCGCCCAGCGTCGCCGCCAGCAGCAAGCGGATCGTGAACGCCGCGCGGCTCCCGATCTGCAGAAACTCCGTCAAGATGTCCGGCGTGTTGGGCCATTGATTCGGCCGGAAAAAATCCCGCACTTGCGTCTTCGTCAGCTCCGTGAGATAGGCCGTCAGCTCGTACTTCGCATTCCGCCACGGGAAGTATGTATACGACTGGCTGAAGCCCAGCTTCGCCAGCCGGTACATAATCTTCGGCCGCGTGAATGCTTCCGACAGAAACAGCACATCCGGCCATTCGCGCTTAATCTCCGTAATGCACCACTCCCAAAACGGAAACGCCTTCGTATGCGGATTGTCTACGCGAAAAATGCGCACGCCCTGCTCGATCCAATAGACAAAAACGCTCTTCAGCTCCTCCCACATCTCGCGCCACTTCGGCGTCTCGAAATCGAACGGATAGATGTCCTGGTACTTCTTCGGCGGATTTTCTGCGTATTGAATGGTTCCGTCCGGCCGTTTGCGAAACCACTCCTCGTGCTCCTTCACATATGGATGATCGGGCGCCACTTGAAAGGCGATGTCGAGCGCCATCTGCATGCCCAACTGCTCGGCGCGCTTCACCAGCCTGCGAAACTCCTCAATCGTCCCCAATTGCGGATGAATCGCTTTATGTCCGCCTTCTTCCGATCCGATCGCCCACGGGCTTCCCACATCGTCCGGCTGCGCTTCCGTCGTGTTGTTCTTGCCCTTGCGGAATTTCCTCCCGATCGGATGAACCGGCGGCAGGTACACCACATCGAACCCCATCCCGGCAACATATTCCAGCCGCTTTTCGCAATCTGCGAAGGTGCCATGCCTGCCTGGTTCCTGCGCCGCCGAGCGCGGAAAAAATTCGTACCAGGCGCTGAAGCGGGCCCGCACCGGGTCCACTACGATCACTGGCTCCCGTTCGTACCTGGTCGCAAACCGGCGGTCGGGATGGCGCAGCATCGCATCGTTGAGCGCGTCATCCGTTGCGCGCGCGCGCCGCTGGTCCCTGTCGTCGTTCGTGCGCAGAAACTCCGCCTGTTCTTTCAGCCAGCTCGCATCCGGACCCCTGCCGTTTATCTGCCCCGCCCGCTCCGCCGCCGCCGCAATGTGCTCCGCGCCGATGAGATAATCCACCGGCGTGTCTCCATCTGCCTGGATGCGCTTCAGCAGGTCGCGCCGCCACGTCTCCCAATGATCCACCCACGCGTGAATGGTGAACCGGTACCGCCCCACCGCCGTTACTGGAAACTCTCCGAACCAGCGGTCGTTCACCAGCGCGGTCATGCGCCGCTCTTGCCAGTCGGCGGAATCCTCGGCACGGAACAGCACCACCGCCGCAATCGAATCGTGGCCGTCGGTAAAGATATCGGCCTCTGCCCGCACCATATCGCCCGCCGTTCGCTTGGCCGGAAACCTGCCGCCATCGATCTCCGGCGCAACACCTTCGATAATGACCCGCCTTCGCCCGTCCCGCCCTTGCTCCGCCATTCGTTTCCTGTCCCGTCGCTCGTGGGATAGAGCGCGCCCCTAGGAGGTTACACCCGAAACTTGCGTGCGCGCCTGTGAGCTCTTGTTTCGTTCAATTAGCTGCTGATAGAGAGTAATGGTTTGATCCGCAATTGCCGTCCAACTAAAGATCTGTTCCACACGTCTCCGGCCCGCTTGTCCAAAACGCGTGCATTTCTCCGGATCGGCCAACAACTCGGAAACCCGAGCGCCTAAATCGCGGGCGAACTGCTCCGGCTCCTTCGGAAAGCTGGTGACCGGATCCTGCTCGAAGGGCACTAAGTAACCCGTTTCGCCGTCCACCACCACCTCTTTGATGCCGCCCGTCGCGCTGGCCACTACTGCCGCTTCGCAGGCCATTGCTTCCAGGTTGATAATGCCGAACGGCTCATACACCGACGGACAGCAAAACACCCGTGCGTGGCTGTAAAGCTGAATCACTTCGGGCTTGGTGACCATCTTCTCGATCCACACCACCCGCGAATTTCCCTTCTTCGCTTCTTCCACCTTCAGCCGCATCTCCGCCGCAATCTCCGGTGTGTCCGGCGCCCCCGCGCACAGCACCACCTGCGTGTCCGGCGGCATGTGTCGAATCGCATCCACCAGGTGTGTCACGCCTTTCTGTCGCGTGATGCGCCCCACGAACAGCACAAACGGCCTCGAACGGTCCACTCCATAGGCCTCCAGCGCGCTCGTCTCGTTCGTCTTCTTGTACTCGTTCAAATCGATGCCGTTATAGATCACGTGCACCCGCTCCGGCGCCAGCGGATACACCCGCAGAATGTCTTCCTTCGTGCCTTGCGACACCGCAATCACTGCATCCGCGTCCAAAATCGCCGTCCGCTCCATCCATGAGCTCATCGCATAGCCGCTGCCGAGCTGCTCCGCCTTCCACGCCCGCAGCGGCTCCAGGCTGTGCGTCGTCAACACAAACGGAATGCCATAGAGTTTCTTAGCCAAGAATCCGGCCATCGAAACGTACCAGGTATGCGTGTGTACCACGTCGATCCCCGCCAGCGCCTTCACCTGTGTCAGATTCAGGCTGAACGTCTCGAGCGCGGTCTTGAACTTGCTCATTGTGCCCTGGCTGATCTCGCTCCACGGCTGCTCGCCGCGCACCCGCAGATTGCCCTCATCGGAGTGCTGATCGCCCCAGCAGTGCACTTCCACTTCTATCTTCTTGGCCAGCTCGCGGCTCAAATATTCGACGTGAACTCCGGCGCCTCCATACACGTTCGGCGGGTACTCGCGGGTAAATAATCCGGCTCGCATTCTGCTCCTTAGCTCCACACAGAAGCTATCACGCCGATGTCTCTGCTACCGTGATTTACATGCCTGCGTCGCGCGTCTCTCGCGTTGCCGTGACCGTTCTTCCCCTGCTTGCCCTTGCATCGCTGCTCTGTTTCGCGTACCCCATGTACGTCATCCGCCCGTTTCGTTACCAGGGCGCGAAAGAGCTGAAGCTTGCCCTTTTCATCGCGCGAATCGGCCCCTGGCTCTCAGTAGTTTGCGCGGCTGCATGTATCGCGATTGTCATCTATATGTGGCCGCGCCTGCACTCATGGATGCGGCGCGGTGGCTCGATATTGTGCATCGTCATCGCGTTGCTGGGCGCCGTGCTGACACGCTTCAACCTCTATGAGCAGATGCTGTTTCGTCCCATCCGCGGGCCTCAGTTCGAGGCCGCCAACCGCGCCCACATCGATCCGGATGACATGGTGCTCGCGATTCGCATCGGCGGCGCACAGCGCGCGTATCCGATACGCCAGATCGCCTATCATCACATCGTTAACGACACGCTTGCCGGCGTCCCCATCGCCGCTACCTATTGAACGCTTTGTCACACCGGTCTGGTGTGGAAGCGATCCGCCGAGGGGATCACCTTTACCTTCCACTTGGCCGGCATCAACAATCAAAACTTCCTGATGCGTGACGACCAGACCGGCACTTATTGGCAGCAGATCAGCGGTCGCGCGATCTCCGGCCCGCTCGCCGGCGCGCAACTCGAGCCCGTCTATAGCGACGAGCTCACCTTCGCGCTCTGGCGGCACGAGGCTCCCAGCGGCACCGTGCTTAAGTCTGTCCCGCAATACGCCAGCGACTACGAGTCCAAGGATTGGGACGTGCGCATGGCCCGCGTGCCGACCGTGCTCGACTTTCCGAAGACCGGCATCCCTTCACGCGAGCTGATGCTCGGCGTTGCCGCGTTCGGCGCCAGCCGCGCTTATCCGGTGTCGCGAATTCTCTCCGAGAAACTGGTCGAAAATAACTTAGGCGGCGAGCCGATACTGCTGGTGGCCGGTCCTGACGATAAATCCATTCGAGTCTTTCGAGCGCGTCTGCGTCCCCGCGATCCCGCGCCCGAGTACTATCGCCAAACCGCGCCCGTCGATCGCAACACCGCAGTCGCACCGCTCTTTATGGATTCGGCGACCGGGAGCCAATGGGCGTTCAACGGCTGCGCGGTGTCTGGCAAACTGGCTGGCCAATGCCTCGAGCCGGTCCTGGCGCTCAAGGATTACTGGTTCGACTGGCGCAATTATCATCCGGACACGACGGTGTTCCGGCGCTAGCTCGAGAGTGCGCCGCAGGCTGGATTTCCCGGGCAGATCCGTATAATTGGTCGAGGATTAGCCGGCCCAAACGGCGTATTGGGATTAGCTGGCCCAAAGGGCGTATTGGGATTAGCTGGCCCAAAGGGCGTATTGGGATTAGCTGGCCCAAAGGGCGTATTGGGATTAGCCGGCCCAAAGGGCGTATTGGGATTAGCCGGCCCAAAGGGCGTATTGGGATTAGCCGGCCCAAAGGGCGTATTGGGATTGTTTACCCCAAAAGGCGTATTGGGATTGTCCGGGCCAAAGGGTGCGTTGGGGTCCGACGTGCTGCCTCCGCAACCGCCAGATTTGGCCGTTTGGCAAAACAGCTCGATATCCTGCTGAAATTTCTCATCCAGGCATCTACCGATCTCCGGTTCGTCCGGTCCACCGTCAGGCTCGCTCGCGTAGCAGGCTAAGGAGTCCAGCACCACAGCCCAATACGGAATCGCGCAGTCCATCGCTCCTTCCTCGCCTTGGATATGCATGTGGAAACTTCCCGAATCTTCCGACGCGAGACCCGTCGAATCGATGCGGCTCACGGGATTGCCGTTCACAAACGAATAAACATTTACCCCGCCGGCCGGGCCGCTCGGATCTCTCAATACCCACCTTGCCGTTTGCGGATCATAGACCCGAAACCGTGTTAAATACAACCCGTCCTGCTGGTCATAAAGCATGCCCGCGTATCGGAAATTCGTACCTATCTGGTCATTGCTCTCGCTCGGATTCCCATACGGATCGTAATCGAAGGACCCCACCCGGCTGCCGTTCTGCGTCGCAAGCACATCCCGCACTGAGCCGAGTTGATCTTGCGAATAGTAAAGACTCGTGCCGCCCAACGGCAGATACTCGCCCTCGGAATAGTAGCGCCGCGAGACGGTATCCGTCGATGTTCTCGCCTGACAAAGGTGATCGCCGCACCAGAGATAGCGAGTCTCGGTCGTCATTCCATTTGTCGCATCAATCTCCGTCCGCCTGCCCAGCCCGTCATACCGGAACGTCGTCTTAAGTGCCGAATTCGCTTTTGACGTAACACTCAATAGCCGATTTTCGGCATCCCACGTGTAAGTGCGCAGCCCGTCATCCAACACATTGCCGTTTCTGTCGTACACGTAAGCGCGGCTGCCGAAATCCCTAAGCTGGTTCAGGTTGTTGTAACCGGCAGTTGTGCTGCCGCTCGGCGACTCGAACGACGTAATATTGCCGGCAGAGTCTAGCCCATAACCGTAAGTGCCCGCGCTCGTTGAAGCCTTCGTCAAGCGATAGGCATCGTCGTAGTCGTAACTCCAGGTCTTCGGGGCCCAGGCGCTGCCCTTCGGAGCGGTCTCTTGAATTTGTGTAATAAGACTCTCCGGTGTGGTCGTGTAATTAAAGCTGCGCGTCGCACCGCTGTTATCGATCGCCTTCAGCCGCCGGTCGTTGGTGTTCGTGTCGTATTGCCACGTGGTTCCGACGGTGCCCGTGCTGCTTTGTTGGCCGGTGATCTGGCCGGTTTGGCCGAGATAGCTCAGGTTGAACGTGCCGAGCGCCGTACCGTGACTAACAAGCCGCGAAAGCCTATCATACGCAAAGCTCTCCGTACTCGTGTCGACCGTGCGCGCGCTCAGACGCGAAAGCTGATCGTAATGGTAAGTAATGGAGTCATTCGAATAGGGTCCGGTTTCCTTGAGAAGCTGGAGCGCGCCGGGAGCGCCGACCGGTTCGTAGCTATATGCCCTGGTTCCGTTCCCGTCCGTCATCGAGGCGATGCGCCGGAAGTAGGGATCGTAGGCGAAGCTCACGTTCGGCGTCGGATGCACAGGTTGTGAATAGGCGATATCTTTTAGCGTGTCGTCTACGCCGTAGCTGAATTGCTTGATCTGTCCGAGAGCATCGGTAATGGAATGCAGCCGGCTTGTGGTGTTCTCGTACGCGTTTGTAACCTGACTGCCATCGGCGTATTGCTTGCCGGTAACCCGGTTCTGAACGTCGATATTCCAGGTTGTGGTGTTCCCGTTGGGATCGGTCAAGGTTTTGAGCGATTGATTTTCCCAATAGCCGAGCCTGGTGACATGGTCCAGGGGGTCGGTCGTGCTGACCAGATCGCGCACGCCATCGTAGGCGTAATGAGTTGTATTGCCCTGGCGGTCCGTCACTGATGTCAAGTCGAGATTCGTCCAGGCGTATCGTGTCGTCGTGCCGTCCGGGAAAGTTTCTTGCGTGACGCGATCGGCGGCATCGTATGCGTAAGCGATGGTGTAGCCTTCAGAATCGGTCGCGGTCGCAACCCGCCCATAGCTGTCGTAAGTGAAGCTCACCTGCTTCTGCCCGTTGGCGTTGACGATCTCCGTTAAATAGCCCAGCCCGTTGTATTCATAACTCGTCGCCTCGCCCAGCGCATCTTTCATCTGCGTGATCTGCCCATCGGTGTTGTAGGTCAAGTTAGTCGTTTGGCCGGCGGCGTTGGTATAAGTCAGCGGCAGGTGCTGGGAATTATAAGTAAACTGCGCAATAGTGGCAAACGAAGACGCCGATGTCCTCTGCTGTACCGTCAGCAGATCGATCTGGTTTGTGTCGTAGGTAAACTGCGTCTCGCGGCCCACCGGGTCAATCGTATCGGTGACGTGACCCGCATTATTATAGGTCATCTGGCTAAGTTGCGTGGTGCCGTCATCCAGCACCCGCCCGACGCGGCTGGGCCGATCGAGCGTCCCTGAGAACCCGGTGTTCGGCTGGCCGGGATAATTCATCCAGACCCGATTTTCCAGCGGATATTGATAACTCTCGATCGCGTGATACATCTCGTTGCTATTCAGCGAGAGATGCATCCAGTGCCGGAGGCGCGCCATGGCATAATTTCCGGCGGCGACAGCGTAGGCATGCTTGTCCCAATAGAACGTGTCCCGGCCCGTGATGTATTCGTTGAAGGGATTGATGATGCCTACCGGAATAAGATTCGTTGGCAGATAGAACGGGATGGGCGGGTCGGGCGCCGGCTGGTCCCACTCGAGCCGCTCGGTGTGGCCCAGCGGGTCGGTGGCAGTCAGAAAACGATAGGTCCCATTCTGGCCATAAGTGAACGTGCTCGTGCCATACGGCGTCGTCATGGTATCGATCAGCGAGGAGGAGTCGTAAGTGAACTGCGATTTTAGCCCAAGGATATCGGTGATTTGCGCCAGGCGGCCCATCGAGTCGTAAGCGAATTCCGCGCTTCTGCCGAAAGGATCGGTGATCTTAGTAACCAGTAACGGGTTGCTGGTGAGCCCGTAAGTGAAAGTCGTGAGCCGGCCCGTGGCATCCGTGATGGAAGTAAGGCGATGCTGATTATCATAAGAGAGCGAAACGGTGTTTCCAGCGGGGTCGGTAATTTGCGTCAGGAAGACCAGCCGTGGGTAGGTCGTCGCGCCATTCGACGCGGAATAGACTTCCATGCTACCGTCTGCCAGCGCGCGCCGGTAAACGATAGGCCCCGTGACCGTACGCGAAAGCACCGATGCATCGCGCGTCTCGGCCGGGAACACGCCGGTCGTGGGATTGTAGTATTCGCACACACCGGTCACGTAATTGCATTGCTGGGTATAGTTGATGAGACCGCCCCCGGCGACATAGCGGGCGACATTCGCTCCTGGATAGTTCGGGTCGTCCTGGATGTAAGACAGCCAGTTGAGCGTCCATTTCTGGCTGACGTTGAAAAAATTGAAGTTTGCCGGCTGATACGCTTCGCGCTGATTGTAGTTCAGCGTCACCTTAACCGACGGTCCCCGGGCCGGCGCGTAACCGACTGGCGTATCGGTAATGTGAAGACTGACCACCATCTCGGTGAAACTGTACGTCGCCATGGGAGAAGTGGGGCCGCCGCAGTTACAGTCTTGCGGTGTCGTCGCGCCCGCCTCCACGCCGCCCGGATATCCCATGCCCCGCACCTGCGCGGTCTCCGCCACGCTCGCTTCGCGCCACGCCGCCGCCCGGCTTGGATTAGCTACCAGGAAATAACCGTCCGATTCGGCGTCGATAGCCGGCTTAGTAATCCAGAGATCCGTGCCGAACGTCGGATCGATGATGTGGAAGCGCGTTCCGTTCTCGCCCACGATGGCCGCAAAGTGCGAGACTTTCCAATGAATGATCGACGGCACCGGCACCGGCTGATCGAGAGTCCGAAATACCACACGGTGGGGCAGCTTGGCTTTGTCGGCGAGTTCAGAAACTTCGCTGAGCGTAACTCCGTGCGGCCCAGACCGAACCTTATCGAGAAACGCAACATCGCTCGTGGGGCGATGTTCGGCTATTAGTAAGTTCTTAAGCGCCATCGGGCCGCAGAGATACGCGATACCCGGATCGGTGCGCATCACCGAGAGGCCTTCTCTCGCTCCCGCGATCGCTTCCGTTGCCGGACCGCTCACGTGACGGTCGCCCAGCTCCTTGAAAAGCGCGTCCAACTGGTCTGCGTGGCCTAAACGCGCATGCATGCGCGCGAGTTCGCCCACGGCCCGATCGACCAGCGCCCGCACGCGAGGCTCGTTGATCGCTTTGCCGGTTTCCCAAGCGTCTTGCCAAGCGTCGATAGCTCTCGAAAAATAGCCGTAGTGGTAATTCAGCAGTCCGAGATTGGTGAGCAATGCCACGCGCCACGCGGAGCTGGGATACTGACTTAGAAACGCCGTTAGAGTCGCGAAATCGTCTTCATGCGTCCGGCCATGATAGCGTTGCAAAGCTTTCAGCAAGGCCGCATCTTCCTGCGCCGATGTTGCGCCCGAGGCAATCAGCGGTTCTTCAAACTGCGACGCGAGCCGCGAGAATTCGCTGGGTGGGCTGAGGGCCGAAATGACCGCCTTTGTTGCTAAACTTGCTCGCGTCCCCCACGTCGCGAGCGACATCTTGGCGGCAGCAAGCACGCCGCTCGTGTTCGCGGCCGGCGCGCCTCCCGCTACTGCACGGCTGGGACTCGCCGGAGCGGCCATGACTGGCGATGGTACGCTATATCCGGTCAAGGTGATAGCGAGTAACAGGCTGCCAAAACTTCTGAACGTGTCATCAGCGAGCCGCGACGGAGTTCGGGACATGGCTTCTCCTTAGAACAAAGACAAACTATTAGAATTTACGGGAGGAAATGATTCGGCGTGAGGTCGCTAACGCAATAATTCCGAGGCTCGCGATTACGAGTGTCCCCGGCTCCGGCACTGTGGGTGGCGGCGGGCCGGATGACGGTGCAACCGTGAGATCGTCGAGCGTGAACTGGCTGCAACCGGACGGTCCACACGCATACGGGTCGCTCGTCGTCGCCGTAACTGTGGTAAAGAATTCCAGCGAATTAATATCCGTGAAATCGAAAGTAACCAATTGGGCAGCGGACGTATTTACGATAATCGTCTTACTAAATCGCTGCGTGCCGCCGAGCAATCCTTCCACCGTAAGATCGAGACCGTCATACCAGCCCGAGCCAAGATAGGCACTTACAAGATTGAAATCGCTGGTAGAGGCGATATAGCTCGGCGTGGCAGAGCCCATTGCATCCCCGCCTCCGTAGGCGGCGTTGGGTGGAGAAACAATTCCGTTATTAAAGCCTGGAAATCCCGGAGTACTCGTGTAAACCGAGAAATTCGTCCAGCTATAGCCCTGATACGGACTAATGCCGTCGAGGACGATATCGCCTGATGAGGCGTCAAGATCGTTGAAGTTGATGGTAACGGCGCTCGCGGGAATCGCGCTGGCCATCACCAGAGCGGATATGATTGCTGGCCATTTGCCAGCCTCAGCACGGCCCTTCGAACGTCGGAATGAATGCGACCGCTTTGTCCAGAACATAACAGTTCCTCACACTTCTAGACCCCAATCCGGCCACGTGGAAATTAGTATTGCACCAACAATTCAGAATTACAAGACGAACTTGGATGGATCTAGTACTTAACCCGCGACATCGATCTCCGCCGCCGGCCGCACATCCGCCTTTAACATGTTCTTCATTTGCTCCATCGCGAAAGTGTGCTCTTGCACATTGCACGCTGCTACGCAGTCTTCCGGAATGATCAACTCCAGGTCCCGCATGTAGGCGTCGTTCGCGGTGAATAGCACGCAACTGTTAGTGGAAAGGCCGGTAAGAATCAGACGCCGCGTGCCTAAGTGTTTTAGCAGCAGCTCCAGCGGTGTTTGATAAAACCCGGAGTGCTTCGGCTTCAGCACGAAATAGTCGCGCTCATCGGGAATAAGCTGTTTCACAAACGGCCGCCCACGCACTCCGTCTTCGAGGCAATGTTTCACGATGTCATCGAACTTCGATTGCCAGCGCCCGAAATTGTCATTAATATAGACCGCCGGAATTCCCGCCGCCCCCGTGCGCTTCTTCAGCCCCGCGATCCGCGGCGCCATCGGCAGCGCCTCGCGGAACAACTCGTCGCCCCGCGGAAACTCGAAGTCGTTGATTACATCGATCAGCAGCAGCGCCGTATCGTGTGTATCCGGCGCACTCCCGTGCAGGTCGTGCTGTTTTCCGGGCTGGGTAGTCACGCTAATAATTTACCGGGTCACCGCCCAGCCGTTCTTACCCGCGCTCGGCCAGGCCGCTCGTGTACCCGCGCCCCAATGGCGATCGCATCGCACTGACCCACGCCGCCAGATACAAAACTCCCCCGATCACGATCGTCCACTGCAAACCTAGATAGATCGCCAGAAACATCGCCGCCGCCGAGCCCATCACGCTCGATGCCGCATTGATCGCCCACGCCCAGCGAATCGAAGCCGGCATAATGCGTTCGAGTAAACTCAACCCGGTCG
>DATASJ010000037.1:0-2277 GCA_036269275.1 Bryobacteraceae bacterium | reverse complement strand
CGCTTTGAGGTGCTCGAACTGAACCGGGAGCGGTCCTTTTTGCAGGCGGAAGTGTTGCTGGTGCCGGACGAACCCGGCGTCCCGGCGGAGGAAGACAAGGCGCGGGCGATTCAGGTCCACTTGGAGATTCTGTCCCTGGCTGGGGCGGTGCAGGATTTGTCCGCCGCCGATCCGACTGCACTATCTTTTTATCTCGCGGGCTCTCTGCCTCTTGATTTGGATTTCAAGCAGAAATTGCTCGCAATGCGATCCGAGAGCGAGCGCATCTTAGCAGTTGCGACGTATTTGGAAAGCATCCTTCCCAATCTCCGGCGGGCGTCGCGGGTGCGGGCGAAGGCCGGCGGGAATGGGCATGCGCAGTGAGTGTACAGGTCTTGCGTATTGGGTTGTAGGTTTCCTGCATGCGGGAAAGGAGCGAAACGGCCTATCGCTGCAGCGCGTATAATCGAAAAAAGTTTGTTTGTGGGGGGTTTCTTTCATGGGTAGTCTTCCGCGCACGCTGGGTGAGTTGCGCCGCAGTATCTTTTCCGAAGAACGTTTGCGCACGCGGCACGTCAAGGACGAACTTCGCGAGAACCTGACGGCCCGGCTGCGTGCCAATGGCGACGCTCCGGTGTTCGCGGGCATTGTCGGCTACGACGATACGGTCGTGCCGCAGATCGTCAACGCCATACTTTCCCGCCACAACTTCATTTTGCTGGGGTTGCGCGGGCAGGCGAAGAGCCGCATCCTGCGTGCATTAACGACTCTACTCGATCCGCACATGCCGTATCTGGCGGGATGCGAAGTTCACGATAACCCTTATGTTCCCATTTGCCGGCGTTGCCGCGAGGAAGTGGCGCGACTCGGGGACGATTCGCCGATCGCGTATCTCTCGCCCGATGACCGGTATGTGGAGAAGCTGGCTACCCCCGACGTGACCATTGCCGATCTCATCGGCGACATCGATCCCATCAAGGCAGCCCGTGGCGGACACGAACTCTCGAGCGAATTGACGGTTCACTACGGCCTGCTGCCCCGCGCCAATCGCGGAATTTTCGCCATCAACGAATTGCCCGACCTGGCGGGCAAGATTCAGGTGGGATTGTTCAACATCATGCAGGAAGGCGACGTGCAGATTAAGGGATATCCGATCCGACTGCCGCTGGATGTTGCGCTGGTGTTCAGCGCGAATCCCGAAGACTACACGGCACGCGGCAAGATCATTACGCCGCTGAAGGACCGCATCGGCTCGGAGATTCGTACGCACTATCCGGCGACCGTGGAGGAAGGCATCGCGATCACGGCTCAGGAGGCGTGGACGCGGCGCAACGGGCATCCTCTGCACCTGCCGAACTATGTGCAAGAGGTGATTGAGCGCGTGGCCTTCGCCGCCCGCGAGGATAAGAAGATCGACAAGCGCTCAGGCGTGAGCCAACGGCTGCCGATCTCGGCGATGGAGAATGTCATCTCGAACGCGGAGCGCCGGGCGATTCGCAACGATGAGAAGGTGGTGGTACCGCGCATCAGCGACGTGTACGCGGCCCTGCCGGCGATTACCGGCAAACTCGAACTGGAGTATGAAGGCGAGATGAAGGGCGCAGATCACGTGGGGCGAGAGTTAATCCGCGCCGCGATCGCCAAGACGTATGACGAGTACTATACCGGGGCCAACGTGCAGCAGATCGTGCAGTGGTTCGACTTGGGTGGCGAGATTCAGCTATCGGATTCCGTGCCGGCGGTCGAGGCGCTGGAAAAGTTGAAGGGAATCCAGGGACTGGTCGACAAACTCGGGCCGCTCGGCATTTCGCACAAGGATAGCCCGGAGCAACAGGTCTCGGCGGCGGAGTTCATTCTCGAGGGCTTGCACGCTCACAAGCGCATTGGACGCAGCGAGGAGCGCGTATTCAAGGCCGGAGAAAAGAAGGTGGAACCGGCCCGGGAGAAGTCGTTTGAACCGGACGAGAGGCCGTATCGGCAGAGAAGACAGTTTAACTAGGGGGCTTCCGGTTAGCGCAGTCCGGCTTTCGGGCCGTCTGCAGACATTCTGAGCCACGGCGCGGTCGGACGTCTCAAATATTCAAACGCCGGCAACCAGAAGCCGAACGCCGGAAGCCAGTTTTTATGAAACGCATTCGCTACTCCAAATACGTTCCCGATCCCGCCAGCGAAATGAGCATGGAGGACTTGCTCGGAGCGCTGTCGGATTACCTGCTGCAGAGCGGGTTTCAGGAATCGATGTGGTACGAACTGCCCGAAGGCGAGCAGACCCTGGACGAACTCAAGCGGGCCATCGAG
>DATASJ010000036.1:0-4779 GCA_036269275.1 Bryobacteraceae bacterium | reverse complement strand
GTGGGGCCGATGTAGCCTTTGTCGATCTTGCTGTCGACGATGTGGCATCCCTGGCAGGAATACTTGCCGTAGAACAACTGCTTGCCCAGTTCCGCTTCGCCCTGCGAGTAGCCGCTTAACGGCATGGAGTCGCGATCGACTGCGGGACTTTGATAGACAGTCATGATGTAGTCGGTGAGTTCGTTGGCTTCGCCATCGGTCAAGTTGAAGCGGGGCATGCGGCGAATGAGGGCGGGCCGCAGTGTACCCGGATTCTTCAGGAACTCGGCCAGCCACTCGCGCTGTACCGAACTGCCTTCCCACGTAAGATCGGGCGCCATGTCGCCGCCGTGGCCATTGATGCGATGGCAACTGAAGCAAGCGAGGTCGCTCATGAGCTTTCCAGCTTTGCCCGCGGGCTGATAGTCCGACTCGGCTGGGGCGGCAACTGCCAGCGCGGGTGGCAGCGTGTTCGAGCGTTCGTTCAACGAAAGCAGTGCCGTGGTCAGCGAATCGATCTGCGCCGGGGTAAAGGTGTATTGCGGCATCTTCAGCCCCTGCCCGAAGGAACGCGGTTGCTTGATCTTGGTGGCGATGTAATCGGGCAGCGTGTGCTCCATGCCCGGCAGGAATACGAGCTGCGTCACCGGCTTGCTACCAATGCGGCTGAGCTCGGGCGCAAAGTTTTCCGGCTTCTTAATGCCTGCAATTTCGTGGCAGGAGGCGCAACCATAGTCAGAAACGAGTCGCTTACCGTGAGCGATCTGCTCGGGCGTGGCGGCCCCGAGATGCACGTTGGCCAGCAGATCGGAATCGGCTTTCGCCAAAAGAAATCCCGAGAGGGTCGCGACTTGCGGATCGGTGAGGCGATAATGCGGCATGGCCGTGCCCGGATCGTAGGCGCGCGGGTTTCTCAGCCAGGCCTGCAACCATTCTGGCTTGACCTTGCTGCCGACGCGCGTCAACTCGGGGCCGATGTCGCCGCCCACCATATTGCCCGCGGCATTCTGCACGGCGTGGCATGAGGCACAGAAAGATTCTCCGTACAAGCTCGTGCCCGCTGCCGGATCAACGGACGCTTTCGCGGCTAGCGTAGCCGTGTCTCCCGGCACTGGCGTGCTGTTGGCGATGAGAAATGCGGAGATGTCGCGGGCTTCATCGTCGCTCAGCTTGAAGTTCGGCATGGTCGACGTGGTGGAGTACGCTTGCGGATCTTTGAGCCACGCGTACACCCACTCGCGCGTGGTCTTGTCGGCAATGTGCGAAAGCGACGGGGGATCGTCGGTGGCCTTCATCACGCTGCCGTCGGCCAACTTCACGGTGTGACAATGTACACATCCTTCACGGGAGAGAAGGTTGCGGCCTTGATTCAATTGCGGAGTGCCGGGGAGCGGACCGCGATGGCATTCGCCGCAAGACGACTCGATGTACTTCGCAGGCAGAATCGGCTGCTCCCAGGCCAGCGTACTGTTGTGCGCCTCGGAGACCGTAGTGGCCGCGCCCTGCCCGCGATGGCAGACGGTGCAGCCGAATTGATCGAGCTTGTGAGGAATTACCGGATGCGTGCGGAACGGCTGAGTGGGGATATCCGTGAGACTGGCTTCTTTCAACCCGACGTGACAACTGGTGCAGCGGTCTACCACGCCGAGTTCGGGCAGCCAGATTTGCTGGATCCCTCCGTGAAAGTGGCGTTGCAGCGTATTGGCATCGCTGCGGTTGCGGACCATCCGGAGATAGCCGTGCTGATAGTGCCGCCACTCGCTGAAAAAATTCTTGGCGGGAGCAATCGCCAGCGAGCCCAGGAACACCAGGCTCACCACGCCGAATGCGCGCACGCTGTCGCCGAAGAGTCTTTCCCAGAGCGACCTAAGTTTCTCTTTCATGATCGCCGCATCCTTATGAACCCTGCCATGGCCAGACGAACGACCATCCCGGCCCGCGGAAAAATGTACCGATGGCGGTGAGCACCACCAGTTCGAATAAAAACCAAGTCATCACCCAGTAAGAAAGCGGCCTGGCCGCGAGATAGCGACGCCAAGCCGAAGGCGATTGCGGAGAACTTTGCGCCGCCACCAGCATCAGTCCGGCCATGATCAGCGTGGGTACGAGAGCGGCATAGACCTTGAACAAAAGCAGGAATAACGAGAGCACGCTGGCAACGACATAAAAAATGCGCAGCCTCCGCTGGCGTTCTTTCAGGAAGAGGCCGTCCGCTTCGATGTTGACCCGGAAGTACGGAATGACAATGAGCGCCATCACGACCAGTCCCGGCGCCAGCACGCCCGCGACGACGGGTGGAAAGTAGTGCAGCATCTCCTGCAGTCCGAGGAAGTACCAGGGCGCCTTCGCCGGATTGGGCGTATGCGAAGGATCGGCCAGCCCTTCGAGCGGTGCATTGAAAATCAGCGCGATCCAAACCAGCGCAATGGCAAGCGCCATGACCGCGACCGCCGCGCGGAACAGCACTTCGGGAAAAGTCTGGACCTGATCCTCGGTCTCGGCTTTCACTTGCGCCGAAGTGCGGCGAGTGATGAAGACGATCCGGCGCGGAGATTTCTTTGCGTTGGAGTCGACGCCGGCGATGAAGTCTTTGGAGTCGGCCATGACTATTGACCCCCCTTCGCTAGTGGGGCGCCGGTATCGGTGCGGGCCCGCAGGGTCGCGGGTTCACTGGCGTGCGAATAGAGCCCGCCGTCTTTGCGGATCCGCCAGAAATGAATGGCCACGAAGAACATCGCCGCCAGCGGCAGAATCATGCAGTGCAGCACATAGAAGCGAAGCAGCGCGTTGGCGTTGACCGCGTTGCCGCCTAACAGCAGGAAGTGAATCTTTTCGCCCATCACTGGGACAGCCGACGCAATGTTGGAACCCACCGTGATCGCCCAGTACGCCAGTTGATCCCAGGGCAGCAGATAGCCGGTGTAGCTGAGCAGAAGCGTCATCAGAAGCAGGATCACGCCGATCACCCAGTTGAATTCCCGCGGGGGGCGGTAAGCCCCGCGGTAGAACACTTTGAACATGTGCGCGAACACCAGAAACACCATGGCGTGCGCGGACCAGCGATGCAGGTTGCGCAGAAATAATCCGGAGGAGACGACGAACTGCAGATCTTTGGTGTCGGCGTAGGCCTGGGGCACCGACGGGTGATAGTAGAACATCAGTGGAATTCCGGTAGCGACCAGAATCAGAAACGTGCCCAGCGTCAGCGTGCCCAGGTACCATGTTGCGCTGAAGCTCATCATGCGCGTGCGCACCTTGGTGGAGAACAGGTGCAGGAAAACGTTCTGCTGTATTACTAGCGCGCGCTTCAGCGTGCTGGAACCGGTGCCGCTGCGGAAGATCGAGCGCCATACCCGCGTGCCGCGCAAATTATCGAAATATTGGTCTACGGTTTTCGCCATGTTCAGACCCTCACGAAGGAGTCGCGCACCAGTGGCGGCACGTCGGTGGAGCGATCGACCAGAAGATCGCCATCATCGTTGAGCCAGATGCGCTTCCACGGCAGTGGCTTGGGCGCGGGCCCCTCGATTTTCTTACCGTTGTCCTCGAACTTGCTGCCGTGGCACGGGCACGCAATCATGTTCAATTCGGGCTTCCATGCGGTCATGCAGCCCAGGTGTGTACAGACTGCGCTCAGGGAAAAGTAGCCTTCGTCCGAGTGGATGATGTAAATACCTGAATTGACATCGATGGTAACGCTGCCGAGGGGATAACGATCGGGCTTGCCAGCGTTGACCACAGGCGACGGCTCAAAAAGTACATTGGGCTCGAGGTATTGATACGCGAATGCCGCGGTTCCCGCCGCCGCGATGCTGAGCGATCCCAGACCCAGCTTCATGAAAAATTGCCGCCGGTTGACGTCGTCTTTCTTTTTGATTTCTTCTGCCATCATTGCCTCGTGCTTACCTCTGCAATCCCGCGCCGATCGAAGCCACTGAAATCAAGCCGGTCGACTCTGCCGGAATCAGGTTGTACGACTCCATGGTGATCGTGCCCACGGGACAGCGCATGGCGCACAGCCCGCAGCGGATGCAGCGGGTCTCGTCCTTCAGCATCGCAGCTCCGGTAACCACGCCCAACTCGTCGGCGGCAACCTCGTCGAATTCCACGCCGAACAATTCCTGGTTGTCGCGGATGTGTTGCAGGGTTTCCGGCTCGAACCCGATGCGGTCGAGCGCAACCAGCTCCAGACATTTCTCCGGGCAAACATCCACGCAACCGCCGCACAGGATGCACATGCTGCCATCCTCAGGCACGCCTTCAAAAATCGTGTTCACCCAACAATGCAGACAGCGCTGCGCTTCAGCCATCGCGGCCGGAGCGTCATAGCCTACCTCGACCTCCGTCACGCCCGTCCGGCGTTCGAGGGGAAGCATGGGCACAGGCTGCCGCTCGACATCTAGAAAATCAAGAGGCATGGAATGCCGCCTCAGCACTTCGACTTCGATGATGGGCTCAGGATGTTTTCCGCCACGCAGAAATTCATCGATGCCCACGGCAGCGCGCTTGCCGTCGCCGACGCTATCAATAATGAGGCGTGGGCCGAACACGCAGTCTCCACCGGCGAAGATGCCGGCGGCAGAGGTCATCAGCGTCTGCGGATTCACGGCGATCAGCCCGCGCGGCGAGAGTTCCACCTTATCTTCAGGCGTTAAGAAGTCGAGACGCGGAGCTTGTCCGATCGCCATGATGATGGTGTCGCACTCGATCTGGCTTTCGCTGTTGTCGTAGAAGGCGGGATTGAAGCGCTTGTTCTGATCGAAGACCCACTTGGTCTTGAGCGTTTCGAGGGCGATGACC
>DATASJ010000035.1:0-6460 GCA_036269275.1 Bryobacteraceae bacterium | reverse complement strand
ACCCTCGGGAAGGCGAATGGCGATCTGGATGCTACTTTTTTTTGCGATTTGGGTCACTAGACGGGACCCGGCGGCCTTGGCTCCTTTCGATTTCGCCTCAGCGGATCGGCGTTTCACGTAGTCCCGACCTTCCCGGCTGGCCCACCAGTCCGCTTCCTCGCTTTCGTTTTTGAACTTTGGCATTTGGATTGATTTCTTCAAGACATCACTCTCCCAACATTCGACGAGTAAAATAGTCGCGCTTCTGTGGCGCATCGAGATCGCAAGCTGTCACTACTCGGATTTTGTCGCCGCGTTCCGTCACAATGAGCGCCAATAGACGCCGTGTGTCTGTCTCTCCGTAATAAACGAAGCGGCGTTCCCCATCAACATATTGTGGGGCTTCCTCCGCCTCCTCGCGCGAGATCCGATGGGCGCGGATCTTGCGCAGATTGCTGCGATCCCAGTCGAACATCCAACGCTATTTATTGTATATGCTTTGCATCTACATGGACGCGGGATTTACGCGTAAGCGCGGAAATTCCGTAGAGAACCGTTCCCCCCAGCATCGCCGCGCCGGTAATGAGCGCCTGCTGCCGTGAGCTGCCGGACAACAGCCAAAGGCAGACGCACAGGCCCAGCGCCGGTATGGTCCATCCCCCCGGCAAAGTAAACCCACGCCCCTCTCCCGATTTCTTGCGGCGCAGCACGGGGATTGCGGCACAGGTGGACGTATAGTAGAGCACGCGCGTCAGCGCTCCCAGCTCCGCGAGCTGCCGAAAGCTGCCCATGACTGCCGCGCCGAAAGCGACGCCTGCAAATAACAGCGTGGATACGACGGGCGTACGATAGCGCGGGTCGAGTTGTGCGAATACCTCAGGCAGGTCGCCGCTACGACCCAACGCGTATAACATGCGCGAGCCAATCAGAATCGAGGCGCTGGTGGTGCCGGTGGTAGAGAAGATCGCGCCCACCGATAGCAGAACGCCGCCCGCCGGACCCAAGAACATTTTCGCGGCCTCGGCCAACGGCGCCTGGCTGGTGGCCAAGCCCGGCAGAGTTCTCATCGCGACCCAATGGATTGTGATATACAGAACCACTACCGCGCATACGGAAGAAACGATCACCGTAGGCAAGGTTCGGCGCGGCTGAATCACTTCCTCGCTCGGAATGGAAGCGAACTCAAAGCCTCCGAACGCATAAATCAGCAGCAACGCGGCTTGCTGCCACGATGCGTAGGAAATGGGCGACGGTTGCGGCAGCGGCGCGTTGGAGTAAAAGAGTCCGATCAGGCAAAATCCGATCAGTGGAATCAATTTGCCCGCCGTAAGCAGGTTGATCGTCCACACACCGGGTCGGATCCCAAGGTAGTTTACGGTCGTCAATACACCGAAGACGAAAGTGATGGCGGCGACACGTCCCCATCCGTGGCCCAGCACCGGCCACAAATAACCCATATAAGCGGAGAACGCATTGCTGATCGCCGCGGCGCCGGCCACGCGCGAAAGAGTCAACAATATCCCCGCTTGAAATCCTACAAACCGGCCGAACGCTTCGCGCGCGTAAAGGTAGGGGCCGCCGGAACTTTCAAAAAGGCTGCTGGCTTCGGCGAAGCACAGCGCTACTAAAATTACCGCAGCCCCCGCCAGCATGTATCCGTATAAGCTTTTGCCGCCAAGCAACTGCGCAATGTTCGCCGGCAGGATGAGAATTCCTGCGCCGATCATTCCATTGATGCAGATGGCCGTGAGGCTTCGCCATCCAATTGCACGAACTGGCGCGGGTGCGCTGAGATTTGCCATTGTCGCGAGTGTAGCATGCGTCATAATGAAGACTTCCGCATGTCATCCGAGCCTTCTGTGTCGCCGTCGACGCCTGCCTCCACGTCACCCTCGACACCCTCTTCTACAGCCCCTTCTACACCTCTAATGCGGCAGTATCACGGCCTCAAGCAGCAGGTGCCGAATACACTGTTGATGTTCCGGCTCGGCGATTTCTACGAATTGTTCTATGAAGACGCGATTACAGCGGCGCGCGAGCTGGAGATCACGCTGACGGCGCGCAATAAGGAGAAGGGTCAGCCCATCCCGATGTGCGGCGTGCCGTATCATTCGGCCGAAAGCTACATTGCGCGGCTGACGCAAAAAGGCTACCGAGTGGCCATCTGCGAACAAATGGAAGCGCCCTCGGCCGCGACGAAACTGGTTCGCCGTGAAGTAACGCGCATCATCACGCCCGGCACCACGATGAATGCCTCGCTCTTGCGCTCTCACGAAAATAATTTTCTGGGAGCGGTGATGCCGGAAGGCGCGCGAGGCGGCTTTGCGTTTGTCGACGTCACAACCGGCGAGTTCCGCGCGACCGAGATGGAACTGGCTGACGCTGGCGCGGCGCTCGAAACCTTGAATGTTCGCGAGGTGCTGGCGCCCGCGGGTTCATCGCAAAAGTTCACCTGTCTGAAGACCGACGTGGAATCGTGGGTCTTCGGAACGGATTACGCGGCGCGCAGCTTGTGCGACCACTTCCGGCTGCTCTCGCTCGACGGCTGCGGCCTGGAAGGGAAGCCGCTGGCTACGGGCGCGGCTGCAGCACTCCTGCACTATCTGCGGGAGACGCAGCGCAGCGCACTGGATCATCTGTCACCGCCGTCATTCTACAGCCGCGCAGATGCGCTGGTGCTGGATGCGACCACAGTTCGTAACCTGGAATTAGTCGAGCCTTTGTTCGTGGGTGAGTCGTCGGACTCGACTCTGCTGTCGGTACTGGATCGCACGCGCACAGGGATGGGCGGGCGCCTGCTGCGGCGGCGGTTGCTCGCTCCATCGGTCGAGCCGGCGGAGATTGAAGCGCGCCTGGACGCGGTCGGCGAGTTGTTCACGGGTATCATCCTTCGGAGCGAACTCGCGAAGGATCTCGCATCTATTCTGGACCTGGAGCGGCTGCTGTCGAAGATCAGCCTAGCGAGCGCGGGGCCACGGGACGTGGGAGCGCTGGCACGGTCTCTCGCTGTGGTGCCGGAATTGAAGCAACGGCTGGAGGTGGTGAAGTCCGAGCGATTGCGAAATATCCGCGGGCGTCTGGACGAAATCGACGAGCTCCGTGACCGTATTCTGACGGCTCTAGCCGACGAACTGCCGGTGAACCTGGCGGACGGGGGGGCGATTCGCGATGGCTTCGATTCGCGACTAGATGAATTACGCGATATCTCGCGCAACAGCAAAACCTACCTCGCGCAGATTGAAGTGCGAGAGCGCGCGCGTACCGGAATCGGCTCGCTGAAAGTTCGCTTCAATAATGTCTTCGGCTATTATCTGGAGATTTCGAAAGCCAACATGCATCTGGCGCCAGCCGATTACGAGCGCAAACAGACACTAGTAAACGCGGAACGGTTCACCACTCCAGAATTGAAGGAATTGGAAGGCAAAATCCTGGAAGCGGAAGAGAAGATCCTGACGCTGGAGCGCGAGATCTTCGAAACGCTTCGCATATTAGCGTGCTCACACGCGGCACGCATCAAGGCGACGGCGGCAGCGATAGCAGAGTTGGACGTCGCCGTGGCGCTGGCCGAGGTTGCGGCGGAGAATCGCTACACGCGACCGCGTTTTTCGGGCGACGGCGAGATGCGCGTGGTGAGCGGTCGGCACCCGGTAATTGAGAAGCTGACCGAGCGGGACGCGCAACGCTTCATCCCCAACGACATCTATTTTCATCCGGAGACCGAGTTCATTGCGGTGATCACTGGTCCAAACATGGGTGGCAAGTCGACGTACTTGCGGCAAACTGCGCTGCTGGTGATCCTGGCGCAGGCAGGTTCATTCGTCCCGGCGGAGAGCGCGCTGCTTCCCATCGTCGATCGAGTGTTCACACGCATCGGAGCGGCGGACAATCTGGCACGCGGACGCTCCACGTTCATGGTGGAGATGACCGAGACCGCTGTGATCCTGAACACGGCCACATCGCGCAGCCTGATCGTGCTGGATGAAATCGGTCGCGGTACGTCCACCTACGACGGACTGGCGCTGGCTTGGGCCGTCGTCGAGCACATCCAGCGAACCATCCGGGCCAAAACACTGTTCGCGACGCACTATCATGAGCTCACGGAACTGGCCTCGCAACTTGAGGGCGTGCGTAACCTGCACGTGTCGGTAAAGGAATCGGGCGACCAGATTCTGTTCCTGCGGCGCGTGGAGCCCGGTGCGGCGGACAAGAGCTATGGAATCGAAGTAGCGCGCCTGGCAGCGCTGCCGATGAGTGTGATCGAGCGGGCGCGGCAGATTCTGGTGACGCACGAATCTGCGGAGCACAGCGTCACGGAAGAACTGGCGGGGGCGGCGCCGGGACCGATGCAGATTCAACTCTTCGAACCGGTGAACGGACAGATCGCCGACCGGATACGCAAGCTGAAGCTGGACGAACTGCGGCCAATCGAGGCGCTGCAGTTGCTGGCCGAACTGCAGAAGGAACTGAAGTGAGCGCGTACAGGCCGCTGGGGCCGTGGTGCGCGGGACAACAGAGAGCGCACAGGCCGCTGGGGCCGTTGTGCGCGGGGGCACGATGATCGTCGCCGGTGTGATGAGCGGTACTTCGCTCGATGGGATCGACGTTGCGTTGGTCGATATCGGACCGAAGCGGATCCGGCCACTGGCGTTTTATTCGACGCCCTATCCCAAAGCTGTCCGCGAAGCGCTGTTGGGTGTCTCCAACACGATGACCCACACCGCGACCATCGCGCGGCTCCACTTCCTGCTGGGCGAACTGTATGCGGAGGCGATCAAGCAGGCCTCGCGGGAGTTTAAGCCAGCGCTGATCGGCCTCCACGGGCAGACGATTTTCCACGAAGGCACGCCGGTGGAATACCTGGGCCGGCGGGTTGCAAGCACGCTGCAGATCGGCGAGGCGGCCGTAGTGGCGGAACGCACCGGCGTGCGCACCATTTCGAATTTCCGCGAGCGCGACATCGCCGCCGGAGGGCAAGGCGCGCCGCTGGTGCCCTACGTCGATTACATGCTGTTCGCGAGCGATACTGTGAGCCGCGTGGCTCTCAATATCGGCGGAATCGCAAACATTACCGTGATTCCGGCCGCCGCCATTCCAGACGACATTCTGGCGTTCGATACGGGTCCCGGCAACATGGTGATCGATGCGCTGGTCGCGCATCACACCGGGGGCAAGCAACGCTATGACCGCAACGGGAGCATCGCGAGCCGCGGGAAGGTGCACGAACGACTGCTCGAGTCGATGTTGAGCGATCCCTTCCTCGACCGCAAGCCGCCCAAGAGCGCCGGCCGCGAACAGTTCGGCCAGCCGTTCGTTACCGGATTGCTGGCCACGGGAATCGCCCTCCCCGACCTGATCGCCACCGCAACCGAGTTCACCGCGCGGTCGATTGCATTTTCGATTGCGCGAACCGCGGATCCCACCGAGGTAATCGTTTCCGGTGGAGGGCTGCGCAATCGCTCGCTGATAAAGCGGCTGCGCGCTTTGCTGAATTTTTGCGAAGTGAAGTCCAGTGCCGATTTTGGCGTCGATCCGGACGCGAAGGAGGCGGTCGCGTTCGCGATTCTGGCGTATGAATTCGTCCGCGGCCGCGCGGGCAACCTCCCGAGCGTGACCGGAGCGAAGCGCAAAGTGCTGCTCGGCAAGAGTTCTCCGGCTTAACTCGATTTCTGGCGTTCTTCGCTTTTCTGAGCCTGCTGATCTAGCTGGCGCACGCGCTCGGCGGGATCGTCCGAGAGTATCTGATTGTCGAGATCGGTGGGAACTTCCGGCTCCGGTTTCTTCAGATCGTTCAGGATCTCACGAATGTATGTCTTCATGCCTCGATGTTGCGTCCGCAAACCTGGCGCGCGGCGCGAGTGAAACACGTATCCTGCTGATACTCTGACGGAAACGAATCTGCCTGAAGGGTGATTACGCCAGCGTGTTGACTGACCCGGCGCGTTTGGCTTCGTATGCGGCGATAGCCGGCTCCTGCTTGATCATGTAGCCCAGTTCGTCGACGCCTTCGAGCAGGCAGTGTTTAGCGAAGGGGTCGATCGGGAACTCGACGGTGCGGCCGCCGGCCAGCGTTACGGTTTGCGAGGCCAAGTCGATTTTCAACGTAATCCCAGACCATTTGATCAATTCGGCGTGGATATCAGCCGGAATAATGATCGGCAGCAAGCCGTTCTTGAGCGCGTTGCCCTTGAAAATATCGGCGAAGGACGTGCTGATGATGGCCTTGAATCCGTATTGCACCAGAGCCCACGGAGCGTGCTCGCGCGAACTGCCGCAGCCGAAATTGTCGCCGGTGATGAGGATCGTCGCGCCCTTTGCGGCAGGCTTGTTCAACGGAAAGTCGGGGTTGGGCGAGCCGTCGGCGAGATATCGCCAGTCGAGAAACAGATTGTCGCCGAGGCCTTCCATCGAGGTGGTCTTCAGGAAGCGGGCGGGGATGATCTGATCGGTATCGATGTTGTCGATGGGTAATGCGACGGTCTTG
>DATASJ010000034.1:0-1536 GCA_036269275.1 Bryobacteraceae bacterium | reverse complement strand
CAGATCTTCCGGCATGGCGACGCGGTTGGCCTTGTATCCCTTGTATGCCACTTCGGTGAAGGTCTGCGTCTTGATGTCGAATTTGCGAATACTGGTTACCGCGTCGGCCTGCTCGTCGCGGAATGTGGGCCCGGCAACGTCAAAGACTGCCGCGAGATATTCAGGAGAAAAATCGTCGCGCAGCTTGCGTAGCATGTTCACAAAAACATAAATTGCCGCGGTGGGCAGCCCGGTTTTGGTCGACATGGGCCGCTGCCGCGCCATCGCGTGATAAGCCCGGAAGATGAACGACATGGTGTCGATCAGATAGACCCGGCCCTGAGCGGGCGCAGACTTAGTCGTGGCAGCGCCAGTCGTGGCTTTGCCGTTGGAAGGTGCCGAAGGCGGAGTCCGATCCGCTGATTTCTTACGAGGAGGCAATCCTTCTAGTTTATCAGCAGACCAGCAGCTAGAAATCAATGCGGAAGTCGGCGTGGACTACTTTCTTCGCCGCTTTGCCGGAATTATTGCGGAAGACGAGGTAGTATTTGGCGGGCTGATCGAAAGTCGGAGGCAAGGCGGTGGACACCTCCTGTGAGTTCGGCGCAAAAAGGAACATGTCGCCAGGATGTCCAGCAATAAGTTCAGCGTATTGCCGCTCGTTCAACAGAAACAGTTCCACGTCCGTCGGATCCGGGGATAGCGCGTCGCCATACTTCAGGAATGCCCGGTACGTTCCGCGCAGTTGCGGATTGGCGGCATGCGCCGGGACTTCGAACGGCCAGTTCACCATGGTAGCAACCACAAACCTCTTGGGCAGTACGGCAATGCTGGTGCCCACCGGCGAATTGCCGACCCGATCGGCAGCAGTGGGAGCGGCAGCTCCCCGCGAAACGGGTGGCGCCGTGACCGCCGAAGACTTCTCTTTCAACACGTAGTCTGCCAATGGCCCGGTGATCCTCACCATTTCCTGAGCTTGCCGGACCTCCGCATAAGTCGGAAGAGGTTGCTCGGAAACGGGCGCGACCGAATCGCCCCGCGCCGCCACCACCGCCACTGCATGGTGTCGAAGTCTCCAGACATAAGAGCCCGCCCACCCAAGAACAAAACAGGCCAGCAACCAGCCCAGCAATCGCTTCATAATTGTGCCTGACAAGATGCTAGCGGCACTCAGGCGGCGAAGAAAGCTGTCGAAAGATTGCGGAAGGTTACTTCGGTTTGCCGTACTCCGTATTAAAGTGAAGCTTGATTTCCCCGCAGGTCCCTTGTTCCGGCGAGTAAACCACGCAGCTGTCGAAGGGCCGCGAATACACGTGCAGGCTGACTGCGCGCTGGTTGAAGGCGCGAGGATTGACAACGCGGTGCACGGGATCGGCTGGATTCACCGCGCAAGGCTCGGCGATATTCATCTCGACCGTATTCGTGGGCTCGAGCTGGCAGCGTCCACCTTGCAAGTCCTGGTGAACGAGATGAAAGTTTTCCACCTGCAAGCGCCCAATGGGGGCGGCCATCCAGCAATTCTGATCGCGATGATTGTGCACGGAACTCGCCTGCCCC
>DATASJ010000033.1:0-3005 GCA_036269275.1 Bryobacteraceae bacterium | reverse complement strand
GTCCTGCTTGCCGACCCGCTGGTACTCGACATGGCCGGGGATGGAATGCTCGACCAGCATTGCCTGCAGGACGTCGGATACCTCGTCGGCCAAGCGGCCGAACAGCGGGAGCTCCCCATCGAACAGGGGTGCGTGTTCCTTAATGCGCTTACGAAGTTCCTCGTCGGTGAACCAGACGAAATCCTCAAAGTGGGCGGGGACGAATTTCCCGGCATCGGTGACATGCAGTTCAAGCCTGGTTCCGGCGGACGAATAAGAGAAGCTGTAGGCGATATCGGTGAAGAC
Source organism: Bryobacteraceae bacterium (assembly GCA_036269275.1). Lineage (GTDB taxonomy): Bacteria > Acidobacteriota > Terriglobia > Bryobacterales > Bryobacteraceae > Bog-105. The sequence continues at coordinate 2,720 of DATASJ010000033.1, read as the reverse complement.
TCCCATGTCGCCCAGGCGGCGGGCGGCTTTCTTGAAGTCATCATCGCTGACGACGGCGCCCATCTGCAGGCCGCTCGCCGCCGCAATTGCCTCTTCGGGAAAGCGTTTGCTACCGTTAACTTTAATGGCAATCAACTGACGAGCTGTGGCCGGCATTTGTGAGAGGGGCTTCTGGGGAGACGCGCCTTGCCCGAGGCCCGGCAGACAGATCGCGGCGAGAAGCAGGAGGGGCAGAAGTCTGGAGTTCGCCGCGGTCATCGAGTTGGGGTATGGACCAATTCTTCTGTAGATTTGTGCTTCACAGCAATGTCAATGAAGGCGAGTGCGGCCCGGCTGAGAGCCTTGTCTTTGCGGAAAACCAGGGCCAGGTCGCGGCGGATCTGGGCGTCGGCGATGGGAACTGCGGCGAGGACTTTAGCGCGCACGTCTTCCTCGACATTCGAGCGGGCGATGAAGCCGATACCCACGTCGGCGGCGACGAACCGTTTCAGCAGTTCGCTGGAATCCAGTTCCATCGTGAAATTGGGCTTGAGACGGCGCTCGTGAAACAGCTGCTCGATGGCGTCCCGGGTATGTCCGGCTTTGGGAACGACCAGGGGAAACTTGGCCACATCGGCAACGGTGGCGGACTTGAGCTTGCCCAAAGGATGCTGCGGCGGCGCAATCACGATCAGCTCATCGCGATGGATGAGAACAACGGTCAGGCGGTTGTCGGTCACGGGGAGAGAAATGACGCCGAAGTCGACCGAGTTGTCGATGATGGATTCGAGAATCTTGCCGTAATCGGCGCGCTTGATATTCACGGATACGTCGGGATATTGCTTCTTAAAGTCTGCAAAGACGTAAGGCAGGATATGCAGGCACGTGCCCTCGTTGGCGCCGACGATGATTTCGCCACGGGGAACGCGTTCCATCTCGGCAATCGACACCAGCATGGCCTTGCGAGTGTCGAGGGTTTCCTCGACATACTTCTGAAAGGCTTTGCCAGCGGCGGTCAGGGATACTTTGCCGCCGGAGCGGTCGAACAGCTTGGCGCCGACTTCCTCCTCCAGGCCTCGAATTTGCGACGAAATGGCAGGCTGGGTTCGAAAACGCTTCTCCGCCGCGCGCGAAAACGAGGCGTGCCGGGCTACTTCGAGAAACGTCTCGAGCTGGTCGAAGTCCATAAGAAAGTTCTCAGCCGTCAGCTCTCAGCTTGTCAGTGAGGGCGATCACAGATCTCATCCCGAAAAACCCCGGATTGGCTGAGAGCTGATAGCTGACAGCTGACAACTTTAGTATAAAGTCGCGTTATCGCCGCTATAAGAACAATCGAATTGCCAGCGCTCTCGACTGGCTTTAGACTCGTCGATCTGCCCAACGCGACCGATTGTAGCAGCCGGCCCACCTGTCGGACTGTGCGCGACCGCTCGCCTGATTGCACAACGGAATTGCTTGCTGGCAAGGAGTTTTCATGGGTGATGCCAAGACCGTTCTGGCGTTCGCAAAGAAGCACGACGCGAAGATTCTCGATCTACGTTTCACCGATATTCCCGGTTTATGGCACCACGTTTCGTATCCCATCGAGCAGTTGACGGAAGCCTGTTTTGAAGAGGGCTTCGGCATCGATGGATCGTCGATCCGCGGGTGGGCCGGTATCCACGAGAGCGACATGCTGCTGAAGCCCGACGCCAACTTTCCTCTCCTCGACCCGTTCACCGAGGTGCCTACGCTGGTGCTGTTGTGCGATGTGGTCGATCCGGTGACCAAGCAGCGCTACGACCGGGATCCGCGTTACATCGCGCGAAAAGCGGAGATGTATCTGACCGCGACCGGCATTGCCGATACGGCCTACTTTGGCGCGGAGGCTGAGTTTTTTATCTTCGACAACGTGCGTTTCGATCAGCGCGAGCAGTACGGCTTCTACTACATCGACGCCGAAGAAGGCCGCTGGAATTCAGGCAGGGAAGAGAACAATCTGGGATATCGTCCGCGCTACCGGGAGGGCTACTTTCCAGTGCCTCCCACCGATCATTATCAGGACCTGCGCTCCGAGATGGTGCTGACGATGCAGAGCTGTGGCATCAACGTGGAGTGTCACCACCACGAAGTGGCCAGCGGCGGCCAGACCGAAATTGATTTGAAGTTTGACTCGCTGGTGCGCTCCGGCGACAAGATGCTGCTCTACAAATACATTGTGAAGAACGTGGCCAACCGCTACGGCAAGACAGTGACGTTCATGCCCAAGCCGATCTTTGGCGACAACGGGAACGGCATGCACACCCATCAATCGCTATGGAAGGCGGGCGAGCCGCTGTTTGCGGGCGACGGATACGCCGGGATGTCGCAGCTAGCGCTCTGGTATGTGGGTGGACTGATCAAGCATGGGCCGGCGCTTTCGGCGATCATCGCGCCCACGACGAACTCCTACAAGCGGCTGGTGGCGGGATTTGAAGCACCCGTGAACCTGGCGTACTCGCGGCGCAATCGCTCGGCGGCGTGCCGCATTCCCATGTATTCGATTGCGCCCAAGGCCAAGCGGGTGGAGTTCCGGCCTCCCGACCCGAGTTGCAATCCCTACATGGCCTTTGCCGCGATGTTGATGGCGGGACTCGACGGCATCGAGAACAAGATGGATCCGGGCCAGCCCCTGGACAAAGATCTCTACGAACTGGATCCGGAAGCGTTGTCGAGCATTCCGTCGATGCCGGGGTCGCTCGAAGAGGCGCTGGACGCGCTGC
>DATASJ010000032.1:0-1578 GCA_036269275.1 Bryobacteraceae bacterium | reverse complement strand
GTTTTACGGAACTTTCGTAGGCTGGGCGATGCATTTCTGGGTTCCGGCGTCGATGGAGGAAACCTTCGAAAGCGGCGGATATAAACTCGAGGACCGCGGCGCGCGCTGGATTGAAGCCTATGTACGCCTCAAGCCCGGGGTGACTCGCGCGCAAGCCCAGGCAGAGATCTCGGCAATCGCGACACGCCTGGAAAACAACTACACCGCCACGAACCGTGGACGCGGCATCAAGCTGTGGCCGTTATGGCAAACGCCGTTCAATAACGCCGGCACTCTGCTTCCCACACTCGAGATTATGCTGGCGGTGGGGGCATTTGTTCTTCTCATCGCCTGCGCGAATGTGGGCAACCTGCTGCTCGTCAGGTCCTTTGCCCGTCGGCACGAGATGACGATTCGGCTCGCCATCGGAGCCAGCCGCATCCGTTTGTTGAAACAACTTCTCACCGAAGGCCTGATCCTGTCGACACTCGGGGCGGTCGGCGGCCTTCTGGTCGCGTACTGGTGCCGGCACGCGCTCGTGCTGCTGTTCCCGGCGCGCCACGGAGTGTCGATGTACCTGCCCGGGGAAATCGACTGGCGCGTGATGTCGCTGAGCGCTGGCATTTGCTTGCTCGCTACACTGATCGTCGGGCTGGTGCCCGCCTTTCAAACGCGCAACCTCGAACTTGCTGGCGCCCTGAAGGCGGGGTCCTCGGGTGTGGTCGGAGCACGGGGAAAAGCATGGGTACGCTCGAGCCTGGTGGCTTTCCAAGTTTGTCTGAGTTTTATTTTGCTGGTGGGAGCGGCACTGCTTCTGCAAAGCCTGCAAAAAATTCGTACCACGAGCCCGGGGTTCTCGACCAACAATGTGGTGCAGACCGGGGTATCTTTGATCTCGGCTGGATACGACGTGCCGCATGCCAGGACTTTTCTGGAGGAATTGATTGTTCGGGTAAGAGCGCTTCCGGGCGTGGAATCCGCCGACTTCGCCCGGCTCGGCCCACTCGGCTATGGAACATACTCTTCTACGCCGATTGCTGTCGACGGCTACCAAGCTCCACCGGAAGAACAACCGACTGTCGACTACAACCAAGTCAGTTCTGACTATTTTGCCACCCTGGGTGTACCTCTGCTTTCCGGTCGCGAATTCACCCGCGCCGACGACGAAAACGCACCATTGGTCGCCATCGTGAATCAGACCATGGCTGCACGATACTGGCGCGATCAAGATCCCATCGATCGCCGCCTTCAAGTCAAGGGCCGCTGGGTGCGAGTGATCGCTGTAGCCGTAGACTCCAAGTACGAGAGCATGCGCGAGAGTCCAAAGCCATTTTTCTATGTGCCGCTGCTGCAGGATTTCGTAAGAGGACCGGACTTGTTTATCCGCACAGCCCAACCTCTGCGGAGCATATCGGCGGCTCTACTTCGCGAAGTGCACGCACTCGACGAGAACCTCGCCCTTTACGAGATGATTACGCTTCAAGAACAGGTTGATCGCTCAACCTCGCCGCAACTCGTGGCCGTAAACTTGGTTTCGATCTTAGGAGGATTGGCGCTTCTCCTCGCTGCGGTCGGCCTCTATGGCGTCATGTCTTATGC
>DATASJ010000031.1:0-2254 GCA_036269275.1 Bryobacteraceae bacterium | reverse complement strand
GGGCCGCTATAGGAAGGTGTTTGTCCGTACGATAACAATTCGCTCTCGGGCGAAGCGCCTGCCGCCGCGCGTGGTGGCGCGGTCGTCAACCGCGCTTGCAACATGGCCCAGCCGGTAAGCGTTTCCTGCGGCCTAAGCTGCGCCACACCGGAAGTATCCGTCGCAATCGCGATAGGCACCCCCTCCCTGGCTGCGCTGACTTCCGTTACGGAGGGCTCTCCTGGCGCGGATGTAGGCATTGAAACACCACTCGTCGCGGATGCCGCCGCAGCTTGCGCGATCGTTCCCGATGCCTCGCGGGCGGGCGCCGGAGCGGCTGTCTGGAGCTTTGCTTGAAGAAGCTCACACGCCGTGCTCATCGTGTCCCGGACCTGTTCGGCGCGAATCGGTTTCAGCAGAATTGAATTGGCCCCTGCCTGCAAGGCCTGCGGCCGCCTGGCATCGTCGCTGACAATCGCTAGAGTTAAAGGGCGTTGGGCCGCTTTCAAGTCCCGTACCGTCTTTAACAGGAAGGCCGCTTCGGGCTGATCCTCCCAATCGGTGATTACAATTTGGAATGACTGGGTCGTCACCTTCTCTACCGCGTCCACCGCGGTTTTGCAGTACTCTCCCTCGATCCCCAGATCGGCGAGCACCTGCCAGATCGGCTGGACCACTTCCTCATTCGACGAGAACACGAGGCAGCGCAACGGAATCATCCTATGCAAGACTAGGCAGGCGCAGTAACCGCGGCAAGTTACCGAGGTGGAATGCGGTCTCAAGCTTAGAATGGCCGAATATTCCAGTAGTACATGTCCCTTCGAAAATGGCACAGACACAGTGCATTTCGCCGCTCTAAGTCGCGGATGCGGAAGAGCGATTCCTTCTGTGCGTTAGAATGCTTGGTCGTCCTTGATCAGCATCTCTATGCAGACTGCGGATGTCGTCATCATGGGAGGGGGGATCGTTGGTTCCAGCATTGCCTATCACCTCACCGCCAACGGCTGCCGCGACGTTCTGGTAATCGAGCGCGAATCGGCTCAGGGCAAGGGATCTACCGGCAAGAGCATGGGCGGCGTTCGAGCGCAGTTCTCGACTGCGGTCAGCATCCAGATGTCGCTTTACTCGATTCCTTTCTACGCGAGCTTCGAGGAACGCCTCGGCTCTCCGTGCGACTACCGGCCTCAAGGCTATTTGTTCTGCGCCACAACCGATCAACAGATGTCCTATCTGCGGACGAACTATGCCCTGCAAGTAAAAATGGGGTTGAAGGATGTTCATCTGATGGCAGGGGAGGAAATCGGACAGCTGTTTCCGCAGTTGCGCGCCGACGACATCGTCGGCGGGAGTTTCTGCTCTAGCGACGGATTCGTCGATCCTTACAGCGCTATGAACGGATTCATGTCCGGCGCAGCCAGGAATGGTGCGACGTTGTGGAAGAACACAACAGTGACCGCAATTACGCGAGACGCAAACGGGATCACGTCAGTCGAGACCACGCGCGGCTCTGTAGCCTCGCGCAAGGTGGTAAACTGCGCGGGCCCTTGGGCGGCGAGCGTAGCCAGCCTGGCGGGTGTGGATTTGCCCGTAGAACCGCTGCGCCGCATGCTGGTTCCCACTGAACCCTTTGACGAATTCCCGCACACCGCCCCGATGATTGTCGATATGTCGACCGGATTTCATTTTCGCCCCGAGGCCCGCGGATTTCTACTGGCCTGGAACGATCCCGAAGAAACTCCGGGCTTCAAGACAGATTTTGATGCTGCCTTCGTCGAGAAAATTCTGATTCGCGCGGCAGACCGTGTGCCGTGCTTCGCTAATCTTCCGGTGAATCCCAAGCGCGCATGGGCCGGCCTCTACGAAATGGCGCCGGACCATCATCCAATTCTGGGCGAAGCGCCGGGCGTGCCCGGTTTTTTTATGGCCAACGGTTTTAGCGGGCACGGCGTGATGCACGCTCCGGCAACGGGAAAGATTCTTAGCGATCTTATTCTCACAGGCAAGACAGATCTCATCGACGCATCGCTGCTCAGTCTCACGCGATTCGCCGAAGGGCGACTGATTTATGAAACCGCTGTGCTGTAAATGGAATTTGCCGAAGACGGCACGGCTGTTCGGGCCGTTTCAGGATTTCGTTCTCACAAAACAAGGAACCCATGCCCCTGCAAGAACACAATTACTGGCTCACGACCGCAGATTTTCCGAAAACAGAAAGTCGTCCGCTCCCCGCGCGTGTCGACGTTGCCGTTATCGGCGCCGGCTTCACCGGTCTCTC
>DATASJ010000030.1:0-5242 GCA_036269275.1 Bryobacteraceae bacterium | reverse complement strand
GCTTTCTGGCCGCGGAAGAAGTATTCCACCGGGACCGCCTTTTTCAGTTCGGCGCTGCTGAGTACATGTTTCGATGCCTGCTGCGCGACCGCGGAAGCCAGCATGACCAGCGTGACCGCGCCCAGAAGAGGCAGACGACTGTTCTTCATTGGATTCATCCTCGAGTGTGAGAGAAAGTGCTGCCGGGAACTGTACCCGTTCTGGATGTAGGGCGCAAATCCTGTACACCTTCCGGCGAAAGACGCATATTTCGCTTTGCCCGCAAGATTCGGATAGTCCGCTCCCCAGCCTTCGCCGTAGGCTTTTCTTACTATGACCGCCAATGCCATACTCACAGTGGAAAGCTTGATGCCCGCGCCTCAACCCAAAGCGGACCCATCCGACGACCCGCGCTGGAATGCCGTGGTGGCGCGCAATGCCTCCCGCGATGGCGAATTTGTTTTCGCCGTGTCGAGTACGGGCGTGTACTGCCGGCCGTCGTGTCCGGCGCGCCGTCCCCGCCGGGAAAATGTCCAATTCTTTCACCGGCCCGAACAGGCCGAGCAGGCGGGATATCGCGCCTGTCTTCGTTGCCGCCCCAAATCGTTCAGCGGTAATGCCGAGTCAGACGGGGTGAAGGCGATTTGCCGTTTTATCGAGCAGCATCTCGACGAGCCGCTCACCCTCGATCGTCTCGGCAAGGAATTCCGCCAAAGTCCGTTTCATCTGCAGCGCCGCTTCAAAGCGGTGCTCGGCATTACGCCGCGCGAGTATGCGGACTCTTGCCGCTTGCGCCTGCTGAAGCGCAATCTGCAAGCCGGCAATTCGGTCACCCGGGCCATGTACGACGCCGGGTACGGCTCCAGCAGTCGTCTCTACGAACGCACTGCCTCGCAACTTGGAATGACGCCCGACAAGTACCGCCGGGGCGCCATTGCCGCCGCTATTCGCTACACCTGCGCCGATTCGCCGCTGGGACGAATGCTGATTGCCGCCACCGAGCGCGGGATCTGTTCCATCCAATTTGGCGGCTCCGACAGTGAGTTGCTGGAAGGCCTGAAGCGCGAATTCCCCTTCGCAGCACGCAAAGTGGATGAGGGCGGCCTTCAGTCATGGGTGCGCGCACTGCTCAAGCGTATGCGTGGACGGGACCTCGACTCAGCTTTGCCTCTCGATATTCGCGCGACGGCCTTTCAGCGGCGCGTCTGGGCATACTTGCAATCGATTCCCTTCGGAGTCACCCGGTCCTACAGCCAAGTCGCCAAGGCCGTTGGCCGGCCCAGCGCCTGCCGCGCCGTGGCCCGCGCTTGCGCCACCAATCCGGTAGCGATCGCGATCCCATGCCATCGTGTGGTTCGCGAGGACGGCACCATGGGCGGCTACCGCTGGGGTCTCGAGCGCAAGAAGGCATTGCTGGAGATGGAACGCCAGTCGTAAGGAACTCAACTAAAGAACTCAAGCACAGAGGACGCAGAGTTTCACGGAGGTTTTCACCTCTGCGTTGCCCTGTGCCCTCCGAGGTTGCAAGCAACGTCTCTACGATGTCGTCTTGCGATTTTTCACGACCAACCAATTCAGCAGTCCTATCGCAATTGTCGCCAGCAGAATCAGCGACTGACCGTAGTCCACTCGTGTCACCAGCGCGGCACACATGAGAACGGCAAGGCAGGCGAAGAAATTGCCGGCGGGCAAGCGGAAGCCTGCATTCCCGATCTGTTTCCGCCGAAGTACCGGAAGCGCGGCGCTGCATATGCCGTAATAGAGCAGCCGCGCCACCGCGGACAGCGTCACATTCCACTTGAATTCGCCGCTCAGCGCAAACACCCACACCAGAGCGGCGAATACGAGAATCGAAACGTACGGCGTATGAAAGCGAGGGTGGATCGCGGCGAACACTTCCGGAAAATCTCCCTGCTCCGCCAGAGCGAACGTCACCCGCGGCATCCCGAGAATCTTTGCGCTCAGATATCCATAGAAAGAGATGAGCGCGCCCACGGCGACCAACCCCGCGCCGAACGAGCCGACCGAGATCCGCGCCACGTCTGCCAGAGGACGCTCACTGTGGGCCGCCTCCGGCACGACTCCCACCACCACCCATTGAATCAGAGCGTAGATGACCGTGCACGCCAGTAGCGCAGCGAAGAGAGCGAAGGGAGCGTCACGGCGCGGATCCTTGGCCTCGCCCATAGGCGCGAGCGCAGTTTCGAATCCGCCATAGGCGAATACGAGGAGCAGCACGGCCTTTAACCACTGGCTCGTCGTGATTGTAAGTGGCGCGGCTGGTGAAATTCCGCCGGAATGCGTGTGCAACATGAACAGCCCCATCCCGATGACCGCAAACAGGGGCAGCAATTTCGCCGCGGTGAAAAAGTTGCTGACCTGTGTTCCTGCCCGCACTCCGCGCACGTTGATGAACGCGAGCACGCCAACGAGAATGGTGAGAATCAAAGCCCGCGGTAGGGGGTCGCGAGCGTGCGGCCAGAACTCGCCGAGATAGATCACAAAAAGATTGGCATTGGCGGCGGGGGCCGCAACCTGACCGAGCAAGAGCATCCAAGCCATTTGAATGCCCATTCCGCGCCCGAAGGCGGCGCGAGCGTACAAGTAAGGGCCGCCGGCTTGCTGAAACCGCGAAGCGACCTCGGCAAAGCAGCCGAAGATCACGCCCATCCCAGCTCCGGCTAGGAGAACCGCTATGGGGCTCAAGCTTCCGAGCAGGCCCGCGACCGTGGAAGGCAGCCCAAAAACTCCGCTGCCGATTACGGAGTTCACAACCAGCGCAGTCAGACTCCAGCGGCCAATGGCGCGAACCAACTGCTGGCCAGTGGAGACTTGGGGGAGCGTTTCGGGCACCGGGTGTTTTTATCACAAGTCTGCGGTCTCAGAGAGAGTGGTTTATCGGCGCCGGGTTTGACCCTGGCCGGACAGCCGAGGCGGCTGTTGCCACATGATTGTTACGACCGATTACCAAAAGCACTAACGTGCCAGCTTTGGATTCTGCGAAAGGAATGAGCGTGAAATGAGCGTGAATACTTGGCCGGTACGTGAAAAGCCGCGCCAATTAAGGGGTTTGGGACGATGACTTTTTCCTGGACCAAAGTAATGCGCAGAATTACCAAAGGCGCATGCCCGTGGGACATCTATTCGCTTTACGTTGCCGATGAGATGGTTGAGTGGCAAACCGAATGACCATCGACGACATGGACGACCTTCATCGCCGTATCGCGCGCGTCACCGAGGATCTGCGGAACATTCAGCAGGAGCTCAACTGCGCCGCTATGAAAGCTCCGAGTGATCCGGAACTCATGGAAGCACTCAACTCCCTTGCGGAGACGGAGCCCATCGAAACCCTGAGCTCGGCTCTCGACCAGATGCGCCATTTTCTCTGGTTTTATTCGCAGGTGATGAGCAACGAACCAGAACTCGGGGACAAATTGCGGCAGTGTGCGCCGGCGCCCACCGCAAATGATGAGACGCCCAAGACGGGTAGTGCTTTTCTTGATCAGTTGTCGCGCGCCGACGAGATTATGCTGCTCCATCATCTCGCCGACGCCCGACGCCGCAAGCCAAACTAGGCCAACCTTTCGAAGAGGCGTAGCTGCTACCTCTTTCTCGCGATATCCACCGCGTTGACGCCTAGAACCCTTGGCCGCGAATGAGTGTTTTGAGCACTTGGCCCGCCCCGCTCAGTACGGTGAAGTCCGCCTCAGCCCCCGGGGCCAAAACTCCGTGATGGCTCGACAACCCCACGGCTTGCGCCGGATTCAGGGTGGCTGCCCGCACCGCATCCCGCAAGCTCCAGCTGGAAAACTGGGCTGCATTGCGCACCGCACGATCCATGGTGAGCACGCTTCCGGCGAGGCTGCCATTCGAAGTGCACTTGCCGTCCCTCACATCGACCTCGATGGGCCCGAGCTGATAGCGTCCGTCGGGCATGCCAGTCGCTGAAATCGCATCGGTGATAAGTACGGCGCGTTCGCATCCTTTCGCCTGCAGGAACAGCTTCACGATGGCCGGCGCCACGTGAATTCCGTCCACGATGATGTCAGCGGTCAGTCGGTCATCGGTGAGTACTTCCCCGATGATTCCGGGATCGCGATGGTCCAGCGGACGCATGGCGTTGAAGGTGTGTGTAGCATGCCGCGCTCCGGCGTTTACCGCCTGCTGTGCGATCGGCAACTCTGCGTCCGAGTGGCCGATGCTTACACAGACGTTCCGCCGCGCCGCCTCAGCAATCACCTCCATCGCGCCGGTAATTTCCGGCGCGATGGTCAGCATGCGCACATGACCGCGCGCCGCCTGCCAAAGACGCTCGAAGATTTCGATCGTGGGCGCGACCAGGTTTTCCGGCGGATGCACTCCCCGCCGCTTGTGGCTGAGAAACGGCCCTTCCAGATGAATGCCGAGCGGTCGAGCCTGCACGGAATTATCCTCGGTTTCGGCCGCTTCGATGGCGTCTGCCAATCGTCCCAAGGCGGCGTAGGTCGCGTCGAGAGGAGCCGCAACGGTTGTCGGAAAGTATCCAGTCACGCCGTGGGTCACAAGGAACTTTCCCAATCGCGGCAGATCGGACGGCAAGGCCCGCATCAGATCCAATCCCGCGCCGCCGTGCATATGAATGTCGACAAAACCCGGAGCCAACACGGCATCCTGGAAATCGATGACCCTCGCCATGCCAGGCACTTCTTTCGCGGATCGCGAACCTATTTCGGAGATGAGTCCATCTTCGACCACCAGCAGCGGTTGGTTGATCTCCTCAACTGGAGTGTAGAGCCGGCTTGCGGTAAATGCGGTTTTCATGAATGGTCTTCGGGGAAGTGAAAATCTATCCTAGCCGCCGCTAGGGTTTCAGACAACACTGGGGCCTGGCATCAGGTCGTTGAGTTGTATCGCCCGGGGGCTTGGCCTTTTCCGCACAGTTCGTTCATTTACGCAGAAGTTTTAGAACCGTGAAAATAGTCTCGCAGAGATTGACAGAGGAATGGAGATAGGACACACTTACCCATCCTTAATTGTGGTTTGTTTTTTTCGTTCGCGCCTGGACGACTCTGGACTCTGGCCAATTCCAAGGAGTTGCGATGGCTCACCAACCGATACCTTTCCCCGCACCTCATGAGCAGCAGGAGCCTGTCAATGGCTCGCACTCTCCCGCCAGGAACTCCGAATTGGTGGAACCGGCCAGCGTCTGGCTTGCTCTGGCCGAGGACATGGCAGTCTTGCGCGAACAGGTGGGAACCGACGGTCTGGACCTCGACGCCTTTCT
>DATASJ010000029.1:0-1551 GCA_036269275.1 Bryobacteraceae bacterium | reverse complement strand
CGATAATGATGCTATGAAAGCGCTGCAGTGGGGTTTCGGGTAGACTGCGAAACCAGGCACGAAGGAGGTGCCGCAGCGATGCAACAGTTTATCGGATGTGATGCGCATAAGAAGTTCTCCGTGTTTGTCGCGGTGAACGAGAAAGGGCACGCCGGCGAAGCTCTTCGAGTGACGCACGATCGGCAGGTTTACCGCGAGTTCCTGGGGCAGCTTCCGGCGCACTCGGAGATCGCGATCGAAGCGAGTGGCAGCTACAACTGGCTGGTAGATGAGATGGAGCGGTCGGGACATCACCCCAGGTTATGCAATCCGCTGGAATCGAAACGGCGGATGGGCCTGACCAACAAGACCGACAAGCTGGATGCCAAAGGTCTGGCGATCCTGCTTCGCAACGGCACGCTGCCGGAAGTATGGATTCCGCCTAGCGAGCTCCGCGATCAACGCGAACTACTGCGGCTGCGCATCTTCCTGGTGAGATTGCGCACTCGAGTAAAGAACCGAATCCACGGCACGTTATCACGTCATAACGTCCTGGTGCCGGGAGCGGATCTGTTCGGCGTCGGGCCGCGGTTGCAGCTCACCGCCAGGTTGCCGGAACTCCCAGAGCATAGTCGGGAAGCCGTTGAGCAGGAACTGGCAACGCTGGATTTCCTGAACACACAGATCGAATCTGCCGAGCGGCGACTGGAAGCGATCATGAAGGTGAGTGTGGAAGCTGATCTGCTTAAAACCCTTCCCTGCGTGGGCAAGATTCTCAGCATGGTTCTGATGCTGGAGATCGGCAAGGTGGAGCGCTTCCCGACGGCCGCACATCTCGCCAGTTACGCTGGCTTGGTACCTCGTGTGTATTCCAGCGGTGGCCATACTCGCATGGGGCAGGTCTGCGGGAATGTGAACCGGAATCTCAAGTGGGCGTTCGTGGAGACCGGCAATCTGATCGCGATCAGTCAGCGCCGACTCGCGGGAACGCACGTGGTCCGCCTCTATCAGAGAGTGAAGCGTGCCAAGAATCATCAAAAGGCGGCGACGGCTGTGGCTCGCCACTTGGCCGAGGCGGCATGGTGGGTTTTGAGTAAACAGGAGGGTTATCGCGAGCCAAACGGCTCGCGGCAGGGTCTTTCGTCGACGCACGGGTAAGCGCGGCTATCGGGCTAGCCCTTGAGGCTGAATAATGATTGCGACACCCAGTCAGCGGAATAGGCTCATGCAGATGTTGAAGGCGGAGACATGTGTCCGGCGAAAGAACGGAATCCAAGCTGAGAGCGGAATCGACGAATGAATCGATAGAGAGGAGAACGTTACTCTGGGGACGCCGTCCCCAGACCCCTGGGATTTATCGCTTTGCTGCCAATCCCAGCTGATGCAGTTTAGGAGCTGGGGCTCAGTTCAACACTGGCCCCAGCCTGGTCTTGGCCCCGGAATCGGCGCTCGGGTTGCATCCCTGCATAGCCCTGTCCTCCGCTCCGGCCGCTCGTAGTGTATCCAGAACAGCGATTTTGAACAACAGCAGAAGAAAAAAAGAAGTTGATTTCCACCGCGCTTTCAGACATG
>DATASJ010000028.1:0-1560 GCA_036269275.1 Bryobacteraceae bacterium | reverse complement strand
ACCATCGGGTACCCATTCAATGTCGGGGTTCGGCCGAACTCCTCGGACGAGAACTCCCAGCCCGCTGGCGACTTCGCCGACCCTTCAACCAAGCCATAGAAGTTATACACGGTCACGAAATCAGCAGTCGCTTTCGACTCGGCCGGCGCTAAGGTCTCGCCCTGGTCCAACTTGACGGCGAAGTGGTAGGTCACGGACCCGTCGGTATTCTTGTCCACTTGCGTCACAACCGCCTGCAGCGCGAGCGCCGGGCCAGCGGTGAGCGCCAACGCGGAGGCCAGCAACAGCGTAGCTCCAGAAATTTTCAGCACGTGATTTCTCCAGATTGCAACGGCGCAGAGTAAAAGCGTCCTCAATGCGTAAAAAAGCTATGTGGATGTACGAGCCGATAGGAAAAGTAACTGAGTTGGTTGAACTAAGGTGTCGATGCCCTACCGCGAAGTTCAACGACTACAATGTTTCGCAGAGGGTCCAGGTCAGGTTTCCGGAGGCGTACGCTGTCGCCGCCGATTTTGAACGGTGCCCCTGGCGTAAGCCACGTCGTCGTCGCGTAGAAACAGCACGCCGACCGGCTCGAACGCGCGCCGGATCCGCCGGGCGACGGTAGGCACGGGCGCCCGCCGCTCGGTCTCGAAATCGTCGATCGCACTCTCCCCGACCGAAGCGGCCGATGCGAGCTTTGCGATCGACCAGCCAAGTAGGGCGCGCGCCGAACGGCATTGGGCAGCGGACATCAACGCGTTAGAGCGTGCAGACGGGGTGAGTGTCGAAGGCAGCATTGTGTTAGCGGCGTTTGTTTCACGGTCCCGAATAAAAGATGCTGACCACATAAAATTTCGAGCGCAATCTTATCCGGTACTAATAAAAACCCCATGCTAGGGAAACAGCACCGCAAGCGACTTTTGAACAAAAGCTTCGGGACAGCCGATATTCTGGCGCACGATTGTACGGCAACCGGGCGACCACCACGCTCCCGTCGAATCTCTCCCCGCAACTCGCGGTTCGTTCCTGATTCTCTGGAGGGAGCGAGATTCGAACTCTTGCCTCCGATCGAAAAGCGGTTCCTTTTGGGGGAATGGGAACTGTCATGCGCAGGCGACAAGAGGCGGTTTCGAAACAAGACGGATTCGAACTCGTGGTCCCACCGAGATCGAAACGGCTGCGAGAGGGCCCCGGGGGGAGCCATCTGGGCCTCGGACCTGACCTTAACTGGTTTCGGTTTTCGTGCCGGCGTCCTGGATGGCCGGCCAGCAGCAGAGCCCTTTGCAGGAGCGGGACCGGCGGTTCGAATCCGGTTCGCTCCAGCAGGCAGTCTGTCTCAGCGGTGAACGCCGAGGCTGTACGGGAAAAGGCCCGCACTTTGGCGGCATTCTGCGGGTGGCTGAGGGACGTGAGAAGGGACGTGCAGGCTGCGAACCGGGCCTCCTTCGCCCTTTCTCTCTGACGGTTATTGATGCAGTCCCACCTCCGGCAAGTTTGACCCTGTCGCAAACGACACGCGGCCGCGGTGGGGCCGCGGCCTGGAGCACATCTCTCCGCAATTACGGTTTAGCTTGCGAG
>DATASJ010000027.1:0-2161 GCA_036269275.1 Bryobacteraceae bacterium | reverse complement strand
TCCGGCGCACGATCGCATTTTATTGAACGGAATGGTAGATGATTGGCTTAGGACCCTCGGTCACTTTGAAGTCCGGTGGCACTATGAACAAAGACGCGTCCGGTTCGGATCGGGAGATGTTCGTCAGCTTAAAGATCTGCTCACCCATGCGGGGATCAGTGCGCTTGCTGTAGACCACAGTCTTCAGCTCAGGCGAGGTCCACACTTCGGTCACGACGCTGATGGGCTGCTCATTGCCGATTTGACCTGCGGGAATAGTAAGGGTTGTCCGAACGCCAGTGACAAAAACCCCTTCCATGTTCTGCGAACCGAGATCTTCTGTGGAGCTTTTACCCTGCCCCGCTTTCATCATTATGGCATCGACGTTTGGTCCAGCCGTGATTACCGGCCCTCCATCCGGATACTGGCGAACAGTGCCAGGCGTTACAACCTGCGCCGGAATCTCCGGCAGTGGTGGCGGCAGTGGCCCGGCGGCAACATCCCCCTTCTGTGCGAAGAAGATGTCGGCGCTCTGTCCCGAAGCCTGGGCGTCCGACGCATGCCCGGGCACGGTCATCTTTTCAGCGGTTTTATCTGTCAGATTCAAAGTGTAGGAAATCTGCGCTACCGGGTCCTGAATGAAAACGAGATGGTGGGCATTTCTGGCGGAAAGACCGCCGATGGGAGGCAGATTCATATCCTGGCGTGTACGCCCCTGGGAATCGCGGGCGGTTACGCCGGTGGTGGATTGATTGATCCGGTTTCCATCGGCGAGGGTCTGGACGAATTCGTTTGTCATCGTCGCGGAATAGGGCGCGCCTTGGATCGGAGGGCCGAAGGCCTTCCCAAACGCGCGGACTGCGACGGGGCCGGCGGCGGTATTGGACCCACCAGATTGAGACACCCTAACTCCTTCTTCCTGAGCGAAAGCGCAGGAAGAAACTGCCAGCATTGCGGCGATAGACAGCAATAATCGTTTCATGGTCGAGTGAGTCTCCTCTCAAACTGCGCGAGTTGAGGCCGGAACGAAATTTGTTGCGCGGATGCATCGGGCACAATCGTGACGTCCGCAGTGAAAACAACTCCCGGCGGAACCGCGCCTGGAGGAAAAAGAGCGTCGGCGGGAATAGCGATTTCCACGGCGGGTGCGCCGAGCAACGCGTTCACTTGTCGAGGAGGGGTCTGTTGGGCGGAATGGGCTGCCAACGACTCCTGCTTGGGCACTGGTCGAGTCCTGTGCCGTTGCCGGGGTGCGGTAGGTAGCCTGGCACCTATGGGTTGCTCTGGGTTCTTCGCGGCCTGGGCTGTTTGAACCGGCAGAGAATTCATCGCGGTATTGTGCGCCGGCATCGGAGCAGGGACCGGCAATTGCGGCACGCGGGCTCGTGGAGGAAACAGTACGAGCAGGGTTACGACGGCCGTTACGGCCGTCGCAGCCGAAATCCCGGGCAGCCAGCCGGCGAATTCGTGTCGTGACTTTGATGCGGTAAGGGTCTCGCTGTAGATGTCGCAGTATGCCTCGAACGTACTGCTCACTCGCCGATATTCCTGAGTGCGGCTGCGGCACTCGTCACAGATTTGGAGGTGGCATTCCACCCTCGCGGCGTCCTGCGCAGTAAGCTCACCATCGATCCAGGCAAGGAGCATTTTTGAGAGATCACACATTGCATTTCTCCGCCAATTTCCTGATGGCGCGCTCGACGGTGTCAGCCACCGTGGAGGTGCCGATGCCCACCACTTCGCCGATTTCTCGATAGCGCAACCCACCAGCGCGGAGCAAAAGGCATTCGCGTTCGGAATCCGTCAGCAGGCGAATCGCTTTTTGCAGGCGCCGGAATCTCTCTTTATCCAGAACATCGCGCTCCGGGTTCGATTGGTCTAAGATAGCGTCGATGCTCTCTTCGAGCGGTGCGGCGAAGCGGCGTTCGTAGCGATTCTGCCGATTCCTGGCCTGATTGTGGGCCACTCGAAAAAGCCAGCCGCGAATATTCTCTCGCGAGCCGCCAGCGGCCAAATGCCGATGCAAGGTCAAGAAAGCGTCTTGCACAACATCCTGCGCCTCATCCGGCGAGAGGCCCAGACATACCAGATATCGAAGCAGCGGCTTGCGCAGTTCGCGATACAGGGTAGAGGCCTCGCACGCTTCGCTTGCAAAGCGCGAAAGCGGCAGAATCAAAGGTAC
>DATASJ010000026.1:0-2144 GCA_036269275.1 Bryobacteraceae bacterium | reverse complement strand
GCTGGCTGTAGCGGGCCGGTCAGCGTCGTCGACTTGCCGGGAATGGGGCCGATACCCGGATAGACACCGAGCGAGCCCAGCGGAAGCGTCAGTCCCAAGTGCGCGAGGGACTGCGAGCCTAGCGCCGCCACAGAGAAGACCGGCAGGCGATATGTGCGCGCGACGCTGACCTCGGTCAACGCCTTGGCGCCTTCCAGGCGGGCAGCCCGAATGGTGCGGTTGTTCGCCTCTGCTGCCTCGATCGCCTGTTGCAGCGTCAGCGTCTGGCCGTGGACAAGTCCGGGTGCCCAAATTAGGGCGATAGCGAGCAGGCATCCGGGAACTGTTCCGCCAGCCCGCACTCTGCTTCCCGTCTCTTTCATTGACATACTCAATCCCCGCCTTTCGGTTACGTTCCAGCGGGGACAAGCTTCTTAGCCGCTTTCCAAAGTTGCCGGTTGATGAAATTCGGAGCGAGGCGGCGCAGGAATGCGAGCTGCTTGGCCTGCCCCGGCCGGATCTCCAGCGCGCCCGCCTTGAGGGCCGCAAAGGATTGCTTCACCAATTCATCCGTCGTTATCAACTTGAGGCTGTCCTCCGGAAGATCTGCCGTAAGATCAGTCTTCACAGCTGGCGGCATGAGTTCGATGACCTCCACGCCAGCTTCTTGCAATTGGAACCGCAGCGACTGTGTGTAGGAGTGAATTGCGGCCTTGCTGGCGCTGTAGATTGGTGCGGACGGCAGAGGCACGAAGGCGAGCGCGGAAGAAACGTTGATCAGGGTGCCCTTGTTGGCCGTGAGGATGCCGATGAACGCGGAGGTCATGCCGATTACACCGCCCACATTGATGTTCATCTCCGTCATCAACCCGGCGAGGTCGGCCGCCGGGGCCTTGAGGTTCTTTTGAAGCATGACGCCCGCGTTGTTCATCAGCACGTCCAGCTTGGGGAAATCCGCCTTCACGCGCGCCGCGAGGGCGGCGATTTGCGCGAGATCGGCCGCGTCGCTCTGGATGGTGTGAAGCTTCGGGTGCTTCGCCTTCACCTCGTCGAGCACTGCCTGGCGTCGCCCGGTCACGATGACCTCGTTTCCGAGTTCGAGGAACCTGAGCGCGAAAGCAAGGCCGATGCCGGAGGAACCCCCGGTGATGAGTATGGTGCGACCTGTGAGATTCATAAAGTTCCTTTCGTTCGTTTTTGATTTCGTGTGCTGTATGGGATTATGCTCATAATCTAAACGGCGCAAAAAAAATTTAAAAGCCGGCCAGGAGAGAGTCCCTGACGCTGTCCAACACCTTCTGTCTGTCGGCTGGCTCGGTAAAAAGACGAGCAATCGCCACGGCGCCCGCTATGGCGCTGAAAATGGCGAAGAAGTTGCGCTGCCGCTCACCTGGAGTCGCACCCGGCATGAGTTCCACCCAGCGATCCGTAAGCTCCTTCATCAGCTCTGCAGTTCGTTTTCTGACACTCAATTTGGCGCGGGCGATGTCAGGCGCCAACGTTACAACCGGACAGCCCGTGCCGGGGTGATTACAATGCTCGGCCGAGAGGTACCAACGAACGATCTCTTTCCATCTGTCCTGAGGCGGCACATCCTGCCCTGAAGACACCTTTTCGCTCAACTCCGAGAATCCCTGCGCTATGGCCTCCGCAAGGAGTTCGTCCTTACTGCGAAAGTGCTTGTAAAAGCCGCCGACAGTCAGACCCGATGCTTTCATTACGCTCTCGACGCCTGGACCGCTCAAGCCCTCTGCGCGGAGTTTGCGAGCAGCGTTCCGAATGATACGCTCGCGGGTTCGCGTCTTGTGTTCCGGTTCATAACGCATATCGGCTGCCTATGAGATTATATCTATAATCCCATAGATTCAAAAATTCTGCAGGCGACGGTAAACTGGGTACCTGCACGGCACCCTGCACGCTTTCGTGCATGCTGGAGAGATCTAACAGGTTGGCCGCAGTCTGTACAGGCTATCCACTGAAACGAACAAATCTCCGATTCTTCGAGCAGTCAAAGACGGCCTTGATCATCTGCGCGCGAACCATTGCGGCACGACGGGAATCTGTTATCTGAATATCGTGACCGATGGAGAAGAGAACGTCGATGCGGCGATGCGCTCGGCCTTGAATTGGTCAAAAAGCGCTCTCGAAGATCCGCGGTACGGTTG
>DATASJ010000025.1:0-1654 GCA_036269275.1 Bryobacteraceae bacterium | reverse complement strand
ATTGATGAAGCTGTACGCACCGATCAGCACCTGCTTCGCCTCGTCCTCGACATTCTCGCGATCGCCCCGCCAATGCGCTTTGAACTGAAGAGCGGCATTCAGAATGGTCGGCGCATTCCGCGGGTTCAGCGTGTCATGGGCACCGCGCGCCTTCGGCAGGCCATCCGTGCCATAGAGGGCGGGCTGATGGCAGCGGGCGCAGCTCACGGTCCCGTCGACGGAGATGCGCGGATCGAAGAAAAGCTTCCGGCCGAGCTCGACCCGCGACAGCGTGATCGGGAACTCGGGCGTCGCCATGTCCTCGGGTAACGGCTGGAGGTTGTTGCGGGCGTCCTTGAGAAGGTCGGCATCGACATCTGCCGCACGCGCAGCCGCATGCCTGGTATCGAAAGCGCCGTTCGCGAGCACGAGTGGAAAGGCCGTCAGCGCAATGCCCGCGGCCAGCGCCGCAAGTGTCTGTAATTTCATCATCGATCAGACTTCGTGGTTGATTTTTCCATAGGCTCCCTTGGATTTCTTCTGAATTAATTTTTTTGCTATCTAAGACGGTGAGTGGTGCTAGCGTTGAACTGTTCGGATTCCACTTCGATTTCGAACTAATACCCGGCAGCTATGCCATGCTGCGCCTGCATTTTCGGTTCAAGGCCCGGGTCAATCGGGCCAAGTTCGACCTCGTAGCCCCGCTTTTGGAGGGCCTCGAAGCCGAGCCAGTAATCGCTCTCGCTCAGGTCTGTAGCGGGCTGAACGGGCTGGGGGACTGGGATCGGCGTAGCCGATCCGGGGTTCGAAGCTCGACCTTCCTCGCGCACTATGTCGTCCCGCCGCCGGCGGATTTCCTCGAACCCGGCCTCGGTGTCAAAGATGGAAGTCTTAGCCATGGATCATCTTTGTGGATCGTGGGGATGGTTCGCCTGCGCCGGCCTCGGCTCAAGCCTCGCCGGCTCGGTGCTGTTTAAGGCCCTGCTGGACATCCTCGTCGTCCAAGTACAGAGACTGGGCCGTGGCGACGTGTGAATACCGGGACCCAGGGTCGCATTCAGAAATGCGCGGCGAACTGGCCTGATCTCCATCGGTTGGGCGCAAGACCCTTTCGGCAGTCGGGAAAGTTGTTCACATGGGTTTTTACGCTCCCTGGCGGAACCCTTCCTCGTGTACTACGATTATTTTCATCCCAATTTTCTCGCGGTGTGCGCGACCGCTTCCCGCTCTCTGCTTGAGCAATCGTGTCGAAGATTGACATTAGGTGCCCTGTAATGACTGCGCGAGTTGGATCTTAGCACCCAAATTCGCAGGAGCATTCCAGTAGGACGGATTACTCCCAACAGTCGAATTATACGATGACTGTTCAGGTGCGTTCAATCTACCATAGTACGAGTACAACGTATTGAGCGACACATTCGATGCCGCACGTGCTGCATCCTCAATTACATCTGCAATTTCCTCGGGGTGCGAGATGAAGACTGAGTGGCTGGCGCCTGCGACTTCGATCGTCTTGCTGCCGGCTCGCGCGGCATAAAACCGTTCGAGGCGGGGGTTGATAATTCTATCCGCCCCGGCGACGACCATCCAACTCGGCTTTTCTCTCCACGCAGGCCTGGTGATGACAAACTGGAAATTCACAGCTGCGTTGAATACCTGGGAGTGGGCCATAAAG
>DATASJ010000024.1:0-6554 GCA_036269275.1 Bryobacteraceae bacterium | reverse complement strand
TCTTCGAACGAGAACGTGTTGCCCGTGACCATCAGTTCTATGGCCTTGCTCTTTCCCACCATGCGCGAGAGTCGCTGCGTGCCGCCGGTACCCGGGAGCACTCCAAGGTTCACTTCCGGCAGCCCGATCTTTCCGGCCTCCCTGCGCGCAATACGGATATCGGCCGCCATGGCGATTTCCAGCCCGCCGCCCACGCAGTGACCGTTAATGGCCGCGATCACCAGCTTAGGAGTGTGCTCCAGGCGCAGAAGCATTTCGTTGGCATGCAGGCAAAAGTAATACTTGAAGGTGGGATCGACAGTGGACAACATCTTGATGTTTGCCCCCGCCGAGAAAAACTTATCGCCTGCGCCGGTCATGACGATCACATAGACCTCATTGTCCATGCGGGCCTTCAGAATCGCCTCGTCCAATTGGCGGTTCATCTCGTAGGTGTAGGTGTTTGCGGGGGGATCGCACATCTCGATCACCGCTACGCCGCCGTCGGTTCGGTAGTTGACAAGTTGCTTCGTGGTTGCGCCAGTTGCTGGTTGCACGGTGGTAGCCATCTATATGTCTCCTTCAGTCTCGCTCGATATCTCCGTCGGTCCGGCTAAATCCGTTTTGTCATTCCAAGCGAAGCGAGGAATCTACTGTTCAAAAACGCTGCGGCTCAGCGTCCGTTCCCGCGCCTTCCGCTATCCATTACGCCTCGTAAAAAAAAGTCGCCCATGTCGCGCGCCATCGACGCCGCGTCGGCGTCCACCCGCGGATTGTGCCAGGTGTAGATCCAATTCATCATGCCGAAGAGGCTGAGTACGGCAATGCGCGTAGAGAACCGTAAGTCGCGCTCGCGTTTCAAGTCGTCGAGCAGCCCAACGCAAATCCGGTAGTACTCCCGCTTGATCGCGGCCACTTCCGAGGCGAATCCATTCTTCAGAACTTCGGCCTCATGTGAGAGCACCTTCATGGCCGCCTGGTTGGCAAGAAAATATTCCAAATGATTTAGGATGAAAATCCGGATGCGCTGTTCGGCGTCGCTTCCCCCAGCCAGTCGTGTTTTCAAGCGCTGCACAATCGTGGTGAAGCTATGCTTCTGAATGAGGTAGAGCAGGCGCTCTTTGGATTCGAAGTAGTAGTACAGTCCCGCCAGCGACATGCCGCTCTCGCGCGAAAGATCGCGCATCGACGCGCCCTCGTATCCCTTCTTGCAGAAGACCTCGGTGGCATGAGTCAGAATCTCGGCAAGGCGCCGGTCATACCGCGTCTCGGCAGCTGTCGTGGCGCGATGTCGCCGCGCGGTCACCCGGGTTGTGGTGGAAGGAGTCGCCATGATGCCGCTGTCTAATTCGAACGATCGTTCGAACTAAGTATACCCGGGTGTGGTCCTGATCACAAGCGGCGCGGAACTATCGGGATTTTGTTTTCTTAGACGCCCACTCGTACGCCCGACCTAACCAGTCGAGAGCATCATGCAAGTCACCGTCCGAAGAGAGTTCAAAGGTGAACCAGGGCGCCTTTTGCGGCCGCGCCGACCAGAGGCGGATGCGGGGATCCTTTTGGAGACGGGCAGAAACCGTGGAGGCTGGCGCTTCCAGTTTGAACGCCAGAGCATTTGTACCTTCTATGGTCCGAGTCCGCGGCAGCGCGGCAAACAGTTTGTCTCCGCGATAGAGCGCAGTGAAACCGAAGAAGGAGCGTGCAGTCGCATGCGGCCAGCCGCCAATTTCGTCGGCCAGGGCGGAAGACCAGGCCTTCATCTCCTCGGAAACGGCAGGTAGGTGAGAACGCGCGCGTCTCGGTTGCTCTTTCGGCAAGCGCTTAGTTCCTGATATCCGCCAGCAAGCCCTCGATCTCCCCCTTCGCATCCGCTGTCAGCGGGAGGAACGGCAAGCGCGAAGGCCCGCCGAAATAGCCGTTGAAGTCCATGCCGTGCTTCACGCCCGGAATGCCGTGATCTCCGACCAGGCGCTCGGCTGCCTTGGCAATTCGTTCCTGCTTCAGGCGCGCGAGCTCAGCGTCGCCTTCTTTCCATGCGGCATAGATCTCGAAGCAAGCGGTCGGGGCCGGACACGCAAAGGCGAGAATCGCTCCCACCGCGCCCGCATCGAGCGAAGGCTGCAGTTTCTGCGCCGCGCCTACCAGCACCTGGAACCCGACTTCTTTCTGGCGCGTCTTCATTTTGCCTACGACCGTCACCGCCGCCGAGGAAGGCTTTCCTGCCGAAGAATCGGGTTGCCCCATGTCTCGTCCCTTTCCGAGACGGGAAGCACTCTCCGCAGTCCCAGCCAATGCTCCCACGGGAACCAATCCGCCCTCTTCCTTCGAACCTGCGGAGGTCGCTGCCGCAACCATTCGCGGCGTTACCGCTTCAAACGTTTCCGTCACGGTCGCACTGCGCCTGATGTGGCGCGTGCCTTCGACCATCTTGCGGACCTTCTCCACGTCGCCGCTCGACTCCTTAATGCCAATTAGGTTAGGATGCCCCGCCAGTTCAATCACCACTTCAGCGGGCATGTCGTATCCGGTGGCCTGCGGGAAGTTGTAAATAATGACCGGGAGTGGCGAACGATCGGCCACGGTGCGGTAGAAGGCCAGGAGGTTCGGCGTCTGCATCTGCCTTTTGTAGTAGTGCGGCGTGCGCACCATGGCAACGTCGTAGCCGAGTTCGGCCGCGTATTCGGTAAGACGCAAGGTATCGATCGCCGACTCAATGCCCGTCCCGGCGACCAGGACTTTATTAGGCGCGGCAGCCTCGCGCGCGGACTTCAGCACATCGCGCCGTTCCTGATCCGAGAGCAGGATTGCCTCGCCCGTCGAGCCCAGCACAACGATCCCAGAGACCGGCGTGCGCGAATAGCGCTCCACGTTGGACTCGAGCTTTTTGAAGTAGACGTTCCCGTCGGGATAAAACGGCGTCGTGATCGGAGGAAAAATTCCGTGTAGCAGCATGGACCATTCTAACCGGAAACTGCTCCGGTGGAGCGATTCATCCCACTAAAGGCCGGACCTTCGCGCCACGCTCCGCGTGCAAGTGCTGCAGGGCCTTGACATTCACTTCCCCGCGCTGCAGCGCAGCGATACCCTCGGCTGCAGCTCGCGCCGCGGCCAGCGTAGTGATCGTGGGAATGCGCGCGGTCACTGCCGCCCGCCGGATGGCCTTCTCGTCAAACCATGGCTCAAGTCCGGTGGGGGTATTGACGATGAGTTGAATACGCTGGCCTTTGATGAAGTCGACGACGTTGGGCCGTCCTTCTTTCACCTTATAAACGCGCTCCACGTTCATGCCGGCAGTCTCGATTACGTCGGCGGTTCCGGCCGTCGCCACCAGTTTGAATCCCATGTCCACAAATTTGCGCGCCACTTGCGCGACGTGCCGCTTGTCGTGTTCGGTTACGCTGATGAAGATGGCGCCCTGCGTTGGCAATTTCTGTCCCGCGGCAAGTTGGGCCTTAGCGAAAGCTTCGCCGAAATTGTCGGCCACGCCCATCACTTCGCCGGTCGACTTCATTTCGGGTCCGAGCACGGTATCGACGCCGGGAAACTTATTCCACGGAAACACGGGAGATTTCACATAGAAGTGGCTTCCGGTGTCGAGGTCGGCTCGGCGCTCAATGAATTCCGGCAAGAACTCGCGCAGCTTGCGTCCGGTCATGAGCCGCGCCGCGATTTTTGCCATAGGAACGCCGGTTGCCTTCGAAACGAAGGGCACGGTGCGCGAGGCGCGCGGATTCACTTCGAGCACGTAAACCTTGTCTCCGTCAGCGCCAGTGGCGCTGCCATTTCCCCGCGGGATGGCAAACTGAATATTCATCAGGCCCACAACTTTCAGCGCGCGCGCCAGCTTGAAGGTATAGTCGCGCATGCGTTCCAGCAGCGGCTGTGGAATATCGACTGCTGGCAGCACGCAGGAGGAGTCTCCGGAGTGAATGCCGGCCTCTTCGATGTGCTGCATGATTCCGCCGATCACGACGTCTTCTCCGTCAGACAATGCGTCTACATCGACTTCAATCGCGTCTTCCAGGAAGTGATCGATCAGCACCGGGCGGTCGTGCGAATATTCCACCGCCTCTTTCATGTAGCGAATGATCGACTCTTCGTCGTAGGCAATCACCATGGCACGGCCGCCGAGCACGTACGAAGGCCGCACCAGCACGGGATATCCGATGCGGCGTGCTCCCTCGATGGCCTCGTCAATCGAGGTAGCCATCACACCGGGGGCCTGCGGAATCTGTAACTCTTCTAGCAACTTGTTGAAGTGCTTCCGATCTTCGGCGAGGTCGATCGACTCGGGCGAGGTGCCGATGATCTTCACCCCCGCGGCCTTCAGCGGCAGCGCCAGATTCAGCGGGGTCTGACCGCCGAACTGGACGATTACGCCGACGGGCGCGCCTTTCGACGTCTCGTGCTGGTAGATCGCCCACACATCTTCAAAGGTCAGCGGCTCGAAGTAGAGGCGGTCGCTGGTGTCGTAGTCGGTCGAGACCGTCTCAGGATTGCAATTGATCATGATCGTCTCGTAACCGTCATCGCGCAGCGCAAACGACGCGTGGCAGCAGCAGTAATCGAATTCAATTCCCTGCCCGATGCGGTTCGGCCCGCTGCCCAGAATGATGACTTTCTTTTTGTCGGTCGGCGTCGCCTCGTCTTCCTCTTCGTAGGTGGAATAGAGATAGGGCGTGAAGCTCTCGAACTCCGCTGCGCAGGTATCGACCCGCTTGTACACCGGCATCACACCATGTTTTTTACGCAGGTGGCGGACCTTCTCCTGCCCTTCCAGCCGCCAGACTTGCGCCAGGCGTCCATCGGAGAAGCCCATGCGCTTCGAATCGCGCAGCACCTCGGTGGGAATCGATTCGATCGGATGCTTTTCCAGTTCCAGTTGCTGGTCATTAATCTCTTTGAGTTGGTACAGGAACCACGGATCCATCGATGTCATCTTTGCGACCTGCTTCACCGTGTGTCCCTGGCGCAGGGCGTATTGCACATACGCCAGCCGCTCGGGATGGGGCGTCACCAGCCGCTTCGTCAGAATCTTGGGCTCAATCTTCTCCCCGCCCACGCGCTTGCCGGTATCGAGCGAGCGGATCCCTTTCATCAAGGCTTCCTTGAAGGTGCGGCCGATGGCCATCACTTCGCCGACCGATTTCATTTGCGGGCCGAGCGTATCGTCGGCGCCGGGGAATTTCTCAAACTGCCACTTCGGAATTTTCACCACGACATAGTCCAGCGTGGGCTCGAAACACGCCGGCGTCTTGCGCGTGATGTCGTTGGGAATCTCGTCGAGCGTGTACCCGACGGCAAGTTTCGCCGCAATCTTCGCGATCGGGAACCCAGTCGCCTTCGAGGCCAGCGCTGACGAGCGCGAGACGCGCGGGTTCATCTCGATCACCACCATGCGCCCGGTCTCGGGATTCACGCCAAACTGAATGTTCGATCCGCCGGTATCCACGCCGATTTCGCGGATCACCGCGATCGAGGCATCGCGCATGGCCTGATACTCGCGGTCGGTGAGCGTCTGCGCCGGAGCGACCGTAATGGAGTCGCCGGTGTGCACGCCCATGGGATCGAAATTCTCAATCGAGCAGATAATGATGACGTTGTCTTTGGTATCGCGCATCACCTCGAGTTCGAATTCCTTCCATCCCAGCACCGATTCTTCAATCAGCGCCTCGTGGACAGGAGAGAAATCAAGGCCGCGGCTCAGCACTTCCAGCATCTCTTCGCGGTTGTAAGCGATGCCCCCGCCCGATCCGCCCAGCGTGAAGGATGGCCGGATGATCACCGGAAAACCGATCTTTCCCGCGAACTCGATGCCGTCTTTCGTATTGTTGACCAGCGCCGACTTGGGCACATCGAGCCCGATGCGCTGCATGGCGTCTTTGAAGAAGAGGCGGTCTTCCGCCTTCTTGATGGCCGCAACGTTGGCGCCGATGAGAGTGGCGTTGTACTTTTCCAGCACGCCGCCGTCAGAGAGTTCGATCGCCAGATTCAACGCCGTCTGTCCACCCACGGTCGGCAAAACGGCAAAGCCCGCTCCCGGCGACATCGCGCGCTCGATGCGAATGATCTCTTCCAAGTACTCCAGCGTGAGCGGTTCAATGTAAGTGCGGTCGGCGGATTCCGGATCGGTCATGATCGTGGCCGGATTCGAGTTGGCCAGCACTACTTCGTAGCCCTCGGACTTGAGCGCCTTGCAGGCTTGCGTGCCGGAGTAGTCGAACTCCGCCGACTGCCCGATGATGATTGGCCCGGAGCCGAGAATCAGAATCTTCGAGATGTCAGTGCGTTTAGGCATCAGTTCCTTGTAGCGCCGGCATGCTGCCGGCTGTCTGGCGGGCATCCCGCCAGCTTATGGGCCGCCGAGACGGCCGCCCCTACCCCTTCCATTCCTCCATCATCTTCGTGAATTCCTTGAACAGATAGTGCGAATCGTGCGGCCCGGGCGCGGCTTCCGGATGATACTGCACGCTGAACAGCGGAAGGTTCCGATGCCGCAGGCCTTCGAGCGTCTGATCATTCAGATCGACGTGGGTCAGTTCAACTTCGCTGTCGGCCAGTGAGTCGGGATCGAC
>DATASJ010000023.1:0-1995 GCA_036269275.1 Bryobacteraceae bacterium | reverse complement strand
TCACCGATGGGGAATCGGTGATCGGCGGTGGCGCCGCGCCATCCTCCGTATTGCCGACTCGACTCCTCAGTGCCAGTTGCGACGGGCTTAGCGCCGACGAGTTGGCCGCCCGCCTGCGAGCCTCCAATCCTCCCGTCATTGCTCGAGTCGAACAGGGGCGAGTGCTCCTCGATCTGCGCACCGTGTTCGACGATCAGGATTCCCTGGTCCTGGCCGCGCTCGATCGAATCGTCTCATAGCCATTCCGCATCCAAAAGCAGTTGGCTGTTCTCTACACCATCGGTCATTCTACCCGCTCGCTCGAGGAACTCGTCAGCGCTCTGCGGGCGCATGAGATTCAGACTCTCGTCGATATCCGCGCGTTCCCGATGTCGCGGCGTTTGCCTCAGTTCAACTGCGATTCACTGGAACAAAGCCTGCCTGCAGCGGGAATCCGCTATCTGTCGATGAAGGCGCTGGGCGGCTACCGCAAGAAGGTTCTGGAAGAGTCGCCCCACATTGCGCTGCGCAACCAGAGTTTCCGCAATTATGCGGACTACATGCTCACGCCGGAGTTCGAGCAGGCAGTCTCGGAACTTCTCGGGCTCGCCAAGACTTCCCGTACCGCGTACATGTGCGCGGAGCGCCCCTATTTCCGCTGTCATCGCATGCTGGTCTCCGACTGGCTGACGGCTCACGGGCATGAAGTCTTGCACATCGATGCCGAAGGCCCGGTCCGGCCGCATCATCTAATGCCGGAAGCTCGCATCCTTGACGGACGATTGATCTATCGTGGAGACCGGTTGCTGTAAGATCGCTTGCTGTAAACTTCAGGGCCAAGGGACTCCGTTCATGATCGTAGGCACGGGCATCGACATCGCCGAGGTTCCCCGCATCCGACAGTCTGTGGAGCGCTTCGGGCAGCGTTTTCTGCAGCGCATCTTCACCGCGGGAGAGATGCGCTATTGCGATTCGAAGGCCAACCGGTTCGAGCGCTACGCCGCTCGCTTCGCCGCCAAAGAGGCCGCCATGAAAGCGCTCGGGACCGGCTGGAATCACGGAGTACGCTGGCGCGATTGCGAGGTAGTCCGCATGCCGGGAGGCCGTCCCACGATGACATTCCACGGGCAAGCTGGAGAATTCGCGGTGAAACTCGGAGTCAAGAATGTGGCTCTGTCGATCACGCACACCGCGGACCAGGCGATGGCGCAGGTGATTCTGGAGAACTGAACCATCTTCACGGACTGCCGTGCCCAATGCGCTGTCTACCATCTGCTAGACTGTCCGATCCAATATGCCGGTCATCACCGCCACTGCTGCCTCAAAGTCCACCACGAATGAAATCTCAGACAAAACTTTGCTGGCGGGCCTCGCCCTCACCAGCTTCTCTGCTCTATTGCTGGAATTGGCGCTGACGCGGCTGTTTTCCGTAGTGCTCTTCTATCACTTCGCCTTTCTCGCGATTTCGATCGCGTTGCTTGGTTTGGGCGCTGGAGGCGTGTCCGCTTACCTTCTGAAGAGCAGGCTCGCCGGCGCCAGCACGCGTTCGCTGGCTGCGCGGCTGTGTATGACGAATGCGGCAGTCGTAGTGGGAATGCTGGAAATTGTCCTGCATGTTCCGGTCGCGCTGCAGGTTTCATGGAGCAACTTTGGAAGGCTGACGGCGCTGTACCTGGCCGCGGCGGTTCCATTCTTCCTCACCGGACTTCTATTCGCAGTCATATTTGCCCGCGAAACGCCACGCATCCCGCGGCTTTACGGCGCCGACCTTTGCGGGGGAGCGCTCGCCTGCCTGGCGGTCGTACCTCTGTTGAATTGGGTTGGCGGACCAAACGTCATTCTCGTGGCGGCAGCCACGATGGCCGCTGCCGGGACGATTTGGGCCGAACGGCGCTCCCGGCGCAGAAACGCGGCCCTGTTGACATTCGCACTGCTGGCGCTCATCGGCGCAAACTACTCGGGACGGTTGATCGACGTCGTGTACGCGAAGGGCATGTTTCGCGATCCGGCGCAGTT
>DATASJ010000022.1:0-2258 GCA_036269275.1 Bryobacteraceae bacterium | reverse complement strand
ATCCGACCGTGGCGAAGGGCTACGAGAGCCTTCGCTACAAGGTGCGCATCAAAGGCAACGGCACCAAGGAGCAGTTTGCCGAGATCCACGAGGCGGTGATGGCAACCTCGCCCAATTTCTACAACTTGTCTCGGCCCGTGGGTCTCAAGCCGACCCTTGTCGTCGAGTAAACATCGGCTGGATGCGCGACGCGGCCGCGGGATCGGCGGCCGCATCGCGCCTTGCCTTTCGCAATGTCTGCTCGGGGTGGATACCCGTCCTTCGCCGGACGCGCCCGGACGACGAGGGTTGCGCGGATTCCAGACCTTCCCGCCCTCGCCTCGCAAACGGGCGTTCGACGCAAAGCCGACCACCGGACTTTTAAGAAGGTGAATTCTGGATCGCACCGGGCTAGACTGCCGATGGTCTCTGTATAGGCCGACAGAGGGCGTCACGATGAAAGTCTTTCTTAGCTGGTCAGGCGAGCGAAGCCATCAAGCGGCCCAGGCTCTCAGGGATTGGTTACCGGGGGTGCTGCAATCCGCGGAGGTTTGGCTTTCGTCGAAAGATATTTCTCCCGGTGAGCGCTGGTCTCTAAGTATACAAAGGGCACTTGAGGAGACACGGGTAGCGATTATCTGCCTCACTCAGGAAAAGTTAAATGCAGGCTGGGTTCACTCGAGGCAGGAGCTCTTTCGACGTTTTCGGAATCATCGCTGCTTTGCTTGTATCTGGTCGATGTCGAACCTGCGGAAATCAAAGGGCCACTTGCGCAATTTCAAGCTGTTCGTGCAGATCGGGACGCGACCTTGGCGCTGCTCACCCCACTCAACAATTTGTCCGACGGGCCCAAGCTGAGCGACGGTCATCTGCAAAAAGCATTCGATCTCTGGTGGCCCCAACTAGACACGCTGATTTCAGCAATTCCAGGTTCGGCAAGCTTGCCGACTGAACAGTCGCTTCATGACAAGATTGACCAGGTTCTCGCACGCTTAGATAAGCTCGCAGGCATCCAACCGACTCCGACCCGTCCGCCCCTCGCAGGAGTCGGCCCGAGTGCAAATCGGCCGGGCCCGAGCGCTCGTCCACGGGTTTTTATCGGATCTTCGTCCGAAGGACTTGCGATCGCCCAAGCAATTCAACAGACTCTTGATCCGATAGCTGAATGCACTATTTGGAACCAGGGCGTTTTTTCTCCGTCGAGTACATTTGTGGAGAGCCTGCAGGATGCGCACCTCACTCATGATTTCGTTGTCATTGTGTTAACACCTAATGACACTGCGACAAGCCGCGGTCGCACCTCCAGAGTTCCGCGCGATAATCTATTGTTCGAGCTTGGATATTCACCGGAGCATTGGGCCGAGCGCGCACATTTTTAGTTGCTCCAGCTGAGTTGCCGCCCCAACTTCCCTCGGATCTGAGCGGCGTTACCATCGCTACTTGGCGGTCGCGCAGCGATGGCAACCTGGTGGCTGCTCTCGGTCCAGCTATGTTACCGATTACTCGCGCTATGGGTATCCACTGAACCTACATGCTCGGGAAGTTTACCTTTCGGGGGGCTGGCGGAAGGTCGGCTTAGGGGCATAACGCGCCGTCGTTGTCCACCGAAGGAGCGCCCGCTGAGGGTCCGAGATGCGACCTTCGTTGCGTCTCCGCGAATCCCGCCTCCTCGTACGAACAGCCGCACTGGCCAAGTCGGCCATGCGGCCGCGGTGTTCCTCGATCTTGAGATCGGCCAGTTTGCGAAGGCTCTCCAGCACGGCTAGCTTAGCTTGCGATCTGATCAACAAGCTCGAAGCGGACAGCCGTGCCGCGAGGCTACATCGCCAATTGGTCAAGCCTGCGATTTAATCTGTCCGTGTGATTAAAATCCAATAATTCGATATTGGATTTGAGAGCGCCATGCGCTGACCTTACGCCTGTAGATACATCGACGCTTATTTTCAGGTGAGAAGACGTCAAACGGCGAAGGCAAAGGCAATGATGATGAAGGCAAGGTCCAATCAGCGGACCGCAGAGTTCACGATCGATATTCCAATCTCACTGCGCCAGTCGCTTGAGGACGAGGCGCGACGGGCATCAACCACGCCGTCCGCGGTGGTGTGGACGGCGCTCGCGCGGCATCTCGGTGTATCGCTGCATACCCTGTTCCAGATCTCGACCTCGGGCGCCCTCGTCACCGGCGTCTATTCGGGAGCAATCACTGTGCGCCAGCTCCTCGCGCACGGCGATTTCGGTCTCGGCACTTTCGAAGGCCTGGACGGCGAGATGGTCGTCCT
>DATASJ010000021.1:0-6270 GCA_036269275.1 Bryobacteraceae bacterium | reverse complement strand
GCAGCAGATCGAAGACGGTTATAACGAAGTCGGCCCCGACGGCCTGACGCTGACGGAAAAGCGCGATCTGCTGAATCAACTCACGCACGAATTCGTAGGCGACCAATATAACTGCTGGAATACCCGGTTGCGCCCAGCGCTGTCGGAAAACGGAATTCGCGTACTTGAACTGCATCAGTTGGATGCCGAGGCTCTGCGCTTCGTCGATGAATACTGCGAAAGAGAACTCGATCCGTTGTTAACGCCAGTTACCGTCGACCCGGCACATCCCTTCCCACGAGTCATCAACAAAGCTCTATGTCTCGGCTTTCTGTTGCGTCGCCGCCGGCGCTCGGCACTGACGTATACCGGAGTCGTATCGGTTCCGCGGGCTCTGCCACGGCTGGTGCGCCTGCCATCGGAAGGCACGACGGATTTTATTTTCCTCGCGGATCTGGTGGCGCACCATGCCGTGCGTATGTATCACGGCTATGACATCGTTTCGTCTGCGCCCTTTCGTGTGACTCGCAACAGCAATCTGTATCTGGCAGAAGAGGAAGCGCGAAGCCTGTTGGAATCGGTGCGAGCGGAACTGCATAACCGGCGGAAGGGGGATGCCGTCCGCATGGAAATTGAAGCGGATGCCGATCCCGAGATAATCGACCGTTTACGCTCCGTGTTCGAGCTCGATTCATGGCAAGTTTTTCCTGTGAACGGGCCCGTAAACCTTTCCCGTTTATTCAATATCTACGAACAGGTGAATCGCCCAGACCTGAAGTACGGCCCGTTTTCGCCGCGGGAGCTGCGTTTGACTTCGAAATCCAAGGATCTGTTTGAGGAACTGCGCGCCCATGACATCCTTCTGCATCACCCGTTCGACTCCTACGACGCCGTCATTTCGTTTATAGAGTCGGCCGCCGAAGATGAGAACGTTCTTTCGATCAAGCAGACTTTGTACCGCACCAGCGAACACTCTCTGATTGTCCCTTCGCTGATGAATGCGGCGTCGCGCAAAGAAGTCACGGCCGTGGTGGAGTTGAAGGCTCGCTTCGATGAGGCCTCAAACATACGCTGGGCGCGCGATTTGGAAGACGCCGGGGTGCAGGTCTTCCACGGTCTTGTAGGCTTGAAGACGCACAGCAAGCTGTCGCTGCTGGTGCGACGCGATCCGGATGGGATGATTCGCAGTTACGCCCACATCGGCACCGGAAATTACAACACGACCACGGCGCGAATTTATACCGACCTGAGCTTGTTTACCGCGAATCACGAGATCACGCGCGCCGTGCATGACGTTTTCAGCTTTCTGACCGCTTATGCCGAGAATCCCAGCTACGAGCCGCTTCTGGTGGCGCCGCTCGATTTGGCCGAAAAATGCATTGCGCTGATCGATCGCGAGGCGGAGCATGCGCGTCAGGGCAAAGAAGCTCGCATCATCGCCAAAATGAATGCGCTGCTCGATAAGACGGTTGTGCAAGCGCTGTATCGCGCCTCTCAAGCCGGAGTACAGATCGATCTGATCGTGCGTGGCATCTGTGCTCTCCGTCCGGGAGTGCGGGGGGTAAGCGACAACATCCGGGTTCGCAGCATCGTGGGGCGCTTCCTGGAGCACAGCCGCATTTTCTACTTCGCCAATAGTGGCGACGAAGAGATTTACATCGGCAGCGCCGACTGGATGCCGCGCAATCTGTACGAGCGCGTAGAAGTGCTGGTACCACTGCGCGATGAAATGCTGCGGCAACGGGTACACCATGAAATCCTCGACGCCTACTTGGCCGATAACCGCAAGGCGCGCATTCTTCTCAAAGATGCGACTTACATACGTGCGTGGCAGCCACTGAGGGGCGCGCGAAACCGCCGCCCGCCGATGGGTCCCGCTGCCTTCAGTGCGCAGGATTTCCTGATGAGCGTTGCGGAGGGGAAGGCCCCCGCGGTGTTTCCGGCGCCGCTTTCGACGCGAAGGCGTAAAGTAAAGGGGATGGTCGGAAAGGAACGATAGACATAGATGACCCTGTATTTTCTACGCCACGCCAGCGCGGGTGACCACGTTGCGAACCCGAAGAAGGACGAGAAGCGCGCTCTCGACAAGGAGGGAATCGAGCAATGCGGCTACGTTGGCCGCGCCCTGGCTGCGCTGGATGTTCAAGTGGATGCCATCGTATCCAGTCCGCTAAAGCGAGCCACGCAGACCGCATCGCTAGTGGGCAATGAACTGGGCTATGAAGGCAAATTACAGCTCGATAACGGCCTGCGCCCGGAAGCTGGACTGGCCGATTTTCGCAAGCTTCTGGAAAAATATTCTCGCCAGGAAGCCATCATGGTGGTCGGGCACAATCCGAACCTGAGTCAATTTCTGGGAGCGGTCATCAGCGACTCGGGTTGCGAAGCGTCGGTTGAATTGAAAAAAGGTGCGGTGGCCAAGGTGGAAATGCGCCGCACTTCGGGCACTCTGCAATGGTGCCTTACCCCGAAACTTCTGCGCGCTCTCTACGATGCCGCCGTGGACAGTTCGCGCCCGAAAACTTCTCGAAAATAGTCGCGCTCTTTCTCAATCGCCCACAGTTCCAGATCCACTCCCATTCGACGGCGAGGAACCAGCGTCAACTTTACTTCCGCGGAGCGCACTGCAACCCGCACCCGTTCTACCGCGCGACTGCGGCCCAGGTTCAGGGCACGCGCCAGGCGAAGCAATAAAATCGCCTTCTGCACATCGGCACGATCCCCTGGATCGAGCAACTTCATGGGACCGTCCTCCAGGGTGGGTCGGGATTTTCCCAGATAGCGAGCGACGGCCGCGATCAGGCGGCGTTGCTGGGGCGTGTAGCCCAGGATTTCAGAATTGGAAATAATGTAGTGCGTATGGCGGTGGCGGCCGTTTCGATTCACGTAATCGCCCACTTCGTAAAGCATGGCGGCGGCCGAGAGCCACTCGCGATATTCAGCCGGTAGGCGATGCAGAGAGCGCAGGGCCGAGAACAGGAACGTAGCGGAATCGCGGACATCCAAGGCATGTTTGCGATCGACGCGGTAATGGTCGACCGCGGTCATGATGGACTCCCAGCGTTCAAACTCGATCTGCCGGCCGGACCGCGTGCTGCGATCGTAGTCGGCTGCCATCTGGGCAAGGATTCCGTCGCGCAGGCCTAGCGGCGAATAGCGGAAGCCTTTCAGGCGCAACCGGTCCAACAATTCTTGGTAGACAGTGGCGCCGGCCACAATGATCTCCGCTCGCCGTGGGCCAATCCCTTCGATCTTGCGCCGTTCCGCGACCGGCAGGCGTGCCAGCCGTTTGGCAATGCGCTTCATTTCGGCCGAGGACACCATAAGCCGCTGGCCGCTGGCACCTCGGCGCATGTGGCTGGCGACGGCAGCCAATGCCGCCGCCGTTCCCGAGGTCGCAATCACGGTCTTGACCTTCGCAGTTGCGATACGGTCGATGATGCGATTGACCTCGCGGGCGACAAAGCCGCGTAAACGTTTGAGTTCGCCTTTGCGACTCGGATCGTGACGCATGAATTCATTCGTCAGTCGAACGGCGCCCAGAGGAAGGCTCACCGCGTCCCGAATATGTCCACCTTGCGTAACCGTCAGTTCGCAGCTGCCCCCTCCCAGGTCCATCATGAGCGTGGGAGACCGGTCGACGCGTCCGCTCGAAACAAGGCCCAGGTGGATGAGGCGCGCCTCTTCCACCCCAGAGATAATCTCGACTCGCCAGCCGGTCGCGGACCGCACCCATTCGAGGAACGCTTGGGAATTGCGCGCATCCCGCAACGCGCTGGTCGCTACTACACGCACACTGTCAGTCACGATCTGTTGCGTGGAACGGTGGAATCGGCGAAGAACCTTTACCGTTTCGGCGATCGAATCCGGAGTTAGGAATCCAGAACCAAAAACGCCTTCGCCCAAACGCGTAACTTCGCGATCTTCGTGAAGGGCGCGGAGACGGCCGCCTTGTAGTCGTGCAATCTTGAGCCGGACGGAGTTGGAACCGATATCAACCGCGGCAAACGTGGGCATGGCGAAGGCTCACAGTTTACATGCACGCCTCCGGTTCGTCACCATTGGCGGCCTTTGGCCATGAGGCCTTGGTTGTTGTTAAGAGCAAAGGACGCAAACCAAGAGCTACATTATGCGGCCGACTCGATCCGCTCAACGAGCGTTGGACTCTTCGTACTCACTTTGCGCGATTGTTCGGCAGACACGGGAACCGGTTTTACTACCGGCCCGGTTGTTGGCGAGGCCGAAATCGCGGCGACTGCATACCGAAACTTGCTGCCCGTCAGATTGTGAAGCACGGCTACGAGCGAGGATTGATTGACGTCGCCCAGTCTTTTGGCGGCTGCTTCGGTCAGAAGCAACCAGTCGTGCCAATTGCCGACGGCGTCCTGCAATCGCTTCACCTGATTGATGAATTGAGTAGTCTCCGCTGACTTTGGGCCAAACTCGGCGGCATAGCGCGCACGCTTCACGATAGTGCGGTACCGATGCAGAACCTCTTCGCTGACCGGTCCCGCCGGTCGGACAACTTCATTCAACATGGCCCGAGCAACGGTCAGCGCCTCGCGGCTGGTTTCCGGGCGGACTTCTTTTGCACCCCGTTTGAGCCGCTTGCGTAGTTCGCGGATTGCAGTTTTTGTCAGCAACTTGCGAAGCTTCTTTTCATGCTTTGCCCGAAGCTCGATCAGCCGATGCATCAGCTGCGTCTTGCGCCGCGGCTCTTGCGGGACTTTCAGGCTGCGCAACGCCGCCAGTTGAACGTCGAGGTCGCGCACTTTGCCTGCCCGCCTGCGAATCCGATTCAGCATTTTCAGAAGTTTCTTCTGATTCCGATCGTGTCCGGGAAGGAGTTGCTCCAGCAGCGTCTCTAGCCTGAGGGTCGCTGTGCGGAAACCATGGACGCTCTCCGCAGTCTGCCCGGACGACAGCTTTAGCAGAGCCCGCTCCGTCTTCTGGAAGGCAAGCTGACTACGATCAAGTGCAATCGGCATAAGAAATCAAATTCCGGGAGAGTATGGCGAATGCGTTAGCTCAGTATCACGTTTCCGACAGCGATGGATTGAGATTCAGAACTGACGGTCCCCGGCAGAAAAGCCTTTTCGATTTTAACACCCTTGTAACACGTCTCTGCTACGGTTAAGGCGAATGGCCAACCCCGCATTCCCTCGGCCTGATATGCCCGGACCGCAACCCGTTGAAGGGACGAAGGTTACCTCGGTGTCGGTGCACCGGGCAGCCCCTTTGCTTCATATTTCCGGCGGCGAGGTGCCCGACCGGATTTTTCGAGCTGCCATGACGGCTTGCGGCTTGGCTGTTCTCGCCGTGTTGATTCTCATCGTGTACGAGCTGATGTCAGGTTCCGGCCTTTCCTGGCACGCATTTGGATTCAAGTTCTTCGCGGGCAGCGATTGGGACCCTGTCGGCGAAAAGTTCGGCGCCCTGCCATTCATCTACGGAACGCTGGTTTCCTCTCTGCTGGCTCTGATCCTTGCGGTCCCGTTGGCAGTAGGCGTGGCTGTATTTACCACGGAAATGTGTCCCACGGCACTGCGCGGTCCCCTCTCTTTCTTTGTCGAATTGTTGGCCGCGATTCCAAGCGTAATTTACGGGCTCTGGGCAATCTTTATCCTGGTTCCGCTGTTGAGCGGGTACGTTCAGCCTTTCCTGGCCAGGACTCTAGGGTGGACGGGCCTGTTTTCAGGTCCTCCATACGGGATCGGCATGTTGGCGGCGGGGATCATTCTAGCGATCATGATTATCCCCATCATCTCGTCGATTACGCGCGAAGTGCTCACGGTGGTGCCCCAGCATCAGCGCGAGGGAGTGCTTGCCTTGGGAGCAACGCGCTGGGAGATGATCCGGGTTGGTGTGCTGCGCAACGCTCGCGCCGGAATTGTCGGCGGAATCATCCTTGGATTAGGTCGTGCCCTCGGGGAAACCATGGCGGTCACCATGGTGATCGGCAACCGGCCGGAGATTGTGAAGTCACTGCTGGCTCCGGGCTACACCATGGCCAGCGTACTGGCCAACGAGTTCAGCGAGGCCACGGACGATATGTATCTGAGCGCGCTGATCGAGATCGGGCTGGCGCTCTTCCTGGTCACCATCGTAGTCAATGCCTGTGCCCGTCTGCTGGTGTGGGCCGTGACGCGCGGCGCACCGGCAAGGGTGGCCTGAGATGGCAGCCCACGCGATGCGCCCGCCCCTCAGGGCTTCCAGAACCAATGTCTTCAGCCGGCGGCTCACGAGCCACCTCGTGGGTGGACTCGCGGTGCTGGCGACCGTCGTCGTCAT
>DATASJ010000020.1:0-44059 GCA_036269275.1 Bryobacteraceae bacterium | reverse complement strand
TCGGCGTGACGCCCAGGATCGGCATACGCGAGTGCGCAGACTGGCCGCTGCGCTTCATTTGGGCCGGCAATTCCTGCGTGAGCAAGCGCTGAAGCTGACGCCTGTGCGATCTGTGCGCTCAAAGAACCGCGCACAACGGGCCACCACCGGCCCTGTGCGCTTAAAGAACCGCGCACAACGGGCCACCACCGGCCCTGTGCGCTACGGCTGCCGCAGTTTTACCACGCCTCCGCCCTGCGCGAGACTTCGCTGCGCCGCGTCCATGAATTCGAAAATCTCCAGCGTCTCCTCGTTCGCCACGGGCGGCGCTTTGGTCTGCATGAACGTGACAATCTGCTGGACCAGCGGCACATAGTCGATGGGAATATCGGGCCGTGCCTCCAGCGTGCGGTCCTTCCGGAACACCACGCCGCCGTATTTGCCGTAGGGCCGCTGGGTGTGAACGGT
Source organism: Bryobacteraceae bacterium (assembly GCA_036269275.1). Classification (GTDB taxonomy): domain Bacteria; phylum Acidobacteriota; class Terriglobia; order Bryobacterales; family Bryobacteraceae; genus Bog-105. The sequence goes on along the minus strand of DATASJ010000020.1, from coordinate 43,612 downwards.
TCCAAGCTTTCCGTCTTTCCATCGGCCGGTGATCACATCGTCATCGGGCGAGGACATGCGCTCCACCTCTACACATCCTGCGCCGAACAGCGTATATAGCATCTCGACCGCATGAATGCCGTACCAGGAAAGGTCGAGCTGATGGTGCGGCTCGAGCGGAGCCGGCGCCCATACGATGGCGCTGATCATTGCTCGAGCAGCCTGCGGTTGAGAGGCTGCTGACTGGGAACTGCGCATTTCGGCGATCGGGCTGAAGCGGAGCGCAGAAGCGCTGAACCACGGCACGTTCGATTCGCGCGCCAGCCGGGCAATCGTGAACGCGTCCGCTAGCGTCGACGCCAACGGCTTATCGATAAACACAGGCTTGCCGCAGCGGACCGCTTCCCGGAATTGCGCCAGATGCGGGCGGCCATCCACGCTTTCGAGCAGCAGGCCGTCGACCAGCGGGCACAAATCGCCGATCGAGCCGACAAACTGCACGTCCCATTTGTCCTTTAGCTCGCTCGCGTACTCGCCGATCTTACTGACGCTCTCCTCCAGGTCCGGGCTGCCGCCTTTATAGGCGGCGACCACCCGAGCGCCCGCCACATGATTGGGAGTATCCGGATCGTTTAGAACGTGCGTGAAGGCGGTCACATGCGACGTGTCTGTCCCGATGATTCCGAGCCGTAAATCGTTCGCCGCCGCTAGCGGTAGGCTGATCGCGAACAGACAGATACGTGACAATTTCATGGATTTGAGAATAGCGTGCCCCGCTAGGACTTGTTCCAGCAGCGCGGGGGAAATGGTTTGACATCCGGCGCGTCTAACCCGGAGAATGAAGGTATGTTAATCGGGGTCTGAAAGGAGCGCCCTTTGAAGGTCTGGACCCGCGACGTGCTCAGCGAGTTCGTCCGAACCAAGCTCGATGGCTACCGCTTAATCGTCGTCTCCAATCGTGAGCCTTTCCAGCATCGGCGTGCCGGCGCCAGGATCGAATGTATCCAGCCCGCCAGCGGAATGGCGAGCGCGCTCGACCCGGTCATGCGCGCCTGCGGCGGCCTGTGGATTGCGCACGGCAACGGTGACGCGGATTTCGAAACCGTGGATCGTTTCGATCACGTGCAAGTGCCGCCGGAAAGGCCGGAATACACCTTGCGCCGCGTTTGGCTCTCGAAGGAAGACGAAGAGGGCTACTACGCGGGATTTGCAAACCAGGGACTTTGGCCGCTGTGCCATGTAGCGTTCACGCGGCCGCTGTTCGATCCCGATCATTGGGATACCTACCGGCGCGTGAACGAGCGCTTTGCCGACGCGGTGCTCGAAGAGGCCGGCAACGAGCCTACGTTCGTCTTCATCCAGGACTATCATTTTGCGCTCTTGCCCCGCATGCTTCGCAACGCCAGTTCGAACCTGGTGATAGCGCAGTTCTGGCACATTCCGTGGCCCAATCGCGAAGTGTTCAGCGCCTTTCCGTGGCGGGAAGAAATTCTGGACGGACTGCTGGGGAACGATCTGCTGGGCTTCCATCTGCAGCATCATTGCCGGAATTTTCTCGAGACGGTAGATTGCTCGGTCGAAGCGCGGTTGGACACCACTAACTCGGAGATCTGCCGGGGCGGCCATTGCACGCTGATTCGGCCGTTTCCCATCGGCATCGATTTTGACGAGCACGCGGATCTGGCTGAATCCGAGAGTGTGGAAACGCAGATCCGCAGATGGAAGCAGGAGCTTTCGTTGAAAGGAAAGCTGCTCGGCATCGGCATCGACCGCCTGGATTACACGAAGGGCATTCCGGAACGGCTGCGCTTCCTCGACCGGTTGCTGGAGCGGCATCCGGGCTATCGTGGCAAGCTGGTATTCGTGCAGATTGCGGTCCCGAGCCGCTCTACGCTGCCCGCCTACCGGCAGATCGAGCGCGAAGTGGACGCACTTGCGGCGCAGATCAACCTGCGCTGGGGCACGGCTTCGTGGCGGCCGGTGGTGCTTCTGAAGCGGCACTATACACAGCCCGAAATGATCGCGCTGCATCGGATGGCTCACTTCTGCGTGGTGTCCTCTTTGCACGACGGCATGAACCTGGTCGCGAAGGAGTTCGCCGCCAGCCGCGTGGATGAAGATGGGGTGCTGGTGCTCAGTAAATTCGCGGGGGCGGCATACGAGTTGAAAGAGGCGCTGCAGATCAATCCGTTTTCGATTGAGGAAGGCGCGGAAGCCTATCGCGCGGCGCTGCAGATGCAGGCCGAAGAGCGAGGCCGCCGCATGCGCAAACTGCGCGAGGCGATCGAGCAGAACAATGTCTACCGGTGGGCGGGCAAATTTCTCTCGCAGCTCGCCAAGATTGAGTTCCCCGAATCCGGCGAGCCGGAGCGATCCGATTTCACGTCTTCGAGGCCCCTCAAGGCTCTTGGAGTTGCGGTATGACGGCGGCGCAGGCTCAGCAGCCGATGCCGTTGCTCGAAAACTTCGAGGCCCTCGCGCCGCGCGTTGCCGCCGCCTCGCATGTGGGCTTATTTCTCGATTTCGATGGAACCATTTCGCACATTGTGGAGGTACCGCAAGATGCTGAAGTGGATTCGAGCATAACTGCGACGCTGCGGGCGCTTGCTGAGCGGCCGGAGTTCACGGTATCGATCGTGAGCGGACGCGCGCTAGCCGATGTGCGGGAACGCGTAGGGCTGGATAATGCGATATATGTGGGTAACCACGGGCTGGAAATCGAATCGGCAGACGTGCGTTTTCGCGAACCGGAGGCCGAAGCGCTGCGCCGCGAGCTGCGCTGCCTGTCGCTGCAACTGAAGCTCGCGCTCAGCGAAACCGACGGGCTGGAGGTGGAAGACAAGGGCTTGACGCTGAGCGTGCATTTCCGCCGCGTGGCGGAGGAACTGCAGAGCTGGGTTCACAGCGTGACGTGCAGCACCGTGAGCCGGTCTCGCTCGTTTGCCTGCCGCGAAGGCAAGATGGTGCTGGAGGTTTTTCCCCGCGTGGATTGGCACAAAGGGCGAGCCATCAAGTGGATTGCGCAGGAGATTCTGCCGACTTCGCCGCTGCTGATTTACGTGGGAGACGATATTTCCGACGAGGATGCGTTTGCGGCGATTCGCGAAGGGATTACCATCAGAGTCGGGGGTCTTTCCGACACCGCGGCGCAGTATTCGCTGCCGGATGTTGCGGCGGTCGGGCTGTTCCTCAAATGGCTAAATCACGCAAAACCGCATGCCTCACGCGCAAACTTTCAGCGGGCTGGAAGATGACCCACTCTGGTACAAAGACGCCATCATCTATGAAGCGCATGTCCGTGCCATGTTCGACAGCAACGCGGACGGCATGGGCGATTTCCGCGGCTTGGCCGAGAAGCTCGATTACCTCGAAGATCTAGGCGTCACGGCCATCTGGCTGCTGCCATTCTTTCCCTCGCCGTGGAAAGACGACGGCTATGACATTTCCGATTTCCGCACGGTGCACGCCTCCTACGGCAGCTTGCGCGATTTCCAAAATTTCCTGAGAGAAGCGCATCGCCGCGGGCTGCGGGTAATTACGGAGCTGGTCATCAACCACACCTCCGACCAGCATGAGTGGTTTCAGCGCTCGCGCCGCGCCGAACCGGGCTCGAGTTGGCGCAACTTTTACGTCTGGAGCGATTCGCCCGACAAGTACGCCGGCACGCGCATCATCTTCAAGGATTTTGAGCCTTCGAATTGGAGCTGGGACCCGCTGGCCAAGGCCTACTACTGGCATCGTTTCTATTCCCATCAGCCCGATCTCAACTTCGACAACCCGGCGGTGCGGCGCACCGTGATGCACATGCTGGATTTTTGGGCGCAGATGGGCGTGGACGGGTTCCGCCTGGACGCGATTCCCTATTTGTTCGAGCGCGAAGGCACCAGTTGCGAGAATTTGCCCGAGACGCATGCGTTTTTGAAGGAGCTGCGGCAGCACCTGGACAAGGCTCACCCGAACCGCATGCTGTTGTCGGAAGCCAACATGTGGCCGGAAGACGCGGTGGCGTATTTCGGGAACGGAAGCGAGTGCCACATGTCGTTCCACTTCCCGCTGATGCCGCGGCTGTTCATGGCGCTGCGGTTGGAAGACCGGCTGCCGATTGTCGAGATCCTGAAACGCACGCCGGCCATTCCGGAGACGTGCCAGTGGGCGATGTTTCTGCGCAACCACGATGAGCTGACGCTGGAAATGGTGACCGACGAAGAGCGGGATTACATGTACCGCGTCTATGCATCGGACCAGCGCGCCCGCATCAATTTAGGCATTCGCCGGCGGCTTGCTCCGCTGCTCGGCAACGACCGCCCGCGCATCGAGGTGATGAATGCGCTGCTGTTTTCCATGCCCGGCACGCCGGTCATCTATTACGGCGATGAAATCGGCATGGGCGATAACGTCTATCTCGGCGACCGCAACGGCGTTCGGACGCCCATGCAGTGGAGCCCCGACCGCAATGCCGGATTTTCAAGCGCCAATCCGCAGAAATTGTATCTGCCGGTCACGATCGACCCGGCTTACCACTACGAATCCATCAACGTCGAGTCGCAGCAGGACAATCCGCATTCGCTGCTGAACTGGACTAAGCGCCTGATCGCGCTACGCAAACAGTACAAAGCCTTCGGGCGCGGGACGCTCGAGTTCTTGCAGCCTTCGAATCAAGCCGTGCTGGCTTATTTCCGGCGCTACCAGGAAGAGACCATCCTGGTGGTGGCGAATCTCTCGCGCTTCGCGCAGCCGGTTCAGCTCGACCTGCACAGGTATCGGGGCTACACGCCTGTGGAGATGTTCGGGCGGACGGATTTTCCGCCGATCGAAGAAGGCTACTATCCATTGACGCTGGGCCCGAACTCCTTCTTCTGGTTTGCGCTGGAGCAGCGGGCGGTTCCGGTGACGATTTCGGCGCCATCCATCGAAGCGGGACAGCCGGCGATTCCCGTAATTGCGGTTCCGGCCATCGCGGAGGTCTGGGATTCGCCCGTGCGCGCAAACCTTTCCGGAGCCTTACAGCAGTTCCTGTCGTCGCGTACCTGGTTTCAGTCCAAGGATCGGCGCTTCCGCTCGCTCGATATCGCGGAGGTGATTCGCGTCGAGCGTGACAAATACGTCATCCTTCTTGTCCGCGCCGAATACACCAGCGGAGATCCGGAAACGTACGTCGTGCCGGTTGCTTCGGCAGCGGGAAACGAGGCTCAATTCCTGCACGACGACTATCCCGACTCGCTGATTGCGGAAGTGCACGCCTCCGACGGGTCGCGGGAGTTTCTCTATAGCGCAACCGAGAACAAGCAATTCTGCACCGATTTGTTGGACGCATTTGCCCGCCGCCGCCGCTTGCATGGTGAATCCGGTTCGGCGGTGGCGGACCGCAACCGCCAGTTCCGCCGCTTGTGGGGCGCGACGCATCCGAACCTGGAGCCGGAGATTCTTCCGTCTTCGGAAATCGGAACGTCCATCAAGTTCGGCGACCACTTTGTGCTGAAACTGCTGCGCAATGTGGCGCCGGGCGTGAATCAGGGAGTCGAGATGGGGCGGCTACTCACCGAGCAGCAACCGGAACCGTTCGCGCACGCGGTCCCCTTTGCGGGGTCCATCGAATATCAGCCGGCGAGCGGCGATACCACCACACTGGCTGTGCTGCACGGTTTCGTTCCCAACGAGGGCACCGCCTGGAAACACACCTATAGCCACGTCCAGGAGTTTCTCGAGCGGCTCCGCAATTCCAAATACTCCCGGGCTGAGATCCAGAAATCCGCGCCGACCAACATTTATGCGCTTGAGTTTGCGACCGCCGAAACGCCGCCGATCGCGAGCGAGCTGATCGGGTCTTATCTCGGCCTCGCGGAGACGATGGGAAGGCGTGTGGCCGAGCTGCATTTGATTTTGGCGCGGGATTACGCGGACCCGGCTTTTGCGCCGGAACCGTTTAACGACTTTTATCGCCAGAGTCTTTATCACGGCTACATTGCGCTCACCAGCCGGCGGCTCGAATTTCTGCGGCAGCGCTACGCCGACATGAATCCGGACCTGCGCATCCTGGCCGCCAAGGTGCTGGAGCAGGAGAATGCCATTATCTCCAAGTTCCATGCGGTCTTCGCAAACCGAATCGCCTCCTGGCGTACCCGCTATCACGGGCGGTTGCATTTAGGCCACCTGCTCGTCACGCAGGGCGATGTAGTGATCTTCGATTTCGAAGGAGATCCGCATCAGCATCTCAGCGAACGGCGCATCAAGCGTTGTCCGCTACGCGATGTGGCAAGCATGCTGATCTCGTTCGGATATGCGGCGCAAGCCGTGCTTCGCCAGATTCTAGCGGCCGAGGGGAGCGACAATGCCCTGCGTCTCACGCTGCGAACCTGGGGACGCTTTTGGTACTCGCATGTGACGGCCGCGTTCGTGCGCGGTTATTGGACCACGGCGGCAGGTGCGCGTTACCTGCCGCCGGCCCAAGCCGATCAACAAACGCTATTCGATTCTTATTTGCTCGAGCGCGCTCTCATGGACGTTCGCGCCGATATCGAAGACAAACCCGAACTTTCCGGTATGCCCCTGCGCGTCATTCTGCATCTGCTGGATGCGGAAAGCGAGCGCAAAATCGGCGAATAGGTCCGTTGCGATTAGTGAACCTGAACCTGGAATAGCACCGAATCCGGGTGCTCATGACGCCAGCGCCAGTACTCTCTGCGCTGCGCTTCATTCGCGCGGTTCCAATCGATGTACTCGTGGTGCCGGTCTTCCCAGTACCGGTGGTACGCACGGTCTTCGGTGGCGTTCCAACGGTGGTAATCTTTGTGTTCCGCGTCGTAGTAGCGGTGGTCATGGTCTTGAGCAGCCAAATAGGTTGGCGTCAGCAGGGCCATACCTAGCGGCAGTGCTAACAGAAGTTTTTTCATGTCTAGTTTTCCTCCAACTCCATATCGTTAGACCTCCGCAAAAATCCCGGGTTTCGCGTGCGGATTGGGGATCGCCCGTTAAGGAAATTCAACGTGCCGACGATGAGAACGGTATGCCGTCCACGGCTCAACGGGAGAGACCCTGATTCTGCTTCTGGCACTATAGAGGATTACCGTCATGTTCGATTGGTCACTGGACCCAAGGTCCCAGCTTGCACTCCTGTGCCTTGCCACGGCATTTGTGTTTTGGAACAACGACGCATTGTTCTTCCTGTTCGCGACGCTAGCGGTCTGCACGCGGATCGCAAATGTCTAAATTGGACCGCGCACAACGGGCACCCACGCGCTAAAGCGAGCACGCCCTGTGCGCTTTAGCGAGATCGCGTACAACGGGCAGCAGCCGCCCTGCGCGCTTTAGCCTAGTCGCTTGGCGCATGCGCCTTCGCGTGACGCGCTAACGGCGATTCTTCGTACCGGTGCAGAAGGTCTTCGGGCCCGTCATAAATGGCGACGCAGCCCGCCTCCCGCAAAGCGGCTTCCGGGAAACCGCCACAGCGGACGCCGACGGCAGGCAACCCCGCTCTTTTGGCCGCCTCGGCATCGTGCGGACTGTCGCCCACTACGATCGCCTGCTCCCGTTGAATCTTCTTCCCCAATCTCTCTAAAGCCGCTTCAAAGATGTCCGGGTGCGGCTTGGAACGCTCAGCATCCGCCGAAGACGTTTCCACTTCCACCAGATCTTCAATATGGGCGATTCGCTCATAGTCCTTCAGCTCGTCGCCTTTGGCGGAGGATGCGAGCGCCAAGTGCTGGCCATTCGCTTTAATTTTTTGGAACAGCTCGCGCACCCCCGGGAAAGGCTTCACGCGCGGCAGATATTTCTCCTTGAAGAGCCGGCCGCGATACTCTTCGAGCGGCTTCGCTTTTTCCTTGAGCTCCTGCGCGCTCAGAAAGACCGGCAGAAGTTGATCTCCGCCTTTGCCGATCTGACTGCGTATCCGGTCGAACGGAATATCGTGTCCGAAGTGATGGAAAGCTTCCTGCCAGGCCTCTGCGTGCAGGTCCACGGAGTCGAGCAAGGTGCCATCGATGTCGAAAATTACGGCCTTTGGCATGCACTCCTATTCTGGGGTGTTGCAGCTTGACAGAGTACTTTACAATGAAGAGTAAATGTGCCATGCTGTTACCGTGTCACAGCGCGTCGCGGCCGTCCTGCTTTGGATTGAGCACCGGATCGGCCGATTGCGCCGGCTGGTCGACCGGCCGCCACGCTTGAAAATCTGGCTGCCGCCGAAAGAACCCGAGCTTTTCGACCGGCGTGATTTGCGCGCCAAGTGGTAATCGCCTGATCAACGAATTCCGGGCTGGCGGCGTATATGAAGTGGAGACGTTGAGCAGCCGGAACAGCAATGGCAGTGCCCCTGACCAGCGAAGTATGGACAGCCGCCTTCATGTTGGAGCAGAGTCCGCTGCGGCATTGGATTGAGCAGGCGAAAGCCGGCGATGCCTCGGCATTCGAGCGGATTATGGTTCTTCACGAGCGCATGGTTCTGCGGACGGCCCAGCGATTACTGATGAATGCGGAGGATGCAAAGGACGCGGCGCAGGAAGTCTTTCTGAAGCTGCACAAGAAGCTGGGGCGTTTTCGCGAGGACAAAGACTTGGCGCCGTGGCTGTACCGGATGACGGTGAATGTGTGCCTGGATTCGAAGCGGCGCGTGAGGACGGGCGTGCCGAGGGAGCAAGCGCTTGAGCCACGGGATGGAGCGCGCGGCCCCGAAGAGGCGTTTCGCGCAGCGCAGGAGAGGGACTTGCTCCAGGCGGCGCTGCGACAGCTTTCCGAGCGCGAGCGAGCGGCAATTGTGTTGCGGGACCTGGAGGGCTGCAGTACCGCGCAAGCGGCGGCGATTCTGGGCTCGTCGGAGGGGACGGTGCGCTCGCAGATTTCGAGCGCGAGAGTAAAGATCAGGAAGTTTATTGCCGAGCGGTTGCGCCGGCGGGGCGGAGGAAGCGATGACTAGTCATCCGGGCGAAGACGCATTGGCCCTGTACTCGTCAGGCGATCTGGAAGCCGGCGATTTGAGATCGATGGCGGAGCATGTGCGCGGTTGCGCCGAGTGCCGCGCATGCCTGGCACAGTTGCAACGGGTCGATGGGATCCTGGCGGCGATGGCAAGCGAGCCCTCGGCGGAGGATCTGCTGGAGGTGCGGCAGCGCGTGATGTGCGCGCTGGAGAGAACCAGGAAACGGCGTGCCGGTTTCGAGTGGGCGGCTGCCGTTGCGGCGTTGGCCGCGCTGATTGTGCTGCTGCCTCACCGGGAACGGCCGCCCGCGGAGATTCCCCCCGTGCCGGCAAGGGTCGCTCCAGTTCACGCACCTGCGCCGGCGCCGAAAGCAGTCGCGGTAGTGCGGCGCAGACCTCGATTGCTCGCTCCCGGATTGCGATCCGTTGCGCTTGTTACGCGGCCCGGCGAAGAGCCGCTCATCAAGATAGCGACGTCCGATCCCAATATAGTTATTCTGCTGCCGCCCGACACTCAGAAAGACGAAAGGACAGAATCCAATGACGAGTAAGTACGCTGTTGTTGCCCTGGCGCTGTTGCCTACCCTGATGTTGGCCGAAGACGAGGTCACAAAGGTGATTCACGTTCGCTACGCGCGGGCAGAAGCACTCAAGGAGGTTCTGAATAACGGTGGCGCCAGCGTCCTGGCGAACAACGGGCTGAAAGCGGTGGTCATACGCGGCAGCCCGTCATTCGTCGCCGCGACCGAGCAGGCGGTGAAGGAGCTGGACGTGCCGCTTCCTTACGAACTCGCGAGGGATGTTGAGCTTACGGTGTACGTGCTTGGCGCCTCGCCTCAGGCCGCGCCGGAGGATAGGTCCATAGCGGACATTGAGCCGGTGATAAGGCAGTTGAAAGCGGTGTTCCCCTACGGCGGCTACCAGCTTCTGGACAGCATGATGATTCGCTCACGTGAAGGACGCCGTTCTCTCTCGGACGGAGTCTTGAAAAGCTTTTCTCGCGGGCAGTTGCACCCGAATCCATATCATATTCGTTGCAACTTGGGAGACCGAAATGACGGCGGATCGGACCGGACGATCCGGCTTGACAGCTTCAGTTTCAGCACCCAGGTGCCTGACGCGGATGTCAGCGTGGATGCGAACTTCGATATTCAGAATGGACAGAAGGTGGTTGTCGGCAGTACGAATATCGATGGCGGGAATTCAGCTCTCTTCGTGGTAGTAAGCGCCAAGTTCGTTCAATAGGTCAAGCGATTACGCCTTTTCTTACCGCATACAGGATCAACTCCGGAATGCTATGCACGTTGAGCTTTTGCATAAGGTTGCCGCGATGGGTATCTACCGTGTGGGGACTTACTCCGAGCAGCGCCGCAATATCTTTTGTAGATTTGAGCTCGGCGATGAGCTGCAGCAATTCCCGCTCGCGCGTAGTCAGTAATTCGTAGCGATCCTCGACGCCTTGTTGGTGAAGCTGGCGGAGATAGTCGTCGGCCAAGACCTTGCTGACGGCCGGGCTGAAAAAAGCTTTGCCGCTCGAAACGGCGCGGATGGCATGAATCAGATCGCCTTCCGCCGAATCTTTCAGAAGATATGCGCGCGCACCGACTCGCAAGGCCTTGAGTATGTAGCCTTCATCGGAGTGCATGCTCAGGATCATGACGGCGGTTTTGGGATGCTCGGCTGAAATTCTACGGGCAGCTTCAATGCCGTTCAGGATCGGCATGGCGACATCGAGGATGACGATATCCGGGCGCTCTTGCTCGACTACCTCGATCGCTTCCCGCCCGTTGCCGGCTTCTCCGACCACGGCGAAATCGGGCTGTCTCTCGAGCACGGCGCGCAAGCCATTGCGCAAGATGGTGTGGTCGTCGGCCAGAACGATGCGGATCGGGCCCATGACACAATTGTCGCGCTAACTCCGCAGACCATCGAAGGCTGCTTCGATTTCGGCCTTGGCCTCAAGGGATGGCGGCAGCAGCGGCAAGCGCGGCGGACCGCCATAATAGCCATTCAGGTCCATGGCGTACTTGACGCCGGGTATGCCGTGCTTCGCCGCGACGAGACGGGCCGCCGGTGCGATGCGGGATTGCCAATCGCGCGCCGCTTCGTGTTCGCGCGTGCGGAATGCCTCCCAGACGGTCAGGCACGCGTAGGGCAGCGGATTGGCGATGGCCAGAATGGCTCCGCTGGCGCCGGCGTGCAGAGACTCGCAAAAGCTGACGCCGGATCCCGAGAGCACCTGAAAACCGGGTTTGGCGGCGCGGACGGCGCCGGCAAGCTTCTCGACATTTCCCGAGCTGTCTTTCATCCCGATGATGTTCGGATGATGCGATAAGGCAGCGATGGTGTCGATCGGCAGGTCGTAGCCGGTCACCTGAGGAATGTTGTACAGCAGAACGGGTAATTTGGACCGGTCTGCGACGGCGCGAAAGAACAGCGCCTGGGTATCCGGCCGGTGCATCTGGTTGCGATAGTAGAACGGTGTCAGTACGAGCGCGGCATGGAAGCCGAGCGCGGCCGCGCGGCCGGCCAGGGCAACGGTTTCGTGAACGCTCTCGGCGCCGACGCCTGCAATTAATATCTTGCCTTCGGCGCACGCCTCGCGAACCCATTGCATTAGTTGAATTCGTTCGTCGACGCTGAGCAAGGGTGTCTCGCCGGTAGAGCCGCAAACGACGTAACCCGTCAGCGCAATTTGATTTAGCTTCTCGATGTTATGGAAGACCTTTGGCTTATATAAGTTGCCTTCATGATCGAAAGAAGTAGTAAGTGCGGAGAAGATTCCTTGGAGTTTCATAAAGAACAAGAGCGCACAGGGCGCGCTCGCTTTAGCGCATTGGTGCCCGATGTGCGCGGATCAAGAAAAGAGCCTGCCGGGTACTTGCGCGCCAGCAGGCCCTTTGTCAACTAGCTATTATTTACTGGGCAACGAACGTGATTACGAGCGTGTAAAGCGCCAGCGACTCGATCAGCACGAGACCCAGAATCAGAGCGACACGAATGGCCGCCACGGCTCCGGGATTGCGCGCCATGGCTTCAGCGGCGGAAGCGGTAGCTTTCCCTTGGCCGATGCCGCAGAGGCCGGCAGCGATTCCCATGGCGAGATACGCCGCCGCTTTACGAGTGGCCTCGGATGGATTGCCCGCAGCGCCCTGACCCTGAGCGAACATGGGCGTCGCGAGGGCCAGCAGTGTCACTGCGAGCAGCATGAGTTTGTTCTTCATTTGTTTCTCCTAATTAAGTTGCTTCCAGGAGGTGGTTCGACACCGTGCGTTGGGACGCCGGGCGCTCACACTGGAAGCGGAAAAGGCCGGCCTTTCATAAACGCGCAGAACGGGCACCAACGCGCTAGAGCGAGCGCGCCCTGTGCACTCCTAATGCTCATGCGAAACGGCGCCGCCGACGTACACCATCGCGAGCATCATGAAAATATATGCCTGCAGGAATGAAACGAATAAATGCAGGCCGATAAAAATGACGGGGACAACCACTTTCGTCAGCGCGATGAAGGTGAGATAGACTTGCTCGCCCGCGAACATATTGGCGAACAGACGAACGGTCAGCGAAAGCATGCGGGCGGAATGGCTAATGATTTCGATCAGCAGCATCAGCGGCGCCAGCCACCAGATGGGTCCCAGGAACTGCTTGCCATAGCCGAACCCGTGCGTGCGAATGCCGGCCGCATGATAGAAGAGGAAGGTCGAGACCGCCAGGCCCAGCGGGACCATGGCGTACATGGTCGGGGAGTCGAAACCGGGGATGAGGCCGATGACGTTCATGCATAGAATGAACCAGAAAATCGTTCCAAAAAACGCCAGGTACTTGGGGCCGTCGTGGCCGACCACTTCTTCGGCCGAAGCATAGAAAAACTCGTAGGCAAGCTCGAGCGTATGCTGAATTTTGCCGGGACGGTCGACGGAAAGGCGTCCACGGACCCATCCGAAGAAGACCAACATGAAGAAGACGACAAGGATTTCGCAGACCATCCAGTCGCTCCAAGGATGGCGCGGGTGGGCGGCCGGGAAGTGAATAGCGTTCAAGAAGGCATTCGCCGGGCCGGCGAGGTAACGGTTAAAGAGCAGCGTGATCCAGAGTTCGTGTCTTTCCATTCAGTGTGCGCGCCGGTTTCCGAGGAGGTTCTGCACCAGCTCAATAGTTATAGAAAGAAGTACCGCAGCGGTGCTGGCGAAGAGCCCTAAGACAACCGGCAAAGGGTTGACGCCCAAAGCTTTGACTATAACATAGCCGGCTGTGAACAGGACCAGGTAGCGGCCGACGAAGGCACCCGCTTGCCAGGGTTTGCGGGGCGAATTGGTAGAGGCGATGGCATCGGCGAGCCAGTTGAAGAGCCACAAATTACCAAACGAAATGGCGGCCCCCAGCAGGAAGCCGAAGGCGGAGCGAGGGCCTTCGAGCCAAAAATACGAGACGAACCCAAAAATACCGAACGAACCGGTCAGGCGGTAGAGGCGGGTTAGGCTCATGGCTGGTTAGGGCGCTTACTTTCCCGAGAAAGCTCCCGGAGGACTTGGAAGATACCGGCAGCCATACCGAGCGCGATACCTAATACTCGCAGAAAAGGGATGTGAAGCCAGCGGCCGGCGAGTGAACCGAGAATGAAACCGGCGGCCACGGCGGCCGGGAGGGTGAGGGCGAGGGAAAGGTACTTGCCGAGCCAGGTGAGATGAGCGCCGGAGCCGGGGGTTGTCCTACGATTCGAAGCCAATTGGGTTCGTTTTTATGATTCGGGTTGAAAGCCGGACCAGCGATGGACGCCGGGCATGTCGAGGCCGAACTGATCGAGCAGGCGGCCGACGATGTGATTGACCATGTCGTGGATGGTGGCGGGGCGGTTATAGAAGGCCGGTACCGGAGGAAAAATGACCGCTCCGATACGGGTCAGGGCGAGCATATTGTCCAAATGGATTTCGCTAAAGGGGCTTTCGCGGGCGAGCAGCACCAGTTTGCGGCGCTCCTTTAAGATGACATCGGCGGCGCGGCAGATGAGCGTGTCACTGTAGCCGGAGCGGATGGCGGCAAGCGTTTTCATGCTGCAGGGAGCGACGATCATGCCGTCAGTTTTGAAAGAGCCGCTGGAAATGGAGGCGGACTGGTTGTCGTCGTGGTGCACGACGGAGGCGAGCTTTTGGACCTGGTCGAGCGTGTAATCGGTCTCATGAAGGAGGGTAGCGCGAGACCAGCGGCTGAGAATCAGATGCGTCTCGACGTTGAGCGCCTGGAGGGCTTCGAGGGTGCGGATGCCAAAGACAGCACCAGATGCACCGGTGATAGCGACGACGAGCCGCATGGTAGATTGGAAACCAAAGCTTAGCAGAGAAGGCGGGGAGGGCGCCTGGCAAGTGGGCGTTTAGCGGCCGGTTTGCTTTGCACTAAGAAGTACCCGCAAACTATCCCGTACTTTGAGCCGACGAGTATTTCCTGTAGGTAACTTGACACTTAGTCTCATTTGCCGCAGACTCCTAAGAAGTTCGATCTCTCAATCTTGTTTCCCAAAAAATTCGGAGGAATGATGCGAAAACTGTTTTCAGTACTGTTTGTATGTGGGCTGGGGCTTTGGGCCGTGACGCAGGCGAAGGCGGCAAGTATTTGCGACTCGACCAGCGGGAATATCGTGACGAACTGCGGATTTGAAAGCGGCAGTTTTTCCGGTTGGAGTGTCACAGGGAATCTGTATGGCGGAATAGGCGGTAATTACGTGGGAGTCGACAACGGCAACCCGAATAGCGGCAATTACGAATCCTACTTCGGAGCGCCGAGCGAGTACGGGCAGATGAACAGCGGCGACAAATATGGTCCGGTGACGACTTTGAGCCAAACTCTACCGGTACTTCCGGCGGAGTATTATGAAATCTCGTTCTATCTCGACAATAACGGGTGCAGTGTTTCCGACAATCCGGGCTGCGGCGATTATTACAATTACTTCGACGCCTATTTCAACGGGGCTCTGCTGACCAAGCAATACAACCTTCCGTATTCCGGCTCTTATGACGAGTACGTTTTTGTGGTGGGGACAAGCGGAGGGTTCAACCCCGATAATCCTGGCACATTGCAATTCGACTTTACGAACGATGACGATTTGTTCTATTTCGACGATGTAACGGTTACGGCACTGGGACCGACGCCCGAGCCGGCGAGCTTCTTGTTAGTTGCTCCCATACTCGGGGGTTTGTGGTTCGCCCGGCGGCGCAAGCTATCCCAGCGATAGAAGTGCGACTTTCAGTAAGTGGGAGGGGCGATGAGTCATAAATCTAGCATTCTTTCTCTTTCAATCGCAATGGCGCTGGCGACAGGGGTTCAACCTGTCGCTTTTGCGCAAAGCGGCGCGCACGCGCGGACGCTGGTCACGCGCGCGGTGGATGAAAACGATCTGGTTGCGCGCGGGGGCAATGTGCATCCAGCGGTGAGCTGGGCGCAAGACATGGGCAAAATGGCGGATGGCCGGATGCTCGAGCATTTGCGCTTGCAGTTGCAGCGTTCGCCGGAGGATGAAGCGGCGCTCAAGGCATATCTGGACGAACTGCACGATCCGAAATCGGCGAACTTTCATAAATGGGGTACTGCGGCCCAGTTCGTAAAGCAGTTCGGGCCGGCGCAGTCCGATCTGCAGGCGGTTGAGAATTGGCTAACTTCGGAGGGCTTGACGGTCAACTTCGTGACGCCGGCGATGACGGTCGATTTCTCAGGAAGCGCGGGAGCGGTGAGCCGGGCGTTTCATACAGAGATTCATTATTTGAATGCGGACGGCGAGCGGCATTTTGCAAACATCAGCAATCCAAAAATTCCGGCAGCGCTGGCGGATGTGGTGCTGGGACCAGTGGCGCTGCACGATTTCAAGCCACACAAGTTGACGACGAAAGTGAAGCCGCCGATTACGCAGTACACGGTAAATGCGGATTATCAGTTAGTGGTGCCGGGGGATCTTGCAACCGTCTATAACTACAACCCGCTGTTCAGCGCCGGTATTTCGGGGCAGGGGCAGACGATCGTGTTGCTGGAGCGGACGGACCTGTATGCCACGGGCGATTGGAACACGTTCCGGAAGGTGTTCGGATTGACGAAGGGCTTTCCGAAAGGGAAGTTTGTGACGGTGCATCCGCAACCGACGGGAAGCCCCGTGACGGCACCGAACGGAGTGGAGTTCGGTCCGGAGACGTGCTCGGATCCGGGCGATTTGACGGGTGACGACGGCGAAGCGGCGGTGGACGTCGAGTGGGCGAGCGCATCGGCGCCGAGCGCCACGATCGAGCTGGCATCGTGCGCAGATACGGATACGAACTTCGGCGCATTCATCGCGATGGAGAACCTGTTGACAGCTCCGACTCTGCCGCCGGCGATTTTCAGCTTAAGTTACGGCAGCCCGGAATCGGAGAACGGCACCGACGGCAACGCTTACATCAACGCTCTGTACCAGGTAGCGGTCTATGAAGGCGTTTCGATGTTCGTCTCGACCGGAGACGCGGACGCGGACGTGACGGACCAGAACCGGGCGTACGCGACGCATGGAATCAATGTGAACGCGCTGGCTTCGACACCGAACGATGTGGCGGTGGGCGGCACGGATTACGGGGATACGTTCCTTGGCGAGAATTCGGTTTACTGGAACGCGACGAACGGGCCGAGCTTCAATTCGGCACTGAGTTACATTCCGGAGATTCCGTGGAACAATTCCTGCGCGAGCCAATTGATTGCGATCGCGCTGGGATATCCGACGACGTACGGCGCGGGCGGGTCTTGCAACAGCCCCGTGGGTGAAGCATATTTTCTGACGACGGGGGGCGGAAGCGGCGGGCCAAGCGGTTGTGCGTACGGCGAGGCGACGGTTCCGGGAGTGGTGAGCGGAACTTGCACGGGGTATACGAAACCCGCTTATCAAACGCTGGTCTACGGAAATCCAAGTGACGGGGTGCGCGATATACCGGACGTTGCGATGTTCGCGGCGAACGGCGTTTGGGGTCATTACTTCGTGATCTGTTATTCGAACCCTGCGGGCGGCGGCGTTCCTTGCTCTACCAACAATCCGAGTTCCTGGGCGGGCGCGGGCGGAACTTCGTTCGGGGCGCCGATCTGGGCGGGCATTCAGGCCCTGATCAACCAGGCCACGGGCTCCGCGCAAGGCGACCCGGACTTCTTCCTCTACTTGTTGGGTGGAAGCGAGTACGGAGCCTCCGGGAGCGCGACGTGCAATTCGACGCTCGGGAACGCGGTGAGCTCGAGCTGCATTTTCTATGACGTTACGCTGGGCGACAACGACGCCAATTGCCGGAAGCTGAGCGGGGTGGCGTACAACTGCTACTATCCGGCGACGAATCCGGGAACGAACGGGGTGCTATCGCTATCCAACACGTCTTACGAACCGGCGTTTGTTACCACGACCGGATATGATTTCGCGACGGGTATCGGGACTCCGAATGTCTTCAACCTGGTTGCGAATTGGCCGGGAGCGACGATTCCGTAAAGGTTGTCCGTTACTTAGTAAGAAAGATGCGGCCGCAGGCGTTAAGCGGCCGCGTTTCAAATCCCGAGTCCCGTGGGGAGGCCGTCGCTGTTTGGCGGCCTTTCTTTATTGGAGCGGCGACGCTTTCGTACTTGCTCAGGGTGAGCGAAACTCTACGTACGTGAAAGTTCCTGGCCGAGCGAATCGGACTGCCCGAACGAAAGGAGCATCTCTCAGCCTGATCACAGTCCAGTTATTAGTGGACAACACAACCAAGGCTAGCTTGCGATTGGTCCAGTTCTGCTGATCGGTGATGTTCTTGTCTGCCGTAACCATTACCTCGAATCCCGCCTCTTCGACCGCAGATAGAAGCGCGCCATTATCCAGTTCCTGCCAGCCGAGCTCGGCGGCTGTGCTTATCTGGTGATCGCGGAGCGACTTGCGAAGCTTGCGCGGGACGTTGTGGTCGAAGAAGACCTTCAAGGCTGGGGCTGTTCTTTGTGAGAGTGGGCGTAGTTTAGAATCGCCCTGATGGTCACGTCGGAGACGCCGAAATTCTCTGAAATCTCCTCAATCGGCGAGCCGCTTTCGTAATTCTCGACGATCGCATCCGCTTGAATGCGAGTGTGTTTGATAATTGGCGCGCCGCTTACCTTTCCAGGAATTGTCTCCACGAGATCGCAGCCTGACCAGTCCATTCAGTACCCAGTATAATTTTATCGTTTGCAGCAATGCGGTTGTAGGACCGTGCGCTGATTGACGGTCGATGTAACGCCCGCTATAGGTTGGTTTGGTGGACCTGGACGGGTTCGAACCGTCGACCTCTTCCATGCCATGGAAGCGCGCTCCCAACTGCGCCACAGGCCCATCTTGTTGCAACCACAGGACTAGCTTAACACGAGAATGACCTCCGAGGGTCCAATCGCGGGGCCTGAATTTTCCGATTTGACCTTCCGGCCTGACTGCCCCGGCTCATGGGGCTGCCTCCAGAGTGGGACGATTGCGCGCCTACGGCAACGCGATCAACGCCGAAGCGGCGAAAACCTTCATAGAGGCGGCGATGGAGTGCCTGCCATGACCCACGTTGACCTCCGCTCCATCCGCACTGCTCTGTGCTGGCCTCAATCGCGCATGGCAGTGGAGATCGGACGCAGCTTGCGGCAGTACAAGCGGTACGAGTCTGGGAAGGCGGTTCCTGCCGTAGTGGTGGCCGCCCTGAAGGGTCTCCGACTACCGGATGACGTTTGTTCTCTGCCCGAACTGTTCAAAGCCTCTAGCGGCTGGCGGAGTCTATTGTCCTTTCTGCGGCGTTCAGACAGCAACGCTTCCATTCGATCAACAAATCCACAAAGCGGTCGCGGACGAGCTGGCTAAACGGTTGTCTGATCAGAATACAATGATCCGGACGCTAGCGGACAAAATAGAGGATACGGTTTGGCAGCGGTTCAAGGGCTATAGCTGGGTAATCGGCATTCTCATCACTGTACTGCTCGGAGCCCTTGGGTTCTTTGGCGTCACGACGATCAACGGTGCTTCTCAGAAGATAGAGCCAATCGTGCAATCCGGTGTAAATCGCGCGGAAGCTGCGCGGCAGAAGGTCCAACAATCTGCCGCTGAGATCGACGCCGTTAAGGCCGGTATCGACAAACTTTCCAACGCACTCGACGTGCAAACCCGCCGCCTGAATGATGGAAACGCGGATATCACAAGAAAATTAGCAAACTTTGAGACGGCACAGAAGGAAATGGAGGGTGCGGCAAAGAGATCGGAAGCGTTGGCGCAGCAATTGGATTCGATGGGTCAATCATTGCAAACAAGGGTTCGGCAAATCTCAACACAGGTTAATGACGTTACGGTGAGGCAAGCCTATCCTTCACTCGGCCAAACGATGTTCGTGGTTTTCGGCGGTGGCCCCTGGAAGAAAAAGAACGAGAAGAAGTCTGGAGAAATTTGGGTAAATGTCAACATTAGCCCGGTTGGGACAGGAAATTTTTCGGAGGCCCAGATCAAGCAATTACTGGAATCCCTTAAGCAGTCCGGCTACACGCCGCTGCTCGGCTCGTTCGGCGTCAGCGGCCCCTATAGCACTGGCTTCAGCTCTCTGGGTACCGCCATGAATGCCAACCGCGTCTTCTACTTTTCAAAGGATTGGCAGCAGAAAGCGGAGGCGCTTAGCTCTCTCGCTTCAAAGGCTGTATCCCGATCAGTGCCAGCCGAGTTTGTCGATCCCACGGCGATCCCCAAAGATTCCGCATGCGTTTCGCCATCGAACAGTCTGGCCTTGATGCGCAAAATTTATCTTGCGCAGTGAGGCAGTTTGAGTGCAAACCAAGGCTTAAATTCGGGGGTCCACACGACGGTCCAGAACTATGATCTAGCAGTGATTCTTGGCGCTTTTGAGAGCTTCGAGTGCCAACGACGCTCAATGACTACCTAAAGTTCCCGGTGCCTGTCGAAATGCCAGGCCCACAGGTGGGGAATACGTCCTGAGAATATCACAGCCAAGTACCAGGACGACTGGGGCGTTGAAGGTTCGCAGTACTGATCGATTTTTGTCGAAAATCTATTGACTGTAGATGACCGGGGGCGCACAATCAAACGGGAAAACCGGAGCGGCCTTGTTTGCCGCCGCGAACCGGTCAGGTCGCATGAACCAAATATTTGATCCTGTTTCCGCGCCCGGACAAGATGCTCTTCTTGGCCGACTCGATTTGACGCCGTCTCAAATCACAGAATTCAAAACCACTGCGCTGGAGGAGTTGGTGCACGAGCTGCGCCAGCCCTTGGGCGTGATTGAATCGATCGCCTATTTTCTGGAGCTTACTGCCGACAACGAACAGCTTTGCGGCCACCTGCAGCGAATCCAGGCGATGGTGCTGCAAGCGAACCACATTCTGGAGCGCCACTCGAGCGAGCGATCAGGCGCCGCTCTCGATGTGGCGGCTTGCTGACCGGCTAGCGTTTCGCCTCTAGTTTCCGCTTCAATTCGCGAACTTCGTTCCGCAATTCGGCCAGTCTCGCGACATTCGCCAAACCTTTCAGGTGCTGGCGCAACGGACGGGCGGGAATGCCCCAGACGGGCTCGCCCGCGGCGACGCGCTGCCCGGTGAGAATGCCGCTTTTCCCGCCGACGATCGCTTTGGGAGCGATGTTAGCCTTTTCGCCGATGCCGGCTTGGCCGCCGATGACGGCGTAATCGCCGACGGTGACGCTGCCGGAGAAACCGGTTTGGGCGGCGACGACGACGTGTGCGCCGATGGTGCAGTTGTGCGCGACGTGAACCAGGTTGTCGAGCTTCGATCCGTTGCCAATGCGGGTGGCGCCGAGGGCTGCGCGATCGATGCAGCAGTTGGCGCCGATTTCGACATCGTCGCCGATCTCGACGGAGCCGACTTGGGGGAATTTCTCGTAATGGCCGGCGTTCAGAGTAAAGCCGAAGCCATCGGCGCCGAGAACGCAGCCGGAGTGTACGATGACGCGCGCGCCGAGGTGGACGGCGTCATAGAGGGTGACGTTTGGATGCAGGGTGCTTTCGTCGCCGATGAGGACCTGCGCGCCGATGCTGCAGCCGGCGCCGATGGAGCAGCCGGAGCCGATGCGGGTCTCGCCGCCGATGACGGCATAGGCATCGATGAAACAGCCGGGTCCCACGATTGCCGAAGGAGAAATGACGGCGGTGGGGTGAATTGCGGGGGCGGGGCGAGTCTTGGGATAAAGAGCGGCGAGCGCGCGGGCGAAGGCGGCACGAGGATCTTCGACGCGAATGAGCGCCCAAGGGCCGGAGTGTTCGAAAGAGCAAGGGACTATCAAACAACCGGCCTGGGACGATGATGCACGAGCGGCGGCCTTTTGATTTGCCACGAAGGAGAGATCGGCTGGTTGCGCGCTAGCGAGCGAGTTCGCGCTGGTGATGAGACGCTCGGGGTCGCCATGCGCTTCGCCCGCGCAGAGTTCGCCGAGTTGAGCGACGGTGAGAGCCGGCATCCTCCCTATACTTAACACTGATGGCGGTCCATGGATGGCGATAGACGCGTCGGCTTATGTAGCGCCCACGGCGCGAGTGCATCCGGAGGCAGTGGTGGGAGCGGGAACGCGCATTGGCGAATACTGCGTCATCGAAGCGGATGTGGCGATCGGGGCGGGGTGCAGGTTGGAGCCCTATGTGTATGTAAAGCGCTGGACCACGATGGGCGATGAGAATGAAATTTCGGCGGGGACGGCCTTGGGTACCGATCCGCTGGACAAGGGATTCCGGGGCGAGCGCAGTTATTTGCGCATCGGGAGGCGGAACAAGATTCGCGAGCACTACACGATTTCGCGCGGCACGCAACCGGAGTCGGAGACGCGCATCGGGGATGGCAATTACATCATGACGTCGGGCCATATCGCGCATAATTGCGTGATCGGCGATGAAGTCGTGGTGGCGAGCTGCGCGCTGGTGGCGGGATATGTGGAGGTGGAGAGCCAGGCTTTTATATCAGGCGGGGTGGTGGTTCATCAATACTCGAAGATCGGGCGGCTGGCGATGATTGGCGGGAACACACGAGTGAACAGCGATCTGCCGCCCTATTTTCTCTACTCGGATTTTAACGTGGCTGCGAAGGGACTGAACCTGGTGGGGTTGAAACGGGCGGGGTTGCCGGCGGAGGAGATACGGCGGCTGAAGGCGGCGTACCGATTGCTGTATCGGTCGGGGTTGAAGCAGGAGGATGCGCTGAAGCAGATAGAAGAGCAGGCGGCATCGGAACACACGCGGCATTTGGTAGAGTTTGTGCGGGCGAGCAAGCGAGGGATCTGCGGGGAGAGCAGGAGTGCGCGCGCGGAGGAATAACTATTGACCGCCGGCGCGGGCGATTTGCACGTGGCTGAGCGAATTTGTATATTGCGAGACGCCTTTGAAGAGAGCTTCGGCGATTTTCTGGCGCTGATCGGTGCGCTTCATCAGCCTTTCATCATGGGGATTGGAGACGAAGCCGATCTCGGCAAGGATGGAGGGCATAGTGGCGCCGATCAGGACAACGAACGGGGCTTGACGCACGCCGCGGTCGCGCGAACGATTGTTCATCTTCACCGAACCAGCCCAGAGCGAGGTCTGCACTTTCTGCGCGAAGTCTCGGGATTCTTCCAATTTCGTCTGCAGCACGGCTTTATGCAGCAGATCGTTGAGATCGGAGATGGCGCTTTCCGCAGTTGCGTTTTCGCGCGTGGCTAAGTCGAGGCCGGTCTTGTCGGAAGAGAGATTGAAGTAGTACGTTTCGACGCCGGTTGCGCTGGGCTCGGGGGATGAGTTGGCATGGATGGAGATGAACAGGTCGGCCTTTTCGTCGTTGGCGATTCGAGTGCGGTCTTCGAGCGGGATGAAGACGTCATCCGATCGCGTATAGACGACTTGCGCGCCGAGACGCTGGGTGATGAGGGCGCCGAGGCGCAAGGCGACATCGAGCACGAGGTCTTTTTCCATGAGGCCGTTGGGGCCGATGGTTCCCGTGTCATGACCGCCGTGTCCGGCATCGATCACAACCTTCGCCATCTTCAAGCCGAAGACGCGGACGAGCGAACGGTCGCCGGTGGAATCGCGCCGGGCGGCGGCGGCAGGGCCGGTAGATTTCGAGGCGGGGACGGTAGCGCGCATGGCGGCTGCGGGAGGAACCGGCGCAGAGAGGGGAGCAAGCGCGGAGGGTGGCGGCGAAACACTGGCTCGCTGGACGGGCGTTGTCACGTCGGCTGCAGGCGCTTGCGTGCGTGACAGATTGGCGATGACGGGCGCAGGCAGATCGGCACGACGCGCGGGCCGGGTGTTGCGCGCGAGGGAGGAGTTCGGGGGAGGAATGTCTTTGGGGCGCAGCTCAATCATGAGCCGGTCCGGGTTGACGAGCTGGGAGGAGACGACATCCACCGGACCTTCGAGATCGAAGACGACGCGCGTGGTGCCGGGATTGATCTCGGAGACGCGAATTTTCTTCAGGCGGTGGTCTCCGACCTGAAAGGTTTCTACGCCGCGGTGGGCGGAGGCAGGGGGACGCAGGCCGTTCAGATCGAAATAAAGACGGGCCGGGGTGTCGACCTGGTCGGAGGTAATTTGATAGCTGCCCTGGGTTTGAATGGCGATACGGGTGACGTCGCCGAAGGACCAGAAGCGGATAGCTTCGATATGAGGCGTGATGCCGGGTTGGGCGTGGGCGGGCGCAAGAGCAGCGAACAGCCCGAAGGCGGCGGCGAGGGGGACGAAGAAGGGACGAATAGAGCGCTGCGACCGGGCACATTCGTCCATGATGTGTTCGACGGATTCGCGGCGGCTGCGTTGCAGTCGTAACGGCTTCGAGGCTGCGTTTGGCTGGACCTTAGCCGTGGGAGACAGGGGTATCCAGCGCGATGGCCACATAAGACAAAACGGACGAAGTTTGTTTGTTCGATTATAGCCGGAATGCGGGCGTGGCGATGCTACCATTTGGGCATGCAAGCGGCTGGGTTCGTGCTTGTGGGCGGACGCAGCTCGCGCATGGGACGCGATAAAGCGCTGCTCGAGTGGCACTCGCATGCTCTTGTAGAAGAGGTGGCTCGGAAGGTGCGGAGTGTCGCGGGAAATGTGGCGCTGGTGGGGCGGCCGGAGCGGTATGGGGCGCTGGGGCTCGAATGTTTGCCGGATGTACGCCCGGGGTTGGGACCGCTGGCGGGCATTGAGGCGGCGCTCGAAAGCGGGCGCGCCGAGCTGAACCTGATCACCGCGTGCGACATGCCCGGGCTGGAAGCAGACTGGCTGCGGCGGCTGCTGTGGGAAGCGGAAGAGACGGGCGCGCGCTGTGTGGTGACACGCGATAGGGCAGGGGTGGTGCAGCCGCTGTGTGGGGTGTACCGCCGGGAATGCTTGCCGGTGGTTCGGCGTGCGCTCGATGAACAGCGGTTCCGATTGCAAAGCGTGGCCGGAGAATTGCGGGCGGTGATTCTACAGACAGAAACGCGGCTGGTGAATTTGAACACTCCGCAGGATTGGATGGCCTGGCAGCGCAGGCAGGCGGCGGCCGCGACGGGCGATGGCGACTGAGGGATCTCCGCACTACATCGAATTCCGCCACGTTTACAAGGCCTGGGATCATCCGGTTCTGGTAGACGTCAGCTTTCACGTGGATCCAGGCCAGACGCTGGCGGTGATCGGACGCAGCGGGGTGGGGAAATCCGTCAGCCTAAGCAACATCATGGGATTTGTGAAGCCGGACCAGGGTAACGTGTTTGTCGCGCATACGGATATCACAAACATGACGGAAACGGAGCTGCGGCACATTCGCAAGAAAGTGACGATGGTGTTTCAGTCGGGCGCGCTGTTCGATTCGATGAGCGTGGGCGAGAACATTTTATTTTCGCTGGAGTTGCGCGAAGACTATAACGAACAGAACAAGGAAGACGTGGTGGACGGGCTGCTCAAGATGGTGGACCTTCAGCACGTGAAGGATCTGTTGCCGGGCGATCTGTCGACGGGCTACAAGCGGGCGGTGGCGATTGCGCGCGCGCTGGCCGCGCAGCCGGAGTGCATTCTCTATGACGAGCCGACGACGATGGTGGACCCGATCATGTCGGACGATCTGGGCAATTTGATGCTGCGCTTGAAACGGCAGCTCGGGTTGACGGCGATCGTGGTGACGCACGACTTGGACCTGATGAGAAAAGTGGCGGATACGGTGGTGTTCCTGTATAAAGGCGAGGCGATCTACTTCGGGCCGGTGTCGAAGCTGGAGGAATGCAAGCATCCGCACGTGCAGCAATTTCTGGCGATGGACAGGCTGGATATCTCCGGGAGAATTGACGAGACTTAGGGCGCCCGCGGGGTGGCGCTGCTGCGGCATCATGCGCCGGTCAGGCGGCGCTTCAGTTGGGTCAACTCGCGGCTGAGCCATCCGGAGCGCGCGTTCTTCGGTTGTAGTTTGCTGGCGTCCAACGCGGCGGGCGGATGGTCGCTTTGCGTTGCGGGGTGGTACAGTTCGGTCGCGGACAGATGAACGCGGGTGCCGTCGAACAGATAGGTGCGGCGCCGAAAGCGGCCATCGTCGTCTTTGGTGACGATTTCGAATGAGCGGCCGAAGGCGTTTGCATCCGGGGGATCGACGCGCACGGGGAAATAGCCTTCGAGATCGCGCTGGCGAAAGGAAGTCTCATAACGGTGGTGGCGGCGATTCCAGAGGAACACGCGCCAGGCATCGAAATCGTTGGTCTCCGATTCGGAGGATGTGGTCCAAAGCCAGTTGTGCTTTTCGCCCTTTTCGTCGTCTTTGACGCTGCCTAAATCGAAATACGAGGTGATGCGCTTGCCTTCCGCGTACTGGGCGACTTCGTCGGGAATGGACATCATCAGATTGCGCGACAGAACCCATCCGCACTGATGGTCCTTGGTGCGCACGAGCGTCCAGTCTTCGTAGATGACGGGCTTTTTGTCGTCGGCGATCTTCTTTTCAGCCGCTTGTTTCTCTTTTTTCGCGGCGCTTTCGGCGCTGCTTTCGGCGCCATCGACGCGTTCGGCGGAAAGCTCTTGCCAATTCGCGGGAGGCTTGGGAGGAGCCGGTGGCGCGATCCGGAAGTTGTTCCTGGCGGCCTTTTCTTTGCGCGGCTTGTGCGAAACGGGCTGAGGGCGCTCGATCACCAGCGAAGGCGCAAGAGGAACCGAGTTTTTGGGCGCGAGCCGGTGAGCCAATACGGCGACGGAGCCACCTTCGGGGATTCGCGCAAAGGCTGCCGAGCGCCGGTCCGGCTGCAAGTGGATGTTCAAAGCCTCGTAGACGGTGGCCTCGCCTTCGGCGGGAAGCGCTAGCGCTTGCTGGCGCTCGCGGCGGAGTTGGTCCATCTGCTCGGAGCTGAGGAGCTCGGTCGAATCGACCCAGCCTTCGGCCCCTTTGCCGGTGCGGATTTTGACGAAGCGGCGGCGCACGTCGATGATGCTGACGCGTTCGCCGTGATTGAGCACCGCCACGGTGTTGTTCTTCTGCGCCAGCTCACGGCGCAGGTTCAGCGAGGCGGGGGCGACGTAGGCCTGGCCGAGGACATCGCTGGGTTGAGTGCTGCAGCCCGCCAGAACCAGCAGCGTGATGGACGGCGCGATCACGGCTGCGAGGCGCCGCAAGGTGAAACGCATTTCGCAGGTGGCTTTAAAATTAGTCTAGCTCCGGGCTACGGTTGTCTCACTCAATGAGGTAGTAGCCGAGCGAGTTCTTTGAGAATACAGCGATTCATAACCACGCTCAAACCGGCGGCTTCGGCTTTTTGAGCGGCTTCGTGATTGACGATGCCTTCCTGCATCCAGATGCAGCGCGCGCCTTTCGCTAGCGCGTCGTCCACCACTTCGGGAACGCGCGCGGGGCGGCGGAAGATGTCGACGATGTCGATTTCGTCCGGGATGTCTTTGACCGAGGGGTAGGCGCGCTCGCCGAGCACTTCGGTTTCGTTCGGATTGACAGGGATTACGCGGAAGCCTTGGCGCTGAAGGAAGCGCGAAACGCCGAAGCTGGGGCGCGTGGGGTTGCTTGAAAGGCCGACGACGGCGATGGTCTTGGCGTTGCGCAGCAAGTGGGTCATTTCCTGGTCGTTCATCATGCTTCCATCGTCTCTCCGGCCGCTTTGCCGGCAACGGCTGTGGGCGCTTTCTCAGCATGGTGAACCAGCTTGTGAAAACGCGCGACTTCGGTGTTGGTGAGGGTGCGATAGGCGCCGGGTTTGAGATCTCCCAGTTCCAGGAATCCGATCTTGACGCGCTTGAGTTTTTCGACCAGGCGGCCGAAGTGCTTGAACATGATGCGGATCTGATTTTGACGGCCCTCGACGAGCCGCACTTCGTACCAGGGATTGTCGCCCGGGCGCACAAGTTTCAGACCGGCGGGCGCGGTGCGGCGGCCATGCATGGGGATACCGTGGCGGAACTGCTCTTCCTGTTCCGGCGTGAGAGCGCCGTTGGACTTGACGAGATAGGTTTTTGTAACGTGACTCGAAGGCGACATCAGCTTGTTGGCGAAATCGCCGTCGTTGGTGAGCAGCAGCAGACCCTCACTTGCGTAGTCGAGGCGGCCCACCGGATAGATGCGCTCACGCACGCCTTTGAAAAAGGACATGATTGTTTGGCGGCCTTGCGGATCGTGCAGGGTGGTGACGCAATTCTTAGGCTTGTTGAGCGCGATGTAAACGTGATGTTTCGGCGCGCTGAGAACGCGGCCGTCAATTTTGACGGAGTCGGTGGCCAAGTCGGCCTTCGAGCCGAGTTCGGTGACGGTTTTGCCGTTGACGGAAACGCGGCCGGCCACGATGAGTTCCTCGGCCTTGCGGCGGCTGGCGACGCCTGCATGGGCGAGGATCTTTTGGAGGCGCTCCTCAGGCATCGGTTTGCGGCGGCTCGGGCTCTGGGGAGGGTTCTTCTTGCGGGCTCTCTGGCGCGGCGCCGGGAAGCGGCTCGGTGGTGGATTGCGGTTCTGTGGGCGCGGTGCTTTCGTCGGAATCGGTCAAAGCGAAGCGGCCAAGTTCTTCGAACTCTTTCAAGGTGGGGAGCTCGGCCAGGGAGCTGAGGCCGAATTGAATTAGAAATTCGCGCGTGGTCTTGTAGAGGATCGGTTTGCCGAGCACGTTCTTGCGCCCGGCCGCGGCAATCAATTTTCGGTCGAGGAGCGTTTTCAGGACGCCTGCGCCTTGCACGCCCCGGATATCGAGGATTTCGGGAGCGGTGATGGGCTGCTTATACGCAACCACGGCGAGCGTTTCGAGCGCTGCGAGAGAAAGCTTGAGCGGCGGCTGCAGACGTTTGACGAAACGGCGGATGGATTCATGATGTTCCGGCTTGGTGGAGAGCTTGTAACCGCCGGCGAGCTCGCGGACCGACAAGCCGCGGTCCGGCGCGGAGTATTCGGCGACGAGCTGGTTCAAGATTTCCTTCACGCGGTCGAGCGGTTGGCTGACGGCGGCAGCAATCTGCTCGGGAGTGAGGGGCTCGTCGGTGATGTAGATAGCGGCTTCAATCACGGCCTTCAGATCCGCGGAGTTTTCGGAGGCGGGCGGCGGTTCCGTGATAGCTTCGGCGATGAGAATGTCTTCGAGCGAAGACTGCGGATCGGGTTGTGAGCCTTCGGAGTGCTCGGAGGCCTCGCCATTGAGGCGAGCTTGTGGTACTTCTTCCATGCTGCTAATCAACGATATTCCTGTTCGACGGTAGCGAGCTCTTCGGCATTGTCGCGCAGCTCTTCAAAGGCCGGGCCGCGGCGGAGGCCGATGTCGCCGAAGGCTTCGCCCTGGGTGAGCTCGACGCTTTGGCGCTTGACCAACTCGAGGATGGCGAGAAAGAGAACGATCATGGCGCGGCGGCTGCGCTGGCGTTCAAAGAGGTGGGTGGCGGAAAGCGGCGAGTGGCGGCGCGAGCGCGCGAGCTCATACTGCAGGAAGCGGATCATCTCCGGGACGCTGACGGTTTCTTTGCCGATTTCGTAGATGGGGCGATTCTTGGCGCGTTCCAGCACGCTTTGAAACGTCTTGACCAGATCGAAGATGGTGACGGCAAGGCCGGGGCCTTCGTCTTCCGAGAGGAACTGTTCGATTTGTGGATTGGACCAGATGGCTTCTTCGACGATGCGCTTTTGCTGGAGCATTTCGGCTGCGTTTTTGAAACGCTCGTGCTCGATGAGGCGATCGACAAGTTCTTTGCGCGGGTCTTCTTCGGGAGAAATTTTGTCGAGCTCGGGATCGCGCGGCAGAAGCAGTTTGCTCTTGATATGGATGAGCGTGGCGGCCATGTAGACGAACTCGGAGCCGAGCTCGATGTCGAGCTCGACGGCCTTCTGCAGGTAGTCGAGATATTGAGCGGTGATACGCGCGATGGGGATGTCGTAGATGTTGATTTCCTGCTTGCGAATGAGGTCAAGCAGGAGATCGAGCGGGCCCTCGTAATGCTCGAGAGAAATATTCAAGGGCGATGACATTAGGTCCAAAATAGCATGGGGAAAGGGGGGCGGCAGCGCGGTACGGCGATGGCGGAGGCGCGGTTCAACGGCCCCATGCCGAACGATTCATCTGCGGCAGGGAAAGAGGGAGCAACCCAAGGGTCCGATTGCATTAAGTTGGAACCATTTCCCCGACCATCGGCGCTAGTCTGGGAGCGTGTATGTTTCTTGGGACGGCTCCCTTGACGAAGTAGTCGGCGGAGCATTCGACATTTCGACGCTCGACGTTCACTCCTGCCACGATTTGACGCGAGGAGCCTTCGAACTCTACAAAGAGACCGGGATGATTGTGAATCTCGCGGCGTCGGTGTATGTAAGCGATGACGACTCGGAGTACCCGCTTAGCCGGAACGAGGCAATAGCGGTCGGGCTGCTTGTACGGCTATCCAAATTCATGCTGGTCGTGGCTCAACTCGCGGCAGAGAACGAAAGAGGAGATGTCATCTTTGTGCTGAATAGATGCATTCTCGAAAGCGCGACAAACTTGGCCTATCTCCTTCAAAAAGATGAGGAGGCGGTCTATGATCAGTTCGTCCTTTCGAGCTTCGGACCTGAAAAAGAGCTTTTTGACGTAATACAGAGAAACATCGCGAGTCGAGGATATCAAATCCCGATTGAAACGCGAATGCTCGCCTCAATCGGCGACGCTTGCGCTATCGCCGGCTCGAAAATCGAAGATCTCAGCCGCCGCCTCAGCGATTGGGGAGGAAACATGAGGATTCGGATGCGCGAGATTGGGGATGAGGAGCTTTACGCGGGAATGCAGAGGGTTCCGTCTCACGCTGTCCATGGGACATGGATGGATTTATATAAGCATCACTTCAAGGGGAAAGATGGGAGATTTGCACCCGATCCCAGGTGGTGTCCAGTGGACGCTCGACTTTTGGCGCCTATCGCGATTTGGGTGCTAAACGCCGCACAGACCTATCTAAATAAATGGCGAGACGAAGTGGGAGCGCAATTAATCCTCGACAGGTGTGACGACTTAATTAATCGGCTGCATACCGTCGATGAATAGCACGAGAAAGCCATGGATATGAGCTCTTAGGCGGACGAGGCAGTCAGGCGGGTTCGAAACGCGCTACCTTGAGGATATGGCGGAACCCCAGGCATTGGATTTCGATAATCCCGCAGGTATGCTTGACGAAGAGGACGAAGCCACGCTCGCGGCCATTGATGAGGGGATTGCCGAGATCGAGGCGGGGCAAGGGATTCCACTGGAAGAACTGCGTAAAGAAATCTCCAAGCGGTGCTCAAGGTAATCGTTTCGCCGCGTGCGCGAGGTGATCTGCTTCAGATCATCGATTACATCAGACAGGACAATCAGAGAGCGGCGGAACGGTTCGGGAATGCGATTCTCGATCACGTCGAGATTCTTGGGAGCTTCCCGCAGCTAGGCGCGGCTGTTGACCGAAAACCGGGGGTGCGAAGCCTTCTTCACACGCCTGTGCGCATCTACTATCGCGTCAATGAAAAACGCAAGCGGATTGAAATACTACATTTTTGGCATGCGGCTCGGCGTGAGCCGAAGTCTTAGATAAGAGAGAACTTCAGCGGGCGGCCAGGGTGTTGACCGTCAGCGGGCGGGTGGCTTCGTAGGCTGCGATGGCTTCTTCCTGCTGGAGGATGTAGCCGAGTTCGTCGATGCCTTCGAGCATGCAGTGCCGCGCGAATTCGTCGATGGGGAAGGTGACGGAGGAGCCGTCGGGCAGGGTCAGAGATTGGTTCGCGAGATCGACGGTGACGGTGGCGGTGGGGTCGGCGGCGACGGCGTGCAGCAAGGCCTTGTGCGCGTCGTAGGGAATGGCGATCGGCAGAAGAGAGTTCTTGAGCGAGTTGCCGCGGAAGATATCCGCAAAGGAAGTGCTGACCACCGCGCGGAAGCCGTATTGCAAGAGCGCCCAGGGGGCATGCTCGCGCGAGCTGCCGCAGCCGAAATTGTCGCCGGCGAGCAGCACTTGCGCGGCGCGGCCCTCCGGTTTGTTGAGCAGGAAATCGGGTTTGGGTTTGCCATCCGCTTGGTAGCGCCAATCGAAGAAAAGCTCATCGCCGAGACCCGCCTTCGAGGTGGTTTTCAAGAAACGCGCGGGGATGATCTGGTCGGTATCGATGTTGTCGATGGGCAGCGCCGCGACGCGGCTGGTGAAGGCAGTGAACTTTTCCATGGGTCTTTCTCTTATCAGCGGCCTAAATGAGGGTCCGAACGTCGGTGACGACGCCGGTGATGGCGGTGGCGGCAGCGGTCAAAGGGCTGGCGAGGAAGGTGCGGCCGCCTTTGCCCTGGCGTCCTTCGAAATTGCGGTTGCTGGTGGAGACGCTGTATTCGCCGGGGGCTAGCTGATCGCCGTTCATGGCGATGCACATGGAACAGCCGGCTTCGCGCCAGTCGGCGCCGGCTTCTTTAAAGATGCGATCGAGGCCTTCGGCTTGCGCTTGCCGCTTCACTAACTGCGAACCGGGCACCACCATCACGCGCACGTTCGGATTTACTTTGCGGCCTTTGAATATTTCGGCGGCCGCGCGCAGATCCGAGATGCGGGAATTGGTGCAGCTTCCGATGAAGACCACATTCACCGGATGGCCGAGCAGCGGCCGGCCGGAGGGCAGATCCATGTACTGCAAAGCTTTGCCGAGCGAATCGCGCTCGAGCGGATCGCTCAGCGAGGCGGGATCGGGCACGGGCGCCGTGATCGGAATGCCCATGCCGGGATTGGTGCCGAAAGTGATCATGGGCTCAAGAGCACCGGCATCGATATGGATGCGCTTATCATATAGCGCGCCAGAGTCGGTCGGAAGATTGCGCCACAACGCGAGCGCGCGCTCCCACTCGGCGGCTTTGGGCGCGTAAGGGCGGCCGGCGAGGTATTGATAGGTGGTGTCGTCCGGCGCCACCAGACCGGCGCGCGCACCGGCTTCGATGGACATGTTGCATACGGTCATGCGCTCTTCCATCGAGAGCGAGCGAATGGCGGAGCCGGCATATTCGAACACACAACCGGTGCCGCCGCCGATGCCGATGCGCGAGATCAGGTTCAGAATAATGTCCTTTGCGCCGACGCCGCGCTTGAGCGTTCCTTCGACGCGCACTTCGTAGGTCTGGGAGCGTGTTTGCAAGAGGCATTGCGAGGCGAGCACGTGCTCGACCTGGCTGGTGCCGATGCCGAAGGCCAGCGCTCCAAAGGCGCCGTGAGTTGCGGTATGGCTGTCGCCGCACACCACCGTCATGCCGGGCTGCGTGAGGCCTTGTTCGGGGCCTATGATGTGCACGATGCCTTGCTTGTCGCTGTGCGGACCGTAGAAGGGAATGCCGAAATCGCGGCAGTTCTTTTCAAATTGCGTAATCTGCGCGGCGGCGATTTTGTCGAGGATCGGCAGCGTGCGGTCGTAAGTCGGGATGCTGTGATCGGTGGTGCCGATGGTGAGATCGGGACGGCGGACCTTCAAACCGCGCTCACGCAGGCCGGAGAAAGCCTGCGGAGAGGTGACTTCATGGACCAAATGCAGATCGATATAGAGAAGCGTGGGAGCGCCTTCACGCTCGGCGACCACGTGATTGTCCCAAACTTTTTCGATGATGGTGCGCGGCTGCGAAGCCGGCGCTTCTGGTTGCGGCATAGACTTCCCACTTTCAGGCTGAGGCAGCGCGAGCGGCGAGCGCGGAACAGACGGCGTCGCCCACCTCGCTGGTAGTAGCGGGCGAGCCCGCCGGATGCAGATCGGCAGTCACCCGCCCGCTGTTCAAGACTTCTTCGATGGCGTGCTTAACGGCGCGTGCTTCTTTTACCAAATTGAAACTGTACTGCAGCATGGCGCCGACCGAACCGATCGCTCCGAGGGGATTGGCTTTATTCTGTCCGGCGATATCGGGCGCGGATCCATGCACCGGCTCATACAGGCCGGTCCAGGCGCCCGAGGGACGCTTGCCGCCCAGCGAAGCGGACGGCAGCATGCCGATGGAACCGGCGAGCACGGCGGCCTCATCGCTCAGGATGTCGCCGAACATATTCTCGGTGAGAACGACATCGAAGCGCAGAGGATTTACGACTAACTGCATGGCGCAGTTGTCGACCAGCATATGATCCAGGGCGACGTCGCGATACTGGGCGCCCACTTCGGCGACCACGCGGCGCCAAAGCTGCGAGGTTTCGAGCACATTGGACTTGTCGACGCTGGTCACTTTTCTGCGGCGCTTCTGCGCGAGCTGAAAGGCCATGTGGGCGATGCGCTCGATTTCGGCGCGCGTGTAGGTCATGGTGTTGGTGCCGCGCTCCTCCGGGCCAGTCCCCGCTATGCCGCGAGGAGTTCCATAATAAAGACCGCCAGTCAGCTCACGCACGATGACGAGGTCCGCGCCTTCGACCAGATGATTCTTGAGCGGCGAGGAATCGAGAAGCGCGCGATAGGTTTCGACGGGCCGGAGATTGGCATAGACTTCGAGCGCCTTGCGGATGCCGAGCAAACCTCGTTCGGGCCGTTTTTCAGGAGAGGCGTCGTCGAATTCGGGCAGACCCACGGCTCCGAGGAGCGTGGCGTCGGCTGCGAGGGCAAGCTTACGAGTCTCGTCCGGGAAGGCATTGCCTGTTTCGTGTATCGCCACGCCGCCGAGCAGGCCGCGGGTGAGCGAAAGAGCGTGCCCAAAGGCATCGGCCACGTGGCGCAAGACTTTTTCCGCCTCGCGCGTGACTTCCACGCCGATGCCGTCGCCAGGGAGCAGGAGAACTTTGAGATTCATCGACTATTCGCGGTCTGGGCGTGGGCGCCGACTGGCTCCCGGTCCGCATGCCTGCCGATCACCTGTTCGACCAATGCCATGATCTCATCGTTACGCAAACCTTTCTTGTTGTCGGCGATCATCGTGAACTGGTGATAGACCGCATTGAGTTCTTCGCCGGTGAGTTGGAAACCCAAATCTTCCGCACGCTGCTTCAACGCATGACGTCCGCTGTGCTTGCCGAGCACGATCTTGCTTTCGGGGACGCCGACGCTTGCGGGATCCATGATCTCGTAGGTGGTTTTCTCTTTCAAGTAGCCGTCCTGATGGATGCCGGCTTCGTGGGCGAAAGCGTTTTCGCCTACGATCGCTTTATTGGGCTGCGGTCCGAAGGTAATGATCTGGCTGAGCAACTGGCTTGCGCCATAAAGCTTTTCGGTGTTGATTTTGGTTTCGAACGGCAGCCGGTCATGACGAGTCTTGATGGCCATGACGACTTCTTCGAGCGCGGCATTGCCTGCGCGCTCACCGATGCCATTGATGGTGCATTCGACCTGGCGCGCGCCGGCTTTGACGGCGGCGAGCGAGTTCGCAACCGCCAACCCCAGATCGTCATGACAGTGTACGCTGACGGTGGCCCGGTCGCCCAGCACTTGCACGATGCGGCCGATCAGCTCGGCGTATTCGTCGGGAACCGAGTAACCGACGGTATCGGGCAGGTTCACGGTGCGGGCGCCGGCTTCGACCACCGCCTGGCACACCTGCTGGAGATATTCGAAGGGCGTTCGCGTCGCGTCCTCGGCCGAGAACTCGACGTCATCCGTATAATTGCGCGCCAGAGCGACGGCGGCGCAGGCGTCGTCGAGCACCTGCTGGCGGCTCTTCCGCAGTTTGTGTTTCAAATGAATGTCGCTGGTGGCGATGAAGGTGTGGATGCGCGGACGCTTGGCGTGATGCAATGCGCGCGCGGCGCGCTCGACATCGAGGGTACAAGAGCGCGCGAGCGCGGCAACCTGTACCCACGGATACTGTTTGCTGACGGCATCGACCGCTTCGAAGTCTCCCTCGGACGCAATGGGAAAGCCGGCTTCCAAAATATCGACGCCGAGATCCACTAATTGCGCGGCCATTTTGAGCTTCTCGGGGGTGGTCATACTGCATCCCGGAGACTGCTCACCATCGCGCAAAGTGGTATCAAATATATAGACGCGGCTCAAGGGGTACTCCTGTTCTTTATCGAAACTAGTTGATCCCATCGTAGGCCAGTGGGGCAGATCATGCAAATTTATAGTGTTTGCATGTAGTATAAGGTATGGTTATCGGACTAAACGCCTGAGCCGGAAGGTGTTATGGAACTCTATCCGCTTAAGGTGTTCTTGACAGTCGCAACGGAGCGCAGCTTTTCACGCGCTGGCGAGAAATTGCTGCGAACGCAGCCCGCGATTTCCATCGCAATTCAGCGCTTGGAAAGCGATTTAAAGGAAAAATTGATAGACCGCGCGGGTAGGGAATTACTGCTGACGGACGCGGGGCGAGTGGTATTGGAATATGCGCGGCGATTCCAAAATCTGGAAGGCGAATTGGAGAATGCGCTGCGTGAGTTGAAGGACAACTATGCGGGCCGGTTGTCGATTGGCGCCAATGAATCCACAACACTGTATCTGATTCAGCACATCTCGCAGTATCGGCGCCTGTTCCCAAAGGTGAAGGTACAGGTGAGGCGTTCGGAATCGAGCAAGATACCGTCGCAATTGTTGGACGGCGAGCTGGAGTTAGGCGTGATCAGCTACGATCCGGGGGACGATCATTTGTCCACGACGGTGATCTATACGGATCGTTTGATCCTGATCGTGTCGCCGCAGCATCGCTTTGCGAGCCGGGGCGAGGTGTCGATTTCGGAGCTGGACATGGAGACCTTTATCGCGCACAACGTGCTTTCGCCGTATCGCGAGACCGTGATCCGGGAATTTCAGCGCAACCGCGTGCCGTTGAACATGGATGTGGAGATGCCGACGGTGGAGACGATCCGGCGGCTGGTGCAGGACAACGAAGGGCTGGCGTTTCTTCCGCGCATGTGCGTGGAGCAGGAGTTGAAACAGGGCCTGCTGCGCGAGGTTCGGGTCAGGGAGTTGAACGTGGAGCGAAAGATTCGGCTGGTGTACCCGGCGCGGCGCGCACTGAGCCACGCGGCCAAGGCGTTTCTCGAAGTGGTAAAACGGGCGAGCGGCGAACCGGAGGCTCTGCAGGAACCAGCGTGATCCGGGCCGATTCCGGGCAGCGCGAGGCTTCCATCGCGGTGATGGGTGGGGGACTCATCGGCATGTCGGTTGCGTGGGAGCTTGCGCGCGCGGGCTGCCGGGTGACTGTCTTCGAAAAAAACCAAGTGGGCGGCGAAGCCAGTTGGGCGGCCGCGGGCATGCTATCGCCGGGCGGCGAAATGGAAGGGCCGTCTTCGTTGGCGTCGCTGGCGTTGCAATCGAGGGAGCTGTATCGGCAGTTCGTCCAGGACTTGGAGGAAGCTTCCGGGCTGGCGATCGATTACCAGGAATGCGGGGCGCTGGACCTGGCGTATTCGCGGAGTGAGCTGCAGGCACTCGAGGGCCGCGCGGCCGAGCAGCAGACGGGTGGGATTCACTCGAAGGCGGTTTCGGCGGAGCACATTCTGGCGTTCTGGCCGCGGCTGCGGCGAGCGGGATTAGCGGGCGGCCGGTTCTACGCAAACGATGCCATCGTCAATCCGCGCGAGGTGACGATCGCGCTGGCGGCGGCTTGCCGGAACCTGGATGTGACGGTACGGCAGAACTCCGCGGTGACGCGCGTCCGAGTTTTGGAAACGGCGGTTGAGGTGGAAGCGGCGTGCGGCGGCGGGCGATTTGATGCGATTGTGATCGCGGCGGGTGCGTGGAGCAGCTCGGTCGCGCTTGAGGGCGTGCCGCGCGTTCCGCAGGCGGAACCGGTGAAGGGTCACCTGATCGGGTATCAGCAGCCCGACCAGACTTGCACGACGATTGTTCGCCATGGCCGGACGTATTTGCTGCAACGCGCGAACGGGTTGCTGATCGCGGGCGCCTCCGTGGAGCACGTGGGGTTCGACCGCGAGGTGCGGAGCGAGATCACGGCGGAGCTGGCTCAGGAAGCGGCCTTCGTATTTCCGCATTTGGGCGAGACGACGCCGACAGAAAGCTGGGTCGGATTTCGCCCAGCGAGCGATGCGTTGCATATCGAAGCGTGGCATTCGACGCGGCTGCATCTGGCGTATGGGCATTACCGGAACGGAATTCTGCTTGCGCCGGTGACAGCGAAGCGGATTGCGGCGCAGGTGCACGCTCATTTGCAAGCGCGTTAAGGCGCTAGCGAGACCAATTCGAAAACGCGCTGCCGCGCTTGCGCTGCACGTCGTGAATGAGACTCGCAATGCGCGAGCCGCGCTTGAGCAGTTTTTCGAGCAGCGCTTCGAGGGCGGCTTCGTCGTCGCCGAGCCAATCGCGCGGGATCTCTTTCCAAGCGGAATCGATAACCGCCGCCGGGAAGTTCTGAACCATATCGAGCCAGGGCTGGAAGGATTCGAGCGAGCGGACTTCGTCGTAGACGGAGGTGCGAAAATAAAGACCCTGGATGGGCGAATCCTGGAATTCCCAGTGCGGCCCGTTGAAGGCGAAGCCATGATCGATCATCTGGGCGAAGAACCCCACGCGGGCGGGCGTTTCGCCCTTGAGCGGGGTCCAGGTTTTGGCGCGTGCGCGAAAGAAGACGGCCTGGCGCGAATCGGCGTTGCCCACCCATTTATCGAAGACCAAGGCGCCGAGGAAATCGGCGCGGTTCTCGATTTTGTGCAGCAGCTTGTCGGGTAAGAAGTCGAAGACGGCGATGCGGTTGGGATCCACTGCCATGCGCGAGCCGAAGTGGAGGCCGGGCAGAACGGGTTCGCGGCGGGGCCCGATAGAGAGGTAAAGGTCCGGGCTGGCGGCGATAAAATCCGGCGTCAGCTCCACGAGCGCGGTTTCGGGCACATGGACCTGGAGATGGCGCAGAAAGGCTGCTGCGAGCCATTCGTTGATGAGGATGCGGCGATGCTGCGGGTTGTTGGTGAACTTGACGACATAGAAGGCGCCGTCTTCGCCCTGTATGAGATGGGCCTGCGCGCCGCCCCGCATTTTGCGAATCAGGTTGCGCGCGCGGACAGGCATCGAAGAGGCCGAATGCGAGAATCAGGCTTGGGTTCAATTAAGCAAAAGGAGCATACGCAACGCATGCCGGAAGACGCCTCCGAGAAGTCATCGCCGAAGAATACCGACGAAGTGGCGCTCGAGTTGATGAAGTTCATAGCAGTCACGACAGGATACGGCAGGGGCACTCCGAGCGCCGGCTTCGGGGGGAAGGGCTCGCGGTCGAGCGAGGAGTACGCGGACGCGCTCCTGGAGTTGTACGAGCGCTGCCGCACGGCGATCGGCAAGCCGGCGAAGCAGACGAAGTGAACCACGGGAACGGGGCGTACTGATCGGCGAAGCTGCGCCGCCACCGAAGAGTCGCGGCGCGCGCCGGGTTCCGGGATTCTACCTCTTCTTCTTGGCTGCTTTCTTGCCAGCGGCTTTCTTAGATCCTGTCTTC
Source organism: Bryobacteraceae bacterium (assembly GCA_036269275.1). Lineage (GTDB taxonomy): Bacteria > Acidobacteriota > Terriglobia > Bryobacterales > Bryobacteraceae > Bog-105. The sequence continues at coordinate 4,989 of DATASJ010000020.1, read as the reverse complement.
GGAGAAGCAGATTTTTTCTGAGCCGACTTTTTGGGAGCTGCCTTGGTAGGAGCTGCCTTTTTGAACGCGGCCTTCTTGGGGGCTGCGGACTTTTTAGGTGCAGCCTTCTTGGCCGCTGACTTGGTGGCGCTTTTCGAAGCCGTTTTCTTCGCGGCTTTCACCGGCGCTTTCTTGGCTGGTGCTTTCTTGGCGGCTCCCGCACCGCTCTGTTTCGTGTCCGCTTGCTTGGCGCCAGCCGTCTTCTTGGGCTCGCTCGCCTGCGGAGCCGGGGCTGTCTTTTTCACTGCAGGCGATTTTTTCGGTGAAGTCTTCTTAGCGGGACCTTTCTTCGCATGACTCTGCTGGCCCTCTTCGCCCGATCCGCCGCCATGTGCGTCGCCCTCCGAAGCGGCAGACCCCGCTCCGTTGGAAGACGACCCCTCTGAGTCGCGGGCGGAAGTGTCATCCTGCCGTGCGCCGGTTTTGTGTGAAGTCGAAGCTGCCTTTTCGAGGTCCTCGTCTTCGTCCTCGTCTTCGTCCTCATCCTCGTCGCCGCCGTATTCGTCTTTGTCGGACTCCTGCTCGACGTGCTCGTCTTCGTAATCGAAGTCGTCTTCCTCATCCTCTGGCTGAAGCCGGTAAATCAAGCTCACGATCTCCTCCTTTCGCACCTTCTTACTATGCATCGAGATGATGCGAGAAGCAAAATGATTTCACAACGCGTGCACAATCGCAAGCGCTAAATAGGAAAAGGGGGTCAAAAGACGCGGCGTGGTAAGCGGAAAACGAGCGGCGCGAGCGCTATCGATTCAAGCTGGCCGTGCGAATCGCCGCCTTGCGATGCAAGACTTGCGCGGGCACGCGATGCGAGGCCGCGATGTGGGCTGCATGGGGGGCGGGCGACTTGCCGGTCTTGAGCGCCGCGGAAGTTGTGGCGTGCTTCCGGAGATTGCCGCGGGAGCGAACCAGCGGCTGGATCTCTTCGTGATAAACGGCGGGAATGAGCAGCGTGTCGCCGGCTTCGAGCGCATCGGCGCCGCGATTGACGGCCACGATCCGCTCCGGCGTCAGATGATAGCTCTTGGCGATGGTCGCGAGCGTGTCGCCGCTCTCGACATGGTGCAACCGCCACGCCTGGCGGTTCTCCGCCGGGACGGTTTGCAGCGCGGCTTGGGCGGGATCCGCGGTTCCCTTGGGCACGTGGACCTGGAAGCCAGCGGGAGCGAGACTGCGAAGCAGAGAGGGATTCAAGTCTCGGATGACGGAGACCGGCTGCAAGGTAGCGTCGGCAATCAGGTTGAGGTTGGTGTCGGCTGTCAACTGAATGGTTTCGTAGTCTACGGCGGGATCGACATCGACGTTTTCCAAGCCGTAGTCGGCCGGATTCTTGGCCATGATTGTCATGGCGACGATGATGGGCACGTAATTAGAGGTCTCCTTGGGCAGCGCGCGCCGCTTCAGCAATTCCCAATAATCGGCATACCCAGTGCGCTCGATAGCGCGGTCCACAGCGCCGGCGCCACAATTGTAGGCCGCCATGGCGAGATACCAATCGCCATAGCGCGCATACAGATCTTTTAGGAATTTGGCGGCTGCGCGGGTGGCCTTTTCCGGATCGAAGCGCTCGTCGTAGGTGGGCGTATGGACGAGGTTGTAGGTGGCTCCCGTACCGGGAATGAATTGCCACATCCCGACCGCTTTCTTATAGGAGACCGCCCTCGGCAAGAAGCCGGATTCGGCCTGCGCCAGATAAATCAATTCCTGCGGGACGCCTTCCTCGGTGAAGATGCGCTGAATCAGATCTTTGTAGCGCCCGGAACGGCGCAGTCCAGCGAGCAGGATTTTGCGCCCTTTGTCGGTGGAGAAATAGTGCACATATCCCAGGACCGGATCGGAGAGTTCGAGCGGAATACCGGAGGCGGTTTGATTCAGTTCGGTCTGCAGCCTGGGCGCGAGGTTCGGATCGACCGGGAAGGTCATGTGGCTGATCTCGTCAATGGGAGCCTTGTCGAAGACGACCGCTTCTTCGCTCTGACCCGCTCCCAGCTTCTCAATATCGAAGCGGTAAATGAGATCGCAAAGCTCATCGAGACGGCGCTCGATCCGGCGGTGGTCGGGGAGCGAATCGGGGGCGTTCAGCAGCGCATCCACGGCGGCATCGAATTCGTGCCGGGCGCCGCCGAGATTGCCCTGGAAATAAAACTGACGGCCGGCGTTGAAGTGTGCGTCGGCGCGAGACAGGCGGTCGTCGGCTTCCGGGGTATGTGGGGTGGCGGCATCGGTTGCCAGTTCGGGGTCGGCGGTAGGAAGCGCTCTAGAGGCGGCGTCGGTACTGTCGGTGGCCGCACTCGCAGCGAACGCAACCGAGGCGCCGGGAAGATGAATTTTCGTTACCTGAGACTTGCCCAGCGAAGCCGCCGTGAGGAGAACCAATCCTGCGAAAACGCGTTGAGATGGTGCCATCATTCGATAAGCGAACTTTATGGTTCAAGAAAATAGTAACAGAACCATTACTCTATCTCAGGCTGCTTTGAAGGGTCAAGCCGAAAAACTTTCGTATGTACCAATTCTCATATCGACTTCCATTCGGCATACTGCACCGTAGTACTTAATAAGGAACGGCCGTAAACCCATGAACGGGTAGGGCTTACGGGCTCGTATCCCCATGGAAACAAGGCCGTCGTCGCACTATGGACGCGCGGGACCGACGCTGGATTTCGAATCGATCGAAGGGGAAGCTCTTAAGGCGCTCGATTGGTGAATAAGGAAGCGCTCAAGGCGCTTCCAACGATCGAAGGGGAAGCCCCACAGGGCTTCCGGGACCGGAATGTGAAGCAGGATTAATCCAGCGGGAGGGGCTAACGGGTCGGAACCGGCTGCACGGCCCGGCTTGAGATGATGCGATCGATCATGCCGTAATCGAGTGCGGCCTGCGGCTCGAGGATGTAGTCGCGGTCCACGTCGCGCGCGATTTTATCGACCGGCTGGCCGGTGGCGTCGGCGAGGATCTCATTGAGAGACTGGCGCATGCGGAGGATCTCGCGGGCATAGATATCGATATCGGCAGCCTGTCCGCCGAGGCCGCTCATGGAAGGCTGGTGAATCAGGATACGGGAATTCGGCAGGCTGAAGCGCTTGCCTTTGGCTCCGCAAGCGAGGAGGACGGCGGCCATAGAGGCGGCTTGGCCGATGCAATAAGTGACGATATCGGGCTCGACCAGGCGCATGGTGTCAAGAATGGCGAGTCCGGCGGTAATGGAGCCGCCCGGCGAATTGATGTAGAGCGAGATATCCCGTTCGGGGTCTTCGGCGGCCAGAAATAGCATCTGGGCCATGACGAGATTGGCGACGTTGTCATCGATGGGGGTGCCCAGAAAGATAATGTTTTCTTTGAGCAGCCGGGAGTAGATGTCGTAGGCGCGTTCGCCCCGCGACGTTTGCTCCACAACCATCGGGACGAGTACTGAGTTGTTCATCCAAAAGCTCCTTTACTCAAAAGCTCTTCGCTACCGGGAGAGCGCTGCGCGCGTCAAAAAACAGTGCACCCCCATCATATGACGGGCACCTGGGGAGCTAGCCCGATGTGGGCTATTGACCGGGGGTTCAGGAGCAGGGCATAGTGGAAGATCCACGAAGAAGTACTTTTTCTTCTATGGTTTGCCAGGAGTGGACAGGCGGTGCTCAAAAATTGGTAGAAAATAACGTAGATCTTTGTGACTCTGCGGCTAATGGTTCGAGCGAATTTGGACGATTAGCAAGGTAAGGCGACAGAATCCGCGGAGATATGAAAGTACTGATAGCCGACGATAGCGCAACCTCCCGCATTTTACTGCGAAGTTCGCTGCTGCGTTGGGGGTACGATGTGGCGGTGGCCGAAAACGGGGCACAGGCTTGGGAGATTCTGGCGGCGCCGGATGCGCCCACCATGGCGATTCTGGACTGGGTAATGCCTCATATGACGGGGCCGGAAGTTTGCAGGCGGGTACGGGAAGCGCATCGCGAACCCTATACCTATATTCTGCTGCTGACGTCCAAGAATACGAAAGACGAAACGGTGGAGGGCCTGGAAGCGGGCGCCGACGACTATATTGTCAAGCCGTTCGACGAGCATGAGCTGCAGGTGCGGCTGCGCGCGGGCCAGCGGATCGTCGATTTACAGATGCATCTGCTGCGGGCGCGGGAGGAACTACGGGAGCGCGCCAATAAGGATTTGTTGACGATGCTGCCGAATCGTCCGGCCATCGCGGCACGGCTCGAGCAGGAGCTTTCGCGGTGTCATCGGGACCGGCGGACGGTAGGCGTGATTCTACTCGATATCGATCATTTTAAGAAGATCAACGATACCTACGGCCATTTCGCGGGGGATGCGGTGCTGCGCGAAACGGCGGCGCGGCTGCGCGGCAATATGCGGCCGTATGACGCGGTGGGCCGTTACGGCGGGGAAGAGTTTCTGGTGGTGCTGCCCAATTGCGACCTGGAGCAAGCGGCGACGCAGGCAGAACGGATGCGGCACAGGCTGCACGCCAGCACGATGATCGTAGACGGCGCCGAGATGCGCGTGTCCGCAAGCTTCGGCGTGACCGTTTCCGACGGTTCCGAGCGCAATTCCGACGTCTTCGTGCGGGTCGCCGATGAGGCATTGTATCGAGCGAAGGCCAGTGGACGGAACTGCGTCGCCAGCCTCACTCTACAAGATTCAGCGGCCCGGTTGAGCTAGAAATCCAACAGCGTGGGAGCAGCGCAGCGCTGATATACTGTGATCTGTTGCGCCCGTAGCTCAGTTGGATAGAGCGTCTGGCTACGAACCAGAAGGTCGGCAGTTCGAATCTGTCCGGGCGCACCAGTTAAATCAGAAACTTACAGCCAGCAGGCTCTACGCACTTAATGGGGGCGGGTTGACCTTCGACTGATTCTAAGAACACATTACCCTAACGCGCAATCGGTAGTTCTGGAAGTTTCTAAATCCGTAAGCTTGGCGTGAGAGAACCTCCATCTTGTTATGAAAACCTT
>DATASJ010000019.1:0-61287 GCA_036269275.1 Bryobacteraceae bacterium | reverse complement strand
GAGGGCGTGTACATGGACGCGGAAGCGGAACTGGCGGAGCGGCATCCGCTGGAGCGGACGGCCGAGCAGCATGCGCAGATGCAGTTGTATTTGCGGTACAAGACGACGGCCGAGCGGTCGTTTTACCGGGCGTATTATGCGCTGCGGGGATTGCGGAAGGACAAGTTGAAGGAGGAGCTGGATTTCGACAAGCTGCGGCAGAAGCTGGACGAATACGCGGTGGAAGCGGTGGAGAAAGCGAGCGCGGAGCGCGAGGAGAAGGGGCAGGCGAGGGTGAGGGGGGCCGGAGTGCGGGAAGCAAACGGGAAGAGCGGAAAGCCCGGTGCAACTAAATTTGGTTGCAGGTCGGTGGATGTTTGTGGCAGACTGAGTTCGGTAGCGGAAATGGACGACGGTCGAGGGTTTGAGCCAACAAAGGAAGTTAGTCGAGAAGCTGAAAGGCAAGCCGAAGGATTTTCGCTGGGACGAACTCGAAAAACTCCTCAGCGGGTTCGGGTATAAACAAGAACAGAACAGGGGCTCGCGCCGGAAATTCATCCATGGGGATAGTGGAGTGATGATCAGCCTGCAGAAGCCTCACGCAGGAAACGAATTGAAGTCGTGTCAGATCAGGGATGTTCTTGCTCACCTGAAGCAGGAAGGCAGTATATGAGCGGAATGGAGTACAAGGGCTATATCGGGTCTGTTTATTACAACGACGAAGACGAGGTGTTCCACGGCAAGCTGGAAGGCATTCGCGACCTGGTGGCGTACGAGGGTACCGATGTCGCGAGTTTGAAACGCAGCTTTCGCGAGGCGGTAGACGACTATCTCACGACCTGCAAGAAACGAAATAAAGAGCCACAGGTTCCGTTTAGGGGAACGTTCAATGTGCGGGTTGGCGCTGAGTTGCACAGACGGGCGGCTGTCTATGCTGCGGAGCATGGGAAGAAATTGAACGCAGTGGTGGGCGAGGCTTTGAAGGAGTATCTGGAAGAAGCGCGGGGTTAAGGTTTCGGGGTCCCTTTTCATCCCAAACGTGCCCCGGGGATGAGTGCTCCTATCCGGTCTCGCAATTGCGATCTAAGATCGCCGGGATCCTCCCAGGCGATATGCGGATACTGCCGTGTATCGAAGTGCAGCTTGCAGAGTTCGTCATTGCGGCAGCACCAAATGACGGGCCGGCCGAGCGCAAGAGCGTATCCGGCTTCGAAGTACACTCCGCCACGTTGCAGCGTGAAGTCTGCGATGACGAACTGTGCGCGTCTGATCTCCGCGATGATGCGATCGCAGATCTTGTCACAGAAGTGCTCTTTGTCGATTCGGACCGCCATCATGCCGCAGTCCGCCTCAACCGCCGGCTGAATTCCCTGCTCAAAGAGCGCTGTAAGTGCCACGTCAAATGCCATCGCCACGAAGCAGCGGCCGGGTACGCCACCCGCAATTGGCTCAGTTGTGTTCCACCCCTCCCAAGTTAACCTCAGCGTTCCAGTTCCGATGTCCTTTTTCAGCAGAGCCTGTTCTGCGAGGTGGTTTAGCAGACTGGCACACTCTTCGGTATGTTTGGGAGGGATAAGGGCCCCATTCGGTGGAAGGCGAGAATTCGACGGCGTTTCCGAAGAACTCAGACCTCTTACGGATTACCTCAAGTAAGTTCATCCTCTTAGTGGCGAGCGATGTACTGGCAAACGAGCCAACGTAATCGCGTATGTTGTCGGACTCGAGCGTTACTCGGCCGCCGCTCTCGAATTCGCGCCGAGTGGCGGCGGAAAGGCACCAGCAAAAGGCTGCCAGCGACGGGTCGTTTCTGATCCTCTCGTAGGCTTGAATTGTCAAGTCGAACTCGCCGCAAGCGCGGCACGCCCAGCGTCAACCTCGCCCCGATCCGTGCCATGATCCAAGAGCTTCCGGATCGTGGCACAAGGGACAGAACCTGGAGTTCATGTCGGCGATAGTAACATTCCTAAGCGCGGCTCGCCGAAGCGCTGAAATTATACTCTCATTTTCTCTCAATCGATAATCAAGAGAGATGAAACGCACGGCCACGGTGATTGGGGCGGGACCGAACGGCCTGGCGGCGGCGATTGTGCTGGCGCAGGCGGGGCTGGATGTCGAGCTTCACGAGGCGGCGGCGGAGGTGGGCGGGGCGGCGCGGTCGGGCGAGCTGACGCTGCCGGGGTTCGTTCACGATCTTGGGTCGGCCGTCTATCCGTTAGGGATTGCTTCGCCGTTCTTTGCAACGCTGCCGTTGCAGAAGCATGGCCTCGAATGGATTCAACCGCGCGCGGCGCTGGCGCATCCGCTGGACGATGGGACGGCCGTGATGCTCGAGCGGGAGGTTGGGGCGACGGCGGCGCAGTTTGGGGCACATGGGTCTGACTACCGCGAGCTTTTCCAACCGCTGGTGGATCGGTGGCCGACGCTGGTGCGGGAAGTTTTTCGGCCCTTGCGCTTCCCTCATCATCCGTTCTTACTAGGCCGATTTGGGGTGCATGCGATACAGCCCGCCACGGTGCTGGCAAGAGAAACGCTGAAGAATGCGCGCGCGCAGGCGCTGTTTGGAGGAATTGCGGCGCACTCGGCGTTGAAGCTGCAAGCGCCGTTGAGCGCGGCGTTCGGGTTGATTCTGGGCGCGGCGGGGCACGCGGTGGGCTGGCCGATTGCGAGCGGCGGTGCGCAGCGGATCCCGGACGCGCTGGCGGGGGTGCTGAGTGCGGCGGGCGGGCGCATCCTCACGGGGTCGCGCATCGGGCGGCTGAGCGAGGTGGGGAAGCGGGATCTCATCCTCTGCAACGTCACGCCCCGGCAGTTGGTTGAGATCGCCGGGGCCGAGTTGCCGGGTCCGTATCGCGAGTCGCTCGAGCAGTACCGCTATGGCCCCGGAGTGTTCAAAATGGACTGGGCCTTGAGTGAGCCGATTCCATGGAGGGCGAAGGAGTGCCGGAGGGCGGCGACGGTACATTTGGGCGGATCGCTCGAGGAGATGAGGGAATCGGAGACGCGAGCCGCCTACGGGGAGGCGCCGGAGCGGCCGTTTGTCCTTCTGTCGCAACCGAGTTTGTTCGATGCGACGCGCGCTCCCGGCGGGCGGCATACGGCCTGGGCCTATTGCCACGTTCCGCACGGCTGGCGCGGTTCGGCGGTGGCGCAGATAGAGACGCAGATCGAGCGGTTCGCGCCGGGCTTTCGGGATTGCGTGCTGGCGAGAGCCGCGCACGGGCCGCCGCAGATGCAAGCGTGGAATGAAAACCTGGTGGGCGGAGATGTGATCGGCGGCGTGACGGACGCGATTCAATTCGCGCTGCGGCCCACGTGGCGGCGGTATCGAACGCCGGTGAGGGGGTTGTATTTGTGCTCCGCGTCGACGCCGCCCGGCGGATCGGTGCACGGGATGTGCGGATATTACGCCGCGCAGTGGGCGCTGAAAGATCTAAAGAGAAGTTAGCCGGCGGCCTTTTCTTTCACACAAACCAGCTTCATGTCGACTTGCCCTGCGGGCGTTTCGATGTGGCTGGTGGTGGTGAGCGTTTGCTGGTCCTGCGAGAGCTCCCAGCGGTCTTCGATGACGACGTCCTCGCCTTTGGAGTCCTTCATGTTGGTGCGGATGACGAGGGCGGGGCCGTCCCAGAAGGCCTTGCTGGTCGCGTCGTGGCCGTTGATGACGTTGGAGGTTTGGGAGCCGTCGGTGAAATAACTGACGTCGGCAGTGGTGGTTTTGGTTCCGGTGGTTTGAATGGTGTGGACGTTGAGGGTGGGGTCGCGGTGTTCGATCACGCGGACGACGAGGTCGGGGATGGTGAAACCGCCGAAGTCGCTTTTGTCCTTCACCATGCGCCAGCGGCCGGAAAAATCGGGCCGGGGCGGCGGCAACGGGGCTTGGGAGTAGGCGACAGCGGGCAGGAGCAAGAGGGCGGGGGCGAGCAGCAGGGCGCGGCGCGAGGCGCGGGGCGCGGCGGTTTGTTCTTCGATATAGGGCACGTGCGAAGTGTCTCTGGAGACCATTGCACCATGTGAGGTCGCAGGTGTGAGTGGTACTTGGGCTCTAAACCCGGAGGGCACAACCGCCGATAAGAGCAACAGATGGCGAACGGAGTGGAAAGCGATGCGAATCAACGGTTTCGAGGATAAGTCGCTGACCGTTTCTATGAGTAAGAACGATCCGGAGACAACGAGCAGGCCGCCGAGGACCGGTTTTGCGGAAACAAAGGGCGTGGCGCAGAGTTCGGACGGCGGGCAGTTGTCGACATTGAGTTCAGTGCTAAACGGACTGGAGAATGGCGCGTCGGCCATCCGGCGGCACGTGCAGCAGGCGATGAGGGCGGTACGCGGCGGCACTTATCAAGTAGATTCGCTGCAGTTAAGCAAGCGCATCGTAGGAGAGGCATTAGGTTCCGCATAATCATGTCGCATTTAGAGAAGGCCGTAGAGCGGCTTCAGAGGATTGAGCAATTGCTGCTTAGGCCCACGCCGGAAGCGGTGCGCGAAAGCGAGGCTTTACTGCAGGAAGTCGAGGTTCTAGTTTCCGAACACGCGAAAAGAGTCAGGGCGGGGGCAAACACGGAGGGGGAGCGAGGGGTGGCGGACCGCTTCCGCGTGCTTGGGGATCGCGTGGGGAAACTCCTGGAGGGGGCGCGGCGAGCGCAATGGATCCGGATGCGCCTTATCACCTCGCTCACCCAGACCTACACAGCGCGTGCGGAGGCGAAAAGGTGGAATCCGCCGTGCGGAACTATAAACGTTCGCATGTAATCTGCCGATAGACAAATCGAGGACCATGTCGAATATTCTGGCCACGCTTTCGTCGACTGCGAGCTCGTTCTCGGCTTACGAGCAGGCGCTCGAAGTGGTTTCCAACGATACGACCAACTCGACGACGCCGGGCTACGCGAATCAGTCGGTGGATTTTCAGGCCAACTCATTCGATCCGGCCGGCGGCGGCGGCGGCGCGGGTGGGGTAACGTTGGGGCCGGACCAAAGCTCGCGAGACGCTTACGCGGAATACAACGTCCAATCGGCGCAAACGGAGCTGAATTATTCCTCTACCCTTGCCTCGCAGCTTCAGGCAATTGAGCCGCTGTTCGATTTGCAAACTTCGTCGGGAAGCGATTCGGGGGTGGGGGGTACGCTGAACCAGCTCTTTTCGTCATTCTCGCAACTCTCGGTGAATCCAAACGACTCGTCGTACCGGCAAGCGGTGCTGAACGCAGCGGGAAACATGGCGACCGCGTTCAATGCAGCGTCGAACGGCCTCAGCAGCGCTGCGAATACGGCGGAGTCGGATGCCCAAAGCACGGTTTCTTCCATCAACTCGCTGCTCGGTCAGATTCAGCAGATCAATGCTCAAAAAGAGCAGAATTCGGCGGCGGCGTCCGACCCTGGAATCGACGCGCAGCTCTATTCGGACCTTGAGAATCTGTCCCAGTTAGTGAATTTCACGACGACCACGTCGAGCGACGGCGAGACCAATATATATCTGGGAGGCCAGCAACCGCTGTTGGTGGGCGGGCATCAGTATTCACTCGGCACAAGCACGGCTAACGGCCAAATGGAGATCCTGGACGCGGGCGGGAATGACATCAGCTCGTTTGTGACGGGCGGGACGCTGGGCGGGCTCGTGAAGTTGACGAACACACTCATTCCCGGTTACCAAAATGAGATGAACCAGCTTGCACAAGGCGTGGCCGACACAGTCAACAGCCAACTCACGAGCGGGACTTATCAGGATGCAAGCGGAACAACTCAGCCGGGCGTCGCTCTCTTCACTTACAATTCGACAGCAGCGGCCAAGACGCTGGCGCTAACATCCATCACGGCAACACAGCTTGCGGCGGCGAGCTCGGCGAACCCAGGCGGCAATGATAATGCGGTAGCACTTACAAATTTACAGACCGCAGCGATTCCTACGCTTTCCAATGTAACTTTCGCCGAGTATTACGGGACGATTGGGTCTAACGTTGGGTCTGATTCGGCCCAGGCTCAGAACGATCAAACCACTCAGCAACAACTCCTTTCGCAAGCGCAGACGCTTCGCTCGAATATTTCGGGTGTCTCTTTGGACCAAGAGGCCACACTGATGACCGAGTATCAGACATCCTACGACGCGATCAGTAAGTTGGTGAGCATACTCCAAAGCGTGGTGGAGACGGTACTTGACCTTATTCCGCTTCCCGGGACGACGCCCTAGGAGACCTGAGAGGGATTATGTTTACGATTCAGACCGCGGCTCAGACGTTTTTGGCGAATCTGTCGTCGCTCGAACAGCGCCTCGACACTACGAACCGTGAAGTGAGCAGCGGGCTGCGCGTGCAGACCGTGTCCGACGATCCTGAGGATATTTCTGAGATTCTCCAGGTGAATGCGGAAATTTCGCAGAATAACCAGGTACAGACGAACCTCGGACAAGTGCAGACGGAAGTGAACGCGGCCGAAGGCGCCCTCAGCACGGCAACCACGCTGATGGACAACGCGAGCCAGATCGCGGCAGAAGGGGCGAGCAGCGGCGCCGACCGAGGGGAGCTGGCGAACCAAGTGGCCGACATTCTGACCGAGATGCAGCAGCTTGCCTCGACCCAAGTAGCCGGACGCTATGTGTTCAGCGGCGATTCCGATCAAACCGCGCCCTACGGCGCCGTGAACTTCACGGCCAATCCGACCAACGGAGTCGGCCCCTACCTCGGCACGAACAGTACGCGCACGATCATCAATTCCTACGGAGTGGGATTCTCGGTGTCGTTTACCGCGCAGCAGATCTTTGATGGGGGGACGGGCGGTACTCCCGCTACCAGCGTCTTCCAATCCTTGACCGAGCTTTACAACGCGCTGACCAGCGACAACCAGAATGCGGTCATGAGTGCGGCGAGCGATATCACCTCGGCAAGCGGGTACTTGGGTGGCATGGATGCGCAGTACGGCGACATTCAGAACAAAATTTCGGACGCACTGACCGGGCAATCGACGCTTAATACGAGTTTGCAGTCGCAACTCAGCAGCCTGCAGGATGCCAATGAGGCTCAGGCGATTACCGACCAGCAGACCGAGTCGACGGCCCTGAACGCGGCCGAGACGGCTTACGCGGCACTGCCGAAGAAAAGCCTGTTCGATTATTTGGGCTGAACCGCAGCAGCACAACCGGCCTACCACGAACGCCCAGTTAGTTGGGCCCGCGATTCCATCCGAGCTGCACGCCCGAGCCGTAGGTAAACCACGAGCCTAAGACTTGATACCGGCTGTTTTCCAGTGCGATGCAGTGCAGGGAACCCGCACCCGGGACGCCGAATCGGAGATCGACCAGGTCCACTCGGGTTTCCGGGCCTTGGTCCCCAGTGACCGGCTCCTGGGACCAAACGGGGAAACGCGCGAAGTACAAAAAGAAGCGAAAGGCTTCCATTTCGCTTGCGCTCTGAAAGCTGGGCTGCGTGGCCGGCTTGAAAAATATCTGTCCACCTTGCGGAATAAGATCCGAGAAGGAATCTACGGCCAGGAGGCGATAGGTGTTGGTGGTTTCGACGACGGCCCGCCAGCGCGCGGGGGTGAACGGGTCGGGCAAAGCGGCCGTCCTGAGCGGAGGCTGGTCCTCATAGAGGCGGGATTGCAGTTGGGCGATGGCTCGAGCGTGCAGAGCGGCTCGTGCGGCGTCGAAGAACAGGAAGAATGCAAGCGCCGAGACGGCGATTCCCCGCCCCGCGGGCGCCTGGCTGCCTATCTCGCGACTCACCAGCCGAGAAAACGACGGCCAAAGCGCCGCGAGGAGAAGCGCGGCCAGGATGTAGAGATCGAACAGGCTGTTGAGGTCGGAGTGGAACCAGGTGGACGAGAAGGGCAGCAGCAATCGAACGCCGTAGGCGTTGGTCCAATCGAGCAGCAGGTGGCTGGCGACGCCGAGACAACAGAGCAGGAAGGCGCGAGCCCAGGGCAGCTTGTGGCGGAAAATCGCGGCGACAACCAAGACAGAAAGCGCCGCCATGAAGGGCAAGCCGATGAGCGAATGCGTGTAGCCGCGATGAATTTCGAGATGCTTGAGCTGGCCACCGGCGAGGCTCACGATATCGGCGTCGGGCGCGTTGGCGGAGAGTATCAAGAGCAGGGTGGCGCGGGGGCAGAGGCGATTCAGTCCAGCGCGCGCGAGCGCCAGGCCGGTGAGGGAGTGGGTGATGTTGTCCATGCTGGCGAGACGTCGTGGTTTTAGTCGCGCACAACGGGCAGCAGACGCCGTATGCGCTTGTCAGGCACAGGCAGCGAGTTCGACATAGGCGCGTTCGCGAGCGAGATAGGAAGACGGCACGAGCATGGTCAGCGCGTTAGGAAGGATGGTGGTCACGGTGGGAAGAACGCCTGCGAGCTCGCCGTCGACCTGGACGAAGATTGCGTTGCCGGCGGGTTGCTCGCAAATAACGGATTGCGCGCGCAAGACGGTACAGCCGGGCATGGAATGCACGCGCTTGAGGGCAACGCCCAGGAAGTAGCCCAAATAACGGGCGCTGGCGGTGCCGCGAAAGAGAACCACTTCGAAGTCGTCGCGCAGCAGGGATGCGCCGCGCGCGATTTCAAGATCGCCGCCGTAGTTGCGCACGCGGCTGATGAGGGCAAAGCTGGCCTGATATGGCCTGCCGTCGACTAGCACGCGGAACTCGCGCACGGAGCGGAACGCCTGTAGGAGGCCGCCGGCGTAGTAGGCGAGCTTGCCGGCCCGCAGCTTGAGATTGGGATTGATGCGCGAGACGATTTCGGCGTCGAGACCGGCGCCGGCCATGCAGAGGAAGCAGCGCGGGGCGGAGCCGTCGATGCGCAGAGCGCCGACGGCGATGCGGCAGGGATGAAGGGTGGGAATCAGCTCGGCGGCGCGCTCCAGATGAAGAGGGAGGCGCATTTCGCGGGCGAGAACATTGGCGGTGCCGCCTGGGAGAATTGCGAGCGGGACGCCGGTGTGCAAGATGCCGTTGGCGACTTCGTTGATGGTGCCGTCGCCGCCGGCAGCGACGATTAAATCGCAGCCGAGATCGATTTCGCGGCGGGCCTGTTCGGAAGCGGTTCCGGGTCCGTCGGTGGCGATCAGGGACACCTCGATTCCCTGCTGGGAGAGGACCGCGGTGCTACGGTGGAGCGAGTCCTTGCTGCGCGAGAGCCCGCGCGCGACCGGATTGTAAATGATGGCTGCGCGTTTCGCGCCGGATGATCTCAACTGCACCATTATAGGGTTCAGCGATTCATTAAGATGAACAGCGATGGCTAGCGGAGGCGGTTCGGCGAGGAAGCTGGTCGCCAAACGCGCAGAGGAGCTGCGCAAACAGCTTGAGCACCACGAGTATCTTTACTACGTTCTCGACCAGCCTGAGATTTCGGACGCCGAATTCGATGGGCTGATGAGAGAGCTGCGCGCGATTGAAGAGGCGCATTCGGAGCTGCGCACCGCGGACTCGCCGACGCAGCGGGTGGGCGGACGGCCGCGTGAAGGCTTCGTGAAAGTGGCGCACAGCTCGCCGATGCTGAGCCTGGACAATGCGCTGAACGAACAGGAACTGCGCGATTTCGATGCCCGGGTGGGCGGATTGCTTAAGACAAAAAGCTACGAATATGTTGCCGAATTGAAATTGGATGGGTTGTCGATGGCGGCTCATTATCAGGGGGGACGGTTTGAGCAGGCGCTGACGAGGGGCGACGGCCGGGTGGGCGAAGACGTGACGGAAAATGCGCGAACGATTCGATCGCTGCCGCTCAAAGCGAGAAAGAGCGCGTTGGACAATGCCGCGTTCGAAGTACGCGGCGAGGCGGTGATGCCGCGGAAGTCGTTCGAGCGATTGAATGAAGAACGGGAGAGAGCGGGTTTGTCTCGTTTTGCGAATCCGCGGAACGCAGCGGCGGGCGCGCTGCGGGCGCTCGATCCCTCGGTAACAGCGGCGCGCCAGCTTGATTTCTTCAGCTACTTCCTGCTGGGCGACGGGCGACCGATGCTGCCGAGCCATTGGGAGAGCCTGGAGACGCTGGCTGCGGCGGGGTTCAAGGTGAATCCGCATCGCAAGAGATGCGCGGGGATCGAGGAGTTACTCGAGTTCATCCGCGAATGGGAGACGAAGCGGGACACGCTGCCGTATGAGACGGACGGCGTGGTGGCGAAGATCGATTCGATCGCGCAGCAGGAGAATTTAGGCTGGACGGCGAAGGCGCCGCGTTGGGCGATCGCTTTCAAATATCCGGCGCGGCAGTCGCAGACGGTGCTGGAAGGCATCGAAGTGCAGGTGGGACGGACGGGCACGCTCACGCCGGTGGCGCATTTGAAGCCGGTGCTGATTGGAGGCGTGACGGTTTCGCGCGCCACGCTGCACAACGAGGACGAGATCGCACGGCTGGAGGTTGAGATCGGCGATACGGTGCTGGTGGAGCGGAGCGGCGACGTCATCCCGAAGATCGTGCGCGTGGTGGAGCGCGGCGCGCACCGGCGGCCGTTCCGCATGCCTGCGAGTTGCCCGGTTTGCGGCGGCCACGTGGTGAGGGAAGAAGGCGAGGCGGCGAGCCGCTGCGTGAACACCAATTGCCCGGCGCGACTGCGCGAATCGCTGCTACATTTTGCTTCCCGGCATGTGATGGATATCGACGGGATGGGCGATGCGCTAGTGGATCAGCTCTTGAGCCGGGGGCTGGTTCATAACATTGCGGACCTGTACGAATTGAAGGTCGAGCAGTTACTCGAGCTGGAGCGCATGGGGCAGAAATCGGCCTCGAAGGTGATCCACAATATCGACGAATCGCGGTCGCGGCCCTTGGCGCGGGTGCTGAACGGGCTCGGCATTCCGTTTGTGGGAGAGCGCACGGCGCAGATTTTGGCGGCGCATTTCGGCAGCCTGGATGAGATTGCGAAGGCTTCGCCGGAACTGCTGCAAGAGGCGAACGAGGTAGGACCGAAGGTGGCGGAATCGATTTGCGAGTTCTTCGTGGAAGAGCGCAATCGGGAGTTGATGGAGCGGCTGCGAGCGGCGGGTCTGCGCTTTACGGCGCCGAAGGAGAGGAAGAAAGAAGGGCCGCTAGCGGGCTTGACATTCGTTCTGACGGGGACTTTGCCGACCTTGACGCGCGAGGAGGCGAAGGAGCGGATCGAGGCGGCAGGAGGGAAAGTTGCAGGGTCGGTAAGCAGCAAGACGAGTTTTGTGGTGGCGGGCGAAGAGGCGGGGTCGAAGCTGGACAAGGCGCGGCAATTGGAGATACCGGTTTTAGACGAGGCCGGGCTGCTGGCGAAGCTGGGTTGACGACGTGCATAGTGTTTCGTCGCTGTGGCGCCGGTTTGCGGGGCTACTCATGTCGTGGGGTCCGCATGGGCTTTTCTTTCTGGCGATTCTCGATTCGGCGGGACTGCCGGTGGTGGGCGGAGTGGATGCTCTGCTGATTGCGATTGCGACGAACACTCCGGGGCAGGCTTATCTTGCGGCGACGCTTGCCGTGGCGGGGTCGCTCGCGGGCAGCCTGGTTCTCTTCGCGATTGCGCGCAAGGGCGGCGAGGTTTTGCTGAGCAAGCATATTTCCGGGCGGCGCGGCGCGCGGTTGCATCTTTGGTTCCAGCGCTACGGGCTGGTAACGGTGTTCATTCCGGCGATCTCTCCGCTGCCGCTGCCGCTGAAAATTCCGATCTTCTGCGCGGGCGCATTGCGAGTGCGGATCAGCTATTTCATCGCGGTCGTGCTTGCGGCGCGGTCGATACGCTATTTTGCCCTGGCGTACCTGGCACAGCGGTATGGACACGAAACGCTCCGGTTTTTGTTGTCGCATGGGCTGCTGGTCGCGGCGATCGCGATAGGATTAGCCGTAGCCGCTGTCGTGGGCCTTCGGTTATATCAACGCCATGAAGCGGCTCTGGGTGTACCTGAGTAGATCGATTTAGTAGATGCGTTGTTTTTGGCTTCTTATAGGAATTACATCTGTAACCTGGGGCGCCGCGGGTAACTGGCGCGAGATCCTGAGCGGCGTTCGCGACAATATCGCGCGCCAAGTCGAAAAGGCCACCAACTATACCTGCGTGGAAACGGTTGACCGGACATCGTTCCGCAGCTCACTCGACCTGATGCCGGGCTGCGCTTATGAATCCAAGATGCCGGTCAGAGTGAGGACGATGCACGACCGGCTGCGGCTCGACGTAGCGGTTTCGGAAGGGAAAGAAATTTTCGCCTGGCACGGGCAGGACAAATTTTCGGGGTCGTCCACGATTGAGGATGTAGTGCGACGCGGTGCGGTATCCTCCGGCGAGTTCATTGGCTTTCTGGCGAATATTTTTGTTCATGGGGGCGTTCAGTTCACATACACCGGCGAGGCAGTGGATAACGGCATGCAAATATATTCGTTCAATTACGTCGTGCCGATTGGGAGCAGCGGCTATCATGTCGGGACCAGGCGGGGTAGGCCAGCCGTGCCTTTTCATGGATCCTTTTCTGTGCGAGGCACAGATTTCCAATTAGTGCGCCTGAACATCATCGCGGATAAGATTCCGGAAAATTCGTATATCTGCTCAGCGGAGACGGAGATGGAGTATCAGATCGCCAAGATCTCGGGGCAAGATGCGCTCATGCCTTCGCTGTTCACCCTGAAAATGGACGACGTGAACCACCGATTTACGGTGAGCCGTAGCGCGTATTCACAATGTCATGCATTCACGGCGGAATCGACGCTGCAGTTCGACTTGCGCGATTCGACAGCAGCGGGAACGGCGAACAAAAGCGTGAGCGAGGAACGGCTCCCGGCCGGAACGCTTTTGCATGTAGCGCTGAAGACTCCGATTAACGAGGAGACATCCTACACGGGTGATCCGGTGGAGGGCATTTTGCTGCATCCCATAAGAATCAAGGACGGGACGGTCATTCCTAAAAATTCGGTAGTGAACGGCGTGATTACACTGCTCGAAAATTTCGACCAGCCCAAGCATTATTATCTTGTGAGCATTGAGTTCACACGGCTGATTTCCGGGCCTAAGACGTACTTGTTTCGCGCGACTCCGGCAGTATCGAAGATCGAGGCCGGCAAACTGAATGAGCTTTACGGGGGTCCGTGGCCGGTAGACATTCAAGATATGTATGACAACGGAGTGTTCGTGATCCGCTCGCCGCAGCTTCATTTGGATCGGCGATTTTCGGCGAACTGGATCGCGCAGAGCTTGCCGAGCGGCCCGCCAAGCTCCGGTGAATCGGGCGGTTCCAGGTAATCGCCGGCACAACGGAGGGACCCGCCGGCACTTACTTAGATGGATCGGGGGCGGCTCCGCCCTGTGCCGGCCAGATAGTATATAAGGCATGCCAGCATCCACCCGACGCAGTTTCGTCACGCAAGCCGCAGCGTTGCTGCCGCTGAGCCGCGCAGCCTTCGCAAAGGAACCACTCACACACAATAATTTGGGCGTTCAGCTCTACACGGTTCGCAACGTCATCGAGAAAGATCCGGCCGCTACTTTGAAAGCGATCCAGGAGATCGGCTACACCGAGGTGGAAGCGACCTACGGAAATCTGGATAAGATTTGGTCCGCTCTCAAGGAAACGAGTTTGAAGCCGGTCAGCATCCATGTGGACACCGATATCTTTATGCAGGGTGGAAGCAAGCTGGATTCGACCATAGCGGACCTGAAGCAGCGAGGGTTTAGCTATATCGTGGTGCCTTATATTGCGCCGGCGCAGCGCGGCGGGGCGGATATGTTCAAGAACCTGGCCGAGAAGTTGAACGCAGCCGGCGAGAAGGCGAAGGCTGCCGGGTTGACGCTGTGCTATCACAATCATGCTTTTGAGTTCGGGCCGGTGGGCGGAACGACGGGGCTGCAGATCCTGATGAGCAACACGCAGAAGGACCTGGTTTCGCTGGAGATGGACATTTTCTGGGTGAGCGTGGCGGGGAACGATCCAGTGGCGCTGTTGAAGACTTACAGCGGGCGCGTGAAGCTGCTGCATTTGAAAGATAAAGCCAAGGGAATTAAGACGCAGTACAACGAGAATGTTCCGAAGAGCGCGTTCAAAGAGGTCGGCAGCGGAACGATCGATATACCGGCGGTGCTGGCGGCGGCGGATGCGGCGGGAGTCGAGAATTATTTTGTGGAGCAGGACCAGACGCCGGGCGACCCGATTGCGAGTTTGCGGAAGAGCTATCAGTATTTGAGCGGGAAGTTTAAGGGGTAGTGGGACGACGCGGTCACTTGGGCTTGAATCCGAGCCGGGCAGCTTCTTGGAAATCCTGCTGGGCGCCTTTTAGGTCGCCTCCAGCTTGACGTGCGAGGCCGCGGTTGTAGAAAGCATTGGCATAGTCTGGGTTGAGCCGAATGGCTTCGTTGTAGTCCTGGATCGCTCCGTCCCGGTCGCCGTTGTCGTAACGCGCAACGCCACGGTTGTAGAAGATGTCGGCATCTTCCGGGTTGAGCCGGATGGCTTCGTTGTAGTCCTGTAGCGCTCCGTCCAGGTCGCCTTTGGCGGCCCGCGCAACGCCGCAGTTGTTGAAGGCAAAGGCATAGTCTGGCTTGAGCCGAATGGCTTCGTTGTAGTCCTTGATCGCCCCGTCCAGGTCGCCTTTGGCGTAACGCGCAAGGCCACGGTTGTAGAAGGCTTTGGCATAGTCCGGCTGCAGCCGGATCGCTTCGCTGAAAAAACGCAACTCTTCGTCTGGATCGGTTGCCGCAAATCCTCGCTCGAACCATTGCTGGGCAGTCAGTTCTTGTTCGCGAACCGCCGGAGCCGCGTCGGCTGCCGCCTTCTGTTGTGTAGCGGCCCGTTGTGCGGGGATGGATGCCGGGTGGAGCACGGCCGTTAGGGGAACGCTTAAGTACTTTTTGCGCAAGCGTTCCATGGCCTCCCAGAAGTACTCGGGCGGGATGCTGAGTGCGTTGTAGTGCTTGAGCCGGGCGAGGTTGCCCGTGAGCTGAGTCGCGATCTTGGGCGTACCGAAGTCAAATCCTTCGAGCAAGAGGGGCACGATATTTCGTTGGTTGTCCAGAGCGGTCTCAATTTCGCGGCGCAGCCAATCTGATGGATCGTGGCAACGCTCCAGCGCGGAGGGGGTCAGCAAAGCTAGAAAATGTGCGCACGCGGTTATGTTTGCCAGGATGACGCCCTCGAAATCGCCACTGGTGGTGCCGCTGTAATCAAAGAACACATCATATCCGTGCTGTGTCAGGTTTTGGAAAATCGCGAGCGCCCAAGGCAAATTGGTGCGGCGATAACTCAGAAAAACAGTTTTCTCTATGCGTTCCATAGCGGAACCAGGTTGTCCCTCGGGGAGAGAACTCAGAATTGCACAATAGCAGAGCGGGGGGTGGAGGCGCACGATAGCCGGGCGAGGACATCCGGCGCGGGCCAGGAGGCCCGCCCTACAGGCGGCTAAGCGCGCTCTTGATAGGTGCCCTCGGAGGTGCTGACGCGGATGCGCTCGCCTTGATTGATGAAGGGCGGCACTTGGACGACGAGGCCGGTCTCCATTTTCGCCGGCTTGGTGACGTTTGACACTGTAGCGCCTTTGAGGCCGGGTTCGGTTTCAACGACGGTCATCTCGACGCTGGCGGGGAGCTCGACGCTGATGGGTTTGCCTTCGTAGAACTCAACGTTGACGTGCAACTGCGGCGTGAGATAGAGAACGCCATCGCCGAGCATGTCCTTGGTCAGGTGCATCTGTTCGTAATTCTCGATGTTCATGAAGTAGTAGTAGTCGCCGTCATCGTACAGATACTCCATTTCGTGTTCGTCGAGAGCGATGCGCTCCACTTTGTCTTCCGAAGAGAATCGATGCTCCATCATCGAGCCGGAGCGAAGATTGCGCATTTTGGCTTGGACGAAGCCACGAAGATTACCAGGCGTGCGATGCACCATGCTGAAGACCGAATGCAATTCGTTATTGAACTTGACGACCATGCCCGGGCGCAGTTGTGTTGCTGCAATCATGAAAGTTCAGTTTAGCGCGCTGCGCAAACTTTGCCTTGGGCGCCGGGGGAGATGCGCAGCAGGCCGGCCGGGTCGGCTTGGCCGGAACGTGGCTGTTTGTTGTCGCGGTAGCTGACGGATTGGCCGGGCGGCAAGCGCCAGAGCAGGAGGCTTGAATTAGGCTCGAAGGACGGCAGCTCTTCACAGCGCTGGGTCATGGGGAGCAGGTTCAAGCGCCCGAAGCGGGCAAGTTGGTCGCGCCAGCCCGACGGGCAATTCTGCTCTTCGACACCGTGTGGAGAGATGGCGATCCAACAAGCGTTCGTATCCCAGTTGGTGCGGGCAAAGAGACGGCCGGTGGGGGCGGCGTAGGTCCAAGGGTCAAGGTTCTGGTAGCCAACGCCGGGCAGATAAGGATCGGCCCATAAGAATTCGTAGGCGACGCCGGGGCCGTCGCGAAGCATCTGACGATCTTCGATGGCCCAGGCTTGGAGGAACTGAGAGGCTTCGAGGTTGGGGTCGAGGGCGACGAGCGCGAGGGCGGCGATGTGGGTCATCCAGTCGGGATGGTCGATTTGCGCGGGCTTGAGCGAGAGCAGGAACTCAACCGGCAACCGGGAGAAAAACTGCGGGGCGTTCTGGCGGAGATCGGTGTGTTCGGTGGCGCGAACAGTCATCAGATATTCGCAAGCCGCATAGAGGGTGGGGGCGTCGCGGAAGGCGCCGTTTTGGAGCGCTGTGAGGAGGTTTTCGGCGGTGGGCGCGGGCTGGCAGGCGGGGATTTTGGCGCGCTCGCTTTCCGAGATGAGATCGCCGGACCAATCGAGGATCTGGGGAGTCTGGCGGGGATCGCAGGGATGGGCGAGGGCCCAGGCGATGGCTTCGCGGCCGCGGGCTTGATCGTGGGTTATGGCGTAGTAGAGCGCGAGCTCGAAGCCGCGCTGGGGCGAATCGGGAACGGACTGCACGCGGTTTTCGAAGTTCAGCCAGCGGACGGTTTGGCGTTGGCGGTCGCGCTGGAGGCGTTTGAGATGCTGGGGCGTGAGCAAGAGATGCGCCTCTTGCGCGCGTGCGGCGGCAAAGATGGTAGAGAGCAGGACCGTGCAAATGGTGGCGGTCTTGAGGCGCAATGAGATAATTTTAGGTTATTGCCGGCCCGGGTCAGTGAGACATACGTTCTGCGGACCTACCCGTTTCGCGAATCGGACCTGATCGTGAGTTTTTTCACGCGCGATCAGGGGAAGCTGCGAGGCGTGGCGCGGAGGGCACGCAAGCCGAAGAGCAATTTCGGGTCCGGACTGGAACGGCTGTCGCTGGTGAATCTATCTTATTCGCAGAAAGAGACGCGAGAACTGGTTAACCTGAACTCCTGCGATCTGATGCAATCGCAGTTTGATTTGCTGGATTGCTTCGACACGAGCGTGGCGTTGGACTATGTGGCGGAGGTGAGCGAGCAGATGCTGCCGCCGCATGAACCGAACGAGCGTTTCTTCCGCTTACTGGGCGCGGTGCTGGGCCACATGCACGAGCGGTCGCCGGGAGCTATCTGGGCAGCGATCACTTACTTTTCGCTGTGGGCGACGCGGCTTTCGGGATTTCTGCCCGATTTGGGTAGTTACCCGGATAGAAGTCTTTCGGGCGCGTCGCGGGAAATTGCGGGGGCGATGCTGCGGACGCATATCGCGGAGCTGCCGGCGCTCGCCTGGAATAAAGATACGGCTCTCGATCTGCGGCGTTTTCTGATTCGGCAGATGGAGGAGCACGCCGAGCGTCATTTCCATACGCCGGCGCTGCTCGAAGCGCTCTGAACTCGCGATGGACTCTTTTCAAGACACGATTTTCAAACTGAAGCGCTATTGGGCGGACCGCGGCGCGATCATTCAGGAGCCGTACGACCTGGAGGTGGGCGCGGGCACGATGGCGCCGGAGACGTTTCTACGGGTGCTGGGAGCGAAGCCGTATAAGGTTGCCTATGTGCAGCCGAGCCGGAGGCCGGCGGATGCGCGCTATGGCGAGAACCCGAACCGGCTTTATAAGCACCAGCAGCTGCAAGTGATTCTGAAGCCGACGCCGGATGACGTGCTGGAGCAATACCTGGGCAGCCTGGAGGCGATCGGCATTCGTTTGCGAAAGCACGATATCAAGTTTGAAGAAGATAACTGGGAAGCGCCGACGTTAGGGGCGTGGGGAATCGGCTGGCAAGTGGTACTGGATGGGTTGGAGATTACGCAGTTTACTTACTTCCAGCAATGCGGCGGCATCGATTTAGAGTTAGTGCCAGCGGAAATCACTTACGGGCTGGAGCGCATTGTCTCGTTTCTACAGAACGTCGAGAGTATTTATGACATCGAGTGGGCGCCGGGCGTGAAGTATGCGGACGTGCGGCTGGCGGACGAGCAGCAGTTTTCGGTTTATAACTTCGAGCTGGCCGATGTGAGCGCGTTGTGGAAAGAGTTCGACCTGCACGAAGGAGAATGCCAGCGGCTTCTGGATTTGTATAAGCACGCCGAAGAAAAGCGGCGCTTTCCCTTGCTGCCGGCTTACGACCAGGCGCTGAAGTGCTCGCACCTGTTCAACATGCTGGATGCGCGGGGCGCGATCAGCGTGACGGAGCGGGTGGGAATTATCGCGCGGGTACGGAAACTGGCGGTGGGCGTGGCACAGGCGTGGGCGGCGCAGCAAATCTCGGTTGAAGAGGCTGCGGCCTGATGCCGTATTTCCTGCTGGAGATCGGTACGGAAGAGATTCCGGATTGGATGATTGAACCGGCGCTGGAGGATCTGCGGGCGCGGTATCAGGCGGCGTTCGGGCAATTCGAAGGATCGGCGATTATTGTGACGGCGACGCCGCGCCGGCTGATCTTACTCGCCAAAAATATTCTGGAGAAGGCGCCGGATGTGGAGACGGTGGCGCCGGGGCCGTATGTGTCGGCGGGAGTGAAGGCGGCGGAGGGATTTGCGCGGAAGCAGGGCGTAGGTCTGGAGCAGCTTAAGAAGGCAGCGGACGCGAAGGGCGAGCGCTACGTCTTTGCACAGTTGACGAAAGGGCGATTGGCCATTGAGGCGCTGGCGGAAAAACTGCCCGAGGTGATCGCGGGCATTCACTTTCCAAAGTCGATGTATTGGACCGGGAAGAATGGAGTGCGTTTCATACGTCCGATTCGATGGATTGTGGCACTACTGGACGAGCAAATAGTACGGTTTGAAGTTGCCGGCGTACAGTCGGGTAACTTGACGCGCGGGCATCGGGTGTTGGGCGCGAGAGGGCCGTTGACGGCGCGCATTCCGACTTACTTGGACGTGCTGCGCGAGAACGGCGTGATTGTACACGCCGAGGAGCGGCGGAAGCGGATCGAAGACGGGTTGGGGCCGGGTGTGCAGCGCGATGACGAGTTGTTGAAGACGCTGGTTTACCTGACGGAGTTTCCGACGCCCATTCGCGGGAGCTTCGATGCTTCGTACCTGGAGCTGCCGAAGGAAATTCTATCGACGGTGATGCGGCATCACCAGCGGTACTTTTCGGTGCTGAAAGAGGACGGATCGCTGGCGCCGGAGTTTGTCGCGGTGACGAATACCGATGGCGACCCGGATGGGCTGATCCGTCAGGGGAATGAGCGCGTGCTGCGGGCGCGGTTCAACGATGCGCGTTTTTTCTGGAAGGTGGATCAACAGAAGACGCTGGCGGACCGCGTGCCGGATCTGGCGAAGATTACTTTTCAGGCGCAGCTTGGAAGCTACCTAGACAAGAGCAAGCGCGTGCGTGCATTCGCAAGCATGCTGGCTCCGCAGTTGCATGCGGACGTCGAGAGCGCGATGCGGGCGGCCAAGCTTTGTAAGTGCGATTTGACCACCGATATGGTGAAGGAGTTTCCGGAGCTGCAGGGCGTGGTGGGCGGGTTGTACGCGCGGGCGCAGGGCGAGGGCGAAACGGTGGCCATGGCGATTTACGACCACTACCAGCCGGTGGGCATGGAACAGCCGATTCCGGCGACGCTCGAAGGGCAGGTTGTTTCGATTGCGGACAAGATCGACACGTTGGTTGAGTGCTTCAAGATCGGGTTGATTCCGACGGGATCGAAAGATCCGTTCGCGCTGCGGCGGGCGGCACAGGGAATCGTCAAGATTCTGTTTGAGGCGCGGCTGCCGGTTGTGTTGGCGGAGCTGGCGCAGAACGATTTTCAATTGGCCGAGTTTCTGCGGGAGCGCATTCAGACATATCTGCGCGAGGTGAAGAATTTCGAGTACGACGAAGTGAATGCCGTGATGGCGCCGCCGATTACAACGCTGCCGGATTTGGCGGATCGCGCGGAGGCGGTTCGCGAGGTGAGGGCGTCGGACAATTTCGAGCCGATCGCGGCGAGCTTTAAGCGCATCAAGAACATTTTGAGGCAGACGGAGTTCAGCAGTAGAACTGTGGACGCCCGCCTACTGCAGAATGGACCGGAGCGGGAGTTGTATGAAGCCGCGGAGGCGGTGAGCGAGAGGATTCGTGCGGGCGGCGGTTATAAGGAACGGCTGGAAGAGATTGCGTCGCTGCGGCCGCAGATCGATCTCTTCTTCGATAAGATTTTGGTGAACGATCCCAACGAAGCGATACGGAAGAACCGGCTGGCTTTGCTACACAGCCTGCTCGAGGAGTTCAGCACGATCGCAGATTTTTCAGAAATCGTGACGCGGGGACAAGCCGCGTAAATCAGGAGACAAGATTCGCAATGAAGAAATACGTTTACTCGTTTGGCGGAGGGCACGCTGACGGCGACGGCAAGATGCGCGACGTGCTGGGAGGCAAAGGCGCGGGGCTGGCGGAGATGAGCAAGGCAGGAGTGCCGGTGCCGCCGGGGTTCACGATTTCGACGGAAGTGTGCACGCTGTTTTTCGAGAACGGCAACCAGGTGCCGGGCGAGGTGGACGAGCAGATTCACAAGGCGCTGGAGAAGCTCGAGAAAGAGATGGGCAAGAAGCTGGGCGCGGGGGAAGACCCGCTGCTGGTGAGCGTACGAAGCGGCGCGAAATTTTCGATGCCGGGGATGATGAACACGATTCTGAATCTCGGGTTGAACGATGAATCGACCGAGGCGCTGGCGCGCAAGACGGGCAACGCACGGTTCGCATACGACTGCTACCGGCGCTTCATTCAGATGTTCGGCGAAGTGGCGCTGCATATCGACATGGCGAAATTCGACCACATTTTCGATACGCGCAAGGCGAGGGCGCGGGCCAAGCTGGACACGGATCTGCGGGCTGAGGACTTGCAGTCGATCATTGGCGATTACAAGAAGCTGGTGAAGAAAGAGACCGGACGCGAGTTTCCGCAAGAGCCGCTGGAGCAGTTGACGCTGGCGCGCGACGCGGTGTTCAATTCGTGGAACACGCCGAAGGCGATTTACTACCGGAGGATGGAGAAGATTCCGGATTCGATCGGGACGGCGGCGAACGTGCAGGCGATGGTGTTCGGGAACATGGGCGACAGCTCGGGTACGGGCGTGGGGTTCACGCGCAATCCATCGACGGGCGAACGGACGTTTTACGGCGAGTTCCTGGTGAATGCGCAGGGCGAGGACGTGGTGGCCGGGATTCGCACGCCGCAACCGATTACGGAGCTGGAGCAGGTGATGCCGGAGGCGTACCGGCAGTTGCGCGAGATCACGACGAACCTGGAGAAGCATTACCGGGACGTGCAGGATTTCGAGTTCACGGTGGAAGACGGCACGCTGTACATGCTGCAGACGCGCAATGGCAAGCGCACGGGGCCGGCGGCGGTGCGTGCGGCGGTGGACATGGTGGAAGAAGGGCTGATTTCGAAGAAGGAAGCGGTGCAGCGGGTGGCGCCGAATCAGTTGGATCAACTGCTGCATCCGGTGCTGGATGCGGCGATGCGCAAGGGATTGCAGAAGATTGCGACGGGGTTGCCGGCGTCGCCAGGCGCGGCGGTGGGGCGCGCGGCATTTTCGTCGGAAGACGCGGTGGAGTTGGCGAAGGGCGGGCCAGTGATTCTGGTGCGCAAAGAGACGACCCCCGATGACATACATGGCATGGATGTTTCGAAGGGGATCTTGACGGCGGTGGGCGGGTTGACGAGCCATGCGGCGGTGGTGGCGCGCGGGATGGGGCGGCCGTGCGTGGTGGGAGCGGCCTCGGTGGCGGTGAACGAAGGGACGAAGCAGGCAACGGTTCTGTTCGAAGGCAAGAAGATGGTGCTGAACGAGGGCGATTGGATTTCGCTCGATGGCACGCTGGGGGAAGTGTACCTGGGGCAGTGCAAGACGAATGAGCCGGATCCGAAGTCGCACTATTTTGCGACTTTCATGGAATGGGCGGATGAATTTCGCGGCGGTTTCGGCGTGAGGGCGAACGCCGATATTCCGCGGGATGCGAAGGCGGCGCGAACGTTCGGAGCGGAAGGCATTGGGCTGTGCCGCACGGAGCACATGTTCTTCGCCGAGGACCGGATTCCGCACATGCAGGCGATGATTTTGGCGCGCGATGAGAAGACGCGCAAGAACGCGCTCAAGAAGCTGCTGCCGATGCAGCGCAAGGATTTTGCGGGGCTGTTTCAGGCGATGGACGGATTTCCGGTGGTGATCCGAACGCTGGATCCGCCGCTGCATGAGTTTTTGCCGAAGCGCGAGAACGTGATGGTGGACATTGCGAAGCTGCCGAGCGCGACTTCGAAAGAGAAGAAGGAGATGGCGGCGACGTATGGCGTGAGCGTTGGGGAGTTGAAGAAATATTTGCCCGAGCTGCTGAGCCGGGTGGAAGAGCTGCATGAGTTCAATCCGATGCTGGGGCATCGCGGGTGCCGGTTGGGGATCACGTATCCGGAAGTAACGGAGATGCAGGCGCGGGCGATCTTCGAGGCGGCGGTGCTGGTGGCGAAGAAGGGCGTCAACGTGATTCCCGAGGTGATGATTCCGCTGGTAGGGAACGTGAAGGAACTGGAGAACCAGAAGGCGATTGTGGTGCGCGTGGCGGAAGAGGTGCTGGGCGCGGCGGGGTTGAAGGATTTGAAGTATTACGTAGGGACGATGATCGAGATTCCGCGCGCGGCGTTGACGGCCGATGAAATCGCGAAGGAGGCGGAGTTTTTTAGCTTCGGCACGAACGATCTCACCCAGACAACTATGGGACTTTCCCGAGATGACTATACGAAGTTCTCGAAGCAGTATGAGGATTTGAAGATTTTCAAGGCGGATCCGTTTGCGGTGCTGGATCAGGATGGCGTGGGGAAGATGGTTGAAATGGCTGTGAAGCTGGGGCGGAAGACACGGCCGGACTTGGAGGTCGGGATTTGCGGGGAACATGGAGGCGAACCGAGCTCGGTGGAGTTTTGCTATCGCGTGGGGATGAATTACGTATCGTGCTCGCCGTACAGGGTGCCGATTGCGAGATTGGCGGCGGCCCAGGCAGCGATCAGCGGGGATGGGAAAGCGGAAGCGCAGCGGACAGCGTGAGGGGGGTCGTAACGTACGATCCCAAGGTCCAAGAGGCGCGACTGGGCTCCTGCGGCGACTGTGTTGCGTGATTTTAGGCTTCGGTGTCGTCGATGGCGTGTTTTTTCGGCAGCATGCGGTGATGGAGGATGCGCGAGACTAGAATGCCGCCCTCATGCTGCCGGTAAAAGATCACGTGTTTCCCCTGGCCCATGCGCCGCAAGCCAGGGCGGATTTCATCACAAGCCCGCCCTAGTCCGGGATTGTGGGCAAGTCTATGGCAGCATGTTTCGAGTTCGTCGATGTAACGTATGGTCTGATCTGCGCCCCATGTTTGCAGGGTATACGCACTGATCTCGATCAGATCAGCTTCGGCACGACGTGAGAGATGAAAGACGGCCACATCCTAACGCTGCGGTTCGGGAAGATTTAAGGCTTTTCGGACGCGGGAAAACACGCCGTCGCTGGCGATCCCGCTTGCATCGCCCGCGTCAATGACGGCTCGCAATGCCGTCAGCTTGGCTTCGTGTTCCTGTTCCTCTCGTTCCAAAGTTCGCAGCGCAGCACGGATAACCTCGCTGGCGTTTTCGTAGCGTCCGCTCGCGATCTTTACGCTTACAAAGCGGTCTAGCTCGTCGGTCAGATTAACGTTGCGTGTAGGCATCACAGCCTCCGTTCCCTATATCGTACCAGCATTGGCAATGTTTGCCAAGGCTGCCGCATACACAAAACCTGATCAGCATTGGCGCATTTGTGCGTTTGTGTATTACTCTATGATTGGGAGGAGTAATTGAAATGGCGCGTGTACAAGTTATCCACGAAACAACGGATAACCCCAATGCTGAGGCGACCGACTGGACTCTGTGGTTTCAATGGTGCCGGTATTTCTATGATGACGGTGGCCTGGAATACGGTTATCGGTTCATTTGGAAGCGGCCGCAATCCGAAGGCGGATCGCTGCAGGCCGCGAGGGGACAGGCCAGAATCCCATCTGTTGCGGTGCTGGAACGGCTCGTAGCGCAAGCGACGGCTGGTGGATGGGGAAACTACAATGCGGATGATTTTGAGGTCAGACCGGGTGTGGCATGAGGCCGATTCTGACAAGTTGCTCGGCGGTTGAGACGCTGGGGGTGGTGGGACTGCCGATGCCGGTGCGGGAGCTGGCGGCGCGGCGCTGGGATGCGGTGGTGGTGGGCGCTGGGCACAATGGGCTCGCGTGCGCGGCGTACCTGGCGCGGGCTGGGAAACGGGTGTTGGTGCTGGAGGCGCGAGAGCGGATCGGGGGCGCGTGCACGATTGAAGAGCCATGGCCGGGCGTTCGGATGTCGCCGTGCGCGTATCTGGCGGGGCTGCTGCATCCGCTGGTGATCGAAGAGCTGGATTTACCGGCGCGCGGGTATTCCTGGACGCCGGCGATGGACGGGTTGTTTATTCCGTTCGAGGACGGCAGCAGCCTTCAACTGCACGAAGACGATCAACGGTGCGATGCCGAAATCGCGCGCTTTTCGCAAGGGGACGTCGAGGGCTGGCGCGCGATGTCGCATTTGATTGGACGAGTGCGGGATGCGCTGCGGCCTGCGGATAAACGCGATATGTGGATCGGCGAGGCGCCCACGCGCGAGCAGATCGAAGAGCGGCTGGGGAACGATCGCGAGGCGCGGGCGCTGCTGTTCGAGTGGTCGATGGCAGAGCTGGTCGAGCATTATTTGACCGATGAACGCTTGCAATACGGGTACTTGGGACAGGGCGTGATCGGAACGAATGCGAGTCCGTTCGATGCAGGGACGGCTTCGATTCGCTTTCATCATTCGTCCGGGCGGTTGGGCGGGCTGCCGGGCGTATGGGGATACGTCAAGGGCGGCATGGGGATGGTGTCGTTCTTCCTGGCGGATGCGGCGCAGGAGGCGGGCGCGGCGATTGCCTCGGGGGTGGGAGCGGCGGAGATTGTGCCGGGCGAGGGCGTGGTGCTCGAAGGCGGGGAGCGGATTCATGCGCCGGTGGTGATTTCGAATGCGGACCCAAGGACTACGCTGCGGCTGGTGGGCGATGCGGCGGATGGTGCGTGGCGGGCGCAGGTGGAGGCGGTGCCGATAGAGGGGTGCACGTTGAAGGTGAACGTGTGGCTGCGGGAGCTGCCGAATTTTCGGGCGCGGCCGGGGAAGTGCGAGCCGCATCATTTCGGGCAGGCGAACACGCCGCTGACGAAGCAAGAGTGGAAAGCGGGTTATGCGGCGGCACGGGCGGGACGGTTACCGGAGCGGCTTTGGACGGAGTTGTATTTCCAAAGCGTGCATGACCCGAGTGTGGCGCCGGCCGGCACACACACGATGAGCGTGTTCTCGCAGTACGTGCCGTACCGGTTTGCGGAGGGCACGTGGGGAAACCAGCGCGAGCGGGCGAAGCACCTGGCACTGGACGCGCTGGCGCGGTTCTGCAGCAACATTCCGGACGCGGTGATTGCGGCGGAAGCGCTGGGGCCGCCGGATATCGAGAAAAAAGTAGGGCTGACGGGCGGACATATTTTCCAGGGCGAGTGCCTGCCGGCGTATATGTGGAGCAATCGCCTGCGGGCGAGGACGCCGATGCAGGGTGTTTACTTGTGCGGGGCGTGCACGCACCCGGGCGGGAGCGTGATTGCGATGAACGGGCGCAATGCGGCTATGGCCGTGCTGGCGGACGCTTCGCCCGCTGAGTCTTGAGCCGTTGGTTCAACGCAAACAGAAGAATGGCGGCGGGGACGAGCGCGAAATAAGGCCAGTAGGAGACCCAGGGCGGCGCCGGCGGGGGGACATCGATTTCGCCGTCGATGGATGCGGCTTCGCCGTTGCGCGAGACATTGATTTCCATGGAATAGCGGCCGGCGCGGAAGATGTTGACGGACGCGGCGTAGAGCAGCTTGTTGGTGGCGTACTGGTGGGTGGCGGGCGCGAGGTTGTGGGCCACGCGAATATCGACACGAGCGTCGAGGATGGGCGAGTGGTCGGAGGCGTTTTGCACGAGGACGCTGAAGTCGTTTGGGCCGACCTGGGGAGTGCCGAAGACGGTGATGAGG
Organism: Bryobacteraceae bacterium; assembly: GCA_036269275.1. Classification (GTDB taxonomy): domain Bacteria; phylum Acidobacteriota; class Terriglobia; order Bryobacterales; family Bryobacteraceae; genus Bog-105. The sequence goes on along the minus strand of DATASJ010000019.1, from coordinate 34,964 downwards.
AATGCGTTGGCTTGCTGGCGGAGGAGCACGGAACCGCCGTCGGCGCGCAGGGACGCGGCGATCGCAAAAAAGAGCGCGGCGAACTTCAATGCAGCAGGCCGCGCATTTGCATGGGTTGAAAGAGAATCCAGACGCCGCAGGCGTAGAGAGCGCAGGCGAGGGTAGCCCAGGGCAGGATGAGAGTGCGGGCGGCGTAAAGTTTGGCGATGCGCCAGCCGATGTAGAGCGATAGGAGAAGACCGGCGTCGAGCAGCAGGGTTTGGGTGGGGGTGACGAAGCGGGCGGGACTGATGAGGGCGGGCAGCGGGAGCGCGTAGGCGAAGTGGAAGAGCAGATGAGCGGCCCACATCGAGATGCCGAGGGGGACGAGCGTATAGATGAAGCGGCGGGCAATATCGAGACTGCGGCGGGTTAGCGCTGTGGAGGCGAGAGCGGCCAGCGCGGGAATAAGGACGGCGCCGGCGAGGATGAATGCGGCGATGATCCAAGGCATCGATGAAAAGCCGAGACGGGCGTGAAGGCGATGCTCCCACTGCATGACGGGCGCGGTCATGGCGGCGGCGTTGACGAAGGCTCCGAAGACGATGATGAGGGCGAGTGCGGCGAGGTCGGTGCGCTTCGAAAGGCGGCCGATGGAGGAGCGGTAGGGATCGGGGATCAGGGCGCTGGCGGGGGCGACGGGGAGAAGCGCGACGTTCGAGTGCGGGCAGGCCTTCACGCAATCGAGGCAAAAGGTGCAATCGAGATTGCTGGATTTTTTGGGTTGAAAGAGGAACAGTTCGCAGCCGCGGGCGTGCTGGTTGCCGCGGATGCAGTCGTATGTCGAGCAGGTTTGGCAGACGGCGGTGCTGCGCACGCGCACTTCGCGCGGCGACACCAGAGAAGTTACGAAGTGGAACTGGCCGATGGGGCAGACATATTTGCAGAAGCTGGCGCCGCGGAAGGCGCCGTCGATGGCGAGAGCGGCGAGGAAGTAGCCGGCGATGATGCAGGCGGTGAGCGCGGGGCTGTTCCAGAGGCCGAAGGCTTCGTAGGCCCAAAGATAGACGATCAGGAGCGCGGCGCTGAGCCACTTGGTACGCAGCCAACGCGGCCAGCGCAGGCGGGCGGGCAGGAATTTGCGGCCGAGGTCGCGCACGAAGGTGAACGGGCATGCCATGCAGAACAGGTTGCCGACGATGAGCAAGGCGAGGAGCGAGAGCGCGCGCCAGTGAATCCAGGGCAGAACGCCGGCCAGATTTAGCGGAGCGATTTGGGCGCCGAAGAAGCCGTCGGCCATGACGGCGATGGCGAGCAGAAGCACGAGGACTTGCGCCGGGCGGCGGAATTTCCATATGGGAAGCGGCCGGCGCGGGGGCCGCGGCTTGGCTCTTACGACGGCGTGCGGACGCACGAATCTGTCACTGGATAAAAGGCCGATGGCGACGGCGAGCGCGGGCACTAAGTAGATGATGGAACCCGGCACCCACATGATGAGGCCGGCGAGGGTCTGATCTTCCTGCGCGCCCATGCGGCTGGCGCGAACGGCCTCGTAGGCAGGGTAAAGTATTCGGCCGGAAAAGACGAAGAAGGCAGAGAGAACGGTGTTGACGATGTCGCCGGCGAGGAGAAGCGGGATGGCGGTCCACCGGGGCCAGTGGGGACGGCCGGGGAAGGGATCGACGACAGGCCACCAGAAGAGAATGCCGGTCCAGAAAAAAGAGGCATGCTGGACGCCATGCCAGGCGGGCGAGCGCAGGGCGAGCTCATAGAAGTTCGGCAAGTGCCAAAGGATGGTGCTGACGGCGAACAGGACGAAGGCAACGGGAGGCGAGGTGAGCCAGCGCAGGACCTTGCGGAGGGCGGGCCAGGTGAGGAACGGGCCAAGACCTTCTTTGACGAATGGCTTGGGCAGGCCGCGGAGCAGCGGGACGACGGGATGACCCAGGAGCAGGAGCGGCGGCGCGACCATCATGAGGAGCAAATGCTGGGTCATGTGGGCGGAGAGGAAGAGATAGTCGAAAGAATCGAGCGGCGATTCGGTGGCGAGGAACAATACCCCTAGACCGCTAAGGAAGCAGGCCAGGCGAGCGGAATCGCGGTCATCGCGGACCAAGCGGCGGACGCGGAGCCAGCCGCGCAGGTAGATGAATGCGGCAAGGAGGAAGAGAAGAATCGCGGGCGGCGACAGGGCCCAGGAGGCAAGGGCCGCGTTGGCGACGGCATTCACTTGGAAAGAACCGCGAAATCGCGCGGCAACTTGTTCTCGCGCTGATCGGAAGGACGAACGGGCGGAACACCTTGCGGATGCAGGGTCTGCATGAAGGCGACCAGCGCATCGACTTCGGCCGGGCTCAATTTTTTGCCGTAGGCGGGCATGTTGCCGCCGCCTTGAATGACTTGCCGGACCATTTGATCGGCGGTCAAGCGCGTGGCTACGGAATCGAGAGCGGGTCCGCGCTGGCCGCCGTGACCGCCGAGTGAATGGCAGTTGCGGCACTGCTTGTTCTGGAAGACGAGAGCGCCCTTAAGTTGAAGGGGCGTACGGTTCTTGACGAATTGGATGGGTATGGTGTCGGCGCTCCAGGCGTCCATGCGTGGGGACCAGGGCGAGGTTTGCCCCAGGTAGCACAAGACGGCGATGGTGAGCATGACCAAAACCACCGAAAGCACCGCGACGGGCCGGCGGCGCGCGCTCTTTTCGCCGGTACCGGAGATAAACGGAAGAGCGAGCAGCAAGAGAATGGCGATTACCGGCGCTACGAAGAGGACCAAAACCTCCATCCAATCCGGCAGCAGCGCGAGGGCGGCAAAGATGGAGAGGAAATAGAAATCTGGGCGCGGATTGGTGTCGACGAGCGTGGGATCCGGGACGCCGAAGGGGCCTTTGGGTCCGAAGAAAAAGGCGCAGCCGAGGATGCCGACGATGACGATGGCGGCGAAGATCAGATCCTTGCCGATGGCGTGCGGGACGAACGGGACGCCTTCGGTGCGCAGGATTTCGGCGTAATCGGCGTCGTAGGTGGACTTGTGGACGGGATAGCCGGGGCGCGGATATTCATTGATGCCTTTGGTGAGCACCAGCCGCAGGTGCATGGCGACGATGGCGATGATAAGGCCGGGAATGACAAAGACGTGCAGCGTGAAGAAGCGGGAGAGCGTTTCGCCGGCGATGATGGGGCCGGCGAGCAGAACATGCACAAGTTGGGAGCCGATCAACGGGACGCGGCCCATGACGGAGGCGCCGATACCGAGGCCCCAATAGGCATCCTGATCGAAGCGCATGACCTGGCCGGTGAAGGCGAGACCGAGGGTGCACAGCAGGAGAAAGACGCCGCTGATCCAGGTGAGCTCGCGCGGGTATTTGTAGGCGCCGAAGAGGAAGACCTGAATCATGTGCGCGGTCATGATAGCGACCATGAAATTCGATCCCCAATAGTGGACGGCGCGCAGATACCAGCCCAGGAATTGAGCGTGGTTCAGATATTGGAGGCTGGTCCAGGCTTCGTTGGTCGAAGGGACGTAGACGAAGGCGAGGCATGCGCCGGTGATGACCTGAATGATGAAGCACAACAGGGTGGCGCTACCGAAGACGTAGAACCAGCTTCCGGCGCTAGCGGGGACTTCGTGGCCGGCAGTGGAGGCATAGAGGGCGGTGAGATGGAGGCGATCATCCAGCCAGACGGCGCATTTGCGTAGCCAGTTCATGAGGTAGTCACCATACGGGGGCGGCGGCTAGACAGGATTCGAGAGGGTGGGCATTTCCCCGCCCTTCACCCACAACTGCCCGTTTTCGACTTTGTAGGTGTATTGGAACAAGCCGCGCGGCGGCGGGCCGGCGGCACGCGCGCCATCTTCGTAATAGGCGCCGCCGTGGCAGGGGCACATGAATAAACCGGCTTGCTTGAACCAGCGCACGGGGCAGCCGAGATGGGTGCAGTTGACGGCGAAGACTTGAAATTGATTGCCGGTGAGGCGGCGCACCCAACAGGGGATGTTGGCGGTTTCGCCGTCCCAAGGACGCGTGAATGGATTGCGGTAGGTGGCGATGCGGGTGGTGCTCTCGGGGAAACTTTCGAGTGGTCCTAGAGAGATCCAGGCGCGCGGGTCTTTGCGCTCGACGAAGCTCGAGAAGACGAAACCGACGAGCGGGATGGCGATCAGGACGCCGGCGGCGATGTTCGCGGCCACTCCGATATGGAAGAGCCAATCGCGCCGCGTTGGATTCGGCTCCTGATCGGGGCCTTTGCGTGCTGCTGGTTCGGGTCCTGTCATTTGGTTTCTCCTGCCGTTGAGGTTGGGCGCATGGACGCCAAATAGGCCACGAGGTCGGCGATGTCTTGATTGGCGAGCGCGTGTCCCAGGTTCAAGCTTCGATAGTCGAGCATGCCGAGATCGGGGCGGCCGACGATGATGGCGGTGCGCAAGAGCTGATCCGTCGAAAGCTGTAAGTATGACGGATCGGTCACCAGGCCGATGACGGCGCCCTTGCCATGACACATGAAGCAATCGCGCAAAAACAGCTTTTTGCCGTGGGCGGGGTCGCCCTGCTCGCCCGTGGCTGCGTAGGGCGGCAGCACGGCGCCTTGGAATTGTTCGGGCTTGGCCCAATTTTTCTCTATGCCATCGACGAGCGCTGCCACTTGCTTGTCTGTGAGCGGGCCGCCTTGGCTGCGCAGCCAGGCCGGCATGGCGGTGCCGGGGCGGCCGTTCGCGATTACGTTTTGCAGCTCGTCGCGCGGGATGACGGCGAGGTAGAGAGGATCGTTCAGAATGCGGCCGGGCGCGTTGCGTCCGCGGTCGCCATGGCAGCCGGCGCAGTTCTCGCCGTAGAGGGTGGCGAAATCGGTGATGTCCTGGGAGGCGGGCGGGATGGGCGGCGGCTTGCCGGGGGGATCGCAGGCGGCAGCAGCGATGAGCATGGCGGCGCAAGCAGACAGTCGAAGAGTGCGGCGGGGGCAAGACTTCATGCTTCCTCGTCCTCGCGGGCGGGCCGCACGCCGGGGGCTTCGACGAAGGCGCGTTCGGCGAGCGTCCAGGATTGCATGGTCTTGATACTGGTGCTGCGCGCGATGACGAAACCGGCGACGAGGCCGAAGGCAAGCTGGCAGAAGATGAACCAGGGCCAACTGATGCGGCCGTTCATCGCGGGGTCGATGACGTTGAGGGCGGTGGCGACGAGGCCGCTCCAGAAGAGCGGCATGAGGATGCCGGCCCAGAAGGGAGCGTATTTGGGGAACATGGGGAGCATGACGGCGTAGACGATGCCCATCAAGCACGAGATGCAGATGTGGCCTACGAGTGCGGCGACGAAGGCGAGGCCGTTAAAGGCTCGAAGCTGTTCGAGGGTGGCGCTGCCCATGCCGGGGATGACGACGCCGGCCAGCAGATTGACGGGATACCAGATGCTGTGCTGGGCGATGAGGCCGTAGAAGCAAGCGAGGGCCGCCATGGCCGCGCCGCCTGCGAGCCCGCCCCAGATGCCGGCCGAATAGGGATGCACTTCTTCGGGGATGCGCACGCGGTGGCCTTGCTCGCCCGCGCGCAGGCGCACGACGGAGCGGGCTTCCACCGGGATCGGCGCGGGCCGCAGCTCGGCTTCGATGGGCACCTCTTCGTGCTCTTCGTGCGGGATGACGTTGTGCCACCAGCCGAGCGCGGCGCGAAAGGCGATGATAAAGCCGATGGCTCCGACCGCCCAATGCGTGACCAGGCCGGCGAAGAGCAGGGTGATGCCGAACGCAAACACCATGGGCCAGAAGGTGGGCGCGGGCAACTGGATGTGGGTGTGCTCGCTGCGCTCGCCCGCTTCGCCGTGATGGAGTTCGTCAGTCATATACAGTTTTCACCTGGGAAGGCCGATGATATAGACGACGGTGAACACGATGACCCAGACGGCGTCGACGAAATGCCAGTACCAGGATAAGAACAGAACACGCCGCAGTTGAGTGTGGATGGGAAAACCGAGTAGGGTGACGACCAGCACCATGGTGAGGAAGACCAGGCCGACGATGACGTGGCTGGCGTGCAAGCCGACGAGCGAATAGAAGGTGGTGCCGAATAGGTTGGTGCTGATGGTGAGGTGATCTTCGTAGATGAGCTTGTGCCACTCGACGCCGGTGGCCCAGAGGAAGTAGGCGCCGAGCAGGATGGTGAGGCCCCACCAGAGCTTGAACGGGCCGAGGCGGTTGTGCTTGAGAGCGTGCTCGGCGAAGACGATGGTGCCGCTCGAGGAGAGCAGGCAGATGCTGGCGAGGATGGGAAGCTCGAGAACGTCTTTGGGATAGGGTCCGACGAGGCTTTTGTTGAGGTAGATGAGATAGGCGATGACGAACATCGAGAACAGGACGCTCTCGGTGACGATCAGGAAGATGATGCCGACGGTGCCGCGATCGGGCAGCTTCCACTGCCGCTCCATGACAAGGGCGTTTTCCGCGACGAGGTGTCCGTGGGCCATAAGCTATTCCCACTTCCAGTCGGGATCTTGGGGATGTTTGAGGTCCCAGAGCGGACGGCTGCTGCGAACGACGGGCAGCTTTTCAAAGTTGTATTCCGGCGGCGGCGAGCTGGTGGCCCATTCGAGCGTCCAGGCGTCCCAGGGGTCGTCGGGGGCGGGTTTGCCGCGCAGGGCGGCGCGCAGGACGTTCCAAACGAAGCAGAGAACGCCGGCGATCTGGAAGAAGACTCCGACCGTCGCGATGAAGTTCCAGAGCTCCCAACCGCGGCCGGGGGCGTAGGTATAGATGCGGCGCGGCATACCGAGCATTCCCGCCCAGTGGAGCGGGATGAAGGTCATGTTGAAACCGATGCAGAACAGCCAGAAATGCCATTTGCCGAGCTTCTCATCGAGCATCTTGCCGATGGCTTTGGGGAACCAGTAATAGATGCCGGCAAAGAGACCGAAGACGAGGCCGCCGACGAGCGTGAAATGAAAATGGGCGACGACGAAATAGGAATCGTGGAGCTGCCAATCGAAAGGGGTGACGGCGAGCATGATGCCGGTGAGGCCGGCTACGAGGAATTGAAAGAGGAATCCGCAGCAGAAGAGCAGAGCGGTTGAAAAGCGGAGGCGGCCGCCGTACATGGTGGCGGTCCAGTTGAAGATTTTGATGCCGGTGGGGATGCCGACCAGCATGCTGGAGGCGGCGAAGAAGGTGTTGGACCAAGAGGTCATGCCGACTGCGAACATGTGGTGCGCCCAAACGCCGAGGCTGATGAAGCCGATGGCGACCACTGCAGCGACCATGGCGGGGCGGCCGAAGAGCGGCTTGCGCGAGAAGATGGGGATGACTTCAGAGAGGATGGCGAAGGCCGGGAAAATAAGGATGTAGACCTCGGGGTGGCCGAAGATCCAGAAGTAGTGCTGCCATAGCACGGCCGAGCCGCCGTTTTGGGTATTGAAGAAATTGGCGCCGAGATAACGATCCAGCAGCAGCATGACTTGAGCTGCGGAGAGCGGCGGAAGAGCGACGACGATCAGCCAGGAATCGATGAGCATGACCCAGACGAACATGGGCATGCGTTTGAGGGTCATGCCGGGGCAGCGCATGCAGAAGGTGGTGGCGATGACGTTGATGGCGCTGGCGATGCTGCCGAAACCGGAGACGAGGATGCCGAGGGCCCAGTAGTCGCTCGAATGGCCGCGCGAGAAGCTGCGCTCGGTGAGCGGCGCGTAGGCGAACCAACCGACGTCGGGGGCGGAACCGTCGCCGGAGAGACCGCCGCCGCCGAGATAGCTGTAGTAGAGAAGCAGGCCGCCGAGCAGGAAGATCCAGAAGCCGAAGGCGTTGAGGCGCGGGAAGGCCATGTCGCGGGCGCCGATCATGAGCGGCACGAGGTAATTGGACAGGCCGGCGACGAGCGGCATGCCGACCAGGAAGACCATGCTGGTGCCGTGCATGGTGAAGAGCCGGTTGAAGGTGTCCGGTTCGACCACATGGCCGTTCGGGAACATGAGTTGCAAGCGCATCACGGTGGCCATGATGCCCGCGACGATGAAGAAGATGAGGGCGGAGGCGATGTACATCAGGCCGAGGCGCTTATGGTCGACGGTGGCAACCCACTTATAGACGGTTTCCGAGAAGGAGAATTCGCCGGGCTCAGCTTTGGGGCGTTGCAGCGGGTAATCGATGGTTGCCATTCGTTCCTCGCTTATTTGAGTGACTGCAGATACGATACAACCTGATCCAGTTCGGGGCCGGTCAGTTTCATGCTGGGCATGAAGCAGCCGGGTTTCGGGTCCTGGGGATCGTTGACCCAGGCGCGGAGATTTTGGGTGTTGTTCACAAGGACGCCCGCGGCAAGCGTCTGGCGGCTCATGAGATGCGTGAGATCGGGGCCGAATTTACCGATGGCGGATGTGCCGCGGATCATGTGGCAGTTCACGCAAGATAACGAGCTGAAGACGGCCTTGGCAGCGGCCGCTTGCGGATCGTCGAGGGCGGGCTTCTGCTGCTGGGTCATCCAATTTTGGAAATCGGCGGGCTGCTGCGCAATGACTCGCAACAGCATATTGGCGTGCTGGGTGCCGCAGTATTCGGCACAGTTGCCGACGTAGACGCCGGGCTCGCGAGGATCGATCCAGGTGTAATTGATGCGATTGGGAATCAAGTCGGTTTTGCCGGCGAGCTGCGGGACCCAGAAACTGTGGATGACGTCCACGCTGGTGAGCTGTAGATAGGTAGCGTTCTTGCCGTCGGGCGAGACGGGGACGTGGATTTCGTTGGCGGTGACGAGGCCGTAATCGGGATAGCGCACTTCCCACCACCATTGATGGCCGACGAGCTGGACCTTGAGGGTTTGCGGCGGCGGGCTGGCGTTCTGTATGGCGGCGATGACGCGCGCGGAGACACCGATGAGGACGAAGACGATCAGGATGGGAATGACGGTCCAGGCGGCTTCGATTTGATTGCTGCCGTAGACCTGCGGCGGCTCCTGGAGTTCGCTTTCTCCGGGGCGGCGGCGGAAACGCACGATGGTGTAAGTGATGAGGCCCGCTACGACGACGAAGATGAGGGCGGTGATCGCGAGCACGAGATAGGCGGCCGTGCGTTCGGAGTCGGCGGGGGTGGCGAGCGGCCGAAAAATATTCGTAATACGGTGCTCCGGTACGCCGGGAACCTGGGCCTGCAGCCAAGCGCTTAAGACGTGCTTAAACATCTAAGCTCACTCCCTTCCGCATTCGATACTTTCCAATGTACCTTTGACGTAGACAAGCAAACCGTTCGCATTACTACGGGGAATGTTGGGCGGCGCGCAGGGCTGCGGCCGGCGCGCCGGGTGCGTGGAGACGAGCGCGGTGTACTGGGAATCTGGGACGGCGGGACGCAGGGTGGCGGTGGCGCGTGGGTGCGTCGAGGGAACGGGGTGTACTGGGAATGTTGGGTGGGCGGGGCGCAGGGTGGCGGTGGCGCGTGGGTGCTCGGGCGGGGCGCAGCGCACGGTATAGTGAAGGCACGATGCCGCTCGAAGTACACCAACGGGAGGTTGAAGGTATCCTGATTCTCGATCTGCGGGGACGCCTGATTCTTGGTCCGGACGCGACCGATTTGCGAGGTACGGTGGCTTCGCTCAACGCCCAGGGGAAGAACAACGTGATTGTGAACCTCAAGGAGGTTGATTATATCGACAGCACGGGGCTGGGCACGCTGGTGATTGCGCACTCGACGTTCGAAAAGGCGGGCGGCGCGATGAAGCTGTTGCATCTATCGAAGCGAAGCGCCGAACTGCTGATTCTGACCAAGCTGTCGACGGTATTTCAAATGTTCGATGACGAGCAGGCGGCAATCAACAGTTTTTTTCCTGGGCGGGAGGTGCGGCGGTTCGACATTCTGGAGTTTGTGAAGAGCCAAGAGAATCAGCCGGAGCATCTGGGAGCGGATGCCGGGCGGGAAGCGCGCGAGGCGTAGAAGGAGTCTTCTCACTTGTGAGGCACAAATGAATACACGCAGACTTGGCAAGTCCGGGTTAGAGACTCGACCGCTCGCCTTGGGGGGAAACGTTTTTGGATGGACGGCGGATGAGGGGACTTCGTTCGCTGTGCTCGATGCGTTCGTCGATGCAGGTTTCAACCTTATCGATACGGCGGATATGTACTCCAGATGGGTGCCGGGCAACCATGGGGGCGAATCGGAAACGATTATAGGCAAGTGGTTGAAGCGAAGTGGGAAGCGGCAAAAGGTTTCGATTGCGACCAAGCTCGGTTTGGAGATGGGGCCGGGGAAGAAGGGATTGTCGAAGCGGTACGTGAAGCAGGCGGCGGAGGCTTCCTTGAAGCGCCTGCAAACGGATTACATCGACCTATACCAGGCACACACGGATGACGCCGATACGCCGCTGGAGGAGACACTCGCGGCGTTTGCGGAGTTGATTCAAGAGGGCAAGGTCACGGCCATCGGCGCATCGAATTACAGCGCCGAGAGGCTGGACGAGGCGTTGAAGGTGAGCGGGCAAAATGGGTGGCCGCGCTACGAGACGCTGCAGCCGGAATACAACTTGTATGAGCGGGCCGGCTTTGAAACGAAATTGCAGCCGCTCTGCCGGCAGGCGGGGCTGGGGGTGATTCCGTATTATTCGCTCGCTTCGGGTTTTCTCACGGGGAAATATCGCTCGGAGAAAGACCTCGGGAACAAGGCGCGGGCGCACAAGGTGAAGAACTATCTGAATGCGCGCGGGTTGCGGATTTTAGACGCTCTGGACGAGGTCGCGAAGCAGTACCGTGCGACACCGGCTCAGGTAGCACTGGCGTGGCTGGCGGCGCAGCCGGCGGTCGCTGCGCCCATTGCGAGCGCGACCAGCGTAGAGCAGTTGCACGAATTGACCAAGGCGGCCGAACTCGAGTTGGATTCGCAAGCAATGGAGCGGCTGAACCAGGCGAGCGCGGGCGGGCAATCTACGGAAGCAACGGCGTAAACGAAGATGGCAACGAGGCCAAGAACCTCCGCGCTGCCATGGGTGCCGGCGACGAACGACCTGGCAGCGCTGCGGAAGGCGGCCGGCGCGTGCCGCGGATGTGAGTTGTACGCGCACGCGACCCAGGTGGTTTTCGGCGAAGGGCCGCGGGATTCCCAGGTGGTGATGGTGGGCGAACAGCCGGGCGATGACGAAGACAAGAAAGGGCATCCATTCGTCGGGCCATCGGGACGGTTATTGAGCAAGGCGATGGAGGAGGCCGGTCTGGACCGCGAGAAGATTTACGTGACGAACGCGGTCAAGCACTTCAAATTTGTCGAGCGCGGGAAGCGGCGTATTCATGCGAAGCCGACCGGGGTCGAGATTTCCGCGTGCCGGCCGTGGCTTGAGGCCGAACTGACATCTATCGCGCCGGAGCTGGTGGTGTGTCTGGGCGCGACAGCGGCGCAGTCGTTGATGGGCCGCGATTTTCGTATCACGGCGGAGCGCGGTAAATTTTTTACGCACCCGTGGGCGAAGGAACTGGTAGCGACGGTGCACCCTTCGGCGATCCTGCGCGCGCCGGACCGCTATGAAGAGGAGTACGACTTATTCTTGCGCGATCTGCGGTTGATTGCGAAGCGAGTTAGCGAGCTGGAACGAGCAAGCTAAGTAAGTGGCGGGTTAATTCAATCCGGCTTTCCAGCGCTTGATCAGCAAGAGCTGCTTTTCGACCTGCTCGCGTTCGGGCGCAGCGGGTTCGAGGCGAAGATAAGTTTCGAGATCGGCCTCGGCGGCGCGGTGGTTCAACTGGCGGAGATGGACGATGCCGCGGTGCCGATACTCTTCTGCATATTCGGGCATGGCATCGATGAGCAAATCGAGGACTTGGCGCGCTTTTTCGAAGGCCTCGCCCCGCAGATAGATAGCTTTCAAGTTGCTGAGCATGCGCACCAGGATCTGGCGCTTATTGACGGGCGCGAGCAAGGCCGGGTTGGCACGCAAATCGACGCTGGCATTCTGCTTGGCCAAAGCGCAGCAATCGGCGAAGGACAAAATGCGGCCGTGATGGAACGGATCCACCCAGTAGCGCGAGTCGGCGTCTTCGTAGGCGATGATGAAATGCCCTGGAAGACCGACGCCATAGACGGGGCGTCCCAAGCGGCGCGCGACCTCGATATAAAGAACGGAAAGTGAGATGGGAATACCGAGGCGGCGCATGAGGACGGAGTTCAGGCAGCTATTTCGCGGGTCATAATAGTTATCTTCGTTGCCGCGGAACTGGAGGACATCGAACAGGATTTCGTTGGCGGCATGGATGAACTCAAGGCCATTCGCATTGGGAGTGAGCTGGGAGCCGATCTGCTCGGCGAGATTGTCGAGGCGGAAGAAGGAAGCTTCGAGGTCGAGGCCGGGGAACTCGACGGCGGCGAGCTCGAGCGCGGCGACATCGAGCGGGACCGTGGAGCGTTCATTCTTCAGAGCATCGAGCAGGCGCTGCACGCGGATTAGCTTACCACTCAGAAAGCGGGATTTGAAAGGCTCGGAAGGTCCATCTTTACGCCCGTACGGCGATGAGCGATTTGGGGAATCCGAGGAAGCGTTCGTAGACGATGCGCGCGTCGGGAAACAGAGACTGGAGCTCACGCGGGTCGAGTAAGTTCAGTTCATTTAAGAAATGCTCGATGTAGAAGCGGCGCTGCGGTTCGGAAGGGCGTGCGAGTAACTGCCAAACGGTAAATCGTTCCACGATGGCGCGCTGCAGCGGCTTGGGCAAGTAATGAATGAAGGGAAGCATGAGATGGAGCTCGACCGGAAAGCGGCGGTTGGGCGTTTGGACCCAATACCGGCGGCCGACGCGCGCAATCTCAGAAGCGAAGCGCTGTTGCAGGTGGGCGCCGACGTGCTCGATGACCGAGTTGCTGAAGACGATGTCGAAGGCGGCGTTGCGGAACGGCAAGCGGCAGCCATCGGCGGCGACCAGCGAGCGGGAGGGTCCGGCGGGGCCGAGGGCGGCGGGAAGATTGACAATCGTGAGCTGCGGGCGCACGGCTGCAAAATTCCAGATGAGCGGGGAGCCGCCCACGTCGAGGATGCGGGTGCGGGGGGAGATCTGGAAGGTGCGTTCGAAGAGTCGCATGCGCTCGGTGCGGAAGTGCCGCAGCGCCCGTTCGAGAAGGGTGGATTGAGTTGGGGTCGGCGTGCTTATAAAGGATAAGTCAGGAGGAAGTCTCTTGAAAACGGCGGGCCATGGAGGCGGTGAGCTGAATGGGCGCAAAGCGGGTGAGGAACGCCATGACGGCATTCAGGCGGCCGGCGATGGCGAGCGGTTTCCCGGCTTTCAGAGCGTCGATTCCGATGCGCGCCACGGTGGCGGCGTCCATTACGCGGCCGCTTGCGAAGAGCTTGGCGGAGCTGGCGCCGGCGCGTTGCTGGAACTCGGTGCGGGTCGGGCCGGGGCATAAGCAGGTGACGGTGACGCCGGAATCGCGGCATTCGTTGTGAATGGCCTCGGAGAAAGAAACAACATAGGCTTTGGTCGCGTAATAGACCGACATGAGCGGACCGGGTTGGAAGGCGGCGGTGGAGGCGACGTTCAGGATGCGGCCGCGGCGGCGCTCGATCATGCCGGGGAGAAATAACCGCGTCAGATGCGTCAGCGCGGTGACGTTGACCTGGATCATGCCGACTTGTTGGGATTCGTCCAATTGCCAGAAGCGGCCGAGCAGGCCGAAGCCTGCGTTATTGATCAGGACGTCGATGGGAACGCCGAGTCCGCTCATTTGTTGAAATATTTCGGCGGGTGCAGAGGCGAGCGAAAGATCTTTCGCGATGACCCAAACGGTGCGGCCGGTGGACTGGCGAATTTCGGACGCCAGATTTTCAAGTTCGGGGTGGGAGCGTGCGATCAGGGCGACATCGTAGCCGTCGCGCGCGCAAAGAAGTGCAAACTCTCGTCCGATTCCGGTGGACGCTCCCGTGATGACCGCAACAGGCATGGCTTTCTTGATGGTGCCATGGAGGGCGGATGGTGAACGCAAGGCGAGTTTAGCGCTCGCCTTGCGGGATGACGCTTTCGCGCCGTAACGTCGTTAGTAATCCCAGACGGCTTGGTAATCCCAAACGCCTTGATAATCCCAGACGCTCTGCATATCCCAGACGCTTTGCGTACCCCAGACGGCTTGCGTACCCCAGACGGCTTGCGTGCCCCAGACGGCTTGCGTGCCCCAGACGGCTTGATCGTCGTTCAGGACGGACGTGCCCCAGACCGCCTGGGCACCCCAGACGCTTTGCATATCCCAAACGCCTTGCATATCCCAAACGCCTTGCATATCCCAAACGCTCTGGTTGGGCCAGACGCCCCGCTCGCTCCAAATGGAGGACGGATCGAACGCCACGGTCACGGTTCCGGTATCGGCATCGTAATTGGCGGTGGGGGACATGGCCGTAGCTGCGGGGGGGACTGCGCGCACTGCCGCTAGCGCGGTTCCAAGATCGACATATCCGGCGCCGACGGTGAAAATATCGTAGTAGTCGGTAAAGGTTTGGCCGGTCGTCGGATCGGTTGCGGTGCTGGAGGGCGGGAAGGTCTTATAGGCGGTCTTCATGAGCAGAAGCTTCACCTGGTCGGGCGAAAGCCCCGGGTTGGCTTGAATCAGATCCGCGGCCGCGCCGCTGACCACAGCCGTGGCCATACTGGTTCCGTTCAAGATGAAGTAGTGAGTCGAAGGAGTTTGGGCCTGAGGGCCAGCGAGGCCCGACTCGTAATACGACAATTGAACATCGTTTCCGGGGTATTGCGTTTCGAGCGTAGCGCCCGGGACCAGCAACGAAACGACGAGATTCCCAGGCGCGACCACGTCGGGCTTCACGATGTGATCCACCTGAGTGGGTCCCTTGGAGCTATAGGTGGCAATCAGGTCATCGGTGCGGGTATACGTCGACATGGTCTTCATGGCGCCGACGGTAATGACATAAGGATCGTTGCCGGGCGCAGTGATGGTGCCGTAGCCTTGGGTGCCGAAGGAGTTATCGCGGCCGTCGTTGCCGGCTGCCACCACCACCACGATGCCGGCTTTCCAAGCGGCTTCGACGGCTTGACACAGCGGGTCGAGACGATAGCTCTCGTAGATGGGCCGGCCGAGCGAGAGGTTGATGACGCGCACGTTGTACACCGGTTTGAGAAGAATCGCCGTCTCGATGGCGGCAATCACGGTGCTATCGCTGCCGGAGCCGTTTTGGTCGAGCACGCGCAGGTTCAACAGGCTGACGCCCGGGGCCATGCCAACGAAGGAGCGGGTGCAGTTCGGGCAGGTGGAGCTATAGGCGTTGGCGCCGATGATGCCGGCCACGTGCTGGCCATGGCCGAACTGATCCTGCCCGGGCTGGCCAGCGGGCAATAAGGGGGCCGGGGCCAGCGGGCCGACCGGAGCCGGGGCAGCGCCCAGAGCAGAGACGACGCCGCCAACCACTCCGGCTAAGCCGGCAGAGGTCGCGGCGGTTGCAGCGGGAACCTGAGCGGTTGCTGAGGCCGGGGCGGCGACGGCGGCCGGGGCCGCGACGAAGTCCTTTGAGAACACGATGCGGCTGCCAAATCCTGCCATCTTGCTGAGGTTGGGATCCTGATTCATGCCGCTATCGAGAACCGCGACGCCGATTCCTTCGCCGGTCCAACCGGCACTCCAACCGGCACTCGCGTTTATGGCGGCGGCCGTGTAGTCCAGCTTGGCGCGGACCGGCCGGTCCGGAGCGATATAGGCGACATCCGGATCGTTTGCAAGGGCGCTTACGGCCTGCGCCGGGATGGTATAGACACCGGCTTTAATGGACGCCAGAGTGGAGTGTAATGCGCCGCCACGGGCAATCACTTTTTGATGCTTCGTGCTGTCAGGCGCGCTGTTCCACTGCACGATAACCCGTACCGTGGATTGGGGATCGGCGCTGGCGAGATCCGCCGAAACTTTCGAAGGCGGCGCTGCCGAACAAATTGCGGCGGCGAACAGCAGCATCGATGTAAGCTTCTTCATTCGCTACTTACTCCTTGGGTCGTTAATTCGTTCACCCTCGAAGGGATGCAATGAGCCGTTCGCGAGGGATTAAAGACCATATCGGCCAGCCAGCGGAGCATTGAGCGGCCGATCGGCTTTTTTGCGCAACATCCTCAACTTTGCGGGGCGCTCAGCCGATCAACTTCTTAGGAAGGTAGAGGTCGCCGTTGTACAGGAGCCGCTGTAATTTGGACCGCTTTCGGCGCGCGGAGAAGACGCGTGGCCGTGCCGGCGCCCGCTTGGTGCCTATACGCTTCGTGCTCCGGGTACTATGGCCGGTCGCTTTGCTCCTGCATGCGACCACCCGCCCGGTGCAGGCGAGTCTCGACCCGGACAAGCCGCTGACGCAGTACATCCATCTGGCCTGGCAAACGGCCCAGGGACTGCCGCAGAACTCGGTTTTGTCTCTTGCCCAAACGGCGGACGGCTATCTCTGGCTGGGAACCGAGGAAGGCTTGGCGCGCTTCGATGGCATGCGCTTTGTGGCCTTCGATAAGCGCGTGGAGGGACTGGCGGTTGGCGCGATCCAAACCCTATTTGTGGACAGCCACCAGAATCTCTGGATCGGGACTTCCGGCGGAGGGCTGTCGCGCTACGCGGGGGGACGGTTCAACGCCTACACCACCAGGGATGGGCTATCGAGCGGGTCCATCTACGCGTTTTACGAAGACGAGCGCGGCGCACTCTGGATCGGCACGGAAAACGGGGGCTTGATTCGCTTCGAGAAAGGGAAATTTCACGTCTTCACGACCGCCGACGGGCTGGCCGACAATTCGGTTTTCAGCATCACGGGAGATCATAAGGGCACCATCTGGATCGGCACTCACGGCGGCCTGACGCGGCTCTCGGGCGGGAAATTCACTAATTTTCACGCAAGCGACGGGCTGGCGAGCAATTTCGTGCGCGCGGTTTACCAGGACATCCACGGGGTGCTGTGGATCGGCACAAACGATGGGCTGTGCCGACAGCTTCCGAGCGGCGAAATCACACGCTTTACCACCAAAGACGGCCTGGCAAGCGACTCGATATTTTGCCTGTTCGAAGATCGCGCCGGAACCCTATGGATCGGCACTGCGGGCGCGGGCATGTCGCGCCTGGCAAACGGCCGATTCAGCTCTTACAGGGAGGCTGAAGGCCTGGTGGGGAAAGATGTGTGGTCCATTCTCGAAGACCGGGAGGGCAGCCTGTGGATGGGCACGGCCGGCGGGGGATTGAATTGCCTCAAGAAAGGCTCCTTCACTACCGTTTCGACAGCCGAGGGCCTGACCAGCAACACGATACTGCCGGTCTATGAAGATAGCGCGGGCGCCATCTGGATGGGTTCGGATCAAGGCTTGATGCGCTGGAAAGGCGGAAAGGTCACCAGCTACACCATCCGGGACGGCTTGCCCGACAGTCTGGTCTTTTCGATCGTCGAGGATCGAAATAGAAGCATGTGGATCGCCACCAGGCGCGGATTAGTGCGCTTCAGGGACGGCAAATTCAGCCTGTTTGGCGCGAAGGACGGATTGCCGAACGACGCCGTAGTCTGCACCTTGAGAGATCACAACGGAGATATCTGGGTGGGGACCCGGGGCGGATTGAGCCGATTCGACGGACAGCGGTTCATAACCTACACGAGGCGAGACGGATTGTCGAGCGATTATGTGAGGGCAATCTTCGAAGATAAAGATCAAACGCTGTGGCTCGGCACGGGCGGAGGAGGCCTGGACCGGTTCAAGGACGGCCATTTTACGGCATTTACCACGCGCGATGGCTTATCGAGCGATATCGTTTGGGCAATTTACGGCGAACCCGACGGGACTTTGTGGCTGGGCACGAGCGGGGGCGGGCTGGACCGCTTCCGGAACGGCAAAGTTACGGTGTATACGAGCTATAAAGGCCTGTACGACGATTCGGTCTTCACGATCCTCGACGATCATCTGGGGCGTCTCTGGATGAGCTGCAACAAGGGCGTATTCTCGGTGCCGAAGAAGCAACTGAATGCGTTCGCGAACGGGCTTATCGGAAGCATCACGCCAACCGTATATGGGACGGCGGACGGGATGAAAGTTCGGGAGTGCAACGGCGCCTTCCAACCGGCTGGATGGCGGACCCACGACGGGCGGCTATGTTTTCCAACCAGTGGCGGATTGGCAATCGTCGACCCTGCGAACCTGGTAAACAATGTACCGCCGCCGGCGGTCGTGTTAGAGCGCGTGCTGGTCGATGACCGGGAGGCCGCCACTGACAAGCCGCTGATGCTGCCTCCCGGCAAAGGCCAATTCGAGTTCCAATTCACGGCGCCCAGCTTCCTCGCTCCCGAGAAACTGCAGTTCCGCTACATGCTCGAGGGATTCGATAAGGATTGGATTCAAGCGGGCGGAAGGCGGGTCGCTTACTACACCAACATTCCACACGGAGAGTACCACTTTCGCGTGCTAGCCGGAAACGATCGCGGGTGGGGCCAGCGCGGCCCGGCACTCGCGATCGACCTGGAGCCGCATTACTACCAGACGACCGCGTTTTTTGCGCTGATCGTGTCGATGGGAGTGACTCTCTGCGCAGCCGCCTACCGTTTGCGCGTGAAACAGTTGAAGGCCCGCGAGCAGAAGCTGTTGCTGCTGGTGAATGAGCGCACGTCGGCTCTGCAGGAAAGTGAAGCACAACTACGGCGGTCGCGCGACGAATTGGAGCTTCGAGTAAGAGAACGAACGAGCGAACTGGTGCGCGCCAATGAAGCTTTGGAACAGGAGGTCGCGGTCAGACGCGGCGCCGAAGAGCAGTTGATTCTGGCCAAGGAAGTAGCAGAGGCGGCCAGCCGCGCGAAAAGCGATTTCCTGGCGAACATGAGCCACGAGATCCGGACGCCGATAAACGGAATTATCGGGATGACGGATATTACTTTGAGCACGGAATTGAACGCCGAGCAGCGCGAATATCTCGAATTGGTCAAGTTTTCGGCCGACTCGCTGCTCGGGATCGTCAACGATATCCTCGATTTCTCGAAGATCGAGGCCCGCAAGCTGACGCTCGATCGAACGCCGTTCGAGCTGCGCAAATCGATCGATGAGCTGGTTCGATCGCTATCGCTGCGGGCACGCCAGAAAGACCTGTCGCTCACCTCCGAGTTAGCGGATGAGGTTCCCGAAGAGGTGGTGGGAGATCCGCTGCGGGTGAGGCAAGTGCTGCTGAATCTGCTGGATAATGCGATCAAGTTCACCAGCAAGGGCGGGGTCGCGCTTTCCATATCGCTGGAGCGCCGCAGCAGCGAAGAGGCCCTGCTGCATTTCTCGGTCCGCGATACGGGAATCGGCATTCCAGCCGAGAAGCAACGAACCATCTTTGAAGCGTTTTCGCAGGCCGATACATCTTCGACTCGGCGGTACGGCGGGACGGGACTCGGTTTGACAATCTCGTACCAGCTCGCGGCCATGATGGGCGGAAGCTTGTGGGTGGAAAGCCCGCCCGGACAAGGAAGCACCTTCCACTTCACTGCTCGCTTTGAGCTCTCTTGCGGGCGAGAGATCGCTTGCATCGCGCCGGATGTGGCCGACCCAGTCCTGGCCTGATTCGTTGGCCCGCGTGCAACCCTTCTTCGGGCCGTCCGTCAAACTGATCGAAGGTCATTCCAGTCCCGCCGTCCAAGTGCCTTTATCCGATATACTTGAAATAACCTTCGGAAAGCTTTCCTGAATGAACAATCGCTTCAAATGGACTATTGTTGGTAGCTCGACCTGTGTGGTCGTTCTACTTTTGCTAGGCGCAAAAAACGGGCGCGCCGTTGCACCGGACGATGTCTACGGGCATCTGAAGGTCTATACCGAAGTCCTCGAACGGATCAAGCTGGAATACGTCGAAGAGCCGGACTTGAAGAGCGTCACATTGGGCGCTATCAATGGGCTGCTCGAATCGGTGGATCCATTTGCCAGCTACATGAATGCCGACCAATACCGGCAATATGAGAAGAGCGAAGACACGACGCAGGCCGGAGTGGGCCTGATTGTGGCGAAACGCTATGGCTATGTAGCGGTGGTGGACGTGCTGCCGGGTTCGCCGGCGGATAAGGCCAACATCGTGACCGGCGATCTCATCGAAAGCATCAACAATGTGGCGACCCGGGACATGCCGTTGGCGTATGCCGACCAGTTGCTGCGCGGCGATCCGAACTCCACGGTAGAGATTACGGTGCTGCGGCTACGAAACCCGGAGCCCCAGAAGCTTACCCTCACGCGCGTCAAGGTGCCCTTTCCCGCGGTTACGGCAAAATTGCTGCCCAACGCGGTGGGTTATGTGCACGTCGCCAGCCTCTCGGGCAACCGTGTGGAAGAGGCAAAGACGAAGCTGCAGGATCTGAAGAAACAGGGAGCCAAGTACGTGGTCTTGGATCTCCGGCATTGCTCGACCGGCGAACAGGAGAAAGGCGTGCCGCTCGCGAACCTATTCCTCGAAAACGGCGAGATCACTTACTTGCAGGGCCAGAAGACCGAGCGGAAAGAGTTCGACGCGAAGGCCGCCGATGACGTTTGGAAGGGACCGCTGGTGGTGATTACGGATCGCGCCACGGCGGGCGGAGCGGAAATAGCGGCGTCAGCGCTCCTGGACGATAAGCGGGCACAGGTGGTCGGCGAGCGCAGCTATGGAGATGCGAGCCTACGGAAGACTATTCAGATGGATGATGGCGGCGCGGTCATTTTGTCGGTCGCAAAATACTATTCTCCGGCCGGCAAGGCGATTCAAGACACGGGGGTGGTTCCGTCGGTACAGTTGGCGGAGAACGATAATTCACCGGATTACGACCAGGACGGGAATCCGATTCCGGGCACCGCGCCGAAGAGCACAGAAGATAATCTGTTGAAGCAATCGATCGACCTGGTAACGGGAAAGACGACTATCGCGCAACTCATGGATGAGGCGAACGGGCCTGTGATAGCTGGGCAGCACCCGATCGAGGAAAAAAGCCCTCAACCGGAGCATTAGCGGCTAATCTAGAATGCCTCTCTACGAATATCGGTGCGACCAATGCGGCGAGCAGTTTGAACTGATTCAGAAGTTCGCTGACGAACCGCTCACCAGGCACGACAAGTGCGGCGGCGTGGTCCATCGCTTGCTTTCTGCGCCGGCGCTGCAATTTAAAGGCAGCGGGTGGTACGTCACCGATTACGCCAAAGGCGGTAGCAAAGCCGCCTCCGACAACGGAACGCCGGCGAAATCCGAGGCGCGCGAAAAGACGAAGAGCGGCTCGGAATCGAGCAGCAGCACTCCGGCTGCGAGTTCTTCCGACTCAGGCACGAAGTCCAGCTCAGATACCAAGTCCGGCTCAGATACGAAGAGCAAAAGTTGATTGCGATCGTTTAGGCCTGCTGCACGCTCAACGCCGCATTCAAAGATCCTTGGCGGTAGCCTTCGAGATCCAGGGTTACATACAAGAAGCCGAGCGCTTTAAAGATTCGGGTGAACTGCCGGGCGATCTCGGGCGTCAGGGCTTGCGGCAATTCCTCTTTTGCAATTTCGATGCGCACCAGCTCGCCATGGAACCGAACTCGAAACTGACGGAAGCCCAGCGCGCGAATCGCTTCTTCGCCTGCTTCCACGGTTTTGATGGTTTCAACCGTGACCGCTGTCCCATAAGGAACGCGCGAACTGAGGCATGCGGCGGCCGGGCGGTCCCAAGTCGAGAGGCCGGCGCGCCGTGAGAGCTCGCGAATTTCGGGTTTAGTCAAATCCGCTTCGACCAGCGGGGCCTTCACCTCATGCAGTTTCGCCGCGCGTTGGCCGGGCCGGTAATCGCCTAAGTCATCCTTATTGACGCCATAGATGATATGTAAGAAGCCGTGCTCGGAGGCATAGGATTCCAGTTGCGTGAATAATTCGTCCTTGCAGTGGAAGCAGCGATTTTTGTCGTTCTTGACGTATTCGGGATTCTCGAACTCGCTAGTCGCGATGTATTCATGGCGGAAGCCGCACGCGCGCGCGAAACTTTCGGCATCGCGCTTATGCGAGGTGGGAATCGATGCCGAATCGGCGGTAATCGCAACTGCATTCTCGCCCAAAACGCGGTGCGCCGCCCAAGCGAGATAAGCCGAATCTGTCCCACCCGAGTACGCTACGATCACGCGCTCGAAGCTTCGCAGCCTCGCAAACAGCGCCTGTTGTTTCGCATCCAGATCTGCAACATCAGGCAATGCGGGCGCGGTCTGGAGCGTCACAAGAGTCGCCATGCTTCGAGTATAGCGACCCGAACGGATTCGCGTTTTCGGTTCCGGTGTCTCCGTCTTCGGCAAACCCTGTTAGGGCCGCGTGCTTGCGAGTTTCGTTTGTGAACCCGGCGGCGCGTCAGTAATCATTCATATACCGGTACAGTTTAGTGCTCTCGATAAACAAATTTACTTGAATTAACGGTCATTTGGACTTACATTCTCGACGGTACTATCAGTAAACAAGTAGCCCATTGCGCAGATACGCATAAATGTTTGTCCCGAGCAGGCCATGTACCGTATTGCCGCGTTCGGAACGCCGTTTCGCGATGCGAGAAGGAGGTCATACTTCATGACCCTGCGAAAGGTTTTTGCCCTTACATTTTACGTCTCAGTACTAGTCGCTCTGATTTCCGGTTCTAACTCATTTTCAAGTCCGGCTGCGCAAGAAGCAGAGGGCCCCATACAAAAGGCAAAGCTGATCTCGCCTTCGCACGGATGGGCGCTGGCCGGCGGTCGGCTGCTATGGACAGACGACAGCGGTCTCGAATGGAATGACATCACGCAGCATTGGGCGCCGGCGAGGAATTGGACACCATATACTTCTCCGACAACCATCATGCCTGGACGGTCATTCGTCAACCTAGCGAAAGCGGCACTGCGAAGCTCTACATCGGAATAACCAGAGACGGAGGGAGCTCCTGGGCTAAGCAGCCTATCGCTGAGGGCGATACTGAAATGCCCGATCTCTACGGTAACTCGGGAGATCTTTCTTTTGCCGACTCGCTCCATGGATGGGTAATTTTGACCAAAATGTCCAGTTCCGCGGGGAGCAGGGCGGGGCTATTTTCCACCCCTGACGGCGGCAATAGCTGGTCACGGCTGCCCGATCCGCCCATAAATGGATTGATTCGTTTTATTTCGCCGCAAACCGGCCGGCTTTGCGGGGGAGCGCTAGGAAACGAGCTATATGTCACTCGCGACGGCGGCAACACTTGGCAGAGGCGAATCCTGGAACCGTCTTCCGAAGTCCAGAAATCCTACCGCACTGCCTACCACATGCCCGCTTTCCAGGACGCCAATCATGGCTTCGCCGCGGCTACCTTCGATGTCCCGAAGACCATGTTCGGAGCCCATGAGATGTCCTTCGTCATAGCCGCCTATCAGACAAGCGACGGCGGGAATAAGTGGACATTACAAGGTGTGGAAAAGCTGCCTCGCTCAGCGGCCATAACCACCTTTGATTCGACTGTGTTCGATGTGCTCGTCTCCAGTAACCAGTCCACGGTGATCGGAAGCCAAACTGCTAAGCACGTCGGCACATTACCCGCAGGATTATCTCCTCAGCACTTCGATATTGAAATGGCGGATTTCATTGACCCGGAAAACGGCTGGGTTTTGTTATCGCATGATCGCGGCTGCCATAAACCCGGCTGCATTAGCATCTCGGCGCTCGTCGGTACCGAAGATGGCGGCAAAACGATGATGCTGCTGCTCCGAAATACTCGCGTTAACCCCAGCTCGCAGGCGGAGTCAGGCTCACCCATTTTCACGCGGTTGGTAACGCCCGGGCCGGGCGGCGTTTTTATCGTTAACGGCGCATACGGAATGGCTGGTCAACATGACTTGCAGTAATTAGGATTTCGAGGCAATCTGGGATGACCTGCAAGCCCCCTGTGCTACAGGCATGAGCCATACCATCAGCACCAATACAGCTACCGCGGCTACCCAAGGTACCGCATCGGCAGATGCGGCATCCAGCGCCTTGGCGGCTCGTGGCCTCCAGAACTCGATAGCATATCTGGACGTTGAGCAATATAGCGTTCCCGCCGGAAACACCACCTGCAGCCCCGCCGTGCGCGCAGCTACGTGAATGCGTGGGTTGCTGAGATGCACAAGAAAGGTAACCAAGCGGGCGTCTATTCATCGCCCCAGCAACATACTCGCCCACATGGTCCCCGGGGCAGTGGCTAATGTGCCGGACCAGATCTGGGGAGCTTTGTACAACAATCAAGCTAATTCAAATGTTCCTCCACTTCCGAATAATCTTTGGGGTTTATCAGCAGCGAACACACCAGTACGGCCCCCCGCAGCAACTGGCATACATGCCAACAAGCTTTCGAGGCGACCTGGACTGCGTAACCGGCGAAGTCGCTTATTACTCGAATAAGGCTACCCTGTGTCAGGGTGCTTGTACTAACCCATGCAATCCTGCCTACCCCGACTATAATTCCGGAGATCCTGAATGTAGCGGTCCTCCTACGTGCAATGCTATGACTGCGAAGACCCCGAAGGCGGTGGCCCCGAATGCTGTTGCTCTGACTGCGGGCTCGACTGCGGAGGGTAACGATGAAAAAGCCGACCGCATTCATTGCCTTTCTTGCCGCGCTGCTTAGTTGCTGTCATTCGGCCGCCCAGGGGTGCCCGGATTTGAGCGATCAGAAGCGGGCAGAAATCCTTCACTATGTGAAAACGCGGTACTCTCTGCCGGACATGGCGAATATTCAGTTGATAGCTGATGACCCCGTGGAAGGTGTATGCTTTCGCAAATTGACGTTCGCCACCACCTATCCCGACCGAAAGTTCACGATGTACCTGACCGCAGACCAGCGGTACCTCGCGTCAGCGCTGCTGGATCTGAGCGTCGATCCAGAAGTCGAACGGCAGCGCAAGGCTGAGGAGAACAGGGGCATTTTAACCGACCGATCGCCCTCCCTCGGCCTGACGGGCAGCCCCGTTACCATCGTTGAGTTCTCCGATTTCCAGTGCCCGTACTGCAGAAGATTTGCGGAAATGTTCGACTCCCTGGCCGCCTCCGAGAAAGCAAAGGTTCGCCTCGAATTTCGAGAGCTGCCCCTCCAGATGCACAAGTTGGCGCGACTCGGGGTCCTTGGTACTCCCACGCTTTTTGTGAATGGGCTCAGGTGCGGGGAGTGACGACTACTGATTCGCTAATCGCGGTAATCGACAAAGCAGAACGGGATGCCAGGCGGGCTAACCGCCCTGAAGGAGAGGACCAATAGCTCGGCTACTTCACGTCCGCACGCGCCTGCCGCAAACGCTTATTGCAGCGGCAGCTCGCCGTTGGTGTTCTCCTCGGCTTCGGGAATGACTGACGCGGCGGCCACCTGATCGCCTTCTTCCATGCGCACCAGGCGCACGCCTTGCGTCGAGCGGCCGGCCTGCCGAATCTCGCCGGATTCGATCCGAATGATCTTGCCGTCTTTGGTGATGATCATCAAGTCGGTGTCCTCGCGCACCGAAAGAACCGCGACCAGCTTGCCCACCTTGGGCGTGGTCTTCATATTGATCACGCCTTTGCGGCCGCGCGCGGTGAGGCGGTAGTCCTTGAGCGGGGTACGTTTTCCGAAACCGTTTTCGGAAATCGAGAGGATCAAGCCTTCCTTTTCGACCACCAGCAAGCCGACCAGATAGTCGCCTTCCTCCAGGTCCATGGCCCAAACGCCGCGGGCTTGGCGGCCCATGGCGCGCACTTCTTCCTCGTTGAAGCGGATGGCCATACCCTCGTGGGAACCGAGGAAGATAAAGTTCTCGCCGCTGGTTACCGCGGCGCCCAGCAACTCATCGCCGTTGTCGAGGCCCAGTGCGATGATGCCGCGGGAAAGCGGATTGTCGAACTCAGTCAGCTCGCATTTCTTGATGACGCCCTGGCGGGTGACCATCACAATGAATTTGCCGGGCACGAACTCCTTCACCGGCAGGAATGCCTTGACCGCTTCGTCGGGCTGCAGGCTGATCAAACCCGAGACATGCTTGCCCTTGCCGGTAGTTCCGGCGTCCGGGATCTCGTAGATCTTTAGCCAATAGACACGGCCCTTGTTCGTGAAGATCAATAGATAGGCGTGGGTGGAGGCGATTACCAGGTGCTCGACCACATCCTCGGAGCGAGTACCCATGCCGATGCGGCCCTTGCCGCCGCGCGATTGGCGGCGGTAGGTATCGACAGAGGTGCGCTTCAGGTATCCGCCGCGCGACACGGTCACGGCGACGTCTTCCATTTGCACCAGATCCTCGAGCCGAATCTCGCCGGTGTCTTCGATGATTTGCGTGCGGCGCTCGTCGCCGAAGTCCTTCTGCACTTCCTTGAGCTCTTTGATGACTAGCGACTTTAAGACCTTTTCGGAGCCGAGGATCTCGACATATTCGACAATCAGGCCTTGCACCTCGGCCAAATCTTCGAGGATCTTCTGTTGCTCCATACCGGTGAGGCGCTGTAACTGGAGCTCGATGATCTTCTGCGCCTGCAGCTCGCTGAACTCAAAGCGCGCCATGAGAGCGTCGCGGGCTTCGACGGGCTTTTTGGCGGCGCGGATCAGCGCAATGACGGCATCCAGATTGTCCAGCGCCTTCTGGAAACCGAGCAGCACGTGCTCGCGCTCGCGCGCTTTGCGCAGCAGGTAGTCGGTGCGGCGGCGGACCACATCGAGGCGGTGATCGATGAAACGCTTGATCAGGTCGATCAGGCCCAGCTCGCGCGGCTGGCCGTTCACGATGGACAGCATGATGACGCCGAAATTCACCTGCATTTGCGTCTGCTTATACAGGTTGTTCAGCACGACTTCGGCTTGCTCGCCGCGCTTCAGTTCGAACACAATGCGCATGCCGTCGCGGTCGCTCTCGTCGCGGGCGTCCGAGATGCCTTCGAGCTTCTTGTCCGAGACTAGGGCCGCCACATGCTCAAGCAGGCGCGCCTTGTTGACCTGGTACGGAATTTCGGTGACGACGATGGCCTCGCGCTCTTTCCCCATCTTTTCGGTGGCCGCCTTGGCGCGAAGCTTCAGGCTGCCCCGGCCCTTGGTGTAGTAGTCCAAAATGCCTTGGCGGCCGAGAATGAAGCCCCCGGTCGGGAAATCCGGGCCTGGGACCATCTCGAGGATCTTGGCGAGGGAGGTGTGCGGATCGTTGATCAGGGCGATTACGGCATTCACAACCTCTTTGAGATTGTGAGGCGGCATGTTGGTGGCCATGCCCACTGCGATGCCGGAGGAGCCATTGACCAACAGATTGGGAACACGGGTGGGCAGCACCTCCGGCTCCACTTCGTTTTCGTCATAGTTGGGACGGAAGTCGACGGTTTCCTTGTCGATGTCCTCGAGGAGCGCTTCGGCAATGCGGGCCAGGCGGGCTTCGGTATACCGTTCGGCCGCGGGCGGATCGCCATCGACGGAGCCGAAGTTTCCTTGCCCATCTACCAGCGGGTAGCGCATGTTGAACGGCTGCGCCATCCGAACCAACGCCTCATAGATGGGCGCATTGCCGTGCGGATGGTACTTACCCATGACGTCGCCGGTGATCTTGGCGCACTTGCGGGTAGGCCGGTTGTAATGGAGGCCCAGTTCGTGCATGCCCCACAGAATGCGGCGATGCACCGGTTTCAAGCCGTCGCGAACGTCCGGCAGGGCACGGCCCACGATGACGCTCATGGCGTAATCGAGATAGGACCGCCGCATCTCGTCTTCGATATTGATCGGAATCAGATTTTTGTTATCGCCCGGCGGAAACAGAGCGCCGCTGGTACCATCTTGGTCGGCCAAAGAATGCTCCTGTCAGAGGAGGTAAGTGCGCTGCAAGCTATTGCAAACACAGCATCTTACCGGAAGGGTTGTATGCTTTTATTGTAGCATTTCCAGGCACTCTTAGGCCACTTTTCTCGCGGGCAGGTGCGGCTCACCTATGTCTTCGCTACACTGGGAGTATCCGATTCAAATGATATCGATCGTAATCCCCATTCACAATGAGGAACCAGCCATTCTGCCGCTGTACGATCGACTTACTGCGGTTCTCGAGAACCTTCGCCGGCCCTACGAGATTCTCTTCATCGACGATGCCTCGACCGACCGAAGTTTCGATTTGCTGGCGAACCTGGTGGAGACGGACCATCACCTGAAAGTTTTGCGGCTGCGGCGCAATTTCGGGCAAACGGCAGCGCTCGCGGCGGGGTTCGATGAGGCTCAGGGCGACATCATCGTGTCGCTCGATGGCGACCTGCAGCACGATCCGGAAGATATTCCGGTGCTGCTCGAAAAAATCGATGAAGGCTACGATATTGCGAGCGGGTGGCGCAAGAACCGGGTGGACAACGCGGTCACGCGGAAGATTCCTTCGCGCATCGCGAATTGGATGATGAAGCGCGCCTCCGGGGTAGATTTGCACGATTTCGGGACCACGTTCAAGGCTTACCGGTCCGAAGTGCTGAAAGACGTGAAGCTGTATGGCGAACTGCACCGATTCATTCCGGCGCTCGCCAGTTTTTACGGCGCCCGGGTGGTGGAGGTGCCGATCCGGAACGTGGAGCGGCCGAACGGCGCGTCGCACTACGGTTTAGGCCGGACTTTCCGGGTGTTCTTCGACATTCTCACCATCGGCTTCCTGCTGCGTTACCTGACGCGGCCGATGCATTTCTTCGGCAAGTGGGGACTGGCGGGCATTGCGCTCGGAAGCGTTGTGCTGCTGGGCATGCTGGTGAAGAAGATCGGCGGACAAGATATCATTGCGGAGCACGGACCGCTGCTGATTGCCGGCGCGCTGTTGTGGTTTGCGGGCTTGATGCTATTCAGCACGGGCTTGATTGGCGAAGTTTTGATGCGCACGTATTTCGAGAGCCAGGGGCGGCGCATCTACGCCATTCGAGAAGTGCGGAGCCGCCGCGAACAGTTTGTCGATGGCGCTCGTTAGCTCCTACCCGGGCTTTATTTTCGATTTTGGCGGCGTGCTGGTGCGCCATCAAACGGAGGCGGATCAGGCCCGCTTGGCAGAGGCGGCCGGCATTCCTCAGCCACTGTTTCAGAAACTGTATTGGGCTCACCGGGTCGACTACGACAAGGGCTTAGTGACGGCGCTCGAGTATTGGACCGGCGTGGCGCAAAGCGCGGGCGCGACTCTCACGGCCGCAGGCGTCGAGGAATTGACGGAGCTGGATGTCCAAAGCTGGATGCAATTCGATTCGGTTATGTGGGACTGGGTGGCAGAGCTGCGGGGGGCGGGCAAGCGGGTCGCGATGCTTTCGAACATGCCATCGGATCTCGGGCAGGCGCTACGAACCCGCACCGAGCGGCTGGATTGCTTCGATCACGTGACGCTTTCCTATGAAGTTCGTTCCGCCAAGCCGGAAGCGGCGGCTTTCGAGCATTGCCTGGAAGGACTGGGCATGCCGGCCGATCAGATTCTTTTTCTGGATGACCATATTGCCAACGTGCAGGCCGCCGAATCGCTGGGCATCCGCAGCATTCAATTCACGGACCGGGATGAGATCCTGCTGCGGGTTCGGAGTTAGAAGGATTTACTCGTATCTGAGGGCGATGACGGGTGGGATGCGGCTGGCACGGTAAGCCGGTATGAAAGTCGCCAGCAGCCCCACGATTGCGAGCAACAGCATGGTAGCGAGCAGGCTTACGGGATCGCTAGAACTCACCCCGTGGAGTAGATCTTTCATGGTCGCGCCCAGGAGCCACGCGCCGATCGATCCCAACACCAGGCCGAAAAGCGTCAGCTTCAAGCCTTTGCCCAGTACGCCGAACAATAAGTCCGAGGGGCTGGCTCCGATCGCCATGCGAACGCCGATTTCGCGCGTGCGCTGCTGAACCGTATAGGAGATGACGCCATACACGCCGACCGCCGCCAGCAGCAGGGACAGCACGGCGAAAAAGCCGAGCAGCCAGGTACCGAATTCGGACGACATCTGCGTGCCGGCGCGCGCCTGAGCCATGGTCTCGACCTGAAAGACGGGCTGATCCGGCACCAGGGCGGAAATTTCGCGCCGTACGGAGGGGACCAGGCTGGCAGGACCCAATGGCGACGAGATGGCAAGCGACATGTCCGCTTGGGGCATCTGGGCAGCCGGAACATAGACTTGGCCGATACGGGAATTCATCTTCACGGCCAGACTGCGATCGATATTTCCGACCACGCCCACAATTTTCCGCGGCGGCCACTTCATGCGCAGCTTGATGGTCTTACCGATGGGGTCCGCGTGGGGCCAAAAGCGGCGCGCAGTTCCTTCGTCGATAATGACGGAAAGCGGATCATGCTCGCCGTCGGCTTCGGAGAAATAGCGGCCGCGCACGAGCGGGATTCCCATGGTGCGCAGATAATCGGGCGTAACGGATCCCATCACGGCCAGCGCGGGATCGGACTCGGGAGGGTCTGGACGATCGGTAAAGTGCAATGTTGCCCCTATGGTATCGGTACAAGTGGGCAGGCAATCGATGGCGCCCACGCTGCGGACGCCCGGCAAGCCCGAGAGCCGCTGTTCTAATTGCTTGTAAATCTGAATCTGCGTTTCGGGCGATGCATATTGTTGACCGGTGAGGGAAAGCCGCATGGTCAATACGCGCGAGTCGTAACCGGGATACGCCGCCCGGAGTTGCATGAAACTTCGCAGCATCAAGACGGCTCCCGCCACCAGCATGACGGTGATAGCGACTTCGGCCACCACAAAGAGATTGCTGAATTTCAAACGGCCACCGGAGGTCTGGGAGCGTTCGCGCAGCGGAGAGGCCGCATTGCTTCGCCAGGCGTCCCAGGCCGGAATCATTCCGAAGAGTACGCCGGTTGCCAGGGCCAGCAGCAGGGTAAAAAACAGAACCTTCGGGCTGAGAGCGACCAGGTCGGCATTGGGCAAAGCCTGAAGTTTGAATTTGGTTATAAAGTGGATGCCGAAGAAAGCCGGCACGATCCCCACGAGGCCACCCAGGGCCGCCAGCAGCACGCTTTCGGTGAGCAACTGGCGCATGAGCCTGAATTTTCCGGCTCCCAGCGCGGATCGGATGGCAATTTCCTTTTGCCTGGCGGCGCCGCGCACCAGCAGCAG
Organism: Bryobacteraceae bacterium; assembly: GCA_036269275.1. GTDB lineage: Bacteria > Acidobacteriota > Terriglobia > Bryobacterales > Bryobacteraceae > Bog-105. The sequence goes on along the minus strand of DATASJ010000019.1, from coordinate 4,041 downwards.
ATTCGCGATATTGGCACAGGCCACCAGCAGCACGAAGCCAACTGCGCCGAACAGGACCAGGACTAAGCTATGCACATCCTGTACGTAGGCTTCTTCGATCGGCTGCAACCGGGTCTGATAACCGCCGTTTTCGTGCGGAAATTGTTGTCGCAGGCGGGCGCTTAAGCCGCTAATGGCGCCCTGGGCCGAGCGGAGGCTGAACCCTGGCGCCAGGCGCCCCACCGCCTCCATGTCCCGCATGCCGCGATTGGTACTCTCAGGGCCCTCGAATACGAGCGGGACGTACACTTCCTCGTCGGCGAGTCTCGCAATTCGCTTCGGCAACACGCCGATTACCGCGCGCGGAGAACCATTCACGATGATGGTTTTGCCGATAATTTCCGGATCGGCATTGAATCGCGAGTTCCAGAGATTGTAGCTAAGCAACACCACCTGGTCATGCCCGGGCTGCATGTCCTGGCCGCGAAACACCCGCCCAAGCCGCGGTTGCGCCTGCGAGATCTCGAACCATTCCTTGGTCACCGCAACGCCGGAAATGCGCTCCGGCTTATTTCCGATCAACAGATTGTAACCGTCGGTGGAGAAGCCGGCAAGCTTTTGAAAGACGCCGGCAGCGCGCCAGTCCAGAAAATCCGGGACCGAAGCCGGAAGGCTGGTCAACTGGCCGTTTATCTTGTCGGTCCATACCATTGCCACGCGATTCGGCTCAGGCACGGCAATGGGGGTCAGAATAGCCGCATTCACCACGCTAAAGATCGCTGTGTTTGCGCCGATGCCCAAGGCAAGAGTTGCGATTGCGATGCTGGCGAAGCCGGGCTTATTATAGAGGACCCGGAAGGCGTATCGAAGATCCTGAAAGAAGGTTTCGAGGCTGTGCGCGAAAGTGGCGCTCTCCGGTTCGACCAGGCGCTCGACCACAGGCGCCCGTGCTGCCGCCGTTGCTTGTTGGTTCATCTCCGCACGTGACCTAATCCTAATTTATTGTTTCGGGCAGAAGTTACGGGGATACGTATGACACGTTTCGTGCACTACTAAGTGCCTCGACGGCCGCAACACATCCCATGAATTTAATCCGAGGCTCAAATTCTACAACATTTTTTTAGTTTTCACTATTGAACTTACAGTTATACTCCCGCAGGTGCAGATTGCAACTCAGATTAATCTGAGGGCTAACTCCGGAGGTCACGATCGGCGCGGCACCAGTAACTCTCGAACAGACCCGCCATCGCTTCGGCAAACCCTTCGTGCTCAAAGACTACCGCTGTCCAGGAGGGCTTCGTCAAGACGGGGTCGAGCAAAGCAACCAGCCCGCACCTTTTATCGAATAGTGCAAGTTTGAGCGGCAAGCGATCTAGAAATCGGATGTCGACTCCGGAATTCCGGTACTCCTGGAGGCGTCCGCGGTGTTGCTGATCGATGGGACCGGCTTCTATCAGCAGGCGACAGGCGATGCCCCGCCCGGCCGCGTCTTTGACGAGCTGTTCGTCGAGGGGATCTACGGCGAAAGGGGGGCGCGAAAATTCGGCGTATTCCTGCTGCACGGTGGTCAGCATGCGGCGATAGTGGATGGCGGTTTGTGTGGGATCGTTGACCAAGGAAAGGAAGTCGAGCGTGCCACGGCCGTCCTGCCCCTCCCGATAGGCGTGGCGCAGATCCTCAATGAGTCCTGTCGCCAGACGCGCCTGTTCGGTGAGCTCGTATTGCACGGCCTTGCCGCGGCGGGCTAGATAACCCGGTATGGCGAAGCTGGGATCTACGGCTGAAAACAACTTAGTCTTCTCCTGAACCACCTGGGCGAAACCTTTCTCCACCAGGCTGTCCAGAACCTCATAAATTTTCTGGCGTGGAACATGCGCGCGCGCGGCCAGTTCCAAGGCCTTGAAACGGGAGTGCCCCATTAAGACCAGGTAAGACCGCGCCTCGTATGCATTCAGGCCGACCTGCTGCAACTTGCGCCAGTTCAACTGGTAATCGGTGGATAGTGAATCCCGGCTGGTCACTCACGCGAGAACATATCACAATCGGAGCGGCGATTCGAAGCCAATGTGGGCGAACGGATAGCGCATTTTGCCAAACGAAATGCCGGCATTTGCGCCGTTGGCCGCCGGCGGGCCATTCTACCGAACGAACCCGAACTGCTTGCGGGGCGTTGCGAAACGAAGCCAACTTGCAAGCACGAGTCCGTCTTGCGATCTGCGAAAGGAACCCAATTCCCAAGTGAGGGCCGGGATGCGCTCGATTTTGCGAAACGAACCCAATGCCCAAGCCAGGCACGCGCGCAGGGAAATTTGCGAAACGAAGCCAATTGTGCTCCGGTAATCGGGCGATGTCCGTAAGTGGAGCATCGCTCGACAGCCAGACCTTATATACGCCGCAAAAGGCGCAAATTGCGAAACGAACCCAATCGGCGGGGCGCGATTGCAATGTAATCGGAAGCAACGTAGCACGCAAGAGGTTCACTTATAGTTGAGGACCCTGTAAGCGCTTGAAAATGCTCAAGCTAATTTTCGGCTAGGATCGTGAGCGGCGGGCGCGTGGCTCTAACTGGGGCGGAAGTTACGGTGCAGGGCTGGTTGCTTAGGAAAAATCTGAGTAAGTACCCGTGTTACAAAAGTTCTCTTGACAGCACTGGAGCTTAGATCTATGATGATTCTCTAATTAAGAGGTTTGATCGCGCACAGCGGGCACCAAGGCGCTAAAGCGAAAACGCGCTAAAGCGAAAACGCGCTAAAGCGAAGATGCGCTAAAGCGAAGATGCGCTAAAGCGAGGATGCGCTGTGCGCTCGCGCAGTAACTGGAGGGCGAGCTCATGCGAAGTCTGGCGTGCGTGGCAGTTGTGATTTACGGCTGGGGTGCGGTTCCGGCCCAGGCCCAAGAGAAACCCCATGAACCGCATGCGCCCTACCCCGCTAAGTGGGAGCCGAAGGCGCAAGAGATTTTCCTCTCTTACTGGACGATTGATCAACGCGCACAACGGGCACCAAACGCCCTGTGCGCTTAATCGAACCAGGCTGGAGCACCGAGCTGGAGATTCGAAACAACGTCGCCTGGCGCGATCTTACGGTCACCCCGGTGCTCAGGACTGCGGCCGGCGCGGAAATCGCTTTGCAGGCGGTCATCGTTCCCCCGGAACACGTTGAATCTATAGATGTGCGCGAGGCATTGCTCTCGGCGGCGCCGTCGCTGCTGGATCAAAACGGCTCCTTTGGCTCGGTCGTATACCGCTATTCCGGCATGAGTGAAGGCAACATCTTCGGAGCGAGCCATGTTTAGCGCGCACAACGGCCACCAAACGGCCTGTGCGCTTGTGTGCGTCGAAACGAGTCACCGATCGGCTTCCATTTCGATGGCGAACCGATCGAGCAGGGCTGGAGTCCCGGCGCGATGGAAACTGTGTGGTGGCTGCCGCGCGCGACGGCCTCGGATTACCTGATGCTGGCGAATGCGTCCAGGCAGCCGCTTTCGGGGTCTTTGGTGGTTTCCGATGCCGCGGGACACAGCATTCGGCAAGCGGTGAATCTGGGCGCAGCCGAGACGCAGCGGCTGGATCTGCGCGCGATCACCCAGGCGGCACACCTGGAAGGCGCTGAAGGCGGCGTGACGGTGCTGGTTCCAACGGGCGGCGGCAACCTGATCGTTTCGCATATCGTCTTCGATGAGACGGCCGGCATGTCGGCGACCATGAAGACGTTCGAGCGCAACGGCGCGGAGAAGCCGAGGCTTCATACCATGCGGGCTCCCATGATGGCGCTGGCGAATCCCGATCCGGTGCTGCAGTTTCCGGGCGGGACGAAGCTGGTTCCGCAGGTCTTTCTTCGAAATACGACCAGCGCTCCTCTGGACGCGGCTGCTTCGCTCAACTGGCGCAGCCCGAGCCAGAGCGGCACGGTTGCGCTGCCTGAGATGGCGCTGGCTGCGGGCGCGACCCGCGTTCTCACTCTGGCCGCCAGCGCCGGTGTTCCGGAGGACGCTTATTGGGCCACCGTCGTTCTGAAGTACCAGGGACGGCACGGAGATATCGTGCCTATTGCGACCAGTTTC
>DATASJ010000018.1:0-3275 GCA_036269275.1 Bryobacteraceae bacterium | reverse complement strand
AGTGCCCACCAGGTCCCCCGGCAGCATGAGCAGCGATTGTCCGATCCCGTACCAGCTAAAAATGCGGCCCCCAGTGCCATGCAGTCCGAACTCGGGGTACTCGTTGGGAAACACCTGCGGCTGCGAGGTCCAGAGCCAGTGCGTGGTCTGCAGACGATGGAGCGTGTCGGCGGTTCCCAATTCGCCAGATTGCACCACGAAGGCGAGCAGCCCGGCGATTAAACACAACAGAAATACAAGATTGCCCAGCTTCAACCCCAAGCGTGAAGTCATCGCTTTGGATGGTAACAAAAGGGACCTTGGACATAGCGATGGCATCTTGCCGGCTGTATCGAGGGTATCTCGCTCTCGGCGCGACGGACCGGGACGCTACTTTACGTTCGTCGCGAGAACGCTGAGGTCTAAGGTCCCAGGTCCTGGTTTAGACTGTAGCGGGAAATTTTCATGGCCAAGTGCGCGAGTTGTGGGACTGAGTTACCGAACAATGTCCGCTTCTGTTCATCGTGCGGACGGCCCACTTCGAATACCGACGACGTGGCGACCCTCGACTTTGCTACTGTGAGTTCCCCGTTGCCCCCGCGGCCAAGGTCGGGATCGGTCTCGCCTTCACGGACTTCCAGTTCCGCCGAATATTTGCTGAAGGAAGGTCGATTCCTTCCAGGCCGTCTGCTAGCGGGTCGTTACCGCATCATCGCCCTGCTGGGCAAAGGAGGCATGGGCGAGGTCTATCGTGCTGATGATTTAACGCTCGGGCAAACAGTCGCGATGAAGTTCCTCCCCGACGAAGCCGCCAGCGATGAGGGGTTGCTGGAACGCTTTCGCAACGAAGTGCGGATGGCACGGCGAGTTTCCCATCCCAATGTTTGCCGGGTATATGACGTCGGCGAAGTCGACGGGCAGACGTTTTTCACGATGGAGTATGTCGATGGCGAAGACCTGGCTTCCCTGCTGCGGCGCATTGGCCGGCTTCCGCCCGACAAAGCGCTCGAAATCGCGCGCGAGCTCTGCGCGGGCCTGGCCGCGGCTCATACCAAAGGCGTTCTGCATCGCGATCTGAAGCCTGCCAACATTATGCTCGATGGACGAGGCCAGGTCGTGATCACGGATTTTGGTTTGGCCGGAGTGGCCGACAACATCCGAGGCGCGGAAATACGCAGCGGCACTCCGGCGTACATGTCGCCCGAACAACTGACGGGAAAAGAAGTAACCCTGCGCAGCGACATTTATGCGCTTGGGCTGGTGCTATATGAAGTCTTCACGGGGAAGCGCGCGTTCGCGGAAGCGCCGGCGCTAATGCGCGCGGGAAGAGAACACACGCCCAGCCGGCCGTCGTCGGTGGTGAAGGACCTCGATCCGGTCGTGGAGCGAGTGATACTTCGATGCCTGGACGCCGAGCCGGCCTCGCGTCCGCCCACGGCGTTGGCGGTGGCTGCGGCGTTGCCGGGCGGCGATCCGCTGGCCGCGGCGCTGGCTGCCGGAGAAACGCCTTCGCCGCAACTAGTGGCGGCGTCCGGAGAAAAGGCCGGTCTGCGGCCACCCATCGCCCTCGCCTTTTTCAGCGCAGTGTTGGTGACCGTGGCGCTGGTCACCTATATGGCGGCGCATAACAGCGCACTGGAACGAATGAAGCTCGAACTTTCGCCGGAGGTACTCACAGAAAAAGCGCATGAAATCGTCAATCAACTTGGCTATCCCGAGCGCCCGGTCGATAGCGCGTTCGGACTCGACAACGACCAGGAATTCCAGAACTTTGTCGAAAAAAATGACAAGCCGCATCCGGACTGGAACGCCGTGCTGGCGGCCAGACCTTCGCTGCTTCGATATTGGTACCGGCAGAGCCCTGACGAGATGGGGGCAAATGGCTTTCAGGATCAGTTGCTCAACCCCGGCATCGTTTCTCGGGACGACCCGCCCACCGTGCTCTCCGGAATGATCAACCTGGAACTCGATCCCCAAGGACGGCTGACTTATTTCCAAAGCATTCCTCCGGAAAAGGAAAATTCGAGTGCGTCGGCGGCGGCATTCGACTGGAACCCGCTGTTCGTAGCGGCAGGTCTGGATCCGGCGCAGTTGCAAAAAGCACAGCCAGCATGGAACTCGCTGGCAGCTTCAGATGCGCGCATGGCGTGGACTGGAACGTGGCCGGGCACTCAGCGGCCGCTGCGCGTGGAGGCGGCGGCGTGGCACGGCAGACCGGTCTTTTTTTCGTTGATCAGTGACTGGACCAAACCGCGGCGAATGACCGATCCGCCAGATTCCACCAGAAAAAAAATACAGCAAATGCTCTTCTTAGCGATCGCGGTGTCCCTGTTTTGTGCAGCTCTGTTTTTGGCACGACGGAATTACCGCATGGGGCGAGCCGACCGGGAGGGCGCGTTTCGCATCGGAGCCGTGATGTTCGCTCTCCAGATGGTGCTTTGGCTGTGCCGCGGACACTTGCTAGCAAGCCGGGGAATGATTTTCTACCTGATTATTGCAATGAGTACCGGACTGTTCATTTCCGGAGTGACGTGGATGTTGTACCTGGCGCTGGAACCCTGGGTGCGCCGGCGCTGGCCGCACGCCATCATTTCCTGGAGCCGGTTGTTGTCGGGACAGTTCCGCGATCCTCTCGTAGGACGCGACATCTTGTTCGGTGTCATGCTGGGTGTGGTTTGGATTCTTATTTTCCGTACCGCCGTGATTTTTATGATGCGGATGGGATCAGCGCCGGAACTCTTTCAGACCGATTTCCTGATGGGCGGCCGAACCGCGCTGGGGGCATGGTTAGCCCACATCTCCAGTTCCATTCTCGCGACCCTGGAGTTCTTCTTCCTGCTGTTGGCCTTGAAGGTCGTGCTGCGGAAAGACTGGCTGGCGGCTATCGCGTTTGTCGCGCTATTTGCCTTGCCGAAGGGATTGAGTTCCGATTATGTGTCGATTGAACTGCCGGTGCAAATTCTGGTCTATGCCATCGCGGTGCTCATCGTGGTCCGCTTTGGACTGGTGCCGTTAGCGATTGCCATTTTCACCGTCGACATGCTTTCTGGGGTTCCGATTAGCTTTGACGTCTCCACCTGGTACATGGCGACATCCATATTTGCACTGCTCAGCGTAGTGGCGCTGGCGGGATGGGGCTTCTTTCACTCGCTGGGCGGGGAGCCTTTGTGGACGGTGCAAGCCGATGAGTGAGCGTGCCTGCAAGCTCTCCCTGGAACGCCGGTAAGTGCGACCGAAAGGATAGTCTCGGACTGGGTCTGATTGCCGTCGGAGTCTGGATTTTTCGCCACTTGCTA
>DATASJ010000017.1:0-1719 GCA_036269275.1 Bryobacteraceae bacterium | reverse complement strand
ACTTCCAGTAACGCCACCTCTACGACCACCTCGAGTCCTACGGTCACCCTGACTGTTACCTCGCCCAAGTGAGCCATGCTCGGGAACTGGCATCGCGCGCCTCATAGGATGCTCATGTTGGCGGCCGCTTTCCTGCTATTGCCGGATTCGGGCCAGGCAGCTTCCCGCCACGAAAAACCCAAGGTTCCCGTCGTGCGCTGGGATGAGGAGCGTCCCGGCTGCACGTTTTCGCGGGGCGACGACGGCCGCTATCACTACGGTTTGTGGAACGGAGATTTGGGAATCAACCTCGCCGTCGATTCCCAGGAATTGGAAAAAGTTCATCGCCGGCATGAGCCGTTCTTTGCGGTACTGCTCAACGTGCGCTACAAGGGCCAGGGGGCGCTCGATCTCGGCCCGGGAAATATTTCTCTCGAATTCGTGAAGCACTTCGGCACGGTCCAGACCGCGCTGGACCCTGATCGCTTCTTGCAAAAAGTGCAGAACGACGCCGACGAGTTGAACTACCAAACCGCGCGCGAAGTGAAAAAACATCCGGAACAGAAAGAGAAGAAAGAAACCTACGTGCGAGCCTTCCTGAAAGATTCGGCCGAACTGCAGGAGTTTGTCGGCAAAAACAGTTTGCGGCCCACGGAACTTAGCCCGAGCAATCCCGAAACCACCGGGTGGGTGCTGTTCAGCACCAGCAGTAAGTGGATCGGCGGATGGAAGAAACCAGAAGAATTGATCTTGCGTGTGCCGCTCGACGGAAAGATCTTCGAATTTCCCTTCAAGCTTCCAGTCAAGACTGGAGAAGTGATACTCCGGCGGCGGCCATGAAGAGGCGACCTTCGACCACAGACGTCAGACCTCAGCTGCGATCGTAGAATCGAGATGCAAAGCCCGAGGTCCGACGGCTGAGGTCTGTTCCTTACGATGCTGCCTTGCGCGCCGCACGCTCGATTTCGCTGGCCTGGTGCATCAGAATATCGCGCAGCGAAACCAGTCCCTTCAAATCCTTGCCGTCGACAATGGGCAGATGGCGAAAGCCGAACTCCCGCATGATGAACAGGCATTCCTCGACGGTTTCGTCGGCCGAGACGGCGCGCGGATTCGCCGTCATCACCTCGGAAACAGCGGTGGTTCCTGGCGTGCGCCCCACCGCCACGACCCGATTCATGACGTCGCGCTCCGACAGAATGCCCGCGAGTTGTCCATTGCGCAGCACAGGCAGGGCGCCAATATTGTGCTCCATCATAAAACGCGCGGCATCCAGCACCGTGCGCGTCGCCTCAATGGAATAGAGCCTGCGGTCTTTCACGAGATCGCCAAGAGTGGTCATGGGCAACTCCTCTGGAGGGATCACAGTCGGCCCCCACGGCCGGCCGGTGCGGTGCCCAATACTCTATCACAGCCGAATGTCTCGGCGAGCTGCGCCTCTAATGCTGCAGCGCCAGACAGGCGGGTGCCCCATTTCCCGCGTCATTTGCGAGAAGTGGGGCCCTTCCGCCCAGCACACGATTACATATCAGCTAGAACCTGAACTGCGGACCAAAGGTTACCCGCAGGTTGTTGCGAGGGCCACCCTTGAAATAGATATCGTCGCCAATTTCAGCGCGAAGCCCAATTGGTCCGACAAAGCCTTCAAGTCCACCGCCCGGATACACGGCGAAATAGGTTGCGCCGTTGGTTAAGCCCACCGTGTTGACGAAACCGGTTGGTGCATTCTGATTGTTCACA
>DATASJ010000016.1:0-1689 GCA_036269275.1 Bryobacteraceae bacterium | reverse complement strand
GGCAATCACCATCAGGTGAGCGGCCCAGCGGTGCATGTTGCGCAGGATTTTTCCGAACGGAACGTCGTGTTCCAGATAGAGCACATCGCGAAATGCCTGCACCTTGCTGGGATGGTAATAAAACATCAGCAGCACGCCGGTATAGGTCAGGATGATGAAGAGGTAGAAGGTGATCCCGCCCATGCCCCATGTATAGCTGTAGCGCACAGCGTCGCGATTAATCTTTGCCGGATGCAAATGCAGGAAGACGTTGGAGAGCACGCCCAGCGCGCGGTTACGGGGCGTGTCGTCGTGCTTGTGGCGGAAGATCGAGGTGTAGACCTGGGTCTTGGTCGGATCTTTCAGGCCTTCGATCTGTTCTTTCGCCTTGGTTGGGATATCGGTCTTGAGGGCTTGAATGTCGTCTTTCACGCCCGCCGTGACCTTCTCCAGCACGCCGACTTTGTTGCCGTTTTTTCCGTTGGCAGGGTTCGCGCCGCCACCATTGGTGCTATTCGGATTTTTTTCGTCAGCCATATGAGTTCCGCTTCTTCTCGCACCGATAGCCGCGAGGACGTATCGGCTTTTCGCAGGGCGAGGGCGCCCGCGCCACACTTATACTCCCGTCAAAAATGCTCCCGGATCATTAAATTTGCTCGGCTGTCCTTTGGGCCATGAGTACAACTTCGAGGTGTCGACGATGATCTGGCCGTCGGGCGCGAGTTCGATCTTCGCGCGGTCCATGGGCCGCGGCGCGGGGCCTTCGAAGTTGATCCCTTCGCTGTCGTAGCCACTGCCGTGGCAGGGGCACTTGAATTTGTTTTCGCTGGGCTTCCAATCGGGCGTGCATCCCAGGTGCGTGCAGCGTGCGTAGATCACGAAGAGGCGATCGGGTGTTCGATCCACCCAAATGCGATATTTCTGCTGGAACTTGGTGTCGACACCTAAGGCGAATTCTGAAGGATAACCAATCTTGAAAACGGAATTGGGTTCGAAGAGAGTGCGGGGCAGAAAGAAGCGGAAGAAGGCGAGGAACCATGCCATCAGGAAGCCGGTCACCATCGTCCACACGAAGCGACGACGGTGGCGGTCGATCTCGGTCGAAGGCGCAGTCCCGGCGACGCCCGCGGCAGCGGCCGCTTTCGAGGTTCCCACCGCAGGCGTGCCCACATATTTCGTGGCATCCTGCGTCTCCGTCGCCGCGGGTTTCGCCGCCGCGGGATTTGGATTGACCTTCGGGGTCTCCGGCTCCGCCATGAACTCCCTCCTGTCAAAAAAACATCTTGGGCCCTAATCCAAACCGGCGGCCGTCGCATACTGCGGAGCCACCGGCGTCCTGCCTACACTGCCGATCGGAATCAAAGTATGAACTGCCTGACTGAGCGCCTGGCGCACGATCTCAGCCAGTGCTTGTATGAATCTTGGAGAATCGTTCAATCCCGCACTCATTTCAAAGCTCGTAATGCCCAGCCGGCGCGCCTCTTGCCGCGCTTCGTGATCAATTTCTCCGAGCGTTTCCACGTGATCTGAGACGAACGCCACCGGCACCACACACATTTCGCGCACGCGTTCGGCCGACAACTGGCGCATGGTCTGGTGCAGCGATGGCTGAAGCCAGCGACTGGCGCCCACCTTGCTCTGATAGCAGAGGCGATGCGGGTTGCGCCATCCGCCGCGCTCGACGAGCAGGCGAACCGTTTCTTCGATCTG
>DATASJ010000015.1:0-2185 GCA_036269275.1 Bryobacteraceae bacterium | reverse complement strand
GGAGCGTCTACAGCGCCTCAAAGGCGGCGGTCCGCAACTTCGCCAGGACATGGTCGTCGGATTTGCGGGGACAGGGCATCCGGGTCAACGCGATCAGCCCTGGGGTGATCCCGACACCCGCACACGAAAACGCCAGCGCCAACCGTGACGCGCTGAAGGCCTTCATGGAATACGCGGCAAGCATAACGCCCCTTGCCCGAACGGGAACCGATGAGGAGGTTGCGAAGGTCGTCGCCTTCCTAGCCTCCGACGACAGCAGTTTCATCGCGGCGAGCGAGATCTTCGTCGATGGCGGCATGGCCCAGATCTGACGAACAGGTGGTCCGCTGTGCACGACGACATCGCATCATGTACGCGGGCACACCCTGGGCTCATGTCCATGTGATGGGTGCGCCGTGACTCGCGGCGAAGCGTCCATGTATCGCGATCCGCCTGGTAGGAGATATCCATGCCCACCTACGTGTGTGCCGTCCCGCCAAAATTCCTGAGCGACGACCAGAAGAACCAGATCGCTGCTGCGATCAGCCATCGCCATGGTGAAGCGACAGGTGCTCCGTCTTTCTTCGTTCAAGTCGTCATCCAGGAAAGCTGGTCGGCCAGACGCTACCTGGGCGGTGAGCCGGCCGACCACCATATCTGGATTCGCGGAGATATTCGCGCCGGTCGACCACAAGAAGTGCGTGGACGGCTCATGCTCAGCATCATGAAAGACGTCAGCGCTATCGCCAAAGTTCGAGAAGAATCGATCTGGGTCTACCTGTGCAATCTGGACCCCACGGACATGGTCGAGTATGGGCACGTCTTGCCGCCGCCCGGCAAAGAACAAGAGTGGTTTGAAAGTCTGCCTGCGTCTCTGCAGTCTTATTTGAAGGGGCTCGGTGCGAAGAAGGAGACTTTTCGCCTCTAAACAATCGACCGGCAGTCGGGCTCCTCAGCCTATCTGAAACGAAGCATCAAGGTTTTTTCAAATGCCATACCTCCAGTTGGATACACCGTTTTCGCATTCGATCGACCAGAAGCGGCGCCTCGCCAAGCGCTTGGGTGAAATCTACGCCGGCGTGATGAGTGCGAACGTCAATCGGATAAGCATCGCCATCCGCGAGCTCGGGGAAGGCGGTCTATGGCGCTGCGGGTCGGACGAGCCCAGGCCGGCGGCGCTATTGATGTGCGACATCCGACAAGGTCGCCCGAAGGAAACTCGTGCGGAGCTTGCGCGCCAACTGGTGGAGGCATGCATCGAGATCTGCGGACTCGACGAAACCATGATCAACGTCGAATTCACCCAGCACGCGGGCGACGAGATGTACCACACGATGTACGGCGGCCTCAGCGACGACTGGCAGGCAGGCCAGCCCGACACGCTGAACGGACACGCCCCGTAGCATCGATTGTCAATTACACCCAGGAGGATCCAAATGTCAGTATCTCGCTACGAGGCGTCACGCACCGGATTGCTGTTGGTAGATCCCTACAATGATTTCCTCTCGGACGGCGGAAAGATCTGGCCGATGGTGAAGGAGGTTGCGAACCAAGTCGGTCTTCTCGAACATCTCCGTTCGGTCGTCGCAGGTGCGAGAGCCGCCGGCGTCCGGATCTTCTTCCTTCCTCATCGCCGATGGGAGCCGGGTGATTACGAAAGTTGAGATCATCCGAACGCCAGTCAGCGGCAGATACAGCAACTGCAGCCGTTCGCCAAAGGAACGTGGGGCGGAGAATGGCCTGATTTCGTCCCGCACGCTGATGACATCATCATTAAAGAGCACTGGGCGCAGAGTGGATTTGCCAATACCGTTTCGTGTGTCCCCCGCGCTCTGATCAACCCTGCCCCTCATCGGCATTTTCTCCACACACCTTGACAATTATCAGCATATGCATATTATTTAACAGCATATGCATGCTTTATGTAGGCGAGCGCGCCTTGTTCGCGGCGCCTGACGCCGCGGTGAAAAGCCAACAGGAGCAGGAGAAAAAGATATGCCTCTCGTTCGAATCGATGTCCGCAAAGGCAAGGAGGCGGCTTACCGCGCGAAGATCGGCCGCATCGTTTATGACGCGCTTGTAAGCATCGGCGCCCCGGAAAAAGACCGCTTTCAAATCATTGCCGAGCACAAGGCCGACAGTTTCCAGTTCGATCCTGAATATCTCGGCATCCACCGCAGTGCAGATCTCGTGATGATCCAAATCA
>DATASJ010000014.1:0-2387 GCA_036269275.1 Bryobacteraceae bacterium | reverse complement strand
TATCGGATGATCTAAGCGATCGTTTAGGGAGGGCCGGAGACGAGAGTCCCCGGCCCGTTGTGTTTACGCACGGCGGCGCAAAAAGAAACAAGAGCGCCCACAGATCCAAGGGCAACACGCTTGATCCGGTATTGTCAACTTGGGCAGCCAACTGAGAGACTCATCTCATGAGGAGCACCCGATCCCGTTACCACGGACACTGTTTCCCGCCGGAAATCATCGGCTACGCCGTGTGGGTCTATCATCGCTAACCTGTGACTTCGGTCAGGCGGGTACCGGGTTTAGTTGATAACCGAGTGCTTTTGCCCGCGCAGTCAGGCTTTGAATGCGCTGCTCCCGATAGCGGTTTTCGTATGCCTGTGCACCTTCATCGACATAGGGCTGCCCCCAGCGTAGTAGTCGATAGATCAGAGTGGCCAACTTCCGGGCGGTAGCAAATACCGCGATGTCAGCGCCGAGCCGATTGGAGAGTTTTCGGTAGTACGCTCCTAGGGCAGTGTCGCTATGCCGCAAGGTTAAGGCGGCCATCCGCAGTGCCGCTGCGACCCGCGTGCTAGCACTGTTGCGTTTTCTTTTCTTGATCGGCTTGCCTCCGCTTTTGGCCACGTGCGGAGCCAACGTGACATAGGAGACGAACTGCTTCTCGGTAGGAAAGCGGCTCAAATCCGAACCGCATTCGCTGATGACTACTTCCACCGTTTCCACTCCGATGGCATCGATTTGCGTGGCATCCACGCCGCTCATTTGGTACAAAGCCTGGCGTTTGGCTTCTTGCCCGCGGTGCTTGATGGCTTTCGCCTTCTTGGCATTCTTCAGCGGCGGCGCAGTTTGTCCTCGCTGCTCTTCTCCTTCCATCTGGTGCAACTTGCGTAGGATCTCGTGCTCATAGGCGGCGATCCGCTCCCGGATGGCATCATACATTTGCAAGGCTTGCTGCAGGCTGAACAAGTGGTCTTCCCGCCAGTGTCCGCTCAATTGTTCGGCGATTTGCTCCTCGGTTTTCTGGCAGCGTGGGTCGCGAAGTCGCGCCAGTCTCCGAGGATCCCGCTCTCCCTCCGCAATGGCGCGCAGGATGGCCATCCCCGTCGCGCCGTTGATGTCAGCCACGGCCCGGTGCACTCGTACATTCATCTGATCGAGGCTTTTTTGCATCCTCCGCAACCAGTCTCCCGATTCGGCTACCAGGTTGGCCTTATCCCGTACCAACGTCCGCAGCATACAAATCTGTTCCGGGGGCCGGAACGAACCTCGCAGTAGTCCGCAGCTATGCAGTCGTTGAATCCACTCGCAGTCGTGTGGATCGGTTTTCGGGTCGCGTCCCGGCACCTGCGCTAGTTGCCGTGTATCCACCAGGAATACTTCGAAGCCCTGTGCCTCCAAGATCTCGTGGGGAGCAATCCAATATACTCCCGTGCTTTCCATGGCCACCGATTCTACCTGCCGCTCCTTGAGCCACTCCGCCAAACGAATTAATTCCGGCGTCGTCCCTCCGAAAGCGGCGATCTCCCGGTCGTTTCCGTCTGGCGTCGGAGCACACACCCAGTGTTGCTCGCTCCCTATATCGATGCCAGCGATGTGGCGGCGAATAACGGGCAAACCTTGCAGCTGTCCTCTGCGCTTCTCAATCGTCTCGTGGTTACGCTTCTGGTCACGCTTTTTCTGCATTCTCCATCCCTCCTGAGCACGTTCGCCCAGGTTGGCTCGTCATGGATTCTAACCTAGGGGAGAGCTGTGCCAGCCTCACCAATGTTCAATTGCCTTCCTGGAGCCATGCTTCTGTTCGCGGCATACGCACGAATGCGAAACGGGCCTTAGCTGCGAGCGCGCTCTATTAAACGATATCCTCACGACTGCCGAAAGTCACAAGATGTTCAATCCGGTCCAACAGGAGGCCCAGCTTCTGTCTAGCTTCCGCGATGTTAAAGATCTTCTGGGCCGAACGCGGAATCACTGTTTCTTACGAAGCCGTCCGGCGATGGTGCCGGAAATTCGGACCCGACTATGCCGGACGTCTTAAGAAGAAACAGGGACGCCTCGGTGACACCTGGTATCTGGACGAACTCTTCGTCAGAATCAACGGCCAGCGGCAGTATCTTTGGCGTGCCGTGGATCAGGATGGTGATGTGATCGATATTCTGCTGCAGTCTCGCCGCGATCAGCGGGCGGCCGAGCGGTTCCTTTGCAGATTGTTGCGCGGTCAAGGCAAGCAACCATTCCGGATCATCACCGACAAGCTGAAGAGCTAAAGTGCTGCCAGTCGAACAATCCTGCCTGGTGTTACCCACGATACCCAACAATATGCCAACAATCGCGCCGAGATTTCGCACCAGCCCACTCGGATGAGAGAACGACAAATGCGCCGATTCAAATCCCCCCGGCAAGCGCAG
>DATASJ010000013.1:0-120770 GCA_036269275.1 Bryobacteraceae bacterium | reverse complement strand
AGCGCTTGCTCACGCAGGAATTGCCGGCCCAAATGAAGCGCAGCGGCCAGTCTGCGCACTCGCGTATGCCGATCCTGGGCGTCACGCCGATCTCGAAGCGCGGCTTCTTGCGCCAGCGTCGAATCGCCAGCTCGCCGCGATCGAGCCGTTGGCCGTAATGTTCGCGGGTGATTGCCAGCGCTTGGGTCAACTTGCCCGGCCCATTCGCCAATCCAACCGGCGCCCCCTGCCAACGCCGCCGCTGCTGCATTTCCGCCAAGCCACAGAGCGGCTCCAAGGCGCGGATCAGCACGCACCCCGGCACTCCATCGCGCTCCGCCACCACGTTCAAGCATTCGTGCATGCCGTAGATGAAATACACGTAGGCGCGCCCGGCCGGACCGAAAATGACGCGCGTCCGCTCCGTCTCGCCGCGCGCAGAATGCGACGCCAGATCGCCTGCGCCGAGATAGGCTTCGGTCTCGACTATCATGCCCGCTACACTCCGATGGACCAAAACACAGCCGATCAGCTCGCGCGCCAGCTCGACGGCGGGCCGCGTGAAAAACCGCAGCGTCAGCGGCTCCGTTGCGCGTTCCAGTTGCTGCGGCGGCCAGGGATCGCGCAAGCGTTCGGCGCTGGGGCCTGAAACCTGGGGCCTTACAACTCGCTCGGCATTGCGTAGTGCCATGGGGAGATTGTCATCGCTGCTCGAAGTACGCTAGAACATTAGCACGGGCGTTCCTCATGCGACTATTCACAGCCATCGATTTGCCCGATGACATTCTGCTGCGTTTGGAGCGCTTGATCAGCGCTCTTCGCGCCGAAGCCCTCATCAACTGGAGTCCGCTGGACAACCTGCACGTCACCACGAAGTTCATCGGGCAATGGGCCGACTCGCGTCTGGACGAATTGGATAGCGCCCTATCTTCGTTGGCCTCGCGGCGCGCCTTCGACATCGAGTTGAAGAACTTGGGTTGGTTTCCCAACGCGCGTGCGCCGCGCACCTTCTGGATCGGGGTGCACGGCGATGCGCTGCATGAGCTCGCTCGCGACACCGAGCAGCAGTTGGAGCCGCTAGGCATCGCCAAGGAAACGCGCGAGTTCTCGCCTCACCTGACGCTGGCCCGAATCAAAACGCCCGTGCCATTGCGGCGGCTGCATGCCAAAGTAGACGAAATGCAGCCGGCTTCGCTCGGCCATTTTTCCGCTGCGCGCTTCGCGTTGTACCGCAGCGATCCCGGCTCCAACGCCAGCATCTACCGCAAACTGCGCGAGTACCGTTTCGAATCCGCTGTAGCCGCTTCGTAACATCTTAGAGAGTGATTTCTCCATCGCCTTGGATTGCGCTCGCCGTTTCGGCAGTGCTCGCCTACTTCCTCGGCGGCCTGCCCTTCGGATATTGGTTCGTGCGGCTCTCGTCGGGCAAAGACATCCGCACCGTCGGCAGCGGCAACATCGGCGCCACCAATGTGCATCGCGCGCTGGGCCGCAAAGCGGGGCTTGTCGTTCTCCTGCTCGATATCTTGAAAGGCTTGGCTGCGGTGTGGCTCGCCGCCCTGATCTCGCGCAGCGATCCGCGCGCACTCGCCCTCAGCGCGCTGGCCGTTATGCTGGGCCATTGCTATCCCGTGCTGCTCGGCTTTCATGGCGGCAAGGCAGTTGCCTGTTTCATCGGCGCGTTTCTGTATCTGGCGCCGCTCTCGCTGGCAATCGTCGCCATCGTGTTCGTGGCGGTGGTGGCGCTCACAAAATATATTTCGCTTGCCTCCATCCTCGGCGCGCTTCTGTTCCCGCTTGTCGTGTGGCTGGTCACGCAGCCTCCGCGGCCGATTCTCGCCGCGTCCATCGCAGCCGCGGCGCTGATCGTGTATCGCCACCGGAACAACATCGCGCGCCTGCGCGCCGGCACGGAAAACGTCTTCTCCCTGAGCGGTGGCAAGGCCCAATGAGTCCGCAGCTTGCGGTTCTCGGCTCGGGAAGCTGGGGGACAGCGCTCGCGATGGCGCTTGCTCCGCGCTTCGATTCGGTGCATCTGTGGTCTCGAGATTCCGCGCAGGCGGCAGAGATGCGCGAGTTGCGCGAGAACCGCCGCTATCTGCCGGGCTTTCGCTTGCCCTCGAACGTAGACGTGTCCGCGGACCTCGCACAAGCGCTCAGCGCGGCCTCGATTGTCCTCACCGCCATTCCGTCCGCCCATCTGCGCAAGGTGGTGCTCTCCGCGCGCCCACACATCCCCAGCGGCGCGTATCTGGTCAGCGCCAGCAAGGGCCTGGAAGAAGGATCGCTTTCCCGGATGTCCCAGCTCATCGCCGATGTCCTGTCCGCCAGCGTTCCCCTGGCAGTGCTCTCCGGCCCCACCTTCGCCAAAGAAATTGCCGCCGCCGAGCCCGCCGCCGTCGTGATTGCAGCGGGCGACATCGCCGTCGCCGAAGAGATTCAGCGCGCCTTCTCCACGCCCTCGCTGCGCTTGTATGCAAGCAGCGACGTAGTGGGCGTCGAACTAGGCGCCGCACTCAAGAACGTCATCGCTATCGGCGCCGGCATCTGCCGCGGCCTTGGCCTGGGAAGCAATAGCGCAGCCGCACTCATCACGCGTGGACTTGCGGAAATCACGCGGCTCGCCCTCGCCCTGGGCGCGCAGCCGCGCACTCTCGCCGGACTGGCCGGGCTCGGCGATCTGGTCTTAACCGCCACCGGCGATCTTTCGCGCAATCGCTTCGTGGGTATTCAGTTGGGCCAGGGCCGCGGCCTGGGGCAGATCCTCGCCGGGATGACCATGGTGGCCGAAGGCGTCTCCACCTGCCGCGCGGCGTATCAACTCGGCCGCGATCAGGACGTGGACCTGCCGATCATCAACAAGATGTACGAGGTGCTTTATGAATCGAAGGACCCCAGGCAAGCCATTCGCGAGTTGATGGAACGCCCGCTAACTAGTGAGTAGCTGCGCCGCCGCCGTCAGCCCACATGAAGTAGCCAACCAACGTCTTGCCGTCGATCACCTGGCCGGCGCGAATCATCCGGTGTAACTCGTCTTTGCCGAACCATCGGATCTCGATCCGTTCATCGTCCATCGGCTCCTGTTTGCCTTCGGTCAGCTCCTCGGCCAGGAAGATGTTCATCTTTTCCTGCACATATCCGGGACTGGCCCAGAAGGACGCCAACTCGGTCCATTTCTTCGCTTGATATCCGGTCTCCTCGCGCAGCTCCCGGATAGCCGCTTCGAGCGCCGATTCGCCCGGATCGATTCGCCCAGCCGGCAGCTCCCACAGTTCCGCCTCCGCCGGAAGCCGGAACTGCTTCACAAGCAGGACGCGCTCTTGCTCGTCCACCGCCATCATGACCGCCGAGCCGGGATGCCGGATGATGGATCGCTTGATCTCGAATCCGCTGGGATCGGTCGCGACTTCCTCAACGACGGAAAAGAGTTTATTCTTGAGCAGCTCGTGAGAAGAGATAACTTTCATGTTTATACGGTAGCGATTGGGTTTGCGGAAATGCGCGTGTGCCGCGGCTAATGTTTATTCTTCTCGTTGTTAGGGATGAGACGGTTGCTTACCGTGAGCAGCCGCTGAACTAAGCCGATTGCATCCGCTACGCGGCCATGACAAACCGCTTTGTTCCCATCCTCATCGGGAATGTCCAGTTCGAATTCCTCCTCCATCGCCATGACGATTTCCTGAAGGTCGAGAGAATCCGCGCCTAGATCAATAAAAGTGGCCGAATCGACAACTTCACTTTCCTTCAGGCCAAGTTGTTCCGCGGTCAGTCTTCTCACCTTCAGAGCAACGTCGCGCGCATGATACGGTTTCTTCTCTTCTCTCGCAGCGTTCTGCGCACGAGTATCTTGCGCTGCCTCTGCACCTGCTTCGAGGCCGCCGGTTACCAAAACACCACACACTCCGAGCGCCTGGCGACGGGTCATTGCAGCTCCATAGTAACTTGCGAATCCGGTTTAGATCCTGGCAGCCCGGCCTGCGCGGCGAACATCAGCGATTAGCTCACCGATCACGGTCCTGAACACCGGTAAACTGACGATATGGCGGTTCTCGATTGGTCGCAATGCCCTGCTGTCGAAAGTATCTCTGATAAAGTCGGCGGCGCATGGGTGTTCCGTAATACCCGCCTGCCCGTAGCGACTGTCATCGAGAACCTGGAAGATTTGAGCATCGAGGAAGTGATCGAGCAATTCGACGTGACACGGGAACAGATCAATGCTGTGCTGGAGTTCGTCGCCGAAAGCCTCGAGCTCTCGGCACCAAGGCAAACTTTTTCGCCGGTCGATGCTGATTCTCTTTGATCACGGAACACCTAAGGGACTCGCGCGTGCGCTTCCGCTGCATACGATCATCACGGCGCAGGCCAGAGGATGGGACACGCTCACGAATGGCGCGTTGCTGGATGCAGCAGAGGAAGCGGCGGTCGATGTGTTGCTGACAACCGACCGTCGAATTCGCTACCAGCAGAACCTTGCCAACCGTGATATCGCCCTGGTTGTTTTGACGGGCAGCACGAAATGGTCACGTGTCAGAGCGCATCTCGAACGGATAGCAACAGCGGTGAACGGGGCCGGACCGGGCAGCTACATAGAGGTGGCCATTCCGTTTGAGGGATAGCCTAAGCCCGGCCCATCAGCCGGCCCAATAATCCCGGCCGCGCGACACTGGAGACGGCTTTCGATCGCAATGCGCTCCCTAGCTTCTTCGCCGCCCGCCGGATCTGCTTTTCGCTGAAGCTCGCGAACCCGAACACCACGCCCGGCCGCATCAACGCAGTGCGTCCGAAATTCGAGAGCACCGGCAGCTCCACGCCCGCCGCGGCAGCACAATGCGTGACCGCCTGCTCATCCACTCCGCGCTTCAGCCACCCCACCGCGTGCAGCCCCGCTTCGGCCGGCTCCAGCTCGATAAACTCGTCCAGCTCGGAATCGACCGACTGCGCCAAGGCCTGCAGACGCTGGTAATAGAGCCCGTTCATTCTCTGCACATGCTCGTTCAAATAGCCTTCGCCGATGAAGCGCGCGAGCGTCGCCTGGTGGATGGCGCATGGCTGCGCGCCCAGCAACTCCTTCGTCTTCGAGAAGCGGTCCAGGAGCGACGGCGGCGCCACCAGATATGCGATCTCGAGCGCCGGGAAAAGCGTCGTGCCGGTCGTGCCGAGATAGAGGACCCGCCCGCTTTCGTCCTCTCCCTGCAAGCTCGCAAGCGCCTGCCCCGAATAGCTGAACTCGCCAGCGCAATCGTCTTCGATAATCCAGGCGCCCGTGTCGCGCGCGAACTCGATCAGCGCCGCCCGCCGCGCCAGGCTCAGCTTGACGCCCAGCGGGAATTGAGAGCCCGGCGTCACATACACCATCGCCGGCGGATGAAGACGCCGGGCCTCGGGCGCCATCACTCCTTCTTCGTCGACCAGCAGCGGCAACATGCGCGCGCCCGCATGCAGGAACGCCGCCTTCGCGCGATAGGAACCCGGCTCTTCCATTCCCACCGCGTCGCCCGGTGAAAGCAGCGTCTCGGCAACCAAGTGCAGCGCCTGCTGCGCGCCCGCGCTGATGATCACCTGTTCCGCGGTACACGCCACGCCTCGCGCGCCCCGCAAGCGGTTCGCAATCGCTTGGCGAAGCGGCCCATAGCCGAACGTGTCGCACTGCTGCAGCAGTTCCGCCGAACGCTCTTTCAGAACCTTTGCGCGAAGGGCCTCCCAGCGCTTTAGGGGGAATTCGTTGCTATCCGGGAAAGCGGGCCGGAACGGCCGTGGTGGGCCGTCCGCGCGCAGCCGCTCTAGATCGATCTGGTCGAGCGCCGAGCATCGGTTGAATTCAACCGCCAGGGACGCCAGGCCGGCACTCCGCGGCGCCGGCTGTGCGCTGGTTTCAGGTTTTGGCTCTTCCGGCGCACCGAGCGCGCAAAGCCCGGGGCGCACGCAAAATCCCGATCGTGTTGTACCCTCCAGCAAGCCATCCGCAGCCAAATGCTGATAGGCGCGCCTTACGGTGTTGCGCGAGACCTGCAGTTTCGCCGCCAATTCCTGGATGGCCGGCAGCCGCCCGCCCGCCGCGAACGTTGCTGCCCTTAACGCGCTGCGAAGCCCGCTTTCGAGCTGTTGATAGAGCGGAACGCTCGAATCGCGATCGATCGAAATGCCTGCGAGCCGCGTGCCGCTTGGAGCCGCCGATTCCATAGGACCAATAACACAAGTCGGGATTCGAAAGCAGTCGTCTCGAAAAACGCCACCGGGGCCGCGGCGCGGAGCCGAAATCCGCCGGTTCCGGGAAGCTACCGAGGGATTTGAAAGTCTCGGAAGCCCGCGGGGATGTTTTCGGAGGCTGCGTCCTGTGGTGGCTCCTGTGGCCGGCCTGCGGAAGGGAAGAATCCCGACTTGCACCATCGCAATTTACTGACTTGCGTGACGAGCCGGCCGCTCCGGGTAATTTCGCCGAGGTAATTCCCGTTGCGGCCGTAAATTTCGTCGCCTCGGAAGTGGCCTATCTGCCGCCCCTCACAGGAAAAAAGATCGTCGGCGTCTCGATAGGCGAGAGCTTTGCCGCCACACGTCCAGAACCAATCGATTGCGCATAACACATCGCGCTCGATGGCCACCTAGTTCGCGTCCTCAGGACCCGCGGCCGGAACATGCAGCGGAAGCAAGTGATTTTCTCCCGAAGTAGACAGCCGCCGCAGTAGTTGAATCTGGCTGCGGCGAAGGCGCCGCTTTCTCGTCTTCTTGTTAGCGCGGGCTCGATCTCCGTTTCGCAATGACAACGTAGGCTCCAGACTTGCTCAGAGGCCCAGGGCGGATACAAAACTCTGGGATAAGTATGCGGGAAATCGACGCGTCGAACTTAATTACGACGCTGCGACAGTTCAGGCCTGATTGCTTAAACCGTCCTTAGTATAGGCGAAGTCACATGCTATGTACAGCTAATTCAGGCCGCAGCCGCCGAACCCGCGCGCAAACATTGAATTTTCCGGTATTTTTGCTTATAATGGTGATGTCTGAGCATTCTTGCTCACTCTTCAGATCCTCTGAACTAAGTCGGATCGTCTGAACGCCGGTTCTTAGAAAATAGTTCATTCGGGAGATCGTGGTGCACTCTGACCGATCGCGGCGGCGCTCATGAACTCTCTACGCGATAAGTGAAAGGACGCAGCTGAGTACACGAGCAGAGGAATCGGCCGATCTCACCCTGTATTGGAACTGGAGCGGCCGCTATGTAGGGTATCGGCTCTCGGATGGCCTGTTTAGTTACGATGGCCGGCAGGTTGGTTACTTCGGAGAAGGCGACGAGGTGTACGGATGCGATGGCGACTACATGGGCGAGGTCCGCGGCGGTAATCGTCTCATCACCAATCTCAAAAAGAAAGCCTGGACGCGAGGGAGCTTGATTCCGCGCTGCCTGAAGAGTGCGCCGGGCCATCGGGACGTGAACGCGAAAGAAATGCTGGCGGGATATCAAGATTTCCCGGTGCCGCTGAGGCATGCCTGAACAAACATACGTGCAAGGAGAGAAGATGCCATCAAAGTTTTACCTGGTCGAAAAGAACGGAATCCCCGCGGTCTGGCAGGCAGATCCGATACGAATGGCACGGCTGCTGAAGCAGAAGGAGGGTTTTACCGTTACCTCCGAAGCGCCGAGCGATACACGTGCGGAAGCTCTGAGCAAGCTGCGGCAAGTATTTCCGGGATCCCGGCCCGTTAAGTCGAGCTAGACACAAATAATTCGCATTTAAGCCGGCCGTATGCTATACTAAGCGTGTCTTTGCCCGCATCCGTATTTACTTCCGAGTGCCTTCCGGCCGCCACTTCTGCCTTTCTCTCAATTGGTTCGAGCGCAGTCTGACAAAGATAACTTACACATAAAAGGATTTAACACTGTGACCAACATTTTTGTCGGAAATCTCAGTTACCAGACCAGTCAAGAGGATCTTCAAGCTGCCTTTGCTGCCTATGGCGGCGTGGAGCGCGTCAGTATCGTGACGGACCGCGATAGCGGCCAGCCTCGCGGCTTCGCTTTTGTCGAGATGACAGAACAGCAGGACGCGCAAAACGCTATCTCTCAGCTCAACGGCGCGGAACTCCACGGGCGCGCCATGAACGTGAACGAAGCACGGCCGAAAACAGGCGGCGGCGGTGGCGGCTACGCTGGACGCCGGAACGATTCCGGTGGCCGCGGGCGCGGTTCGCGCTATTAGACCCTTCCCTTCTTGAATTCGTCAAAGCAATAACCGGGCCGCCCGGAATTTGGTCTCCGCGATCATGTTCTAGCGGCTCTGGCATTTCACGCGCGCCTGTTTCCGCAGCAAGAGTAAGATGAGAACGGCTCCGGAGGTGTGTTCAACCGGGCTCAACTGAGACATGCGCCGCGATTATCACAACTGGTACAGTACCCGCCTGGGCCGCAACATGGAGCTGCTGGCTTACGGTCACGCTGGAATGCCCGTGCTCGTTTACCCGAGCTCCCAGGGCCGGTTCTTTGAATACGAAGACCGCGGAATGATCCACGCGATCTGGCAAAAGATCGAGGCCGGCAACTTCCAGATCTTCTGTGTCGACAGTGTCGATTCGTCGAGCTGGTACAACCGCGGCATTCACCCGCACGATCGCGTGATGCGCCACAACGCGTACGAAAGCTACATTCTCTATGAGGTCTTTCCGCTGATACGCGGCGTGAACGGCGCCAGCCAGATCTGCACTACCGGCTGCAGCTTCGGCGCCTATCATGCCTTCAACTTTGCGATGAAACATCCGGATGTCGCTTCGGCCTGCGTCTCCATGAGCGGATCCTTCGATATGAGATCCTTCATGGACGGCTACTACGATTCGGATTTTTATTTCAACAATCCGGTCGATTACCTCCCGAACATGAACGACCCGTGGTTCTTAGACCACTACCGGAAGCTGAAGCTCATCCTGGCCGCGGGCGACAATGACATCTGTCTCGGCGAGAACTTCCGCATGGCGCACATCTTGGGAACCAAAGGCATCCCGCATTGGCTCGACGTGTGGGGCGGCGGCGAAAAGCACGATTGGCCGCTTTGGCAGCGCATGGCGGTAAAATTCTTCTCATGACCGCGCACAACCCGCGCACACGCGCTGAAGCGAAGACGCCCTGTGCGCTAATCGTGGCGCGCAAGGCGCGTGTCTATTCAACAGCGCCGCTCGACAAGCGCGTGTCGCTTGCTCTATGAGCTTGCTTCTACAGAGGTGAAAATGCCGAAGATCGGAATTCTTTATGGGATGGAGAACACGTTCCCGTCTGCGCTGGTAGAGCGAATCAATAGCAAGAATATTCCCGGCGTAACCGCCGACCATATCCGTATCGGCGCCGTCAAGATGGCGGACCCTACCGGCTACCGGGTGATCGTCGATCGCATCTCGCACGACATCGAGTTCTACCGTGCTTACCTGAAGAACGCCGTCCTCACCGGGACCACCGTCATCAACAATCCGTTCTGGTGGAGTGCCGACGACAAGTTCTTCAATTACGCGCTGGCGAGCAAACTGGGAGTCGCGGTCCCAAAGACCGTGGTTTTGCCGAGCAAGACGCATCCGCCCGGCACCACGGTGGAATCCATGCGCAATCTCCAATTCCCCTTAAATTGGGAGGAAGCCTTCGATTACATCCGCTTCCCCGCCTTTCTGAAGCCGTTCAGCGGCGGCGGTTGGAAGAACGTATACAAAGTGCATTCGCCGGAAGAGTTTTTCGCCGCCTACGATCAGACCGGAACCATCTGCATGACGCTGCAGTCCGCCGTCGAGTTCGACGAATATTTCCGCTGCTACGTCGTCGGCCAGGAAGAAGTCCGCGTCATGAAGTACGATCCGAAGCAACCGCATCACCTGCGCTATCTCAAGGACAGCACCGCCAGTTCGCAGGCGCTGTACGATCGCGTTGTACAGGATGCGCTCACGCTGTGCCGTGCTTTGGGTTATGACTTCAACACGGTTGAGTTTGCCGTAGAGGGAGGCATTCCCTACGCCATCGATTTCCTGAATCCGGCGCCCGATGCCGATGTGCATTCCGTCGGGCAGGCGAACTTCGATTGGGTGGTGGAAAACGTTGCACGACTCGCAATTCGGAAGGCGCAAAGCGAGGAGCAGCCCCAGGTGCAATACCGCTGGGGCCATTTCCTGATGGGCGATCCGGCCAAGACCAGTGCAGCGTCGAGTTAGCCGGCACAGGGCGGAGCCGTTTAGGATGCGTTCAAGTAGATGCCGACGGGCCGCTCCGTTGTGCCGGCGCATTACTAAGGAGGGTTATGCGGCCGTTCTCGTTCTATAAGAGGATGGAAGTATGAGACCGAGTCTGACCATTGGGATCGAAGAAGAGTACCAGACCATCGATCCCGAAACACGCGACCTGCGCTCCCACATCGATTCCGAGATCATCTCGAAGGGCAAGATGCTGCTCAAGGAAGCGGTCAAAGCCGAGATGCATCAATCGGTCGTCGAGGTGGGCACCGGCATTTGCAAGGACATCAAGGAAGCCTCGCAAGAACTCAAGTGCCTGCGCTCGCAGATCGTCGATCTTGCCAAGCAGAACGGACTTCGGCTCGCCTCGGCCGCGACGCATCCCTTCGCAGATTGGCGCAAGCAGGACATCTATCCCGACGAGCGGTACGCCATTATCGTGCAGGATCTCAAAATGGTCGCGCGCGCCAACTTGATCTTCGGCCTGCATGTGCATATCGGCGTCGAGGACCGCCAGGATCAAATCCACCTCATGAACGCCGCGCGGTATTTTCTTCCGCACATTCTGGCGCTCTCCACCAATTCGCCCTTTTGGCTCGGCATGGATACCGGCCTGAAATCGTACCGCTGTAAGGTCTTCGACAAGTTCCCGCGCACCAATATCCCAGACTATTTTCCGAGCTGGGGCGAATACGAGAGCTTCGTAAATCTTCTAGTCAAGACTAACTGCATCGACAACGCTAAGAAAATCTGGTGGGACATCCGGCCGCATCCCAATTTCCCCACGCTCGAATTTCGCATCTGCGACGTGCCGCTGCGCGCCGACGAGACAATTGCCATTACCGCCCTCATTCAGGCAACGGTTGCAAAGCTTTACAAGCTCCACGCCGCCAATCAGGGCTTTCGCCTCTACCGGCGCGCGTTGATTATGGAGAACAAGTGGCGGGCCGCCCGCTACGGCATTGACGGTAAGATCATCGATTTTGGCAAGCAACAGGAAGTGCCCGTAAGGGATCTTATATACGAGTACCTGCACTTTGTGGACGATGTCGTGGACGACCTCGGCTCGCGGCAGGAGATCAATTACATTCACCGCATTCTCGAGCACGGCACCGGAGCCGACCGTCAACTGCGGATCTTTCACGAAACAGGAGACCTGACCAAAGTAATGGATTACATCGTGTACGAAACGGAGGCAGGCCTCTCCCGCGAGCCGGTGGGCGTTGCCAGCGCGCAATGATTGCCAATCTGCATACCGAGCCCTTCGACCCGGAGCTGAAACCGGGCGCGCACAATGCCATCTTTGTGTGTCTCAACGTCCAGCCGCATGAGAAAGTCACTGTGATCACCGACTGGGCCTGCGGGGAGATCGCCGCCAGCCTCATCTCTGAGCTGGATGCCTGCGGATGCGCTTACCGTAGTTTCGTTCTCGAAGAAATGGAGCAGCGTCCGCTTTTGGACATGCCCGAAAGCATCCTGCACGACCTGGAGTCCAGCCAGGTCAGCATTTTCGCCGTGAAGGCGCAAGCGAATGAGCTGCGAACCCGCATGCAGATGTGCGAAGTGGTCAACCGCAGGAAGATCCGGCATGCTCACATGGTCAACATCGAAAAAAAGATCATGCTGGAGGGCATGCGCGCGGATTTCAACAAAGTCGACGACCTGACTCTGCGCGTGATGAACATAGTCAACAAAGCGCAGACGGTTCGGGCTGTAACTCCTGCTGGCACAGACGTTACCGCACAGCTTACTCCCGCGTATAAGTGGATTAAGACCAGCGGCATCATCAGCCGCGAGAAGTGGGGCAATCTGCCGGGCGGAGAAACCTTCACGTCGCCTCTCGAAGTAAATGGGACTTTTGTGGTAGATGGCGTGGTGGGCGATTACTTATGCGCGAAGTTCGGCGACATCCAAAAAACTCCGCTCACTCTCAAAGTAGAACGTAACCGGCTGGTAGAAGCCCACAGCGACAACGAAGAACTTCGGGAAGAGTTTTGGAACTATACCCATCGCGATGAAAACAGCGACCGCGTCGGCGAATTCGCCATCGGTACCAACCTGGCGCTGCAGAACGTAGTCGGCAACATTCTGCAAGACGAAAAAATACCCGGTGTGCATATGGCCTTTGGCGATCCCTATGGTTCGCACACCGGGGCGCAATGGACTTCTTCTACTCATATCGACGTGGTGGGCAGAAACTTCGATATTTGGGCTGACGATCGGCCCATCATGTCCAATGGCCGTTTCCTGGTTTAGGCGCAGCGGCGCGTGATACCCGAGCTCCGAAGCCGCTTCAATCGACATTGGACACCCGAGCTTTACGCTGCGTTTCTGCGCCGCATCGACGAGACATCCGGCACGCGCGTCGGCTTCCGTTGCAGCGAGACACCGGTCTTTCTCCCGCCCGAGCTGCTCGACAAAATGATCCGCTATGGACGCGAATTGTACGGCCAACTCGCAGGCAACGCCCAGTATCGGGCGGCATCCGAAGCAACCATCCCGGCTCAGTTCAAGGCGCCGAACGAAACGGAACACCCGCTCTTCGTGCAGGCCGATTTTGGGTTGATACGCCTACCGGATGGGGGCCTGGAACCCAAGCTGGTGGAGATTCAGGGCTTCCCATCGCTGTATGCATTTCAAGCCGCGCTCGCGGATGAGTATCGACGTACTTATCGCCTGGACGAAATAACAGGCGCAAAGCTGACACACTTTCTGGACGGCTTGACTCAGGAGAGATATCGCGAGTTACTAACTCGAACGATTTTAGGCGGCCATGCGCCCGAGCACGTGGTTTTGCTCGAGATAGAACCTTATGGACAGAAGACACTGGCCGATTTTCTTCTGACACAGAAGCTGCTCGGCATCCGGATCGCCTGTATCAGCGAAGTAAAGAGGCAAGGGCGCAAGCTGTATTTCAAGGACGTCGAAATCAAGCGCATCTATAACCGCGTAATCGTCGACGAGCTCATTCGCAAGAAGATCCAGGCCGATTTCGAGCTCCGCGACGATCTCGAGGTCGAATGGGCGGGCCATCCCAACTGGTTTTTCCGGCTCAGCAAGTTCTCTTTGCCGTGGTTCGATCACGTAAGCGTGCCCGAAACTCATTTTCTGAGCGATGTCAAACGCCTGCCCGGCGATCTGGATAACTACGTCCTGAAGCCGCTGTATTCATTTGCCGGATTGGGAGTGAAAATCGGCCCCAGCAAGCAAGCAATCGAAGCCATTCCCGAGGCGCAGCGCGGCGATTTCATCCTACAGCGCAAGATGGACTTCGTCGCCACGGTGGAGACGCCGCACGGCCTAACGAAGGTGGAAATCCGCATCATGTACATCTGGGACGGCGAGCTGAAGCCCGTGACCACGGTGATCCGCACCGGCCGCGGCAAAATGATGGGCGTTGACTTCAACAAGAACCTGGAATGGGTGGGCGCATCCGCCGGGTTCGCGCAAGTTACACAATAGGAGACGATATGGCCACCGACCCGCGTGCGGGAAAACCTGCCGACCCTGACCTGCTGGTGAATGTTCCGCGTCTGGTTACCGATTACTATGCCTTCCGCCCCGACCCCGCCGAAAAAACGCATCGCGTATCGTTCGGCACCTCCGGCCATCGCGGATCGGCGTTCTACTTCTCGTTCAACGAGAACCACATCCTTGCCATCACGCAGGCCATCTGCCACTACCGCCGGGAGCAAGGCACCACCGGCCCGCTGTTTCTCGCCATCGACAGCCACGCGCTCTCCGAGCCCGCGTTTGCCACCGCGCTCGAAGTGTTGGCCGCGAACAACATCGACACCATGATCGACCAGGGCGGCGGCTACACGCCGACGCCGTCGCTCTCATACGCCATTCTGCAGTACAACCGCTCGCATGCGCACGCGCTCGCCGACGGAATTGTCATCACGCCTTCGCACAACCCGCCGGATGACGGCGGCTTCAAATACAACCCGCCCTCGGGCGGACCCGCCGACACCAGCGCCACCAAATGGATCGAGAATCGCGCGAACGACCTGCTGGCCGGCGGCTTGAAGGACGTGGCGCGCATGCCCTATCACGCCGCCCGCAAGGCCGCGACCACCCACCACTACGATTACTTGTCGGCTTACGTGAACGATCTCTGGTCGGTGATCGATCTCGACGCCGTCAAGAGCGCGGGCTTAAATCTGGGCGTCGATCCCCTCGGCGGCGCCAGCGTCGCCTATTGGCCGCGCATCGCCGAACATTACGGCCTCAAGCTCACGGTTGTGAACAAGGAAGTGGACCCCACTTTCCGCTTCATGACTCTCGATTGGGACGGCAAGATCCGCATGGACTGCTCGTCGCCGTATGCCATGGCCGGCCTCATCGCGCTGAAAGACCGCTTCGATGTCGCGTTCGCCTGCGACACCGATGCCGACCGCCACGGCATCGTAACGCGCAGCGCCGGGCTGCTGAATCCGAATCACTATCTTGCGGTCGCAATCGATTATCTCTACCGGAATCGTCCCGCATGGAGGCGCGACGCCGGCATCGGCAAAACTCTCGTGAGCAGCAGCATCATCGATCGTGTAGCTGCCGACCTGGGCCGCCAGTTGGTGGAGGTGCCGGTCGGATTCAAATGGTTTGTGGATGGATTGCTCGACGGCTCGCTCGGTTTCGGCGGCGAAGAGAGCGCCGGCGCTTCTTTCCTGCGGAGAGATGGATCGGCCTGGAGCACGGACAAGGACGGCTTGATCTTGGGCCTGCTCTCTGCCGAGATCACGGCCAAAACAGGGCGCGATCCGGCAGAGCTATACCGCGCGCTGACCGCGAAATTCGGCGACCCGGTCTATGAGCGCATCGACGCGCCCGCCAATCCTGACGAGAAAGCGATTCTTGCCAAGCTGTCGCCCCAACAGGTTGCTGCGAAGCGGTTAGCCGGCGAAAAAATCGAAGCCATGCTGACGGCCGCGCCGTCCAACGGTGCCCCGCTCGGCGGTTTGAAAGTGGTCACTAAGAATGGCTGGTTCGCTGCCCGCCCGTCGGGCACCGAAAACGTCTATAAGATCTACGCGGAGAGCTTCCTTGGCCGCGAGCACCTGCGCCGCATTCAAGAGGAGGCGCAAGCCCTGATCGCGGGTACCTTCAAAGTAGCCGCCGCCGCACAGGCGCGCTAGCGTATCGCCGCGAGCCCCGCCGTTCAATCAAATCGCGCACAACCGGCCGGGGCGCCCTCTGGGCCGCGACCCTGTGCGCTTTTAATCCGGCTTGCCGCTGGATTCAATGTGTATGGTTCGCTCTTCGCTCGCGCCCTTTTTCTCAGGTCCGGCGAGCCAATGGATGCGCAAGGTATCCGCCTCGCGGTCCCATTCGAACCCCGGATCGGCCAGCTCAACATCGTCGCGGCAACTCGCCAGCTTCAAGTGCAGCGTCTCGGAAGCTCTCGCGCCTGCAAACGTAATGACGCGCAAAAATCGCTCTTCGCCGGCTTGGCAATACTGCATCCCAAGCGGAATCGACGGATAGCTATCGGTAAGGATCAACGTTTTTCCGGCAATCTCCGCCACCACTTGAATCTCATCCGGAGAAGTATCCGGCGCCACCGTAGCATCGCGCTCCACACGCACTTCGTATTTCCTGCCGCCCTTGGCGCCGATCTCGAGGCGAGTCTGCGATCCAGCGCTTGAATAACTCACGGAACCGCCCGAAGGGAGCGCCACTTTGTCTTGCGGCGCGGCAGCCAAAAGCGCGGCGAGAGCCGGCGCGGCAGTGAAGACCGCGGCGAACGCCCACGCGCTAGCCCAGTATGGCATCCGCATAGCAGACACCAAAATACTTCCAGTGTGCATTCGCCGGCCGTTTCGAATACGAGCCGCTGTCGCGCTGGCGCAGCTCCGCTTCGCTTTTGCCCGTGTTCGCGGAATCGGTCATGTCCCAGCCGATGTTGCCGGTTTTGGAATCGCAGAGTATGTTCGGGTTGCGCACCCACTGGTTTGCCTTGGAATCCCAAACGTGATAGCTGCCGCCGTTCCATCGGCAAACCGCTTCGTATTTCACTTGGTCCTCGGTGTAGGGCCGGCCATTTTGCGACAGATATTGGATAGCGGCCTTGCGCTTGGTCGCGAAGAGCGCAAGCCCTCCATCGATATTCTGCTGCCAGTTCCAGACCTGCTCGAAGGCGGGAACCGGAGTGGTCAACTGGCACATGCCATAGCCATTGTCGAAAGACTTCACCGGCTCTCCTTGCGTCGTAAAGTGGCGAAACTTGCTTTCATGCTGGATAATTTTGTCGAACCCGTCCGCGTCCGGCTTGCCGGTCAGATAGGCCTGCGCGTCCGAAGCGCTTGGATTCGTCCCTTGGATCTTCACCGTAATCGAACCGGAGTCGTTTCCGGCCGTAACATCCAGCGTGAGCGTCCCGCCGCAGTTCGCGATAGCGTCTTGCGCGTCCCACGTGTTACCGGCCGTTTGCGCTGTGCCCGATTTTCGAAAGGATCCCCATTGAATAGTCCAGTTCCAGGAGTGTGGGCCGCTGGCGTCGGTTTCGAATGCGACGCTCGGCCACGCTCCCGCGGCTGGGACAGTAACTATGCTATTGCTACCGGGTTTGTTGAAGTTCATATGTGTTTCCCTTTCTGACCGCGGCGGCGCCCCAACCGGTACTTACAGATGATATACCCGGCGAACCACGGCCGCGCCGACGACGCGCTGCTACACTGCGATTTTCCATGAACTTCCGCCATTTGACCCGAAGAACCTTGCTCGGCGGCATGCTCGGCCTGCCCGCCGCGCGCGCTTTTGGTCAGGGTGTATCTTCGCGCGGGGTCAAGGCGCAGCCCAGAGGCAAACCGTCAGGCCTGCCGTTCAATGCATGCTTTACGGACGTCGCGGCGAAAGCCGGTTTAACCGCGCCGCTGATCTATGGCCCCGAGGATCATAAGACCTATATCCTCGAAACGGTCGGCTGCGGCTGCGCTTTCATCGATTACGACAACGACGGCTGGCTGGACATATTTCTCCTCAATGGTACGCGGCTGGAAGGAGCGCCTCCGGGCACGACAAACCGGCTGTATCGCAACAACCGCGACGGCACCTTCACCGACGTGACCGAAAAAGCCGGCTTGGTTCGAACCGGCTGGCCCTCCGGCGTGGCGGTCGGCGATTATGACAACGACGGCTTTGACGATTTATTCATCACTTACTATGGCCAGAATGTTCTATATAAGAATAACGGCAACGGCACCTTCAGTGATGTTACTGCCAAGGCCGGCTTAATAAGCCCGCATACGCGCTGGGGCTCGGGCTGCACCTTTGTCGACTATGACCGCGACGGGCGCCTGGATCTTCTTGTCTCGAATTATCTCGAATTCGACATGGCAAAGATTCCCAAGCCTGGCGAGAACGCGAACTGCAACTGGAAAGGCATCCCCGTGAACTGCGGGCCGCGCGGCCTGCCGCCGGGCTTCGTCGCGCTCTATCATAACAACGGCGATGGCACGTTTACCGACGTGAGCGTCAAGTCGGGAGTCGCCAATTCGAAGGGTAGTTACTGCATGACAACCGTCGCGGCCGATTTCGATAACGACGGCTGGCCGGATCTCTACGTCGCCTGCGACTCCACGCCGAGCTTTCTCTTCAAGAACAATCACGATGGCACCTTTACGGAAGTGGGCCTGGAGACCGGCGTCGCTTTGAACGAAGACGGGATGGAGCAGGCCGGCATGGGCCTCGGCATCTCCGATTACAACCTGGATGGCAGCCTCGATATCCTGAAGACCCATTTTGCCGACGATACTGCCGTGCTCTACAAGAACGACGGCAAGGGAGATTTCGAGGATGTAACTAACTCCTCCGGCCTGGGCGTGGAAACTCGGTTTATTAGCTGGGGCGCGGGTATCTATGATTTAGATAACGATGGTTATCCGGATCTCTTCTGGGTTACGGGCAGCGTATATCCGGAGATTGAGAAGACGTTGCCGAATTCTCCCTTCAAGAGCCCGCGCATCGTTTTCCGCAACTTGCGCAATGGTAAGTTCGAGGAGTTACTCGATCAGGCCGGCCCTGGTGTTGCAGCCGCGCATGCCAGCCGTGGCTGCGCATTCGGCGATTTCGACAACGACGGCGATATCGACGTGCTGATCATGAACCTGAATGAGCCGCCTTCGCTGCTGCGTAACGATGTTACAGGCGCTAACCATTGGCTGAAGGTGAAGCTGATCGGCGTAAAGTCGAATCGCAGCGCTATCGGCGCGCGCGTTACCGCGCATTACGGCGGCAAGCTGCAGGCGCAGGAAGTCCTGAGCCAGGCCAGCTTCTATTCGGCCAATGATTTGCGCCTGCATTTCGGACTGGGCGCTGCGGAAAAGGCGGACTTGGAGATCCGCTGGCCAAACGGCGCTATAGAACGCGTCCCTAACGTAGCCGCCAACCGGCTGGTCACCATTCGAGAAGGCGCTGGCATCGCAAAAAGCGATGCGCTCTCGAAACGCTTGTCCTAAAATTAAAGCATCGCTTTCAGGGAGGTCTCTTGTATGAGACGCATGCTCGTACTTTTTTCGATGCTGCTGCTTGGCGCGGCATTCGTTCCCCGCCTCGGCCACGCGCAGGAATTGGCTGCGACGCTCACCGGTACCGTCACAGATCCGACAGGCGCCGTGGTGCCGGGCGCGACGGTTACCATTCATAGCAACGAAACCAATACCGATGTACGGACGGTCGCGACAGACGCGAGCGGCAATTACTCGGTAACGAATCTCCAGGCCGGAAATTACACCGTTACGATCAAAGAGAGCGGTTTCTCCACCTTTTCAGCACAGAACGTGGTCCTGCTGGTGGCTCAGAAGCACACGCTCGATGCGCAACTGAAAACCGGGGAAGTATCTCAGACGGTGACGGTGGAGGAAACGGCAACGCCGATTCAGACCACTACCGCCGAGCAATCCGGAACCGTGACCGGCACCCAGGTTCGCGAGCTGGCATTGAACAACCGCAACTTCGAGCAACTGGTGCTCTTGCAACCCGGCGTCGCGGGGCAATTGCCGGACGAAGTAGGCTTCGGGTTGGCAAACAACACCGCCATTGCTATCAACGGAGCCCGTCCCGCCGCTAACAACTGGACTGTCGACGGCGCCGATATCAACGATAGCGGGTCGAACGCCACCCTATTGAACGTGCCGAGCATCGATGCGATTCAGGAATTTACGCTGGAACGCAGCTCGTATGACGCGCAATACGGCCGCAGCGGAGGCGGCCAAATTCTGGTTGCAACGAAGTCCGGAACCAATGAGTTCCATGGCGACGCCTATGAATTCGTTCGCAATAACTACTTCAACGCCAACAGCTTTTTCGGCAACGCGGCCTCTCAACCCACGCCGATCGAACGCTACAACGACTTTGGCTTTACCATCGGCGGCCCGGCCTTCGTTCCAAAACTTTACAAGCGGCAAGTTTCGAAGACATACTTTTTCTGGTCCGAAGAGTGGCGGAAATCGAGCACTCCCAATACGACTACTCTGACGGTGCCCACCGCGTCCGAACTTTCGGGAGCCTTCACCAGTCCCATTCCGGTTGCCCCCACGGGCTGTGTAACTGCCTCTGGAGGCACTTACACCATCAATCCGGCCTGTTACAGCCAGAATGCGAAAGCCTATCTGAATGCTATCTTCGCCAAGAATCCAGCCAATAACGGCTCCGATACGCTAACTCTGAATTACAGCCAGTTGAACAATTTCCGGCAGGATATTGTTCGTGTCGATCAGAATTTCAGCGATAAGGTTCATTTCTTTGGACGCGTGATGCAGGACAGCGTGCCGGAGAACCAGCCGTTCGGGTTGTGGGGCGGAAATAACTACCCGGGCGTTGAGACCGTTTCCCTCAATGCTCCAGGAAAGAATGCGGTCGGCAATCTGACCTGGACCATCAGCCCCAAGGTTGTCAATGAACTCGAATATGCCTACAGTTGGGGCGGCATCAATTCAGTTCTGAATGGCGTCGCCAACTCTTCCTCCTTCACCTCGCAGCTCACCAACGCGACGCCCTACCAGGATCCCTACGGCCGCGCGCCTAATGTCACCTTCGTAACCAGCGGCATCACGGGTCTGGCAAACGGCAGCGCGCCCTATTTTGAGCGCAACATCGATCAGAACATCTTCGATAACTTCTCCGTTACCGAAGGAAACCACACGTTTCGCGCCGGTTTCAGCGTTCAATGGATGAAGAAGACAGAAAACGCATCTTCGGGCGCCGCCACTTTCGCGTTCTCAGGCGCCAACGGCAATCCGGATTTTGCGAATTTTCTGCTCGGGCAAGCCGACTATTACACCCAGGCGAATACGGACACCGTCCCGAATCTGCATTATTTCAATATCGAAGGCTATCTGCAGGACGACTGGAAAGTAACTCCTCACTTCACGTTGAATCTCGGCCTCCGTTACAGCTTCTTCCCAGCGCCTACCGACGTGCGGGATACCATGGATAACTTCGACCCATTGCTGTACAATCCGGCGGCTGCCCCGGCTATCGATGCCTCGGGTAACTTCGTAGCGGGCCAAGCCGTCTACCCGGCTATTTACGCGAACGGCCTGATTTTCCCCACCGGAGGTGCGTGCGCCAAGGCAAAGGCCATCAGCCCCGACGTTTCCTGCTCGCCCTATGGCGGGGAAGTAAATCCAAATTCAACTAACAATTTCGGGCCGCGCTTCGGTTTCGCATGGGACCCGATCGGCGACGGAAAGACTTCGATCCGCGGTGGTTACGGCATTTTTTATGACCGTACTCTGAACGGCATCTGGGAACAGAATGCATTTACGAACCCTCCGCTGGTCCAGACGGCGACCATCAATAACAACGCCACCTCCAGCTTGAACATCTTCGATTTCCCGACGGCGGGCGTAGTTGCCGGTCCCTCCCTCGGGCCGGCGCACCTCGTCGCCACCGGTACGCCCACCTTCAAAGTGCCGAACTATCAGGACTGGAACTTTTCCATTCAGCGCGAGATCGTCCACAACACCACGGTTGAGATCGCGTACGTTGGAACCAAGGGTACCCACCTGCTCGGCGATGTGGATTTGAATCAGCCGACTCTCGCCGTCCGCCAGGCGAACCCAACGGTCGATGTGAATGCCATCCGGCCTTACCTTGGATACGGCGCCATCGATTCGCGGATTCCCGAATACGACAGCAACTACCATTCCCTGCAGTTCACCATGAACGAGAGGTTCTCCAATTCCCTCACCGCCGGTCTGGCTTTCACCTGGTCGAAGAGCCTGACCGACATGCCCGTCGACCGCGGCCAAGGCCCGCAAGACTCT
The DNA here is from genome assembly GCA_036269275.1 of Bryobacteraceae bacterium. Lineage (GTDB taxonomy): Bacteria > Acidobacteriota > Terriglobia > Bryobacterales > Bryobacteraceae > Bog-105. The sequence goes on along the minus strand of DATASJ010000013.1, from coordinate 99,333 downwards.
TATAACTTCGCGGCGAATTACGGACCGTCGACGCTCAATACTCCCTACATCTTCGTCGCGAACTATGTTTGGCAACTCCCGATCTTCAAAGATCAGCGCGGCTTGATCGGCCATGTGCTCGGCGGCTGGGAGCTCTCCGGCATCACCACAATCGAGAGCGGCCAATCGATCAACATTTTCCAGGGCACGGACCCGTTTCAGTGCGTAGCGGTGGCGGGCGGCTGCGCAGCCGGCACATATCCGGGGGGAATCGGTCTCACCGCGGCTGGATATTCGGGCGTCGGCTTGATCTTGCCCGATGCGGTCGCGCCCATCAGTTACCCGAAGACTATCGCGCAATGGTTCAGCACAAATTCCTTCGCCCCGGCGGTTGGCCACTTCGGATCGTCCGGCATTGCACCGATCCTTGGCCCGGGAATGCAGATCTGGGACATGACGCTGATGAAGAACATCAGCTTCGGCGAGCGCGTCCATCTGCAACTTCGACTCGAAGCCTTCAATGCCTTCAATCACACCAGCTTCGCCAGTTACTTCAATGGCAGCCCGGGCATCAGCAACAACCTCAATTCGTCTAACTTCGGGCAAGTTCTCGATGCCCACGATCCGCGCAATGTGCAGATCGGGGCCAAGCTATACTTCTAGCTTGTGCGTTCGGTAGTCGTCAGGGCCGCTCTCTATTGGGCGGCCCTTTTGTTTCTACTTACTCTTTCGCGCACTGCCCAGGCGCAAGATTTGCAGCTTCTGCTGGTGGAAGGGTCGCGCGCGCTCGCGAGTGGCGACAACGCGGGTGCGGAAAAAGCCTTCCGGCAGGCATTGGCATTCGAGCCTCAATCGATCGAGATCCTGAACGACCTCGCCATCGCTCTCGCAAGAGAGGGCAAAGGAGCGGAATCCATCGCCACCTACGATCGCGCGCTCAAGCTCAAGCCTGACGACGCCGTCACGAAAAGGAATCTCGGAATTGCATACTTTCGCGCCGCGCGGTACAAGGAAGCCCTGCCGCTGCTCCAATCTTTCGCGCAGTTTGCGCCGAGCTTTCAATCGCTCGACCTGACAGGCTTGACCTTTTTCGCTCTCGACCGCTATCCGGAAGCGGCCGAGTACCTGGAGCGCGCCAGCCGCGCCAACCCGGCCGACTTACAAACCCTCAACATGTTAGGTAATGCCTATCTGCGGGGTAAGAACTACCAGGGCGCTGCCGATGTCTTCGCCCGCATCATGGCCATTGACCCGAACTCGCCCGAGGCGCACGTGATGATGGGCATGGCGTATGACAAGATGCAGCGCGATGCCGAAGCGCAGGCCGAATACGAAGCCGCCGAAAAGGTCGATCCGAAATTTATGGGCGTGCACTCCGGCCTCGGGCTGATCTATTGGAAGCAGGGCAAGGTCGATTTAGCCAAGCAAGAGTTTCAGCAGGAATTAGCCAGCTTCCCTAAAGACCCGGTCTCGAATTGCATTCTCGGCCAGATCTTGCGCAAGGAAAATGAGCCTGCCGCGGCGCTCGAGCATCTTCGACTCGCGGTGGCCGAGAATCCCAAATACAAGGAAGCGCTGTTCGAGCTTGGAAAATCCGAGCTTGCGGTCCAAGAAACCCAGCACGCGATCGGGCATCTGCGGCAAGCCATCGCACTCGATCCTGATTATTTCGAAGCGCACTATGTGCTCGGCACGGCGCTCCGCAAGAATGGGCAGCCGGCCGAAGCCGCGCGCGAAATGGCGCTCGCCGAGCAGATCCAGGCCCGCCAGCGCGCAGATCAGATCAAAAACGTCAGCCGCTAACTCTACGCCCGCGCTCACCATCGCATCACCTGTAATCCCGAACGTCAGCCGTTAAGTATGGAACAATGAAATAGCTGACATGCGAAAGGCTGGCGTACTCGCGCTTGCTGTGGTATGGATCGCAGCAGCCGCCTATGCACAGGATCCAGTCCTGCAGGTGTACGAAGCGCACGCCACCATCGTCACGGGACAAGTGACTCGCATCCGCGATGCGCAGCCGTGGGCAGTCAGCAGCGGAGAACGCGTTCCAGTCCGGCAGACCATCACCACTGGCCCCGACGGCTACGCGCATTTCGAAGTGGGAGGCGGAAGCAGCTTCGATATCTTCGCCAATTCGCGCGTTGTTTTCCGAGAGAATACGGCGAGCGCTGGCGACTTATTGGATGTACTGTCCGGCCGGGTGCGCATTCATCTGCGGCCCACCCTCGGGCAATCCCAGCAGCGTGTCTTCTGTCCCGTGGCAGTGATCAGCGCGCACCATCAACCTGCGACATTCGCCGTTGCCGTAGACGAAGACGATACCGTTCGGATTGACGTACTCGAAGGCGAGGTGACGGTGCAGCATGCGCTTCTGCCGCGCAACGAACCCGTGCTGATCCGGGCCGTAGACGCCATCTTGGTGAAGAAGGACGAGCCCATCTCGCGCCGTGTGGACCGCGGTTCTCTTTACCGATATACGGTGAAGCTGTTATCGGCTATTACTTTCGGACACGGCGGCAGCCACAACGCCGAGCCGGAGGATGAGGAGAAATTGCTTGCCATATCGGCGATTCCTGCGCCCGCGGCCAATCGCTAATTTCGTACTGCCGCGGACTCGCTTTCTCTGCGCGCTTGGAATCATCGGCGCCTCCGTCGCAGTGGGCCAACAACCGCCTGCCGGTTTGGAGACGCCGTGGGATGTGCAAAAGATTTTGGCGGACCTGACGGCGCAGACGGCCCAACTGAAGCCCATGCTCGTGCAGTTGAATCCGCAGCAATGGGCGGACAAGGGCGCCTCCAGCACCTACATTCTGCAATGGCAGACGGCACAACGGCAGCTCAACGACGTCCTGGTCAGCATGCAGCGCTTGTCGCAAAAGACCGATAGCCTTACGGCGGCGCTCGATACGTATTTCCGCTTCGAGGCGCTGGAAGTTTCGGCGCGGTCGCTCGATGAAGGCGCGCAAAGATATGGAGCCCGCGCAACAGCCGACAAGCTCGGCGCATACGTCGCGCACAGTTTCGACAGCCGGCAGCGATTGCGCGATTACCTGGAAGATCTGGCCGGCAGCACCGAACAGAATTTCAAGATCGCGGATGAAGAAGCCCAGCGTTGCCGCGGTATCATCAGCAAGGAAGCCCCTTCCAGCTCGAAGAAAAAGAAGTATTGATGGAAGTAGCCACGTTCACTTGCTCGATTTGCGGCGAAGCCTCCCGCGTCATCTGCGTCTTCTGCACGAAAGATGCGTGCAGTAATCATATCTGTCAGCGCTGTCACCGCTGCAGCGATTGCTGCGCATGTGACATGCCGGTCACCAGCAGCAGCGAGGAGGCAGCTCCCGCTCAGGTAGCAGAGTCGGCGGCCGCAGCCCCGGAAGAAGAACCGGAGCTGGTCATGCCGGCTTCCTAGCCTGGCAGCCAAGCGGCGCTTGGTCGACACTGGCCAGAAAATGCCAAGTGGGCGCTCTTTGGGCCGCGCTGGCGTTGCCGGGCTGTTTCTTAGAAGCCTCCCGGTGCTTCTTGTTCGGATGCAGCGCCTGTTCAAGAACCGGTTCGCGGCTGCCGCTCAGCCATGCTGCTTGAATCTCGCTCTCGCTCAAGCCCGCAAGCCGGCCCGCCAGGATGAAAGCCGGAAGCGCGTGCTGCAGATCGTGCCAGCGCGCCATTTCGATGACGGAAGCCAGCGCCCGTTGGCGGATCAGTGCAAGTGTTTCGGTGTTGCCGGTGTCGGTCAGGTTCACCAGCGCGAGAGTCGCGTTGTGACGATCGGACCATACGACCGAGTTGAGCAACTCCACGAACCACGTCGGCTCGATGTCGACCTGCTGCTCGGGATGGAGCTTGCCGCCGACGGCTACCGCATGCAGCGCCCGCATAGCATTTTCGCGAACCGTTTCGTCCTGGTCCCGCAGAGCGTATTGCAGCGCATCCACGATAAATTTTGAGCTGTGCGCAGTACGCGGCCCGTACTGAATCAGGTAGGCGGCTGCGGCGCGCTGTTCCGGATCGGAGGATTCGCGCACCACGCGATCGATCATCGTAAGATCGCGCGTCACCAGCGGAATGAAATCTGACTGAAGATTGCGGCATTCGGGATCGGCCATGAGCGAATAGCCGTTGGTCAGGTCTTCGTCTGCATTGCGGCCGCGAATGCTGCCCGCCACCGCCTCCAGGAATTCGCGATATTTGTCCTCCAGGCCGGGCGCCAGCGTCAGGTCGCCCGTAGGCGTCGGATGAAAATCGAAGTGCGGCGCATCTTTTTCTTCCACCCCTACATACAGAATCATCTTCCGCTGGTCGCAGCAGGCCGCTTCCACGCGCGCGGCGAGAACGCCGGGTAGCTTGCCGACGCGGTCTTCGATGCCATCGCGCGACGGCATCGGGTCCCCGGGATTCGCCCCCACAGCGGCCTTGATCTTTTGAACGGGAGTTTTGTGGGCGCCGTAAATCTCGATCAGGCCCACGCGCGGACTTATATCCTCGGCGCCCGCCGCCACTGCAAAGACGAGCGCAACCGCACAGCAATATCTCACCACTTCAGTATGCGACGTGGGGCCTCAAGCGCACAGGGCGTTTGTGGCCCGTTGTGCGCGCTGGAAGCATGAGCGCATAGGGCGTTTGTGGCCCGTTGTGCGCGCTGGAAGCATGAGCCCACAGGGCGTTTGTGGCCCGTTGTGCGCGCTGGAAGCCTCAGCGCACAGGGCGTTTGTGGCCCGTTGTGCGCGCTGGAAGCATGAGCGCACAGGGCGTTTGTGGCCCGTTGTGCGTGGGACGCAATGGCGCGGCGGTTTACGCCTGCTTGGCGGCCAGATCGCCCACCAGCGGCAGCTTCACCATTTTGTTGCTATAGGCCATGTACATCATATAAAGCCATACCACGAAGATGGCGAGATCCCACAGGCGGTAAAAGAGTACGCCCGTCCACCACATGCCGCCCACCAAAAGAACACTGGTCAGAATGCCGAGAACAATCGAAATAACGATCACCGCGATACTTAGAAAAATCGATTGATAAGCATGAAACCGTATCGTCTTGTTCTGATTGTAAGGAGCAAGCACCAGGAAAACAATTCCGGTGACAATCCACCCGAGATAGCAGAGCGCGCTGGCGACGTTGGTGGTCAATCCACCTGCTTGGATGGCCGACGGTGGTGGTGGCGGCGGCGCGTAGCCGGCTCCGGGATTCGGGCCGGGAGTCGGTCCTGCGCCGGGACCGCCGCCCGCAACGGCCGTTCCACAATTGGGGCAGAATGTGCCCGTCACTTGCGCACCGCAATTCGGACAAAATGCCATATCGCTCCTCCAGGCTCAAAAGCCATGGTTCTTATGAGTCTATGCCAAATGCACTACCAAACGCTAGGCCGGGACGTGACGTTTTAGGACTGGGCGCAACATTAAATTCACCAGTACCATTAGGACCGCAAACGCCGGGATCAGCATCAGACCGCGGTGGTAATCGTTGGCGGGCCCAGCCAGCGAATCGATAATCTTCGAGCTCACCGCGAGGCCGATCCAGCCGCAAGTGATGACGATGCCCAGCGCGGTCGCCGCAGCGCGGCTAAACGTATCGCCTGTGATAGCCAGCGTGGTCGGAAACACCGGCGCCATCGCGAGACCGGCGCAGAATACGGCGGCTGTAATCGCGGTTTGAGACCCGAGGCTCAGCATGGCGTAAGTGGTGATCGCCATCAGGATGGCGGCCGCTAAAGTCACAACCAAGGCGGGAATCCGAATCAGCAGGCGCGACACCACCACCCGGCCGACCAGAATTCCGAACGCGAATCCATAGCTGACGACGTGCCCGGCTGCCGCGGGATCGAAGTGAACGCTGATGAGATAGAGCTTCAGCCAGTTCCAAACCCCGACTTCGCACGAAACATACAGGAACAGGAAGAAGCACAAGAGCAGCAGCGCCGGTTGGGAGAAAAGCCGGGGAACGTCGCCAAACTGAAAATTGGCGCGTCCGGCCGGTGCCGGCATCTTTGTCGCCACATTGACCAACAACGCGATGAGCGCCAGCCCCGCGATTCCGTAGCACACCACAGCGGGATCGATTCGCTCACTGGCAACGTAGGTGGTGATAATGCCGCCCAGGCCAAAGAACAGGTTGATGAAGTTCAGCGCGGACCCCCGCCTGCCGGGTTCGACCGCACCCACCAGAGCGTTCGCCGCCGTCACGACCGTCCCGCCGCCCACGCCCAGCACGAAGTAGACCAGCAGCAGCCCGCCGTAACCGCCGGCATTCGGAGCCGCCACCAGCGAGAGTATGATCAGCGAAAGACCGGTGAGCAGCGCAACTTTGTTGCCCTTGATGTCGATGATCGGGCCCGCCGAAAGCGAGGACACCACCAAGCCGATCGCCTGCAGCATGGCCAGCGTGCCATTCTGCCCGGCGGACAGGTTATAGGTCGGCAGCAGCGCCCCGAGAATGGGCGCAATCAGTCCATAGACAAAGACAGCCAGCGTTGCTGACAGAATGAGCATCGACTGGATACTATCAAACCGCGCTGCTTCCGATCGTGATCTGCGACGCTGCCTCCGCCAGAGCGCGCGCCGCGTATTCGCAATCCCGGCGGTCCACATCCCGATGCGTCACCATCCGCATGTGGGTTCCGTCGATGCCGTTGGCCAGCACGCCGCTCGCACGCAGCCGCCGGCTGAACTCCTGCGCCGATACACCAACCCCGGAGACGTCGAAAATGACGATGTTGGTCCGAACGCGGGCGGCATCGATTTGTATGCCCGGAATTTCGGCGAGCTGCTGCGCCAGATATCGTGCATTCTCATGGTCTCGATAGAGGCGCGCCGGCGATTCCTCCAGCGCGATCAAACCCGCCGCGGCCAGCACGCCTGCCTGCCGCATGCCGCCGCCCAAGCGTTTGCGATACAGCCGTCCTGCCGCTATGTCTTCGGCTCGGCCCGCAAGCAGCGACCCCACCGGCGCGCCCAGGCCTTTCGAGAGACAGAACATCACCGAGTCGGCATCGCGCGCAATGCGCGAAACCGGCGTGTCCGTGGCGGCGGCGGCGTTGAATATCCGCGCGCCATCGATATGTACCTTCAGCCCGCGCACGTGTGCCGCCGCGCAGATCTCATCGATGCTCTCCAGCCGATAGACCGTTCCCCCCGCCATGTTATGTGTGTTCTCCAGGCAAATGAGAGAGGTGGGCGCGTTATGCGGCCCCTTCGGCCGCAGAGCGGGCTCAATCTGTTTCCAAGACAGCGTACCGTCTTCACTCGGGATCGGACGGGCAAGGCAGCCCGAAAACCAGGCCATCATCGACAGTTCCCAGTCCACCACGTGAGAACGCGCTTCGCAGATCACTTCTTCGCCGTGGCGCGTGTGCAATTTCACCGCAATGGTGTTGCCCATCGTGCCCGTCGGCACAAATACCGCCGCCTCTTTACCCAAGATTTCTGCCGCCCGCTCCTCCAGGCGATTCACGGTCGGGTCTTCGCCATAGACGTCGTCGCCTACGTCGGCTTGCGCCATGGCGGCGCGCATCCTCTCATCCGGCTTGGTCACCGTGTCGCTGCGAAGGTCAATCGCCCGTTCAAGCATCAATGAAATCCTGAAAAATTTCGTTCGAAACAAGCACGCCGTCTCGGGACAGCCGTAAGCGCGTGTCGTCCCGCTCCAGCATTCCGGCGTGCAGCCACTTTTCGATCGGCTGGGCGAATCGCGACCACTCGTCTCGTGTCGGTTCTATGCCGCGCATCAATCGCAGGCCAACGAAAAAGCGCTCTTGCCCGTGCTCGGCCGCGCTGCGCATCCCGCCCGGCCGCTCGAAGTACGCGGCTAGCGTATCCGGATTGCTCCAGCGATGGCTCCCGTCGAACGAGTGCGCGTCAACGCCGAACCCAATGTAGGGCTCAAGCTGCCAGTATTTCAGATTGTGACGCGATTCGAACCCGGCGCGCGCGAAGTTGGAGATCTCATACCGCACAATCCCGAGCGCGGCAAGGCAATCGACAGCCGTCTCATAGAGCTCGGCCGTGAGGTCTTCGCTCGGAACAGCGCCCGCACCGTAACGGGCGCCACCCTTGAGAATCTCCCCGCCCAATCGGCTGTCTTCATCCACCTCGAAGACGTAAACCGAGACGTGAGGCGGCGCCAGCCGTTCGATCCAATCGAGCGAGCAGCGCCAGGAATCGTTGGTCTGCCCAGGCAAGCCGGCAATCAGGTCGATGTTGATGTTTTCGACACCGGCATTGCGCAAAATGCCGATCTCCTGTTCCACGATCCCGGCGTCATGAGGGCGTCCTGTCGCCCGAAGCTCCGGCGTGACGAACGATTGCACGCCCAGGCTGACGCGATTCATGCCGCAGGCCGCCCAACCCTCCGCCGCTTCGGCCGTAACCGTTCCCGGCGCGCATTCGAGTGTCGTTTCACAAAGCTGCTCGCGCGGTATTGCGCCCGCCAGGTCGCCCAACAACTCGATCGGCATCAAACTGGGCGTGCCCCCGCCGAAATAAAGCGTCTCCGGCAGCCAGTCCCACTGATAATCGCGCACTTCGTTCCGCAGCGCTTGTTCATAACGCCGTCGCATGTCGGCTGAGAAAACACCGGAAGCGAAATTGCAGAAGGTACACTTCTGCCGGCAGAACGGGTAGGAGATGTAGACGCCGGGCACGAATCTTACAAGCTGACCTGCTCGCCCAAGTGCTGAGCGATGGCGGAAGCAATGAAATCCTGAAGTGTTTGCCGTGTGTCCGGCAACACGAATGCCTGGCTCGCCGCGTCCCAGTCGAGTTTAAAACTTTTCGAATGGGCCGAAACCCAAATCTGGCGCACCGGCGTGTTCGGGCTGACGACGAACTTCCCCTTCGGCTCTTCGAACTCGATCGCCAGCGCCCCGGCATTGAAATCGGGTTCGAAGCCGTAGCGGTCCGACGCCGCGGAAAGCTTCTTGTAAAGAGATTGTAAAGACGAGTCCGCTCGGGTCCTAAATTCCTGTTCGTCCATGGCCTTCTCCTCCCATTGTCTACTGGTTATGCCGAAGTTTGGTAACTTTAGGCCTGCGCGCCTCATCTGGTAACTGCGCACCGCTCATGGAGTCGTCGTGTATCCGCCAAACCTCGCTGCCCGGCACTAGCCAACTCTTTGCGGACTATCTCTACCACTTCGATAGAGTACAGGACTTTTACGGCCATAACTTCTCAGACCCCGAAGCGCTGACAGCCGCAGCCACCGGCATTCAATTTCCCGAATCCCGGCGCCGCGCGATCGTCAATGCACTCCGCGAGCGGAATGGCGACTCGGCGGCACTCGAAAAACTGGCGCGCCCGAACACCGTGGCCGTCGTGACCGGACAACAAGTCGGTTTGTTTTCGGGTCCGGCCTACACGATTTTCAAGGCGCTCACGGCGGTGAAGCTGGCCGAGCATTTGAACCAGCAGGGTATCAGCGCAGTGCCGTTATTTTGGCTCGCGACCGAAGATCATGACCTGGCGGAAGTCGACCACGCCTGGGTGTTCAACCAGGATGCGACCCCGGTAAAGTTGTCAGTCACCAGCGCCGTGGCGAACGGCGGTCCGGTGGGAGAGGTTGCCCCGGCCGAAGTGCCGCTCTCGGAATTACGCGCCGCGCTCGGCGGCTTGCCGTTCGCCGAGGAAGTCGTGGCCAAAGTAGGCGAAGCATACCGGCCCGGAGTGCCGCTGGGCGCTGCCTTCCGAGCTCTGCTCCAGAGTGTGCTGAGCGGCTGTGGTCTCCTGTATCTGGACCCTCTCGCCCCGGCGGTGCGGGAGATTGCGGCAGGCTTTTTGGCGGAGGTAGCCGAACGGGTTCCCGAGCTGGTCGAAGCCTTGCATAGGCGCAATGAGCGTCTGGCCGCGGCGGGCTATCACGCCCAAGTGCACATCGACGAAGACACGTCGCTCTTGTTCCTCATCGGTGAGCATAAACGCGTCGCCCTGCGCTGGAAAGAGGGACATTTCTGGGCGCGGGACCACAGTTATGGGCCAGCGGAGCTAAAACACGAGGCTGCCCGGCTATCGCCCAACGCGCTGTTGCGGCCGGTGATGCAGGATTATCTGCTGCCGACGGTCGCCTACATCGGCGGTCCATCCGAAATCGCCTACATGGCGCAGGCCCAGGTCTTGTATGGGAGTCTGCTGGGCCGCATGCCCGTCATCTTTCCGCGCAACAGCTTCACCCTGCTGGACGCGCGCGCGGCGAAGCTTCTGCGCCGCTACGATTTGAGCGTGCCGCAGATTCTCGATTATCAGGAGAAGGTGAAGAGCGTTATGGCCGCGCGGCTGGTGCCGGAAACGCTCGCTGAGGAATTCGCGAAGCTGCGGTCCCAAATGGCGCCCTCCATGGAAAAGCTGCAATCGGATTTGCTCGGTTTCGACCCGACCCTCGCATCGGCGGCCCACAAGAGCACCTCGAAGATGCTCTACCAGCTAGACAAGCTCTCCCGGAAAACGGCGCGCGAAAGCATGCGCCGCGATCAACGCGCGACTCACGACGCGGCTTATCTGATGAACCTGATCTATCCGCACCGGCATCTGCAGGAGCGGCTTTATTCGATCGTTCCCTTCCTGGCCAAGCACGGCCTCGATCTCCCGAGCCGGCTCTTGGCGCAGACCCAACTCGCCTGCCCGGACCACATGCTCCGAACGCTGTAGCACCGCTTGCACCCACCCTAACTGAGCCGCGACCGTCAGGGAGCGGTGTTCTCATGGAATACCTCCATCGGCGCGCCCTGCTCTTCTAGCACATACCGAACTGCGGCCGATATCGCCTCGGATGTCCACAACCATCGTGTACTTCCGTGCCGCGCCCATCGCCTGCGGCTTGCGTCACCTGTCTCGACTCGATTCAGCCGCCGGCTTGCATAAGCCTTGAGCGTAGTCATGACGCGCTCAGGCCGTTCCTCGGCATCCACCACCAAGTGAAGATGCTCGGTTCGGATGTGAGCCGCCAATAGCCGCCAACTGCGATTCGAACATACTTCTTCGAGAGCTTTCATGACCTCAGCACGACCGTTATGATCTAACTCATAGGCGTCTTGACTCATTGATCGAATCTCAGCCGAGGACCGCTTCGGGTCAGCCTCCAAGACAGGACTACCTGACATGTTGTGCCGCCGATCAACAGAACCCCGGACATCGCCATGGAGATGCGATCCGTATGTAGCAAAAGTAATCAGATACGGCACAAGTCAGACCAGTATAATAGCCACTGATTGAGAGCTTTTTTCGCCTTCCTGGCTTTGTGCGCCTGCGTGCCGCTCTTCGCAGACACACCGCAGGACTTAACCGGCAAAGCCGAGCAGTTGATTCGCAGTGGCGACAAGGAAGCCGCCCTGGCAGCGCTCTCCGAAGCCGCCCAAGCCGCTACCGCTAGCGCTCAATCCGAAGACCGCATCGGCTTCTTATACGCGGTCCTCGGCCACGGACCCGAAGCCGTCCAGCACTTTCAAAAATCCATCGCCCTCGACGCCTCCTACGCTGCCGGTCACTATCATCTAGGCGTCGCCCTGTGGCAAGCAAACGATCGCGAGCACGGCGTCGAGCAACTGCAAGCGGCTGCCAAGCTCGCGCCCAATGTGTTCGACTATCGCTACCGCTTAGGCTCTGCGTTTCTTCAGCTCGGCAATCTCGACCCTGCGGCAGCGGAGCTCAAAGAAGCGGTTTCGCTCGACCCCTCCAAGTTCGCCGCGTGGCAAGATCTGGCGCGCGCCCTGCAGGCGAAAGGCGATTTGGCCGGCGCGGCCGACGCCGACGAACACGCGCTCGTCCTCGATCCCGCGAACGATTCCCTGCGCGACGGCTTCGCGTATCTGCTCATCGAAACCCTCCAGGCGGATCGCGGAATTGAGGAATCTCGCAAAGTTTTGGCTCACAATCCCGCAGACCTCTCCGCCATCATGAATATCGGTTATGCGCATCTGAAGAAAGGCGAGTTCGATGCCGCGGAAGACTCCTATCGGCAGGCCGTTGCGGCCGGCGCCGGCTCGGCGGTAGCGCACTACGATTTGGGCATCGCGCTGAAGATGAAAGACCAGCTCGAAGACGCGCAGAAGGAATTCAAAGACGCGATCCGGCTGGACCCCTCTCTTCCCGAGGCCCACTATTCGCTGGGAATCGCCGACTGGCAGTTGGGCGATTTCGACGGCCTGGCCCGCGAGATGCGCGCCGCCATCGCCCTGCGCGCCGACTATGCCGAAGCGCATTACATGCTCGGCATCGCCCTGAAAGAGAGCGGCGATCTGGATGGCGCCATCGCGGAATTGAAAGAAGCCATCCGGCTGGACCCGGCCACGCCCGGCCCTTACAATACGATGGGCCAGCTTCTGCGCAGCAAGGGAGACAAAACAGGCAGCCAGGAGATGTTCGCCATCGGGGCGCGTCTGAAGCGCGAAAAAGAGGCCCAGCTCGCCAATACGCTCGATCAAGGTATGCGCGGCGGAACTTTTATGAAGCCCCTCGGCGGAGGCCCCCGCTAAGCGCATGCTCTCGCGCCGGCGCTTCGTCAAGTCGTTGTGTGCCAGCTTGCCCGTCTTTTCCCTGGACCAGCTATTGGCGGCCGTGCCGCTCGGCGCGCAATTCGTGAACGTCGCCAAGCAAGCCGGATTGAACGCGAAAACCATCTTCGGCGCGGAGAACAGCAACAAATATCTGCTTGAGACCACCGGCTGCGGTGTCGCCTTCATCGATTACGACAACGACGGCTGGCTCGATATTTTTTTCGTGAACGGCACGCGCTTTGACACCACCTTCCCCGTCGGCGCCGAGCCGGTCAGCCGCCTCTACCAGAACAATCGCGATGGCACCTTCACCGACGTCACTCTCAAAGCCGGCGTGGCGCGCACCGGTTGGGGCCAGGGCGTCTGCGCGGGCGACTATAACAACGACGGACACGATGACCTGTTTGTCAGCTACTGGGGAGATTGCGCGCTCTACCGCAATAACGGCAACGGCACCTTCACCGATGTGGCCGCCCAAGCCGGCGTCACCACCCGCACCACCACGGGCCTCAAGCGCTGGAACACCGGCTGCGCCTTCCTCGATTACGACCGCGACGGACACCTGGACCTCTACGTCGCCAATTACATCGACTTCGATCCGAAGACCGCGCCTTTGCCCGAAAGCGGCCCGTGCTTGTACGAAGGCCTGATCGTGGCTTGCGGGCCGCCGGGCCTGCAGGGCGGCAAAGATATTTTGTTTCACAACAATGGCGACGGCACCTTCGCCGACGTCTCCGAAAAAGCCGGCATCTGGAAGAAGAACGGCACCTACGGCCTGGGCGTGCTGGTCGGAGATTTCGACGGCGACGGCTGGCCCGACATCTACGTAGCCGACGACTCGGCGCCCTCCGCATTGTTCAAGAACAATCACGACGGCACGTTCACCGATATCGGCCTGGAGGCCGGGGTAGCCTTCGGAGCGGATGGCAAAACGCAAGCGGGCATGGGCGTTTCCGCCGCGGATGTCTACGGGAACGGCAAGCTCGACATCGTGAAGACCAACTTCGCGGGCGACGCCTCAAGCCTGTACCGCAATCTCGGCGACGGCAACTTCGAAGACGTCACGTTTCAATCCGGCCTGGGACGCAATACGCGCTTCCTCGGCTGGGGCGCGTGCTTTCTCGACTTCGATAACGACGGCTGGCCGGACATTCTTACCTGCAACGGCCACGTCTACCCCGAGGTCCGCGAGAAAGCGAGCGAGTCCGGTTATCGCGAGCGCAAGGTGCTCTACCACAATCTCGGCAACGGCAAATTCGAGGATGTGTCGCTCGATGCCGGTCCCGGCATTCTCGAACAGGTGCCCGGCCGCGGCTGCGCCATCGGCGATTTCAACAATGATGGCGCGCTGGATATCGTGGTCAATTGCGTCAACGACGTGCCCCAGTTGCTGCGCTGCGACAGCACGCTCCAGAACAACTGGTTGAAGGTCAAGACGGTCGGCGCCAAGTCGAACCGTTCAGGCATCGGCGCGCGCGTCTACTGCACTCCCGAGGGCGAGCACCGCCAAATGGAGGAAGTGCGCAGCGGTGGCAGCTACATCTCGCAAAGCGACCTGCGCGTTCACTTCGGCCTGAAGAAAGCGGCCAAGGCCGACTTGGAGATTCACTGGCCCAGCGGCCAAGTCGACAAAATTTCCGGCGTGAAAGCCAATCGCGTCGTCACGGTCGTCGAAGGAAAACCCACCGGCTGACGATTCACTCGGCGATCCACTCAATCGTCAGGTGCGCCTCGTTGCCGGACATGCGCTGCAGTTCGGGATCGCCAGTAACCAGCGGTGCACGGGCGAGAATCGCAGTCCCCGCTGCGAAAGCGTCAGCATAAGAGATCGCATGACGGGCTTTGAGACTCGCGGCGAACAGGACGATCTAGTCGCTCGCCGAGACGATCGCAACTCGTGATCGAAGATTTTCCAGAACCCGTTCACCGTATGCCAAGTCTCTTGCCTTCACCGAGAGATAGAACACTTCACCAAGGTTCACAATATTCATCAGAGGCTTCATTGGTCCGCCGCCGCTGGCATCGAGAAGAGATCGCACGCGGGAAGCTGCCGGTTGCTGTCCTTTTAGCCAGGCCATAATTGCCCATGCATCTAACACAAGCGCAGCCATCAGCCGGCAAGCCGATCTTTAGCGATCTCCAACTGTCTCTCCGACCGCCTGAGGCCTTCCACGTCCACGTCGGCCAGTGATCCTTCCAAGTCATCTATGTCACCGGCACTGCTGCCGGGAATGCGCGCCGACCACGCATCCAGGGCCTGTTGCAGAGCCTCTTGGATGGTGAGCCCGCGACTCGCCGCAAGACCCTTAAACCGCCGCAACTCGCTTTCAGGCAGACGCACCGAGAGGACCCGCAAATGCTTGCTTGCTGGCACGCCAGCATTTTAGCATGCCGGAACAGCAGTGAAGTTATCACCGCCTGAACACGCAGCGCCGCCCAAAAGAAAACCGGCCAGGTTTGACCCTGGCCGGCTTCGTCGGTCTTGCCCTTCGATTCGATTAGAAGTTCAACGTGCCGGAGAACTGCACCCGGCGCATCGAATAGCCGTTGCCGTTAAAGGCAATATTAGTAATTTGTTCGGCCGTGCCGCCCGTAACGTTGTTACTCGGGGTTGACAGGTTTGCATGGTTGAGCGCATTGGTCGCGTCCATTCGAAGCTGGAAGTGGAATCGCTCGCTGAAGTTGAACACCTTCATGAGAGAGGCGTCAAGGTTGACGAACTGCGGCCCGATCAGAGTATTGATCGGGTAGTTTCCGAACGTGCCCGCAGCCGGCAGCTTGAACGGCCCCGAACCAGCAATAAGCTGAGCAGCCGACTCCGTTACGATCCACTGATTTCGGTTCTGAGCGGAGGCGTACGGGCTTCCGGATCCGACATCCGGAACGCTATTGGGTCCGGCGTACGGCTGGCCGGTTGAATCCCCGGCGGGACACGTCGTGGCAGTAACGTCTGTGCATCCCGGATAAGATCCGATGTTCGGCATGAACGGAATGCCGCTGTAATACGTGAAGATGCCGCTGACCTGCCACCCGCCGAGAACCAGGTCAACAGCCCTGTTCACGTTGGCCCCGAAGTGGCGTCCGCGACCGAACGGAACGTCATAGACGTTGGCGAGCACCCACTGCTGGTGCGGCACCAGACTGGAGTTGCCGTATCCGAGAGGCCGGTCGTATTGGAAAGTATACTGGTCGTCCGGACCCCATCCATCGCCCTTTGCAACTTGATAGGTGTAGTTACCTTGTAGCGTGTAGCCTGCCAGCGCCTTTATGGTCACAATGCCCTGGAATGAGTTGTACTGGCTGTTGGCGTCGTTGCAGTAGCAGTCCTCTTCTCCCGCTAAGCCGAAGTTATAGCTCGGGCCTAGCAGACCGTCGAACGGCCGCAAGGTGTTTTGATTTCCGGTGAACCCCGGCAGGTAGTAGATCGGATTCTCGTCGTAAGAATTGTTGGTCGACAGCGGCCCGTGGCGGCCCGAGTTGCCAACGTAACCGCCGGTAACAGAGACTTTGGGAGACAACTGTCGCTGGACCGTGAAGTTATACGCATAGGCGACCGGCATGGTGAAAACTCCCGGCCGGGTCTTGCAAGCGACGCCTGCGGGACACGGCAAGGTGCCCTCGGGGCTGACGCTGAATGCGGGCGGCGGCGGCGGACCTTGAGCGAGCGTAAAGACGTCGGCAAAGTTGTTTCCGGCGACGCTCTGCGGAGTCAGCGACTGGTTGAACAGGACCGGAGGATTCTGCGTCACGTTGTGCCCGAACGTGGAACCGAATGTTCCCAGCGAATACGTCCATCCATAGCCCGCTCTGACCACGGTCTTCGTGCCCAACTGATAGGCGATGCCGAAGCGCGGAGCGAAATCGTGCCAGTTCGTGTTCTGGTATCCGTGGCTGCTGTTCAGCCCTTCCCCGAACACGTCCAGCACGCCTACGCCCGCCGTCAGGTTCAGCTCGGCGCCGTTGCCCGGAGCGTTGACGGTTTCCGGGAAGATCATCTCCCAACGCACGCCGTAAGTGATGGTAAGTTTGGACGTGGGGCGCCACTCGTCCTGGCCATACCAGAAAAGGCGCTTTTGGCGTTCTTCTGCATCCAGGCTGGAGCTGACGTAGCGGTTGAAGTTGTTGACGTCGCCCAAAAGGAAGCTGGCCAGGGCCAAGCCAGCGGTGGTCGAGCCGTCAGCATTCACCAGCGCCGTCTGAGCCGGCTGGAAAGTGAATTCTCCAGCGCGGTGGCTGTCGCTCGGGACGCGAAGGTTCTCCGCATACCGGACATCTCCACCGAATTTGAAGCTGTGCTTGCCGGCAATATGGCTGACGTTGTCGACGAATTGATACTGCCGCTCGAATTCCGTCAACGGGCAGTTGCACTGGTTGTTGGTAAGCGAGTAGCCGAGCGCAGTGACGGTTTGCGCATTCCCGCCTACCTCGGTCCCGAGCGGGTCCGCGATATCGAACGCCGGCATGCCGGAAGTGATCGAGCCGGTATTCGTGCCGGGTATGCCCGCCGTGGCAGCGGGAGTGCTGCCGAAACCGTTGGGAACGTCGGTGACGTGATAGCGCACGTAGCCCCAGCGGAATTCGTTGATCGTGGTCGGGCTCTTCGTATAGGTCCAGCCCGCCGAGGCGCTTTGGTTTAAGGCCTGAGAGCTGCCCGCGTAATTCGCATTGTTGAGGTCGGGACCGCCAGCCAGTTCTCCAAAGGCGCCGGGCGCCTGCTCGGTGAAGCCGGCATAGCTATAGCGGCCGAAGAAGGTGTTCTTCTCGTTGCCGTAGTAGTCGAAACGAGTATTCCACTGGTTGCCATTCACCGTCAGGACACCGGTTGCGGCGTAGTTGTTATACGGCAGGCCCGAGCCGGTGTTCGGCAGCGGGAAATAGTTCAGCAGCGCCAGCGCTTGCGGGCTCAAACGACTCGCCGGAATAATATCTCCGGCGAACGGCGTCCGGCCTAACCCGGTCGTCGGGTTCCCGGTTGTGGGATCGTAAGCCTGATACGCGCCCGGGGAAGGTTCCACCGCAAGCCAATCGCTCAGGTTGCCGGTCCGCTCTTGGGCAGTGGGGACCGTCGTGAGAACGGAGCCGCCCAGGTGCTTGCGCGTCAACTGCGCGTCGCCGAAGAAGAACAATTTGTCCTTGATAATTCGTCCCCCGATCGAACCGCCGTACTGATTCTGGTGTGTCGTGGGTGCATTGGGCAAGCCAGCCGCGATCTCGGTAAACGGATTGCGTGCAAAATCGGAGAATCCCGGAGTATTTACCTCCAGGTACTCGAAAGCGTCCCCATGGAACGAGTTGGTTCCCGACTTAGTCGAGTACGTAAAGAGGCCCGCCGCGAACGAGTCGAACTCGGCGTCGTAGTCCTGATTGGCCTGTTTGATTTCGTTTACGGAATCGAAGGTGGGATTGATGACGATGATGCCAAGGATTGGATCTTGGTTGACCGTTCCGTCCAGGTAATATCCGGTCATGAAGAACGGCAAGCCATTCACGGCGCCTTGCACGCTGCCCTGCGGATCTTCATCCGAAGCGTGCGCCCAGGGAGTCTTGATCGTACCGGGGTTCAGCAGCTCGAAGGCCTGCAGATTGCGCCCGATGCTCGGCAACTGCTGAATCTCCTGAGACGTGAACGTTTGGGCGACGTCCGCGCGGTCCGTTTGCAGCAACGGCGCTGCGGCCGTGACCTCGACCGTCTGCTCCACGTTTCCGACCGTTAGCGCGGCATTGAACTGCGTTGATTGGTCCACCTGCACCGTCAGGTCGTTCGACTCCGCCTTCTGGAAACCAGCGGCCTCGATCGTTACCTTGTACGTGTCGGGAATCAATTGGCCTTTCGTATATTGGCCGGAGTCATTCGTATTTACCTCAAACGAGGTTCCCTTGGTCACGTCCGTAATCGTGACCTTTGCGTTGTTCACGGCAGAACCGCTGGGATCTGTGACCGTCCCTATAATGCTGCCGAATACTTGTTGTGCGCTTGCGCTGCCGCCTAGCGTTAGCAGCAGGCAAGACGCTATGAAGAGGGAATAAAGAAATCCCCTGCGTATGCAGACCATACCTTCTCCTTGGAAGCAAACTGTCACTTACAGCGCCGGGCGACACCTCTGCCGCACGGAGTACAGCACCTACAACTCACACCATCGGCTTAGTTTAAACGATTTACTAACGAACCGAAAGGGGAAATTGAGACTAAAGTAGTAGTCCCGCTGGTACTACATAGGAATATGTAGCTTAGGCCACTCATCCGAGCCCGCTCCTACGCCCATTTATACTGCGGTTATGCCGCTGGCGGTGCTCGGGATCCTGCTGCTCACCGCCTCCTCGGATGCAGCCCATCAGCGCGGTTTAGACCTTTACAAGCAGCAAAAGTACGCCCAGGCTATTCCGGCCCTCGAAGAAGCTGCCCAGGCCGAAGACCCCCACTCGGCTGCGTACGAGGAGTCGGTTCTCCTGATCGGCAAGAGCTATTTCATGCTCTCGCAAGCCCCGCAAGCAATCCCGTGGCTTGAAAAAGTCCCGGTAGTCAACGAGGCGAATTACATGCTCGGGTATGCCTATCTGCAAACCAAGCAGCCTCAGCAATCGGAGGCCGCCTTCGCCCGCCTGTTCGGACTCAAGCCCGAATCCGCCGCCGCCCACCTGGTAGCCGCCCAAATGATGCTCAAACAGGAATACGAGCCCGAGGCCGTAGCGGAAGTGCAAAAGGCTCTCGCGCTCGACCCGAAACTGCCCGAGGCGCATTTCCTGCTGGGTGAAATCGCCATCTATCGAGGCCGTCTGGACGAGGGCATCGCGGATCTCGACGCCGAGCTCGCCCTCAATCCCGGCTTCGCCATGGCCTGGTACCGCCTCGGAGACGCCTACACGCGCAAGCAGAGCTGGGACGCCGCCATCCCGGACCTCGAGCGCGCGGTTTGGTTGAATCCCGATTACAGCGGGCCCTACATCCTGCTCGGCAAATGTTATTTCAAGACCGGCAATCTGTCCAACGCCGAAGGCATTTTGAAACGCGCTCTGCTGCTCGATCCCCGAAATCGGGAGGCCACCTATCTGCTGGGGCAAACGCTCATGGCGGCAGGCAAGAAGGACGAAGCCAAGGCCGTGCTCGACAAACTAAAGCCCGCCCCGCCGCAGTGACACGCGCTCAGGACAAATTCTGCAGGCTCTGTTGCAGCAGTCGCTTGGTCCCCGCGTACGGATCGCCCCGGCCTTCCCACTCCATCGAGAAATAGCCCCGGTATCCTGCCTGCTTGGCGATCGCAAACACCCGCGACACATCCACCCGGTAGACCTTTCCCTCATCGCTCTCTTCGTCCTTGACATGGCTGATGTTGAAGGCGTGCGCAAATAGCGCGGCCAGAGCACGATAGGTGTACTCTTCATCCCCCACCAGCCGCGAATTACAGAAATCCGGCAACGCGTGCAGCCATGGGCTGTTGATCTGCTCGATCACTTTGATCACGCGGAACGCCTCTTCCGATTTTGGATCGTCGTTCTCGATATTGACTACGATGCGCCGCTGCGTCCCGTACTCCACCAGCCGGTTGATCACCGCCAGCACGCAGTCTTGATTCCCCTGCTCGGGCAAGTGCACGCGGATGCTCGGCGAACCGAGCGTTACCGCAACATCCACCCAGGCGCGCCACGTTTCCATCGAAGCCTTGCGCCGGTCGAAGTCCGGGCTGCACGGCTGAACCGAGGCATCCACCGGAATGTCCACCACGTGAACGCCTGCTTTCTTGAAAGATTCGTTCAGAGCGTGAATATATTCCGGCTCCGTCGATTCGAAATGCGGACTCCAGGGTTCAATGCCGCTCACCTCGAAACGGCTCGGAATCGATGCGGCAAACTCCTCGAGCGTGAGCGTCGCATTCGTGTTTTCAGGCGTCCGGTGCGCCGATTTGATCACGCTGCGAAACGGATACGTAGAGACACTCAGGCGTTCCCGCGGCTCGGTCGGAAAATCCGCCCGCGGTACGGCGCCCGAAGGCGCCCCGAGAGCAACTGCGGCACGCAAGGTGGACGCGAAAGCTACCGAGCCGGCGAGAAACCCACGCCGGTCCATTCTCAAATCCAGGTTTTTCACTCTTTATGTAGTAGCATTGAGCATCCGATGAGGTGGGCGGTTGCGGCCTCGCCGCTGGTGTGTTTTCTCTCGCTCGGCGCGGCGGCGCAGATACCGGACTGCGCCACTTGCCATCCGGCGGAAGCCAAGCTGCACGCCCAAACTCGCATGGCGCACGCCATGTCGCCCGCTCTTTCGAGCGCCTTCGTTCAGAACCTGCCGCAGCAGCCGTTGCGCGAATCGGGCGATGGCTACGCCTTCACTTATCGGATGCTCCCAACGGGCGTCGCCGTTACCGCCGCGCGCGGCGCGGACCAAGCCAATGGCGTAATCGAGTGGGTGCTCGGCGCGGGCGCGCAGGGCCAAACTCCGCTCGTGCGCACTCCCGACGCCATGCGCGAATCCCGCGTCAGCTATTTCCCTCAGCTCCATCAATACGGCATCACGGTGGGTCAGGACGGCGGAGCCTCCCCCGATGCCCACGCCGCGCTGGGCTTCAAGGAAACCGCGGGCGATCTCCAGAGCTGCATCGGCTGCCACTCCTCCGCCATTACCCGCGATCTGCAGCCCGTCGTGCCCGGCGTGCAATGCAACCGCTGCCATCTCGGCTCCGAAGAACACGCGCGCGGAAACGGCAAGCTGCCCTTGAATCCGGGCAAGCTCCCACCTCCCGAGCAGGTTCGCTTTTGCGGCAATTGCCATCGCAACAAGCCGCCCCTCGATGATGCGCAGCTCGAAAATGTTCGCTTCCAGCCGCTGCGTTTAATGAAGAGCCGCTGCTTTGCCGGCGGCAAGCTGGCCTGCACCACCTGCCATATTGCGCACCAGGACGCCCGCCGCAACGATCCCGCCTTCTACAACGCCAAGTGCCACGCCTGCCACGACAGCGAGCGCTCTTCTCAAGCGGGCACAACGGCCGCCGAACGGCCCCTGCCCTCCCACACAGACCAGCGCCAAACCGGAGACTGCATCGCCTGCCACATGCCCTACGTCGAGCTGCACCCTGCGCTCCACTTCACCGATCATTTCATCCGCGTGGTGACCGCCGGCGATCTTCCCGCCTCCCGCTTGAAGCAGCGCGGGTCAGGATCTTGATCCGGTTCAACCCCTCGGCGCTATTGCCGCGCCGCCAGTTGCGCTCGCACTCGAGCCAAATTCGCCCGTGCCGCCTCATGCTCGGGATTGATGCGCAGCGCCTGTTCAAAGGCTCTCGCCGCGCCCGGCAAATCGCCCGTGATCGCCAGCACCGTCCCGAGATTCGCCTCCACATCGGCATCGCCCGCGTCGAGCCGCGCCGCCGCGCGAAAACACTGCAGCGCTTCACCAAACTTCCGCTCTCTGAAGTAAATCGTTCCCAGCCCCGCCTGCGCCTGCGCATCGTCCGGCCTGGCGCTCACAAAGGCCGCAAATTCCGCCTCTGCTCCGCTCAAGTCGCCCGTCGCCGCCAGCGCCCGCGCCAGGTTGTAGCGCGCGTTTACATACGACGGATCAAGCCGCAGCGTTTCCCGCAGTTGCGTAATCGCATCCGGAATGCGGTCCTCCATCAGCAGCGCCGCGCCCAGGCTGTTGTGCGCGGTCGCGTTCTCCGGCTCCGTTCTCAAAGCGTCTCGATAGCAGGAGATCGCCGCGTCGAACTTGCCGCGCAACTGCAGCAGCGCGCCCAGATTGTAGTGCGCCAGAAAATCCGCGGGATATTTTTCCAGCCGCCGCCGCATCACCGCCTCCTGCAGCGCCAGCCGCGGGTCTTCCCGCGCGCCGCCGACCCCCTGCTTCGGCAATACTTGCAGCCACACGTGGCCCATCTCGTCTTCGCTCCGGTTCCCGCTGCGGACCCGCTTCGGAGGATCATTCGGATTGCGTGGATTCGATGCCGAGTTGTCGTACGTGATCCGCATCTCGAGCTTCGTTCCCTTTGGAAGCGAAACCGGCTGCCGATAGTCATACACCGCTTGCCAGTTGATGTCCCAATCGGGAATGCGGATCAGCCAACGCCGGCTCCCGTCCGGCAGCGTCGCCCACGCTTCTACCACTTTTCCCACGTAATGCGCGTGCGGATAAATCGCGAGCACGTCCACATCGATCGGCAGTGTCAGCGAATCCATGATCGCGAAATTCCGGTCGCCGGGCGGAATGTCAATCGCCCCGTCGTGCTCCAATTGCAGCAGCATCGGAAACCGCGTCGGCGCATGCGACGCAAAGTAAATCCCGATCTCGGCCTGCACCGCCTCTGGCTTTCCCGTGGGCTGCAGATGCAGGTTTAAGACCAGGTCCGTTCCCGGATCCAGCCGCCAGCTCATATCGTCGGGCTCCGCATGCAGCACGCTCCCCGGCTTCCAGAACAGGAAATGCGAATCGGGATCGAAGTCGTTGGCCGACGCTTCGGTGATCACGTCCATGCCGGCAAACCCAGGCTGCCCATCCTCGCCGTCGCGCTTCCGCAGCGATTGCGTGCGGTCCAGCACGACATTCGCATGATGCACCACGCGCGTGTTGTCGAGCTTCAGTTCCAGCCCGCGCACATATTTCGTCTCTGCAAGCCCCGGCTCAATCACAAAATTGCGGAACACGTCGCTTCCGTTCGCAGGCATGCGGAATGGCTGCCGCATGCGCAGGATCAAGTCCGGCGTGCCCATCTGCCAGTCGCTCGTGAACTTCGGCGGCTGCGGCAAGTCGCGAGCCTCGCCCTCCGCTTCGCCCTGCTGAACCCACGCCGCGATGAGCCGAATCTGTTCCTCGCTCAGCCGCCGGTTGTCGGCGAAGTCCCCATAGCCCGGCTCCGGCGGCCACGGAGGCATATAGCGGCGCTGCGTAACGGCGCCGATTTGAGAGGCATGCTTTCGAACCTCCTGGTAATTGAGCAGCGGAAACGGTCCCACCCCGCCTGTGTGATGGCACGGCGCGCAATGCTCGAAAACGATCGGCGCAATGTCTTTATTGAACGTAACCTGCCCGGCCGACAAAGGCGCGCCGAGCAGCAGCATGCCAACCCAAACTCTCATTCCGCCAGAGCGCATCCTAATTCCTGTGGGGCGGACCGGGGCACCCTCCGGGTCGTCCGCGGCCGGCCTCCCAGTCGGCCTTTCAAAACGTCGGGCACTAGCTCGACCCCAGCGCGCTGCGAATAAGCGCCTCAATTTCCTCTTTTGAAAGTGCCGTGCTGATGAACAACTCCTGGCGCGCTCCTGCGCTCAGCGCGATCGCTTTCCAGCCGTTCGTTGTCGGCACCGTAACCCGAATAACCGGGTCTCCCCTGGCATCCCGCACCGGCCGGATCACACCCGGAATCACCGAGCGTATCCCCGTATTGTCTCGCAGCAGCCGCTCGAGCACCGGCCGCAGCCCATCGATAATGCTGTGCTCGATCTTGAGCTTGCCTTGCGCCGTTCTCAGCTTCATGCGGGTTATTTGAAGCGCTTCTTGTATTGCAGGTCGATCCCGAACTCGCCGTTGTCGTCGCGCAGCGCGACCACCGAATACTGCTGGCTAAACGCCCATTCCAATCGAAAGATCTGTTCCGAGGTCTGCGATAGGTTCGTCACATACGTCACCGTAATATCGCGCGAAATCTGTTGCTCGATGGTCAGCCGCTGCATGGTATTCGTGATGCCCTGCACCATCGGGTCAATCTTGATATTCGCAACCCCGAATAGCTTTTGCAGCCGGCTCGAGTTGGGCGACACCGCCGCTCCCAGCACCGTGTTCGCGCCCGGTTCGAGCGCGCTCACATCGTTCGTGCTTTCTGTCGTGGGAACATTCGCACCCGCGCTGGGCGCCCGTCCCACGGTGAGCAGGGCGATGATGTCGTGCGGTTGCAGAGGCGGATCGGAGCGGTAGTTGATATTCAATTTGCCGGGCGTGCCCGCGATCGTGATATCGACAATCACGCCGCGCGCGCGCGTCTGCAGATCCAGATCCAGCACCGGCTCAATCTTCACCGGGTTGAGGAAGGTCACCTGGGCCCGATTGATGCTGTATTTAGTCCCGAAAACCTTGATGTCTCCCTGGTCCGCTGAGATGCTCCCCAACAGCACGGGATGATTCAGCGTGCCGCGCAGCCGCAGATCGACGTCGGCCTCGACATCGCGGCTGAGCGCCGTACTCAGTTGCAGATTAGGCGCGCTCTCGATCCGCAGGTCCAATTGCAACCCGGTTAGAAAGTCCTGTTCGTTTGCCGGCGCCGGGGCCGCAATCGAAGCGAGCAACGCCCCCACGTCCGTGTTCGCATTGAAAGCCACCCGCGAGACCTTCACGGTCCCGGAAAGCACGCTATTCTTGCTCGTTCCGGTCAGTTGCAGATCGGCATCGGAGGTGACGCTCCCGCTGCCTCCGTAGCGCATCCGCACATTTTCCGCTCTCCCTTGCAGCCGGTAGACGAATCCCGAGCCAAAGCGCGCAGGCTCAGCGGCTCCCGCGCCGGTCAGGCCTGTTTTCCCCATGGTGCGCGTTTGGGAAAGCGGCCCTCCCGTACCGTACGTCACGAATCCTGTCAGCGACACGCGGCCGCCGCCGGTTTGCGCCGTCAGATCCTCGAGCGTCGCGCGATTCCGATCGAAGTTCAGTGCTCCATTCACCCCCGTCAGCCCGTTCGGCACGCCATTTAGGGAGAACGCACCGTTCTTCAATCGCAGCGTGCCCTGAACGGCCGGATTCGCCAGCGTGCCCGACACCGACATCGCCAATGACGATTGCCCGGACGACTGCACATCCGGATCCAGAAATTGAACCAGTCGCAGATCGGCTGAACCCCCAACGTTCAGATCGATCGCCCGCTGCTCCACGTAGGGAATCGAGCCGCGCACACTCAGCGCCGTATCTTTCCCCTGGATCTCTAGGGAACGTATGGTCGCGATCCCATTCACCGCGTCCACCACCACGGGACCCGCGTTGCGAAACACCAGTTCTGCCGCGTGCGCGCCGTTTTCTCCGCTCACCGGAACGCCGGACTTCAGCTCGGCTTGATCCAGCCGTACGCTCGCGCGCATCTGGTCAAAATGTTCGAGTGGTCCGCTGAACGTGAATCCGCCTTCCACAAAGCCATTCAGCGGCGCCTCCGGCTTGCGATTCGGCATCGCCAGCGCATATAACGTAGCCAGGCTAATGCGATTCAGCCGCACTTCTCCGCTCGCGGGCAATCCGGCCGCAAGCTGCGCCTGCGCCGCGCCCGAGACATGCGTCTCCCGCAGATCGCCGGAAAAATGCGCCTCCATCAGTTGACCTCGCGTCGCAACACCCAACGCCATGCTGCCGTAAGGAACGCTGTTGATCTCAATGCCGCGGAGCGTCAGCCGGCCATCGGCGTTAACCGGTTCCACATGCTCCGCCGTAACCTTTGCCGTCGCCTGCGCGTGTATCTCGATCTGCGCTTGCAATCCTGGCTCATGATTGCGCACCGCCGCCAAGCCGGCCAGCGGAAACCCGTTGCTGTCCGCTTTCGCCGCCAGCCGTCCGTCTTCCCACGACCCCTCGGGATGCTGATACGAGCCTGAAAACGAGAGAACCGCCGGCCCTGCCTGCATCTTTCCTTGCGTAATCCGGACCCCGTTGCTTTCCACGCTTGCATCCATCTCAACCGTGTTGACCGGTTGCCCATAGGCGTCGAGATTGTCAACGCGCAGGTGTACCGATCCGCGCGGGTCGTCGAGAGTCCCGCTCAGGTCTACCGAACCCGCGCCCACGCCGCGCAAAATCTGCAGCCGGGCGGGCAGCAAACCCGATGAAATCCTCTCCAGGTCCGCGCCCTGAAACTTCGCCCGCAGACGCACCGCGCTTTTAGGCCCCAATCGCCAATGCGCCAGTCCGGCATGGCCGCTGCCACTGACATGCAGCGCGCCGGAATTCACCGTCAACGAGGAAAAATCCACGCCGCCCTCTGCCGCATTGATATGCGCGCGCAACTGGCGCCAATTCAAATTCCGGAACTGAAGTTGGGCGGCCGTGAGATTTCCCTGCACGTACGCTTTCGCGAGCGAGCCGCCCACGGTGCCATCGAAATGGACGCTCCCATTGGCGTTGATAACCGGCAGCTTCAAATCTTTTGCGCCCAATACCGCATTCAGCTCGTTGAGATCCGTGCTGTCCACCGTTAAACGCAAAGTTTGGCCCGCCGTACCCGAAAATGCAATCTGCGTATGGGGTAAACTTACATGCGAGTCCCCAAAAATCAGCTCGTCCCCTAGCTGTCTATAGGAAAGATCTACATCGCCTGCGATGGGAGCTCCGCTCGCAGCCGGAGCGATATGCGTAACGCTCTCTAGCGTGAAGTTATGTTTGCCGAGAGTCCCCGCCAGGTGGAGCGTTCCGCTTGCGGTTCCGTTGAATGGGAGTCGATCGCCCCCCCGCATTTCGCTGATTTCGCGAACGTTCAATCCGAAAAATTTTCCCGTGAACTGCGCCTCTCCGTTCCGCTTCACAAGCGCCTCGCCAACTACCCTGCCGCCGAGCGCGCCGGCCGCGAGACCGCTAAAACTCACTGCGTCTTCCCGCGCCACGACCGCCGAATCGAAGTCGATCTCATGCACGCTCGCCCCATCGAACCGGTACGCCAACTTCCGGCCCCAAGCCTTGCCGGTGAAACTCACCGGGCTACCCGCGCTGTAATGCATCGCTCCGCTCAATCCCGCTTCGCCACCCTCGAGCGCAGCCATGCCCGCCAGCTTCCCTATCCCGCTCGCCTCCATGCGCCCATCGACATGGATATCCGCCACCGGATTTTCGAAGTGGATCAGGCTGCCGTTTGCATGCAGTCTCGCGCCCGGCGCGGCAAATGCGAAATCGTCCAGCCACAGGCGGTCGCCCTCCAGCCGCATCTTCGCCGCCACGTCCCCCGCCCAACCCTGCAGCAGCTTCGAATCGCACTGTAGGTTGTGCACCGCAAGCGAAACCTCGTATTGCGCAGCTCTCCGGTTGCGCGCCAACAGCAGTTGCAAATCGTTTCCGCGAACGCTCAATGGATATCTCTGCGCATTCGTCTCCACCTGCCCGTCATCGATTTCGAACCGGTCTACTTTAAGGCTGAACAACGCGTCCACGAACTCCGGCGCCGTTCTCGCCGCGGTCGCTCGCGGAAGGTTCGTGCTCCCATCTGGATGCACAATCAAGTTGATCTTTGGGCGGTCGATCTTCAAAAACTTGATGTCTACGTCGTGCTGGATCAAAGACACGATCCGCAGCCCGGCCCGGATCGAATTCGCCCGAAACAGCGGAGGCGCATCGGCAGGCTCGCTTCCGTGCACCACGAACGCGTCAAACTCCGCGTCGAGCGTTCGCCAATCGTAGTTGAACGTGCCAAGCTCCACCCGGCCCCCGGTCGCCTGTTCAGCCGCCGCAACGATTTTTTCGCGCACCCTCTGCTTGAACCAGTTCGTTTGTAGCGTGTACAGCGCCAGCGCAAAAATCAACGCGGCAGCACCGCCCACCAGCGCGGCCACCCTCGCGGCAACTCGCAGCGTTTGCGTCATACCTGGTTCATTCAAGCGATTTGTCGAGATACACGATGCTCAACTGCTTCCGGCTCTCTGCCAGCCATGCATCCAGCGCTTGATCGGTACGCTGCTCGGCGAGAGTCCTGCGAATCACTTCTCTCGAGTCGGCCAGCGTGGGAGGCCTGGTATCCCCGCGGCCGCCTTTCCAGCGCGCCAGTTCCCCCTGGTAATAATTCTCGATGTCCGCTGGAGAAATTCCCAGCTCCGGACGGAAACGAAACTCGATGAATTGCAGCGTGCTCAACTGCTTTGCTAAGTGCTCTCTCAAAACCGCTTCGCTGAGATCGTACTTCCGAAGTATCTCGTCAAAATCCCCCAACGCTGCCACGCCCGTGCGCGCCTGCTCCAACAATGCGTCCACATCTGCCTCCGAGGGCCGCGGATAATGGCTTAGCTCCATCTCTCTTTGAATCAGAAGCTGCGCGATGAGCCGGTCGGCCGCTGCTCGCTTGGCCTTTGCGCTCCGGTCGATCGGCTGATGATTCAGAAATGCCGCCACTCGAAGTTCTTCGTCCAGTTGCAGCTCCGTAATTACCTGCTGGCCTGCCGTGATCGCAATCCGATCCACAATCTCTGCCCGCAGCGGAAGCAACACGCAAATCAGTGCCAGGAAGCGAACCATCAAAAAGCCTGCCCTAGCGAAATATGGAATTGAAAGCCATTGATTTTTTGGACGGCCGGAGTGGCCGTTCCGTTCAAGTAATCTTGCTCGGTGCCTTTCAGCCCGAAAAAGCGCGGCGCATCCGGGCTCAGCGAAAGATCCACCCGCACCGGCCCGATCGGCGTGCGATAGCGAATTCCGAATCCCACGTCCTGCACCGTGTAATTGAAATCCTGCAGGTTGCGTTGGCGAAACCGCAGGCTGAAATCACTGATGTCGCCGTACACATTGCCGGCGTCTTCGAACACCACCCCACGCAAATTATCGCCGTAAAGCGGAAAGCGCAGCTCTGTGTTGTTGATGAATAGCGCATTGCCGCCGAGCGGAAAACCCGTCGTCAGATCGCGCGGCCCGGCTTGAAAATCGGGGAACGCGCGGATCGAAGTCGATCCACCCGAATAGAGCCGCTCCGCCAGCGGAATCTGCGCCCGCCCTCCGGTTCGCTGAATCAACCCGAACTGCGTGCTGCGCGCAAGAACCAGGTCCCGATGCAGCGTATAGTACGTCGAGTTTCGAAATAGCCCGCGGGCAAACTGCGTCTGCGATCCCAGGAACGCCGGTGCATAGGCCAAATCGAGCGTCGTGTAAACGCCGTGATGCGCATCCGTCGGATCGTCGCGCTTGTCTTCTATGATCGAAAATTCGCCGAGCCCCACCGTCTCCGGCTGCGATAGCAAGGGAACCAGCAACTGGTCGATCTTCAGGTTCGACAGCGTCACATGCCGGAATACGAACCTGTATTGCACCGAGTACGCCCGCGACAGCCGCTCGCCCAACTGAATCGACGCCTCTCTCCGGTACGAGGTGAACGTGCGAATATCGCTCGAATCATCCAGCAGCGCCGTGAACGTCAGGCTCAGGTTCTCGTTCGAAATGAACTGCGGAATGAAGTACGTCAACGCCCCGCGCTGTTCGATGGTCGAAACCGAGGTCTGCACGCCCACCGTCTGCCCCAATCCCAGGAAGTTAAGCCGGCTCAAGCCCACTGCCAGTCGGGGCGCGAAACCGGTCGTGCCCGCCGGATTATCCAGGCTCGTCACGCCTCCACCCAGCCGCGCAATCTGCGCCCCCACGCCCACGTTCAACGAATAATGCCGCGCTTCGTCGATGTCGTAGAGCACGTTCTTATCGGCTTCGTCGCCGTCCGGATCCTCGAGCGCCGTGTTGACGCGCGCAAAAATGCCGAGATCGTAAAGCCGCCGCTGGCTGTCCGTCTCCTCGTCAAGCGATAGCGGCGCGCCTTTCTTCAGCTCGATGCGCCGGTCCACCAGCTTTTTCCGCGTCGTTTCCAATCCGCTGACGAACACGTCGCGCACATACTTCCGCGGTCCCGGCTGCAGCACATAGCGAATCGCGACATGATGCGCCTCGGCCGCCGGCGCCACATAGTAATCGAAGGTCGCGCTCGGATACCCGCGGTCGTAATAATAATCCAGCAGGTTCTCGCGATCTTCGGCTACGCTCGCTTCGCTGAACGGCTGCCCTCGAATCGAAGCCAGCATCGGTGTCAGAGCCGGCAGATCGGCCGGCCCCGCGCCTTCTATCGACAGCTCGGAAACAAACCACTGCGGGCCCTCTTCAATCGAAAGAAATACCGCCAAATGATGCTTTACGCTGTGGTAATCGGTCTCGACTCGGGAGGAAACCTTCACGTCCTTGAAGCCGTTTTGCGCATACAGGTTCTGTATCGATTGCACGTCCTGCCGCAGGTAAACCTCGTTGAAACGGCCATACGGAAACCGGGGAAATTCCGCCGGCTGCATATACAGCCGCTCGCGAATCGTCGCCCAGTCGAAGTAATGGTTTCCTGCAATCCCCAGGTGCACAAACTTATAGCGCGCCCCGCGCGTCACCCGATAGGTAATCGTTTGTTCGCCCGGGCCCGGAACGTTACTGAACTCTACAGACGCCTCGAAGTACCCCTGCGACCTCAGAAACTGCTCGATATTGTGCTGGCCTTCGGTCAGAAGATCCTCGTCGACAGAATGCTCTTGGTACACCGGCACCAACTGCCTCAGGTCGCCCATGCCGATGCTCGCGCCCGTCACCCGAATCACGATCCGTGGCCCCGCTTGAATATCGAGCACCGGCTTGACCGTGTTGGATGGGTAATGATAATCAAGCCGGGCCAGCGTGATCCGCGACTCCAGCAGATTGTGTTTCTCGTAATAGCGGCGCACATTCTCGAGCCCTTGCCGCATGCGCGCTTCGGTCGCCTCTTGCCAGCCCAGCCACCCGTAGAGCCTTTTCCAGTGCGTGGCGCGTGTAATCGCCTCATCGGACTGTTGCGCGTCCCCGGTAATTTCCGGGTGCTCGAAACGCGCGCGTTTACCCGTACCCACGCCGAATCTCACATTCGCTTCCGTTTTCAGCCGATCGAAGTTCACCACCGCCGCCACGCTCGCGCGATAATAGCCGTTCGCTCGCAGCAGCACCTTGATCGCTTCCATCCCCTGGTTCTTATCCGTCTCCAAATAGCGTCTGCCTAACGCGAGCTTGGTCGCGCTCGCGAGTTCCCCGCTATTCGGCGGCGACTTCACACCCAGCACCGCCACTCGCCCTACAAAATAGGCCGCTTCCGTAAGGAAGCGCAGCGCCACCCCATCGCCCGCCTCTCTCGCATCCACTGCCAGGTCCGCGAATCGTCCGCTCGCGTAGAGATTTTGAATCGCCTCCCGCAACGCGCGCTCATGAAATGCGTCGCCCGCGTGGAACGGCAGCGCCTTCATCAATTCGTCGCGGGAAAGCGGCTGGTCGCCAGGTTCGAAATCGATCTGCACGATGCGCTGTCCTTCATATTTCAGCGCGTCCTGCAAAAAAGCGGACGGCTCCTGAGCGCTGGCAAGCGTGCCGGCCGCGGCAACCCCTAGCAGCAAGGCTGTTACGATCGGGCTAGATGACGTCCGATGAGCCCGCCGGCTCCGATGACAAGCTCCGCTACTCGCAGCAGATATTGTTCGCTCCCATCGGAGAACCCGGCCAGGAAAAAATCCAGGCTGCCTCCGTGTGTGTGGTTGGTTGTGGCGCACTAGGAAGCTTTCAAGCCGAAGCTCTGGCGCGTGCGGGCGTCGGCCGGCTCCGGCTGATCGATCGCGATTACGTCGACTACTCCAATCTTCAGCGCCAATGGCTTTATGACGAATCCGACGCGCAAAACGAGTCGCCGAAGGCCATCGCCGCAGCACGCAGACTGCATCAAGTCAATGCTCGCGCCAAAATCGAACCCCTGGTGGCCGATTTGACACCCTCTAATGCGGAAGAACTACTCGCGGAATGCGACATCATCCTGGATGGCACCGACAACTTCGAGACTCGTTATCTCCTCAACGATGTTAGCGTCAAGCTTTCGACGCCCTGGATCTACGGCGCGGCCATCGGCAGCTACGGCGTCGTCATGCCCGTCGTGCCGGAAAGCGGGCCGTGCTTTGCTTGCATTTATCCCGAACCGCCAGCCGGAGTGCAGCCGACTTGTGACGTCAACGGTGTGCTCGCTTCCGCCACCGCCGCCGTCGCTTCGCTGCAGGCCGCTGCCGCGCTGCGGCTGATCGTCGGTTGGCCGGACTTCTCCTGCCGCATTCACGCTCTCGATGTTTGGCAAGGCACGAGTAAACAAGTGAGCGCCGGCGGCCGCGACCCGCAATGCTCGGTCTGCGCCGCACGCGAGTTTCGTTATCTAGAAGGACGGCGCCGCGCCCCGGTCAGCCTCTGCGGCCGCAATGCCGTTCAACTGCACGACCGCGCCCGGCCTTTAGATCTCCAGCAGCTTGCCGTGCGCCTGCGCCCGCTCGGCGACGTGCGCGTGAACGAGTTTGCTCTCCGCTTCCAGCTCCCCAAGTACCACTTGACGTTTTTTCCGGATGGCCGCGCCATCGTAAAGGGGACCACCAATATTGGTGTCGCCCGCGGTCTTTACGCGCGGCTCGTCGGCGCTTGAACTTAAGCCGCGGGTGCTTTTTGCACCTTGCCGCTGCGAATGCACGACGTGCAGACGCGCAGCCGTTTGCCCGCGCCGTTCACCAAGGCGTGAACATTCTGAAGATTCACGTTCCAGCGCCGGTTGCTGACATTATGGGCGTGGCTGATGCGATGCCCGAATTGCGGCCCGCGGCCGCAGATCTCACAAACTCTTGCCATATGAACACACTTCCAGTTCGCTCATCGAGAGCAGTAAGTATCAGTCTAGCAGGGCCGTCGAGCTATGCGCAATCACCGTTGCCCCTCCCCGCCGCAAGCCGCCTTCTGCTGCAGCCAGTGCGCTCCGGAGCCGTCCAGCCTCACAATGTCGATCGGCCCCGCCGTCGATTCGGGCGATTCGGCAATCTCTAGGTCAACCATCTGCGTGATGAACGCAACCGCATCTCGATCGCTCCGAATGTCCGGGAACCGCCCCGCCAGGCGATCGTCAATCGCGCGCCGCTTGCCTAAGAAGATGAAATCGTAGCGCCCCGGCGTCGACGACGAATACGCGTGGCTCTCCATCCTCACCCGCCCGTCCCCGCCGCTCTTGCGATACAACTGCATCGAAACGAACGTCGAGCCGTTCTCGACGCCGGCAAACGCGGTCTCTAAAACCAGGCTGCGCCCCACGTCCGCGTCCCCGCGTTCGATTTGTTTTTCGGCCGCCAACGCAGCCGGCAAAAACTCCTGCATACGCCGCCTCAGCAATTCCACCGCGCCCTTTATCGAATGCGCATTCCGCCCCGCGTCGGCCCCGATGTCGGCAACCTGCTCGTCGTTTGCATACGTCAACCCGGACGCCAGAAAATAGAACGGACCTGCGGGCACAATCTTGCAAACCGTCCCTTCGAAGGTTGCGGCTGGATCGCGATACGTGCGCCGGCTGTCCGCCCCAATATAAATCCGATC
The DNA here is from genome assembly GCA_036269275.1 of Bryobacteraceae bacterium. Classification (GTDB taxonomy): domain Bacteria; phylum Acidobacteriota; class Terriglobia; order Bryobacterales; family Bryobacteraceae; genus Bog-105. The sequence goes on along the minus strand of DATASJ010000013.1, from coordinate 65,808 downwards.
CGGGCTGCGCAGGATCACAATGCTCGTAGCGCGCGCGGGCAGGCATAAACACACCAGCAGCAGACACAAAATCTGCACCCGCATCTCAGTGCGACACGTACTCGACGGCGCGCTCGAGCACCTCGTCGCGCCCCGCGCGCACACCCGCCACGCTGGGTGTGACTAACTCCGCCGGCTGCAATCCCAATCGCTGCAGTTTGCCGCCGTTTCCGTGCCGCACATCCGTGCTGGAATACGTAATGTGGATGGGTCCCGGCACCACGAAGCCGCCCACCATTCCCGTCGCGCCCGCCGAAGCGCTCCCCACGAAAGCCGTATTGTTCGCCGCTTCCAGAGAAAGGCCCGTCAGCTCGGCTTCGCCCCTGGTACGCTCATCGATCAGCATCACCGTCTTGCCGCTGTAGGTCGGGGACACCGGCGGCGCCAACGCCTCCACTCGGAAGGAGCTCGCCGTCGCTGTGAGTTGCCCGTTGCCCGCCACGTCTGGAGCAAGCACCACGGGTCCGGTAACAATCGCCGCTGCCACATCGGTATGCGTAGTCAAGTGTGCCGGAAGTCTCTTAACTACCCCCATCGCCGGACCACGGCCATCGAACACAATGGCCTTGGTCTTATCCAATGTCTTGAATATGCCGTCTATGTCCGAGTAAGTGCATCGATTCAGATCGACGTACCCGATATTGCCGGGCAGCACTTTCACCACATCTCCGCTTCGCTGCCTTGCTAGCGCCTCGACGTAGTCTTCGGAACGCTTCAGAGTGATCTGTTTGGTTTGCCCGTTCTCGCCCCGAATCGTTAGCGCTGCCTTTGATCCCTCCGGCCCGTTGAGAATCACCGCCATCGCCCGATCGGCCAGCGACTGCTGCGTGGACCAGGCAATATACTTCGTTTCGCGATTAATCCGCTCGATGATATTTTCCCCATCCACGCTCGTGACAATGTCCCCGGGCTGCACGCCGGCCTTTTTTGCATCCTCATCGAGAACCTCTGCGATCACAGGCTTTTTCTCGATCAGGCGCATTCGCAGTCCGACCGGCGCTTCACCGAAGTAATTCCACAGTTCCTCGCTCTCCACCCGCGCCTGCGAATCGGAAACGTGCGTAACCATCTCGGCGACCGTCAGATTGTATTCGCGCGCATCTTTCGCGGCAATAAACTTCGGCAGGAACGAGGCGAATACATCGTCCCAGTCTTCATCCATCAGGTCGCGATACGCGAAGAAATAGTGGAATACCGTCCAGATTTTGTAAGCCGCCACAACGCGGTATCCCACCGCCGGATAACGCATCTCGGGATCTGCCACTTCAATTCCAGGTGGCGGAACCAGCGCCGTCGCCTCCGCCGAGACCGGCTCAGACAGGCGGACCACCGCCTCCACGCCATCCCCCATCGACAGCTTGAGAGTTTCCACTTGAGGCAATCCCGCACGTGCGACAAACGCCGACTCGTCTAAACCTAAGCCGAAGTGAATCCACGTGCGCTGGGACGGCGAGCTGTTCAGGAAATCCCGCACCGCGTCCACCGGGCCTATTCGCGCGATGGTGACTGGATCCTGCAACGCGTCCAGCATCACACCCAGCGCCTTCGCGTAATCGGCCGCATTCGACGCCGCCCGTATCATCGGCAGCGCATCCACCAGCGCTTTATCCCAATCGATCTTGCGGTACGCCAGGTAGGGATGGAAATACTTCACCGTCCCCCACAGCCGCGCCGTCGCAATCAGCCGGTCCTGTTCGGAGATACTGGATTGAGCACAGGCCGCGCGGCAGACGAGTAGCGCAAGTGCGCAGCAATATCGCACAAAGAAAACTATTTCGGCGGGCCGACAACCAGCTCGTTATCGACGTCTTTCACGCCTTTCACTTTCTTGGTCAGCTTCGTGGCGCGCTCGCGTCCCTTCTCGCTATCGACGCGGCCCTTGATCGTCACCACGCCGTCCTTCACCGTCACGTCCAGCGCTCCGCCCTTGACATCGGGATCGGTCGCCAGGCGCATGCGCACCTGATCGAAGATACGGTCGTCGGGCGGCGCACCCGCCGGCTTCTGAGCAGATGCTATGCTCCCCGCGAGCAGCGCGGCAACAGCAAAAAAGCGTCTCATTTCGGCCTATCTTCCGAGCCTACCATTGAGCGCCAATCCACGGCATTCAAAAATGACGGGTCTTCGCGCCAGCCAGGTTTCACCTTCACGAACAAAGTTAGAAAAACCTTGCGCTCCAGCATGCGCTCGAGTTCCTGGCGCGCTTCCGAGCCGATCTTTTTAAGCATCTGACCTTTGTTGCCGATCAGAATCGTTTTCTGACCCTGCCGTTCCACGTGAATGGTGGCCGCTATCTTCACTAGCCGCGGCGTCTCTTCCCAGCTATCGATCAAGATCGCCGCCGCATGCGGAACTTCTTCCCGCGCCGCCCGCAAAATGCGCTCCCGAATGATTTCCGCCGCCAGAAACCGCATCGGCTGGTCGGTGAGATAGTCCTCCGCGTAAAGCGCCGGGCCTTCCGGCAGGTGCTGCAAGATGACCCGTTTCAATTCCTCCAGGCCCGCGCCGGTCCGCGCCGAAACCGGAACCGCTTCGGCGAACGGAAACAGCTCCATATACCGCTCGATCTGCGGAAGCAACAGCCGCTTGTCTGCCACTCGATCGATCTTATTCAACACCAGCAGCGCCTTCGCCTGCTTGTCGAGCGCGCTCGCCGCATGTTCGTCTTCGCCCGTCACCGCCCGCGTCGCATCCGCCACAAACAGCACCAGGTCACGGTCCTGCAGCGCTCCGCGCACCGTATCCATCATCCGTTTGTTGAACAGAGTGTCCGATTTATGGATGCCCGGAGTGTCGATGAAAACGATCTGCGCCTCGGGCGTGGTCAGCACGCCCTGCAGCGACGTGCGCGTCGTCTGCGCCTGGTACGCCGTAATCGCAACCTTTTCGCCCACCAACGCATTCAGCAGCGTCGATTTGCCTGTATTCGGCCGCCCCGCCAGCGACACAAACCCGGAGCGGTGCCGGCCCTCCTTATGTGAACCGCGCTTAACCGCCGCCGAGCGCCCTGTGCGCTCGCTCACGCATGTGCTCCCACCGGCGACGGCGTTTCGGCGCGCGAAATCCGCACTTCATCCACACGCCGCTCGTTGCCCGCCAGCACCTCGATGCGAATGCCTCCACGCTCCACCGTCTCGCCTACCTGCGGCACGTGCCCCAGCCACTCGGTCATCAGCCCGCCAATGGTCGTCGATTCCATATCCCCTTCCGGCCGGAAATTCAACAGCTCCTGTAGACGGTCTACATCCAGGCTCCCGGGCGCCACGAACACCAGGTCCGATTCCTGGCGAACATCCCGCCCCGGCTCATGCTCGTCGCGGATTTCGCCCAGAATTTCTTCCACCAGGTCTTCCATCGTCGCCAGGCCGGCCGTGTTCCCGTATTCGTCCACCACAATCACCATGTGCGACCCGTCGCGCTGCATCTCGCGCAATAAATCGGTCACCGGCTTGGTCTCGGGAACCAGCGGAATCGGGCGCACCAACTCCTTCAGCGGCTTGGCTTGCAGCTCTCCCGGGTCCAGCTCGAACATGTCCCGCACATGAATAAAGCCGATCACGTTGTCGATACTGCCCTCATACACCGGAATCCGCGAATACTGCTCGTGAATCACCAACTGCCGCAGATCGTCGAGCGATTTATCGACGCCGATCGCCACGATGTTCGGCCGCGAGGTCATCACTTCCCGCACGCTCTTGTCCCCGAACGCCACCACCGAATGAATCAGCTTGCGGTCTTCTTCTTCGATAATGCCTTCTTCAGCGCCGGCCGTGATCAGCGCTTCAATATGTTCCACCGAATCGGCGGGCGCCATCTCCCCGTTGCCGTCTTTATCCAAATCGAGCAGCGATTGAAACATCTTCACCAGCGCCGCCAGCGGCATCGCGCTTGCCGCCATCAGCTTGATAACCGGCAGCAGCTTCATCATCCACCGCCCGCTGGTCCGCCGGTACAAAAACAGCGGCACGAAGTAGGTAGAAACCAGCATCGCCAGAAACGCCAGGCCCATCGCTTCGAGCACACTCTGCCAGTGCGGCACGCCCGGCCGCACCAGCGCGCATAGATAGAACAGTCCCAGCAGAAACAGCGACACGTGCTTGATCAGCGAAAACGAAAGCGAGCCGTGTTCGGTGTCAAGACCAATCCGTTCGGCGAGCTTCTCCCGGAAATATTCCAGCGCGCTTACCTCGTGCCGAATCAGCCGCAGCGATTCCAGGTAAAGAAGCTGCACATAGGACACGAAGCCAAGCAACACCGTCAAGATGCACGCGATGCCCAGGCAAAGCAGCGTCATTCCCCTCGCCCTCCGCCCGCCACCCGTGCAATCAGCGTCGCCGGCAAACCGAATTCATTCCGCCACCGTTCTTCGGCGCGCTCCATCTCGCCGCCGTCGCGCTCATGGTCCATACCGGTCAAATGCAGCACGCCGTGCAGCATCAAGATACGGATCTCATCCAGATACTCATGCCCAAACTCCTCGGCCTGCGCCTGGGCGCGCTCGGATGATACCGCAATGTCGCCCAAGCCGCCGTGCCCGTTTGCGTTTGGGAAAGACAGTACATCCGTCGCATAATCGTGCCCCAAGAAATCGCGGTTCAACCGCTGCATTTCGCGATCGGTCGTCATCAGGCAGTGGAAAGCACGTCCGCCCGCCGCGCGCCGCTCCAGCTCCCGCGCAAAACGCCGCAACGCGCGCTTGTCTTCTGGCGAAAATTCCAGGTGCCGGGGGGTTGCTCCGAAGAGCACGGTACTGCCATCTACTGACATAAATATTTAAGCGAGCGAGGGAAACTCCGGAATCTCGACCGCTGTCGCCGCGGGCGGCTCGGCGGAACTTTCCGGCGCCACATCGCTCCCCAGCCGGAGCGCCAATTGCCGTCCCGCGCCCGTCATCTCGTTGTAGCGGTCGTAAGCCTTCACAATCCGCTGCACCAGCGCATGCCGCACCACGTCCCTTTCGTCGAAGTTGACGAATGCAATGCCTTCCACTCGTCTCAGCACCTCGGCTGCATTCAACAATCCGCTCCTCCGCCCGGCCGGCAAATCGATCTGCGTCTGATCGCCGTTCACCACCATCTTGGAGTTGAACCCTTGCCGCGTCAGAATCATCTTCATCTGCTCGACGGTCGTGTTCTGCGCTTCATCCAGAATGATGAAGCAATCGTTCAGTGTCCGCCCGCGCATGAACGCCAGCGGCGCGATCTCGATCACGTTCCGTTCGATCAGCTTCTCCACTCTTTCGGCGTCGATCATATCGAACAGCGCATCGTACAGCGGCCGCAGATATGGGTCCACTTTCTCTTGCAGCGTCCCCGGCAGAAATCCCAAATGTTCCCCGGCTTCTACCGCCGGCCGCGTAAGCACAATCCGGCTCACCCGTTTATTCAACAGCGCCGAAACTGCCATCGCCACGGCCAGATACGTCTTGCCTGTGCCCGCCGGCCCAATGCCGATCGTCAGGTCGTGATGCTCGATCGCGTCCACGTAGCGCCGCTGATTCACCGTCTTCGGCGCCAGAACTTTCTTGCCGAACGTCCTCGATTTCCCGCTCTCCACCAGCCGCCTCAGCGACGCATCCGGATCCGCCGTGACCACCCGCAAGTAGCTGTTCAGGTCTCCGTTGTTGAACACCTGCCCTTCCATCACCAGGCTCACGTAGTCTTCCAGAATCTCTTGGGCGCGCTGCACCTGCCGGTCCTCGCCCTCCAGTTCCAAGGAATCGCCGTCGAGCAGGCGCGTCCTGAGATTCAGTTCCGATTCCAAAAGCCGGATATTTTCGTCCCGAGTGCCAAACAGCGACTCGATACCGCGAGAGATCTGAACAGAAGACTTCATCAAGGAAGGGAAAATGAAGAGCTTGGAGCGGGGTATGCCAGAGGAATGCGAGCGATTCGGGAAACGGCCGTAAAATGCCCCAGGACGGCAAACCATCCGGATGGCGTCTTTTGAACCCTCAGGCGCGGGCGCCAGAAGCTCATTCAACCTCAGTATACCAGTTTTCGCTTCCCGTTTAGGTGTGCGATCCCCTGCAGCCCGTGAGACAATCGGTGACACCGCATCATTGAAACCCAGATCGGCTCAGCAGGTGATAGACGCAGCGATCGAGGAGAATCGCCCGAATGAGTACCTGCTATACGTCTTCGCAATCGTATCGTTTCTCTTAGGTGGCGTAGTTATCGTCTGGTCTCTGTACCGCAATCAACCCATAGCCACACTCGCCGGAGCGGTCGAATCCGCGCTCTTCGCACCGGCAGTCTACTTCATCCGGCAGATCCGGCGCGAAAACATGCGTTTACGTATGCTGGAATTGCCTCTCAGTTCAGCTCATAGCGCTGAAGAGGCTGGCGCCGCGATCGTCAAGCTATTCGCTGACGATTTCGGCAATAATAAGAGGGGACGAAAAGGTGCTCCGCCCAAGACGATACGCGAGTGATGTCGCTACTGAACTGGTCGAGGGACTGCGTAATGGCACTATTTCTCTCGAGCCCCAACCCGAAATGGCCGATGTAATGCGCAACTATTTTAGATCTGGAGCCCTGGGCCGACTGCTGGCTTTCGCGACGCTTCTAACAATATTCGCAGCACTCGCAGGCTTCGGAATCTGGTTGGCGAGTGGCGATCTGAGGCATTGGTTGCCGATCGTCGCAGTTACAGCATTGACTTCTATATGCCTCATTGTCGTGGCAATTCTACGCGCGGTTCGCGAGCGGCGGAAACTCGAACGTCTACAGAAGTTAAGAAAGTTTGAGGATTTAGCAGATCTCCATCGTCCCCCGTTCACTTCCTTCACTGGTTCCCCCCAAGCGAAGCCTCGGAAATAGGCACGGCCGCCTAGACCCGAGATTCTCATCCCCTCTCGTTCACAATAGAGATGATCGAAAAAGAGCGCACAGGTGTGTCCGTTGTGCGCCATCCAAAAACAGAACTTCTCGAAAATGGTTAGACGCCCTCTCTTCTCCTTATCCCTAATAACAACCCTAGCTGCCCTCGCCATCGCCGGGTGGGCCGCTTCCACTTCCCCGGACGACTGGAAGTTGGCCGGTCCCTTCGGCGGTACCGCCACCAGCGTCGCCGTCGATCCCCAGCAGCCCCGATCGCTCCTCGCCGGAGCAATGAACTCGCTGCTCTTCCACAGTGACGACGCCGGCGCCGACTGGCGGCTCGTCAATTTCCCGCAACGCTTCCTCAGCACCGTCACCTCCATCCTGGTCGACCCCTCCGATTCCCAACACTTCCTCGTCGGCATGACCGCCCCCGACGGCGGCGGCCTCTTCGAAAGCCACGACGCTGGAAACTCCTGGGCCCCCGTCAAAGACATCTCCGACTTCGGCGTGCGGGCTCTCGCCGCCTCCGCCAGCAACCCCTCCCGCTTCGTCGCCGGCACCTTGCGCGGCGTCATGCTCAGCGGCGATTGCGGCAAGTCCTGGCAGCGCATCTCCGATCCTCAGAACCAGGAGATGACGGGCATTACCTCCATCGCCATCGATACCACCGACGCCGATATCATCTACGCCGGAACCGCCCATCTGCCCTGGAAGACCACCGACGGAGGCAAGACCTGGGAATCCATCCACAACGGAATGATCGACGATTCCGACGTCTTCTCTGTCTACGTCGATCCCGCCGCGCCCAGCAACATCCTCGCCAGCGCCTGTAGCGGCATTTACTCCAGCAGCGACCGCGGCGAGCTCTGGCACAAGCTGCTTGGCATCCCCAATACCTCCCGCCGTACCCACGTCGTGCGCGAAGATCCTCAAAACTCTAGCGTCATTTACGCCGGAACTACCACCGGCCTCTTCAAATCCACTGACAGCGGTAAAGCCTGGAAGACTCTCACTAACATCCCGGTCAATGCCCTCGCCTTCAATCGCGCCGCGCCCTACAGTATGTATCTCGCTCTCGAATACGAGGGCGTCGGTAAGAGCAACGACGGCGGCTCGGCCATCGAGTTAGTCGATAACGGCTTTGTCAATCGTCAAATTACTGCGCTTACACTAGCTGGCAATAAGCTGCTCGCGCTCGAAACCCAGGAAGGAGAAACCAGCGGCTTATTTGTCAGCGGTAATCGCGGCGATACTTGGACCCAGCTCCGAACCGCCCGCGGCTTGAGCGGCGTACACCTCAGATCCATCACCGGTTTTTCCACCCAGGGCGAGGTTCTGCTCGCCGCCAGCCATCATCTCCTCTATAAGTCCCTCGATGGAGGCATCAATTGGAAGCCTCTGCCCGTTCGCCGCATCATCCCGCCTCCGCCCCAAACCGTAAAGCCCCAGACCCCCGGCAGGACCGGCACGCGAACCGCTCGTTCCACTACGCGGCGCCCCATCCGGCCCGTGCAGCCCAAGCCCACCATCAAGGAGATCGCACTCTCCGAAATCAGCGGCCTCTATGCCGTCAAGAGCGATGCCAAGGAGCTTGTCTTTGCGGCCACGGATCTCGGCTTGCTCAAGAGCGACGACCTCGGCGAACATTGGCTGCTGGTGGATGTACCGGGCAGCATCGCCGCCACTGCCTTGTACGCGCCTCAGTCCGCAGGCCCCCTCTTGTTGAGAGCATCTGGCGGCCTGTATGTCAGCAAAGATTTCGGAGACCATTGGAGCCAGCTCACATTCCCGCTGCCGGTTGCCGATATCAACGATCTCGCGGTGCCCGTCCAGGAGAACGATTCCCTGTTAGTCGCCACCAGGCTCGGTCTTTACTCCTCTTCGGATGCAGGCGCCACCTGGTCCAGCAGTCAGAAAGGACTGCCTGCGTCCACCGTCAGCACCGTCCTCTACAGCGCCGCCCGTCACGCCGCCTTTGCCGTCGAATATGGAAATCTATATGAGCGCGCCGACGGTGCCGCCTCGTGGTCGATGGTTCCCACCTCCCTCCCTGCATTAAAAATTCGTCAGCTTTGGAGTCCCGATAGCAATTCCGACCGCCTATATGGAATTACGAGTAATTTAGGAATTCTCTTTCGCGATTAGACCTCCATCAGCTAAGATCGGGTATTGGTCTAGGTTGGAGTTGTCCAAGAAGCAAGACAGCGTCCAAAAACACCGGGTAGTCTCGATTACCCGCTAAAAAACGCAATTCGCTCTTGAAAAAAGGCCAAGCGTAGTCTGGTTGGCCTTCGTGCTTCACATCACAAAAACGTTGCAGGAAACATTGCAAACGTAATAAAACTAGCCAGAGGCACATCCATAAAACGATGTGGGTTAGATGTCTCGTTGGGAGGAGAAGGATGAAAACTCGGCTAACTTGCAAGCCGATTACTTCGGCGATCCTAGCCGCAGCGCTCTGCTTCGGAGGTGCTGCCTATGCTCAGGACGCGAACAATGCAACCAATACTACAAAGCCAAAGGCTGCGTCGAGCGATACCGAGGATCAGTATCCGGATTTGATCGAAATCGATCCGTTCGCTGGCATCAGCACCTGGGGACAAATTCAGCGCGGCTTGGATACCAAACTGAAGGATGGCTGGTTGGCGGGCGGCCGCATCGCCTACAACCCCACCAAGTGGTTCGGCCTCGAATTGTGGGCCGACTACGATCGCGCCAATGTCAATTTCCGGCTTCTGAGCAACGGCGGCGTCTATCCGGCCACCTCGCCCTACGCGGGAGCACCCATTCCGAACTATAGCTTTCACGCCTACAACTGGATGTGGGGCCTCAACCCCGTCTTTAACCTGAAGCCGCGCGGCTCCAAGTTCCAGCCGTACGTCACGGCCGGCGTTGGCGGGGTGCAGTTTACACCCACCAGTTCCGCCGAAAGCATTGCCCGCAGCGCAACCATCAACTCGTCGTTCTATTCCGGAAATTTGAACGACAACCTGCAGGTTCAGTTCAATTACGGCGGCGGCGTCAAGTGGCACTTGAGTGACCATTTTGGCCTGCGCATCGATGCGCGCGGTTTCTGGTCGCGCAATCCAACCTACGACCTGCCGAACTATCCCGACGGCGGCATCTACATTCCCGCCCGGGATCATATCAACGGATTCCAGGGCTCCATCGGGCTCGTGTTCTATGCCGGCAAGGTCTCGTGCGACAAGTTCGCCAGCGAAATTCCGCCTCAGTTCACGCCTGCTCCGCCCATCCCGACGCCCACCATTACCGGCGCCGAAGGCCAGACGATCTGCCAGGGCAAACCCGTCACCTTGCACGCCAATGTCGCCGCGGCTCAGGGACGAACCTATGCTTATGCCTGGACGCTGAATGGCGCCGCGCAGACTGCAACCGGCACGGACTTTACCTTTACGCCCAACAACACCGGCAGCTTCAATGTGCAGTTGACCGTAACCGATACCACGGCCGCGCCGAAGGTTCCGGAACGCCCGAAACACGTCCCGCTCCGTTGCTGGCCCGAATACACCATCCCGCCCAATCCGCCCCCGGTGACCGCAACCGCAACCGTGACCGTCAACGATCAGGGCCCGACCATCAGTTCCGTCGCGGCTGATCCGACTCAATTAGTGGCCGCCGACAACCAGGGTCCCCACACCGCGAACCTCACGGTGACCGCTGCCGCTGGTCCTTGCAGCACCAACCTGACCTATAAGTGGACGGTCAGCGAGGGCAGCCTCAGCAACGACACCAGCCAGAACCCGACCTTCGATGCGTCCAGCCTCCAGTTCGACCCGGCGCAGAGCGCGAGCAAGACCATCACGGCGACCGTCGTTGTCACCGACGACGCTGGAAAGACCGCCACGCAATCGACCACCATCACGGTCACCCATACGCCGGTATGGAAACGCCTCGATGACGTGATCTTTGCCAAGAACAAGGATCGCGTGAACAACTGCGGCAAGGACATCCTGATCGATCAGGCCGCCAAGCAGGCCGGCACCGATTACGATGTCGTGCTCGTTGGCCATCGCGATGCGGATGAGAACTCCAAGGATGTCTACGGCGGAGTCCGTCGCACCCACGAACGCCGTCATCGAGCAGAGCGCCATTCGCTCGACGAACAGCGCGTACTCAATTCGGCTGCCGTGTTGAGCGGCGGCACCGCTACCTGCGGCACTCTCGATCCTTCGCACATCCGGGTTGACTGGGTAGGCACGGATCAAACTTCGGACACCAAGCCGGGTCTCTGCGGTACTTCGAATATCAAGGAACGCAAGGGCTCGCAGACCAGCGAGGCGGACAAGAACCGTCGCGTCGAAGTCTACCTGGTGCCGAGAAACAGCCAAGCCATGCCTCCTGCGGTCAAGAACGTCAAGCCGCTGCCTGAGGACGAGGCGAAGCCTCTCGGTTGCCCGAAATAAACCTGTAGTCAAGTAAAAAACCAAGGGCCAGATGCTTCGGCGTCTGGCCCTTTTTCTTTTCTCTCGCATGAAACAATAAATGGCAATCATGCTTTCTGCCCTGAAAAGCTTCCTGCCGCTCCTCTTCGTCTCTGCCGCCCTCGGCGCGTCTTCCTTCTCCGTCGACCAAGTCCTGTCCGCGCCGTTCGCGAATGACTTGCTCGCATCGCCCGACGGCGCCAAAGTCGCCTGGCTGCTCAACCAGCGCGGTCAGCGCAATGTCTGGGTCGCTGCTGCCCCGGATTGGAAAGGCCGCAAAGTCACCGCCTTCAATCAGGACGACGGACAGGATATCGACGAGCTCGCCTGGGCCCCCGACGGCAGCTACTTGCTCTTAGCCCGCGGCGGAGATTTCGAAAACGGCGAGGATAATCCCAATCCCGCTCTCAGCGCCGCCAAACCCGAGCAAGCCGTCTGGCTAGTGGCCATGGACGGCTCGCCGGCGAAGAAGCTGACCGGCGGACATGCGCCCGCGGTCTCGCCTAAAGGCGGCCTGATCGCGTTCCTGCGCGGCGGCCAGATCCTCACCATGACTCCCAAAGGCGAGCAAGTCACGGAAGCCGTCACTCAGAAGTGGCCCATGCAGAATCTCCGTTGGTCCCCCGACGGCGCCCATCTCGCGTTTGTCAGCGACCGTCGCGACCACAGCTTCATCGGCGTGTACACGCTCGAGGACAAGACCCTGCGCTATCTCGATCCGAGCGTCGATCGAGACATCTCGCCCGTCTGGTCTCCGGACGGCGCGCGCCTCGCCTATGTGCGCCAGCCCGCCACCTCCCGCCACGCTGCCTTCGGACCGCATCGCGAAGGTGAGCCTTGGTCCATCCGCGTCGCCGATCTCGCCACCGGTTCGGCCCGTCAAATCTTTCAAGCCAAAGCCGGGCCCGGCAGCCTGTTCCACGACATCGTGGCCAACGACCAAATCTTCTGGGCCGGCGCCGGCCGCATCGTCTTTCCTTGGGAGCAGACCGGCTGGTGCCACCTCTACAGCATCCCCGCCGACCCGCAACCGCAGCTTTCCGAGCCGCGACCGTCAGGGAGCGGCTCCTCTCCCGCCCTCGAACTCACACCCGGCAATGGCGAAGTCGAACACGTCGCCGTCTCACCTGACCGCAAGGCAATTTACTACTCCGCAAACTTCCACGATATCGACCGTCGCCACCTCTGGCGCGTAGATCCATCCGGCCGCGCAGAGCCGCAGCCCGTCACGCGCGGCGAGCACATCGAATGGTCGCCCGCCCCGCTCGCCAACGGCTCGGGCTTGGCATTCCTCGAATCCACTTACAACCAGAAAGCGCACGCGGCTCTTCGTCTGCCCGACGGAAAAACGCTCCCACTCGCGCCCGATGTTACGCCTGCCGAGTTCCCCTCCGCTTCTCTCGTCAAGCCGCAGCCGGTGCTCATCACCGCCGCCGACGGCATGCAAATCCATGGGCAGCTCTTCCTCCCCGCGCCCGGAAGCTCATCCGAGCGCCATCCCGCCCTGATCTTCTTCCACGGCGGCTCGCGGCGCCAGATGCTGCTCGGCTTTCACTACATGTACTACTACTCGAACGCGTATTCGCTCAATCAGTATTTCGCGAATCACGGGTATGTCGTCCTATCGGTCAATTACCGCAGCGGCATCGGTTACGGCCTCAACTTCCGGGAAGCGGTCAACTACGGAATGACCGGAGCCAGCGAGTTCAACGACGTGATCGGAGCCGGCCTCTATCTAAAATCGCGGCCCGATGTGGACCCTCAGCGCATCGGCGTTTGGGGCGGTTCCTATGGCGGCTATCTCACCGCCTTAGCCCTCGCCCGTGCTTCCGATCTGTTCGCCGCCGGCGTCGATTTCCACGGCGTGCACGATTGGAGCGAGCTCGAACCCAGCACCGGCCCGCCCTCCGATCCCACCGTCGCGGTCAATGCCTCCCGCCTATCCTTCGAGTCATCGCCCATGGCCAGCGTTAAGACCTGGCGTTCGCCCGTCCTGCTCATTCACGGCGACGACGACCGCAACGTCGCATTCTCACAAACCGTCGAGCTCGTCGAAGCGCTTCGCAAACAGCACGTCGAGTTCGAAGAGCTGATCATCCCGAACGAGATCCACGATTTCCTCATGCACCGGCACTGGCTCCAGGCTTACCAGGCCACTGCCGAGTTCTTTGCCGCGAAATTGCAGGGCGCCGGTCAATGAGCCGCCCGTTCGCCGGCCCGCGCGCTCACGCGACGGACTTCTCTTCCGCGGCCAGCGCCGCCGCTGCAGCCACCTTCTTCGCCCGGATACGCCGCACAATCGCACGGTACACGCCGTTCGTGACCGGGTCGGACCAGCCATTCACACTGGAAAAATCCGTCTCAAACGAAATGTGGTGCTGCCAGTGAATCTCTGGCCGCAAAAATAGCCGGCATCGTTGCAGCACCCGCACCCATCGCGGCACCAGCGCCTCAAACAGTTTGGCGAATTCCTTTTTCTGCTCCCGCGGCGAAAGCTGGCTGATGACCGTGACCGCCCGGTTGAATTCATCCGGCCCCAGCTCCGATCCCATGTGCGCATAAGCATGAATCTGGTGAAATCCCAGCATCCACAAGCTAGTGGCCATTAGGCTCGCGACCAGCAAAAAGGAGAAGGCCGTGTCCGCTGTCAGTCGCGTCACCAATATCGTGATCAGGGCCAGCGGCAGCGCGCCGTAAGCTCCCTTGGTCAAATTCGTGCTCAGCGCCGAAGGATCCAGCGTCGGCTCCACGTGATGTTCCTGAAATTCCACCGCAATCGGACCCATGATAGGCGTGCGCGGCGGCCACACGTAGTCGAAGCTGAAATGGAACAGTCCGCTGATGAAATCGGTGACGAATCCGCCGATAAAGAACGCCAAGATACAAAGCCATGCATTTCGCTGCTGGCGTGTCGCGATGCCATACACGGCGAGCGCCTGCGTCGCGAGACAGACGGCCACGACGAATTTCGATGCCCTTGGTAGGGTAAGCACCTTCATTTTCAATAAAACTCTCTGATTCAGGGATATTGCGGCAATTCAAACCCGATGCCCCAATTAGTCAGCAAAGTATATCACTGCGGGTCAACGCAGATTCGTTTCAAAAAAAGCTCAGCGCCATCTCCGCAGCCTGCGCAGCGCGCTGATTAGTATGCGTCGTTCACACCCGCTCCCACTTCCCGCTTTCCCCGGCCCGCAGCACCGCCTCAATCGCCCGCATATTCGCGACCGCGTCTTCCACCGTCACTGGCACTTCGCCATCTTCCTGAATCGCCTTCGAGAATGCATCGCCTTGGGTCGTATATTGATCGCAAACGGGAAATTCTTCCACCCGCGCGCTGCGCCCCGCCAATTGCGAACCATCGTCGATAGAGATGCGGCTCGGCCGGTCCGGCGGAATGTTATACGGAATCTCCAGCTCAATCCGTCCTTTGGTCCCGAACACCTGCATCCGCTGAAACGGTACCAGTTGCGTGCTGCACGTGAACAGCGCGTGTCCCGAACCGAAGTCGAGCAGCGCCGAGCTGAGCCGGTCGATCCCCATCTCCGGATCGCGATCGATCAGGGCGCTGACCCGCGCGGGCTCGCGAGCGAAAAAGAAGCGCGACATGGTAACCGGATAACAGCCGATGTCCAGCATGGCGCCGCCGCCGTATTCCCGAATGTTGCGAATGTTCCCGGCATCGCGATTGAAGTAGCTGAACTCGCTCACCATCGCGCGCAGCTCCCCAATCTCCCCGCGCCGTACAATCTCCCGCGCGCGAAGCCACTGCGGATGAGTCCGCACCATGAACGCCTCCCCGATCTTCACGCCCGTCCGCTCTCGCACCCCAATCAGTGTGGCCGCTTCTTCCGCCGATAGCGCGATCGGCTTCTCGCATAAAACGTGCTTGCCGGCTTCGGCCGCTCTCGCTGTCCACCCTACGTGCAGGTGGTTCGGAAGTGGATTGTAAATCGCGTCCACATCCGCGTCCCTCAGCAACTCCTCGTACGATCCGTAGGCTTTCCCGATCCCGAGCCGGTCCGCCGCTTCCCGCGCACGGCTCAGCTCCCGCGACGCGATCGCCGTCACTTCCGCCCGCTCGCACTTCTGCATGCCGGGAATCACTTTCTTCGTCGCAATCGCAGCCACTCCCAGCACACCCCAGCGGACTTTTCGCGGCATCTCTCAGAGTTTCGCATGCACTGTCCACGCCACCAGCCGTCTTCGCTTTCGCTCGTTGGTGTCCCGTTGTGCGCGTCTAATGCAAACCTCCTGCTTCTGCTAGAGTGAACCCGTGAAACTTTACGACATCGATCCGGGTCCGGACTCCCCGGAGGTGGTTCGGGCTATCATCGAGATCCCCAAAAACTCCGCCAACAAGTACGAATACGACGGTAAGCTGGGCGTCTTTCGGCTCGATCGCGCGCTGTATTCGCCCATGCATTATCCGGGCGACTATGGCTTCATTCCCGGCACTCTCGCAGCCGACGGCGATCCGCTGGATGTGCTGGTGCTGGTCGATGAGCCCAGCTTCACCGGATGCTTAATGGATGTCCGGCCCGTCGGACTGCTGAACATGATCGATCAAAAAGAGCATGACCAAAAAGTGCTGGCCGTGCCCAATCGCAATCCACGGTTCGACAGCATTCACACCATCGATCAGGTGTTCCCCCACACCCGCAGAGAGATCGAGTACTTCTTCTCCATCTACAAGGAACTGCAAGGAGCCAAGACGGCCATCGAAGGCTGGAAAGGGCCGCCCGAAGCCCGCAAAGTCATCGTCGAAAGCCGAAACACCTATCTCGATCGCCAACTGCGCGACGCCGCAGCTATGAACGACTCCGCGCATACGGGCGCAGCAGCCGATTAAACGAAGTTGTCGCCTCCATCGGAACCGCCGTCGTCGTAATTGCCGGAATCGTAATTGCCGGAATCGTAATTGCCGGAATCGTCATAATTGCCGGAGTCATCGTTCGGCGAGTCGTTAGACTGGCCGGAATCGTCGCGCGCGTCGTAGCCGCCCTGATCGTCCTGTTGCGGCTGATCGTAATAGTTATTCACGACCGTCTCTTCCGCCGGCGCGCCGCCGTATCCCCCGCCGCCTCCGAAGAACCCCCCGCCGCCGCCGTAACCCGGATGCGAGAACAGCGCTTGTATTCCTTCGAATGCCAAAGCCCCGGCCGCTACCCCGGCTGCCGTTTGGGCCGCTCCCCGCAGGAAACTCGGCGCTCCCGAGCCAGGCCCAGGCCCGTATTGCGGAGCCTGCGCGTACTGCGGCGGAGGAGGCGCGGCGTACTGCTGCTGCCCCGAATAACCGCCCGCGCCCCGGGATTGTCCCTGTTGCCCCCCGCCCAGAAAGCTCCCCGAAGACCCGATGGCCGCCGGTTGCGATGAACGTCGCTGCAGGTCTTGCAACTGTTGTTGCGCCTGCTGCAGCGCCAGGTTCTGGATCAACACCGTCTGCGTCATCAGGTACAACGCGTCCGGACGCGAGCCGATCTTTTGGCGAATAAGGTCCTCTGCTTCCGCATCTTTCGGCGGTGCCGGAGTTTGCGCGAATTTGCTGGCCAAATCTTCCAGCATTCTGCGTTCATCTGGTGTCATGTTCGTCCTTTGTCACACAACCCGAGCGCACGGCGCGATTGGCGCCCGCGCCCGTCTAGGCCTGGGTCGCCCGTGGTGCTCGATCTCACTCCATTAAGACGCGATTTTTCATCCCTTCGTTCAGTTTGCTTGCCGGCCGGCGTTAAACTTGAACCCCCGCTTGCAACCGCCGCGTCACTCGTGACAGTGTAGTGATTGATGTCCAGCGCCGGCGCCGCACCTCTTCCCATGAAGCAAGAGGATCCACGCCCGCCGGAGAGCCCGGACATTTTCAGGAGAACCTCGGCTATGTTGTTGGAAGCGACCCCGTCTGTCGAACTGGAAGTAAATCCGTGGGAATCTGCCGCACACCGCTTCGACGAAGCCGCCGAGTTGTTGAAGCTGGACGACGGAATCCGCAAGGTTTTGCGGCTGCCCACCATGGAGCTCACCGTCAATATCCCAGTGGTGCTCGACGACGGCCGCGTCGAAGTGTTCACCGGGTATCGCGTCCAGCATTCCATCGCCAGGGGACCCGCCAAGGGCGGCATCCGTTTTGCACCCGACGTCTCGCTCGATGAAGTGCGCGCGCTGGCCGCCTGGATGACCTGGAAGTGCGCCGTTGTCAACATCCCGTTCGGCGGCGGCAAGGGCGGCGTCATCTGCGAGCCGCAACTGTTGAGCGAAAGCGAGCTCGAGCGCATCACCCGCCGCTACACCGCGGAAATTTGCGAGTTCATTGGACCCGAGCGCGACGTGCCTGCGCCCGACGTCAACACCAACGAGCAGACCATGGCTTGGATCATGGATACCTACTCCATGCACAAGCGCCACACTGTCACCGCCGTCGTCACCGGCAAACCGCTCGAACTCGGCGGCTCGCTCGGCCGGCCCGAGGCCACCGGTCGCGGCTGCATGATCGTCACCTTGGAGGCGCTGAAGCGTTTCGGCCTCGCGCCGGAGAACACGCGGGTCATCATTCAGGGCTTCGGCAACGTCGGCGGCATGGCCGCCCGCCTCATGACTCTCAAGGGTTTCAAGATCATCTGTATCGTCGAGTATGACGGCGCCGTTTACAACCGCCACGGGCTCGATGTGGAAGCGCTAATGAACTACCGGCGCGATACCGGCTCCATTACTGGCTTTCCCGAAGCCGAGGACGTGGACAAAGAGCAAGCGCTCCTGCTGCCCTGCGAAGTCCTCATACCCGCCGCCCGCGAAAACGTAATCACTTCCCACAATGCCGACCGGATCCGCGCAAAAATCCTCTGCGAAGGCGCCAACGGCCCCACCACCTTCCTGGCCGATTCCATTCTCCACGACAAGAAAGTCTTCGTCATCCCCGATATTCTGGCCAACGCCGGCGGCGTCACCGTCTCCTATTTCGAATGGGTGCAGGATCGCCAGGGCTATTTCTGGAACCTGAACGACGTGAATACGCGCCTCGAAGAAATCATGGTCGCCAGCTTCAACGACGTCACCAGCTACGCCGAAAAGCACGCCGTCCACAATCGCACCGCCGCCTACATGCTGGCGCTCGATCGCGTCGCCTACGCCATCAAGAAGCGCGGATTATATGCGTAGGTTGATTGACAGTTCCGCTTCTACTGAGTAGACTTTCGACATGGAAGTGCATCTTACGCCGGAGAAGCAAGCACGCCTGCAAGAAATTGCGGCGTGGAGCGGTCTTGGTACCGAGCGACTCGTGCAGGAAGCCATCGATCATTTTCTGAAAGAAGACTCCGAGTTCCGGGCCGCCGTCCGGGAGGGGCTTGCTTCGTTGGACCGGGGCGAATATCTGACGGAAGAGGAGATGGACGCGTTTGTTGAGGAGATGCTTCGCACTTGATCCGGGTGCGTTGGTCGCCAGAAGCCGCCAACGATCTTAAGCGCATCGGAGAACGAATCAGCAAGGATAATCCCACGGCCGCGCTTCGCGTGGTGCGAGCGCTCTACAAGGGCGTTACTGCATTGAGAAGGTTTCCTCGACGAGGGCGGTTCGGCCGGGAGCCCGGAACTCGTGAGCTCGTGTTTGCCCCGCATCCGTACATTGCTGTATACCGCGTGAGCAACGACGTTGTTGAGATCGTGCGTATCAGGCACGGGGCTCAAATCGCCGAGATCGGCCCGGGAAATGACCTCTGACCCCTCTACCCCGCTCATGCGGCAATACCAGGCCGCAAAAAACCAAGTCCCTGGCGCGCTTCTGCTATTCCGCCTCGGCGATTTCTACGAGCTCTTCTACGACGACGCCATCACCGCCTCGCGCGAGCTGGAGATCACCCTCACGGCGCGTAACAAGGAGCGCGGCGAACCCATCCCCATGTGCGGCGTGCCCTACCACGCCGCCGACAGCTACATCTCCCGCCTCATCCAGCGCGGCTACCGCATCGCCATCTGCGAGCAGATGGAAGAAGCCGGACCCGGCAAAAAGCTAGTCCGCCGCGAAGTGACGCGCATCATCACGCCCGGCACCGCCACCGACTCCAACCTCCTCCGCTCGCACGAAAATAACTATCTTGCCGCCATCTTCAGCAAAGCCGGCCGCAGCGGACTCGCTTACGCCGACCTCTCGACCGGCGAGTTCCGAACCACCGAGTTGCGCACTGAGGAACTCCTCCCCTCGCTCGAAACACTGAACATCCGCGAAGTGCTGCATCCGGAAGGCCAGCCCGTCGGCGCACCCTGCCTCGAGACGCCGCTCGATGCCTGGGTCTTCGGTGGCGATTACGCCGGCCGGCAGATCCTGGAAAGCTTCCGCCTGCTCTCCCTCGATGGCTGCGGCCTCGGTGACACGCCACTCGCCGTCGCCGCCGCCGGCGCCGTGCTCCATTATCTGCGCGAAACCCAGAAATCGGCTCTCGAACATTTAAACCCTCCCGCGTTTTATCAGCGCCAAGACCATCTCGTGCTCGATGCCGCAACCGTACGCAACTTGGAACTCGTCGAGCCGCTGTTCGCGGGCGAAACCCGCGACGCCACCCTCATTCACGTCCTCGACAAAACCTGCACCGGTATGGGCGGCCGTCTGCTTCGCCGCAGATTGCTCAATCCCTCCTGCACGCAGGCCGAGATCGAAGCCCGGCTCGACGCCGTCGCCGAGTTCAGCTCCAAAGTGATTCTCCGCGGCGATCTCCGAAAAGCCCTCGGCTCCATCCAGGATCTGGAACGCCTGCTCGCCAAAGTTACCCTCGGCGCCGCCGGCCCCCGGGACCTGCTCGCGCTCGGCCGCTCGCTCGCGCAGTTACCCAAGCTCGCAGACTTGGCCGCGGCTTTCGAAGCCGCCGGCATCCGCCGCGAAATCGACCCGGTCGCCGAAGTTCGCGACCACATTCTCGCCGCCATCTCGGACGAGCCGCCCGTCAATCTCGCCGACGGCGGGACCATTCGCGACGCCTTTCACCCCGAACTCGACGAGCTCCGCAATCTCAGTCGCAATAGCCGCCAGTTCATCGCCGCCATCGAGACTCGCGAGCGCGCCCGCACCGGCATCCAATCGCTCAAGGTCCGCTTCAACAACATCTTCGGCTACTACATCGAAATCTCCAAAGCCAACCTGCCGCTCGCGCCCGCCGACTACGAGCGCAAGCAAACCCTCGCCAACGCCGAGCGCTTCACCACCCCGGAGCTCAAAGAACTCGAAGCCAAAGTGCTCTCGGCCGAAGAAAAAATCCTGGCGCTCGAGCGCGAAATCTTCCACCACGTGCGCACCTTCGCCGCCTCCCACGCTGCGCGCATCAAATCGGCCGCCGCCGCCGTCGCCGAGCTCGATGTCGCCGCCAATCTCGCCCAAGTCGCGGTGGAGAATCGCTACAAGCGCCCCCGCTTCTCCGATTCCGGCGAGATGCGCATCGATGCCGGCCGCCATCCGGTCATCGAAAAATTGACCGAACGCGACGCCGTCCGCTTCATCCCGAACGATCTGTATCTGCATTCCTCAAGCGAATACATCGGCGTCATCACCGGCCCCAACATGGGTGGCAAGTCCACCTATCTCCGCCAGGCCGCGCTCATCCTCATCCTCGCCCAGATGGGCTCCTTTGTCCCCGCCGAAGCCGCGCTCCTGCCCATCGTCGACCGTGTTTTTACCAGGATCGGCGCCGCCGACAACCTGGCGCGTGGCCGCTCCACCTTTATGGTCGAAATGACCGAGGCCGCCGCAATTCTCAACACCGCGACGTCTAACAGTTTTATGGTGCTCGACGAGATCGGCCGCGGGACCTCCACCTACGACGGTTTGGCCCTCGCTTGGGCCGTCGTCGAGTACATTCACGACCGCATCCAGGGCAAAACGTTGTTTGCCACGCATTATCACGAGCTCACAAACCTCGCTGAGCAACTTTCTGGTGTAAGAAATTTACACGTCGCCGTAAAGGAGTCGGGCGACCGTATCTTATTCATTCGTAAGGTAGAACCGGGTCCGGCCGACCGTAGCTATGGCATCGAAGTGGCCCGTCTTGCGGGTTTACCCTTGCGAGTAATCGAGCGCGCGAGGTCAGTTTTGTTGCATCATGAAGTAAGGGAACACTCCGTGACTGAGGAGTTGGCCCCGGGCGACGCTAACGCGCCCCTTCAGATTAGACTTTTCGAGCCCGTGAATCAGGGGCTCGCCGATCGGATCCGGGCGTTGGATATCAACGATCTTCGGCCGGTTGAAGCTTTGCAGATACTGCAAGATTTGCAGCAAGAGTTGCTAAAGAGATGAGAATAGCAGGTATCATGAGCGGGACTTCGCTCGACGGCATCGATGTAGCGATCATCGATATCACCGGTTCGGGCTTCAGGGCGAAAATTAACGTCCTGACGAGTCATTCGGTCCCTTATCCACGAAAGATCCGTGAAGCGCTTCTCGCGATGTCGAATACGAACGCTTACACGGGCGATATATCGCGGCTGAACTTCCTCCTCGGTGAATTATATGCCGAGGCCCTCGAGGAGACCGCTGAGCGTGCGCAGATTCCGCTTGACACCATCAAGCTGATCGGCTGTCACGGCCAGACCATCTTCCATGAGGGTCAAGGAACTCAGTATCTCGGGAAGAAAGTCGCCAGCACGATGCAGATCGGCGAATCGAGCATCATCAGCGAACGCACCGGAATCGATGTCATCTCGAACTTCCGCGAGCGCGACATGGCCGCCGGCGGCAAAGGTGCGCCGCTGGTGCCCTATCTCGATTACATGCTGATGCGGCATCGCGGCCGTGGTCGCGTGGCCGTGAACATTGGCGGCATCGCGAACTTGACCGCCATTCCTCCCAACACCAATACCGACCGCGTCATCGCCTTCGATACCGGCCCCGGCAACATGGTCATCGATCAACTGGTCTCCCGTATCACGCAGGGCCGCCAGACCTATGACCGCGACGGCGCCATCGCGGCAACCGGCGATCTCGACCCCAAGCTGCTGGCCAAGCTTCTGCGCGACAAGTATTTTCGCGCCAAGCCGCCCAAAACCGCCGGCCGCGAGCAGTACGGCTCGGAGTTCGTCTCGAAACTCCTCGATACGGAGTTGAGTAGCGAAGATCTGATCGCAACCGCCACCGCCCTGACCGCTGAAAGCATCGCGGCTGCGGTGCGCAATTTCGTGCTCCCCGAGATGCGCGTCGACGAGATCTTCGTCTCCGGCGGTGGCACGCACAATCCGACCATGATGCGCATGCTCCGCAAAGCCATGGGCGAGATTCCGGTGAAGGAATCGACCGAAGTGGGCCTCGACGTGGACGCAAAAGAAGCCATCGCGTTTGCCGTGATGGCTTACGAGACGGCGCACTGCCGCCCGTCCAACGTTCCAATGGCGACCGGCGCCAAGCGCCCTGTGGTGCTCGGGAAACTGACCCAGAACGGCGCCCCCGCGCCGCGCAACGGCAACGCCAATGGAGCGGCCAACGGCGCCGTCGGCATGAACGGCTCTGCCCGCAGCGGCTCTGTCACGGCGATCCACAAGCAAAAGGCCCCTCGCCCGGCGAAGGTAAGCCGCCAGCCCGTCACCGCCAAGGCCAAAGCCGCCGCGAGATAACTAGATCGTAGTCTGGACTATACTCATTCGAGCGGCCCGGCATTGAAACCGGGCCGCCGCCATGAATGAGCGGTCTGCTTCTTTATTCGACCAACGTTTTTCTGAAGCTCTACATTCAGCAGCAGTATCGCGGTGACATTCATCACGTCTGGTGCAGTGAAAACTTTGACAGTCGTACACTTTCGCCGTACTCGTCGGGCTCTGATGTTCCCCCAAGCTCAAATCCTGCCGACATTTACCGCTCGCTCAAGGACGATGTCACGCGAGGCGACCGCCACAGTGCAAAGATCGCTGCCCAGAAAGCATCATTTGAGAAATTGGCCATCACGTGGCTTACGGCCGGCGAGATCACAAACGTTCAAAAAGATGAGATTATATATATGGTCGAGCACGCCGACATGAAATACTGGAGGCCGCTGCTGTACGTGATTCCGAGATTACCGGTTGAAGCTCGTTTAAGAACAGTCCCCATGGACAAGCGAGCGGGATTTGGACCAGAGTATATTATTGAAGACCTGCGCCGTTCGGAGTTCGACATCATCGAGCTGTGACGACCTATGCTTGACACACTGCGTAAGCTTAACGATCACGAAGCGCTGATTTTGCTGTCGTCCACTGTGCATTATCTGCTGCCCGATCCAGGCGTCGGCTCACCCGTAACTGACGTATTGAACGCTCCAGCAAGATCCCGCGAAAAGCTCTTGCACGAGCTTCGACAGAAGCTGAAGCTAAGCGAAGACGACCAGTCGCCCCGCGCCCAGGCCGAGATCTTCGATACGCTTTCTTCCGAGATCAGTAAGTACGCCTTAAAAGACTCGGACATCCGCCAGATCAAGGCGCGACTCGGAGCACGCGGCGACTTGCCTCCGGGCGCTTATGAAATCGACATAGACCCAGCTGTTCGGGGCGGTTTGGCAAGCCGCGGAATTCGGCCAAGCCATATCGAAGAGGCGGTTCGCGCGCCGGATGCACTTCGGCACCTGAATAGCCAAACATGCGAGTTCCTAGTGTCTTTATTTGTCAAACGAGTCGGTTCAGGCAAGCACGCATTTACGTTGTTTGTTGTCGCACAGCGTGATGGTTATCTCCTGCGGGTCCGCGACGCCTTGCGGGTCTATGACGCCGATGTGAACAGGGAGCATGCTACGGAGCCGCTTGCGGTGCTTCGTGCATTCCTCAACAAGTATGGCTTGCCCGTTCGAATGGGTCCGAAGTCGGGGCTATTGCTGCTAAACGAGGTGTTTCCCTTCGTCGGCACTCGGAAAGATGTAGACGATGTGACTTTCATTGCTGGGAAACCGTGGCGGGAATTCAATGCCACAAATCAGTGGGAATCCGACTTCGGTCGCTTCGCCGTCGCGGGCAGTCCTATTCTCAACGCGGTTCTCCTCTGGAAACACTCAGCAATGTTAAACGTTGTCGAGATTCCAATTGCTTACGCGTTTAACGGCGACCAATACGACGACGACCTCCGCGGCCACGGCGTCCCCGTACCCCGCTAGCGGCTCGCCGCTCTCCGCCTCCCAACGCCGCACCGATCGCCTTTACCTTATTCTGCGCACTCGTCTGTGCGGCTTTTCATCGCAGCCGATTGCTGCGAGAACATCGTGCCTCCTGGTTAGGCGGCACTTTATCACAAAGCGGCCCGGCAAATCGGATCGGCAACCCGCGGCCGTGTGTTACGGTAAGGGCATCCCCTCGAAAATCATATAGGAGACCCCATGACTACCGTGGAAGTTGCGGTTAAACTCGTCAAGCTCTGCTCGGAAGGCAAGTTCCAGGAAGCCACCGAAGCACTCTATTCGCCCGATATCGTCAGCGTGGAAGCCGGCGCGCCTCCCGGAGGCTCGCGCGAGACAAAGGGCCTCGATGGCGTCCGAGCCAAAGGTGAATGGTGGACGTCCAACCACGAGGTCCACTCGACCCTTGTCGAAGGTCCGCTCGTCGCCGGTTCCCACTTTGCCGTGACCTTCAAAATGGACATCACGTTTAAGCCCGAATCCAGACGGTTCCAAATGGAGGAAATCGGCCTTTACAAAGTGGCCGACGGCAAGATCGTATACGAAGAGTTCTTCTACACGATGTAGGTGGGGCGGGCCGCTACGGCCCGCTACTTCGTTTCGCAAAACACGCTCACCACCCCACACCCCGCACCTTCCGCCTCCATCCGGTCGCGAATTCAAAAAATAAATTTTCTCGCCCTTCCTCAGCAACTTACTCGCCCACCGCCGCGCCGCGCCGCACACCCGCATCCGAAAATCGCGGGCGAGTACACCCATGCCCGAATCGGATGAAGACCGCCCCTATCGGCCGCCGTCCTATACTTTTTCAACCGGTCCAAAAAGCCCCGAAGGCAAAGCGGCCTCCAGCCAGAACGCCACCAAGCACGGCTGCTGCTCGAACAAGCTCATCCTGCCCGACGAAGACGAACAAGAATGGAACGATCTCAAACAGGGCTGGATGGACGATTACAACCCGCACACGCATGCAGCGCGCGCCCTCGTCTACGACGCCGCCGTCGCCCAATGGCTCTTACTCCGCGCCCGCCGCCGCTACTACGAAGCCGAGTGGTCCATCTACTCCGAACTACCCGACCCTATACGATGGGCCGACGCCCACCACCAGAAAATCGAGCGCTTCACTCGCTATCGCACCACCGCCGAGCGAGCCTTCACCCGCGCCCTCAACAACCTCGAGCGTCTGCGCAAAACCCGCCAGCAGGAAGTCGAGCGCGCTCTGCGCCATGAGCAGCGCGCCGCCGAGATGGACGCCCGTCGGAAAAAAAACGAGGACGCCCGCCGCCACCGCGAAATCTCCCAACCTCCCCAACCGAACCGCCCCGAAAAGCCACCCAAGACGGCCGCCCAACAGACATTCCAAGGCCAGAAGCACGCCAAGAAGCAGCGCAAAATCCCGGTCCTCGAGCAATGGGTCCAGGTAACGGTCGAAGACGGCCAGACCGTCACCCGCTTTTTTCCCCCCAACGAAGAGCTGATCGAGCAAGGCCAAACTATGGACCCGCCCCCGGAGCTCGTCTATCGCCGACTGGAATTCATCGGCGGCATTCCGCCCGAATATCATTGGTCCTCGTCGAGTCACCCCGAGCGTTTTCAAACCGGCGGCGCCGGCCTCCAACGCATGACCGTCGATACTTGGCTCGAAGTGATCGAGCGCGAAAAAGCCAGCGGCGCCGGGCACATCGGCTCCACCGGCATTGGCAACTTGCCCCGCCCGAAAGAGCGCGGCGGCTGCGCTTGCGAGATATGCACGCACAACCGCGAGATTCTGGAATCCCGCCGGGAAGAATGACGCACATCGCCTGTCAAAATCCCTCTAAGCGCACAGGCGTTTTCGCTTTAGCGCGTTGGTGCCCGTTGTGCGCGTCGAATAGATATACTGGCTTCGATCGCTCCTACATGTCCTCGATTGACATCCCTCTCCGCGGCGGCCGGTTCGGTAGCACTTCGCGGCGCGACTGGTGGTGGCTCCAGCCGCTCTTCACCTTTCTCGGCCTCGGAGCCTTCCTCGTCTACGCTACCTGGGCCGCTTTCCAGGGCAACTATTTTCGCTTTGGGCCCTATCTCTCGCCCTTCTACTCGCCCGAAATCATCGGGGATGCCGCGCACGCCTGGTTCGGAGCCTGGCCTAAGTGGTGGCCGGGATGGGCCCCGCTCTCGGCTGCGGTCTATATTCTCTGGGCTCCGGGAGGCTTTCGCCTCACCTGCTATTACTATCGTGGCGCTTATTACAAGGCCTTTTGGGCCGACCCTCCCTCCTGCACCGTCGGCGAGCCGCGCAAGAGTTACCGCGGCGAACGTTCGTTCCCGCTCATTCTCCAAAACGTACATAGATACTTCCTGTATCTTGCATTTCTCTTCTTAGTTATCCTGGCTTGGGATGTCGAGCGCGCGCTCTGGTTCACAGATCCTGCCAGCGGACAAACGCAATTCGGTATCGGCGTTGGAACGCTTGTGTTAGCTGCCAATGTCGTCTTACTCGCCTGTTACACCTTCAGTTGCCATTCGCTGCGCCACTTAGTCGGAGGACGGCAGGACGGCGGCTTCAAATCGCCTTTGCGGCGCGGCACTTACGACTGCGTATCGTGCATGAACCGCCGCCACATGTTATTCGCCTGGATGAGCCTGTTCTCCGTCATGTTCGCCGATATCTATGTCCGGCTCTGCGCCATGGGCATCTGGCACGATTGGAGAATCGTGTAAATGGCCGAATACCAGACGCACGATTACGACGTGCTGGTAATTGGGGCAGGCGGAGCGGGGTTAAGGGCGGCCATCGAAGCCTCGGCAAACAATGTCCGCGTCGGGGTAGTGACTAAGAGCCTGCTTGGCAAGGCCCACACCGTCATGGCCGAAGGCGGAATCGCCGCTGCTATGGCGAACGTGGACGAACGCGATAACTGGCGGGTTCATTTCGCCGATACCATGCGCGGTGGACAATATATCAATAACTGGCGCATGGCCGAGTTACACGCCAAAGAAGCCCCGGATCGTGTTCGCGAGCTGGAGAAATGGGGCGCGCTCTTTGACCGTACCAACGATGGCCGTATTCTACAGCGCAATTTCGGCGGTCATCGCTATCCCCGCCTGGCCCATGTCGGCGACCGAACCGGTTTGGAGATGATTCGTACCTTGCAGGATCACGGCGTCCACTTAGGCATGGACGTTCATATGGAGTGCACCGTCCTGAAGCTGCTGACCGCCGATGGCCGCATCGCCGGCGCTTTCGGCTATGAGCGCGAGCGCGGCCGTTTCCTGCTCTTTCGCGCCAAGGCCATCGTGCTCGCCACCGGCGGCATCGGCCGGGCTTACCAGATCACCAGCAACAGTTGGGAATACACCGGCGACGGCCATTCCCTCGCCTATCACGCCGGCGCCTCCCTCATGGATATGGAGTTTGTTCAGTTCCATCCCACCGGCATGATCTGGCCGCCGAGTGTCGCCGGCATCCTGGTTACGGAAGGCGTGCGTGGCGAAGGCGGCGTTCTGAAGAACAAACAGGGCCGCCGCTTCATGTTCGACGACATCCCCGAAAACTACCGGCCGCAGACCGCCGACAACGAAGAAGAGGGCTGGCGCTATACGCAAGGCGACCGCAACTCTCGCCGGCCCCCCGAATTGCTGACGCGCGATCACGTGGCCCGCTGTATCATGCGCGAAGTGCGCGAAGGCCGCGGCAGCCCCCACGGCGGCGTCTATCTCGATATCTCGTGGATCAAAAGCCGCCTTCCGAAGGGCGCCGAGCACATCAAGCGCAAGCTGCCCAGCATGTACCACCAGTTCAAGCAGCTTGCCGACATCGACATCACCGAGGAGCCGATGGAGGTTGGTCCCACCACCCACTACATGATGGGCGGCGTGCGCGTAGATGCCGAGAGCCAAATGTCCGATGTGCCCGGGTTGTTCGCCGCGGGCGAGTGTGCGGCCGGCCTGCACGGCGCCAATCGCTTGGGCGGCAATTCGCTGTCCGATCTTCTCGTGTTCGGCAAACGCGCCGGTGAGTACGCCGCGCGATTTGCAGCCGGGAACGGCGACGCGGTCGTAGATACCGCCGGGATTGAGGCCGCTGCGCGCGACGCCTTGCTTCCCTTCCAGCGCACCGGCGAAAACCCTTATCAAGTCCAGCACGATCTGCAAGGCATGATGCAAGACTTAGTCGGTATCGTCCGCCGCGAAGACGAGATGCAGCGCGCTCTCGATGGCCTGCAGCTCTTGCACCAACGGGCCGCTACGGTCTCCGTGCCTGGAAACCGCGAATATAATGCCGGGTGGCATACCGCTCTCGACTTACACCACTTACTCAGCGTGTCCGAGATGATTACTCGCGCCGCTCTCGAGCGAGAGGAAAGCCGCGGAGCGCATTTCCGTGACGACTATCCGGCCAAAAATGAGGAACACGGCCGCTGTAACATCGTCGTGCGCCGCGGCGAGTCGGGTGAAATGCAAGTTATTCGCCAGCCCTTAAAGGATTTACCGCCTGAGCTACAGCAAGTAATCGAAGAGATGAAATAGCCATGCCCACAGCAATCTTTCGCATCTGGCGCGGTGATAGCGGCAACGGCGGCTTCCGCGACTATACGACCGAAATCTCTGAAGGCATGGTGGTCCTCGACGCCGTGCATCGCATTCAGGCCGAACAGGCAAACGATCTCGCCGTCCGCTGGAATTGCAAAGCGGGCAAGTGCGGCTCCTGTTCCGCGGAGATCAACGGCAACCCGCGCCTGATGTGCATGACGCGCCTCAACTCGCTTCCGCTCGAACAGCCCGTGATGCTTCAGCCCATGAAGGCTTTCCCGCCGGTCAAAGACCTGGTGACCGACGTCTCATGGAACTATCGCGTCAAGAAAACGATTCGGCCGTTCAAGCCGCGTCCTCCCGATGCGCCCGATGGTACCTGGCGCATGTCGCAAGAAGCAGCCGACCGGGTGCAGGAGTTTCGCAAGTGCATCGAGTGTTATCTCTGCCAGGATGTTTGCCACGTTCTGCGAGAACATAACCTCCACAACCGCTTTATCGGCCCCCGCTTCCTGGTCTATGCCGCGGCGCTCGAGATGCATCCGCTCGACGTGGAGAATCGCACCGGGGATCTGAAGAACGAGCATGGCATCGGGTATTGCAACATCACCAAGTGCTGCACCAAAGTATGCCCCGAAAGCATTACCATCACCGACAACGCCATCATTCCGCTGAAAGAGCGCGTGGTCGACGAATACTTCGATCCGCTCCGGAAACTATTCCGCATTTTTCGGAAGTAAGATCTAGGTGGATATGGAATTTCAATTAAAGCCGGTCTCCCGGACTGCCATCCCGGAAGCTCTGGAGCGTGCACACCGATACCGCCTGCTGGGCGAGCCCTGGCAAGCCGAAAGCATTTGTCTCGATGTTCTCGCGGTCGAGCCCGGCAACCAGACGGCTGCCGTGACATTGCTGCTCGCGCTCACCGACCAGTTCTGTGTCGAATCGACCCCGGCGCTCGCGCGCGAAGTGCTCGCTTCCATCCAGGGCGAGTACGAACAGGCGTATTACGCAGGCATCATCGCGGAGCGTTCTGCGCGGGCTCGCATCCGGCAAGGTTTTCGCGGCGCAAATGTCAAAGCTTATCGGGAGTTGATGGACGCCATGCACTGGTATGAAGAAGCCGAAGCGCGCCGCCCGTCCGGTAACGACGATTCCATTCTTCGCTGGAACACCTGCGCGCGCACGCTCATGCGGCACCCTGAGCTTCGGCCGCAGCCGGAAGAACGGCTCGAGCCGGTATTGGACGATTAGTCGCCGCTACTCTCTCAGCCAGCGCAGCATGTGCGGATACGGTTCTACGCCAAGTGCCGGCGCGCGCTTTTCATCCGCCGTAAGCCCCATCCATTGCAACAGCGGAACACCCGGATATCGCCCCTCGCGAAAGTTCTCCAGATACGATTCCGAAGCGCCCCGGTAGCCGTACGGATGAAATACCAGCGCCGGGTCAAGCTGCAAGTGTAGGACAGCGGCATAAGACCAGCACATGGCGCCGATCTCATTGCCCAGGTCGTCCCCGGCGTTCGCCCCTTGCCCGGCCCGCTGCTCGGCCGTCAGTACCGCCAGGTGCCCGGCTTCATGCAACAGGTCGCCCGGATAGAGCAGCCGCGCCTCATCCACCACCAGCGCTCCGTCCTCGATCCGAATCCCTGGCAGAATGCTTCCCTCCGGCACTTCGCCGGCCTGAACCGTCAGCCCGACCGACTCCAAGAAGCGGCCGATTCGATCTGTCGTTGGATTCTTAAACCGTACTAATGCGTCCATTGCGAAACATTACCAGTCTATGGGTGTCTTTTCTAGTGAGGTGTCATGCGCGAAGCGTGACCCTTCAGGAGGAACGGACGAAGAATGCGACGTTACTTAGGCACGCTTGTGTTGGGCATTTCGATGCTTGCGCCAGTAGCCCTGATCGCTCAGGACCATGACCGACACACCTGGAGCGACAACGAGAATCCGACTTGGCATCAATATCTGAAAGAGCATCACAAGAAAGACCACGACTGGGGCCACGCCAGCAAGCGCGAACAAAAGGACTACTGGAAGTGGCGCGACGCCCATCCGGACACACATTAAGTATCGCCGTCGGGCGTTAGAACTTAGCGAAGCCGTCCCGAAGCTTAGTGTAAGTGTCTTCGAGCGCTTCCGGAATGATGCGTGTGCTTCCGACGCTGGTCATAAAGTTCGCGTCTCCTTTCCAGCGCGGAAGTACGTGCATGTGAATGTGTTCCTCAATGCCCGCACCCGCCGCTTCTCCCAGGTTCATGCCTAGATTCAGGCCGTCGGGATCATAGGTCTGCTCCAGAATCCGCTCTGCCCGGCGAGTGAGCTGCATCATCTCGGCGCTCGTGTCTTCGCTTGCCCCGGAGAGCCGGGACACATGGGCGTACGGCGCGATCATGAGATGCCCGCTGGTATACGGATACCGGTTCAGTAGCGCGAAGGCCAAGCTCCCGCGAAAGATCACCAGTTTCTGTTCGTCGGCCTTCGGATCGGCTGCGGCATCGCAGAAGATGCAACGCGCCTTGTTCTTTTTTTCTTTCATGTACACCGAACGCCAGGGCGTCCACAACTGGTCCATCGCGGTTGAAACGAGTAAGTGCGCGCCCGGGCGGAAGCTACGAGGGAATCTCGTGATTGTTGGCGACGCCTGCCGGCTCCGGTTCGCTCGTCGAGTCCGCTCCCGCCCCATGGACGGAATGGTTCACCAGGTCGCGCAGCTCTTTGCTCGGCTTGAAGTAGGGAATGCGCTTCGACGGAACTTCCACTCGCGAGCCGGTCTTCGGGTTGCGTCCCACCCGTGGCTGGCGCTGCCGGGTGCGGAAGCTGCCGAAGCCGCGGATTTCGATCTTCTCCCCCTTGTGGAGGCTGTTCACAATGCTGTCGAAGATGGTCTCCACGATGGTTTCCGAATCCTTTCGCGTCATCTCCACAACCTTGGACACTTCCTCGATCAGCTCAGCCTTCGTCATACTTGCAGTATTCCTTATTTCTTCTCGTCTGATTTGTGGTGTTTGATGGCATCGCCTACCGTGGACGTCGCCGCAGCCGCCTGCCGTTTGTAGTCTTCCAGGCGATTGCGCTCGCCGTCGTCGGCAACGGAACGTAAACTCAACCCGATGCGCTTCTGGGCTTCGTTCATCTTGATGATCTTGAAATCAAGTTCCTGCCCGATCGGCAGCGGCGGCTCCTCTTGCGTTGGCTGCTGTTTCGGCTGGCGGCGTTTGTTCTCGCGCGCGATCTCGGTGCGATGGCACAGCCCTTCCACCCCCGGCAGCAATTCGACGAATACGCCGAATGCGGCAGCCCGGCACACCCGCCCTTTGACTACGTCCCCAATTTGATGGGTGCGGAAAAAGGTCTCCCAAGCGTCCGGCTGCAGTTGTTTGATCCCGAGCGAAAGGCGCCGGTTCGAAGCGTCGATGTGCAGGATCACTGCCTGCACCTGCTGCCCTTTCTTGACCACTTCGGAAGGATGTTTGACGTGCGCCGTCCACGACATATCGGAGACATGCACCAACCCGTCGATGCCTTCCTCGATCTCCACAAAGGCGCCAAAATCCGCTAGCTTCCGCACCCGGCCTTCCACCACCGAGCCGACGCTGTAGCGGTCCGCGACCGTGGTCCAGGGATCGGCTTCGAGTTGCTTGATGCCCAGCGAAATGCGCCGCTCTCTGGGCTTCACCTCGAGCACCACCGCTTCCACCGGATCTCCGACCTTCACCACCTTGGCGGGATGTTTCATCCGGCGGCTCCAGGTCATTTCGGAGATATGGATCAAACCTTCCACGCCGGGCTCCAATTCAATGAACGCGCCGTAATCGGTTACGCTCACCACGCGCCCCAGCACCCGGCTGCCGCGGCTGTAACGCGCGTCGATATCGCCCCAGGGGTCCGGATGCATTTGCTTCAGACCCAGCGAAATTCTTTCCTTCTCGCGGTCGAACTTCAATACTTTGACCGTGATTTGATCGCCCACCCGCACTACCGCCGAGGGATGGCTGATGCTGCCGTAACTTAAGTCGCTCACATGCAAGAGGCCGTCGATTCCGCCGAGATCGACGAAAGCGCCGTATTCGGTGAGGTTCTTTACCGTGCCCGTGACTTCGCCGCCCTCCTGGATCTTAGATAAAGCTTCCGCCTTACGGGCCACCAGATCGTCTTCGAGCAGAACACGATGCGAAACGACGGCATTGCCGCGGCGCCGGTTCAGCTTCAAAATGCGCACGCTCATTTCGCGTCCGACATACCCATCCAGGCTATGAACCGGACGGATCTCCACTTGTGAGCTCGGCAGAAAGGCGCCCACTCCGATATCGACCGCCAAGCCGCCTTTGATCTTGCTGATCACGCGTCCGCTGACCGGCGTGCCTTCCGCGGCAGCTTTTTCAAGATGCTCCCAGATTTGTATGCGGTGCGCTCGCTCGTAGGAGAGGAGAATGTAGCCCTCTACCTGTTCGCCGCTGCGGTCGAACATGACTTCAATCACGTCCCCCGCCTTCACTGCCGGCTTTCCTTCAACCAACGGGAACTGCGTCGCCGGTACAAGTCCTTCCGTCTTGCGCCCGATGTCGACGATCACTTCTTTGTCGGAGACGCTTAGCACGTGTCCATGTATGACTTCGCCATTGGCCGGAAAATGGCTGCTGTAATCATTGAGGAACGCCTCGTAAGCAGCGTCATCGGCGGTACCAGCAAGGTCGACGTACTCATCAGATGGACCGGCCATGTGTCATTTCAATCCTAAGTCGGCAACGGTCCCTGAACAGGAGACCGTAACCGGAAATCTCTTGCGAGCGAAACGAGCGAGCGGAACTGTGGAAAATATCCCGAGCTGCTGCTCAACTCGTTGATAGTTCAGTACTTCAGCACTATAGCCGACACGTCTGGAAGATGTCAACCCGCGGACGCCCTGAAACCGGGCCGTATTTGACATCCAAACTCATATATACTGAAGGCGTGGGAACGGCCCTCGCTGTCCCGCGTGGAGAATCGCCATGATTGAAGGATTGTTACAGCCGAGCCACCTGCTGATTATTCTGGTGGTGGCGCTGTTTATCTTTGGCCCCAAGAAGCTGCCCGAGCTGGGACAGGGCCTCGGCAAAGGTATCCGGTCCTTCCGCGACAGCATGAAAGCCGCCACCGAAGAGCCGGAAAAGCCGGCCACCCCACCTTCCAAGCCGTCCGAACCCCTCGAGAAATAGCCGTTCGGCTTCCGCTACGGGTCAAGAACGTCGAAAGCGGCCTCTGCAATTCTACTAACAAAATCAAAGTTCCTGCCAAAAGGTTTCGATCTTTCGCCAGGGAAAGTAGAAATTTTTGCAGCGCAGCGGAAAGATTTGCGCCGGTAGATCCGCGGGTACGCACCTTACTGCTTCTCGCATCCAGCCCAGAAATGTCTGATACCATTGGCCTTCTGGAAGTTTAGAATGCTTAGAAGCGGGCTTCCCGGCGGTGGTCCCAAAACTGCCTAAGGGAACGCCGTGGGTGGTAAGGCCATCCAAAGTTGATCAAGATGATCGAAAGAGGTCATCGCCAACCGCAATTAACGCGGTTTGACTGTAGCGATAAATAATCTGAGGAGCGGTGGAGCTAAATGACAACTGAAGAGTACGGTAGAGCATACCAGCGCGGATTCAACCTGACTGTAAGATTTTTGGTTTCGCGCGGTTTGTCCTACGATGCTGCACTGGATACGGCGCAGGCAGCGTGGGCCAAGGGCTGGGAACGGAGAGAGCAGTTGCGGGACCCCAACCTGGTTTTGACGTGGACCAACAGCATCGCCTTGAATATTCATCGAACTTTTCTCAGGCGCGAGCCCCAAACGCAGACTTTACCGGAATTGCAAGCGCCACCACGCATGAACGTGGCCGCGATTGACGTGAAGCGCATTCTCAACGAATGCAAGCCGAATGACCGAGTGGTTCTGGAAGGCCACTACATCGAAGGGTACAAGGTCCAGGAAATCGCTCGCCAGCACGGATGGTCCGAGACCGCGGTGCGAATTCGCCTGCTAAGAGCGCGCCGTAGCGTAGAGCGACGGCTAAGCCGTCCGAAACATGCACGACTGCGGCACCTTGCGGAAAAGACCAAGAAAGCCTTGGCGAGCGCGCTGGATGTCGCCGCGCTGGAGCCGAAGGTAGCGTAAGGCTACAAGGTTACAGCAGCTCGGCCCGGCTAAAGAAGAACGGGATTTCCTGAGCGGCGGTTTCCGGCCCGTCGGAACCGTGGACGCAATTGCGCTCGATGTTCTCCGCGAAGCGCTTACGAATGGTGCCCTCCGCGGCGTTAGCGGGATTGGTGGCGCCCATAACATCGCGCCACTTCGCGATTGCGTCTTCACGCTCCAAGACCATCACGGCGACTGGTCCTTCGGTCATAAATTGGACCAACCCCGCAAAGAAGGGGCGCTGTTTGTGGACTTCGTAAAATGCTTCGGCGTCCGTTTTGCTGAGGCGCGTGGTCTTTAGCGCGACGATTCGGAAGCCATTTTCCTCGACGATTGACAGAATAGCGCCGAGATGCCGGTTGGCGATTGCATCGGGCTTGATGATTGCGAAGGTCCGTTTCAATTCCATGAGTCCTAACGCGCGGCCGAGGCCAACGCTTCCTGCATCTTTTCACCCATCAGAGCGGGCGAGGGGCAAACCAGTATCCCCGCATCTGCCATCGCCTTGAGTTTGTCTTCTGCTTTCCCCGATCCGCCCGAGATGATGGCGCCTGCGTGGCCCATGCGCCGGCCGGGAGGCGCAGTTTGGCCGGCAATGAAACCAATGACCGGTTTGCGCACGTGGGCTTTCACGTAGGCCGCCGCTGTCTCCTCCGCAGTGCCGCCGATTTCGCCGATCATAATCATGGCGTGCGTATCGGGATCTTGATTGAAGAGCTCGATGGCATCGGTAAAGCTGGTACCGATAATCGGGTCGCCGCCAATACCGATGCAGGTGGATTGGCCGATGCCCAGTGCTGTCAACTGGCCGACCGCCTCGTAGGTGAGTGTGCCCGAGCGCGAGACGATGCCGACATTGCCCGCCAGGTGAATGTGGCCGGGCATAATCCCGATTTTGCATTTGCCAGGCGTGATGACGCCGGGACAGTTCGGGCCGATGAGCCGAGTGGCCGGCCGGCTCTTTAGATACGCCCATACGCGCACCATGTCGTTTACCGGAATGCCTTCGGTGATGCAGACCACCAGCGGAAGTCCGGCATCGGCGGCTTCCATAATGGCGTCGGCGGCAAAGGGCGGAGGAACGAAAATGACCGATGCGTTGGCCCCGGTCGCCCGCACCGCTTCTTCCACGGTGTTGAACACGGGACGGTCCAGATGTCTTTGACCGCCTTTTCCCGGCGTCGTACCGCCGACAACCTGTGTTCCGTAGTTGATCGCTTGTTCCGCGTGAAACGATCCTTCGCGGCCGGTGAATCCCTGGAACAGGACTCGGGTTTGTTCGTCGATCAGTACGCTCATCGAGCTAGCCTCACCACTTTCTCGGCGGCATCCTTCATTCCGTTCGCCACCGTGAAATCGAGGCCCGATTCCGTCAGCATTTTTTGGCCGAGCTCGACGTTGGTGCCCTCCATTCGGACCACGACTGGAATCTTTACATCCAGCTCGCGAGCGGCCAAAATCACGCCGTTCGCCAAGGTATCGCAGCGCAGGATGCCGCCGAAAATGTTGATCAACACGGCTTTCACGCTCGGGTCGGAAAGCAGGATGCGAAAAGCGTTCTTGATCTGCTCGGCGTTCGCGCCGCCGCCCACATCGAGAAAGTTGGCGGGCCTGCCCCCGGCGTATTTGATGATGTCCATGGTGGCCATCGCGAGACCCGCGCCATTAACCATGCAGGCGATGTTGCCATCGAGCTTGATGTAGTTCAAGCCGAAGCGCGAGGCCTCCACTTCGAGCGGATCCTCTTCGTTCAGGTCGCGCAGCTCGAGCAGATTCTTGTGGCGGTAGAGCGCGTTGTCGTCCAGGTTGATCTTCGCGTCCAAGGCGTAGACCTTACCGTCTTTGGTCAGAATGAAGGGATTGATTTCTGCAAGCGAGCCATCTATTGCTTCGTACGCCTTCGAGAGCGCAACCATCGCGGCGGCGGCCGAATTCGCACTCGTGGCCGGAACGCCCATGCCGTAGGCGAGCTTACGCGCTTGAAACGGCTGCAACGGTTGGCCTGGAATCAGACGCTCTCTCAAGATCAGCTCCGGCGTGTTGGCGGCGACTCCCTCAATCTCCATACCGCCCGCTTGGGAGGCCATGAACACGTTTTCGCCGAGCGCACGGTCCAACACAATCCCTAGATAAAGCTCGCGCTCGATAGGCAGCGTTTCTTCGACCAGCAAGCGCTGCACGACGCGACCTTCAGGGCCGGTCTGATGCGTAACCAGCGTCATGCCGAGCATTTTTTTAGCGATCTCGGTAGCTTCGCTGGCGTTCTTGGCGACCTTGACGCCGCCGCCTTTACCCCGTCCGCCGGCGTGAATCTGCGCTTTCACGACGACGCTGCCGCCGAGGTTTTTGGCTGCTGCTTCGGCTTCTTCGACCGTGTAGGCAACCTCGCCGCGCGGGACAGGGACATCGTACTTGGCGAGGATCGCCTTCGCCTGATACTCGTGGATTTTCATACGTGAATTCAGCCGTCAAGCGTGTGTGTTCGGCGTTTGACGGCCAATGTTAGTGTAGCGTGGAGCGGCTTCGGGCCAGTGCGGACTCATCTCCGCCGTTCGCAGAAAATTTGGCTTTGCCAGGTGAGAGTATATTCTCGAATTTGTCCCGCCGCATACGTCTCTCGTGTCTTGTCGCCGTCCTGGTCGGCGCGGGTTCCATACCAGGTCAACGCACCCGCGAAGATGCGAGCCTGGAAAATTCATGGGCCGACTACGGGGGCGGCGCCGATTCGGCGCAATACTCGGATCTATCGCAAATCAATCGCGAAAACGTGCAGGGACTGCGCGTAGTTTGGCGCTATTCGACTGGCGATTCGCGCGAATATTTGTTCAACCCGATCGTGGTTCACGGCGTCATGTACGTCCTGGCGAAGAGGAATTCCATCGTTGCCTTGGACGCTAAGACGGGAAAAGAACTGTGGGTACACGAAACCGATCCCAACACAACCTTGATCACACATCGAGGCGTGAACTATTGGGAAAGCCCCGACGGAAGGCAGCGGCGTTTGCTTTTCGCCTGCAATAACATCCTACAGGCGATCGATGCCCGGACAGGCAAGCGCATCGCCGATTTTGGCCGGGATGGTGGCGTCGATCTGCGAGCCGGCCTCGGACGTGATCCGAAGACACTGACGTTGGTACAGTCCACAACGCCGGGCAAGATCTTCGGCAATCTGCTGATTCTTGGATCTGCGACCAACGAGGAATATACTTCCGGACCGGGCGACATTCGCGCCTACGACGTTCGCGACGGCAAACTTGTCTGGGCTTTTCACACGATTCCCCATCCCGGTGAGTTCGGCTACGACACCTGGCCTCCAGGAGCGTGGAAGACCGTTGGCGGCGCAAACGCCTGGAGCGAATTGACACTGGATACAAGCCAGGGGATTGTTTTCGTTCCGACTGCCAGCCCGAAATACAACTTTTATGGCGCAGATCGAACAGGCGCAAATCTGTTTGGAAACTGCCTGCTCGCTCTCGATGCGCGAACGGGCCGGCGCCTGTGGCATTTTCAGATGGTTCATCACGACATCTGGGATTACGACAACGCTACAGCCCCTAAGCTCCTGACCGTCATTCACGACGGCGTCAAGGTCCAGGTTGTGGTTCAGGTGAACAAAGAAGGATTCGTGTGGGTGTTTGAACGCGATACAGGAAAGCCGTTGTGGCCGATCGAAGAACGGCCGGTGCCCAAATCCGATATGCCCGGTGAGGTGACATCTCCTACACAGCCGTTCCCGCTGCAACCACCACCATTCGCACGGCAAGCCTTCAACGCCCAAGATCTGAACCCTTACATCGCAGATCCCAATGAACGCGCGCAGTTGCTGACCGCCATACGGAATGCGCGCAACGAAGGAATTTTCACTCCTCCAGACACTCGCGACACGATCGAGATGCCGGGCAACAACGGGGGCGCAAATTTCGGAGGCGCAGCAGTCGACCCACGCAGGGGGAAACTGTACGTCGTCTCCAAGGATCTGCCGGCGATGCTGAAGCTGCAATTGAGTGAGCTCTCGCAGCCGGGGGCCGGGACTTCACCGGAGGGCAAGGGGCGCGCCGTCTACGCAACGAATTGCCAGCTATGCCACGGTGCGGACCGCAAGGGACATCCGCCTGGAACACCGTCGTTGGTGGACATTGCCGGTGAGCTCAATGTGGACCAGATCAAGAGTACCGTGCGCCACGGGAAGGGACAGATGCCCGCCTTTCCTCAACTGAGAGAAGAGGAAGTGAGCAACCTGGTGTCGTACCTGCAGCACCCGGATGCAGGGACTACCTCCGACGCGCGAGCCGATGCCGCCACGGACGGGCGACCGCCCGGTGCTCCAAGCGAGCTGCACTACAAGACTCCCTTTGGCTTTCTGTTCATCAGTAGCGGTCTTCCTGCCATTTCGCCGCCGTGGACGACGCTCACCGCCTACGACCTGAACACGGGGACGATCGAATGGCAGGCGCCTCTCGGCGAAGTTCCCGAGCTCGCCGCCCGGGGCATTCATAACACGGGAAGTCAGTTTCCGAAAGTTGGCCCGGTGGTTACGGCAGGCGGGCTTCTCTTTGCGGGAACGCGCGACCGGAAATTCCGGGCACTCGATACGCGTACCGGAAAGGAACTTTGGGAATTCGAGCTAAGCGCGGGAATCGAGGGCATGCCCGCGGTGTACCAACTGGAAGGGCACGAATATATTGCCGTTTGCGCATCGGCGCGCTCGGCAACGCAGACCCATGCTGTAGCCGGGCGCCCCGCTTCAACGGCGCCGATACATGGCGAATATGTTGTCTTCGGGCTCGAGTGAGTCTTTGCCGCTGGTCCGGCATTTCGTAATCAAAGTGCGCATTCTCGAGCTTCGATAGACTGGCGGGAATGAATAGATTCCTTCTGCTGACGCTCGGTTGCGCTTTACTGCCGGTTGCTTTTTACGGCCAAGCAAACCCGTTTGCCGGGTCGTGGGGTTTTGATGTTCCCACGCCCTACCATATCGGAGCGAACTGGCTTGGCATATCGGATACAGGGGGAAATCCGGATATTTGGTTCCAGCCGACCGGTGGGCACGTGTTCCAGATCCGAGATTACAAACTTAACGGCTCACATCTGACCTTGACAATTCCGGTTGAGGACGGAAAAAAACCACCGATGGTATGGGAATTGGATGCCAGGAGCGGCAAACTGGTTGGCACGCAAACAAGCGGGCACCAAACGATTCAACTGACTGGGAACCCGGAACCGCCGCTGAACCGCCCGGAGCCGGCCTCGTGGGGCGCGCCCCAGCCACTATTCGATGGAAAGGATCTCCAAGGCTGGCAGCCGATTGGAAACGTGGCCGAGAATCACTGGAGCGTGCAGGACGGAGACCTGGTCAACGTGCAGCACGGCGCCAACTTGAAAACAACTCAAAAGTTTTCAGATTTCAAACTGCACTTCGAAGTGAATTGCCCGGACAACGCCAACAGCGGCTTTTACCTTCGAGGACGCTATGAGCTGCAGCTCGAGTATGAACCCCCGGGCGAAAATCCGCCGGAGCGCGCCATGGGTTCCATCTACGGGCGCATAGCTCCATCTGTGCAACTGCCGCGGAAGCCGGGCCAGTGGGAAAGCTATGACGTTACCCTGGTGGGCCGCACCGTAACGGTGATGCGGGACGGAACGATAACCATAGACCACCAAAAGATTGAAGGGATCACGGGCGGTGCTTTGGACGCCGACGAAGGGGAACCAGGGCCGTTTTACATACAAGGGGACCACACGGGCGGTTTGAAATTCCGCAACATCACGGTTGCGCTGCCGGCGAAGTGACCGCGCGATCGCTCAAGGCGCAGACTCGATTGGGAGGAGGCGCCGCCTTAGCCACCCCGTCGCGGAATTCGACACCGTTGGAGTGCAGGATCTTGCAGTTCCTAAGCAGATTGGCCATATCGCAATCGCTGATCGCAAGGTCCTGGATTTCGCGAAGGAGGCTCACGATTCATTGTTCCAACGCAAGCGACGAATCTCAAGAACGCGTTGAAAATTCGGGGCCGGAACGGGCCTATGGGCGCAATGGTCCTGCCGCGTGACATAGACGATGCGTGGGTGGCAAGGTGCTTAACTGGACGCGGTAGCGTATTACTTCCCGCAACTCCCGATCGGGTGAGCAATTCCATGTGACGGGTACTCAGAGATCCGAGCGACACGCAATGTTTGGTCTACTGGTACCGCAATGCTTGCATGGCGTCGATTTGTGCGGCACGAAAGGCGGGCCTCAGCGCTGCGGCGATGGCGACAATTATGAAAAGAACGAAGACGGCGACAAAGGTGATCGGGTCAGTAGGGTCGATGTGAAACAGATAGCTCCTTAAGAACTTGGTGACAGCGATCGCGGCCACAGCTCCGATAACGATGCCCGCAAGGGTCCACCGCAGCGTTTGGACAAGGATTAGTTCTATGATGCTGATGCGCGATGCGCCGAGCGCCCTGCGAACTCCCATTTCCCGAGTTCGCTGGTTGACGGAATACGAAACAAGACCATATATGCCCAAGACCGCTAGACTGAGGGCGACGGAAGCGAAGAATCCCAAGATTTCCAGCAGCAAACGACGAGACCCCAGTTGATCGTCGACTAACTCCTGCATAGCTTGCAACTCGGAAAGCGGTTGATCGGGGTTCAGAGATTGAATGGTGCGGCGAAGCGTCGGGCCGAAGCGCAGAGGATTGTCCGACACGCGAACGGCCAACATCGCCGAGGGCACAGGCAACTGCGCAAAGGGCACGTAAACGCTGCGGCCCCAACCTGCATCTTCGATATTTTGATGAACGTCCGCAACCACGCCTATGATTTCCGCCGGCGCCTTATTCACGCCGCCGATTAAGATCTCGCGGCCAATTGGGTTTTGTCCGGACGGGTAGTCGGGCCACAGATAGCGGGCCAGTCGTTCGTCGATGACGGCGACGCGTCTTGCTCGCTCGTCGTCGCGTGCCGTGAAGATACGGCCGCGTCTGAGTGGGATGCGCAGGGTCCGGAAGTAGTCGGGCGAAACAATGAATAGGGCCGACAGCGGGCGCTGATTAAGAGGTAATGGCGGTTGGCTGGCGTCTTGGACCGGTGTGCCGGGATAGCTGGTCATGGGAAGCGTAAGAGACACGGAAGCGTGCTCCACTCCCGGCGACGAGGAGATCCGTGTCAAAAGATCGTCGAAGAAACGGCTCGGGTTGGCATCGGGCGGTAGTGCGATACGCGCGGTGAGTAGATTTTGGGACTCGAAGCCGAGTGCTTCGCCTTTGAGGCGCAGGATGCTTTCCAGCAGGAGCACTGCGCTGATGAGCAGAACGACTGAAAACGCAATCTGCGTCGCAACCAGAAAGCCGCGGGAACGGACGCGGCCGGAGTTAGCCTGGCTGGTTCGCAGCAGCGCCATCAAGTCTGCGCGAGACGCGCTGAGCGAAGGCGCCAGACCAAAGAGAATCGCGGCGACGAGCGAGAGCACAATCGCGAAGGCGGCGACGGGGAAGTCGAATTGAATCTCGCTGGCGCGCGGCAGATGAGTTCCCGCGATGCGCCGGACGATGGCAAGGCACAAGCACGCGAGGAACGCGCCGGCGACGCCTCCGAGCGACGAAAGGACCAGGGTCTCGAGGATCAACTCTTTGACAATGCGGGCGCGGCTTGCGCCGAGCGCAGAGCGGACAGCGAACTCAGTGGAGCGAGCAACTGCCCGTGCGAGGAGCAAACCGGCCAGATTGGCGCAGGCGATGAGGAGCACAACGAAGGTGGCGCCGAACAGCAGCCAGAGTTCCGGTTGCACTTGGCGGACGATGTTCTGCTGAAGCGGCATCGCTGCGGTAGGCGATTTAGGCTTCGCATCCAGCATCGCCGGATGAGCGCGCGCATAGCTGGTTTGCATGACCTTCAACTCCGCCGTGGCTTGATCCAATGTCACCCCAGGGCTCAGTCGGCCGAAGATGGTCAGAAATGGGCTGAGCGCGCGGGATTGCGGAGAAAACGCGGGCGAATCTTGTGGATGCGAGAGCCAAACATCGATGCCCGCCGAGGGGAAGGCGAAGCCTGCACGCAGAACGCCCAAGATGGTGTACGCGATTCCCCCGAGATTGATGGTTTGTCC
The DNA here is from genome assembly GCA_036269275.1 of Bryobacteraceae bacterium. Lineage (GTDB taxonomy): Bacteria > Acidobacteriota > Terriglobia > Bryobacterales > Bryobacteraceae > Bog-105. The sequence continues at coordinate 22,632 of DATASJ010000013.1, read as the reverse complement.
AACAACATGCGCGTCGCCGTGAAACGTCCGCTGCCAGAAATCGAAGCCTATCAAGACTGTGTTATCCGAAGTTCCGAATCCGTTGCCGAGCAGGGGCGACACACCGAGAATCTTCAGAAAGTTTGAAGTCACGCGAATGGTTTTCACAACTTCGGGCATGCCGCGGCCGGTGAACGCGAGGTCTTGCTCCAGGTCGTGCGCGCCAACGGCCGAGTAGTTGCGAGCGCTCGATTGGATCTGGGCGAAGTGTGTAGGCGTGGCGCCGCCGGAGAGAAGCACCAAACGGTCCGGGTCACGATAGCCAAGGGGCTTGAGGAGCACGGCACGCACGATGCTGAAGCAGGCGACGTTTGCGCCAATTCCCAGCGCCAGTGTCAAAACGGCGGCGAGCGCAAATCCAGGTGCCCTGCCGAGGAAGCGCAAACCGCGCATAATTAACAGTATCGGGCAGCGAATTCACCCACCCTGACCAGCGGCAAATCAGATTTGGGCGCTTGGCTATTGGCGCGCTATGGCAAGAGCGGCTCGCATGTGGCGCCCGACTGATCGCTTGGAAAACGAAACCGCCGGCCAGTCGTCGGAAGCCGGGCCCCATTCGGATTTCAGGAAGAACTTGCTTTCAGGGCTGCCGACATCTTTCAGGAGCATGCTCACGATTGTGTCAGTTTGTCGCAATCGCTTGCTGCCCATCTCCTCACGGAGCGGGGAGCCGACCAGCTTGGAAGGTGCGATGACGTTGATTTTCGATCGTAAGCAGACGGGAAAGCGTCAGCTACATACATACCGAGAAGTCCGGCAGGGTCCAACTAAGTCGAATCACCGGTCAATGCACTGCCAATGCGGCTCTGCGGCGCGCGGCGAGGAGTTCCGCGACGGCGCGGCATTCGTCGGCCATTTCGGCAAACTCCGCCGGGTCGAGGGATTGGTAACCGTCCGACAAGGCGCGGTCGGGATCCGGATGCACTTCGACGAGAAGGCCCGAGGCGCCGGCGGCGACGGATGCCAGCGCCATGGGCAGCACTTTGTCGCGCTTGCCGGTGCCGTGGCTCGGATCGACGATGATGGGCAAGTGGCTCAGAGTTTGCACGGCGGGCACTACGCTGAGATCGAGCGTGTTGCGCGTGTGGTCGGCAAAAGTTCGAACGCCGCGCTCGCACAGGATCAGATTGTAGTTGCCTTCCGCCAATATGTACTCGGCGGCCATGAGGAATTCTTCGAGAGTGGAACTCATGCCGCGCTTCAGCAGGATCGGTTTGCGCGAGCGTCCGGCGCGCCGCAGCAGAGAAAAGTTCTGCATGTTCCGGGCGCCAATCTGAACACAATCCGCGTAGTGTTCGACCAAGTCGAAGGTTTCCACGTCGATGGCCTCCGTGACGACGCCCAGCCCGGTCTCTTCGCGGGCGTCGGCCAGATAGCGCAGGCCCTCTTCGCCCATGCCTTGGAAACTATAGGGTGAGGTTCGCGGCTTGTAGGCTCCGCCGCGCAGTAAGTCGCCACCGGCCGCTTTCACCGCGTGCGCCGATTCCAGAATTTGGTCGCGGCTTTCGACCGAACAAGGGCCGCCGCACAGCACGATCTGCTCGCCGCCGACTGCCACGCCATGCACAGTCACTACCGTGTTTTCGGGTTTTGTTTCGCGGCTGACCAGTTTATAGGGTTTCGAGACACGAATGGCTTCGGCAACGCCGGGCAAGTGCTCGAACTCCGCTGGGTCCACCGGGCCGCGGTTACCGGTGATGCCGATAGCGGTCCGCTCCTCGCCCGGGATGATATGCGGCTGCAGCCCGAGCATTTCGATTCGTTCGCAGACACGAGCGATGTCTGCCGGGCCGGCTTGGGCCTTCATGACAACGAGCACGGGGGATTCCTTTCCCTCCCAGCGTAGCCGAAGCCCGCGCGCCGCACGCCACACGTCCCAGGCCGCGCGAACCCGAAAAACTGCCAGTAGTTCACAATAGATGATTTACCGGCCATCCAGGCGATGGCGCGCAATCGTATGTGGTCGAATAAGTAGCCGAGGCATGTCTCAACTCCCGTACCGGAATTCCGTTCATCTCACCCAATCGGAAGCATACGATCTGATGCGCAGGATGCTCTCGGGCGAAATGGATACCGAGGGTATCGCCGATGTGCTCAGTTTCTTGCGGCGCAAGGGCGAGACTGTTGCCGAGCTGGTCGGGTTTGCGAGCGCCATTCGCGACATGAGTCAACCGGTGGAGCTGGATCAATCGGAAGAGCCCATACTCGACACATGCGGGACAGGTGGGGACTGCGTCAACTCGTTCAATATCTCGACCGCGACCGCCTTTGTGGCGGCGGGCGCAGGGCTTCGGGTCGCCAAGCACGGCAACCGGCGCATATCGAGCGAGTGCGGCAGCGCGGACGTTCTGGAAGCGCTCGGGATTCCGGTGAGCTTGACGGCGCAGCAAGTAACCGATTGCATTCGCGCGACGGGGATTGGATTCCTGTACGCTCCGCTGCTGCATCCGGCGGTCAAGCATGCGCAAGAGGCGCGTCTGCAACTGAAAGGGCGAACCGTCTTCAACCTGCTTGGGCCGCTGACGAATCCGGTTCGGGCGCGCGTGCAGCTCATCGGAGCGTTTTCGGTGAGGGCGGCGGAGATGTTGGCGCAGGCCGCGGCACGGCTGGGAATCGAGCGCGCCTTTGTGGTGCACGGTTCCGATGGGCTGGATGAAATTACTACAACCGGCCCGACTACGGTGTTTCTGGTGGAAGAAGGGCGCGTGCAGAAAGGCCGTTGGCTGCCCTCCGATTTTGGCATCGCACAGACGACGCTCGAAGAACTGCAGGGCGGGGACTCGGAGACGAATGCCGCGATCGTGCGCGAATTGCTGGAAGGCAAAGCGGGAGCACCGCGCGATATCGTGGTTGCGAACGCGGCAGCGGCTCTGCTGGTTGCACAGCACGCGCCGGACTTGAAGGGCGCGGTGGCGTTGGCTACGGAATCGATCCACAGTGGCGCGGCGCGCAATAAGCTGCAGCAGATTGTGGAGTTCACGGGCGGACTACAATTCTCGGATCGCGCACAACCGGACGAACCGCCTGTGCGCTCGACATGAAGTCGTTTGAGATCCAGGAATTCGGAATCGACAACCTGGCGCTGGTCGAGCGGGCCAGGCCGCAGCCGGGAGCGGGCGAAGTGCTAGTCCGAATGACGGCGGCTTCGCTGAATTATCGCGACTACATGGTGGTGAGGGGCGTGTACAATCCGCGCCTGAAGCGGCCCATGACGCCGCTCTCAGATGGGGCAGGCATTGTCGAGGAAACCGGCGCAGGGGTAACGCGGTTCAAGAAGGGCGACCGGGTGGCGGCGTGCTTCATGCAGAAGTGGATTGAGGGGCCGATCACGCGCGAGAAGAGTGCGTCCGCGTTGGGCGGTGCTATCGATGGCGTGCTGCGAGAATACGCCGTGTTCCATGAAGAAGGACTAGTGCCCGTTCCGGCGTTGCTGACCGATGAAGAAGGGGCGGCGCTACCGTGCGCCGCGGTGACGGCCTGGCACGCGTTGTTCGAGCATACGCCGATGGCGGCGGGGGAGACGGTTCTGATGCAAGGCACGGGCGGGGTTTCGGTGTTCGCGCTGCAGTTCGCGCATGCCGCGGGATTGCGGACCATTGTTACGTCCAGCAGCGATGAAAAGCTGAAGCGCGCTAGACAACTAGGCGCGAGCGAGACGATCAATTACCAAGAAACGCCGAGCTGGGACGAAGAGGCGCGCAAGCTGACGGGCGGGCGGGGCGTCGATCACGTGATCGAAGTAGGAGGCAGCGACACCATGCCGCGGTCGCTCAAGGCGGTTCGCATGCAAGGCGGCATTAGCGTGATCGGCGTCCTGAGCGGCGCAGAGCCGAACGTGAGCCCGCGAGACATTCTGATGAATAGCGTGCGCGTGCAGGGGATTTACGTAGGCTCGCGCGCGATGTTCGAGCGCATGAACCGAGCGATTGAGTTGCATGCGATCAAGCCGGTTATCGATCGAGTGTTCGAATGGACCGGAATCAAGGAAGCGCTGCATTACATGGAGAGCCAGCAGCACTTCGGAAAGATTTGCCTGAAATTCTGAGGCAGAACGAACTTATTCGGGACCGGGGCTTACTCGAAAGGCGCGTCGTCCTCGCCGGTGTCGGCTGCCAGGTTTTCGAATTTCGTGTAGCGATTCAAGAATGCGAGCTTGACACGGCCGGTTGGGCCATTGCGCTGCTTGGCGAGAATCAACTCGGCAAGGCCTTTCAGGCTCTCTTTATCGGGCCGATAGACCTCTTCGCGAAAGATAAATGCGACCAGGTCGGCATCCTGCTCAATGCTGCCCGACTCGCGCAGGTCGCTGAGCATGGGGCGATGATCGCCGGTTCGAGTCTCCGGCGCGCGGCTGAGCTGGGAGAGAACCAGGAACGGCACGCGCAGCTCCTTGGACATCAGCTTGAGGCCGCGGGAAAGCGAACTGATCTCCTGCACGCGATTTTCGAAGCGCCCGCGCCCTTGCATGAGCTGCAGATAATCGATGACCACGAGGCCCAAGTCCTGCTCGGCCTGAAGGCGGCGCAATTTCGAGTGAATGTCCATCAGGTTGATGCCGGCCGAGTCGTCGATGAAGAGCGGCGACTCGACCAGCCGATACATGGCGTCTTGCAGCGAGTGGCGCTCGTCGGCATTCAAGTAACCGGCGCGAAAGCGCTGCTGATCGACCCGCGCGGTGGCGCACACCAGGCGCGTCAGCAGGGACTCCTTGGACATTTCGAGCGAAAACACCGCCACCGCTTTGGTGTTCTTCGGGTTCATCGCCACATGCTGGGCGATGTTGAGGGCCAGGGCGGTGTTATGAACACACACGTCGTTCGCGACAAAATTGTGTGTCTCCGGTATGGTCAGATCATAAACCTGCTGTTGACCAAGATATTCGATCGAAACGATACGATCCCAAAATAAATCGCTGGTTGCAATGGCTTTGAGCCGATCGCTCTGGAGCGCTTCAGCAAACTGCAAGAGCCGTCCTCGTGAGACAGCTCTCATGCCCACGTGCAGATTGTGTCCCGTACCTTCGGCTCCGATTCGGCGAGAGAGTGCATTCCAAGTGAGATCGCCTTTTGCAAGTTCTATTTCTTTCCAGATCTGCTTCGGAATCAGGTCTCGATTGGCATGCGGCTTCTTGCCCGCAAGCGCGCCAACGACCCGAGCGATCGCTTTTTCTTTGCCGAAAATACCAATCTGGGATGCGAATAAGCGTATGGAGGGTGAGCCGGTGATATCCAGTTGCCAAGCCCTTCTCCGATCGCCCTGGTAGAGGACGGATCTACGCTTGAGTGCGGCAATAATTCCGAATCGAAGCAGAAGATGCTGCACTTGGCGAGCCAGTTTCTGAGAGACAGTCGCGAACCCGATTTGAGCTTGGCCGGTCCTCAGGACTGAGGCCCAGCCGTCGGTCGCAAATAGGCGGTTAAGAAAAATTGCGGTACTCTTCGAAGTACTTCGAAACACCACATCCGGAACGAACTTTTGGGATGCAGATCTGCCGTACAAGCCAAGCATTTCCAACCAACGGGTCAGGGCATTTTTTGCGTTTTTGCTGGCTGCTTCGGGTCCATGATCGAATAACTCTTCGACAGCGACACCCAATGACCGGCAGAGTTCCGAAGCCGTTTCGCCCACCGGCACGCAGCGGGCTTGTTTCCACTGACAAACCAAGGATGGGCTGACACCGATGTCGAAGGCAAGACTCCTGTCCGAACGACCGGTGCGGCGAATAGCGCTGCGCAGAGCAGCCGCGAAACGGGCTCTTTGCTCAAACGCAATCTCGCGGTCGGCGGAGACGCAGACCGTAGGCGTCCTACTTCCCGCAGAATCCTCGATACGGAACGTAACGCCATGGAAGGCGCGGAGACAATCAACGAATTCCTCCCTCAGCCTCGGATCGGAGTTCGTGAACTCAGGCGACCCGTCCGTCAAGCAACCATCGCCCAGCAGGTAGCCGAGAAGCTTGGAGTGCTCCTCCGGCAAGTCTTCTTTTCCAAAGACGGGAAGAACGCGGGGCACGGCGATCACATCGCCCGGCTTGAGATCAACTAACTTCCTCCAGCCCTCAAAGGCCAGAAACGGGTGTGAAAGTGTAGAATCAACCGATCTTCCGAGCCTTGTAGTCACCCGAAAAACCGGCTTCACCCCGTCATCGACAAAAGCGGAGGGAGATGCGAAAGAAAATGTCCCGTGGTTTTGCAGAGTTAGTAGTTCGGCCTTGCCGAGCTTGCAAATCTGCTCGATGGTGTTGACGGATCCGTCGGAAAGCACGATCTCCGCCTGAGCGGCAAGGCATTTCCCCATGGCCGGCCTGGCGGCCAGAATGAATAGCTCGCCTTCGCGCAGGCCGCCGGTCATCTCGTCCAGCTTCAGGAAGCCGGTGCTGATGCCTTTGATGCGCTTGCTGGTATCGAGAAAGGCGTTAATGCCGCCGTCGTATTCGGTAATGATCTGGGCCGGATTGGCGAGCGAGTTCTTCGATTGGACGTCGCCCAGCTTCATGAACGCGTCTTCGACCGCGCCGAGTATTTGCTTGGGATCCTCCTCGCAACCGAAGCAGCGGTTGATGGTGTCCTGCGAGACCGCGATGATGCGGCGCAGGAGCGCTTTTTCCTTGACGATTCCGACGTAGCTGTCGAGATTGTGAAGCTGCGGCAGACCGTCGTCGAGCGAGACCAGATAGCTCAAGCCGTCTACCGACTGCAATTGGCCTTGCTTCATCAGCTCGTTGGCGAGCGTGACGCGGTCGATTTTTTCGCCGCGCTCGTGCAGATCGCCCATGCGCAGGAAGATGCGCTTGTGTTTTTCGAGGCTGAAATCGTCGGGAGTCAGCGTGCCGGCCACTTGCAGGAAGGCGGTGTCGCTGCTCATGATGGCGCCGAGGACGAAACGCTCGGCGTCGAGATTGTCGGGGAGCGAGTGATCGAGACTGAGATCGCGAACGGCCATACGGGGACTCGATTACGTTACGCGCTTATGGGATCTGTGCTCAAGGCGAAAACCGCAAAAAAGCAGAGGAAGCTTTTGGCTGAGAAGAATCGCGCACATGCGAAATTTTGCAGATCTTTTCCACAGCTTCGAAACTGCGTTTTCATAGACCATTTTCGCCCAAAAATGTTTGTTTGAAAAGGCCGTTTGCGGCGGACCATTGCTATACTGCGGGCAGATATTCGCCGGGCCCGCCTCAGCGCGGGCTTTTTCTTTCGATGGACGACATTCTCGATTTCGACAAGCAGGGCGGACTTATACCAGCGGTTGTGCAGGATGCGAACACGCATCGCGTGCTGATGGTGGGCTACATGAACCGGGAAGCGTTCGAGCGGACGATTGAGACGGGGCATGTCACGTTTTTCAGCCGGTCGCGCCAAGAGCTCTGGACCAAAGGCGGGAGTTCGGGTCATTATTTGAACCTGAAATCGATAGCGGTGGACTGCGACGGAGACGCGCTGCTGGTGGAGGCGGAGCCGATCGGTCCGGGCGTGTGCCACAACGGCTATTACAGTTGTTTTTTCCGGACGTTCGAAGACGGCGGCTGGGTGGAAAACGAGCAGAGAGTCTACGATCCTGCGGCGATCTACGGGATGAAGAAGTGAAGCTGAAGCTGGGCATTCCGAAAGGCAGCCTGGAAAACGCCACGATCGATCTTTTCCGCCGGGCGGGGTTCAATATCACGACCAGCACGCGCAGTTATTTTCCGGCGATCGACGATCCGGAGATTGAGTGCATGTTGATTCGCGCGCAGGAGATGGCGCGCTACGTGGAAGACGGGGTGCTGGACGCGGGCTTGACGGGCCGCGACTGGGTGGAAGAGAACGAAGCGCAAGTGGAGACGGTGGCCGATCTGGTGTATGCCAAGCAGAGCTTCGGGAAAGTGCGCTGGGTGCTGGCGGCGCCGGAAAATTCGCCGTACCGCCGCGCCGAGGACCTGCAAGGCAAGATCATTGCAACCGAGCTGGTTTGCACAACTAAGCGATACCTGGCGAGCAAGGGCGTGTACGCGAAAGTAGAGTTCAGTTGGGGCGCCACCGAAGTGAAGCCGCCGGAGCTGGCGGACGCGATTGTCGAAGTCACCGAGACCGGTTCCTCTCTGCGCGCGAATAAGCTGCGGATTCTCGAGACGGTGCTGGAATCGAACACGCAGTTGATCGCGAACCGCGAGGCTTGGGGCAGCGAGTGGAAACGGCGCAAGCTGGAAGACGTAAAGATGCTGCTGGAGGGCGCGATGAACGCGCTGGGCAAAGTGGGCTTGATGCTGAACGTGCGCAAAGACGACCTGGCTGGGATTCTGAGCGCGCTACCGGCCTTGAAGAATCCGACGATTTCGCAGTTGAGCGACGAGGCGTGGGTGGCGGTAAACACGATTCTGGACGAGACGACGGTGCGCAACATCATTCCCAGGCTGAAGGAAGCCGGCGCGCAGGGGATCGTGGAATATCCGTTGAACAAGATCGTCATGTAGCGATGATCAAGATCCTCAACCAAAGTGAAGCGAGCCAACTTGCCGGGATGCGCGGACGCAGGGACCGTGGATATGAAGAGGCCGTGCGGCCCATTATCGAAGCGGTCCGGCAGGAGGGCGAGACGGCTCTGCTGCGCTATGCGCGCGAGCTGGATGGGTTGGGCGACTTGCCGCTGCGCGTCAGCGAAGACGAGCTAGGGGCAGCGGCGGAAGCGCTCTGCGGGAAGGTGCGCACGGCGGCTGAGACTGCGATTCGAAACATCCGGCAGTTCGCGGAGGCGCAGTTGCCGCGCGAACGGTTTGAGGAGTTCTCGCCGGGGCGCAAGCTCGGCTGGATCGTGCGGCCGCTCGAGGCAGTCGGATGCTACATTCCGTCCGGCCGCTATCCGCTGCCGTCGACGCTGCTGATGACGGCGGTGCTTGCGCAAGCGGCCGGGGTAGCGCGCATCTCGGTGACGTCGCCGCATCCGTCTTTGGAGATTCTTGCCTGTGCGCGCATGCTGGGCATCCGCGAAGTGTATCGGGTGGGCGGGGCGCAAGCGATCGCAGCCATGGCGTTCGGCACCGAATCGATCGCTCGCGTGGATCGGATTGTGGGGCCCGGCAACGCGTATGTGGCGGCGGCGAAGAAAATGTTGGCGGGCGAAGTCGGGATCGACTTCGTGGCGGGCCCAACGGAGATTTTGATCCTGGCATGGGAAGGCAATCCGGAGACGATTGCGGCCGATATGCTGGCGCAGGCCGAGCACGATACGACGGCAAGCGCGATGCTGGTGACGGCGTCGCGGCCGTTTGCGGTTGCGGTGCAAGCGGAGATCGAGCGTCAGTTAGAGACTCTGCCGACGGCGGCGGTCGCTCGGGAGGCCATTGAAAATGGCAGCTTCATCGCGGTGGTGGACGATGTGGAGGCCGCGATCGGGCTTGCGAACCGCATCGCGCCGGAGCACTTGAGCCTGCACGAGGAAAAGCTGCTTCCTAGAATTAGGAATGCAGGCACTGTATTCGTGGGCCCCTATTCGCCGGAATCGGCCGGAGATTATGCAGCCGGCCCGAGCCATGTGCTGCCAACCGGCGGCGCCGCGCGCTTGCGGGGCGGGTTATCGGCAGCGGATTTTGTGAAGGTGATTGCGATACAACAGCTCACGCCCGCGGCATTGCAGGAACTGGCGCCCGTCGTCACGACGCTCGCGCGAGCAGAAGGTCTGGAGGCGCACGCACGCGCCGTGGAGGTTCGATCTGTCAACTAAATCAGTCATCGAAGTGAAGCCGGAAGCGGCACGGCAGACGCTGGCGCCGCGGGAAGCAGTGTTGAAGATGGCGCCGTATCATCCGCCGACGGGTGGGCGGCGCAATAAGCTGCGGCTGGATTTCAACGAGAACACCGTGGGCGCTCCGCCGCACGTGCTCGATTTCATCAAGCGCTATTTGACGGCCGCCGACCTGAGCATCTATCCCGAGTACGAGCACGCGCTGGAAGATTTGTCGCGGCACTTCTCGGTAGGCGAAGACGAACTGACGATTGCGAATGGCACGGACGAAGCCGTTCAGTTGCTGATCAACACGTATATCGATGGCGGCGCGGAAGTGCTGCTACTGCGGCCGTCGTATGCGATGTACCGGTTTTATGCGCAGTTGGCGGGCGCGAACATCGACGAAGTCGATTACCGGGCGGGAACATTGGAGTTTCCGCTCGAAGAGCTGCTCGAACGGATCAGGCCTTCGACGCGCGCGCTGCTGATCAGCAATCCTAATAATCCGACGGGCACGGGGACGAATGCGAGCGCAATCGAGCGGATCCTGGCCGCGGCGCCGAATGCCGCGGTGTTCATCGACGAAGCGTATTACGAGTTCAGCGGGACGACGGTTCTGCCGTTGATCTCCGAGTACCCGAACCTGTTTGTGAGCCGGACGTTTTCGAAGACCTACGGCATGGCGGCGATGCGCTGCGGGTGTTTATTCTCTCAGGCGGGGAACATGGCCCATCTGCGAAAAGCGCAATCGCCTTATAGCGTGAACTCGCTGGCCGCCATGGCGGCACGCATCGCGGTTCAGGATCAGCAGTTCGTCGAAGAGTACGTGCTGGAAGTGCTGGCCGGGCGCGAGCTGCTGTATGTCGGCCTGGAGCGCTTGAAGATTTCTTATATCGAGAGCCAGGCAAATTTCGTTCTATTTCAGGCCGGCGACCGCGCCGTGGAGATTCGCGACGAGCTGCGAAGGCGCGGCGTGTTGGTGCGCGACCGCAGCTATGAGCTTCCGGGCTGCGTGCGCGTGACGGTGGGGACGCGCGACCAGGTGCAGCGGTTTTTGGATGAGTTGGAGCAGATTTGGTAGGGGAAGCGCAGCGCGTGCTTCCGAGCGGCGGTGCTGAGACGGCGGCGCGGCGACCCGACGTCATCGTGTTCGATATGGATGGCGTGCTGGTGGAAGTGATGGACTCTTATCGCGAGGCGATTCGCGAGACGGTGCGGCATTTTACCGGCGAGCTGGTCACGCACGATGAAATTCAGGACTTCAAGAATGCCGGCGGATGGAACAACGACTGGCTGCTTTCGCAGCGCATGATTCGGGACCGCGGCAAGGGGGTCGAGTACGCGGCCGTGGTGGAGTATTTCAACCAGGTGTTCCTGGGCGAGAACGGCGAAGGGCTGATCCGCTTTGAGCGATGGATGCCGCGGCCCGGACTGCTGGAACGGTTGAGTGAACGGGCGACGCTGGCTATCTTCACCGGCCGCGCGAAGTACGAGGCGGATGTGACGCTCGGCAGGTATGCGGAACACATCCGGTTTCATCCGCTAATTACGGATGAGTGTGTAGCGAATCCAAAGCCGGCGCCGGACGGACTACGGCTCATCCTGCAAGAGCATGTAGAGCAAACGCTGTGGTACTTGGGCGATACGGTGGACGATGCGCAGAGCGCGCGGGCGGCAGGCGTTCCATTCATCGGAGTGTCGACTCCGCAGAATCCGAGGCACCAGGAGATCGCACGCATTCTTTGGGAATGCGGCGCGTTCGCGGTGCTCGAGAACGTGAATGAACTGGAAGCTCTGGTGAACGCGGCTAGTTCCGGCGCATGAGAGAAGCACGGATCGAGCGCAACACGAAAGAAACGCGGATCACGGGTTTGCTGCGCATTGAGGGTACGGGAACGTACCGGGTAGCGACCGGGATCCGGTTCCTGGATCACATGCTGGAGCTGTTCGCGAAACACGGCGCATTCGACTTGGAACTCAACGCGCAGGGCGATCTGGACGTGGACCAGCACCATACGGTGGAAGATACGGGAATCGTGCTGGGAGACCTGTTTGCGAAGGCCTTGGGCGATCGGGTAGGGATCAATCGCGCGGGCTATTTTGTGCAGCCGATGGACGAGTCGCTGGCGGTGGCGGCGGTGGATCTGGGCGGCCGGCCGGCGCTGGTGTATGACCAGCAGGTAAATGTGGTGCACGTGGGCGATTTGCAAACGGAGCTGCTGGAAGATTTTTTCTCCGGGTTCGTGAACCATGCGGGGGCGAATCTGCATGCCAAGGTTCTTTATGGCCGGTCGAATCATCACAAGATTGAAGCGATCTTCAAGTGTTTCGCGCGCGCGATGCGGTATGCGTGCTCGACGGACGAGCGGTTGCAAGATCAATTGCCGTCGACCAAGGGTCTATTGTGACGACGATTGTGGATTACGGCGCGGGCAATCTGCGATCGGTACAAAACACGCTGGATCATTTGGGCGCGGCCTATGTGGTGACGAACAGGCCGGAGGATGTGGCGCGCGCGAAGAAGATCGTGCTGCCGGGGGTGGGTCATTTCGGGCAGATGATGAAGGCGATCGACGAGCTCGGGCTGCGCGAGCCGCTCATCGGGCGCATTCGCTCGGGCGTGCCGTTTCTTGGCATCTGCATTGGCCTGCAATGTTTGTTCGAACGGAGCGAGGAGGCGCCGGAAAATCAGGGGCTGGGCATCTTTTCAGGCGCGGTGAGGCGGTTTGTGGGTGAGGCGCGCATACCGCACATGGGGTGGAACTCGCTCGAGCAGATCAAAGCTTCGAGGCTGCTGAAGAGGCTGGGCGAGGGAACATTCACGTACTTTGCGCACAGCTATTACGCTCCCTTGATCGGGGCGACGGCGGCGACTTGCACGTATATGCACCCGTATAGCGCAATTCTCGAACACGAGAATATCTACGCGGTTCAGTTCCACCCTGAGAAGTCCGGACCGGCGGGGCTGCAGGTGATGCAGAACTTTCTCGAGCTGTAATGCTGGCCAAGCGCATTATTCCGTGCCTGGATGTGACGGGCGGCCGCGTGGTGAAGGGAGTCAACTTCGTGGGGCTCCGGGACGCGGGAGATCCGGTGGAACTGGCGGAACGATATAACGCGCAGGGAGCGGACGAACTGGTGTTCCTGGACATCACGGCGTCGAGCGACGCGCGCGAGATCATGGCCGACGTAGTGGCGCGGACGGCGCGGCAGGTTTTTATTCCGCTGACGGTGGGCGGCGGCATTCGTAGCGTGGGCGATGCGCGCAAAATTATCCTGGCGGGCGCGGACAAAGTGAGTGTGAATACGGCGGCGGTGCATCGGCCGGAGTTGATTCGCGAGCTGACCCGGGAATTCGGCGCGCAGGCCGTGGTGCTGGCGATCGACGCCAGACGGGCGGGCACAGGGAACGGTGCACGATGGATCGTTTACACCAGGGGCGGCCGCTTCGATGAGGGAATGGACGCGGTGGAATGGGCGGCGCGCGGCGAGTCACTGGGCGCCGGCGAAATTCTGCTGACTTCGATGGATACCGACGGGGTGCAGACCGGTTTTGACTGCGCATTGACGCGCGCGGTGGCGAATGCGACCTCGATTCCGGTAATCGCTTCGGGAGGCGCCGGGACGCCGCAGGATTTCGTGGCGGTGCTCACGGAGGGCCGGGCGGATGCAGCGCTGGCCGCATCGATTTTTCACTACGGCAAGTGCACGGTGGCCGATTTAAAGATGGCGCTGAGCCGGGCGCACGTTCCCGTGAGGCCAACGGCGTGATTATTCCTTGCATCGACCTGATGGACGGCAAAGTTGTCCAGTTAAAGCAAGGGCGGGAAAAAGTTCTGGAGGGCAAGTCTCCGGAGGAGATGGTGGAGATGTTCCGGGGCTTTCCGCAGATCCAGGTGATTGATTTGGATGCTGCGATGGGGCACGGATCGAATGGCGAGATGGTTGAATGGTTGGCCCGGCGGGCCAGTGTGCGCGCCGGAGGCGGGGTGCGGACTTTGGAGCGCGCGCAGCAACTGGTGCGCGAAGGCGCGTTCCGGGTGATTGTCGGAACCGCCGCGTTTTCCGAAGAGGGACCGAATATTTCGTTTCTGAAGGCGCTGGCGAGGGAAGTGGGCGCCGGGAGGCTGACGGTTGCGCTCGATAGCAGAGGCGGCCGCATTGTTGTAAAGGGGTGGAGCGAATCGACGCGCTGGACGGCACTGGAAGTAATCGGGGAGCTGGAACCGTATTGCTCGGGTTTTTTGTGCACCTACGTCGATAAAGAGGGCATGATGCAGGGGACGGATTTGGAGTGGTTCGAGAGGCTGCGGAGGGCGACGCGGCGCGAACTGATCGCGGCGGGCGGCATTACGACCCTGGATGATGCAAAGACACTAACCGCGATGGATGTGCATTGCGCGATTGGTATGTCAATTTACACCGGGCGGCTTTCGCTGGACGATTTACGGGCGCTGAACCAGGTAAGCGCCGCTTAACATCTAACAGGATATGAAAATCAAGAGACTGCGATGGTTGGCACTGGGCGGCGCGGCGGCGCTGATCTATGCGGCCGGGCCGAAGTTCGACACCTCGGACGTGAAGAATGTCATTACCGGGACGGCGGCGTTCGACACGTTTGAAACCGAGAAGCCGGGCACGTTTCGCAAGATTACCGTGGCAGATCTGCCGCAGCCTTACGCAACCAAGGGCGTGGGAAATACGCCCACTATGGTGCCGCGCCCTGCGAACGCGTGGCCGCAGGCGCCGGCAGGCTTCAAAGTTCAGCTTTACGCGGAGAACCTGATTGAGCCGCGGGAAATCAGAACGGCCCCGAATGGCGATTTCTTCGTAGCCGAGAGCCACGGCAACAAAATCGATGTGTTTCGCGGGATCACGGGCGATGGCAAGCCGGAGCAGACATCGACGTTTGCCACGGACCTGCACAATCCGTTCGGCATCGCCTTCTATCCGCCAGGCGACAACCCGCAATGGGTCTACATCGGCAACACGAATTCGGTGGTGCGTTTCCCGTACAAGAATGGCGACCCGAAAGCCAGCGGCGCGCCCGAAACAATCATTCCCGAGCTTCCGTCGGGCGGCGGCCACTGGACGCGCGATCTGGCGTTTTCACTCGACGGCAGCAAGCTCTTCGTATCGGTAGGCTCGGCGTCCAATGTGGACGATCCCGATACGCATCCGGCAGAACATCATCGCGCGAACATTTTGGAGTATACGCCCGATGGAAAATTCGTGAAGGTGTACGCATCGGGGATTCGAAATCCGGTGGGCATTGCGGTGAACCCGGCAACCGGCCAGCTCTGGTGTTCGGTGAACGAGCGCGATATGCTCGGCGACAACCTGGTTCCCGACTACATCACGTCGGTTCGGGAGGGCGGCTTCTACGGGTGGCCCTGGTATTACATGGGCGATCATCAAGATCCGCGGCTGGAGGGAAAACATCCCGAGCTGAAGGATAAGACGATCGTTCCGGATGTGCTGTTGCAGCCGCACAATGCATCGCTCGAGATGACCTTCTATGAAGGCAGCCAGTTCCCGAGCCAGTATCACGGCGATATTTTTGCGGCCGAGCACGGTTCGTGGAATAAGTCGGTTCGAGCGGGCTACGAGGTGATTCGCGTTCCGCTGGAGCATGGGAAAGCCACGGGCGTGTACGAAGATTTCCTCACCGGATTTGTCATTTCGAATGATGCGGTATGGGGACGGCCGGTAGGTGTGGCGGTTGCCCGCGACGGTTCGTTGCTGGTCACCGATGACGGATCGAAATCGATTTGGCGCGTGAGCTACAGCGGCAAATGAGTTTCGCGGGACGGACGAGCGCACAGGCGGTTGGGTGGCCGTTGTGCGCGATTAAGAGTGACGAGCGCACAGGCCGTTGGGTGGCCGTTGTGCGCGATTTAAGAATATAGAAGAGTGAAGCGCGCTCTTTGGATCGGCACTGTGATCGGCGCTTTGGCGTTCGTTTATGCGGAATCGCCAGCACCGGGCGCGACGACGCCGGACGTGCCTGCGCCGTCATTCGACAATGCGCGACAGATTGCAGCGTTTCCAACGGATGGGCGGCTACGGTCCATCCGTGTTGCGACCTGGAATATAGACCGTGGCACTCAGGTCGCGACCATCGGATCGGAACTTGGGAAGAATCCAGCGGACCTCCTGCTCTTGCAAGAGGTGGATTGGAATGCTGCGCGCTCTGGGCGCGTGGACGTTGCCAAGGTGCTGGCGGACCGGCTGCGCCTGAACCTTTCGTATGCGATCGAATTCGAAGAGTTGAGCCAGGAGCACGGGGGAAAAGCGTTTATCGGGCAGGCCACGCTGACCCGCTTGCCCATCCTCGCCTCGCGCGTGCTGCGCTTCAAGAAGCAATCCGGGTGGTGGAAGCCGCACGATTGGATTCCCTCCTCCGTTCCGTTTTTGCAGCGCCGATTGGGCAGCCGCATTGCGCTGGTTACGGAGCTTCAATTTGCAGGGCGGCCGCTGGTGGTTTACAACGCGCACCTGGAGAGCCGCAGCATGGGGCCGCTGCAGTCGGAACAGCTCGAGGAGATGCTGGCGGATCTGAAGCAGTACCCGGCGGACACGCCGGCAATCATCGGCGGCGACTTGAATACCAAGTATTTCCCGTCCGTGTTTCTGCACAAGCTGGAGCGCGCCGGATTTCGAAGCGCCACGGGCGAACAGATTGAGCGGACGCACGTGATCGCCATGGCGCTCGATTGGATTTTTGCGCGAGGCGTGAAGATCGAAGAGGGAATGGTGCGGCGCGATTTGGCGGGGTCCGATCACTATCCGCTGTATGCGGACGTGAAGGCGAGCCGGTAGGGGCGTTATCGCGCGCGGCGCAGGCCGCGACTTTATTATCGGCCGCGGCGCAGGCCGCGCCCGGGAAAGACATTCTGCTGTAGCTGGCCGTCGTTTACAACCCAGACACCGTTCACCATCACGTACGGGATGCCTTCGGAATATTGGGCCGGATTCTCGAAGGTGGCGCGATCCGTTACGCGCTCGGGATTGAAGACGACGATATCGGCGTCGGCGCCCGGCTGCAGGCGCCCTTTGGTAGAAAGATTCAGCCGCTGAGCGGGCAGGAAGCTCATCTTGCGCAGGGCGTCCATAAGCGAGAGCAGGTGCTCTTGACGAACATATTTGCCCAGCACGCGAGCGTAGCTGCCGGCGGCGCGCGGGTGGCCTTTGCCATGATCGAGAATGCCGTCGCTCGCGACGATCACGTCCGGATCGGCCAGGGCAATGCGGACGATCTCCTCGGGAATGCTGTGAATGGCGACCATGCCGCCTTGCCGCCGATAACGGGCAAACGATTCGGCAGTGAGGCGCTCGCCGGTGGCGGCCCATTGCAGGTCTTGATAAGCGATTCCTCCGTTGCGCGCTTGCCAGCCCTCCGAGAAGATGGCCGAGCCGATATCAGTCATGCCCGCGGTATAGGGATAGGATTCGGTGGTGACGTCGAGGTTGTGACGCGCAGCGCTATGAATCATGTCGAGCGCCAGCGGCGTTTGCCGCAGCTCGGTGCTGGTGACGTGCACTACGTGCAGCGGCGCGCCACTGGCTGCGGCGTCGGCGATGACTTCCTGCAGGGCGTCGATGCCGCCCGGCTCGACCGGGCCTGAGCTGCGGAGATGCACGTAGACGGGCGTTTTACGCTCCGCCGCGAGTTGGAAAACGCGGAAGATTTCCTCCCGCGTGGCGGCGGGCACGTAGGCGATGCCCATGCCGATGCCGAGCGCGCCTTCGTCGAGCCCCTGGCGCAGCAGCGCGGTGATGGCGGCGAGCTGCTCCGGAGTGGCCGGCGTGTTGATAGCGCGGTCGCGCGGAAGGAAGCTTCCGCTATCGTGCATGACGGACATGCGCGCGGGGATGTGGCCGGCGCTCGCGCCGAAGTTGATCAGCGATTTGCCTTCGCGCACGGCGTACCAGGCATCGACGGGCGAGACGCCCACTTCCATTTCGAGAGCGGTGGTGACGCCGTCGCGCGCTTTGAAGGCGTAGTTTTCCGGTGTCTGGCCGTGCTGATGGAGATCGATAAAGCCGGCCGTGACGATGAGTCCGTGGGCATCGACGACACTGCGGCCGTCGAGCGGGGTTTCAGAGACTGCGGCAATCCTTCCGTTCCGGATGCCGACGTCGCGGATGGCGTCGAGCTTGGTTTCGGGGTCGATGACGCGGCCGTGCGCGATGACCGTGTCGTACTGCTGGGCCGTGGCGGCTGCGGCGAGGGCGCACAGGAGGATGGGCAGGGCGCGGAGCACTGGTTGATTATAAGTGGGGTTGATCATAAGGACAGATGCTGCGACGCGATTTCACGGGCCGGCTTTTGGCGTCTGCGTTGTGTGTGCCGCGGTTGCGGGCGCAGGAGGCGTCGCGGATTCGGTTGCGCGATGTGGCGGCTCGGCACGGGCTGCTGGTCGGTTCGGCGGTGTCGTATGCGCAACTCGAGAGGCCGGAGTTCGCCGGGTTGTTGGCTGCGCAGGCGAGCATCGTGGTCCCGGAGAACGACATGAAGTGGCGGCGCATTCATCCCGAGCCGGACCGCTATGATTTCAGCCGCGCCGATGCGCTGGTTGAGTTTACTACCGCGCATGGACAGAAGCTGCGCGGGCACAATCTGTGCTGGCACGAGCACAATCCGGACTGGCTGGCTCGCGTGGCAACGAAACAAAATGCGGCGGATCTGTTGCGGGCGCACATAGCGGCGGTGGTGGGGCATTATGCGGGGCGCATTCATTCGTGGGATGTGGTGAACGAAGCGGTCGCGGTCGAGGACGGCCGCGAGGACGGGCTGCGTAGCTCGATATGGCTCGATTCGATCGGCCCGGAGTATCTGGCAATTGCGTTTGGCGCGGCGGCCGCTGCCGACCCGGTGGCGCTGCTGACCTATAACGATTACAACCTGGAGCAAGACAGTCCCGAGCATGAGCGGAAGCGCGAGGCTGTGCTGCGATTGCTGAGGTCATTGCGGGATAAACGGGCGCCGATTCAGGCGCTCGGGTTGCAATCTCATCTAAAGGCGGGTGCGAAGGCGTCGAGCTGGACGGGTCTACATCGGTTTCTGGAGCAAGTGGAAGGGCTCGATTTGCAGGTGTTTGTAACGGAGCTGGACGTGGACGACCGCGCGCTGCCTGCTGACGCTGCCGAGCGCGACCGGGAGGTCGGCGCACTGTATCGCGATTACCTGAGCAATGTGCTGCAGCATCGGTCCGTGAAGGCGGTGCTGACGTGGGGGCTGACGGATCGCGATAGCTGGTTGGATCACGCAAAGCCGCGCGCAGACGGATTGCCGCAGCGGCCGCTGCCGTTCGATGCGGAGTTGCGGCCGAAGCCGGCGTTGGGGGCGATGCGGGATGCGGTAGCCGGTAATCAATGACGCTTATAAAACGGTGTAGACTTAGGCCTAACGTAGAGGCGCGATCGAAGAGGTGGAATATGGCGCAGAGGTTCACAAAGGCTTCGCTGGTAGCGGCATTCGTTGCTTATATAGGCGGGCTCGGCGCGGGGCGCGCGTTGAGTGCAACTCTATACTCAGTGTCGGACTCAACGACGGTGAGTGTAACGGGCCCCGGCGGCGAATCGAACAGTAGCAAAACTTTCGATTCCGGTACTCTCGCCAACACCACATCGGTCTCAAAACAATTGGAGATTTCTTCTTCGTTTACCAGCCCCCAGGTGCAATCTAGCGGCACTGCGACAGCGGGCGCAACCGCGAGCTTGGGAAGGCTTCAGGATTCGTCGTTTGCGTATTCACTGACCAACGGCACAGGCCTGGACTTCATAGGCCCAGGTACCTCCGTTTCGTTGACCTGGACCGATAGCTTGACCGTGGTTGCTCCCACACTGTCGCCGACGACGCCTGTTCAATTCAATATTGAGATGGATTTTTCTCCATTTACGCTAGCGGCATCGAGTACCTTGGGTTCAGTCCTGGAACAAGTTGGAGTGGGGTTTATCGTGAACGGATCTTCGCCGGGCTCCAGCCTAGACTTAAACCAGGTTCTTTGCGACGGAGATGCAGAAGGCTGCTTTCCCCCAACCGGTCCAATCGATCAATCAGCCATTCTTACGACCTATCCGGGGGCGACTATTTCCCTGGCCGGGAATCTGAGCGCGAATGGATACGCCTATGCCTATGGCTGCCCGTACAGCCCATGCGTGAATCAGTCCGAATCGGGTTTCCAGGGTGCAGTTAATTTCTACGCAGTGCCGCTGACGCCGGGAGCTTCGTATGTTTCGGCGAGCGGGACTTCGTATGCGCCGGGCGTTCCGGAAGCTTCGGCGCTGGGGCTGCTGCTGGCGGGAGCGGTTGCTCTGGCGCTGGCGAGCTGCGTGGCGGCCGGTTGGCGCAGCGCAGTTTATGCGATGACCGGGACGAGCTTGGAATCGAGGATGCGCTGATCTGAGGTGATTAGCCGGAGGCGGTGTACGCGGGCCGTGGCGACGATGGCGCGGTCGGCGGGATCGCGAAGGCCGTGGCCGACAGAGGCGAATTCGGCGGCGATTTGGAACGTGATGGGCAGAATCTGAAAGGCGGGATTGGATTCGAGTTCAGCGAAGAATTGATCGGCCGTGTCCTTCGTGCGCAGCCTCCGTTCCGAAATCAGGATCGCCAGCTCGATGAGACTGAATGCGCTCACGGCAACGGGGCGCCCATGGTGTACCTCCGCCC
This sequence comes from Bryobacteraceae bacterium, assembly GCA_036269275.1. GTDB lineage: Bacteria > Acidobacteriota > Terriglobia > Bryobacterales > Bryobacteraceae > Bog-105. The sequence continues at coordinate 2,213 of DATASJ010000013.1, read as the reverse complement.
GAAGAATCCGGAGTTGCTCCTTTGACAGCTTTCTTGGACTGTTTCGCCAGTGCAGGACGATATGCGTATCGGCTAAGAACTGCGGGGGCACGAGCTGCTATTTGCGCAGCGCCTCCCAGAGGTCGGTCATCGGCTCCATGATGTCACCCACAATCTCGACTTTGTCCGCCCATGTTCCTTCGGGGGATTTCCAACGCGCCTTCGGAGCGCGTTGGACGGTAGCGACCGGGCGGCCACGCTTGGTCACGGTAACGGTGTTGCCGTTCTTTTCGACTTCGTCCAGAACGGAGAGGCATTTGGCCTTGAATTCGGTGGCGCTCATGACCCGGTCCTTCATAGGACCACGATAGCAGGGAAGCGGTCAGATGACCAGATGGGTCTTGTTCGTCCGGGCTTCGCGATGTGTGGTACCACTCAGGGATGGTGGAGGTCCGGGCTAGAATCGCGGCGAAGAAGGCGGAACTCGACCGTGTACGCGCACGTGCGGAGAAAAGCGTGGCGGCGTTGACGGAATGGTATGACGTGGAACTGACGTATACGTCCAATGCCATCGAGGGGAACACGTTGACGCGCGTTGAGACGGCGGAAGTCTTCGAGAAGGGATTGGCGAGTCCGGCGGTGGTCGCGAAGCCGATTGAGGATCAGTTGGAGGTGATCGGGCATAAGGAGGCGCTCGCATTTGTGCACGATTTGGCACGGCGATCGGATCCGATTCGGGAAGTGGACGTGCGCGCGATTCATCGCTTGATCCTGGCGCGAATCGATCCGGAGGAGGCCGGGAAATATTCGGATCATGAGAGATTCATCAGAGGCTCGCCGCTGGTGTTGCCCTCGCCGTGGGAATTGAAGCCGCTGATGAGCGATTTCGGGCAGTGGCTCGCAGTGGCCGAGCCGGGTCCTGAGAGCGCCTTCGAGGCGCACGCGCGGCTGGTGACGATTCATCCGTTTAAGGATGGAAATGGGCGAACGGCGCGCCTGCTCATGAATTTGTTATTGATGCGCGCGGGATATTCGCCCATGGTGATTGGGCCGGAGCATCGGGTGGAGTATCTGGACCGCTTGCAGAAGCTGCAGTTGGAAAATGATCGCTCTGAGTACGAGCGGTTTATGTATGAGCGGTCGGAAGCGAGTTTGGAGGATTGGTTGACTCGGTTGGGTGCCTCGAACAGGTGATCAATCGCGATCGGGACGGTCAACTTGTTCTTTCGGTTGGTAAGTAGGAAAAAGGAACTGGCTTCGGCCCCGGACCTTTTCCACAGCTCTTCTCGATTTCGCTTGCACCGCGGGGCTACCTCTGATATTCTGAACGAGTCGCCTCATGCGAAAGTAGAGGCGAGGCGGCTGGGACCAAGCCACGCACACGTGACCGTGGGGCTTGCAACAGTCGAGAGAGCTTGATAAGCTGACAACGAGGCGGTGAAACACCGCCGACCGCAGTGGCGAAGGAATCAAGTCCAATTGGCCTGATCGGGTTCGATGCGGACCGGATCGCAGCAATGAGCGATCCTGAAGTAATTCCCCGCTACCGTATCTAGGGGAAATCCCCGAATTTTCCGAGCTAGCGTGCTGCTCCTATCCGAACGATTCGGAGGAGTCGAGCGCGGCTCAAACGGCTTTCGAGGCCGGCAGCGACCCAATTTTGCGAAGCGATTCGTATTGGTTTGGTTGGCTGCGCAGTTGTTTGACAATCTGGTTGGACGCAATGAAGTAATACGTCAGATTTTTTGAGTAAAAGCCGGAGCGATCATGCTCTGCGGTTGGAGGCGGCAGCGTTTTTCAGCAGCCGAAGACTCCAGCAAGCAGGGTGAATTACTCTAACAGATCAAACGAGAGTTTGATCCCGGCTCAGAATCAACGCTGGCGGCGCGCTTAACACATGCAAGTCGAGCGAGAAAGGGGAGCAATCCCTGAGTACAGCGGCGTACGGGTGAGTAACACGTGGATGATCTACCTTTTAGTGGGGGATAACCCTGGGAAACCGGGGCTAATACCGCATAAGCCTGCGAAGGGAAAGCAGCAATGCGCTGGAAGAGGAGTCCGCGGCCGATTAGCTAGTTGGTGAGGTAACGGCCCACCAAGGCGATGATCGGTAGCCGGCCTGAGAGGGCACACGGCCACACTGGCACTGAAACACGGGCCAGACTCCTACGGGAGGCAGCAGTGGGGAATCTTGCACAATGGAGGCAACTCTGATGCAGCGACGCCGCGTGAGC
>DATASJ010000012.1:0-2772 GCA_036269275.1 Bryobacteraceae bacterium | reverse complement strand
CAACGATGGGATCTTCCGGAGACGCCAAAAGCGCCGTCGAGCATGTCCTGCGCTCGCAGCAGGACGCTTGGAATCATCACGACCTCGATTCCTTCATGGCGGGTTACTGGAACTCCGCCGATCTAACTTTCTTTTCTGGCGGCAAGCAGACTAGCGGCTGGCAGGCGACCCTGGATCGCTACCGCGCGACGTACGCAGGTCCCGGACATGAGATGGGAACGCTGGAGTTCTCCGATCTACGCATTGAGATGCTCGGACCCAGCGCGGCGTTCGTCCGCGGAGCCTGGCACCTGACCATGTCCGATGGGAAGACTCCGCATGGCCTATTCACGCTGGTATTTCGCAGATTTCCAGCTGGATGGAAGATCGTGCACGACCACACTTCGTCCGCGGAGTAAGAAGCCTCTAGCCCGTATGCTTCTAGCCTGAGCGACTCACTTCTTCACGCGCACCTGTACGCGCGTTCCCTCTGGCAGAGCCCCGTCTGAGAGTTCCACTTTTCCGTTGCGCACGATGCCCTCAAACTCCTGCGAAAGCTGGTTCGAAGATCGCGCAACCGGGGGGGCGGCCACATGAGCCACGGTGCGTCCCATGCCCTTGTCCATAGCTTCGTTGGCGAGCCGGTCGGCTTCCTGATTGTGTTCGCGCAAGGCGTGGCCGATCGAGAACCAATCCAGTTGCGCGATCAATTGTTTAGCGCGGCCGTGCAGGTCCTGCAGGGTTGCATTTTTCACCTTGTAAATGCCCTTGATCTGGCGCACCAGCAGTTCCGAATCGCTGATCACTTTCAGCGCCTTCGGCCCACGCTGCAGCGCATATTCCAGGGCAGCAATCAGTCCTTGATATTCGGCGAAATTGTTGGTCTGATGACCGAGATATTCGCTCAGAGCGGCGACTTTTCGTCCGGATTCGTCTTGCACCACAACGCCGTAACCGGCGGGTCCAGGATTGCCGCGGGCCCCTCCGTCGCTATGGGCGATTAAATAATGCTGAGGAGGATTCTCGCGGGTTTCGAACAGATGCTTGGTTTCGGCGCTGCGCGAAGAATAAGAAGGCATATTCTTCGAGTTTACAACGACGGCGAGTGGGCTCAGCGTCCTGCGGCCAAACGTGTGGCCAGGCGCGCCGGCAGATTCGCAGCGAAGATGCGATCCTGCGCTGCTTTCAAGTTGTATGGCGTGCGATGGAAGTGGACGACTTGCGCATCGGTATCGAACAGCGCGAAGGCGGCGCGCCAGTCGCCATCGCGCGGCTGGCCAACCGAACCGGGATTGATCAAATAGCGGGTGTGCGCCTTCAACTGCAGCGGAACCGATTCGGCTTGGCCCACGCTGCGGTATTCTGGACGAAAGCCGTCCGCGGCAGAGTCGTTGACAAAGAATCCGCCTTGCAGATGCGTGTGCCCAAAAAAAGTCAAAGCAGTCGTCAGGGTGATCAGTGGCGCCAGCGCATCTCCCAGAGAAACTACATATTCATCTTCATCACTAGGAGAACCGTGAACCAACTGCACTTCAGGAAAATCCGGCAAGCCAACCGGTCCGTGCGGCAGGTTGCGGAGCCAGTCCAGATTTTCGGGTGTCAATGTATTCCGAGTCCAGATTGCGGCAGAAGCAGCCATGGTGTTGAAATCGTCGAGGTCCAACAGACCGGTAACCGCCTTGTCGTGATTGCCCCGCACGAAGATTTTCCCCAAGTCGCGAGAATGGGCCGTTACTTCGTTTGGACTGGCCCCATAACCAACGATGTCTCCCAGATTCACCGCCGCATCGAACGAGGGAGCGGCGGCGAGCGTGGCTTCCAGGGCTTCGAGGTTTGCGTGGATATCGCTGAGCAACAGTATTCGCAAGGGGCACCGGACAAAGTGGCGATTATAGACTAACGTTTGAACTCAAACGCCCGGCAAGGGCGCAATGGAGAGGAACATTATGACAGGGCGCGGATTGTTTGGCTGGCGGTTCAAGAACAAAACGCCGTTATGGTTCAAGGTGATCGTGACCCTTCTGATGGCGGACGCCGTTGCGCATTTTGTGTTGTTTTCGACGGTATCGACCTGGGCATTGTCCGCACCCGACGATACTCACCCCTACCGAGTGCCTTTCCGCGATGGAAACATCTACTTCGTCCAGTGGTGGCTGGGGAAATTCCTGGACGCTTGGTGGATCGCGCCCCTACTGTTGGCAGTATTGATCGTGCTGCTGGTCCGAAGCCGCGACCAACTCGAGCGCGCTTTCTAACGTTTCTTATCAGCAAACTTCGCTATTGAGAATTTACAACCGGGCAGCGGGCCCAATGCCCCGCTGAGACTTGGATCAGCGGCGGCAAATCGCGCTCGCACGCGGCAATGCGAAATTCGCAGCGCGGCTCGAATCCGCAACCCGGAGGCATGGCGTGCAGCGCGGGGACGGTGCCCTCGATCGTCTGGAGCGGACGTGCGCGGTCCGTTTTGAGATCTGGCACCGCACGCAGCAGGCCGCGTGTATAGGGATGCGCGGCCGCCTGGAAAATATGTCGTTTCTCGCCGAGTTCTACCAGGCTACCGGCATACATCACGGCGACTCGATCGGCAATCTGCGAAACCACTGCCAGGTCGTGCGAGATGAAGAGCATCGCCAGCCCGAACTTGGTGCGCAACTCGGCAAGCAGCTCCAGAATCTGCGCCTGGATCGTCACGTCAAGCGCCGTCGTCGGTTCGTCGGCAATCAGCAACTGCGGCCGGTTGACGATAGCCATCGCGATCATGATGCGCTGACGCATGCCGCCAGAAAGCTGGTG
>DATASJ010000011.1:0-2200 GCA_036269275.1 Bryobacteraceae bacterium | reverse complement strand
CAGATCCAACTTCTTCGTGGTTCATGCTGGATAGATGTTAGTCGATCTATTTCGGATTCAGTGGCCGACGAGCGCAAAAAAAAGCCGGGACCGATATCTGGTCCCGGCGTTCAGTTGGCTGGTTGCCCGGATAAACTCCGTGGATAGAGCTGTCGGGCTTCGCCCGACTGGACAGCCGAGGGCGGCTGTCCCCACATAAATCTTTTTCCTACGCGGTTCGTCTCGGATGCACCGTCAAATCCCGCAACTGCGTCAGGACGCTCGACATCTGCATCCCATTCAGTTGCGAGACGAACGGCAGAATCTCCGCGATGAACGGATCTTTCATCAGTTCGCTGATTTCGTCCTGGCGGTTCTTTTCTCCACCACTCAGCAGTTCCGGCACGGTCACCTCCAGGGCTCGCGCCAGCCGTTCCAGGGACGACAGCGTAGGCGTAGCTTTCTCGTTTTCAATTTTGGAAACGTAAGTTCGCGGCACCGACATGCGTAGCGCCAGTTGCCGCTGGCTCAGCCCGCTTCGCAAACGCAGCGAGCGGATCGACGTTGCCAGGTTCAAGTGTCCCCGCCCGGAGCCGGGCATGGGCATCATCACAGGGGGCGCAAGCACCACGGGTTCAGGCTCTGGCTCCTCGTCCATGGACGAGTGGCAGCGCCGGCAATTGTTATTCACCGTACGGAATTGAACCAGCAGGCAATGATCGCAACGGACAACTTCCCTAGAATCTACTGGGGCAAGGTTCGTGGCCATCGGGTTGTGGGAGTGCCAGAGCGGGCTACTCCTTACTTTTGGAACCTAAATAAACTGGGGGAGAGGTTCCTACCGCAGTGACAATCTGCGGTACAAGGCCTATCGATGTCAAGAGTAAAATGCACGAAGCCGTAAACGTTGCCGGTGAAAACCGAAACGAACCGGCGAAATCCAGCAGAAGACAGGGCAAAAGAATGATTGATCGCGAGTCCGCGTGGTGTTTACTAACTGAGTTCACCCAATCGGAGAGTCTGCGCAAGCATGCACTCGCCGTCGAGGCCTGCATGCGCGCGTGTGCCAAAAAGTTCGGCGGTTCGTATCAGGTCACGCCTTCAGGCGTGCCACAAAGCGGCCACATGGCATCCGGGGCTTCAGCTCCTGAGGGGCTAACCGAAGAGGATCTCTGGGGAATCGTCGGACTCATTCACGACTTCGATTACGAAAAATATCCCAGCCTCGAAGATCACCCCTACAAGGGCAATGAAATCCTGAAGGAACGAGGATGGCCCGAAGTCATCCGGCGCGCCATCATGTCTCACGCCGAATACACCGGCGTCACGCGCGACACCCCCATGGAAAAAGCTCTATTCGCCTGCGACGAGCTCGCCGGATTCATCACCGCCGTCACCCTGATCAAGCCCGGAAAGTCGCTGGCGGAAGTAGACGTGAAGTCAGTTCGAAAAAGAATGAAAGATAAAGCCTTCGCCCGCAAAGTAAACCGCGACGACATTATTACGGGCGCGGCCGCGCTCGGCGTCGACCTGGACGAGCACATCGCCTTCTGCATTCAGGCGCTGCAAGGGATTGCCGACAAGTTGGGATTGGATGGTAGCGCGGTAAAGACGGCGTAATCGATACTCATGTAGGGACAGCCGCCCTCGGCTGTCCGCCGGGCGAAGCCCGGTGTCTTTTGTTTGTGCCGGGAAGTCCGCAACTTCAGCGGATGACTTCCGCCACCTTCCCGCTAGCAATCAACTCCGCAATCCGTGCAAAGTCCTTGTACATCACGCGGTCTTTCTCCATCGTCGGGCACACCGACCGGATCGCCGCATACGCCGCCTGCCCTCGTTTTGAGCTTTTCAGGGGAGCTAAAAAGTCAATCGCCTGCGCAACGGCCATAGCCTCGATCGCAAGAACATTCCGGGTGTTCTCCACAATGCGCTTCAGCTTGTTCGCCGCTGTCATGCCCATGGAAACGTAATCTTCTTTGTTGCCCGAGGTCGTAATCGAATCAACCGACGCCGGATGCGCCAGAACTTTGTTCTCACTCACAAGCGCTGCTGCCGTAACCTGCGGCATCATGAAACCGGAATTCAGTCCCGCGCCTTGCGCCAGAAACGGCGGCAAACCTTCGCTGAGCGCGGGGTTTACCAGGCGCTCGATCCTGCGCTCGCTGATGCCGGCAAGCGCGCTCAGCGCGATGCCGATAAAATCCAGCGCAAATGCGAGCGG
>DATASJ010000010.1:0-1554 GCA_036269275.1 Bryobacteraceae bacterium | reverse complement strand
ATGGCAGTCAAGAGAACTTCAACGCCATCATCTTCGCGACCGGTTACAGAACCACGTTCCCCTTCCTGGATAAGGCTGTTTTCGACCCGGACAAGGACGTAAACAATCTTTATCGCCGGATGATCTTCGTAAAACATCCCGGGCTCATCTTTGCGGGTTTGTTGCAGCCGGTTGGACCAACGATCCCGCTATTGATCTTTGATAAACATAGTAACATCAGAATGGGAGATCGGCCTGTTTCCAGAAGGCGGCGACGAGAAACTTGCGGCGCTGCGTTCGCTTGAGCTTGGCGCGAGCGAATGCGCTGAGCTCGGCGAAGTCCTTTGGACAGAAGTTGGGCATCTCATGCTGCTTCCAATGCGCCCACAGGTATTCGACGGGATTGAGTTCGGGTGCATAGGGCGGCAGAAACTCCAACTGGATATCGCCGCCTTCGGTGTCGACGTAATCGCGGACCAGGCGGCTGCGATGGGCCTGCAGGCGATCCCAAATGATGAGGAGTTTGCGGCCGCGGAGATGGCGGCGGAGATTTTTGAGGAAGGCGACGAGTTCGGGGGCGCGGACGGCGCCGTTGACGAGCTTGAAGTAGATATTCCAGAAGGTGACGCCGGCCACGGCGGAGAGCTGGTTCCAAGTGAAGCTATATTGCAGGATCGGCGTCTCGCCTTTGGGTGCCCAGGTTCGAACGCGGTGTGGCCGCTCGCTCACACCGGACTCATCTATGAAGACGATGGTTCGGCCTTGTTTGGCGCAGTTTTTTTTAGTGTCGGCCAACGCTTCGTCTTCCAATGGCAGATGGCTTGTTCATCGCGCTTGATGGCGCGACCGCTCGGCCGCTGGCAGGAGAAGTTCAGTCCCTTGAGCAGCCGCCACACGCCCGACTCCGAATACCGCTTGCCGCTGATCTTCTCGATGAGCTTGCCAACGCGAGAGAGCGTCCACAGATCGGTGGCATATCCTTGCACCAGGGCGCCGGCTTCGAGTGCGACAGCCAACCGCTTCTTCTCGGCGTCGGTCAGTTGCGGCGGGCGCCCCGTCCGCGCTGCCTTGCGCAGGCCGCGCCGGCCGTTCGCGTCAAGCGTTTGTTCCCATCGCCACACCGACGTGCGGCTCACTTTGAGCCGCCGCGCCACCTCCGCCGGCTTGACGCCCCGCTGCAGTAAACGCGCGCCCTCTAGCCGTCGCGTTTCCAGTTCTGCACGATCCCGCTTCTTGCCCATGACCCCCATCCCTGCCGTCGAAGACCCGCAGCAGTGATGTGGGAACGGTTACTCAGTTCGTCAAGGGTCGATAATCGAGCCCGTCTGCTCAACTAATCAAGCAGCAATGTTGCCGAGTTTGAGTGGCACCTTTTCCTCCACGTGAGGCGATGCGCAAGACCTGGTTCGGCAAACGGCCCAAGCCTGTGCATCATGAGCACGATTTCGCCAGACGAGATCGTCGATCTCATCGCCAATATTCGCACCTGCCATCTTGACGCGGAGCTGCCTTCGCCGGGGGTCGGCTCGCTGGTGCGCGAGGCGATGCGGAAGACGTGGTTCGGCAAACAACCGA
>DATASJ010000009.1:0-2008 GCA_036269275.1 Bryobacteraceae bacterium | reverse complement strand
TCGATGTGCCGGGCGGATAGTGGTGGACGTGGATTACGAGCCCGGTATCGTCGGCGAGCTTTTGCAGTTCGCGCTTCCAGAGCCGCACACGCGCGCCGTTGGAGCCGCCGCAGTCTGCGGTGATCGTTAGCTCTCGTGCCGTCGGATAGCGCTGTCGTCCCATGCGTTTGCGCCAGCAGCGAATCGATTGCACGGCGAACTCGGCGGTGTCGCTTGTGATCCCGAGGCTGACGAAGCCGGCATTGGCGAACATGTCGTACACCCCATAGGGCACGACCTTGCCGCGCTTCTTATCCTCGAAGTCGTGGACATTGACGCGCCGCGGCTTGCGTTTTGGACGATAATCAGTGCCGCCGTTCTTGAAGTTGCCGATCAGTTCCTTCTTCTTCGTGTCCACAGAGATGACCGGTTGTTGCCGGACCTGCGCGGCGACAACTTTCGCGTTGATGTATTCGAACTGGGCATTGCGGTCGGGATGGTGCGATCCTTCATCGGCCTTGCGATTGGACTGGCGCGAGAAGCCGAGCTTCACCAGTTCCTTGCGCACCGTATCAGGTCCGATCGGATGTCCCATCTCGGTCAGCGCCGCGGCGAGTTTCTCCAGGCTTTTCGACACCCAGATCAAGGGCCGCATCGGATCGCCAAGCGTCGCCGGCTGCACGAGGCGCTTAAGTGCGGGGACGAGCCCCGGATCAGTGTCGCAAAGCGCGCGGCGCCCACCGCCGGCGCGGCGAACGCGCCCCTCCAGCAGCGGTTGCGTGTCGAGATCATCTTCGCCGCGATTGATTGTCGAACGGGCGAGCCTGGTGATCTTCGAGACCATCGCGAGGCCGCCCCACCCGGCGGTCCGCGCCTCCGCCGCCGCAAACAGCCGCCGGCCGCGCTCGTCGAGCCTCGCGCCCACTGCCTCCCATCGCTGCCGAATCGCGTCCGCATCGACCATGCCGCTGATCTACGCCGCTTCGTCGCCCACCGGAATCCACAATCCCGAGTCACTCCGTCGCAGGACCGGGCATCGCGATTCAGTTAATGTTCGGGGTGTCCTAAGATCGCGAACACAACAGCTTTGAACACGCGGAGCATCAGGTGATCCCTCCGTTCTGCGCCAACGTACCCGGATCAATCCAGGCGGTGTGTCGGCAACCGGCCAGCGGTCTTCCGCGTGTTGGCCTTTACTCGCTGGGGTAAAGTTTCTTGGCCACGTCACAGGGAGATTCATCCGCGGTGCGCCGATATTCGACCCATCCCACTTCGGTGGCGAGGACTTTGCCCTCTTTCGTAACTTTGTCGTTCATTTCGCTTTGGACCCAGCCCTTTGGGGTGATTTGAATGGTAGAGACGCGATTGAGCAGATCGTAGACCTCTCTTTGGTCGCGAGTGGGTTTTGCGGCGCCGGGTGAGGAGCAATGCAACTGCCCCATCCGGACCTCTGAAATGCATGTGTACCGCGAAGGCCCCACATCCTGCCGCCAGCGTCCATCCGAGAGCAGCGACCAGGTTTCAGTGAAGTGCCGCGTGACCTCTCCTCCCATGAGTCCGTAGTGCTGGATGAGATACGACCCGGACTGTTGCTTCAACGCGATCCATTCGAGGGCGTCTTTGATCTCGTAGTCATGCCTACCATCTTCGACAAAGCGGTAGGAGACTCGAAAACAACCTTGAAGATTCTGAATATGCGCCGGCGCCGAGGCCGCAAACGCGCAAGGGGCACACCCGCTGGAGAGGGCGACGCCAAACCCCAGTGCGGCAGCGACATTGATTTTCATTGGTACCTCCATTCGCATGTAGACCAAATGCCCCCCTTCCGCTCATACCTGTCCGGGCCTGACCGAGAAAAGCGTGTCACTCGGCCTTGATGCCTTCTGCCTTTTACGACGGGTCCCCATTCATCCATTTCCGATTCGAGCAGGGCGGCCGGTTCGGCCGGTCTGGAGGCTGCAACGGTAACGCCGAGTTCCTCAAGCCTTTGCTCGAGTAATGGATTTGCAGGTGCAGCGGCTGCATCGTG
>DATASJ010000008.1:0-1566 GCA_036269275.1 Bryobacteraceae bacterium | reverse complement strand
GACCTAATCGAGCACCGCTCGCCCCGCCCCTGGCTGCACATCGCAAGGGAGGTTTCGAAAGAGGCGCAGCGCCGCCAGTTCAAACGCCTCGCCGTACTTGGTACTCGCTACCTGATGGAAGGCCCTGTCTATCGCGAAGCGTTGAAAGCTGCCGGCATCGAATACCGCACTCCCGGACCTGAGCAGCGCGAGCATCTCGACCAGATCATCATGGACGAACTGGTCAATGGTGTGTTTCTTCCGCGCGCGCTCGCCTACTACGTTGAAGTGATTCGCGCCTTGAAAGATGAAGGTTGCGACGCAGTCGTCCTCGGCTGCACGGAAATCCCGTTGCTAGTGACGCCGAAGTCCTCCCCCCTGCCCACGCTCGATTCCACGCGCCTCCTCGCCAAAGCAGCGGTGCGCAAGGCGGTGGAGGGTTGAGCGATCCATGGGGTTGAGCGATCCGAAGATGCCTAAAGAAAAAGAAACCTGGCCCGCTGCCCTCGACGCACTGGTCGCGGCTAGCGCCCATCACACGCTGCTTTTTGAAAACGAACAGGTGCGGGTGGTTCGAACTCGCATTCCTGCGGGCGAGACCACCGCTGTGCATACTCATCAATGGGCGGGCGTGCTGCTGGTTCAGACTTGGTCTGACATCATCCGTCGCGATCCGGATGGCAAGGTAACGCTCGACACGCGGCAACTGCCACTTACAGACGAGCCCACGCCGAACATTCCTACATGGCAACCACCGCTGCCGCCGCATGCGGTGGAGAACGTTGGCACCACGGAATTCCGCGCCATACAAGTTGAAATCAAGGACGCCGGCTAGTGGAAAAACGCCAGCTACTCAAATTTCACCAACTCCCGGGCGAGTACGCCGTGATTCGCCAGGATTCCGATTCGCCTGTCCCCGCCTGGGCGACGAATGGCGACTTCCTCTCGATTACCCGCACACTTAACGAACTCTCCATCGTCTGCCCGGCCGATCACGTTCCGAAAGAACTCGCGACAGGCCTGCGCTGGATCTGCCTCAAACTCGAAGGCCCGTTCCCCTTCTCGCAAACCGGCGTGCTGCTGGGGTTCATCGAGCCGCTTTCGAGCAATGCCGTCCCCATCTTTGCCATCTCGACCTACGACACCGATTACATCCTCATTCCGCAGGAGCACATCGACCGAGCCCTCATTCTGCTACGCGAAGCGGGGCACGAACTGATTAAGCAATGAAAGCGAGATTTTTGCGCAGGCATTAAAGACAAAAGCGGAGCCAGAGAAAACAAGGGCCGAGAATCTCACGATTCCCGGCCCTAACTTTTGTTTGTTGCGAAGCGTGCTGCTTATTGCTTTACGTCTGTCGAAGCGATGTCGAGCGTGAGCATGAACCCATTGGTCCCCGTGTACTCGAACGCTTTGGCTCCAGTCTTGTAGCCCTCGAAATCGCTGGGCATCATTACAAAGCCGTCGTTGCGCGGTGTTCCCCAGTACTTCAGGTTGTGAATGACGACGGGATCGTCAGTATTTCCCTGAAAACGATGCAGCTTTACTTCTGCCGTTTTTCCGCCGTCAATCGTCGCATGGGCTCCG
>DATASJ010000007.1:0-1607 GCA_036269275.1 Bryobacteraceae bacterium | reverse complement strand
CGCGATGGGATTTTTTTTATCGGGTGGAATTGCCCAAATCAGCACTGTAACTCGAATGTTGAACCAGTGACCTGCCACTGAATTATCCCCCAGTGGCAGTTAGAGTCTCGAGGTTTTGTACGCCGAGTGGCGCTGGTGGAGCAACGGGCGATCGGCGGAGCTGGTCGGGGTTGCGCAGCCGATCGCCCGTTGCGGTGAATGTGGCAGCGTAGGCTGCCGGGGTGAGGTATTTCAGCGATGAGTGCGGGCGGTCCCCGTTGTAGTCAGCAACCCACACCGCAATCTTTGTCCTGGCGTCGTCGAGATCGAAGAACAGGGTTTCGTTGAGCAACTCATCGCGCATGCGCCCGTTGAAGCTTTCGACGAAGGCATTCTGGATCGGCTTGCCGGGCGCGATGAAGTGCCAGTCGACGCTGGTGTCCTTGCACCAGGCCAGCATGGCATTGCAGGTGAACTCGGTGCCGTTGTCGGAGACAATCGAGCTCGGTTTGCCGCGCTGCTCAATGATCGTCGTCAGTTCCCGCGCCACCCGCCGTCCGGAGATCGACGTGTCCGGGATTGCACCCAGGCATTCTTTGGTGACATCGTCGACGATGTTGAGGACGCGGAAGCGCCGTCCATTGGCGAACTGATCGTAGACGAAGTCGAGCGACCAGCGTGCGTTCGGCTTCGCTTCCACCAGGATCGGTGCCCGGGTGCCTGTCGCCTTGCGGCGGGCCCGACGCTTGCGGACAGTGAGTCCTTCCTCCCGATAGAGCCGATGGATCCGGTTGATCCCGGACGGCTCGCCCTCCCGCCGCAGCAGGACGAACAGTCGGCGATAACCGAACCGGCGGCGTTCATTGGCTAACTCGCGCAGCCGGGCGCGGAGCGCGATGTCCGGTGACCGGCGAGAGCAGTAGCGGATCATCTTTCGATCCGCGCCCACGATCGAACAGGCCCGCCGCTCCGACAGGCCCATCTCGGCCTCCAGATGCGCCACCGCGGCGCGCTTGGCGACGGGCCCTACCATTTTTTTGAAAGAAGCTCGCGTAGCGCAGCCGCATCGAGCATCTGCTCGGCCAGCAGCTTCTTCAGCTTCGCGTTCTCCTCCTCCAACGCCTTCAACCGCTTGGCCTCGGAGACATCCATGCCACCGAATTTGGCCTTCCAGTTGTAGATGGTCGCCTCGGATATCCCGTGCTTGCGAGCCAGGTCGGCCGTCTTCGCCCCGGCCTCATGCTCCTTCAACAAAGCAATAATCTGCTCTTCCGTGAACCTTGCTCGCTTCATCTGTCCGTCCTTCTTCAGGCCGGACTCTAACTCCATCTGGAGGAAATACTCAGTGGCAGGTCACCGCCTCCTCAAAGTTTCCTTTACTTTGCGCTACGCGTGTCGCGATCTCGGCCCTGACGTATTCTGCTGTAAGAAGTTCGGAAGGTGCATAAATACAGCCTCAACGGCCGCGTTTATCTTGTTGGAGCCCTCTCTTTGAAAGCATCAGCACACCATCTTGGAGCAAATATTTCAGGGCTTGACGTATTCCTTCAGATCGCCCCAGTCACGTGCGGGAGGCTCTAGGAGCTTCAGGGCGCCAATCGCACCATCCTCATGTTTTGAAATCCCAC
>DATASJ010000006.1:0-1813 GCA_036269275.1 Bryobacteraceae bacterium | reverse complement strand
GCAATTTTTTCCGGCAAACACGAAAACTCTCACGTGGAACTCGTCCCCTGGCAAGGCTCGGGCGACATCGCCGCCCGCGCCCGTGCGAATTGCTATATCGTCATCCCACCTGATCGCGAGCATATTCCCCTCGGCGAATGGATCGCGATTATGCTGCGGTAACCGGCGTCTTTCTTCTCTGAAGCTAAGCGCGTCGGACCGCCGCAATTTTTGCTTTCGGGTGACGCAGCGCTTCAGCGCTGCGATGAAGCACCTCAAAAAATCAAACACGGCTTTAGCCACCGGGTCCATGCCGCCCTGTCATCTCCCATGTAAGATATAGATTCCGCATGGCGAGCAAGCTTTCTCATTACGATGACGCCGGCCGCGCCCGCATGGTTGATGTCTCCGGTAAAGCGCCGACCAGGCGCGAAGCCGAAGCCAGCGCCTTCGTGCGCATGAGCCCCGCCGTGCTGCAAGCCCTGCCGAAAAATCCCAAGGGTAATCCGCTGGAAATCGCACGCGTTGCCGGAATCATGGCGGCCAAGCGCACCTCCGACTTAATCCCGCTGTGCCATCCGCTCCCGATCTCGCACGTCGATGTCGAAATGCACCTTCGCGAAAATGGCATCGCCATCACCGCCAGGGTCGCCACCTCCGCCGCCACCGGCGTAGAGATGGAAGCCCTGGTCGCCGCCACCATTGCCGCGTTAACAATTTATGATATGGGCAAAGGCCTCGATAAAGGCATCGAGATTCGTGAGATCGTTCTAGAACGCAAGACCGGCGGTAAAAGCGGAGAATACCGCCGCAAGAAGTGATACATGGCCAACGACGTCAAACTGCTCTTAGTAGATGACAATCCGATGGTGCTGGCGATGCTGCGGCAGGCGCTGACGCCCTTCGCGCTCGTTGTTGCTGCCGGTGATACCGCCGACGCCTTGCTGAAAGCGGTCGACGATCCTCCCGACCTGGTGGTCTGCGATTACCGCATGCCAGGCATGGACGGCCGCCAGCTCGTCGAGAAGCTCAAGAGCCGTCCCGCAACCGCGAATTTTTCCGCCATCCTCATGGCCAGCCGCACGGACATTGATGAGCGTCTATCTCCTCAGGACGCTGCCGACGATTACCTGGTCAAACCGTTCTTTCTCAAGGATGCCACGCGCCGCATCAAGCGCACTGTGGACCGCATCGCGCTCGAAAAAATGGCGAAGACCGCTCCCTCCGACGGCGTGGTGCGCGGAAATCTTTCGCAGATGAATGTCATCGACCTGATGCAATCGCTCGAAATGGGCCGCAAGAGCTGCCAGCTCAAGTTGAACTACCAGGGCGACAAGTGCGAAGTCTTCTTTGTCGAAGGTCAGGTGAAGCACGCGACTTACGGATCGTTGACCGGCGATGAAGCCGTTTTCAAAGTTCTGCGCTGGACCGGCGGAAACTTCGAACTCAACTTCGAAGGCAAAACCGATCAGGAAACCACCAAGCTCAACACCCAGGGTTTGCTGATGGAGGGCTTGCGTCTGCTCGACGAATCGCAGCGCGACGGCGGCGCGGAGCCCGCGCAAGACAATGCCAATGCCGGTGTCAGCACCAGTGCCACCGCCGGTTCCGCCACTGACACAGACGCCTCCGCCGGCGCGGCGAACCGGAGATCCACCGAAGAGGAGGAAGATGTTCTCCTCGATAACTGAAAGGTCAAGCGAGAATTCTGCGCCCGCAGCTTTCAGCGCCGCCGTGCTCACAGTCAGCGATTCCTGCTCGCGTGGAGAACGCGCCGATGTTTCAGGGCCGGCCGTTGCCGGCATTCTGAAAACCCTCGGCTTTCGCGTGGTGG
>DATASJ010000005.1:0-90280 GCA_036269275.1 Bryobacteraceae bacterium | reverse complement strand
CCGCCGATGACGGCGCCGATGCCGAAAGCGATCAGGCTCCAGGGGCCGAGGGAGCGCTTCAGACGCTTACTTTCGTGGTGAGTCTCTTCGACCAGGTCGTCGATGCTCTTGGTCTTGAGGAGTTGATTAGGCACGTAAACGAAAGTATAGCGGGGATGCGGGGGTGGGTGGTTTAGGGTTCACTTGGCTTGGCTGGCTGGGGTGGTTGCAGGAGCCTCCGAGGGCCCGTGCGACGGGGCTTGCTTCTATAATTCCGAATGTGTAGAATTATAGAAGTATGGCCGCTCAACCGACCGAAGAAGAAATCGCCCGCTTCGCCGATATGTTTGCCGCAATGGGAGCGGGTCCGCGCTTACGCATCATGCGCGCGCTGCTTTCGGCCCATCCCGACGGCATGATCGTTGGCGATATCGGGGCGGAATTGGGCATTCCGGCTTCCACGCTCTCGCATCATCTGGAGAAGTTGAAAAACGAGGACCTGGTGAAGGTGAGGCGCGAGGGAACCTATCTGTGGTACTCGGCCAACGCGGAAGTGTTGCAGGAACTGCTTGGCTTTCTATATGCCGAATGCTGTACGCGCAACAAGGCGATCGAGCCGCGGGCGATTGTGCGGGTGTGCCGGTAAGAAGGAGGACGAAATCGATGGAACTGAAAGAAGTGGTGAAAGGGAAATACGGCGAGGCCGCGCTGCGGGTGAGCGCGGGCGGGAGTTCGTGCTGTGGGGTGGCGGCGGCAGATGGTTGCTGCGACCCGATTACCTCAAACCTCTACGATGCCGCGCAGACGGGCGAGCTGCCGCAGGAGGCGGTGATCGCCTCGCTCGGCTGCGGTAATCCTACGGCGCTGGCGCAATTGAATGCGGGCGAAATTGTGCTCGATCTGGGCTCGGGCGGCGGTATCGATGTGCTGCTGTCGGCGCGGCGCGTTGGGCCGACGGGCAAAGCGTACGGGCTCGATATGACCGACGAGATGCTGGCGCTTGCCCGCGAAAACCAGCGGAAGGCGGGGATTGAGAATGTCGAGTTCCTGAAGGGAGAAATCGAAAACATTCCGCTGCCGGATGAGTCGGTCGATGTCGTTATCAGCAATTGCGTGATCAACCTCTCGGGCGACAAGGACCGGGTTATGCGCGAAGCATTCCGAGTCCTGAAGCGGGGCGGCCGCTGGGCCGTTTCCGATGTCGTGACGAAGGGGGAACTACCGGCGGACGTGCGCGAGAACATGCTGCTCTGGGTCGGCTGCATCGCGGGTGCGCTCGAGCGGGATCAATACGCCGCGAAGCTGGGGCGGGCCGGTTTCGAGCGCATCGAGATTGAGGCGACTCGCGTATATGACATAGAGGATGCGCGGGCGTTTCTGAGCGGGCAAGGCATCGATGTGGATGCGATTGCGCCGCAAGTGGAGGGCAAGGTCATGAGCGCCTTCATTCGCGCCACAAAGCCCGAGGCGAGCCGGTGTGATTCTGGTTGCAGCGCATGACGCGGGCGCGGCACATGGCGGCTGAGGGCGTCGGAAGTGCATTTTTACTCGCCGCCATTGTCGGCTCGGGCATTATGGGTGAGCGGCTGGCGGGCGGGAACGCAGCCATCGCACTTCTCGCCAACACGCTGGCAACCGGCGCGATGCTGGTGACGCTCGTGCTGACTTTCGGGCCGATCTCGGGAGCGCATTTCAATCCCGCGGTGACATTGGCTGACGCCTCGCAAGGCGGGCTAGCGTGGCGGGAGGTGCCGGGGTATTTGCTAGCGCAATGTGCGGGAGCGTTTGCGGGAGTCGCTGCAGCGCATTTGATGTTCGGCGACCCAATATTTAGCGCATCGCATCGCGTCCGGGCGGGGGCCGGGCAATTGTTCAGTGAGTTTGTTGCGACGTTCGGGCTGCTGTGCGTAATTTGGGGCTGTGCGCGGCTGCGCTCGTCCGCCGTTCCTTTCGCGGTAGGGGCTTACATCACTGGGGCTTATTGGTTTACGGCGTCGACATCCTTCGCCAATCCCGCTGTGACGCTCGCCCGGTCGGCGAGCGATACGTTCGCCGGCATACGGCCGGCAGACGCACCTGGGTTTATCCTGGCGCAACTGGCGGGCGCGGCGACCGCAACGGTTCTTTTCCGGTGGCTGACGCCCTCCCTGCGCAGAGACGCCGCGGCGGTGGTCGTTTCGCACGCTTCCTGACAGCGCAGTTTATGAGCGATAAAAGACGGGTACTGATACTGTGCACGGGCAATTCAGCACGCAGCCAGATGGCCGAAGGGTTGCTCCGTCATGACGCCGGGGAGCGATTCGAAGTTGCAAGCGCGGGTACAAGGGCGAGCTTCGTGCGTCCCGAAGCGATTGCGGTGATGCGCGAGTTAGAGATCGATATTTCCGGGCAGCGCTCGAAGAACGTCGATGAATTTGAGGGGCAGCCATTCGATTACGTTATTACCGTGTGCGACAACGCCCGCGAAACCTGCCCGGTGTTCTTTGGATCGGCAAACCAACTACATCACAATTTTGAAGACCCGGCGACACTGACCGGCTGCGAGGAAGAACGGCTGGCATTATTCCGGCGCGTTCGGGATGAACTGCGAAGCTATCTGCGGGAATTCAGCAGCAGCGCGGATCAGTGTCGCGGAGCGCGGCGATGGGACCGCGCGGCCGGGAAATGATTTGACCTAGTATAAGTTCGGGCGTACGCGCCTCTGGTTCGGAATCAGCGTCTCGCGAGTGCAAACGGTGGTAAGGCGAGCAGATGTCACGATAGTTCGTACTATTACGTCTACCGGGTATGTTGCTCAGGTCTAGGGTTTTTCAACTAACCACGTTGTTGTTATTCAGCTCGGTGTGCGCGCTGGCCCAGTTTAATGCGAGCTTGCAGGGCGTGATCAGCGATCCGTCGGGAGCCGTGATACCGGGAGCGCACGTGAAGCTTGTGAATGCCGGTACGCAAGCGACGTTAGATACGACGGCGAACGATCAGGGATTCTATCGTTTCAATCAACTTGCGGCGGGGACTTACAATTTGACGGTCGATGCACCGGGATTTCAGACGGCGAATGTGACGGGGGTGCAAGTAGCCGCCGATTTGCCGCAGAGCGCGAATGCCACGCTGCAGACGGGCAACGTGCAAACCACTACCACGGTAACGGCGGCGAGCGAACCTACGCTGCAGACCGCCGATGCCAGCGTCAGCGGCACGATCAGCAGCCAAACCATTACCACTTTGCCGACCATCGGCCGCGATCCTTATGAACTGGTCCGCACCATGCCGGGCATCGATGCAACAGGCGGGCGCAGCGGCAACGGGCAGGCGGTTACGCTAGGGAACGCAACCGGTCCAGGCGGGTCGGCGGTCTCGATCTTTCAGACCGAGAACCAGGTGCAGGTCAGCTCGAGCGGGCAACGCGTGGAGCAAAACGTGTTTCTGCTGGATGGCGTGTCGGTCAACAGCTTGGGATGGGGCGGAGCGGCGGTGGTGACGCCGAATTCGGAATCGCTGCAAGACATGACGGTGGTGACCAGCGACTACTTCGCCGAAGACGGGCGCGGGAGCGGCGCGCACATCAAGATGACCACCAAGAGCGGCACCGACACGTTCCATGGCAGCGGCGTCTTCCTGTATCAGGACCCGAACTTCAACGCGTTCAACAAATGGGGCGGCCCGGATAACGCGCCGCCGGTTCGCGTGCAAACCAACTACCGCCAATACGCGGGCAGCATCGGCGGTCCGATTAAGAAAGACAAGCTGTTCTTCTTTTTCTCCTATGAGGGTTTGCACAACAACAGCACATCCTACGGACAGGAGTGGACGCTTACGCCGCAGGCGCGGCAACTGATTGCCTCGCAGAGTAATACCATCGGCAAGATCTTCAGCTCGGTGAATAACGCCCCGCGCGTGGTGGCGGTGCTGGGCGGGCAGGCGACCACCTGCGCGGCGGTTTTCGGGGCAAATGCGGCGCTGCAATGCCGGGATGTGGCAGGCGGGTTGAACCTGGGTTCGCCCGGGCCTGGATTGGCGGGAACTCCCTATTACGCGAACCCGAACGGGTCGTCGACACAGGTGCCTTTTTCTATCGGCAATGGTTTTACGACCACGCCGGATATCGAATACGTCGAATATTATCTGCCTTCAACGCAGGTTGGGAATCAATTCAACGGCCGTCTCGATTACAACCTGACGGCGAACGATCTGATTTTCGCGTCGGGATATTACACGCGGTTGAATCAGACGACCTCGGATTCGGCGTCGGGCGGAGCGCCGGACGCGGACATCAACTTCCGGCCAAACAATACGGCGATCACGGCCGGTTGGATCCGCACCATCAATGCGACGACGATCAACGAGCTGCGGGGTAATTTCACGCGATTTTTCGATAATGGGCTGGCGGACAATCCGAACGTGAACTGGGGCGTTCCTCGCATCCAGTTGGAAGGTTACACGTTCGGCGACCTGGAAGTGGCCGGCGCTCCTCAAGGCACCAATACCCCTGCTGTGCTGGCGCAAAACACGTACGAAGTGCGCGACATGTTGACCAAGGTTTGGGGTACCCACACGGTAAAGTTTGGCGGGAATTATCGCTGGGAGCAGGACAACAACAATTCGTTCGGCACGGATCGGCCGCTCTACTCTTTTTCCGGAATTTGGAATCTAGCCAATGCAGCGCCCATTTTCGAAAGCATTTCCGCGAATGTGAACACGGGTGGTCCGGGCAACGCAGCGCGCTATTATCGCGACACCGACGACGCGCTGTTCGTAGAGGATGACTGGCACGCTTCCGCGAGTCTGACGCTGAATCTCGGTTTGCGCTGGGAGTACTTCGCGCCTATCAGCGAAGCACAGGGCGATTTGGCCAATGTGTTCCTGGGACTGACGGGACCCGAGCCGCTGGTGGATGCGGGTATCCGGCACGTGAATCAGCTTTGGAATAGCAACTGGAAAGATTTTATGCCGAAGTTTGGGTTTGCGTATTCACCGCTGGCCGCGCACCAGAAATTCGTGGTCAGAGGCGGATTCGGCATCGCCTACAACCGGCAAAACATCAATATCTACGCTCCAGGGTTCGAGGACATACCGAACGACTTTGGCTTCAATCTGTGCTGCGGCACTGCGCCATCGCCTTACAGTTTCGCTACACCGTTCGCGGGTGGACCGATTCAGCTCGTAACCGGCAGCGGTAAATCGCCGGAGAGCTACCCGGTGAATTCGTTTCTTGCGGTGGGAGTAAATCCTATCACGGGAACTCCGAATCCTTCGAGCCTGGCAGGCGTGGGCACGGCGGTCGAGGCCTACGGAGCATGGCCGAACACGCCCGACGCATATACCTATCTTTATTCGTTTGAAACACAGACTCAGATCGCTAAGAACTTAGCCATGATCCTGGGGTACCAGGGCGCGGTGAGCCATCACCTGGTCCGGCTGGTGAATCAAAATTTTCTATATCCTACGGTAGTGGGGACAGCAACTACTCCGTTCTACGCTGCCTACATACCGACGCCGGATGTAAATGCGTCTTACAACGCGTTTTACGCGCGTATCTCTAAGAGCTTCTCGATGGGCTTTTCGCTGGATGCGACTTACACGTGGAGCAAGAGCATCGATATGTTGTCTTCCGAGGGGCCCGGGGCCGTTACTAACCAGACGGATCCGGCTCACGCCCAGACCGACGAATACGGGCCTTCCGATTACGATTCGCGGAACCGGTTCGTCGGAAGCGGGCTCTGGACGATCCCGATTTTTGAGCACAGCAAGGGTCTTCTGCACAGCATTTTGGGCGGGTGGCAAGTGGGGCCGATCGTGACCGCGTATTCCGGATTTCCGTGGACGCCGATTACCGGCCAGCAGGCGTCATTAGCGTCCGTCACCAGCGCCGCCACGATTCGGCCGGTGCGTCCGGCTATCTACTACAACAACGCCAGCGCAGGGGATCAATCGAATACCTGCTTCCAAGATGGCTGCCAGTTTGGCGGCACCAACCAGACGGTGGCCATTAATGGGACCAAGTACTTCAACATCTCGGTTGCGGGCCCTCCGGGCATCGGGCGCAACTCGTTCCGCGGTCCCGGCTATTTTTCCAGCGACGCCACTTTGCAGAAGCGCTTTGCGCTGCCGTTTCTGGGCGAGGCGGGCGGCATCGAGCTACGCGGCATGGCGTTTAACGTTTTCAATCAGCTAAACCTCACACCGTTCCCGTTTGGCGGAGCTGATAATTACGTCGAAGACGCGAACTTCGGCCGGCCGACGGCTGCCCTGGCCGGTCGAGTGATCGAATTGGAAGGCCGCATCACGTTCTAAGAGATCATTCAGCGCCCGCAAGCACGTGATATAAATAGATGCGGGACGACTGGCCGTAAACCGCGGCGGTTGCTTCCGCGTCCAAAGAGCGGGTGGACTCTCGCCGCCCGATCCTGACAATTTCTTGGCCGCCGTGAGTCGTACTAACCGAAGCCTGACCCGCCGCGAGTTCGCGTTCTCGGCGGCGGGCGCAATTCTGTCCACGCGCAGTGCGTTCGGCGCGAAAGTAACGCCGCCGGGGGTCCCGCGGCCGGTGAAAACGGATGAGCGGCAATTCCTGGAAGACTACGCGAAGCGCTGTTTCCGCTATTTTTGGGAGCAGAGCGACCCACATACGGGCGTGGTGCTGGACCGAAGCCGCAACGACGGGTCACCGCTTAACAATATCGGGAGCGCGGCCGCGACCGGCTTCGGGTTGACGGCGCTGTGCATCGGCGCGAGCCGCGGGTGGGTACCAAAAGAGCAGGCGCGAACGCGGGTTCTCACCACGTTGCGCTATTTCTGGGGGCACGCTTTTCACGACCACGGCTGGTATTACCATTTCATGGACTCTAGCACCGGCGCGCGAAGGATGGGGTCGGAGATTTCGAGCGTCGACACGTCGTGGCTGTTGTGCGGGATCTTGACGGCAGCAGGATTTTTCGCCGCTGACCGGGAGATTCAGACTCTGGCCCGGCAGATTTTCGAGCGCGTGGAATTCGATTGGATGCTGGCGGGCAACCGGCTGTTGCTCTCGCACGGGGTGAGGCCGGGGTCGGGATTTATCGATCTGCGATGGAGCTATTACTGCGAAGCCTCGGCATTGTATCTGCTGGCGATCGGCGCCGGAAAGCATTCGATTCCAGCCGATAGCTGGTATGCGTGGGTGCGGCCGGAGGTGCATTACGCGGGCTGGAGCTTTGTGAGTGGAGGGCCGCTGTTCACGCACCAGTTTTCGCACGCGTGGGTGGACTTCCGGCATCAGGCCGATGGCGAGCAATCGGCCTTGAACTATTTCCAGAACTCGATTATTGCGACTTACGCGCACCGGGATTTTTGCATTAGCCTGCAATCCACTTATTCCGATTATGGGCCGAATATGTGGGGCATCACGGTGTCGGATAGTCCGTCGGGGTATGTGTCTTGGGGCGGTCCGCCGTACGACGGACCTATTAATGGCACGCTGGTGCCGTGTGCGGCCGCCGGGTCGCTGATGTTTGCGCCGGAGATCTGCTTGCCGGTGTTGCGCGAAATGCTGAGCGTGTACGGCGACAAGATTTACCAGCGCTATGGATTCACCGACGCGTTCAACCCGAACTGGCGCGACAAGAAGCTGTGGGTGAATCAGGACGTGATCGGCATCGATGTTGGAATTTCGCTGTTGAGCATTGAGAACCTGCTGACCGGGAACGTGTGGCGCTGGTTCATGAAGAACCAATACATACAGAGCGGCATGGAGCGGGTGGGATTCCGGTTAGCGACGCCGGGGCTGGGGATGAAAGAGACGCATACGGGAGCGAGACGGATTTAGGGGCTCCGAGATGGATCTCTTCGCGCCACCGTAGATACAGTTGACACCTACGAGATTGACCAATGGCGCGCGAATTTATCTTCCAAAGCGAGCCGATTCTTGTTCAGCTAGGGCGCGCCGGGGTTGAACCGGATCAGCGTCTCCGACGCGCTCTCGAAATGGCGTCTTTGGAGGGGTCCTCCCTGATTGATTCGCATGTATTTCATGCTCTTCTCCGACTCCATGCTCGCGTCGCGTGGCAGCCCAAGATAGAGAACGCAATCGAAATTATTGGCGATTCGTTATATCGTAAGTGGCTGTGGCTTAGCAACAGCGAGACTTCGCAAACTGAAGGAGGACGTGCACTAGAGTCTGCGACCGCGAACATCGGTCTGCAGTTTCTCCTCTCGCGAGCTTTCGAGATTCGCCAGGATCCTCACACGCTCGGCGCAAATGACTTCCTGAAGGCGATTGCACAACTTGCCGTGGCCTTCCCGAAGCCAATAGATGGGACCAATGTGGGAAGACCGCACACCGTGGACATGCTGTGTTAGCTCCTAGATGGTGAACGTCACATCGATTTCCGAAGAGCACCCAACACGCAGCAGGCAATCCAAGGTCTTTCCCTGGCCGGCGGGGCAGACGATTTCCAGCTACTTCTGTCTGTGGAGCACGACCGCTTAGTCCTGCGACCGTACTCGGTGCTTCGCGATTTTGTGTTGCAGCCTGAGACGGGTGTTTTAAGGCCGAGCCGCGGCATACTTGGTCATTTCAAGGATGTTCTCGGGGCGTTTGCAGAAGAGGAGATATGCGAACTACAGCGGCTCCTCAACGATCCGCGCGCCGGAGAGGCACAGTTCCAAGCGTTTTTCGAGGAGCATACTCATTTCTTCAGGCGATGGGATCATCGGGAGGTGCATTCACACGTTGTCCTCGAGCGGGAAGAGGGGAACCTGGTTCCGGATTTCTTGCTGACAGATCGAGAAGCGCAGAAAGCCGCCATAGTCGAGCTCAAATTACCGACGACGATTGTACGGCGTCGGCATAACCGCGATCGATTCGCTGCCTCCGTCATGGAGGCTCGTGCGCAGCTACTCCGATATCGAGACTGGTTTGAAGACGGGAACAATAGGCGGCGTCTGCTGCCTCAACTTGGTATGGAGGTTTTCCGTCCACGTTTGGCCGTCATCATTGGCCGGTCATCGGATTTTGTTGATGCCGTGGACCGCCAGAGGCTCGCATCGGACAATGCTGACGTCGAGGTGACGTACGACGAAATGCTCATGTATGCGAAACGACGCCGTCTCCTGCTCGAGAAGGTTTGAGGAGAGCGTGGGGACTTGACAAGTTGCTCGAGTAGACGGGCACCACTCCCGGCAGACCGCAACAATATTTTCGGGGCCATTTCGTCTAGACAAGTAGAGGGATGACGTGCTGGCCATGACCCGAGACCGAGCGGAGCAAGACCAGCGCCTTTCGTGGGCCGTCGAGAGCGAGAGGCGGCGTTTGCTCGCCTTCATCCGCAGACGCATTCCGGATAAGATCGACGCCGAAGATCTGTTGCAAGACGTTTTCTTTGAGCTGGTGGAAACTTACCGGATGATGAAGCCGGTGGCGCATGCCGGGGCGTGGATGATGCAAGTGGCGAAGAACCGGATCACGGATTTGTTCCGCCGCGGGGAAAAGAACGCGGTTGGAGACGGAGACGGGCGAATGCTCGAAGATCTGCTTCCCTCCCCCGAGGCCGGCCCGGATGCGCTTTTTGCACGAAGCGTATTACTCGCCGAGATTGAAGCCGCGCTCGGTGAGTTGCCCGCCAGCCAGCGCGAGGTATTTCTGGCGCACGAAATCGACGGGCGCAGCTTCGCGGAGATCTCGGCCGAAACCGGCGTGAGCGTGAACACGCTGCTTTCACGAAAACATTACGCCGTAAAACGTTTGCGAAGCCGGCTGCAGCGTATCTACTAGGGAACTCGCGCAAAACGGGCACGGCATTAAGCGCCCTGCCAGAGGGCTTAACGAGTTTCTTTGTTGTCTGGCAGCGCGCATCCGCGCCCTTTGCGCTATTGAGGAATCGGGTTACGAGAGGAAAGGCAAATGAGGAAATTCAGATTTGTAGGGCTGCGTTTCGTGCTGTTTGGGATTGTGTGGGCGGGAGTGATGGGGCTGGTAGTTACCGGTCTATGGAATGCGCTGCTGCCCGGGATTGTGGGTGTTCGAGCGATCAGCTTCTGGCAGGCGCTGGGGCTATTGATTCTGAGCAGAGTGCTGTTCGGCAGGTTGGGCGGGTGGGACTCCTGGATGCGTAAAAGCCGTTTCGTCCGGGGCTGGAAAGACTTGACGCCGGAGGAGCGGCAACGCTTCCGTCAAGCCATGGGATCGTGCCGCCCGGGGAAGTTCGGACAGGGTGAAGCAGGGGAAACACCGGCGATCGGCGGCGCGTGAGTGTATTCTCGTCTAGAGTGATGACTATTCTAACTTTGAGATTTCTCGCGCTTGGGGCCCTGGCGGCCGCGACCCTTTCCGCGCAGCAGGCGACCGCACCGAAACCGGAAGATACGGAAGTGTGGGAGCCGGTGCCCAAGGTTGTGACGCCCGGTGCGACCTGCACGGCGGCGCCTTCCGACGCAATCGTGTTGTTCGATGGCAAGAACCTGGACGAGTGGGTTTCGGTGCGTGACAAGTCGCCGGCGAAATGGACGGTCGCGGACGGCGTGCTGACCGTGAATAAGGCCGGGGGCAACATCGAAACCAAGCGGAGCTTCAAGGACTACCAACTTCACATTGAATGGAAGGTTCCCGAAAATATTACCGGCACTGGCCAGGCGCGCGGCAATAGCGGCGTCTTTTTGGCCTCGACGGGACCGGGAGATGCGGGGTATGAGTTGCAGGTTCTGGATTCGTATAACAACAAGACCTATGTCAACGGCATGGCGGGGAGCCTCTACAAGCAAGCGATTCCGCTGGCCAATCCGGGCCGCAAGCCGGGAGAATGGCAGACCTATGACGTGGTGTGGACGGCGCCCAGGTTCAACGATGACGGGTCAGTGAAGACTCCTGCTTACGCCACGGTGTTCTTCAACGGCGTGGTGGTGGAGAATCATTTCGAGCTGAAGGGCGAGACGCTGTATATCGGCCAGCCGTCCTACAAGAGATACGACCGGGCACCGATCAAGCTGCAGGCGCACGGCGACAAGAGCGAGCCGATCAGTTTTCGGAATATCTGGGTGAGGGAATTGGATTAGCGGGGTGCGTACAACCTCGGTATGGCTCTTAGAGCACGCCTAACGCGCGCCCTGTGCGCCGTTTTGCGAGAGCGCCCAGCGCGGGAAGCAGCAGCCACAGCGTTCCTGGTTCGGGAGTAGTTGTGGTGCTGGTGGGAGTTATTGAGACGGTTGCAAAGTCGGAGGTGTAAACCGACGGGGACAAGATGGAAGCACTTACAGTAATGGCGAATAGCGAATCCGCGCCACTGGGATCGGTTGTGGCATACGGATTCTGGGTAGCATCCAAAAGGTAAAACGCGAAGTCATCGGGAGTACCGCCCGGGGCCACGTTCGTCGTGAAGCTTAGCGCGAATGAAACTGTCTTGCGAAAAGTAACTCCTTGAAGTAGCTCATTGAAGAACTGGGAATCATCCAATTTCCCAGTTCCATTGATAAGGCTTCCAGAGGCTGCGCCTGTCAATGTAGCCGATCCTAAAGTTGCATCGCTGCTGAAGTTCGATATATCAACAACATTGCCAGCGACTGGACTGCCTCCGATGAAGTCAAAGGCCAAAAACCCCGAGGCCAGATTTACAGGGGTGGTATCAACGGTAACGTTGAACGTCTCGGCCGCGGCGAGCGTCATCGAGCCGAGAAATACCAGCAGCGTTACGGTAGCAATGCGATTCATTCCTTCATCTCCAGTTCAGCGAAGCATATGCGCGTGGGCCATGGGCTAGGGAGTGCCTAATTTCCTGAAAACCTTGGGGGTGTAGTTAATGCGAGTGCGGCTTTGATCCAGGAACTGTAGAGTGAGCGAGACATTCGCGCCTGGTTGCAGCGTGAAGCCATCCGCCAGCTTAAGCCTGATGAAAGGAGTTCGGGCGGGCGGGATGGTCTGGGTTTTGCCGCCGCTGTTAGAAATCAACGTCACACCAGAAGGCAAATCACTTAGCACAAAATATAGAGGTCCAACTATCGGAAAGCTTGTCGAGTTTGATAACTGGACGGTTTGAACAAAGAAGCCGGTGGAGCGATTCAACTGGAAGCCCGATTCCGAAATCCTGACGCGTGCGGTGACGTCCTGGGGAGGTAGCGGCTTGGCGGAATTCTCGACTACAAAAGTGGAAAAGGCTTTCTGGCTGCCATTTTCAACGGCTACTGAGGCAGTTCCTGATGCTAAAACGTTTACGTTCCCGTTGGCATCCACAGTGAGCACGTCTGGATTACTGGAAGCGTAAGTGGTACCCGTGACAGACGAAGTTAGATTCAGTTGGACGCCATCTGGGTAAATGCCAGTTACATCAATGCTGTCAGAAGCAGGAGCGGAGGGTAAATGGGTGTAATTGCCGCCCGCAAGGATGAGACCAGAGGGCGCGCCCGGCGGTACGACATCTATGGTGGTGGTGACCCCTCGAATCGGGTTTTGATTGGAATCGAGGATAGCGGGCGCGATAACGAGGGGGCCCGCGAATGTGTTGGGGATGACGAAGCTCGCCTTATAGCTGTCGCCTGAAGCGCCGGTGGCCAGCAGCGGTCCCAATCCAGCCACCTCGGGCGCAATGAAAGCGGCGGAGGCCGTCAAGGGGGCGGTAAGTTGAAGAGTTACATTTACGGTGTCGCCGGGTGCGAATTGCTGATTGTTTGCCGGCCTGGCTATCTGGACTCTTGGATCGCCCACGGGAGCGCTGGCTGTGGAAACAAGCGCGGGAGTAGTGCCAGCGTTGTCCGGCTGCGAGCCACCGGCCAGCCGCTCGCTCGATGCGTCCGAGGCCGGGTTCAGTGGACCACCCGGGCGGCACTCGCTGGCATAATCGCTTTGGTCAAGCGCCATGCCTCGCCCCGGGACCGTGAGCGGATTTCCCAACCCGTTTGAGGGAACACCTGGAAGAGAGTCGCTAAAGTCGCCGCTTAGACCATCCAGCAAATCGAAAGCCTGAGCCGATACGCTCGAATCATGCTCAACGTTGGTGTGTATGTCCGGGGGGAAGTCATCGTCGGAATCAAATGCTAGGCCGCCCAACTGACTGGAAATCGGCACGATCGTATCGTTGTTACTGAGGAAGCGGAAATCATTCACAACGTTCTGAGGAAAGACATAGAACGGAACACGAAGCGTTAGAGCGAACTCGAGCGGCGCCCAAAACTTCCTGGGAGTAGGCGGCGGCTGCGGACCGCCTTGAGCGGTAATCACTTGAGAAGCAAGGTCGGTACCGTCAGCTAAATCCTGCAAGGCAGGGCTGTTTTCGGCGAGATCGCATACCGCACCCTGATTGAAGACGGGGACGTCGAAACCCAAGCCTCTTATCCCTGACAAGAGGTCACCCAAAGCCCTGAAGACGACGCTGTTCTTAGTCAACGAAACAACCATGTTGGCTAAACTCGCTCCAAAATGTGGAGTATCGAGAGTTACTAAACGGCGAATGTCACCCTCGTCGAAATTATCCGGCCGCTCAAAATTATCTGACTCGGCGTAGAGCCGGGTCAGCAGTCCGCCCATGCTGTGACCAACCACATCGACCTGAGTGGCGGCGAATCCGGCGCCTAAGTCATGAACCGCATCCAGGCCAGACTTTACCGCAGTCTGGACCGCCGGAAAGTTAACGGAAAAACTGGAGGCATTTGTCCCCTGATAGTTCATCGTCTTAGTGACATAATATGAGCCCGATCTAAACCAGTTTCCTTGATTCCATGTTAATTTGCTTGACCAGATACCGTGGATGAGCAAGACGGGCGGTCGAATAATGGTAAGTGACGGAAGGTCGCATCCGCTGCAAGTGCTGATGGTGCTCGTGTTCCCGTTGCCGAGGCTAGGAGTAAAGCTAAAGATTACATCGACTCCCCGGCTCTGGGAAGTGTCACCGTATTCAGCCGGGGCTTGATAGAAAGAGAATGCATATTGAAAATCATCATCGTCATCCCCGCCCTGCGTAGCAGCGACTGCGGTGGAAATAGATCCTTGATCAAGGTCGGATGTAGACGAGATAGCGTAACAAGCGGTGCCGGCTAAACCAGCCACCGTGCGAAGCAGAAGTTGGCTGACGCCGTCGCTGACGGTGCCTTGAACATTGCCTCCACATGACGAAAGCACCGAGGGATCCGAGGAAAGAGTCGCTGGATCGTCCTCGGACCGGCAATCGTTGTAGGACGCGTTTGCATCCAAAAATACCGTGAACTGAGGGTCACCATCCGGATCGGGATTAACGGACCAGGCGGTGGTTGGAGTAGAAGATGTCGAGTAATCCGAATCTTCCGGGAGGATGTCCAAGTTTGTTGAGCCGGTCTGGATACCAAATATTTCAAACGGGCCGCTTACCGTTTCTCCTTCGGGAATAAAGACTTCCGGCAGGAAAGCTTGAGTTTCGTCTCCGGCGGCAACAATGTCAGTATCTTCCGAAGATAACTCGAAATACAGTCCTCCTTGGGGAGCGGGCTGGCTGATGATCACATATAAAGTAAGCGGCTGATTTACGGGCACCGAGATCGAGTCCAAAATGCCGCCTTGATTTGGGCACTGCTGAGCTAACGCCGGCGACGTGCGGATGTTAGCCTTCGAGGAGGTTGACGAAGTTGGGCGGGTGGTGAGCTTTGCGCGGTGTTGAGCAAATAGTGTCCCAGGACACAAAATCGCTGGTACGCAAACTAGTACTCCGATCCGAGCAAAAGAACTCTTGAAAACTTTCACAACAATTCCTCCAATGGCTGGAGTATTCGCAGCTAACGCCGTGGGCTATATGCTAACACAAACGAGTAAGTTGGTGTCTAGAAAAAGAAGAAGGGTTGTTCGAATCTGCAAAACCTTTTCGCGGTTTTGAACGTTTTCCAGCCGGACCGGCGCAGAAGCATTCTCATTATGCGCGGATCTCGCGGTACTCGAGATGCGTACAGTCAGTCATGCGCGATGTTCTGACCCGTGACCTTCGCTTCGTATTTCGCAACCTTGGCAAGACACCAGCGTTTACGGCAATAGCGGTAATGACGCTGGCAGTAGGAATCGGGGCGAATACGGCGATCTTCGG
Source organism: Bryobacteraceae bacterium (assembly GCA_036269275.1). GTDB lineage: Bacteria > Acidobacteriota > Terriglobia > Bryobacterales > Bryobacteraceae > Bog-105. The sequence continues at coordinate 75,296 of DATASJ010000005.1, read as the reverse complement.
CGGTATTCATGCCCTGCTGCTGGGTCACATGCCTTACGCGGATCCCGAACGCCTGGTTGCGGTCTGGGAGGATGCCTCCACGATAGGTTTTCCGCACAATACGCCCGCGCCAGCAAACTACGTCGATTGGAAACGCATGAACCACGTATTCACGGACATGGCGGCGCTCGAATTCCGGATCGCCAACCTCACCGGACAGGGGCGGCCGGAGGTGGCGATGGGCCGGGGCGTGACAGCGAACTTCTTCGCGGTGCTGGGGGCGCGCCCGTTTCTGGGCCGCGTGTTTACGGAGCAGGAGGACCGCACGGGAGCGAAGCTGGCGGTGATCAGCTACGGCCTGTGGCAGCGGCGTTTCGGGGGCGCACGGGACGCCATCGGCCGCATTCTTTTGATGGACAAAGAGCCACATACCGTAATTGGCGTCATGCCCGCAGGGTTCGCCTATCCCGACCGCCGTTATGAATTCTGGAACCCGGCGCGTTTCACCGCAAAAGCGGCGCTTCTGGCCACATGAGAGTCCACGGGGGGCGCGGTTGCGTATTGGCGGGCAAGACCAGCCGTTGCGAACGGTGATCGGGGTGATCTCAGACGTGCGGGAACGAGGGCTGCAGCTTGATATGAAGCCCGCAGTCTACCTGCCATTCACGCAAGTCAAAGGGCCGGGGGTTTATCTGCTGGTGCGGACGGCGACGGAGCCGATGGCTCTTGCCGATTCCGTACGGAATGCTCTCTGGCCGGTGGACGGGGAGCAACCTGTCGCGCTAATTCGGACCATGGACGAGTATGCCGCGATAGAGATGCGCAATCGAGGGCAGCAGATGACAATCTTCACAATTTCTTCGGGTGCGGCATTGTTTCTGGCGGAACTGGGCGTTTATGGAGTGCTGGCGTACGCGGTCGCGCAGCGCCGCCGGGAGATCGGGATTCGCAGGGCGGTGGGCGCAAACACGGCGAGGGTGACGAGCCTGATAGTGCGGCAAGGCGTCACACTCGCGGCGCTAGGTCTCGGGATTGCTCGCCGATCACCGCACTCGCGACGCGGGCGATGCAAGGGCTTCTGTTCGGCGTAAAGCCGTTCGATCCGGCCGCTTTTCTGGCAGGCGCAACTGTGCTGCTGATAGCTGCGTTGCTCGCCTGCGTGATTCCCTCTACCAGAGCTTCGAGAATCGATCCCGCGACTATTTTGCGCGAGGAGTAGCGCGAAGCCGACCTGTTGCCGCGTTTAGCGTTTGCGCTGGCCTTTGACGAGTTTCTTGACTTTGTGCTTGTTCTCTCCGCGCGCGACACCGGAGGCGCGCTTGGCTTTCGGTGCGGCTTTCTTACGGGCGGCGCGCTTGAGGCGCTTGCGTTCGGCTTTATCTTCAACGTGCTTGGTGTTCATTCGTCGATTCTGATTCCTGCGTATTTTTCAACAATTTTTTTCAGCCCGTATCCGGGGAAACTAATAGTTAGTTTCGCATCCTCGCCATCGCCTTCGCGGCGCAGCACGGTTCCGCGGCCATATTTCGGGTGTTTCACTACGGCTCCGGTCGAGAATCCGGAGGCGCGGCGCGGCGGCGCAGAGCGCGGCGGAGGCCGTGATGGAGTGGAGCGCGGCGGAGGCGGCGGCAGGACAGACGGTTGCGGAGGAACGGGCGGCTTGGCTGATTGTGGAGCGCCGGTGGGGCCATTCGACGCGGCTGTAGCCGGAGGGCGGCGGGTGAAACCGGAGGGCGGCGGCATGCCGCGTTCCGCAAAGAACTGCGCAATGTTTTCGACCGAGTTGTAAGTGCGCCCGGTATAGAGCTTGCGCTTTACGGCCTCGCGAACATCGTGTTGTTCGGCGTAGAGATCGACATCTTCGATATGCGGGCTGCTCGCGGGCGACAATCGCTCGCGAAGGCTGGGAGGCACTTCGTTGAGAAAACGGGAGGGAAGCGAAACTTCGGGTTGGCTGCCGCCGAATCGCCGGCGATAGCGAGCCCAGGTGAGATAGAGGCGCTTCTCGGCACGGGTCATGCCGACATAGCAGAGGCGGCGCTCTTCTTCCATGGCGGCTTCGGAGTTGAAAGAACGGCTATGCGGGAAGATGCCCTCTTCGAGTCCGGCAATGAAGACGTTCGTGAACTCGAGGCCTTTGGCGTTGTGAACCGTCAGCAGCGAGACGGCGGCGTGTTCGTCCAATGAGTCGGCATCGGAAACCAGGGCTGCGTGATCGAGAAATTCAGAGGCTGTTTCGCCGCGTTCTGCGGCCTCTGCGGCGGCGTTGACCAGTTCCTCGAGATTGCCCAGCCGCGATTCGGAATCAGGCGAAGCATCGTTCTTGAGCATCGCTTCGTAGCCGGTGCGGAGAAGAATATCGCGCAGGAGCTCGTCGACGGGCTTGCTGTGGGCGGCTTCCGCTAGATCGGCGATCAACGCGACGAAGGATTTTATGGCGGCTTCGGCGCGCGCCGGAAGAAGTTTCTCTTCGAGCATACGCGGGAGTGCGTTCCACAAGCCGAGCCCGCGCTCGAGCGCATAGGTCTCCATTTGCTCGACGGTACCTTTTCCGATGCCCCGCGCCGGAGTGTTGACGATGCGCAGCAGGCTGACGGAATCCTGCGGACTGAGCAGAACTTTCAGATAGGCGAGAAGATCTTTGACTTCCGCGCGTTGATAGAAACTGAAGCCGCCGACGACCAGGTATTTGCGGCCATAGCGGCGCAGCGCTTCTTCGATCTGGCGGGATTGGAAATTGGTGCGATACAGGACGGCAACGCGTTCGAGGGGATTCTTAGCCAGGATCTTCTCAATGGTGTCGGCAATGAAGAGAGCCTCGTTTTCGCCGTTCGGCGCCTCGTAATAGCCGATTTTCGCGCCCACGCCGGAATTGGTCCAGAGCCACTTGCCCTTACGCTCTTTGTTGTTCGCGACTAGTGAACTGGCGGCTTCGAGAATGTTCTTGGTGGAGCGGTAATTCTCCTCCAAGCGAATGACGGTAGCGTCGGGATAATCGCGCTCGAAATCGAGAATGTTGCGGATATCGGCGCCGCGCCAGCCATAAATGGATTGATCTTCGTCGCCGACGACGCAGACGTTGTGGCGCACTTCGGTGAGCAGCCGCATCAGCTCGTATTGGCTGCGGTTGGTGTCCTGATATTCGTCGATCATGACGAATTCACAGCGGCGATTGTAGAGATTGCGGAGCGCGCTATCCTGCCGCAACAGGCGCACAGACTCAAGCAGCAGGTCGTCGAAATCGAGGGCGTTGGCTTGCAGGAGGCGCTCTTCGTAAACATCGTAGATCTTGGCCAGACGCGTGAGGGCCGGATCCGTTGCGGCCTTATACCAATCAAGCGGCGATTGGTTGTGGCTCTTGGCGTGGCTGATGCGCGAGAGCGCCGCGCGGTATTGCATAAACTTCTCGTCGAGGCCGAGCTGCTTATAGATGGACTTCATCAGCGCGAGCTGATCGTCGTCGTCATAGATAGTGAATCGGCGCGTGAAGCCGCTGCGAATTTCGGAGAGCGAATCGCCATCGCGGCGCAAGAGGCGGACGCAGAAGGAATGAAACGTGGAGAGCAGGGGCGCGCCGGCGTGGGCCGCATTCGGGAGCAGGCTGTTCACGCGCTGGCGCATTTCGTCGGCGGCTTTATTGGTGAAAGTAACGGCCAGAATGGCGGGTCCGGGCACATGATGAGCCTCGATCAGGTGGGCGATGCGGTGGGTGATGACGCGCGTCTTGCCGCTGCCGGCGCCGGCGAGCAGCAGGAGCGGGCCTTCGACGTGGGCAACGGCTTCGCGTTGTTGCGGATTTAGACCTGCGAGGAAATCCATTTGGGGCTTTCGTTCACCCGCGCACAACGGCCGCAAACCGGCCTGTGCGCTGGTGCCGGGGAGGCGTCTTCAGAATAGCATCGGAGGGCGCAGGAGAGCGCGCGAGGTTTTATGCTAGATGTTCATGCCCGCCGGCACTGCTTGGGAGATCTCGAAGAGCTGCCTGGTGGTGCTGACGGCGCTGTTTCCGATTGTGAATCCGCTGGGGAATACGCCTATTTTTCTGAGCCTGACGCCTGGGTATTCGACCAGCGCGCGGGCGATCCTGGCGCGGAAAATTACCCTGAACAGCTACTGGCTTCTGCTGGGCTCGATGCTGATAGGCAGCCATATTCTGGACTTTTTCGGCATATCGATACCCGTGGTGCAGTTGGGCGGAGGGTTGGTTGTGGTTTCGACCGGCTGGACGTTGTTGCGGCAAGAAGCCGAACAATCGCGGTCCAACGCCCAGAAAAAGATCACCAGCCAGGATATCGCGAACCGGGCCTTCTATCCGTTGACTCTGCCGCTGACGGTGGGTCCCGGATCTATATCCGTGGCGCTGACGATCGGGGCGAATCAATCTCCGCATCGCGACAGCATCACGCGGCTGATTGCCGCAATCATTGGAACGGCACTGGTTGCGCTGACGATTTACCTAAGCTACCGGTTCGCCGAGCGCGTGGCGCGCTTGCTGGGTGAGACGGCGATGAACGTGATTGTCCGCCTGACGTCGTTCATTCTGTTGTGCATTGGCGTGCAGATTATGTGGAATGGAGTGCGAGCCCTGTTGTCGTCGCTGCGTTGAGACGAAGCTTCCGGCGATGCAGATCCTTTAGTCTAGAAAGAAGCAGCCTCTAGCTCCCCTACATGCGTTCTCGGATTGTATCGGCTCTCGCGACGCTTGCGTTGACGTTCGGGCTTCTTGCCGCCCGCTCTAAGACGAGCTCCGATCCCGTCTTCGCACAGATTAACTCGATCGTGCAGACGCTTTCCGAAATAACGGGGCTGCCGGAAAAGCATGCGGTGCCCTACGGGCGAATGGACAAGCAGCAATTGCGGCATTTCCTTACCAAACGCATCAAGAAGACGTTGAAGCCGGAGGAGATTCGCGCGGACGAATTGGCGCTGAAGATGTTCGGTCTGGTACCGCAGGATTTCGACCTGCGGCGGTCGACGATCGACCTTCTAACCGAACAAGCGGCCGCCTTTTACGACTACGACAGCAAGAAATTGTTCCTATTGGACGATTCAGGGTTTGAATCGGAAACCACGACGCTGGCGCATGAGCTGGCGCATGCACTGGCCGACCAGCACTTCAATTTAGGCAAGTTTATGGATGAAACGCCATCAAACGACGATGAGAACCTGGCGCACACGGCGGTGGTGGAAGGGCAGGCGTCGTGGCTGATGCTGGCTTACGATCTAACGCAAAATGGACGCCCCGGGGCGCCGACTCCTGAGATGGTGAAGTCGGTAGTGGATTCGAGTGAAACATCGATGGCAGACTATCCGGTACTGAAAGGGTCGCCGCTTTACATACAACAATCGTTGCTTTTTCCCTACACCGAGGGAACCATGTTCTTCGATACGGTGTACCGAAAACTGGGCAAACCGGCATTCGCTGCCGTGTTCACGAACGCGCCCGTCGATTCGGCGCAAATCATTCACCCGTCCCGCTACTTTGCACACGAGCAGGAAACGAAACCGGAGGTGCCGAAGGTGACGCTCACCAAGCCGGGCAAGGAGATTACGGAGGGATCTGTGGGCGAGTTCGATCATAAGATGCTGTTGCGGCAATACGCGGGCGAAGAAGAAGCGTCGTCCCTATCTCCGCACTTGCGCGGCGGTCAGTTCCAAATCATGGCGGCGGGGGACGATCGAAAGCCGGTGCTCGCGTACGTCTCAGAGTGGGATTCCGAGGAAACGGCCGCGCGTTTCTTTGCCGATTACCAGAGAATTTTGCAAGCGAAGTGGAAGCACTGCGATGCGGCAAGGGCGAGCCGTAATGTATTCGCCGGCAGCGCAGACAACGGCTATTTCATTACGCGCTTGGCGGGCTCCCTGGTGACGAGCATTGAAGGAGTGGGCGAGTTGAGCGATTGGCAACGGCTGCAGGCCGGACCGCGTGAACAGGTGGCGGTGAGGCTGCCGTTCCGCGCGCGAGCCAGCCAGCGGTAATGGCGGCGAAACCACTCCGGGCTGGGCTACACTGTTTGTTGGAGTAGGTTACGTGAAAAGAATTTTCGTCCTTAGTGCCGCGGTTGCGGTGGCGGTCGGCTGCTTGCTGTTTGCCGACGCGAATACACTCCGGAAAGCGCCGGAACTGGCGTTCAATCTTCCTGGGCAAGGGCAAAAGCTGCTGAGTCAATATCGCGGGAAAGTGGTGGCGCTCGAGTTCATTCTGACGACCTGCCCGCACTGCCAGGCGGCGTCCAAAGTAATGACGAAATTTCAAGAGGAATACGGCCCGCGCGGTCTCGAGACGGTGGATCTTGCGATCAACGCACTGGATGAGAACCGGACGCCGGCAGACGCCGACGCGATGGCGACGGCCTTCCAGAGAAATTTTCAAGTTGGGTTTCCGGTTGGCTGGATTCCGAGAGACCAAATGATGGCGTTCATGGGATTCAGCATGGCGGAAAGAATGGTGGTACCGCAGTTGGTGTTGATTGATCGCAAGGGGTACATTCATTACCAAACGCCGGCCGGCGATAGCGAAGACTGGACCAAGCTGATGAAAGAAGATGCGATTCAGCAGCATATCGAGGAGTTGCTCGCCCTCAACAGCCCGTCGGCATCCAAGCATGGCGCAGCCAGCTCTAAGGTTGCGATGGCGAAGAAGGGATCGTGAGTTTCTTAGACACGCGCCCGTAGCTCAGCCTGGATAGAGCGTTTGCCTCCGGAGCAAAAGGTCGTAGGTTCGAATCCTACCGGGCGTACCAACCCTTAAATGTCCGGACCGGACACATAGGTAACAGGTTGTACCTAAGACATAGGTAACACTTTCGGTCCGAAGCATTTCCAGAGGCTGCAAAGCTTTCTCTTCCGGATCGATATAGCCGAGGTTGTACTCCATGAAGCTGACGAGCCAGATGCCGTCATCGAGCTCTTTGATTCCCACGGCCTGGCCAGCCAAGCAAGTGCTGACATTGATCTTCTTTCGATAAAGACATAGACGGCCGCAGTTGGTGATAACGACGGTTTTGTCGTGAAACGGGTACTGCGGTTCGCCGATGCCGCGGTAAGGCTTGGTCGAAGCAGATCCGAAAGCAGCGGAGACTCATCTCGGCACAGTTGCACCGAGGCATCGCAGGGAGTTGTCTATTCATGAACTACGTTTTGGGAATCTAGGGATGCGTTCAAACGCGGTTATGAATTACCTGAGTTTCAGCGGCAGCTAAAACAATATCCTCCCGGAACCGAGGTTTCCGCTTTCATGTTTCAGAGAGCGGCGGTGCGTGGAATGTGTCTGGGTATTTCGTTGCCTCACAGTAGAGTGTTCGCACCGACGCCACAAAATTCAGACTTGTCCGGGGTTCGATCAGCGTTTTTCCTCGCTTTGATGGGCCGGAAAGCTGCCGCCGAACATAGGATTTCCACTCTTCGATTGCTCCTTCGTGGCTTCGTCTTGAATCACGTCCCAATGCTCGACGAGGATGCCGTTTTCGATTCGGAGAATATCGGCGGCGATCCAGTTGACCGACTGCCCGAACCCGGAGAACCGGCCGTGAACGATCACGTAATCTCCCTCGGCGATGATTCTTCCTGGTTCATACTTCAACGTGGGCGGGATACTTTTGATGAGGTTGAACAACCCTTCACGCCCGGGCTCGATGTGAGCGCTGTGTTGAATGTAGTGAGGTGACCAAAAGCGCTCGGCCGCTGCATAGTCCCGCCGGTTGAACAAAGTGTCGAAGGCCTCGAGGACAAGCGCCTTGTTGTTTGATTCGGCGGTATTACTCATTGTTGGCTCCAATCTGCTCAAAGCGCTCACATGGTCAGGACAACACGGAATTCGGCCTTGCCGCTCATCATGCGGGCATAACCTTCCGAGGCCTTATTCAACGGATACTTCTCAATCATGGGTCGCACGCCTCGCATTTCGGAGAAACGAAGCGTGTCCTCGGAGTCGGTGGGAATTCCAGCGGACCAGCCATGAATACGCTTCTTGCCGAAAAGCAACTGAGGCGGGACGACTTCGATGGTATCTGCGGGCGCGCCCACGACCATCAAAGTGCCGTTTGCGCCCAAGCCGCCGATCAGTGAGGACATCGCTTTTCCGCTCGGGGCAGTGGCGAGGATGACTTGCGCGCCCCCTAGTTTCTGCAATTCTGCGGAGGCGTCGGTTGCCGCGCTGTCGATGTAAATGTCTGCGCCGAGCTTCTGCGCCAAGACCGCGTTTTCGGGCCCTCGGCCGATGGCGGCGACCCAATATCCGAACTTGTTAGCAAACTGAATTCCCAAATGGCCAAGGCCGCCGATGCCTTGAATAGCGACTAAATCGCTGGGCAGTGCGCCGCTGTGACGGAGAGCATTGAAAGTGGTTATTCCCGCGCACATCAGTGGTGCAGCTTCGGCAGCATCCAAAGAGTCTGGGATGCGCGCCAAAGCTTCGATAGGCGCGACCATGAATTCCTGATAGCCGCCGTCATAGGTGAGTCCGCAAATTTTGCCCTTGACGCAATTCACGAAGTCGCCCCGCCTGCACGAGAGGCATGTGCCATCCTGCCCGCCGTGCCATCCGACGCCAACGCGCTCTCCCGCTGCCCAGCCGTTCACTCCGGCTCCAGTTTTGTCGATAATGCCGGCCACCTCGTGCCCGGGAACACGTGGATACGAAATACCTGGAAACAGGCCATCTTTTGTCGCCACGTCGCTGTGGCAGACGCCGCATGCTTGAACGCGAATCCTCACCTGCCCGGCAGCCGGCTCTGGGATTTCACGTTCTACAAGTTCGAATTCAGCGCCAGGCTTTGGCACCTGCACCGCTTTCATTCTTGCCATTTTCTGCACCTCTTCCTGAAGTCTCGACCTGTTTTGTCAGGCGTTGGTGCCGCCGTCCACTGTCAAACTCGCGCCGGTAATGTACGCCGCTTCCGGGCTGGCAATAAAAGCTACTAATTCGGCGACATCTTCGACGTGCCCATAGCGCTTGAGGGCCGTGTTCGCCAATTGAGGGACAGCCCATTCACTAGCGGCGGGGTTCAAGTCGGTGTCGATGGGACCAGGCTGGATGTTATTCACCGTGATGCCCCGGCTTCCCACTTCTCTCGACAAGGCCTGCGCAAACACCTTTACAGCTCCTTTGGTCGCTGAGTAGGGCACCAAGCCAGGCGTCATGACGCGCTCGCCAACGCACGAACCGATCGTGATGATCCGGCCGTCGTTGTTGAGGTGCTTCAGAGCTGCGTGCGTGGTGACAAACGTTCCACGGATATTAATATCGATCACGCGGTCGAGTTCCTCGACGGTGGTTTCTTCGAATCGTTTCGGAATGGCCGTGCCTGCGTTATTCACGAGCACATCGAGTCGACCGAGGGTCGCGACCGTCTTTTCAACCGCGGCCTTGACGGCGTCCACATCGGTCGCGTCAGCCTGGATCGCGATCGCCTTTCGCCCTGCGCGTTCAATCTCTTTGACCACTGACGCTGCCACGTCTTTGCCTTGGGTGTATGTAATCGCAATGTTCGCTCCGTCGGCGGCCAGGCGCTTTGCGATTGCGGCGCCGATGCCACGCGAACCGCCCGTGACGAGTGCAACCTTTCCTTCGAGTTTCTTCGACATTCTTTTTTTAAATCTCCTGACCTTTCTCTCTCGCGATCCAATCTCGGATGTAAGGGGAACAGTTCGCCAGGGTTACGCCTTGCGCTTGGCAAATCCCAAGGAAGCGAACGACCTGCACGTCAACCAGGTTGAGTTCCTCTAAGTCCAGCAACACATGACGATCACTTTCTCTGATCTGCGCCTCCAATTCGGCCAAGTGCTCCGCTTTCATTCGACCTATCAGTCGAATCGTCGTCGTGCGCCCATCAAAATGTTTTTCGATTTTTAATGTCATGCTCAACGGTTCAGGGCGACTGGCGCATGTAGAGGGCAATCGGAGCGCCACTCCCATCTCGTTGAGAAGCCGCTGTTTTACGAAGTTAGATTGAGCTGAAATATCGGCCTTCGCCGAAGACCTGGCATGAGCGGGCGAACGGAAGGGAGAAGATAGAAGGAACTACGAGGCTTTGAAACGATACCGATCAATTCCTAATTTTCTGATCTTTGACTCTAGCGTCTGCCGGGGAACACCCAGTTTCGCAGCAGCACCCTTCGGTCCACCGATCAGACCTCTAGCTTCGCGCAAGGCCTCTTCTATGACGGCTTTCTCCCGCTTTGCAAGATCAGCATGTAAGGGAACGCTCGATAGGTTGGATTTGGAAGGCGCCGGCGCGAGCCACGTAGCGTCCACAGAAAAAATGCCGCCCTCGCTGAGGATCACCGCTCGTTCCACGACGTTTTGCAATTCGCGTATATTGCCAGGCCACTCATAGTTCTGAAACAGATCCAGAGTCTCCCGACTGATGTACCGGATCTTTTTGCCGGCCTTTTGCGCATACCGCTCGACCAAGTATTCCACCAGCAAGGGAATGTCACCGGCTCGATTGCGAAGCGGCGGCACCTGTATCGGGAAAACGTTGAGACGATAAAACAGGTCCTCGCGGAATGCGCCCTCGGAGACAGCCGCACTCAGATCGCTGTTCGAGGCCGCAAGTACTCGCACATCGACAGAGATCGTTTGATTTCCGCCGACCCGCTCGAATTCCCGTTCCTGGAGAACTCGTAATAACGCGACCTGAGCCTCGTGAGGTAATTCTCCAATTTCATCCAGGAAGATTGTTCCACCGTTGGCGGATTCAAAGCGGCCCACGCGCCGCTGCGTGGCTCCGGTAAAAGCACCTTTTTCGTGTCCAAAGAGCTCGGAGGCGATCAGCGAAGGTGGAATCGCGGCACAATTAACGCGAATAAAGGCTCGACTCGATCGTTTGGATCGATTGTGAATGGCGCGTGCGATCAACTCTTTGCCAGTTCCGGTCTCCCCCTGGATCAGGACTGTGGAGTCAGCAGGAGCTACTTTCGACACTTGCAGTAATACCTTACGCAATGTCTCGGAGGATCCAACGATCTCCTCAAACATCGAAGAGCGCTCGATCTCTTCCCTGAGATAAACCTGCTCGCATGCCAACTGATCGCGCGCCGCCGCGACGGCGCCGTGTTCTAAGGCGTTCGCGACTGCGATCGCCAACTGGCCGGCCAATGCCTTCAGAAAATCGGCTTGTTGCGCCTTGAATCTGCCGCCGGCGTACTTTGTAAGCTGCAGGACCGCGATAGCTTCACCCTTGTGAATTAACGGCAAGAAATAGCCGCTCGGGACTCCTTCTTTTAATAACAGTTGATAGAAACGCCTGCCTTCGGGCGTATTGTAGATTTCCGGATCCGGACTCTCACCTTGCAAGCCATCCATGTACACAAGCTCTTGGGTTCGAAATGCTTTCCCCGAAGCAGTTCCGTACAGCGGCACAATGAGACCTTCCGTAATGACGCCTTTAGCTTCGCGATAGTTGACCATTCGTTGCCGCAGTTGGTTATTCGTTGGATCTGGCAGCGAGAGGCCAATCAGGTCGCATCCGGTTACGTCTCGCAGCCGAGCTGCCAACGACGCAAACAGGCTGGACAGGTCCAGGTTCGCAACAAGTGCCTGCTGGACATCGAAAAGTAATCGCAGGCGCTCAAGCGCAGTTCTGAGAGCTTCCTGCGATCGTTGCCGTTCAATAGCAATTTGCGCGATGTGTCCTGCGCCTTCGATTAGGGCCAGGTCTTCGTAGGTTGGAACGCGGGACTCGTGCGAGTAGAGGGCGAAAGTGCCCAACACCTCCTTGTCCTTGGTCAGGATCGGCTCAGACCACGCCGCCCGTATTCCGTTCCGAATCGCAAGATCGCGATATCGATTCGGCCAGTTTGGCTCCGTGGCAACATCGGGGACAATCACCCGCTCTTTCAAGAATGCTGCAGTGCCGCACAAACCTGCTTCGAAAGCAATCGGTACCGGGATTATCGCTGAAATCCACTCCTGTGGGACGCGTTGGCCGCCACCTTGAAAAAGGTGTTTTCCTTCCGCGTCCATCAGCAAAACTGTCGTTACCGAAGGAGCAACCTGAGCATCGATGGAATTGCACAGTTGGTCCAGAACGTCGTGGAGGCTTGCGCCATCGGCGATCATCTCCAGCGTGCGCTTTTCGGCGGCATGTAAGGTTTCGGTGCGCTTTCGATCATCAATGTCTGTGCCCGTTGCATACCAACGCAGGACGTTCCCCTTTTCGTCCAGTAGCGGGTTGTAGCGGATCAGGAACCACCGATACTTACCATCCTTGCTAAGGGCGCGCTGCTCATTTTCGAACGAAACAGTGCCGGAGAGACCTGTCTGTCGCGTTTCGAGAAGTCTCTGAACGTCCTGCGGATGGAACACCCGATCGCGGAAGCTGTCGGCGCACACTTCGTCAAGAGACAGCCCCGTGTAGTCCAGTGCCACGCGGTTCGCGTAAATGGCTTTACCATTCGGATTCAAAACCACGATCGTCTCTGAAATAAGGTCTACAATCTGCCTGAGTTCGTTTTCGTCTTGATGCGACTTCGCCTCGAGCGACGTGACGGGATCAGGATTGGTCGACAGTACCGAGTTCTCAGTGGATGCGACAGGCGCGTAGCGAGACGCAGGGCCGGGCATGCCGTGCTCTTGCCGAGAATCCGCGTGCTGGGTGTCTGACGGCATTTTACGAGCCTCGTCGTGAGGCAATTTTACCGAGATTACAGCGGAAATCCAAAAGATGCGATTTGTGGGAATTCGTAGGGTGGCTGACGTCCTGTGCCCAACAGCGCGAGATCAGCGGAATCAAAGCTGCTGTTTTTGAGGTCGTGGCAGATCACTGTTCCAATTTGAAAGCTCATTGACCGGATTCGCTGGCACGGAGCGGCTTGTCGACAGCACTCGATCCGGTGGAGAGCCGCGCCCGATGATCATTATTACCCACAAGTAGTCGCGTTGACATCACGGCCTTGACCACCGTACCTGCGGTTCCCTGTCCAACGCTGGCTAGCCGTTCGTGAAGCAGGAAGTGCTCGGCGTGCCTTACTTTCCATTTAATCGCCGCAATGGCGAGTTAGGACATCTCCCCACATCAGACGGCAGTGCGACCGCCGTCGACGGCAAGTTTTGCCCCATAAATGAAACTCGACCGATCCGTCGCCAGGAAAACGATGGCTTCTGCAATCTCGTCGGCCGTCGCCGGGCGGCCTGCCGGCGCCTGCGCAGCAAGTTGCTCAACACCTTCTCCCATTGTCTCCGTACCCTCGGTTCGTGTAGGCCCAGGACTGACTGCATTGACGCGGACGCCGCGTGGGCCATATTCAGCCGCCCACGACTTGGTCAGCAAATTGACCGCGGCCTTGCTCGACCCATAGAGGCTCATGCCGGACACCCCGTAATCGGCAACCATCGTCGAAACATTGACGATGGCCCCGTTTCCCCTCTTCGCCATGTGCGGAGCAAGTTCCGCGACGAGGAAATACGGCACCTTCACGTTGAGCGAGTACACCCGGTCAAACTCTTCTTCCGTGGTTTGGTCCGTGGGGCCAAACGGGAAGATCCCTGCGTTATTAATAAGAATGTCGATGTGGCCCTTTCCGAGTTCCAGGGCTCTTTTCGCCAGTTCGCGCGCGCTCGACGCGTCTCGAAGATCAGACAAGATAAAATCCACTTCTCCTCCTGCCGCACGGATTTCGGCTAGCGTCTCATCGCCGCGTTTCGCGTTGCGGCCTACGACGAGGACGTGAATGCCAAACTTCGCCAGTTTCTTGGCAGTTGCTCGGCCAATACCACTCGTTCCTCCAGTAATAAGAGCTGTCAACGAATTAGCAGCCATTTACAAAGCCCCCTTTTGAACGGCCATTTTTTCCCGGAATGTGTTTCGCGCGTCCCGTCACTTGTTTCGTTCTGCCCGTCGAGACAGTACATCGTTAAGATGTTCCGTTGGTCGATTCGATTCTTAGCAGATGCGTGGCCGTTATGGTCCTGGGGCTTGAGCCTCTTGATGTGCTTTGACGGTTGGCGTCGTGTCACAATCGATGATGCAGTCGGGCAGCCACAACTCGAGTCGAATGTAACCGCTCTGACACGATGCTTTGGCCGGCGACGATGCTCGCTTGATTAGCCGGCTAGTGATGGTGGCCGCTGGCGGCAAACGGATGTAACGTTGCTTCGACTACGCACGGACATGCCATAAAGCTGAGGCGCAAGTCCTGCCAGTCTGTGGAGGTGAACAATGCCTGAAACAAAGCACTACGAGATTCTGATTATCGGAAGTGGCGAGTCTGGAAAGCATCTGACGTGGAGTATGGCGCAAGCGGGCCATCGCACGGCAGTGGTGGAACGGAAATATATCGGGGGATCGTGCCCGAACATCGCCTGCTTGCCCAGCAAGAACGTAATTCGCAGCGCAAAAGCGCATTGGTTCGCACGACATGGCGCGGAGTACGGTATTCAGGTGGGACTGGTGTCGACGGACATGAGGGGAGTCTTCAACCGCAAGAGAAAAATGGTAGAGGGCGAAGTTCAGTTTCATCTGGATCGTTTCAAGGCTACTGGAGCGGAACTGATTCGTGGAGATGCCCGGTTTGTAGCTCCGAAAACGGTCGAGGTGTACCTTAAAGACGGCGCCCGCCGCACGATCACGGGTGATCGTGTCTTTCTCGACATAGGATCGCGCGCCGCTATGCCGGATATTCCCGGTCTTGCGGCTGCAAAACCGATGACTCACGTGGAAGCACTCGATCTCGACCGCTTGCCGGAACACGTCATCGTGCTTGGCGGAGGTTACGTGGGCCTCGAATTGGCGCAAGCCCTGCGCCGTTTCGGATCTGCGGTCACCGTGATCGAACGTAGCAGTCAAATCGCTGCCGCTGAAGATCCCGATGTTTCACAAGCGATCCTGGACAATTTCACAAGCGAAGGGATCGAAGTGCTGCGCGATACGCACGTGCGAGAAGTCGAAGGATTATCCGGTCAGAACGTGCGAGTCGTTACCGAAAACGGCGGCCGCCAACAGACCATTGAGGGGACCGACTTGTTAGTCGCTACGGGACGAACGCCGAATACGCAGGGAATCGGGCTGGAAGCGGCAGGAATCGAACTGGACGCGCGCGGCTATATCAAAGTCAACGAGCGATTGGAAACCACCGCATCGGGCGTTTGGGCTATGGGCGATTGCGCAGGCAGTCCGCAGTTCACGCACGTCGCCTTCGACGATTTCCGAGTGGTTCGTGACAACCTGAACGGAGGGAGCCGCAGCACGCGAGACCGTCTCATACCGTTCTGCATGTTCACGGACCCCGAACTTGCACGGGTTGGATTGAACGAATCCGAAGCGAAGAGACGCGGAATCGGCTATCGCTTGGCGACACTGCCCATGGCGGCGGTACTGCGAGCCGTAACTCTCGGCGAAACTCGTGGCTTCGTCAAGATGCTGATCGAGGCCGAAACCGACCGCATCCTGGGATTCACGGCGCTTGGTGCTGAAGCAAGCGAGATGATGGCGGCCGTTCAGACGGCCATGCTAGGCGGCCTGCATTACACCGTGCTTCGCGACGCGATTTTCACGCATCCGACCGTTGCGGAAGGCCTAGTCTTTTTGCTGGCGAGCGTTCCAGCAAAAGCCATGCAACAGCCAGCCTAAGCTCTTCCGGGATAGAGCTCGCGGCATCGACTGACATCTGCAGGTCGAGGCTTTCTCGACCACGCCCGCGTGGCGCTAGCGCAGGTTGCGATGGCAGCCGAAGCTGCTCGCCGGGTCGCTCATCCCGCCAAGCCATGCTTCTCGATGGGCTTTCTGACGGACACGAATTGACGTGGATGCCCGAAGCGTTGAAGATCTTGCGCGACGAACTCCCTAACATCGATGTGATGATAATCGAGTCAATACTCGCCTCTGCTTGCGGATGGCCCATCGAAGGAAGAATCGATGCAGCCTTTCTTCGCCGGGAAGGAGGAGTGCCAGAGTTGGCCATCTCGCCATGGGAATGTCCTTAATTGCATCGACGGGCGGCGTAGGGCTGTTACCTGCGTACGCCCCGAACTTTCTCACTTGGTCTGTGACGAGCCGGCCTCTCAAGGGAGACACGCCGATTTTCGAGCTGGTCCTCGGCTACAAGAGTCTTGTCCGAATCACAGGTCATCCAGGAGGCAAAGAGGTCAGGGTCGCCGCCGATTCGAGCGAGACGGCGTCTCGAGCCCGGCGTAAGTCGTGCTTACGCGTGTGGACTTCCGGGCTTCGAGATCCTATCGCGAGTCCGGGAAGCTGATGCCGTTCGACAGATCTTCCCACTGATTAAGCTGTTGCGTGATCTGTTCGACGCGCGACCGCGCCCGCTTGAGGGCATCGGAGCCGAGAAAAAGGTGTATAGGCGGCTCGGGAGCGTCGATTGCCTGCAATATGGCTGCTGCGCAGCGATCAGGATCACCTCTCTGTTTGCCGTTCAATTGTGGCACTCTTCGGCGCGCCTCTCCGGCGCTGCTGTCGTAGTCAGCGATCTCCCGCGATGCGTACCGGAGGGAGCTTTTGTCAAAAAAGTCGGTGCGCAAACCGCCCGGTTCGACCAGCGTGACATGGATACCGAGCGGAGCTAGCTCCAGGCGTAGACTCAATGACATTCCTTCTAACGCAAATTTCGCCGCGGCGTAGAATCCGGAGCTGGGCGGAGCGGAGAATCCAGCAAGGGAAGTGATGTTGACGATGTGACCGCTCCGCTGTTGGCGCAGGTAAGGCAGCACCGCTTGCGTGACGTGCACCGCACCCAAGAAATTGACATCGAGGACATGTCGAAGTTCCTGGACTGAGGTCTCCTCGATCGCGCCGATTAAACCGTAGCCAGCATTATTCACTACGACGTCGATCTGTCCTTGCAATCTTTGTGCTTCTGCGATGGTGGAGAAAACCTGATCGCGATTGGTTACTTCGAGCGGCAGGACGTGAAACTTGTTCGATTCTCCCTTTAGGATACTGGCGCCATCCCGAGAGGTGCCGATCACAATATCCCCGTGATCGAGCACAGCTTGCGCGATTGAACGGCCAAGTCCACGGGAAATGCCTGTGATGAACCATACCTTCTGCCGCATGTAACAATCTCCGACTACGATTCTTTGACCACGGTTTCAGTTGAACCCGGCTGCTCCGGTTTTTGAGAGCTACCTCAGGTCTAAGTCACACTAACAATGATTTTCCCGATCTGGGAGCTCGACTCAAGATACTTGTAGGCTTCAACTATTTGGGCAAATGGAAAGATCTTAGCGATTCGGGGGTGAAAAGTTCCGTCACTGACACGATCAAACACGTAGTTCTGGGCCTTCTTTCGCCGAGCAGGGTCAGCCATCGTCTCTGCCATCCAGTACCCCCGTACCGTCAGGCATTTCGAAAGCACGGGCATTAGGGGAAAGGGCGTCGGATGTTCAGAGAGGGCTCCATACTCGATGATGATGCCTCCGGGAGCCGCGACATTGGCCAGCGTCTGGAGCAGTGGCCCAGCCACGGGATCGAGTATGATTCGTACTCCCTTTACGCCAGTGATCTGCTCCACGCGTGACTCTATATCCTCTTCTTCCGAAACGATTACGTGGTTGGCTCCCAATGCAATTAACTCTTCCCGCTTGTCCCTCTTTCGGGTGATAGCGATGGACTGTCCTCCCTCGGCTCTTATCGTCTCGATTGCGGCCAGGCCCGCGCTACTGGATGCTGCAGTAATGAAAACGAAATCTCCCCTTTCGATATGCCCCAGTTCCACAACAGTGCCGTACGCTGTCAGATATTGCATCCAAATAGCCGCCGCTTCTACTGCCGACAACCTGGCCGGATACTCTGCCAGGGCGTGCACAGGAACCACTATCTCTTCACCCGCCGTACCGTATTCGTTCGTAGAGAATGAAGGGATCACCGATACACTCTTTCCCTTCCAACTGGGATCGACCTCAGGCCCAACTTCCTTCACGACACCTGCAGCTTCATATCCCACATATGCGGGCAATCTTGTTTTCTCATAAAAGCGCCCGTGCATGAACATACTGTCGGCGCGATTCAGACCGATTGCTTCTACAGATAGCAAAACCTCACCCTTGCGCGGATGCTGGACGGCATCTTCGACTCTTAGTACTTCCGGGCCTCCCGTCTCGTAAAAACGAACTATTCGCCGCATTTTAGTATTCCTGAGTCGACATTTGTTATACGAAGTATTTGAACAGAGTTTCGCACTTAATGGTGAACCATCGAAGGGTGCGCGGTCATCTCGTCGAAATGCAGGGTTTCTCCCAGTATGGCTTCCATGTCAGCTGACGGCCGGATGTTTGCCCTGCGTGCTTATCGGAGTGCGCGGCCGAAAGAGCTTTGGAAAGAGCAGCCCGGTTCGATTCTTGTAGTCGAGAAAACCGGGACGGCGCGAAAGACTCTTATCCTTGGCCAACATGTTGCGGACGAAGAAACCGAACACCCATGCGGCGAGCACGAGGAATGGAATCCAGTGCATCGACATGATCGCATATGACAGATAGATCGAGATCTCGCCGAGGTAATTCGGATTCCTGGTTCGGCTGAACAGTCCATCCTCGATGAGGCCTTTCCTCTCTCGCAACGTGTAGAATTTCTGTGCGTCGCTCACATAATGGAAGAAGATTCCCATGACGTACAGGAAAATGACGATCGCGAATACATATGGTGGAAGAGTCACGTGGCGGCTAATGAGCAGGTAGGGGGCAATGTAGTAGCCAGCTAGCGGGACGAAGATAAAGAGGATGCCTATCCAGACCGGCACCTTCTCGGCGAATCGGCGATCCGGATAGTACGTCTGCTTCATCAACCACAAAAGCGAATACGTGCCATGCAATGCCAGGTACACAAAAGCTTCGGTGCTCCAGTTGTTGAAGATCAGCATGAGCCCGAGCACTACGGGAATCACAAGAATCTTGTGCGCGTTGATGAATGTTCCGGGCGTGGATTTCATGGAGGACTCCTTTCAGCAGTAATCCTTTTGTCAGCAGCTTGCTAGGCCAAGGCACGGATCTCGGGTTTAACCGGAACTGTAATCACCGTCGGCGACTCGGCTTCCAACGCTGCCACAAAAGCCTCCTTCAGTTCTGTCTTTGATTTCGCCATGACTGCCTGACAACCGAAACCCTTAGCGATAGATGGAATATCAAGACCGGGGAGGTCGAGACCAGGTAGGTTCGGCGTCTTTTCAAGGACAGCGAAGTCCTTCAAGACTCCGTACTCGCCGTTGCGAACAACAACGAATACCATCGGCAGCTTGTGCTGTGCGGCGGTATAGAGGCACTGGATTGAATATTGAAACGCACCGTCGCCAATTACAGCGACCACCGGCCGCTTGACTCCTTGAGTTTTGAGAGCCAAGGCGACACCCACCGCATTGGGAGCTCCCTGACCCAGGCCCCCGCTGGCGAACCCATAATATGACCCCGGCGTAGTGATCGGCCAGACCATGAGCAACTCGCCCATGTTAGACGTTGACTCGGCCAAAAGAATCGCATCCGCCGGCCGAGCTTCAGCAAGGGTGGAGAAGACTTCATTTGCATACAAAAGGTCTTCACCGCTGGAAACCTTAAAGGGGGGAAGGCGCAAACGGGGCCATTCACGCTTGGAGTTCGACGGAACCAAATCGATCAACGCTTCCAGGGCCAGCCGCGGATCGCTAAGCATGCTGTCGCCGACAAACGCTGTTGCTGCTTCGTTCGGATCCGGGGTGATTTGAAGCAGCTCAGTTCCATCGGGAAGATACGATCCGGCAACGTAGGGGTAATAACGAAAGACCTGCGCGCCAATCACTACCGCCAAATCGAATCCGCGCAGGCGCTCGCACAGCGGGCCGATCGCTGGCGGAAGACTTCCTTGAAACTGCGGGTGGGTAACCGGGAACCCTGCTCTTTCACTATATGGTGAGAGCAGTACGGGGGCTTGAAGTTTCTCAGCGAATCTTACGCCGACGTCCCACCCACCCGCCTTTTCGAGGGCTGGTCCATAGATCAGTACTGGATTGCGCGCACTGCGGATTTTGTCGGCCAATCTCTTTAGACGCTCGGGATCTGGAGCGACTCGAGTGCTGACGGTCCTCACAACGGCGCTGCCCAAGGCAGGCTTCTCCCAATCGTCCAACGGAACTGAAAGGAATACGGGGCCGGCAGGAGGCTGAAGCGCTATTGCGTAGGCTCTCATGATGGCGGCCGGAACGTCCTCCGCTCGCACGGGTTGATACGACCACTTTACCCAGGGTTTCGGAAGCGTTGTTTCGTCTACGTTGGTCAGGTATGTCTCGCCCACCAACATTTCCCGCGTCTGTTGACCAGACAGGATGATGAGCGGGGTCTTGTTCATGTAAGCCCCATTTATGTTGCCCATACCATTGCCAGTACCGCACGAGGTATGCAGATTCACCAAGGCCGGCTTTCCCGTTGCTTGGGCATACCCATCAGCTATCGCAACAGCCGAAGCTTCTTGCAAGGCCAATATATATTGAAAATCTGAAGGAAAATTCTTGAGGAAAGGCAACTCGGTCGAGCCAGGGTTCCCGAATATCGTCGTCAAGCCGAGTCGTCGCAGAATTTCGTATGTAGCTTCCCGGACGGTAAAACGAGACTCCTTGTTCATATGATCTCCTATAATGTTTTGTCTACTCCGAGGTTCTGAGCCTCGGGTTGGGCTTGCCACAGTTCCAGGCGGTCGATGGGCCGCCGGAGCCGGAGCGAAGCCTGGCTGAGCGGAACAGAGTGCAGACGGCGGTGCTCATGCCTGCGCCACCTCCGCCAGTACGAAGTTCGGAAAATCCTCGAACACCCACTTATTTTTCAGGGTTCGATAAATGATGCCGAGAAACTTACGAGCCAAGGCGATGATGGCCTTGCCGGCGCCGCGCCCGGCTTTCACACGCTCATAAGAGTTCCGGAGATAGGGACTGTATCTGGCTGCGATCGATGCGGATTGCACCAGGGCCGTGCGGCCCAGTTTGGTCCCGCGCTTATGGATACGTCCAGACTCAGTCCGGCTGGAGTTGGCCACGCGCGGCACAATGCCGAAATAACTCGCCAAGCGCTTTGCGTCGGGAAAGTCTCTTACTTCGCCAATCACGCTCAGCAAAATGGCACTGGTGCTCGCGCCAATCCCTTTGATACTGATTAGGTTGGCGTGGCCCTCCAGTTCCGAGCTGGCCGCGGCGACCGCGAGTTCCAGTTGCGCGATGCTCGTGTTCGAGCCGCGAATCTGATCGGCGATCACGGGTAGTTCGAGCACCACCATGGCGTCCGAGGGCGACGACACTATCTCTGCCAATCGCTTCTCGCTCGATAGCGCTTCCTTCGGCAGATCTCGGCCGTGCGCCGAACGAATGTTATTGATCTTGTTCTTGAGTGCACTACCTTGCTTCACCAGCGTGTCGCGCGTTTGCGTCAGGCTCGCCAGTTGACTGAGCTGCTTATCCTTCATGCGCACCTGCGGCAATAAGCTCTGAATCCGAATGCCGTAGGGGTGAAGCTGTTGTTCGAGCGTGGGATGCGGGCGCCCGCTCGCGCCATTGAAACTGCGCCGGAGCTGATGGTCGCCGATTAATATGTATGTGGCGATAAGAAGGGTCTGGAGGCTCAACGCGCGGAGTAGGATTCTGTTCCTTAGCCGTCGTGTCGATGTCGTTAAAGGTCGCACGTTTCCGTACGTCCTGATATCCACCGCATCACCCACCATGTGGCGGCTATTAGTCGCCGGCCTCACGCCATTCGCGGCGGCAGCCGATATCTCCGCCGTCGGGGTTGCGATAACCACTGGATATCGAAAAGGTTTGACCCATCTCTCGCGAGATGTTATTAAGAGCCCATGTCCGGTTGACTGGTCTGGCTTGAGCGTGGCGTAGCTGTAGCGGCTGCCTATTACCACCTCTTCGACGATCCACGTGGAAGAAGTGATGAAGTCGCCGCAACCGGAATGGAAGCCCGTCATCCATGTCCTTCCGCTCACCGTATATATATGCCTGTATGCGGCGATAATGGTATCTCTAACGTCGTTGCACACTCCCGGTATCGCAAACGATGCCTTGTCCCAGCTCTCGCCTAGAATCATATCGCGCTCCGGGTTCTCCTCGGCGGGGCCGGGTCCGAAGAAGCCGCCTTGAAAGGGATCACGTAGGTCCAGTCCAGCAATGTATTCGTAATTAACGTAGTCGATGAGGAATAAATGTAAGTGCCGCCCACGCCTTCTTCCTGGGCGTGAACCGGCGGGCAGCAGATAGCCCCTACGACGATGACGGATGCAGTGATCGTGAAGGAGCGCATTGTTAGAGTGGTTTTCATTTTCGTTCTCCTCGTGTAATCACTTCGGGGCTGGAAAGCGGTATTTCTTGCCCCGCGGAGAATGGGCGCAGATAAAAGCCACCAAGCGATCGCGCTTAGCCTCTTAGGTCAAGGTAAGCGTGAAGAATTAATCTGCTACTTACTACTTCGCTGCTTCCCCGAACATCGCTCTTAACTGCCTGACTAACTCGGCGAGCGCGACATAGAGATTCAACAAACCTAAGCCACTAAGTGCGCCGCGGAAATAGCGGCTCATCCAGATATCCGAAAAACGCGGCGAGTGCACCGGGATCCAGCTCAGATCCCAATTGCCCAGCCAGGGGAAGACCAACAAAAAAAGCCCTAACTCAAAGGCGAAGATCACCAGGCAGAAGCCGAGCACGCGGCGCTGCCAGCGCATCAGGCCGTGCGGCCTGGCGGGGGCGGGAGGAACCGGCGGGGCGGGCGTGCGGGTGCTCATGCCGATGCCTCAACCGGCATCAATTCCGGCGCGGCCCCTTCGGTTGCTTCTTCCGAAAACAATTCGCCTTGCACAGGCGCATCCGTGAGGTAGCCGGTCCAATGCACTCGCGCGCTATTCATCCGCACCGGTTCGAAGCTGAAACGGTGCAGCAAGGTCGGCCCATGCTCGCGCAGCGCGCGCTTATGGTCGGGCGTCGAGTAGCCTTTATTCGAAGCCAGATTGTATTGCGGGAAAACGCGGTCCCATTCGATCAGACACACGTCGCGATGCACTTTCGCAAGGATGGAAGCCGCGGCAATGGCGCGGCAGCGCGCGTCGCCATCGATCAACGCGAGTTGTTCGATGGGCAGATCTATCTTGACGGCATCGATGAGCAGATAATCGGGCTGCATCGGCAAAGCTTCGACGGCGCGGCGCATGGCCAGCCGCGATGCCTGAAGAATATTGACTTGATCGATCTCGAACACATCGGCGCCCCCGATCGCCCAGCAAACCGAGCGCGCCTTGATGTGGCGGGCGAGCTGGTCGCGTTCCCCGGCTTCGATGATCTTGCTATCGCACAGGCCGCGAATGGGGCGCAGCGGATCGAGAATCACCGCGGCAGCAAAGACCGGCCCGAACAGGCAGCCACGCCCGACTTCATCGACCCCGGCTATGCGCGTGAAGCCGCGTTCGCGCGCCTCGCGTTCGTAGGTGCTTACGCAACGGACCACAATCGGAAGCCGCTCTTCTCCTGGCGCCGCCGCAGTGCTAGGTGCGTTCGCGCAAGCGCGCTGCTTTGCCTTTGAGAGCGCGCAAGTAGTAGAGCTTTGCGCGCCGCACGCGGCCCGTGCGCACCAGATCGATGTGATCGATGACCGGCGCGTGTACCGGGAAGATGCGCTCGACGCCCTGCCCGAAGCTCACCTTGCGAACCGTGATGGTCTCGCCCAGCCCGGTGTTCTTGCGGGCGATGACGGTGCCTTCGAAGGCCTGCAGACGCTCCTTGTCGCCCTCCTTGATCCGGACGTGGACACGAATCGTGTCGCCGGGGCGAAACTCCGGGTGCGCGGTCTGGCGCGCGTGCTTGCTGATGAACTTGCTTACAAGTGCGGTCTGCATGGTCCTATTCTGCCTTTTCCCGCGCGCTGGCCAAATCGGGCCGGCGGCGCTGCGTTTTCTCGCGCGACGCAATCCGGCGCCAGCGCTTGATCTCCTCGTGGTTGCCGCCGAGCAACACCTCGGGCACCTTCCAGCCGCGGAATTCCGCCGGCCTGGTGTACTGCGGACAATCCAAAAACCCGTCGTTCTCCTCGCTGAAGCTTTCGTTCCGCGAAGAGTCTGCGTTGCCAAGCACGCCCGGCAGCAGCCGCGCAACGGCATCCACCACGGCACAGGCGGCCAATTCGCCGCCGCTCAGCACAAAATCGCCGATCGACACCTCGTCATCGGCCAGATACTCGGCCACGCGCTCGTCCACTCCCTCATAGCGGCCGCAAATCAGCAGCAACTCGTCGAGCGCCGCATACTCACTTGCCAACGGCTGCGTGAAGCGCCGTCCCTGCGCCGATAACAGAACCACCTTTTGCCGAGCCGACCGGGCCGGGAAGATCGCCTCCGCCGCTTCGAACAGCGGTTGCGGTTTCAGCAGCATGCCTTCCCCGCCCCCAAACGGCCGGTCATCCACGGTTCGATGACGATCGTATGTCCAGTGTCGCAAATCGTGAATACAAATCTCAAATCGCCCCTCCGCGTGGCCGCGCGCCACCACGCCATGCGCAAACGGTCCTGCGAAGAATTCCGGGAAAATCGTGACAATGTGAAATCTCATCGCCCACGCCCGGTCCTACAGATCCGATAACCCTTCGGGCAGCTCCACTCGAATGCTTCGGGCCGCCAAATCGATTTCCCGGCAGATGGCCGGAACAAAAGGAATCAGGACCTCCCGACCGTCTATCGTCGCTTGCATCAGCGGCGGACCTACTTGCATCCGGTCGGCGCTCGCGTGCCACCCTTCCAGCTTGCCTAACTCCGCGCCGGTTGCCGCATCCACCAGCACACAGCCGAGCAGGTCCGATTCAAAGAACTCGCCGTCCGGCAATGTTCCGCGCTCTTCGGCCGGTATCCAAAGATCGGCTCCCCGAAACCGCTCCGCCCGAGCAATCGAATCCACACCGGCAAACTTCAACACCCAAACGCCCGCGTGAAGCCAAGCGTCCGTAATTTCGACCGGAACGTCGACGCCGTCTGCCAGCCTCGCCTGGGCGCGCTTCAATCCGGGGAGGCGGCCGGGGACATCGGTCTGCGATTTCGCCAGCACCTCGCCGCGATTTCCGCGGGGCCGCAGGATCTCGGCAACTACCACCCTATTCAAGGATTTCGAGGGAAAAGCGCCGGTTCAGCTTGCTGCCGACGGCTCCGAGCAGCGTGCGGATGGAACGCGCCGTGCGGCCCTGCTTGCCGATGATCTTGCCCAGATCGCCTTCCGCCACGCGCAACTCGAAAACCGTCGCGTACTCGCCCGCGATCTCGTTCACCACCACCCCGCCAGGCGCATCCACGAGGGCCTTGGCGATCTCTTCTACTAGCGTCTTGACGCCGTTGCTGTCATTCATCTCAAATACCTGGTGCGCCTACAGAGCGGGCCGGGTCCAATGCCTGAATCCGTCCGCCGCCCGACGCGTTTAGGCGACGGCGGGGGCCTGCGCCGGGTTCGATTTTAGCAGCCGGCTCACCGTGTCCGAGAGCTGCGCCCCGTTCTTCATCCAATATTCGATCCGTTCGTGGTTCAACTCGATCTGCGCCGGCTTCGCGATCGGGTTGTAATGCCCCACCACCTCCACCGAGCGGCTGTTGCGAGCGCGTTCTTTGTCAATAACCACCACGCGATACGTGGGTTTCTTCTTCGCGCCAAAGCGCGCCAGGCGAATTGCTAACATCGTAACCTTTTCTTTTTCTATATTGTTGCAAACTTCCGGAGGACACGCACCACGAGCCGGTGGACCCGGGTGCTACCGGTATTAAAAGCCCGGTAGGCCAGGCAACTTCATCTTCGCCAGCTTCTTTCCCAAGAAGCCCGCCTGTCCGGTGAAGCTCTTCATCATTTTACGCGCTTGTGCGTATTGTTTCAGGAGATTGTTCACATCCTGGACGGTGGTGCCGCTGCCTTTGGCAATGCGCCGGCGCCTGGAGCCGTTGATCAGCATATGATTGCGCCGCTCTTTGGGCGTCATGGAGTCGATGATCGCGACCACGCGGTCCATCTCTTTCTCGGTGTCCTGGTCGTTCAGTTTGGCGTCTTTGAACTCCTTGAGCGGGCCGATTTTGGGAATCATGTCGATCAGGCCGCCGAGGGATCCGAGCTTCCGCACCTGTTTGATCTGATCGCGAAAGTCTTCGAGCGTAAAATCGTCGCCGAGCAGCTTCTCCTGCATCTTCTCGGCGGTCTGCTGGTCGATTGTTCCCTGAACTTTGTCGATCAGCGACAGCACATCGCCCATCCCGAGAATGCGCGAGGCGACGCGATCCGGATGAAACGCCTCAAGCGCATCGGTTTTCTCGCCGACGCCGACGAACTTGAGCGGCTGGCCGGTAATGGACCGTATCGAAAGGGCTGCGCCGCCGCGGGCATCGCCATCCATCTTGGTCAGGATCACGCCTGTGATGCCGAGGCGCTTGTGGAACTCGTCTGCCGAGCGCACCGCATCCTGCCCGGTCATGGCATCGGCGACGAACAGAATTTCGGTCGGCGCCAGCGCTTCTTTCAGCTCATGCAGTTCCTGCATCAACTGGTCATCTATATGTTGCCGGCCGGCGGTATCCACCAGCAGCACATCGCGGCCGGCCTGAATCGCCTCGCGGCGGGCCGAGCGCGCTAATTCGAGCGGCTTGGTCTCTTCCGGCGCGCCCTCGTATATGGGAGCGCCGACGTTCTTGGCGAGGATGCTGAGCTGATGCCGCGCGGCGGGGCGGTACACGTCCACCGAAACCAGCTCCGGCTTGCTTCCTTCTTTCGCCAGGAACCGCGCCAATTTTGCCGCGCTGGTCGTCTTGCCCGATCCCTGCAAACCGACAATTAATAGGACCGTCGGAGGTTCATTCGCAAAGCGCAGCCGGGAGGCATGCGTCCCGAGCATTTTCACTAGCTCGTCCCGGACAATCTTGACGACCTGTTGGCCAGGCGAGAGCGCGGTGAGCACCTCTTCGCCCATCGCCTTCTGCTTGATCTCCTCGATGAACTGCTTGACGACCTTGAAATGGACGTCGGCTTCGAGCAATGCCACGCGAATTTCGCGCAGCGCTTCCTCCATATTGGCGGCGCTCAGTTTCCCTTCGCCGCGCAGGTTCTTGAAGACCCGCTGCAGCTTGTCGGACAGATTATCAAACATGAATTTCGCGATTTGAGAGGGAGCTTAAGGCGCGGAAATGCGCTTCAGCCCGGATGGAAACCCGCTCCCTTTCGAGTATAGCGGAGCACGCGCCCGAATCGGGTTCCAGAGTAAAACGAGGGACCCGAAACGGGGCGCCGAAAAGTCGGTCACAAAAATCTAGGAGAAATCTTATCCCTGTAAATTCAACGACTTACAGCAAAATTTACCGGTAGAAATGGGGTCGGCCGAAGGTAGCCTCGGTGCGAAAGGAATTCGCATGGTACCCCCTGGCTATCCGGATGTTTTGATCGCGATTCTCGGACTTTTCTCCAAGTAGGCCGTGCTCTTCTGCGTCGTCAGAAAAGTCTTGGCTCCTGTTCAAACACGGACTGCACCCCCCTGGCTAATAGTCCACAGAAAGGAGCGGTATTGAGAAAAATGACCCCTCCCATCCTACCGGATTTGATGTTAGCGCTTATCGGGCTTTCGGCGGCCACTGACCAGCGGTCCGCAATAGCCCTGGTCTTACTCGCGCCGGGGTGGTACAGTGTGGGAAATAAGATTTTTCCTAGCTAGGACGCTTCTGCCACCCCCCACGCGGCGTAGGCAAGCACTGCTTATGTGGCTGCCTCAGGCCGTTTGCATGCTGAGTGTGCTCTCGTTGACGCACTCTGGTCTGCTGGTCGCAGGCCAATCTCAGCAGAATACGTCGGGCGTCAAACAAATTGACGCGCTGATTGCAGAAGGCAAGAAACTGCGTAGCGCCGGGCACTTCGCGCAAGCGATCGAGAAGTTCACAGACGCCGCGCACTCCGCGCATGACCTCAGCGACCTTGATCGGGAGTCTGTCGCCTTACGCGAGAGCAGCATCTGCCACGCATCCCTTTACCAGTATCGGGAAGCGCTCGAACTCGCGCAGCGGTCTCGAGATCTGGCAGTTCGGGCTAACGACCAAACTGCCAGCGGCGCGGCGGCTTCTGTGTTGTCCTCAATATATAGGCTTCTGGGCGATCATGCGCTCGCCGAAAAAGAATCGGAATACGCCATTCGGGAACTCGCCGAGTCTCCCCGGAGGGACTTTTTGACTAAGGCCCTGCTCGGTTTTGCGGGCTTGAACGCGCTAGATGGAAGAAATGAAGAGGCACTGACATCGGCCAATCGGGCGGTTGCGGTCGCGCGAAAGGCCGGTTTGGCTGGACTTGAGGCGTGGGCACTGGATTTTTCCGGGATACTCCTTGTCCTGGAGAATACGCTGCCCGAAGCCGAACAAGCGCTCAATAAAGCGGCCAGCATTCAGTTGCAGATTAAGGACATCGACAATCTTGCCGTCACGCATGAGCATCTCGCCGAGCTGGAATTAAAGAAGGGCAACTACGCAACGGCTCTGAAATATGTCGATCAGGCATTCGCCGCGCCCAGCCCATCGTTCAAGATAAATCCGCAATATTATCCGATTCACGTGCGAGGTCAAATCCTGCTCGGACTTGGGCGTACGCGCGACGCTTTGCTCGAATTTCGCCGCGCAGTGGATGCGGCAAATGAGTGGCGTTCCGACGCATTACCGGGCGATGTGACCAGCACTTTAACGGTGGCGCAACTCTATCAGGTGTATGAAGATTATGCGGAATTAGCCGCTACGCTGTCCCTGAAAAGCCATGATTTGGCACTTGCGCGCGCCGGTTTAGAGGCATTGACTGAGAACCGGGCCGCCAGCCTTCGGGAACAATTAACGTTCTCGCTCGACCGGAATTTGCGTCTTCCGCCGGAGTATTTCGCACTGGTTTCCTCGCTGCAAAGGGAACAGGCGCACGTCACGCTTGAGGAAAAACCTCAGGAACATGAGGCGAAACTGCGCGAAATGCGGCTTCAACTCAGCGATCTGGAAAATAAAATCGGCCTAGAAGCGCTCGACAACTCGCCTCAGCAAGAGAAAAATCCACATAAGAATTCACTTAGAAGTATTCAGACCAGGTTAAGTGGAACCGAAGTGCTGCTCAGCTTTTGCTTGGGCAAGCGCCAGTCGTTTATGTGGGCGGTAACGGGGGACGACGTGCATCTGTACGAGTTGCCGGACGAGAGCACCATTGGCCAGCAGGCCAAGGCGTTCAGTGCGGCTGCGCGTACTGGCCAGGACACTCTCGGCCCTGGCCGGGCGCTCAGCCAGAGCTTGTTTGGACGACTGAACCAAGACGCGTGGCGCAAACGGGAGTGGCTGATTGTGGCCGACGGCGCTTTGCTCGACGGTGTGCCGTTCTCCGCCCTACCGCGGGCCGGGGACGGCACGCCGCTCTCGGCCGCACACAGTCTGCGCCTGCTTCCCAGCGAACTGCTGCTGTTACAGCCCACGGCTGCCGCGCCCAGCCCCGTTTTCGTGGGCATCGCGGACCCAATCTACAATTTGGCCGACTCGCGCCGGGCCGGTGCGCCGCTGGTGCAAGCTAGACGTACCGGCAAAACGACCGTTCTCGCGCGCTTGGCGGGCAGTGATCGCGAAGTGAGAGCGGCGGCCGCAGCGAGCGGTCTCGCCGGCACGGAGTTGCTCAGCGGTGCGAAAGCCACGGGAGACGTCCTGCGCCACGCGGCCGCCAAGCGGCCCACGGTGGTCCATTTCGCCGTTCATGTCGTGAGCCCGGAAGGCCGCCCGCAGGAAGCGGCGCTGGCGCTGAGCCTCACGAGCGACGGCATTCCCGAGCTGCTGACGCCCGAAGCCGTCGCTTCGTATCGCGTGCCGGGAAGCCTGGTGGTGATGAGCGGCTGCGATTCCGAGCAAGGCAAAACCTTCCCGAGCGCCGGGCTGATCGGCCTGAGCCGGGCGTGGCTGCTGGCCGGCGCCGCCGCTGTGATTGTCAGCGCGTGGCCCACCCCGGACGACTCGGGAGAATTTTTCTCGTCTTTCTATGCCCATTTCCAAAAAGACTCCGGAACTCTTGCCAAGCGGGCTTCCCTCGCGCTGCAAGAGGCACAATTAGATATGCAGCGAGGCGGGGGGTATCGGAGTTCGCCTTCGCTTTGGGCCGCCTATTCGATCATTTCAAAGGAGTGAACGCTCATCCTATGGTCGCTACGCAACCGAAACTCAGCCCGGCGCCGACCGGGGATGGAAACTCGCCGAGCCAGGAGGCGCGCGAGAAGTCCAAGAGTTTCACGCCAGTCGAGTGGGGCGTTTTGGTCGCACAAGTCAAAGCCGGCCAGGATGCCGGCATGGAGCAACTCTACAAGCTGTTCAGCCGCGGTATTCGCTATTATCTGTGCCGGCAGTTGGGGCCGCAGGAGCTGGAGGACAAAGTACACGACACGTTTTTGATTGTGGTGAACGCCATTAAGCGCGGCGATCTGCGGGAACCCGAGCGGTTGATGGGATTTGTTCGCACGGTGGTGCGGCGCCAGGTGGCCGCTTACATCGAGCAGGCCGTGCATACCCGGCGCGAGCAGGCCGACATCGAAACCGGCATTACGGTCGCCGACCGCAAACAGAACCCGGAGCAGGAAGCCATGCTACGGCAGAAAGCGGACCTGATGAAGAGTGCTTTGGCGGCGCTCTCGCAACGCGATCGGGATATTCTGGTACGCTTCTACTTGAAGGAGCAGCCGCAGGAGCAGATCTGCCGTGAGATGGATCTCACAGAGACGCAGTTCCGGCTGCTGAAATCGCGAGCGAAGGCGAAATTTGGCGAGATTGGTCGGAAAAAACTGGCTAACAACGGACTTTTCTCAGTTTTCGTGAGAGCACAAGCAGGTTAATACACACATCTGTTATGGAGATGGAGAACTCCGGTTCTCCAGCCTTTATGCAGAACTCATATACGACTCATCCGGCAGAGGAAGCGCTGGAGCGCTTCCTACTGCACCAATGCCCAGACGAGGAGCTCGAGACTGTCGAGACTCATATTCTTGCGTGTGATGGTTGCGTTTCGCGGCTCGAAGCTCTAGAGACGCAGATTGCAGCAACCAAGATCGCGTTGAAGGAACTAGAAGGCGAACGCACCGTCGCGGTGGCCGCCAGGCAGCACCGCCCGTGGAAAACCTGGTTTACGGTTCCCACACTATCGTGGGCCGGCGCAGCTGCGGCTGTAGTAGCTGCCGGTCTGCTTGTGACCCCACAGTTGGTCCATCGCACGGCTCCTGCCGAGGTCAGCCTGTCCACGTATCGCGGTATCGAAACGAATGTCGCGCCGGAAGGCCGGCCGTTGCACGTTCACTTCAACGCGACGGGTCTGCCGCAAGTGCCCGTCACCATCCAATTGGTGGATGAGGTGGGCGCTCCGTTGTGGACCGGCAAGGGCGTCATTCGAAACGACAAAGTAGAGGCCAGCGCGCCGAAGATCACCCACGAAGGCGCATACCTCTTCCGGCTGTATGCGGCGGGGAGCGAACAGGGCGAACTGCTCCGTGAGTTTTCGTTTCAAGTCAAGTAGTGCAATTTTGACACGGAAAATCTTACACAGCTTTTCCACATCAAAAAATTCGCCGGTGCAAGCGTTCAATGGTGAATTTGGCCGTGTTGGCAACCGCCATCACGGCCATAACTCCGGCTTGCACCGGATCTGTTACCACCAGATCGGAGGCGTCGGGCACGCTACCGGCCATGTTCAGGCTGATTACCAGCAAGCCTTCGCTGCGCACTTCGCGCACCGCAGTTTCGATGTCACCGCCCATCAAAGAGCCTGCCAAGACGAGCGCGCAAGCGCGCGGTAAGCGGCGCACTGCGCGAACCGCGGCCGCGAGGGCCGACTCGCCCACGAGCGGAATGGTGTCCACCGAGATGTGCTCGCCGCGGATGTTATGACGATCGGCTTCCGAGATGGCGCCTAACGCCACCTGCCCTACTTGTGCTCCGCCGCCCATAATGATGACGCGCTTGCCATACACCTGCTGCAGCGATTCCACCTGGCGAGCCGAACGGACCACGTCGAGTTCCCGCAGATCGGCCAACAGAGCCTGGGGTGGGCCGGGCAGATCGAGTTCGAAATAGACACGCGTCTCATCGGGTTGATCTTCGCTGATCGAAATCGAACGAATATCGCCGTCATGGCGGGCGATGACGCCGGTCAATCGATGTAGCACGCCCGGGCCGTTCACGGTGCCCATGACGAGCCCGACCTGTCCCGGCGAGGCAGCGGTCAGGGCGTCACCTCGTATTTCTTTAGCAAGTCGTTCCAAACGCCGCGCGCCTGCAGCAGGAGCTCGATCACTTCGCGAACCGCACCGGATCCGCCACAGGCGCTGGTAACGGCCTGCGCCGACCGCTTCACCTCCGCGCGGGCGTTGGCAGTGGCGAAGGAAAGAGCGACGCGCCGCATGATGACGACGTCTGTGAGATCGTCGCCGATGTAGGCGACTTCGTCGCGGGTCACCTTGGCTTCCGCCATGACCTGCTCGAAGAGCGGAATTTTTTCGATGTGGCCCTGGAAGACCCAGCTCATGCCGACCTGGCGCGCCCGCTCGGCGGTGGCCGGAGATTCCCGGCCGCTGATGACGCCGGTTTGGATGTCGTACCAGCGGAGCCAGCGCAAGGCAATGCCATCCTGCGAATCGAAGCCCTTGGTTTCGATCATGGCGCCTTTCGCGTCGGGCAGCAGATAGAGGCGGCCGTCGGTCATCACGCCGTCCACGTCCATGAGCAGGACCTTTATGGCAGACGCTTTTCGAAACAACTCATCTTCGGTGAGCGGCGGGTTCAGTTGCATGGAGACATGAAGGGGAGTTAGTCGCTTAAAATGACGGTGTTGGCCGAAACACTGCTCGACCGGGTGGCGGGAATCATCCCTCGTTATAGCATGCTGGAGCCGGGCGACCGGGTCGGCGTGGCGGTCTCGGGAGGCGCGGATTCGGTGGTGCTGCTGCACCTGCTGCATCGGCTTGCGCCCAGGCTCGAGACCACTTTGGCGCTGCTTCACGTCAACCATCAATTGCGCGGCGCGGAATCGGATGCCGATGAGGAGTTTGTGCGGAGGCTCGGCGCGGCGCTCGGGCTCGCGGTGCTGGTCACGCCGGGCGCAGTGAAGGGCGACGGAAATCTGGAACAGGAGGCGAGGCAGATTCGGCGGGAGTTCTTTCAACGCTGCCGGGCCGAACACGGTCTCGGGCGAATTGCGCTGGGGCATACGCGGAGCGACCAGGCCGAGACCGTCCTGTTCCGGCTGCTGCGCGGCTCGGGCCTGGCTGGCTTGGCGGGCATGCGCCCGGTTACCGAGGACGGGCTGATCCGGCCGCTCCTGACGACCAGCCGGGAAGAAGTCCGGCAATGGGCGGCGGCGGAGGGTTTGTCGTGGCGCGAAGATGGATCGAACGCGAACCGGCAGTTTGCCCGCAACCGATTGCGCGGCGAGTTCCTGCCGAGTTTGAGCCGCGAGTTTAACGCCAACCTGGAAGGCGTGCTGGCCGGAACCGCGGAGCTAGCGCAAGCAGAGGAAGACTATTGGACCCACGAAGTGGAACCGGTCTACCGCGAAATTACCAAACGAAATGCCGTGGGTTCGATTTTGCAAGTCCAGACGTTGAGGGCCTTGCACATAGCCGTCCAACGGCGCGTGATCCGCCGAGCGCTACGCGAAGTCAAGGGCGATCTTCGATCGGTCGACTTTGCGCACATTGAAGCGATTCTAAAGATTTGTTGCTCAGCCCACGGCCACGATCGAGTGATTGTGCCCGGAGTGGATGCGCTACGATCCTTCGATCAACTGCTGCTGACGCGCCCGGGAGAATTGAGTACGGCGCCTCGCAACTATCAGGTAGATCTAGAGCTTGGGATCGAGCAACAGTTGCCATTCGGGAACGGAAGCATTTTTGTCAACTGTCCAAACTTCGGGGGTGAAAATTGTGTTAACTTCAAGAAAGATCCCGACGCCACCGCGGAAGTTGCGGACCTGGACGCCGATCGATTAAGCCAGTGCGGCGAGAGCCGGTATGGCGGGGCGGCGGGTCTGATTGCCCGGAATTGGGAACCCGGCGATGAATTGCAACGCCCAGGGCACAAAGGAGCAGAGAAGATCAAGTCGCTGTTCCAGGAGCATCGAGTGGCGCTCTGGGAGCGGCGCCACTGGCCGGTCGTAGTGGCGGGACAGGAGATCGTCTGGGTGCGCCGTTTTGGAAGCGCCGCAAAATTCACGGCCTCGCCCGAGAGCCGTCGAGTGATTCGCCTGGTCCACCGGCGAAGTGGGGAGTGAGAAGTCAGGAGTAGTTCTGAACCGAAACCCAGTGGGTTGACGTCTTTCATAAGTGAGGGTTGGAATCGGGTGTTTGCACCCGGCTGGCACACGTTTTGCCGGCGAAAGGTGAGTTCATGAGTTCAAACGTAAAGACCGCGGTTTTCTGGGTTGTCATTCTTTTAGCGGTTGTTCTGGTATGGATGGCCGTGAAGACGGGACGCGGACCGACGCCGCAGAATCTCTCGGTGTCGGATTTCGTGACTTACGTGCAGGACGGCAAGGTTAAAGAAGCGAACATTACAGGCACGGATGTTCAGGGAAGTTTGACGGATGGCCGGGCGTTTCATACCGTGGTTCCGCCGAACTATCCCGAGATCTACAAGCTGCTGCAAGACAAGGGCGTCAAATACACCTGGAAGGATTCGACCGGAAGCGGCTGGATCAGCATTCTGTTGAATGCGGTTCCGGTACTGATTCTGCTGGGGCTGTGGATCTTTATGATGCGGCAGATGCAGAGCGGCGGGAATAAAGCGCTTAGTTTCGGCAAGAGCCGCGCGCGGCTGCATTCCTCGCAACAGAAGAAGGTCACTTTCAAAGACGTAGCGGGCGTGGAGGAAGCGAAGGAAGAGCTGCAGGAGATTATCGAATTCCTGCGGGAGCCCCAGAAATTTCAGAAGCTCGGGGGACGGATTCCGAAGGGCGTGCTGCTGATCGGGCCTCCGGGAACCGGCAAGACGCTGCTGGCGCGCGCGATAGCGGGCGAGGCGAACGTGCCGTTCTTTTCGATCTCCGGTTCGGATTTCGTGGAGATGTTCGTGGGCGTGGGCGCGAGCCGCGTGCGCGACCTGTTCGAGCAGGGCAAGAAGAATGCGCCCTGCATCATTTTCATCGACGAGATTGACGCGGTGGGCCGGCACAGAGGGGCGGGCCTGGGCGGCGGGCACGACGAGCGCGAACAGACGCTGAATCAATTGCTGGTGGAGATGGACGGGTTCGAATCGAATGAAGGCGTCATCCTGGTAGCGGCGACGAACCGCCCCGACGTGCTGGATCCGGCGCTGCTGCGGCCGGGACGCTTCGATCGGCGCGTGGTGGTAGACAGGCCGGATGTGCGCGGACGCGAAAGCATCCTGAAGGTGCACACGAAGAAGACGCCGCTGGGCGACGACGTGGATCTTTCGGTGATCGCGCGCGGGACGCCCGGATTTGCGGGCGCCGACCTGGCGAACCTGGTGAATGAGGCGGCGCTGGTGGCCGCGCGCCAGAACCGCAAGGTGGTCACGCAGTGGGACTTCGAGTTGGCCAAAGACAAAGTGCTGATGGGCGTGGAGCGCAAGAGCATGATCATCAGCGACAAAGAAAAGAAGATGACGGCCTACCACGAAGCCGGGCACGCACTGGTAGCGGCGCTGTTGAAGGATGCAGACCCGCTGCACAAGGTGACGATTATTCCGCGCGGCATGGCGTTGGGGTTGACAATGCAGTTGCCGCTGGACGACAAGCTGTCGCACGATAAGCGTTACCTGGAGGCGCGGCTGGCGATTCTGATGGCGGGGCGCATTGCCGAAGAGATCTTCCTGGACCAGATGACAACCGGCGCGGGCAACGACATCGAACGCGCGACCGAGATGGCGCACAAGATGGTCTGCGAGTGGGGCATGAGCGAGCTGGGGCCGTTGAGCTTCGGCAAGAAGGACGAGCAGATCTTCCTGGGACGCGAGATTGCGCAGCATCGCGATTACAGCGAAGAGACCGCCATCAAGATCGACCAGCAGGTTAGAAAGCTCGTCGAGGACGGCTACAACCAAGCGAAAGAGATCATCCAAGGGCACAATGAGGCGCTGGTGCGAATCGCCGAGGCGCTGCTGGAGCGCGAGGTTCTGGACGGGGCCGAGGTCCTGGACCTGATCAACGGCAAGCCGCTGCAGAAATTGGCGCCCGGTCCGAAGCCGACCATTACGGCGCCGCCCGATGGGACGGTGATTGCTCCGCATCCGTCACCGATGCCGGGCTTAGTGGGCGGAGAGAGCCCACAGCCGGCGTAGACTGGCTTCTGCTGCCGGGGCACGCGCCGCCTGTTAGCGTCCCGAGTCCTGGATTGTGTAATCGGAAGGAATCGTAAAAAGAGCCGCGTCCGGCTCGCCGTGAGCTATCTTTTGTACGCTGACGGTGTGTTTCCAGTTTGGGCCCGAGGCCTCCGCCAGGAGCGTGATGCCGAGGTCCTTCGATACCCATCGCTCGTCGCTAGCGCGTAGTGACGGCTGATCCTGGCAGATACGAGTCAGCCGCGTGCCTACAGCTTCAATGCCCTCGATTGTGCGCTTCCCAAGCTCCTCGGTGTTCGCGTGCCACTGGACGTTCGGAAGCTCTTCCCCGATCGCCGGAAAGGCCACCCGGAACGCTTCGGGTCCGGTTACAGCCGTGCGCTGGGCCACCTTACCAGGAATCAGTATGGCCGTGAAACGCGCCACCGGGTCGATCAGATACACGATCGGGTAGGATGCGCCGTCCGGGCCCTCGATCGACCATTCGAGTCGGATTCTCCCTGCCCCGTCGCGATAGATTTTACTTTGCACGGTTCTGGTGAGGGGAGTTCGGTCGGCAGTGAAATGGATTCGTTCTTCGACCTGCTCCGCTGTGAGCGGAGCGCCTGCGATATAAGACACTTGCAAAACAGGGCCGGACTGTTGTTGCGCGTTTGGAGTCTGCGCCGACGCGACAATCACGAAACAAACGCTTAGGAGCAGCAACTCAATGTTCAGGTGCAAGTTCAAGCGGCCCTTCCAAGGCCGCACATCATCGTCCTAGCCTGTACAAAGCCTAGCAAGTTCGGTCGGCAAGGCGGCTCCATCTTCAGTTGCATGGTCCCGGCCCGCCGGCATCAAAAATTAGTCCCACCGAACAGACTCCGAGGATCACGACGTAGTCAACCTGGACGTAGCCGGGGCAACCGCCCATAGTGAACGCGAAGGCGGGAGTTTTCGCGCTACACGAGGGTGCCCGATGAACAAGCCAAGTTGGTGTATTGGCAATTAACATAGCCAGTGCCTTCGGTAACGATGGGGGGCGGCCCCCAGAATGTTGTGCGGATGCTGACTGGCCAGATGATCGTAGGCTGCGCGATTATTCCACAGTTGCCACCTCGTTGCTCGCCGTAGTGGCTAATGGTGCGAGCCCATTCGTAGGTAACGGCTACCGAAGCCGGCGTACTTACTCGAACGTTTGCGGTATTTGGGTAGTTCGCCTGGGCGAAACCTGAATACCCATTGATAGTGGACTCAATGGAGATGTAACCGGGACAAACCCCAGGCTCTGGTGCATCGTCCCATGCATCTGTATTGATGTCTGTCCCATCCCACGTAACATCGGTATACCCTTGTGCATTGGCTCTAGGGAGCCGAGCTAATGAAAAACAGACGATACAGATGAGCGGCAAGAAAGAACGAGCGATACCGAAACGCACGATTGACCCCTCCAATTCAAACAGGCGCAATCCAGCGAAGAAGCTCAATAGACCATCTTGGTTTTTTGAGATGTTACATATTGTTCGAACATGACAGCGCTTTTCAGGTTAAGCTGGGACAATATAAGAGATTTATACTTGCTAATTAAAGCATCACGTTCAATTTGCATATGCTGCAGCTCAGCAAGATCCGTCACAGGAATAGCAGAAACAGAGATCTGCCACGCTGTATACTCGCGCCCGAAGGCTGTTAATAAGCCCTCTAGGCGCTCCTTATTGGCCGAATCCAGCGCCAGGCGCTTTAAACGCGCGTTATGTTTGACAAGATCGAGCTGGGTTGGGTTATCCGGCACAACGAGGCTTACGAGTACGAAACGGTACGCCACGTCGTCTGGGATGAGGTCAGGCGTCTTTGACCCGTCTACGCCATGAGGGCCAGGACCCTGCGTCTGCCCAAGTACTATTACAGCCACAGGTAGTGGGTCAGTTTGAAATCGACAAGTTGACGATCTCTTCAGCCGTCCAGATGTGATCGGCAACACCGGCGGCGATGGCTGGAGTAGTTTTCAACGTCTGATGAACACGCCCGAAGTTGTACCACATAAAGTACAGCGCGACGGCGGCGGCGTGATTTTCGACCTTCTTTGAAAATGCATTGGTGAGCCGAGTAAATCGTCGCATCGACATTCTCATACTGAGGTTCTGCCGCTCTGCAAAGCTGGTGCTGATGTGCTTCGGGTCAGGATCACCTTTGACCGAATGCTTCTCGCAGGCAATGCATTCAGCGGGGCTGTAGCGCTTCTGGCTTTCCGCCGCCTCGCCGTAGATTTTCACCAGCATTGCGTAGTCGATATCGTTTCCGAATGCTCGGTTCACTGCTGTCAAATACGCCTTATGGCCGTCCGTCGTTAATTGAACGCGACTCGCGAGCCGTC
The DNA here is from genome assembly GCA_036269275.1 of Bryobacteraceae bacterium. Lineage (GTDB taxonomy): Bacteria > Acidobacteriota > Terriglobia > Bryobacterales > Bryobacteraceae > Bog-105. The sequence goes on along the minus strand of DATASJ010000005.1, from coordinate 36,731 downwards.
CCGCAAGATCTTCCATGAAGTCACGAGCTGCGATTGAATCTCGCTGGCCGAGCATCCAGCACGGCACCAATTTTGTGTCCGCATCAATCGCCGTCCAGGTCCAAACGTCACCGGCAACTTGCTTCTCGGCAACGGCGCGGGTGACGTTCTTCTGCTTCGCGTAAATGAAGCTCCAGATCTCATCCGCTTGCAGCCGCTTGCAAGAGAGATTCCGCATGGTGCGATCCATGTATTCGGTACAGCCCGCGCCAACTTCGACCAGGAGCTTAACGACGGTGTTCTTGGCGACCCCCGTCATACGAACCGTGCTCCGAATCGAATTACCTTCGCAGAGACAGCGGACAACTTGGGCGCGACGTGTGGAGTCCAAACGGTTCATACTGACCATTATGCTTGAACATCCTCTGCGTGTCAACATGAGACCAGCATATCCTGCGTATTGCTTTTGCACCAGCATGCCCTGCATGAACACGTTGCACCTGCACCACCTGCATGCTAAAATCCCGGTACATGGATACGCAACCGGAAGCTCAAGAAACGAACGACATTGAGGACCAACCTATACTCGCCGGGTCCCGGGCCACCTCAAGCCTGGAAAAGGTGCTGGAGAATCATTCGCGCGTCGTTGAAACAGGGTATACCGCCGAAGGGGGCTTTAGATATAGAACATACGCTATGTCGACCCTACGCGGCGGCGTGGGTAAATCGACGATTGGATTTAATCTTGCCTATGAAATAGCGGGCGCCAGATCGCTCCTGCTGGCAGATCTGTGTCCGCAGTGTAATCTCACGGAAACCCTGATGAGGGGCGCTGACCCGGAAGTCACAATACTGAAGGCACTCCAGCCTGTGGTTTTGGGATCGGCGTTCGGAGACCCTCCCAGCGACGCGTCGTATCGGGTTTCACAATACTGCGATGCATTCAAAGTTCGGAAGCCATGCTATGTTATTCCCGGCGATGCTTTGATGTTCGCGTTCCCTTCCTCCATGTACCAGCAACTTCAGATCGCAACTGCCCAGGCGAATCCCGGCGCTGTTAAGCGACTGCTAGAGTCACTCAAGATCATCCTTGATGCCGAGGCAAAAATCAAAAATGCCGACGGTATCCTCCTCGACACGAGCCCATTTTATGCTGGCGGCACACATTTGGCGTGGTGTGCTGCCGATGCGGTTATTGTCCCCGTTAGGGTTGACGAACACTCCATAGAATCACTTGAGCTGACATTGGACCTGCTATCAAATCCGAACCGTGATTTCGTGATGTGGAACGAGAGAGCTGGTGGAAGGGTTGCACCAAAGGTGGCCGCCATTGTGATGACGATGGTCGGGTCGAAGAGTCAACTCAGAGCAACGCCGGATCGGGCTTCCAGGATGTACATTGAGCGCGCCCTGGCAATTGCTGAGAAATACCCTCAGTTGTTCGATCACCCAGAACCCTCTGACGCCTTTGTGATTACGGACGACTTCGTATCATCTGGCCGTATCAGCGGCGCAAAGAGTATTCCGATATCTAAACTGAAGATCAACAGTTTTCATACCGTCGAAGGAAAACGATTGCAGGTTAACTCGTCGGTTGAACGGTACCAAAGGGAACTCGCCTACCTAACCAGTATTATTTGACGGCTTCGCTCCATCGCGATCTCGCCGCTTTCTTGGCAATAGCTTTGCGTTTAGCCGGAGTGAGCGCTGCCGCCCTCGCCTTCCCGCCCTTCATGCCGCCCAATCTGCCGAGCGCTACTGCGTGCGGATTCTTGCCTTTGTTCGGATCGTCCAGTGGCGAGCCGTCCAGCTTCTCGCCGATAGTCTGCTCGACCACGCGCCGGGCTACCGTCGTAAAGTCGTGATCTCTGCTTGAGCGTCTAGGCACGGTATAATTATGGCACGGTTGCAGTAATGAATCCGAAGCAAAGGCGCGCTATCGAGTTGGCCCTGACATCGCTGAAGAGCACACAAACGGATGACGAACTCTTTGGCGGATGGACAGCCGAAGACCGCGCGATTCTTAACGAAGCAACGCCGCTGGTCGGTGAAAGAGCGGCACTACGTCGGCAGCATGCGCGGTCAGATGTCACGTGAAGATTTTGAACAACGAGCCGCGAACGTCATACAGCGCGTACTTGCTCAGGATGGCCCCTATGGCGTCAGGCAAAAGTGTTGGGACATCTTAGATGACGCAATTTATCGTCGGAGATTCTTTGCTTCGCCTTTGGCTAAGGCATGGTACGTGTTTACAGGTCGAAGAGGAGAAACGAGATGAGAGACACCGAAGAACTGTCGCTCAGTGAGCAGCAATTGATTTACGACCGTGGCCATCATTGCTCAGTGAATTGGAATGGCCAAGGCTTTCCTGCAATCATATGGCCAGCTTTGGACAGCGGCTACATGCCCCTTTCCAGGGGTCAAGTAGATGCCGCGATTGTGCAAAGGCTCTTGGGCAAGGGACTTATCGCAGGCGAACATTTTACTCTAACGGAACGAGGGGAACGCGTCTTTCAGCAGCTCGTCAAGGATTCAAACTGACCCACTACCCAGCCACAGATAGCAAGCAGGCGAGAAATCTTAATCTCGACATAAGAGATGATCCCAGCCTCTTTCTTTCCGGCTCAGACGAAGCTGGCTAAGCCGTATAAAACATCATCAGGATATAGTGAGGTTACTCCTCACCCGAGCTTTGTCTCCTTCGAGTGAAGCACCTAAGTGCTGCCTTGAATATCGCGGCCTGATTTTACAGTATTTGTAAAACTTTGTCAAGCCCGAATTGCGAAACCCGATCTGCGAACTTAGACACCTCGCGCTTTACACAGCCGAAATGAGTTGACCGTGCGCGGCCGTGAAAGCATTCCGAGGGTGCACCGAAGGAGACGCTGGACGCATGGGGTTCGCTTCTATTTCGGGATTTGCCCCTTCCCTGCCTGACGGATCCGATAGACGAGATACCAGATGGCGCTGATCACGACCACGCCCCATGCCAATTGAAGGCCCCGCGAAGTGGTGGTATTTCTCACGAACGCAATCAGGGTCAGGATGCCCATGACACTGTACAAAACGGGCAGAACAAGAAGACGTGCACTCGGGGGCCGCGGTGCTGCGAGAGGCAGCAGCGAGCGCGCGAGCTTGCGAAGTACCAGCCAGTCAACCACGAATAGCAACAGACAACTGAAAGCAAGCCATGGGTAGACGGGAACTGCCCCCCGCACGGCAAGCATAGACAAAGCCGAGAGCGCTACGACATTCAAGGTAATCAGGCCCAAAAATCGCGGAGTGTATTTACCGAACGGAGGCATCTCTGTAACTGACCCTTCCTGCAACCATCTTGCCGCAGAATCGAGGCCTCTTGGAGCGGCCGCAGCGGCTGGTCATTCTAGTACGCGGCCCGAAGCAAGACATTTCAGTCGCAATTTTCAAAAAAAAACTTTCTTCCCTGCGCTCATTCACTTACGCGCGATTTTCGGGCTTGCGGCGCACGGCGCGCGTGAATCCTGGGAGCGACCCCACAGGAGTTTAACCGCTCCAGGAGAGCCCCAGGAATGAGCGTCATCCTTGCTTATAAGAATTTTGCGGCTAACCGCAACATTAGCCATATCGGTTTAGGCGTAGCCGCCATCAACACCGCCAAAGTCCTCCGCCGCGAGGCTATCAAAACGGATGTATGGCCGATTATCAGCGCAGCGGATCTCCGCGCACGCCTCGAAGCCGCACCGGCGGCGCACGTGATCATTTCGGCCCCATGGATTCCGGCGCTCGAGATGCAATCGCTCTCGAACCAGTTTGCCGAGACCCAATTCACGATCACCTGTCACTCGAACGTCGGGTTTTTGCAGGCGGATCGAAACGGCATCCGGCTGGTGCGCGAGATGATGGAACTCGAGCTGGCGACCGCCAACGTGCACCTGGCGGGGAACAGCAGGCGTTTCTGCGAGTGGATTCGCTTCGCATTCGGCGCGCCGTGCGCCTATCTTCCGAATCTGTATTGGCTCGAAAGCGATCCCCTGTACCGGCAGCCGTTCAGCGCCGGCACTCTGCGCGTCGGTGTGTTCGGCGCCACCCGGCCGTTGAAGAACCTGATGAGCGCGACGGGCGCGGCGCTTGAAATCGCCCGCAACCTGCGCGCGCCGCTCGAACTCTGGCTGTCGGCAGGACGCGCGGAGGGAGGCGGCGATACGATCCTCGCGGCGGTAAAGGAAATGCTTGCGGGCCTTCCGAACGTGACCCTGAAGCTGAACGGATGGCAGACCTGGCCCGCTTTCCGCAAGACCATCGCGTACATGCACCTGTTGCTGCAGCCCAGCTACACCGAATCTTTCAACATGGTCACGGCGGACGGCGTGGCGGAAGGAGTTGCTTCTGTGGTTTCCAACGCGATCGATTGGGCGCCGAACGATTGGAAGGCCAACGTGGATGACGTGCTCGATATCGCGCGCGTAGGGCGCCGGCTGCTGTTCGATCCGCGCGCCGCGCAGGACGGCCTGTCCGCCCTGAAGTCCTATGTCACGGAAGGCGTGAACTCCTACAAGCAATTCTTTGGAACTATTCGATAAGCATGCAATCGCCGTAGGAGAAAAAACGGTACCGTTTCTCGACGGCATGGCGGTAGGCGGCGAGCGCGAGATCGTGGCCCGCGAACGCGCAGACCAGCATGAGCAAGCTCGACTGCGGCAGATGAAAATTCGTCAGCATCGCGCCGGTGCCGCGGAAGTGGAAGCCGGGCTGAATGAAGAGATTCGTCTCACCGCTCATGGCTCTGAGGCCGCCCCGCAAGTGGGCGGTCTCAAGGGCGCGCACGCTGGTGGTGCCGATACAGAAGAGGCGCTTGGCCCGGCGCATGGCTGCGGCATTCGCTTCGCCGATCTCGAAATATTCCTCGTGCAGACGAATCTGTGAAAGCTTTGCCTGGCGCAAGGGAGCGAATGTCCCGAGACCGACGTGCAATGTCAAATAAGCGAACTCGGCACCGGCAGCGCGGCACTTGTCCAACATCTCAGGCGTGAAGTGCAGTCCCGCCGTCGGGGCGGCGACCGATCCTCGCTTGTGCGCGAACACGGTTTGATAGCGGTCCCGGTCGCTTGCGCGCGGCAGCCGACGAATGTAGGGCGGCAAAGGCGTCTCACCCAGCCGTTCAAGCAAATCGCTGACCGGCTCGTGGGCCAGAAAACGCAATGTTCTCTCGCCGAAATCGCCCTGCGATAGCACTTCAGCTCGAAATCGCTCGTCAAAGATGATTCGATCGCCGGACCGCACGCGCTTTCCCGGCTTCGCCAAAACGCGCCAGACGGTTTCGTCTTCCTGCAAGGCGCGAATCAGAAGCACTTCCACCGCCGCGCCCCGTATGGTGTTGCGGCGCCCGTGCAAACGTGCCGGGAAGACTCGCGTATCGTTCAACACCAGGCAATCGCCGGCGCGGACATATCGATGGAAGTTTCGAAACTCGTCATCCTGGAACGAATGCTTTTCGCGCGACACCACCAGCATGCGCGACGCGCTTCGCTCAGCCAGCGGCTCTTGCGCGATGAGCTCTTCCGGCAGATGATAATTGAAGTCGGAGACTTGCACAGCGTTTTCACATCGCGCACACCGGGCACCCCGGGCCCTGTGCGCTCCTACATTTTAGGCATCGAGACTTCGTGCGATGAGACCGCGGCGGCCGTGGTCGAGGACGGCGCGCGCATTCGAGCGAGCATTGTAGCCTCGCAACTGGACGTTCACGGCAAATACGGCGGCGTTGTTCCGGAGCTGGCTTCGCGCGAACACCTGCGCGCCATCGTGCCCGTGGTGAGGCAAGCGCTGGAAGAGGCGGGCGTCGAGCTTGACGATCTGAAGGCGATTGCCGTTACGGCGGGGCCAGGGCTCGTCGGTTCGCTGTTAGTTGGCGTGACCTACGCGAAAGCGCTCTGCTTTGCACGCCGGCTTCCGCTGATCGCAGTGAATCACGTGGAAGGTCACATCCACTCGGTCCTGTTGGATAATCCGGAGCTACCATTTCCTGCGCTGGCGTTAGTCGTCAGCGGCGGTCACACGCACTTATTCGAAGTCCGCGAGCCGGGCGAATACCGGCTGCTGGGGAAGACGCGCGACGACGCGGCGGGCGAAGCATATGACAAGGTTGCGAAACTGCTTGGGTTCGGATATCCCGGCGGCCCGATTATCGACCAGTTAGCGCCCTACGGCAACCCGCGCGCAGTAAAGTTCACGCTGGCCAAAATGAAAGGCAACGAGCTGGATTTCAGCTTCAGCGGCTTGAAGACAGCCGTGCTGCGTTGGACCGAACAGCACGATCTTGCGGAAGAGATCGCGAGGCGGAAGCAGGTGCGGAATCCGGTTGACTGGCTCGCGCTGACACCACAAGCGACGCTCGACCTGCTGGCCAGTTTTCAGCACACGGTCATAGAAGAACTGCTGCGGCGCGCCACCGCGGCGGCGGACCAGATTGGAGCGGAGGCGGTGATTGTTGCGGGCGGAGTTGCGTGCAACACGGGATTGCGCAGGCAGGCCGAGCAGCAGACGGGCTTGCGCTTCTACTTCCCGTCCGCCGGGCTCGCAACCGACAACGCAGCGATGATTGCCGCCGCCGCTTTCCCCAAATTTCGACGGCAGGAGTTCGCGGGATTCGATTTGAAGGCGCAAGCGAGCCTGACGCTAGTTTGAGGTGGATGCTAGCTTGAGGTTATGGGTCCTCAAGCGCCGGGTGAGCAGCCAAAACTGCCGATTGCAGGTGTTCAAAACATCATCGCCATCGGTTCGGGGAAAGGCGGGGTGGGCAAGAGCACCGTCGCGGTGAACCTGGCGATCACGCTGCAGAAGCTCGGATACAAGGTTGGACTCCTCGATGCCGACGTCTACGGGCCGAATGTTCCGCTCATGATGGGCATTCGGGAAAGCCCGCAGGCGATTGGACAACGGATACAGCCGCTCGAGGCGCATGGCGTCCGGATCATGTCCATGGGATTCCTCAATCCCGGCGATAAACCGCTGGTCTGGCGCGGCCCGATGCTCAACAGCGTGATGCAGCAGTTTCTGCGCAATGTCGATTGGGGCGAGCTTGATTACCTGATTATCGATCTGCCTCCCGGAACCGGCGATGTGCAGTTGACGCTGATACAAACCACGCCGCTCACGGGGGCGGTGGTGGTCACAACGCCCTCCGACGTTTCGCTTGAAGATGCGCGCAAAGCCGTTCATATGTTTGAGCAGGTGCGCGAGCAGGTGTTGGGAATCGTCGAGAACATGAGCTATCTCGAACACAATGGCGAGAAGATCTACGTTTTCGGCAAAGGCGGCGGGGCGAGGACGGCGGCGTTGATGAAGGTGCCGCTGCTGGCCGAGATTCCGCTGGACCCGAAGACGCGCGAAGGCGGCGACTCCGGCAAGCCGATCGCCACGCTTAGAGAGCCGAATACACAAGCAACTCTGTTCGAGAAACTCGCGCGCACGGTAATTGAGAAAGCCGAAGCAACGAAAACGAAACAGCGGCCGACGATTACGATCGCGGATTGACCGGCTATCCCGCGAAGAAGGCCCGCCCATCAAATATGCAATCAGAGGGCTGCTAAGAACATGAGTGACCGTATTGAGAAGAGTATCGAACTCAAGGCCCCGGTTTCGCGGGTGTGGAGGGCACTGACGGATTATCGCGAGTTCGGCGAGTGGTTCCAGGTAAGACTGCATGGCCCCTTCGTGCCAGGCCAAATCTCGCGCGGCCACATCACCTATCCGGGATACGAACACCTCAAATGGGAAGCCGTGGTGCAGAAAATGGAACCGGAACGGCTCTTTTCGTTTACCTGGCATCCGTACGCAGTTGATCCCGATGTGGATTATTCGAAAGAGCTGTCGACGCTGGTCGAATTCAAGTTGGAAGAAACGGCGGGAGGCACGTTGCTTTCGGTTACGGAGTCGGGTTTCGACAAAATTCCCGCCCCTCGCCGCGCAGAAGCCTTCCGTAGAAACGACGGCGGTTGGGCGGAACAAATGAACAGTATCGAGAGGTATGTCGCGCGGGCGCGCTAGCGGCATCGCCGCCAGGCGGGAATTCGCAGGTCGAAACGGAATGATTTAGCTTCTTAATTCCCGGCGCTGGGGTCGATCTTCAGCTTCGACCCTGTGCTCCATTCCGTGAATGGCCGAATGGTAGTTACTAAGTTGTCGCGCTCGCGCCAACTGCCGCGCAGATAATCGCGGTTCATGGCGGCGATGACTTCCAGCGGAATTTCTTTGGGACAAACGCCGGTGCACTCGCCGATATTGGTGCAGCCGCCGAAACCCTCCGCGTTCATCTGCGCGACCATACGAATGGCGCGAATGTCCTGCTCCGGCTTGCCCTGGGGCAGAATGCCGAGATGCGCAATCTTCGCGCCGGTGAACAGCGCCGCCGAAGCATTCGGGCACGCAGCCACGCAAGCGCCACAGCCAATGCAGGCCGCCGCATCCATAGCGCGGTCGGAAGACTCTTTGGGCACCAGGATCGCGTTTCCATCCGGTGCGCTGCCCGTCGAGACGGAGATATAGCCGCCGGAAGCGATGATGCGGTCGAAGGAGCGGCGATCGACCACCAAATCCTTAATCAAGGGAAACGCACGCGCGCGCCAGGGTTCCAGAACCAGCTCTTCTCCGTCTTTGAAGTGGCGCAGGGTCAACTGACAAACCGTGGTGGCCGGCACCGGGCCATGCGCGACGCCGTTGATCATGAATCCGCAAGAGCCGCAGATGCCTTCGCGGCAATCATGCTCAAACGCGATCGGGTCTTCGCCGCGTTCGATGAGCTGCTCATTCAACACGTCGAGGCATTCGAGCATCGACATCTCGGCGTTGGCGTTGTCGACCGGATAAGCGACGAACTTGCCTTTCGCGCTGCGGCTCTGCTGGCGCCAAACCTTCAGGCTGAACCGCATTACTTGTAACTCCGCTGGCTGGGGTGAACGTACTCGAATTCGAGCGGCTCTTTTACCAGTTCCTCGCGATTGCCATAACCGCGATAGGCCCAGGCCGCCACATACGAGTAATTTTCGTCGTCCCGCTGCGCCTCGCCGTCGGCAGTCTGATATTCCTCGCGAAAATGGCCGCCGCACGATTCGTTGCGTTCGAGCGCATCGACGCACATCAGCTCAGCCAGCTCGAAGAAATCGGCGACGCGGCCGGCTTTTTCGAGACTCTGATTGAAATCGTCGCCGCTGCCTGGGACACGCACGTTCTGCCAATACTCTTCGCGCAGCTCGCGGATCTGGCCGATGGCCGTTTCGAGCCCTTCCGCGGTGCGCGACATGCCGCAGTAATCCCACACGATCTTGCCGAGTTGGCGATGGAACGAATCGACCGTGCGCTTCCCATTAATGGCCAGCAGCTTCCGAGTCATCTGCTGCACGCAAGCGACGGCATTGCGAACTTCGGAATGCGACTCGTTCACTTTCTCGAGCTTGTTGGCCGCCAGATAATCGCCCACCGTATAGGGCACGATGAAGTAACCATCGGAGAGCCCCTGCATCAAGGCGCTGGCGCCGAGCCGGTTAGCGCCGTGATCGGAGAAATTCGCTTCACCGATTACAAACAGGCCCGGGATGGTGCTCATCAGGTGATAGTCGACCCAAAGCCCGCCCATCGTGTAGTGGATGGCCGGGTAGATGCGCATCGGAACTGCGTACGGGTCTTCACCGGTGATGCGCTCGTACATGTCGAACAGATTGCCGTAGCGCTCCTCAATCGCTTTGCGGCCGAGCCGGCGGATTGCATCGGCAAAATCGAGATAGACGCCCAGACCTGTTTCTCCAACCCCGCGGCCTTCATCGCACACGTATTTCGCGTTGCGCGAAGCAACGTCGCGCGGAACCAGATTGCCGAAGCTGGGGTAGCGGCGCTCCAGGTAATAATCGCGATCTTCTTCCGGGATCTGATTGGGCGGGCGCTTGTCGCCTTTCTTTTTCGGCACCCAGATACGGCCGTCGTTGCGCAGCGACTCGCTCATCAACGTGAGCTTCGATTGATAGTCGCCGGAAACGGGAATGCAGGTGGGGTGGATCTGGGTAAAGCATGGATTGGCGAACAGCGCGCCGCGTTTGTGCGCGCGCCAGCTCGCCGTCACGTTCGAGCCCTTTGCGTTGGTCGATAAGTAAAAGACGTTGCCGTATCCGCCGGTGCCGAGAATCACCGCATCGGCAAGGTGCGTATCGATCTCGCCAGTGACGAGATTGCGCGTGACGATGCCGCGCGCGTGCCCATCGATGACGATCAGGTCGAGCATCTCGGTGCGTGGATACATGGCGACCGTGCCCGCTTGCACCTGGCGCTCGAGAGCTTGATACGCGCCGAGCAGGAGCTGCTGACCGGTTTGGCCGCGCGCATAGAAAGTGCGCGAGACCTGCGCGCCGCCGAAAGAGCGGTTCGTCAGGGTGCCGCCGTATTCGCGCGCGAATGGCACGCCTTGAGCGACGCATTGGTCGATGATGTTGACGCTGATCTGCGCGAGCCGATAGACATTCGCTTCGCGTGCCCGGAAGTCGCCGCCTTTGACCGTGTCATAGAAGAGGCGATATACGCTGTCGCCGTCATTCTGATAGTTCTTGGCGGCGTTGATGCCGCCCTGCGCAGCGATGGAATGCGCGCGGCGCGGCGAATCCTGGAAACAGAAACACTTCACGTTGTAGCCGAGCTCGCCGAGCGAAGCGGCAGCCGATCCGCCAGCGAGACCGGAGCCGACGACGAGGAGCGAATGCCTGCGCTTATTAGCCGGGTTGACCAGCTTCATGGTGAAACGCGTCTCGTCCCACAATTGCTCGATCGGTCCGGACGGAATGCGCGAGCTCAGTTGCGTCACTTCACTATCCCCAGCATGATGCTGATCGGTATCGAGATGTACCCGGCGACAAGGATGATGGCCAGGGCCAGCGCGGCTTTTTTCAGAATCGGCGTGTGGCGGGGATGGTTGATGCCGACCGATTGGAACATGCTCCAGGCGCCGTGGCGGATATGGAATCCCAGAAGCACCATGGAGAAGACGTACCAGGCCGAGACATACCAGACTTGAAAGCCGGTGACGACGTTGTGATAGACGTCGGCGGGAACGAATTCGCCGCCGGGGTGAATGGCGCCGGCGGTGAGATGCAGCAGGTGATAGATGACGAAGGCGAGCAGGATGGGCCCGCTCCAATACATGGTGCGCGAGGCATAGCTGGAGGCGACGTTGTCGCGGTGTGCGTAGCCGATGGGCCGCGCTTTCGTTTTGCGGACCACGAGCTCGACCGAAGCCCAGATGTGCAGGATGACGGAGAGGATGAGCACGCTGCGCACGGCCCACAGAATTTCGGGAACGCTGTGCAGGAAATGGCCATAGTCGTTGAGCTTTTCGGGGCCTTCGAAGATCTGCAGATTGCCCAGCATGTGGCCGATGACGAAGAGCAAAAGGATGGCGCCGGTGACTGCCATGACGGCCTTCTTGCCGTTGGTGGACGCCCAAAAACGCGCAGGGCGGATCTCGTGAGCAGCCAGGACGGGTGTAGCCATTTTGAATTTGCTCGCGTTCAGCGAGAAAAGAGCGCCTTCGTCAGTTGGCGTGCGGGCATCTGACAAGAGGCGCTGACAATTTCAGGGTAACCCAGAGGGGCTTTGCGACTACTCCGCTGGAAACCCGGACACCGCTTTCACTTCCTGGATCTGCTTCGTGTGGCGCGCGGCATGCGCCGAGACCAGCAGCACCCATTGGTACGCATCCAGCAGGCCGATGACGGGATGCGGCATGGCGTGCCGCCGGTGATCTGCAGGCGCGTCCAAAAAAGCATCAATCCCGGCGCGGCTGGCGGCGAACCGTTCCAGCACTTCCTGCATGGTGAGCTGTCCGGTGGGCGCGATGGCTGCGGGCGCCAGAAACTTGCTGGATCTGTCTACTCCCGACCGCATGACCGATTCATCAAGCTGTTGCACGTCGCGATCGGCAGGCGGCGCGGGCGCCTCCGGAAATTGCGTGGCAAAGCGTTGCAGTACGCGGCGTTCCACAATCACGACATGCTCGGCGATCTCGCCGATGGACCAGCAGTCCGGCTCGGGTTTGTAGGTCCATTGGGCATCCGACAAGCTTTCGATTGCCTGCGCCAGGCCCTCGCTGGTTTCGGCAAGATAGCGCCTGGCCTTATCTTTTTCGGCTTGGGTAAGAGTGCTGGTTCGATCAGGCGCACTGACGTCCATGTCTGGCTATCATAGCGGACGGCTACAATGAAGCCATTTCTGGCTAGCCGCCATTGCCCTCCAGCCGGCGAATGCGGTCTTCGTGGTCTCCTATGATGCGGGCTAAGCCCTCGCTGATTGTAGCGAGCCGCTCGAACATGCGGTCGTAACGCTTTTCATTGTCCTGATGCATTTGCGATAGCAGTTCCACGCTTTGAGTGAGTGCTTCGATGCGTTCGTCAAGGGTCATGGCTCCGGCTCTTCTTATTATCGCGAATTTCGAAGGTTCCAGTAGCCCGCTACAATGAAGCCGTTATGCCCCGTTTTCCCGGCGTCGATTATATCCAATTCGATTCGCTTTTGAGCCAACAGGAGCTGATGGTGCGGCAGACCGCGCGCCAGTTCGTCGACGACCGGGTGCTGCCGCTGGTGCGCGACGCTTTTAACAGCGGCACGTTTCCCACGCAACTGATTCCCGAGATGGCCGAGCTGGGCTTCTTCGGCGCGAACCTGGAAGGCTACGGCTGCGCAGGCATGAACAATGTGGAATACGGGCTGGTCATGCAGGAGATCGAGCGCGGCGATTCCGGCCTCCGCAGTTTTGTCAGCGTGCAAGGCGCGCTGGTGATGTATCCGATCCATAAGTTCGGCTCCGAAGAGCAGAAACAGCGGTGGCTCCCAAAGCTGCAATCGGGCGAGGCGATCGGATGCTTCGGTCTCACCGAACCGGGCTTCGGCTCGAACCCATCCGGCATGCGCACGCGAGCCGAGCAGCACGGCGACACGTGGTTACTCAACGGCGAGAAAACCTGGATTACCAGCGGCTCCATGGCCGACGTGGCCGTTGTGTGGGCGCGCGCCGAGGAAGGCATCCGCGGTTTTCTGGTCGAAAAAGGCACGCCGGGCTACTCAACCAGCGACATACACGGCAAGCTCTCCATGCGCGCTTCGGTAACCTCCAGCTTGCATTTCGCCGATTGCGCCATTCCGCGGGAAAACCAATTACCGTGCGCCAAGGGCCTGAAGGCCGCTCTGAGCTGTCTTTCGCAAGCGCGTTTCGGCATCGGCTGGGGCGTGCTGGGCGCGGCGATGGATTGCTACGAGACGGCACGCAGCTATACACTGGCGCGCAAACAGTTCGATGACCGGCCGCTCGCCAGCCACCAACTGGTGCAAGAAAAACTGGCGTGGATGATTACGGAGATCACCAAGGCGCAGCTACTGGCGCTGCAAGTGGCGAAGCTGAAGGACGCGGGCAAGGTGGAGGCCGCTCACATCTCGATGCTGAAGCGCAACAACGTCGCGATTGCGCTCGAGTGCGCGCGGCTGAGCCGCGATTTGCTGGGCGCGAACGGCATCATGGACGAATACCCGATCATGCGGCACATGTGCAATCTCGAAACTGTGAAGACCTATGAAGGGACCGAGCACATTCACACGCTGGTGATCGGGGAAAAGGTGACCGGCGTTCCAGCGTACCGCTGAAAAACATAGTTACGGCGCGCCGTTCGAGGCCAGCTCCTTCTCGATTTTTTCGTGCAGCACCGCGACACCGGGATCGCGTTGCACCGTGCCCGAGTAACGCTTCCAGAAGCCGTTGACGTCTCTGGACGGGCTCAGCAGGGCGCGCAGGTCTTCGATGAGGCGCTCGAAATCGCGCGATGTGGCCGGCGGCTTTTTCGCCGCGAGCGTCTCGTCGATTTGAACGATCAGCGTAGTCACGGGGCGCAGCCATGCGAACCGGTGGTCGTTGATGAGCAACTGGAGAAATGCGGCCGGCGAGGCGATCGGGCCGTGCGTAATTTCATAGGACGTGCGTTCGGAATCGAGGAGGGCTTTGTGCAGCGTCAACAGCGTCTCCCGGAGCGCCGCCAACCTCTCTCGCGCCGGGTCAGGAGCAGGTTCAGGTAACTCCATCCACCTCCAGAGTAACGCGGAGATGAAGGGCCTACGCGAATCTCCTATTTCTTCGCTTGGGCGCTGGCCTCTTCGAGCTTGGCGAGATCTTCACGGAGCGCGGCAGCATCCTTCGCATTCGGCACCAGGGCAATGTAGGCGCGCAAATGCTCGACCGCCTCCGAATAATTACCCTTCTCGGCCAGCAGGTGCGCGAGTAAATTCTCCCCCTCCGGATATTGATGCGTTGTGTCGAGCTTCAGTAAGCTGCGGGCGCTCTTTTCGGCCGCATCCGGCTTTTGCAGGCGATAGTTTGCCAACGCGTTACACCAGAAGGCATCCGGGAACTCCACCGGGTTGAGATCGGTCGCCTGCTTGCTGTAGTCGGCCGCATCCTGCCATTTGGCTTCTTTGACAGCAATCTGAGCCAGCGCCTCATAGGGGCTGACGAACCTATTGTCGGCCGCGATGGCTGCTCGAAACGCTTTGCCGGCTTCCTCGTCTCTGCCATTCATCTGCAGCTCCACTCGGCCCAGCGCAAACCAGGCAATTGCATATTTAGGATAGGCGTCGGTTGCCGCGACCAGGCGCTTTTCGGCATTCGCCAGATCCCCCTTCTGCGCAAACTGAACGCCTTTTTCGTAGTCTTTCTGGGCGCGCTTCGGAGCGAGGGCCGTGGTGATGCTGATGGTCGATCCCTGCACGTTTCCCAAGTGATGCAAGACGATGGTGCCCACGTCCGGATCGTCCAGCGTGCGGCGCGTCGACAACTCGATCAGATCGGACCGATAACCCGGATACGAAGCGCGTAACTCGCAGTTCCAAAGCGGGTCCGAGCGGTTGTTTTCGCTCAAGCTGTTGTTGGTGGAATTGGACCACGGGCGATTCGGCTGGCCGCCTGCCGAAGGGTCTGAGGCGTCCGTATCCACACTCAGGTTCTGCCCAACCTGAAAGGAAAATCGGCCCTTGTTGTCGGTATGAGTCTCAAGCCGCGAAATCCCGCCGCAGACGCGTTCGATTCTTATGTTCGAATTGGGCTCCGCTCCATCGTCCATCATCACCTTGCCGGAGAGAAAAATGGTGCGCGGGTTGGTCCCGATTCCGCCGATACCGGAGTTTCCGTTGTCGGGAAAGGATCCTGTGCCCAGAGTTCCACGGGTGGGAGAACCGATGCCTCCGGTTGAGCTCACTCCCCCTCCGCCAGTGGGCGTCCTCTGCGCGAAACCGGGAGAAGCAGCAATACCGAGCAATGCAATCGCGGGGACGATGAGGAAGCTGCGGTTGGTCCAATTAGGGCGCATGGAACCTCCCAATGTGTGTGGTTCGAGTATCTCACAGGAATTGTGAGCCGGGAGATCGGTAGTCTCGAAAGACTGTAGAATTACCCAGGTAGTTTCGGCCGCGGCGATCGCATCGAACCATAGAGCAATTAACGAACCTATGGAACGCCGTCGATTCTTCCAAAGCGTGGCTGCCGGAATGGCCACCGCCACCGCGTTTGCGCAACAAAGCGCCACTCCGGCAATATCGGCCAGTAGCGGCGCAGATGCAGCACGGTTGCCTCGCGCCTCCTCGCCAGGCGAGCTTCGTGGTGAGATGCTCTATCGCAAACTCGGCCGCACCGGTGAAACGGTTTCGGCAATCGGGCTTGGCGGCTCGCATATCGGCAAAGCATCGCTGAAGGATGACGAAAGCATCCGTCTCATTCACCAGGCCATTGACCGGGGCATTACCTTTTTGGACAACTCATGGGATTACAACGAGGGCCGCAGCGAGCGACTGGTGGGCGAGGCTCTCGCGCAGGGCGGCTACCGCAACAAAGTGTTCGTGATGACCAAGATCGACGGGCGCACGAAAGACGTAGCGGCGCGGCAGATCGAAACATCGCTGCAACGGCTGAAAACGGACCACATCGACTTACTGCAGCACCATGAGGTGCTGCGTTTCGACGACCCGGACCGCATCTTCGCAGAGGGCGGCGGCATGGAGGCTGTGATCGCGGCGCAAAAAGCCGGAAAAGTGAGATTCATCGGCTTTACCGGGCATAAAGATCCGCACGTGCATCTCTATATGCTCGAAACCGCCGCCAGGCGCGGCTTCCACTTCGACACTGCGCAGATGCCGCTGAACGTCATGGACGCCCATTTTCGAAGTTTTGCGCAGCTCGTGGTGCCGAAGCTGGTAGAGCAGCAAATCGGGGTGCTCGGCATGAAGCCATTCTGCGGAGGCGACGGAATCGCTCTGAAGAGCAATACCGTGCAGCCGATCGAGTGCCTGCACTATGCGCTCAACCTTCCCACGTCGGTAGTGATCACCGGCATTGACAAGCCGGAGGTGCTCGAACAGGCGTTCCAAGCGGCGAAAACGTTCCGGATAATGGATCAGCAACAGGTAGAGTCGTTGCTGGCAAAGACGCAGCAGGCCGCCATGGACGGGCGATTCGAGTTATTCAAGACGACAGCGCACTTCGATACCACTGCGCGGCATCCCGATTGGCTGGGAGCCGACACGCCGCAAGTGCAGGAGCTCGCGCCGGAACTGCCTGGGTGAGCGTCGAACTATTGCAAGCTGACCTGTTCCTGCAGCGGCAAGTCTTGCGATGAGCCGCCAACCATGAACTTATAGCTGCCCGGCACGAGCTTCCAACCGTCTTGTGCTTCATCGTAGACGGATAGATACTTTGGATCGACGTCCACACTGACTTCTCTGGTCTCGCCGGGATTCAGGCGCACTTTGCTCCATCCGACCAATCTTTTCGGGGGCTCGCCCGCATTGGCCGGCAGCGCAGCGTAAATTTCGGCAATCTCGGCGCCGGCGCAGTTGCCGGTATTCTTCACCACAAAGGTTACCGAAGTGTTCTTCCCGGCAGTTACTTTCAAACCGGAGTAACTGTAAGTCGAATAAGACAGCCCGTAACCGAACGGGAACAGCACTGGTTTATTTTCCGCGTCATACCACTTGTATCCAACCTTCAGTCCCTCGTCGTAATGCACGCTGAAAGTGGGCTTGGCTTCGCCGGTTCGCATCACAGCGGCTTCGCCCTGTGCCCCCGGCGGGGGGGTCACGAGCTGCGGATGCGGCAGATCGGCTTCGCTGCGGGGAAAGGTCATCGGCAGCTTGGCGCTGGGGTTGACAGCGCCGAACAGAATATTCGCCACCGCGTCCGCACCTTTGCTTCCCGCATACCAAGCCTCCAGAATGCCGCTCACCTTGCCGATCCACGGCATGGTCACGGCCGTGCCGGTCTCGAGCACGACGATAGTGTGCGGATTCGCCGCGGCGACTTGCTCGATTAACGCATCCTGATGGTCCGGCAGAGAGAGGTTGGGCAAATCCATTCCTTCGCTTGTCCATTGATACACGAATACGATCGCCACGTCCGACCGTTTCGCCAGCGCCGCGGCAGAGGCCGGGTCCGCGCCTGAGTCAAACTGCACGCGCGCGGCGGGAGCCCTGGTGCTGACAGACTTCAACGGCGAGGTGGGAAACCAGACGTGCTCTTGCCATTTGGCAGGCGGACGCCCGGGCGGGTCCACCTGAGCCGACCCGCCGCCCGAGATCATGCCCATGTCCGCATGCGGCCCGACGATTGCAATCGAGTGCAGCTTTTCGCGATCGAGCGGCAAAATACCGTTTTCGTTTTTGAGCAAGACGATGCTCTGCTCGGCGATGCGGCGCGAGGTTTCGAAGCCGCCTTCCACATCCACAACGCTCTTCTGCACCGGGTGATCGACGATGCCGCTGGCAAATTCGGAACGCAGCACCCGGCGGACATGCTCGTCCAGCTCAGCCATGGAGACCTTGCCCGCTTGCACGGCGTCCTTGAGCTTGTCGCCGAAAAAACGGTCTTCGGGCTCTTCGTTGTCCAGTCCGGCGGAGGAAGCCTTCACGGTGCTGTGCGTTCCACCCCAGTCCGACAGCACAAAGCCTTTAAAGCGCCAATCGCGCTTGAGTACCTCCGTGAGCAGATACTTGTTTTCGCAGGCGAAATCCCCGTTGACTGCGTTATATGAGCACATCACCGCGGCGGGATCGCCGACTTGAATGCCAATCTCGAAAGCCAACAGATCGCTCTCGCGCAGAGCGCGTTTGCCGATGATCGAATCCACTTCGTTGCGTCCGCTTTCCTGGTCGTTCACCGCGTAGTGCTTGATATCGCCAATGACATGCTGGCCCTGCTCGCATTTGATGCGATTGCCTACCAGCGTGCCGGCGAGCACGGGGTCTTCGCCCTGGTATTCGAAGGTTCGGCCATTGCGCGGCTCGCGCGTCACGTTGACGCCGCCGCCGAGCGTCATGTTGTAGCCCTGCGCGCGCAGCTCGCGCCCGATCAGCGCACCATATTCGCAGGCCGCCTCCGGATCCCAGCTTGCGGCCGCCGCGATGTTCGATGGCAGCGCGGTAGAGTAGCGCCCATTTTCACCGCTGCTACGTACGCCGTAAGCGGCATCGCTCATTTGGATGAACGGGATGCCCAGCCTGGCAATGCCGAGCACAAATCCCGCGCCTCCATTGCCGAGATACGCGTTGGGCCGCGGAGCGCCCCAGCCCGGCATGCCGTTTCCGTGCAGTAAGGAAATCTTTTCGTCGAGGGTCATTTCCTTCAGCACCAGAGCGGCGCGCTCATCCGGGGTTAGGCTGGTATTCATCCACCGACCCTTCGGTGTCTGTTCGTCACGCTCGCCGTGCCGGCGATGTTGCGCCAGAGCGGTTGCAACGATTGCTAGAAGCGCGAAAAGGGCGGCGATACGCGGGCGTCTCAAGGGACTCATACCGATTCCTATGCGCCTAACTTAGTCAGCTCGAGCGGCGAAGTACAGAATGCGCAGCGGCGGGCGGCGATGGGCACTTCGCTCAGGCATTCGGGACATTTTTTGGTGGTAGGGTCGGGTGGCGCTTCGCCGCGCCGCAGACGCGCCATGAGCTTGTTCACAGGGAGGACTACGAAAAAGTAAACTGCTGCGCTTATTAGCAGAAACGAAATCAGCGCATTAATGAAATCTCCGATTGGAAACTTGCTGTTGTTGACGGTAAATACAATTCCCGAGAAATCAGGCTTGCCCACAATGGCCGCAATCAACGGCGTGATGAGATCCTTCACCAACGCAGTTACTACCGCGCCAAATGCAGCGCCCATGACCACCGCGACCGCAAGGTCCAACACATTGCCTCGCAGCATGAACTGCTTGAAGCCTTTCATAGTTTTCTCCTCTCAACTAAGCTACTCTTCCGTCTCTAATTCGCTCCAGTCATCCGCTTTGCTCGAATACTGCTTCAAGACTGAAAGCACGCGGCTGGTACTGAAACCTGCTGTTCGCAAACGGCGATACACGGCGGCAAGGTTCTTTTCCTCGGCGAGAAAGCCGGCGAGATTCTTACCGCGATATTTCCGCGCTAGGAATTGCTTGATCAACTCCTCTTCATTAGTTCCGGAAAACGCTTTCTCGACGGCGTGTTCGGCGAGCGAAGGCGCTACGCGCTTCGATCGGAGTTCGCGCAGGACGCGGAAGCGGCCGAAGCCTTGATTTTGCAGGCGCGCAGCGGCAAAGGATTCCGAAAATTTGGCGTCGTCTGTAAAGCCGTAGTCACGTAATTTAGCGAGTGTCGCGCAAAGAACGCTGGATGACTCGGCGCGCCGGGAAAGTTTCTGTTGCAGTTCGTTTGCCGAATGCGCGCGGTAGCCCAGGGTGCGAAGAGCATAGCTCCACAAGCCGTCTGCGTCCAGCTTTTTCGGTTTCGTACGCGCTGCCATCTTACTGAAACGTTTGCTACTGTACCATGCTCTACAAGATGTAGAGTGCGCTTAAAAAGCCCGCAATTTTAAGGAGGACAAGGAGATTATATGGAGGAAAGAAGCGGTTTCGGCTACTTTTTGCTGGGGCTCGGGATTGGCGTTGCGGCGGGAATTTTATGGGCTCCAAGAGCAGGCGAGGAGACCCGTCAATTGATCGCCGAGAAGGCCGGGGAGGGCGCAGATTATCTGAAGTCACGCGCTCAAGAAGGCACAGATTACGTCCGGCAGCGGGCCGACGATATAAAAGGAACGGCCGCGGATCTGTACGAGAAGGGACGTCAAACCGTGTCGCGCCAGAAAGACACCTTGGGCGCGGCGGTCGAGGCCGGCAAGCAAGCTTATCGCGACGCGGTGGGCGATGTGAAGTCCGCAGCGGCCAGCAGCCCGGCAGGCGGAAGCAACGCCGGTTGACAACTGCTCTTTGACCCGTTCAGGATAGCGTTCGCATGGACCAAAATACGCTTCTCATTCTTCTCACCATCTTTGTCGCCCTGTCCGCGATAGCGATGCTTATTCAGGCTGCGATGCTCATTGGCCTGTTTGTGGTCGCGCGCAAGCTGCAGCAGGCGGTCATGCCGATGGTGCCGCAAATCGAAGGCATTGTCGCCACCACCCGGCGAACGGCGGAGCGCGTGGAGAAGCACGTGGAGAAAATTGGCACCATCAGTACCGCTATCCTGGACACCACGAAGCAGCAGGTTTCAAAAATAGATGAGCTGTTGACGGACGCAGCTACCCGCGCCAAGGTTCAGATGGAGCGCGCGGAGATGGTGCTGGACGATGGGATGACCCGGGTTCAGGAAACAGTGAGCGCGGTGCAGTCGGGCGTGTTGCGGCCGATTCGCGAGGTGCACGGGGTGCTGGCGGGTTTCCGAACCTTTTTCACCTACTTGGGCCGGGGCGGACGCCCGACGGTCGACCACGCCACAGCCGACGAAGAGATGTTCATTTAGCTGTTAACCCCCGCATCTAATTCATAAAGGGTCCCACCCCCCTCGGAAGAGCAGCAAGACCGACCCCCGAGGCCCCCGTCCAATCCGGGAGAGAATCAATCCAATGGGCCGTTTCGGACTCTTCGAAACCCTCTGGCAAGATCTGCGCTATGCCTGGAGGCAACTCCGCAAGCATCCCGGCTTCGCTCTGTTCTCGATCGCAACTCTCGCTCTTGGGCTTGCGTCGGCAACCGCCGTATTCAGCATTCTGGATCAATGGCTCATTCGCCCGTTGGCCCTCAAAGACGCTGGCCAGCTCCAGCACCTCTGGCGCACCGGCGCGAGCGACCACACCCAGCCGCTGTTCTTCTTCCAATACCGCGAATATCTCAAGTTAGCGTCACAGAGTAAGTCCTTCTCCGTCATGGCGGCTACGTTTTATCGCACTTACACGCTTACGGGCCGCGGCAATCCCGAAAATGTCATGGGCGAGACGACGACGGCCAATTTATTCAAGACGCTCGGCGTCAGCGCCGCCCTCGGGCGCACATTCTTACCGCGAGATACGGACGGCGAAAAGGTCGCACTAATCAGCCACGCGTTTTGGAGGAAAAAATTCGGAGCTTCGCCGTCGATCATTGGGCAAACCATCCGCCTCAACGAGGAGCCTTATCGCGTCATCGGAGTTCTGCGTCAAGACTTCTCATATCGCATTCTGGATCAGCCGGTCGATTCCGCTCTTTGGACGGTCATTCAACGGAACGACCGCGATTATCAACCGGATTCCTATGCCGCGGTCGCCATATTGGGCCGTCTGAACCCCGCTGTGACGCGCGGCCAGGCGCAATCGGAGTTGAACGTCCTGCAGCAAAGCATGGACCGTCAGTGGCAGATTCCCGAAGGTTATATAGGTACGGCGACGCTGGTTTCCGGGCTGCAGGAAGACAACGCCAGGGGTATCCGGTTTTCACTGCTGGTGCTGGCATGCGCGGCTGCGTTTCTATTGCTGATTGCTTGTGCGAACACGTCCGCGCTGGTGTTGAGCCGCAACGCCGCCCGGCACTCCGAGTTCGCGATGCGAGCCGCGCTCGGCTCCGGCGCGCGGCGCCTGTTCCAGCAGCTATTGACCGAGAGCCTGCTGTTATATGCCGCTGCCGCGGTGACGGGTTTCAGTGTTGCCGCCGCGGTGGTGCGCGGTTTTGAGTTGTGGAATCCGCTGGGAATATTGCCGGCCCGCGGCATCGGACTGGATTATCGCGCAGGCATCGGCGCCGCGTTCATCGCGCTCGCGGCTTCGCTCGTGTTCGGGACGCTGCCGGCGTTCTTCGGCTCGAAAACGGACCTGCGCGACGCTCTGCAACGCCTTGGCCGCAGCCAAAGCCTGGACACCAAAGGCGTCACGGCGCTGACCTGGATTACCGGCGCACAGATCGCGCTGGCGCTCGTGTTCGTCGCTGGGGCAGGTCTGCTGTTTACGACGTTGCTGAATCTCGAAAACCAGAACTACGGTTTTCAAACGACGCAGGTGCAGACGCTCGAGTTGAGTCTGCCCAACCGAGTCTATGGCCAGACTTCGAAGGCGATTCGGTTTGAAGAACACCTGATCGAACGCGTGCGCGAGAGCCCGGGCGTGTCATCAGCCGCGCTCGGGCCGGATGTAACGGCGGGCGACATATTCCTGGGCGCCTTCAGCAGATCGGATCGGTCGCCCACGACGGCGGCCAATAGTCCGCGCGCCGGCCAAGTCATCGTCGGCCCGCAGTTTTTTGAAACGATCAAGATCCCGCTCCTGCGCGGGTCCGATTTCCCGCTAAACCTGAACTCCGAGAGCGAACCGCAGGCCATCATAAACGACCTGGTGGCGCAGCGATATTTCCCGAACGACGACCCCATCGGCAAGCACATCCGCTTCGGCGTGCCCAGCGATCCACAAACCGTTCATGCTCCCTGGTATCGCATCATCGGCGTCGTAGGCGACACCCGAACGATTGCCTATAACAAAACCGTTTGGAAAGTCGACCCGTTGGTGTATCTCGACTTTCGGCAGCAGCTCAACGTTTCAATCGGCGCGACCAACTGGGGCAGCACAAGATGTAATTTCCTCATCGCCACGGCTTCGCCCGATGCGCTGCCGCTAAGGAATCTTCAACGAATCGTCTGGAGTATGGATCCAGAGCTGCCGGTGGAACAGTTCGACCCGCTCGACAAGAAGGTGATGACGCATTTGGCGCAGCCGAAGATGCGCGCCCGGATTCTGACCGGCTTTTCGGGAATCTCCCTTCTGCTTGCCTCCATTGGGCTCTACGGAATTTTGTCGCAAGCGGTCGCGCAACGCAAGCGAGAGATCGCCATCCGCATGGCCGTCGGAGCAGACAGGCGAGACGTGGTCCGGCTCATCATGCTGCGGTCGCTCGCGATTACGGCGGCAGGAGTTTTGTGCGGAACCGTGGTGGCGTTCGTCGGCGCCAAAGCCGTCCATTCCGTGCTCTACGGAATTTCGCCGTTAAATCCTTTGCTCTACGCCGGGGCTACCTGCGTGCTGCTCGCTATCTCCATCATCGCCGCGTTCGTCCCAGCGAAGCGGGCAGCTTCGGTCGACCCGATGACGAACTTACGTTCCGAGTGAGTCATGTTTACTCTAGAAGCCCGCACGACATGGGCTAATCTCAGCCTTGCCGCAGCAGCGCCACCACGTCATCCACCGTAATCACGCCAATTAGCCGCTGCTCTTCGTCTACCACAGGTAAGCTCAATAAGTTGTACTTGTCGAACATCTCGGCAATGCGATTCTGCTTTTCGCCCGAATCCACAGACAGCAGCGTATCGGATGCGAGCTCTTTCAGCGGTGTGCCGCCCGCCGCGAAGAACAGCTTCGCAACCGGAACGGCAAAACGCAGGCGGTTTTCGGCATCCACCAGAAAGAGGCTGTGCAGATCCTCCAAGACTTCTTCGTTCTTCTTCAACTCCTCCATCGCATCGGCTACGGTGGCTTCCTCGGGCAATGACAGAAAGCCCGTGTCCATCAGACCTCCGGCGGTGTTCTCGCGAAATTCGAGCAGATCCTCGACTTCCTCTTTCTCCTCGGGCTGCATCTCTTCGAGAATCTCTTCCGACCGCTCCTCTTCCAGCTCATTGAGCAGATCGGCGGCCTCCGACGGCTCCATCTCTTCCAGAATGTCGGCGGCTTTACCGGCGTTCAGCGATTCGATGATGCGGGTCTGAATGTCGGGTTCCACCTCGGTCAGCAGCTCCGCCGCAGCTTCATTGTCCATCGTGTTGAAGATGGCTCGCCGGTCCTCGTGCCCCAGGTTCTCCACAATATCGGCGAGGTCGGCCGGATGCATTTCCTCCAACAGCTTGTTCGAAATGTTCAGCCTCACCCGCCGCTGCGGATCCGCCTCCAGTATGTTGCAGAATTCCCAACGAATCGAGTTCGGTTGAATGCGGCTTTGGAGCGAGCGGATGGCCGCCGGCGGTACAACGCCTCGCAAAACGCGGCGCAGAATGGATCGCAGCCCAATGTCCACCTCGAGAATGTGCAGAACGTCATGCCCGTTCTCGTTTTCTCGCAAAAATGTGATGTCGTTGACTCGCACCACCTTGCGCCCGCGGGCATCGATAATCTGCTGATCCAGCAGATCCCGCACCATGCGCAGCATGTATTCGTCGGAATGATAAGGGACCAGGTGCTCCTGCTGAA
This sequence comes from Bryobacteraceae bacterium, assembly GCA_036269275.1. Classification (GTDB taxonomy): domain Bacteria; phylum Acidobacteriota; class Terriglobia; order Bryobacterales; family Bryobacteraceae; genus Bog-105. The sequence goes on along the minus strand of DATASJ010000005.1, from coordinate 12,265 downwards.
GGTGAATGCCTTCCGGGCTGATGCTCTTGATCTGGTCATAGCGGACGCTCAACCACCCGGGGCCGGCGCCCACCAGGTATCGATCCACGCGGACCGGATGAATCAGCGGCACCAGCGCGGCATCGCGCAGATTACCGATCAGGCGGCCCTTCAGGTCGTACACTTTGACCCTCAGCAACTCGCTCAAATAGAGAATGTCTTCCGCCATGATGTCACTGATTCGTAAATCACGCCGAACTAACCAGCACCCCGCCCTATTTGAGAATACCCGGCGCATTTGCATACTACACTGGGGGTTTCTTCGCAGTTGGAGCGCACCAGAGCGTCTTCGCGCGACGAAAGACTTGTGAGCGCGTCTATCCACATTCCGGGCCCGGCCAGCGGTTCGAAAAAGCTTACTCCCAAAAGTTTCTTCGCCCGGCACGGCATTCTGTCGCGTTCGCATCCGAATTATGAATACCGCCCCGGCCAAATGGAAATGGCGGAAGCGATCGCCTCCGCCCTGGCGGAGCGTCGCCACTTGATAATCGAAGCCGGTACCGGAACCGGCAAAACTCTGGCCTATTTAGTGCCCTCCATCTTGTCCGGCAAGCGCGTGGTCATTTCCACTGGAACCAAGAATCTGCAGGAACAACTCTTCTTCAAGGATGTGCCGTTTCTGCAAAGTCTGTTCGAGCAGCCGCTGCCGGTTTGCTACATGAAGGGCCGCGCAAATTACTTATGCCGGCAGAAACTCTATGATGCGGATCGGGAACCCATTCTATCGGGTTTCGACGAGACATCCGATTTTCACATCATTCGCGATTGGGAAAAAGTAACTCAGACCGGCGACCGCAGCGAACTGCACCAGCTTGCCGAAGCGAGCACCGCCTGGTGGAAGCTCGATGCGCGCAGCGACCTGTGCGCGGGGCAGAAGTGCAAGCAGTTCGAGCGCTGCTTCATTACCGAGATGCACCGCCGCGCCGCTGAGAGCGACATTATCATCGTCAACCATCACCTGTTCTTTGCAGACCTCGCGGTGCGCGGCGAAGCGTTCGGCGGCATTTTGCCCGATTATTCGGCCGTAATCTTCGACGAGGCGCACGAGATCGAGGACGTGGCCGGGCAATATTTCGGCATCGCCGTGAGCAACCTGCAAATTCAGGAGCTCATCAAAGATACCGCCGCCATCTCGCGCCGTAAACTGTTTGCCACCCCAGAGCTGGATCGCAGTCTAATTCAACTGGGTGACCGGACCGAGGAATTTTTTCATCTCTTTCCGCAGGAGGGGCGGCATGGCTTCCGCGACCACGAAGACTTCCTGGCATTGCACGAAGGCTCGTACCAGGAACTGCTCTTCAGCCTGGATGCGCTCTGCGCACGTCTGGAGCTGGTGCAGGGCGCGGTAGAAGAAACGCTCCCCTTAGTAAAGCGCGCGAGGTTGATCGCCTCCGCGCTGCGCTTTTGGATCGAGTGCCGCGAGGCCGCCTATGTGTACTGGACCGAGCGGCGCGGGCGCGGCATGTACTTGCAAGCGACGCCCATTGACGTTTCCCAGCTATTGGCGTCGCGCCTGTTCGATCAGGTCGAGTGCGCCATCCTTACTTCTGCCACGCTCGCGGTTGCCGGCGCATTCGATTACGCGCAGGGGCGCCTGGGGCTCCCCAATGCCCGAACGCTGCAGATCGAGAGCCAATATGATTTCGCAAAACAGGTATTGCTTTACGTCCCGCCGCATCTTCCGGACCCGCGCCAGCCGGATTTCACCAGCAAAGCGGCCAACGAAATCGAACGTCTCTTGCAAGCTTCGCGCGGGCGCGCCTTCGTGCTCTTCACCAGCTATCAGCAGATGCGCCAGATTCACAAGCTGCTTCATCCCCGGCTGGAGCATCCCGTGCTCCTGCAAGGAGAGGCGCCGCGCAATGCTTTGATCGAAGCTTTTCGAAATACGCCGGGCGCGGTCCTGTTCGGCACCTCCAGCTTCTGGCAAGGAATCGACGTGCAAGGCGAGCAGCTCAGTTGCGTGATCATCGATCGCCTCCCGTTTGCAGTTCCCACCGATCCGGTGATCGCCGCCCGCACCGACGCCATCCGGCAAAACGGCGGCAATCCCTTCTACGACTACCAGATTCCGCAGGCCGCGCTCGCCCTCAAGCAAGGTTTTGGACGTCTCATCCGCGCCACGACCGACCGGGGCGTTTTGGCGTTGCTGGATAATAGGATTACGAAGCTGCCATACGGAAGAGTGTTTTTCGACAGCCTTCCGGCCTATCGCTTCACTAAAAAGCTAGCCGACGTCCAAGCCTTCTTTCATGTTTGAGATCTGTGTAGAGCATACATTCTCTGCCGGGCACGCGCTCCGCAACTATCACGGGAAATGCGAGAATGTGCACGGCCATAATTATCGAGTGCAGGTCGCAATCGAAGGCCCGGAGCTCGACCAGCATGGTTTACTACACGACTTCGCGGACTTAAAGAAACGGCTGCGCGCGACCAGCGAGTACTTGGACCACCAATTCATCAATGACCTGCGGCCCTTCGATGAACTCAATCCCTCCGCGGAAAACATCGCGAAATTCATTTGCGAAGAGATCCAGAAGGGTCTAAAAAGCGCGTCCATCTGCTACGTGAAGGTTTGGGAGACAGACACCTCCTGCGCCATGTACCGCCCCGGCTAGAAATTTCAGACCGGCGGGAACAGCGCGCCTAACGGCCGAAGAACGAAGCGTTTTTCTGCGCGAAATCCGCCCACTTGTCCGGCAAATCGTCGGCCGCGAAGATGGCGGATACAGGGCAAACCGGTACGCAGGCGCCGCAATCGATGCACTCTACGGGGTCGATATACAACATCTCCTCGCTGGCGAATTTGGTTTCGTCCTTCTTGGGGTGAATACAATCGACGGGGCAAGCGTCCACGCACGCGTGGTCTTTGACTCCAATGCAGGGTTCAGCAATTACGTAAGCCATCTGATTTCCGGTCCGTACACTTCCGCTTCTAACTCTTATGAGTAGCACACGCCGCCACGGAGCGACAAAGGCCACCCACCGAGTGGCGCATTTTCGCTACTTAAGAGCGCGTGCAGCAACTGTGCGGATTAGCTGTGCCGCCGCTCGAGCTCGCCCACACGTTCTTCTAGCGCGGCAAGACGGTCATCGTACGAGCGAACCAGAATGTCGTTCACCTTTTGATGTGCCTCCGCGCCTCGTGACCAATTACGGAATGCAGTGAGCAGATTTGTTTCAACCTTTTCCAAGCGTTCAAGCAACTCTATCCTCAGATCCTGGATAGCGTTGGTCACGTCGGCTTTGGTTGCGGGTGCGTCGTCGGGCATGTAGCTCTCTTGTCATCGTATCTCAAGATCCCGAAAACTGGCGAACTGCGGGGTGGCTCCTATAATGACGAATGATGATGTTGCCAAAAGTGCGCAAGGCCGTGTTTCCGGCTGCTGGGCTCGGCACCAGGTTCCTGCCGGCGACCAAAGCCCAGCCGAAAGAAATGCTGCCGGTCGTGGACAAGCCCCTCATTCAGTACGGCGTCGAGGAGGCCATGCACTCCGGCATCCAAAACATCATCATCGTCACCGGCCGCGGCAAGTCTTCCATCGAAGACCATTTCGACGTCAGCTTCGAGCTGGAGCAACTGCTCGAATCCAAGAATAAGGGCGACATGCTCTCGATGGTGCGCGGCATCTCCGACATGATCGACATTTCTTACGTGCGGCAGAAGGAAGCCCTGGGCTTGGGCCACGCAGTTTTACGGGCCAAGGAGCTGGTCGGTCATGAGCCGTTTGCGGTCATTCTCTCCGATGACATCATTTCTTCAGAAACTCCATGCGTGCGGCAGCTTTTGGACGTTTACGAATACTACGGCGCATCGGTTCTGGCCTTAATGGAAGTACCGAAAGAGCAGATCTCGGCCTACGGCGTGGTGGATGCCGAATTGATCGCAGATAACGGACGGCAAAACCGCCTGTTCCGCATCCGCAACATGGTCGAGAAGCCCAAAGCCGCCGAGGCGCCGTCCAACCTGGCAATTATCGGCCGCTATGTTCTGACCCCCGAGATCTTCGCGTGCATCGAAAACATCCAGCCTGGCAGCGGCGGTGAGATTCAGTTGACCGACGCGTTGAAATACATGCTGCGTAATCGCCCGATTTATGGCCTGAAGTTCGAGGGCAAGCGCTACGATGCCGGAGACAAACTCGGCTTCTTGAAGGCGACCGTGGAATTCGCGCTCAACCGGCACGATCTCGGACACGATTTCCGCGAATACCTGAAAACAGTTTGTACCCAGTGATGAAGCGGCTGTTCCTCTGCGCCGCGGCATTCGCGGGCGGTTTTCCACTCCTTGCCCAAAACTACGGGCAGCCCGCCACTCCGCGCGTGGTTGCCTACGTCGAACTCGCCGTGAAGAACAACGATCTTGCGTCGGCCGCGGCCATGGTCGGCCAGTATCGGCGGCTCAACGGCGATACGCCCGAAGCGCTCGAAGCCTTCTCCTGGCTGGCGCGCGGAGAGCTTGCGGCAGGTCTTCTCGATCAGGCCGCTAAAGACGCCGGCGAGATCAAACAGATTTGTCAGACCACGCTCGGCACGCGCAGCCTGGATGCGGAGCCGCACTTGCCGCTGGCCTTGGGCGCAGCGTATGAAGTGGAAGCCCAAGTTCTGGCGGAACGGCATGAACGAACCGCCGCCATCCAGCTCCTGCGAACTGCGCTGCGGACCTGGCACGGCACTTCACTCGAAGATCGGCTGCAAAAGAATCTCAACGTGCTGACTCTCGAAGGCCGCCCCATGCCCCTGCTCCGCGAGACCGAGTGGATCGGCCCCAAGCCGGCCCCGCTGAGCACATTGCACGGCAAGGTGCTGTTGCTCTTCTTCTGGGCGCATTGGTGCGCCGACTGCAAAGTCGAACTCCCTGTCATCACGCAGATCGCGGCCGAACTCGAGCCGAAGGGATTGGCCCTCATCGCGCCCACCAAGCGTTACGGCTACACGGCGGAGGAAGAGCACGCCGCGCCCGCCGCTGAAACCGCGTTCATCCAAAAAGTCTACGACCGGCTTTATTCCCAAGTTCCCGGCATCCAGGCGCCGCTGGACGCCGGCAATTTCGAGCGCTTCGGCGCCAGCACGATTCCCACCCTCGTGGTGGTCGACCGGCGCGGCATCGTGCGGCTCTACCATCCCGGCATCATGGACGAGAAGGCGTTGCGAGCCGTCATCGAACCGCTGCTTGTCGCCCCGAGCAGCGCCCGTGCGTCCCGCTGAAGCGTAAGCGATAATCTCACCATGAAGGCCTTTGCGGTCTCGATATGTCTCTCGCTATGCGCAGCAGCGCTCGCCAGCGCTCCCGAGACCACCATCATGGTCAAGGTCAAGAACCAATTCGATAAGCCGGTAGATAACGCGGCGGTCATTCTCGACTTTCTGGGCTCGCACCAGATCATGAAGCTGGGCAAGCGCAAGCCCATACACTGGGAAGTGCACACCAATCTGCAGGGGATCGCGCATTTCCCGCCCGTCCCGCAGGGCACCGTCCAACTGCAAGTCATCACCAAGCAGTACCAGACGTTCGGCCAGAAATTCGATGTCGATACGGAAGAGAAGACGATCGACATAACACTGAACCCGCCGCAAAAACAGTACAGCGCGCATCCGCCGTTGAAGCCCGCCGACGAGCCCAAGCAGCCACCGCCGCAGTAGCTATTTTCGGGAGTCGATCGCGATCGCCTCTATCTCCACCTGCACATCGCGCGGCAGCCGGGCCACCTCCACCGTGGATCGCGCGGGCGGATTCGAGTTGAAATACTTGCCATACTCCGCATTCATGCGCGCGAAATTGTCCATGTTCTTCAGAAACACGGTGGTCTTCACTACGTCGCTCAGCGCGAGCCCGGCCCCGGCAAGCACCGCCTGCAGGTTTTCGATTACCCGCGCAGTTTGCTCTTCGATCGAGCCTGTGACCAGTTCACCGGTGCGCGGATCGATCGGTATCTGGCCGCTTAAGAAGACCAGGCCGTTCTGCCGCACCGCTGTCGAATAGGGTCCGGCTGCCTTCGGTGCTTCAGCCGCTGTGATGATTTCCTTCATGGCTTCTATTGTGAACCGCGCACAACGGGCACCAGACGCCCTGTGCGCTCCAACTACTTTGAACTGGCCAGCCGAAACGTGCCTACCAGTTCGCTCACGTTCGCGAGACCTTGCTTGCGCACAACTCTCTCCAATTGCTGCGCAACCTGCAACGGGGCGCGCGGGTTCACAAACGTAGCCGTCCCCACCTGCACGGCACGAGCGCCCGCCATCAGAAATTCAGCCGCGTCCTCGCCGCTCGCAATGCCGCCTAGCCCAATCACCGGAATTTTGACAGAGTGCGCCGCTTCATACACCAATCGAAGAGCAAGCGGCTTAATGGCTGAACCGGACAGGCCGCCGAATCCGGCTCCGATGCGCGCGCCGCGCGTGCGCAGGTCGATAGCTAGCGAAACAAACGTGTTGATGAGCGAAATGGCGTCTGCTCCCGCGTCTTCGGCGGCTCGCGCAAACGGCTCAATGCGAGCTACGTTGGGTGAAAGCTTCGCGATCAGCGGCCGTCTGGCCGCGCGGCGTACCTGCGCTATGAGGTCCGCCATCACTCCGGGCTCGGTCGAAAATGAAATGCCGCCTTGTTTGGTGTTCGGGCACGAAACATTCAGCTCATAAGCCGCAATGCCTTCGGTGTCTTCAAGCACGCGGACTACCTCGACATAATCATCGTCTTTGAAGCCAAAGACGTTCGCGATCACCGGCACCGCGTATCTCCGCAGTTCCGGCAGCTTTCGCTCGACGAAGCCGCGGACACCGATGTTCTGCAGGCCGACGGAATTGATCATGCCAGCTTCGGTGGGCCACAGGCGCGGCGATGGATTTCCAGCAATCGCCTCACGCGACAATCCCTTCGTGACAATGCCGCCCAGTTGATTCAAATCGAGCAGCTCTTGAAATTCGATGCCGTAGCCGAAGGTTCCCGAAGCGGCAAGCACCGGATTGCGAAGCTGGATGCCGCAGAGATTGGTCGCCAGGCGCTGGTCGGCCATGGAATGTCAGGTGCTCGCGCTCGCGGGTTCGGCGGCGGCGAGCTGCTGCGCGGTCTCGCGAATCAGGTCCCAGGTTTGACGAACGTCCTGCTCCGTGGTTTGAAAATTTCCGATCGCGAAGCGCAGCACGAATTTGCCGTCGAGCACAGTGTGCGAAAGAAAGGCTTCGCCGCTGGCGTTGATTTCCCCCAATAGCCGCGTATTCAATTCGTTCCCTGCGCGATGCCGGAAACACACGAGTGAGAACGGAACCGGCGCGCAAAGCTCGAAGGTGGAATCGGCCTCAACCAGCCCCTTGAGCACCTGCGCTAGACGCATACTCTCGCGCAGCATCGCCACCACACCTTGCCTCCCGTAATAGCGCAACACGTACCACAGCTTCAGCGCCCGGAACCGATGCCCAAGCTGCACGCCATAATCCATGAAATTGACCACACGATCGTCCTCCGCGGTTCGCAGATATTCCGCCGCCAGCGAAGAAGCCCTGCGCAGCACATCGGGATAGCGCGTATAGAGAATGCTGCAGTCGATTGAAACATACAGCCATTTGTGTGGATTGAACACCAGTGAATGCGCGCGCTCGGCGCCTCGAAGAACGTGGCGCATCTCGGGAACCACCGCCGCCGAACCGCCGTATGCCGCATCCACATGCAGCCAGATGTTATATCGTTCCGCGATGTCCGCGATCTGAGGGACCGGATCGATCGCCGTCGTCGAAGTCGAGCCGACCGAGGCCACGATGCAGCAGGGACGCTTGCCTGCCGCTAAATCGGATTCGATCCTGCGCTCCAGCAGATCCGCGCGCATGCGGAACTGCGAATCGACCGGGATCTTGCGTACGTTCTCCTGCCCGAAGCCCAGCGTGATCGCCGCTTTTTCCGACGAAGAGTGCGTGTGTTCCGAGACGTAGACAATCAGGCCCGAATGCATGCCCTTTATTCGACAGTCGGGATCGGTCCATTCGCGCGCGGCCCCGATGGCCTGCATCACTCCGATAGAAGCCGTGTCGTAGATGATGCCGAAGTTCTCTTCCGGCAACCCGAGCCATTGCCGCAGCCAACCAAGCGTCACCTGCTCGAGCTCGGTTGCTCCCGGCGACGACTTCCACAACATCGCGTTGTTATTCAGCGCTGCCGTCAAAAACTCCGCCAGCACCGATGGCGGAGTCGAAGAGATCGCAAAATAGGCAAAGAATCGCGGATGATTCCAGAGCGTCAACGACGGAACAATCGTGGTCTGGAAATCCTGGAAAATCTGTTCGATCGGCTCGCCCTCTTCCGGGGCCGTTTCGGGAAGCGCCGCTATCAGATCGCCGGGCTGCATCGGCGGCAGGACGCGGAAATCGCGAATGCGCTCCAGATACTCGGAGATCCAATCCGCATGCCGGTGCGCCGAGCGCCGGAACGCCTCCGGAGACATAACGCGTAGCTCTTGGTTTTCTCCCACTACATTTAAGTTCGCATGGCCGGAGCTTCCGTGCATTCCGCCAAGGCCTCCGGCAGCCACTCATCCAGCCAGCGTTGAAACGCCGTGAACTCATGCCTGGTACGTTCATCGAACGGCAGCACAAGATCGCCCACCCGCCAACCGCGCGCATTGGCAGTTTGCTTGATCGCCGCAGTCGCCGGGAACTTATTTACGTACTCTAGAAATTCTTCCAGCCGCTTATTCAGCCGCTCTGCACGATCTGAATCGGATGCACGGATAGCTCGCTCCATCGCCATTAGCAACTCCGGCACAGCGGCGGCAACGCCCGAGACGATGCCGTCCGCTCCGGCAATCCGGCCGCGCGAATAGAGCACCTCGTTTCCAACCAGTAACGAGAAGTCAACGTTACCGCGCAGCGCAAGCAGCCGTTCGAAGGACGCCCAATCCAGCGTAGAATCCTTAATACCGATGTACGCTCCCGAGCGCAGCAGCTCTTCGGCAACTGCCGGCGGGATCGGATTCGTGAACATCGGCAGATTATACAAATACAGCGCTGCCTTGCCACTCAACTGCTGTGCGAATGCCCGATAGAAGGCGGCAATCTGCTCGTCGTTATAGCGGTAGAAATAAGGCGGCATGAGAAGCAGACCGGCCGCGCCGGCCTCGACGGCATTTTCCGCCAGCGCGAGGGCGCCCGCCAGAGTAGAATGCGAAACATTCACCAGTATGGGGACGCGGCTGCGCCGAATGGCCAGTGCGAGAACACGCATGCGTTCCGCAGCATCGAAGTGTATGAATTCTCCCGTTGATCCAAACAGCACCAGCCCGTCGACGCCGGCGTCTGCTACTCGATCGAGATATTCAAGCAACGTAGCCGCGTCAGCCTCAATGGTTTGGGCGCGGCGCGGCGTCAGCAGCGCTGCATACACACCACTCGCGCGGGATAGTTCGTTGCTCGTAGACATGCCAGGGCCGCACAGCCATACCCCGAGCCGAAGTATGAGGCGGCGAATCCGCTCCGTTCAGGAGAATTGTACTTCGTCACGCTGGCGTTTGCACCGCCGCCTCTCCAGAACTGGATTCATACCGTTGAATCGCCTGATCCACCAGCTCGCGCGGATCCAGCAGATGCTCTGGCCGAAAGTGCCGCGTCGACCAGCGGCAACCCTCCTCGAACCGGATTCCCAAGAAGTAGGCTTGGTCGCGGAACACGCAATAACGAACCGTGCCCACCAGCTGGCCATCTCCATACTGCATGCTCAGCAGCGTGCCCTCCGGGACACGGCTCTCCATCTGCAGGCAGATGCCGGTGAGCGAAATATCTTCGAGATTGGCCACCCTCCGGCACTGATGCCCGGATTGGTCCTGCCACACCACCTGCACTAGCTCCGCGCACAACAGCCTTGGGTCCGTTCGCCGTTCTTTCATATCTTTCTCATCGGCCGCAACCCTCCACAGACTTTAGGGGCGCCGGCCATCGCAGTACCGGTACTATCTAATTGTCCTCCGTGAATGCGCCGCTCGACACCCCCGGTTCCGCTCGACCGCCCGAAACCCGTCCCGCCGGCCCCGATACCCGTTTAGGCACCATCCTTCGCGTCGCATTCTTCGTCGGAACCGTCGTCATCGCACTCTGGCTTTTCACGTGGCTCTTTTCGCTCTTCGGAGTGGTGGTAGCAGGCACATTCAGCTTATTCCTGACCGGCCTATCGGCCAATTTGCTCACCATGCGAATCTTCGACCGCCGTCCGCTCGCCGATATAGGGCTGGGCGGCGGCGCGGGCACCCGGCGCAATTTCCTCATTGGAATCCTCGCGGGCGGAGGGACGGCCGCCGCTATGCTGGTCGCGCCTCTGCTCGCCCGCACGGGCCATCTGGTCGCGCGCGAGCACGCCGCCTTTAATTGGCCGAGCCTGCTATTCTACCTCGCCGTCCTCCTGTTCGGCGCCGGCGGCGAAGAGATGATCTTTCGCGGCTATGCGTTCCAACTGCTGATCGAAAAAATCGGCCCGTTCGCGACCATCCTCCCGGTCGGCGTCATCTTCGGCTTCGGCCACAGCTTCAACCCGAATGCCACGAAGCTGGCCGTTCTGAACACCATGCTGTGGGGAATCCTGCTGGGCTACTCGTTTCTGCGCAGCCACGATCTCTGGCTGCCTATCGGATTGCATTACGGCTGGAACGCAGTACTGCCGCTGTTCGGAGTCAATCTCAGCGGGCTTACAATCGAGGTGACGAGGTACTTCTATCAATGGGACCTGACGCCTCTCTGGAGCGGCGGAGCCTATGGCCCCGAGGGCGGTCTGCTCACCACCATCTTTGTGATCGCACTGTTTTTCCTGCTGGCACGAGCCCCCGTCGTGCCCCAGCCCGCCGCCATTGCCCGAACCTTGAACGAGCCGGCTTAGCCTTATCGACCAGCCTCGCGGTCGTCTTCGGTCTCCTGGCCATCTGCCCGCCTGCAAACGCCGATAAGTTGAGCTTCGACGAGCAGATGGAAATCGAGCGCGGCCTTACCGCCGAGTTTGCCACCGCCAAGATCATCTTGCCGCATGCAAAGAAATCACTCGTCATCCATAGCGACGGCAGCTACGATAAAGGCGCCTGGGCGCGCGCCCTGCAAGACGACGGCCCCGCGGCGCGGCTGGGCGATCAAATTCAGATCACGCGCGTTCAGATCGAATCGAACAAGATTTTGTTCGAAATCAATGGCGGCACCCACTCCGGCCACTGGTATGACCACGTCCAGGTGGGCATGGGCGGGAACACGTCGCCCGTGCGCACCAATCAGAACGCGCAGAGCGCCAACGGATCGCACATTGCGCTGGTGTTTCCCGGCCCCGTCCCGTCGTTGAAATCCGCCGACATTCGCCAGATGCTCGCGCCGATCATGGATTTCGAAAAGCACTCCGCGTCCGAACAGTACATGGATCGGCTGCCCGAGCCCATCAAGAAGGCCATCAAGGAACAGCGCGCCGTCGAAGGCATGGATCGCGATCAAGTCCTGCTCGCGCTCGGCAAGCCCCACGGCAAAAGCCGTCAGACCAATAGCGACGGCGACGAGCTCGAAGATTGGATCTACGGCGAGCCGCCCGGCAAAATGACCTTCGTCACCTTCAACGAAGGCAAGGTGGTGAAGATCAGCGAATCCTACGCCAACGTCGGCGGCATGACCGCCCCGCCTCTGCCGCCGCCGCGCTAGCCTGTTTCCCGGCGTATCCGCGTTTTGCGCCTCTCGCGCTCCCCCGGACTTCAGGCCTCAACGCAAGTCAGATCCGCGGGAAGCACGTTCTACGACAAGTTGACGTGACGTGGAGTGCAGTTGACGTGGCGTGGAGTTATCGGATTGCTGTTACCCGTGCGGAGCATCGCATGATGTAGATATTGAGCGCGACCGAAGATTCCTGGTATCGCACAACTACTTCATGCTGCCAAGTCTGCTGAACGAATTCCGATTCGGTTTCACCAACACGCTGCTCGCTCCAAATTTCCCTATCGCAGGCGCGGCCGCGATCGCGCAGCTTGGGATCGAGAAGATCGACATCTCGCACCAAAATCACTGGAAAGTCCGAGGCACTACAGTCCGCTCAGGCCCATTTCATGGGCCTTGCAGTTACTCCAGATACTCAGTAGAGAGTCTCTACTTTGGGCAACTATTTACTTGCCTAACCAAAGCCTCATTAAGGCGAGGCGTGACAGATCGGGAAGGGGAAAACGAGCCCTCGCGATGTGGTGTAATCCTCAATGTGACGAAGATCAAGGCGGAAGTGAAAGCCTCCGTGGAG
>DATASJ010000004.1:0-3526 GCA_036269275.1 Bryobacteraceae bacterium | reverse complement strand
TTGCGGTTGCCGTGACGGCATGGGTAGTCTCGTTGTACCGGCAACGCCAGCTACTCAAAGAGGCGGAGCAATGGCTTCCCGTTGAGGCAAGGATTGAATCGGGTCCGCTCGAGGGGACGCATGAGAGTGGCAAAATCCTTTTGCCAACCTTTGCATTTTCCTATCAGGTTTCCGGTGAGTACTACTCTGGGCGTTTTTCCCTCATGCCGAAAGCCTTCCCCACCACAGAAATCCTCGAATCAATCATCGACCGAATGAGTGGCAGGAAGCTTCTCGTCCGCTATCAACCCGCCCATCCCGAGGTCTGGTTCATCCCAGATGAATTCATTGACGGCCTTAAGGTTGAACAGAAGATTGGTTCGCACGTAATACACGATTACTACCCCAATGCGTAGCAATTCGATCCCCTGAGCTTGGATACTGGATACTGGAAGCGACTGCCTATAGTGAGCCGATCCTCGCTCCGCCGGAGACCGCTCGACCGGACAGCAGAGGGCGGCTGTCGCCGCCTTGCTAACATCGCGGTACCTTCGGGGCTAGCTCGATCTTCTACACTGCGGTCCTTACTTTTCCTGCGCGATAGAGCATCCAGCCGAGGAGATTCGCTGCCAGCACCACTCCGGCAATTTTCAGGGAATAGCGAGACTGGCTCTCCACGCGGATGATTGGGAAGATCGAGAGCACAACAAAGAGCAAGGTTACGAGCAAACCCGATGCTGCCGCCACGCGCACAACAAGCCCAGGACGGATACCGCTGGCTTTGGGCGCGAGCAGCGGAATAGCGAAGAGCGCGAGATAGGCCAGGCCGTAAAAAGTGAAGCCCCAGGTCAGCAGGAGCTCGTAGGCCTCTTGTTCGCCGACGCCGACCAGAGCAGCGATGCTCGCGGCCAGAGTTGCGCCCCCCAGGAAGAGGATTGAGTTGACCGGTGTTTTGTAGCGCGAATGAAGACGCGAGAACCACGACGGAAGCAAACAGTCCCAACCGGCCGCCATGGGCAGGCGGGCACTGCCGCTGAAATAGAGGCTGAAGGTGGAGAGGTAATTCGCCAGCAGCAAAAAAATGGCAACCGGAACGATCACGGCTCCGAAGTTTCCGAAGCCGCGGCGCAAGGCCTGCGGGATGGGACCGATGACATCGACCGCGTCCGGCGATACGTAAGCCAGAATCGCACTGGTAGTGAAGATATAGATCAGGGCGATGGCGGGCGCGGTGATCAGAATCGAGCGTCCGATGTTGCGCGCGGGATCGCGGGATTCTCCGGCGAAGATGGCGACATATTCGAAACCGCTGAGTGCGCCGAAGGTCATCTTGCTGAAGACGCTGAGCGTAAAAACCGTGAGCGGCGGCGCGACCAGTCGCAGGGGATGAAAAGCGGTCAGACTTCCGTTGCGTACGTTCACCAACGGCAGAGCTATGAGCACGGCCACGGTGACAAGCACGGCAATGCTCCCTGCATTGTTAAACCATTTGCCGACGCTGAACCCGATGCCGGCCAGCAGCATTTGCGCCGCGATCAAAACTACCGACGCAGCCAGAACCGCCCATTTGCTGTCGGCCATCCAGGAGAGCGAAGGCACGGCATACGCCAGGAAGGTCGAAGTCACTAGTCCGATGATGGCGACGTACAGCATGATGAAGAGCCAGAGATTCCACGCCACCAGGAACCCGATTTGATCGTTGAAGGCGAGTCGCGCCCACTCGTAGAGGCCGCCTTCCAGCGGCATCAGGCGATTGAGATGTGCGACCACCAGCGCGAGTGGGATGAAGAACAGCAGCATCGCCGAAAGCCATAGGACAACATGAGCGGGACCGGCCTTCACCGCCGTGCCGAAAAAGTCGGGAACCACGACGAGTAGGATTTGCGCGAGGATCAAGTCGACAAGGCCGAGTTCTCGACGGAGCACGGCGCTGTGGGACTGAACTTCGGCTTCAGCTGATTGCAGAGACGGATTGTCTGGAATCGCCAAGTTGGCTCTCAGGTAAGAAGCCAAAGACCACCGCCCTGTCCGCCCAAAAAAACGGCGGCGCAACGACGGAATCAGGTGCGAAAAAATCAACGCGGTGATTAGAACATAGAAGCTGCGATTCGCGGAGAGAGTGTTTCTGTTCGTCCGGCAATAAGGCGAACGCGCGTGGCATCTCTATCGGCCCGTAAGGCTGGCAGAAGGGTTGGCGCGCATCAGAAACGAGATGTCGCCCACTTTGTACAGCACCTTTCCGGAAGAATCCGGAACACTGGGCACCTTGCCTGTCCGCACGGCGTCGAACGCAACTACGAGCCGCGGAAGAACCTCAGGCGATGCCACCGGAATATTGTGCGCGCCCAGAACCAGTTTGATTTGCGGCGCGAGAGCGGCTAGCCGGCGGATGGACGTTGCATACGCGTCGAGATCAGTTTCGGGACGAAAAAGCCAGATCGGGGCCGGATAGTAAGTGTCTCCGGTGAACAGAAGGCCGTTGGCACGATCGATCAGGGAGATGGCGTCGGGCGTATGGCCGGGAGTGACAATGACTTCAAGCGTGCGCCCACCCAAGTCAAAACGGCCACCGTCATGGGTGTAGGCTGTGATTTCCCACGGCCGGGTCGCATATGTTTTCGGATCGAACCCCTTCGGCAATGCGCCACAAATCTGATCCGGCGTGATTTCAGCCTGGGCGTCTTCGCGCGAGCCGCGGGCATTCTTCCGCGTGAACTCGGTGTCGATGCCGTAAATGGTCTTGAATTGCCAGTTGCCGCCCACATGATCGTCGTGAGTATGGGAGTTCAGTACGATGATCGGCAACTTCGTGAGTTCGGCGGTCAGCTTCTTGATGTCGCTCATACCCATGCCAGTATCGAATAGCAGCGCCCGCTGCTTGCCGACGATCAGATAGCTGATGACCTCTTCCGCCTGATGCGGTTCGTAGATGGCGAAGACCTCGCGCGCCGGTTGGTAGACTTCGAACCATGCATCGCCGACGGGAATGCGCTCAATATTTTTGTACTCAGGGCGCGGGAGCGGCCGGCACCATTCCGGAATCGTGTTTTGAGCGACTAACGGAGCTGCGACAAGAAAGCAGGTCGCGAGAATGGCAATGCGTTTCTGCGTAGAAAAGTTTGCGTACGTGCGTCTGAGCGCTTGGGTCATTTTGAATCTTGTCGGGACTTAAGGAATCGTAAATTATAAGCGGATCGCCTTCATTGGCAAGGAGCATCATGGTTTCCAGTGATTTCATTTTTTGGGAAGTGGATGCGCAGCGGGATTTCCTGTTGCCGGGCGGGCACCTCTATGTGCCGGGGGCGGAGAAACTGTTGCCGACTATCCGGCGGCTTACCGACGCGGCACGCCAAGGAAAAGTATTTCTAGTGTCGCATGGATGTTTTCATACGCCGAACGATCCCGAATTCAAGATTTTTCCGCCGCATTGCGTGAAGGGAACGGCGGGAGCGGAACTTGTTGCCGAAGCACTGACGGAAAACGTTGTGCGAGTGCCGAATGACGCGCAGGCGAAACTGCCGGAAGATTTGTCGCAGTACCAGCAAGT
>DATASJ010000003.1:0-2661 GCA_036269275.1 Bryobacteraceae bacterium | reverse complement strand
CCTGCTTCTTCTCCACTCTCGCCCAAGCGTCCTTCAGCGCGACCGTCCGGTTGAACACCGGCTTGCCCGGTTTGGAATCCGGGTCGACAGAGAAATATCCCAGCCGCTCGAATTGAAAGCGACTGCCCACCGCGGCGCTCGCCAGCGAAGGCTCCAGCTTCGCGTTCGTGATGACCTCCAGCGAGTTCGGATTAAGGTTGTCGAGAACATCCTTGCCCTCTTCCACGTCGCTCGGATCCTGCTTCAGGAACAGGTTCTCATAGATGCGCACTTCAGCATCGACCGCATGCGCGGCCGACACCCAGTGAATCGTGGCTTTCACCTTGCGGCCATCGGGGGCATTTCCGCCACGCGTCGCCGGATCGTAGATACAGCGAACTTCGGCGACCTCGCCCTTCTCGTTTTTCACGACGCTGGTGCAGGTTACAAAGTAGCCATACCGCAGGCGCACCTCGCGCCCCGGCGACAGACGGTAATATTTGGGCGGCGGCACCTCGCGAAAATCATCCTGCTCGATATAGAGCACGCGCGAGAACGGAACCTTGCGGCTTCCCGCGGCCGGATCTTCGGGATTATTGACCGCGTCCATCTCCTCTACCTGATTCTCCGGATAATTGTCGATGACGACTTTCAGCGGACGCAGGACGGCCATCACGCGCGGCGCACTCTTGTTCAAATCCTCGCGCACAAAATGTTCCAGCATCGCAAGTTCGATCGAGCCCGTCGTCTTGGAAACTCCGATCGACGCGCAAAAATTGCGGATCGCTTCCGGCGTGTAGCCGCGGCGCCGGATACCGCTTAGCGTCGGCATGCGCGGATCGTCCCAGCCCCGCACCCGCCCCTCCTGCACCAGTTGCAGCAGCTTCCGCTTGCTCAGCAGCGTATGGGTCAGGTTCAGCCGGTCAAACTCGATTTGCTGCGACGGGAAGATGCCCAGTTGCTGGATGAACCAGTTATAGAGCGGCCGGTGATCTTCAAACTCCAGGGTGCACATGGAGTGCGTGACGCGTTCGAGCGAATCCGACTGTCCGTGCGCATAGTCGTACATCGGATAAATGCACCACTTATTCCCGGTGCGGTGATGCTCGGCGTGCAGGATGCGGTACATGACCGGATCGCGCATGTTTAGATTGGGCGAGGCCATGTCGATTTTCGCGCGCAGCACGCGCGAGCCATCGGGAAATTCTCCCGCCTTCATGCGCTGAAAAAGATCGAGATTTTCTTCCACCGAGCGATTGCGGTGCGGGCTGTCCTTGCCCGGCTCGGTAAGCGTGCCGCGATACTTGCGAATTTCTTCCGCCGAGAGATCGTCGACGTAGGCCTTTCCATCCCGGATCAGCTTCAGAGCCCACTCGTAGAGCTGGTCGAAATAATCCGAAGCATAGAAGAGTCCGTCCCAGTGAAAGCCCAGCCATTTCACGTCGGCCATGATGGAGTCGACGTATTCGGTCTCTTCCTTTTCAGGATTCGTGTCGTCGAAACGCAGGTTCGTGTGCCCGCCAAATTCGTCGGCCAGTCCGAAGTCGAGGCAGATCGCCTTGGCGTGCCCGATGTGTAGATATCCGTTGGGCTCGGGAGGAAAACGCGTTTGCACCCGGCCCGAATATTTATTGGTCTTCAGGTCATCGAGAATGATGTCGCGGATGAAGTTTGAGGGACGAGGCTCCGGGGCGGCCTTTGCGTTCGTGTCAGCCTCGGTACCAGAAGTTTTCATAAGTACTGATCTTATCGCAAAAGAAACGCCAATCAGACTCCCGCCGACACAACCTGCCCAGGAGCGCCGCTCGCCGACTCGCGTTGTGCCAGTCGCCGGCGGTAGTGAACGTGCCGCAAGCGAGTCATCTCCACCAGCGGCTTCCACACCGGGTTTACCAGATGGTGCCTGATCAGCAGGTGCCAGAAGCGGTTGGAGCGCTTGTAGAGATAGGACATCGCGAGGTACAGCGGAATGGCTTGCCAGTCCTCAGGCCTGCGGCGCCAGATCGAAGCATGTGAGAACAGCCGCTGGTAGATCCAGGCGTATCCTTGCTCCAGTTCGTGCGGCGCCATGTGCTTCGGTTGAAAGACGGCGTGGCCCGTGTCGTAGAGCGTCCAGTCACGATGCAGGATCCTACCTTGCGCTTCCATCTGGTGAAACAAGGGCGTGGCCGGATACGGCGTGAGAATGTGAAAGGTGGCGCACTCGAGGCGGTTCTCTTCGATCCATTCCGCAGTGCTGGCGAAAACGTCTTTGCGGTCATGATCGAAACCGAGGACGAACGATCCGTTCACCTGGATGCCATAGTCGTGCAGCATGCGCACGCGGCGGGCGTAGTCGCTGGTCTTGGGAGTCTTCTTGCGCGAGTCGGCAAGATTGTCATCGGAAAGCGACTCGAAGCCGATAAACACGCCCGTGCATCCCGCGAGCGCCATGTTGCGGACCAGGCTGGAATCGTCGGTGACGTCGATGGTGACGGCGGCGCTCCAGATCTTGTTGAGTGGCCGCAGAGTCCCGCAGAGCGAGTGCAGGTAATCACGACGCGATCCAAGATTGTTGTCGATGAAGACCGCATAGGGCTGATGGTCGGCCTTGAACTCGTCCGCCACCTGCTGGGGATGCCGCATCCGGTACGGCATTCGTAGGCCCTCGGTGGCGAGATAGCAGAAACCGCACCGGTTGTG
>DATASJ010000002.1:0-6398 GCA_036269275.1 Bryobacteraceae bacterium | reverse complement strand
TCCGCTCTCGATGGCGACTTCGGCCGGCGCGCTGCACAAACGCTCGCCCAAACCCTGACCCGCCAGCCGTTTTCTCTCGCTACCGGGCCGCTGTTCCGCGCCGCCCTGTTGCGCCTGCAAGCCGACGAGCATTTGCTGGTGATGAGCGTGCACCACATTGTCTGCGATGGCTGGTCCATCGGCCTGCTGTTCAGCGAACTCAACCAGGCCTACACTGCGTTTTCGCGCAGCTCGCAACCGGACTGGGCCCCGCTGCCGCTGCAATACACCGATTTCGCCCGTTGGCAGCATAGCTGGCTAGCCAGCGACGCGCTGCAGTCCCAACTCGCCTGGTGGCGCGAGCAGTTGGCCGGCATGCCGGGCGTGCTGGAGCTGCCGACGGATTTTCCGCGGGCCGCCCAGCAGAGCTTCCGCGGCGCCACGCTCAGCCTGGATCTCGAGAGCGAGCTGACCGCGCAGTTGCAGGCGCTGTGCCATCGCGAAGGAGTGACGCTGTTCATGCTGCTGCTGGCGGCCTTTCAGCTTCTGTTGGCGCGCTACAGCGGTCAGCAAGACATCGTCGTCGGCTCCCCCATTGCCGGGCGCACGCGCGCGGAGCTCGAAGGCCTGCTCGGCTGTTTCGTAAATGTGCTGCTTCTGCGCACCCAGCTCTCCGCCGACCTGACCTTCCGCCAGTTGCTGGCGCGCGTGCGCGAAACCTGCCTGGACGCCTACGCCCACCAAGACGTCCCCTTCGAAAAGCTGGTCGAAGAACTGCAGCCGGTCCGCGACCTGAGCCGCCAACCCCTCTTTCAGGTGATGTTCGTCTTCCAGAACACCCCCGCTCCCCAGCTCGCCCTGCCGAACTTGCAGTGGGAGGCGCACCAGTTACCCAACACCATCGCCAAGTTCGACCTCACCCTGGAGCTTTCGGAAACTCACCAGGGAACGGTTGACGGTCATATTGAGTACAACTTGAGCCTCTTCACCGAGCCAACAATTAGGCGCATGATAGAGCATTTCACAGGCTTATTAGTGTCTATCTTGGCCGATCTTTCTGAGCCGGTTAGTTCGCTAGATCTTCTTACCGTCCGATAATTGCAGCCAGTTATGTGCGGACTGATCGGGTATTTCGATCCACTTCACCGTCGCTCGCCGGATAAAACGGTCATTGATCGCATGACTAACATACTCGCGCACCGCGGTCCGGACGCCTGCGGAACATTCCTGGGGGACCACGTGGCGCTCGCCTTCCGGCGGCTTAGCATCATGGATCTCGCGTGTGGCGATCAACCGCTGTTCAATGAAGATAAGTCAATTGTCGCGATCTGCAATGGCGAAATCTTCAATTACAAAGAGCTCCGCGCAAACCTGGCTTCTAAGGGACACGTCTTCCGCTCGCAAAGCGACTGTGAAGTAGTGCCGCATATGTATGAGGAGTATGGCCCGGGCCTTGTTGCCAAGCTTAATGGCCAGTTCGGCCTGATGATCTATGACGAAAAGCGCGATCTTGTACTTGTCGCACGCGATCATTTCGGTATCTGTCCGGTTTACTACACCTTTTCGGACGATGCGTTATTCTGCGCCTCCGAGATTAAGGCGTTGTTACTGGCTCCAAAGGTCCGGCGTGAAATAGATCTCGCCGCCCTCGATCAGATCTTCTGTTTGCCGGGTATTCCGAGCCCTCGCACTTTGTTCAAGGGTATCTACAGCGTCAGGCCCGGCACCTACATCATCGTTCGCCGCAACGAAGCAGAAGAGTCGGAGTACTGGGACTTAACATACCCGCAGCTCTCAGACGCGGTTTATCAGTACAAGGAAGAATACTACGTAGATGGAGTAAGAGACCGTCTGGACCAGTCCGTTAAAAGACGCCTTCAGGCGCATGTTCCAGTCGGCTTGTATCTCAGCGGCGGATTGGATTCATCGCTGATAGCGGCGATGGCAGCGCGTGCCATGCCTGACACAACATTGCATTCTTTTTCGATTTCCTTCGGCGACAAAGAGATCACGGAAGAAGGATATCAGCGGTTAATGGCCCACCATATCCGATCAGATCATCACGAGCGACTGTTTGACAGCCCCGACATTGCTAGACGTCTGCCCACAGCCGTATGGCACTCCGAGCAGCCATTAAAGGAAACGTATAACACGGCTTCGCACGCGCTGTCGGAATCTGTACACGACATCGGCATGAAGGTCGTCCTCACGGGCGAAGGCTCTGACGAGTTGTTTGCCGGATATCTAGGCTACAAGTTCGATCGCTTTCGTGCCGCTGCGGCCGCCGAAGACGACGACCTGGAAAGAAGCCTCCGGGAGCGCCTTTGGGGCAGCGCCGACCTAGTCTATGAGCGCAGGCTCTGCGAGTTCCGGAAAACACTGCGCTGGCTGTTCTCAAGCGCCGTCAACGACGAACTGGACCGGACCGGCTCCTGGCAAAATCATGAGCTTGTCAATCGAGACAAATTGCGCGGCCGGCATGCCATCCATCAGCGTTCCTATCTGGATTTCAAGCTCCGCTTGGGCGACCACCTCGTCGCAAATCACGGCGACCGTATGGCAATGGCGAACTCTGTGGAAGCGCGCTATCCATTTTTGGATCCTGAGTTAGTCGATTTCGTCGCCGGCATACCACCCAATCTGAAGCTGAACGGCTTTATCGAGAAGTATGTCCTTAAACAAGCCGCAAAATCGCTGGTTCCCCATGAAATTGTAAATCGCGAGAAGTTCGCCTTTGTGGCGCCCAGCAGCCAGCAGCTCCTCGCCCTGCAAAACGAAACCATCGAGAATGTTCTGGATCCGGAGCGAGTTCGCAAGCAAGGGTATTTCGACCCCGCGGCCGTCGAAACTCTCCGTAAAAACTATGCGACCCGCAACTTCAGGCTGAACGCCCCTTACGAAGATGATCTTCTGATCGTGGTGATCACATTCGGACTTTGCCTGGACCTGTTCCATCTTCCTGATTATTCATAACCATCGAGGCCTCTATATGACCGCCAATGATCGCGCATGCCAGGCTGGCATCCCAAAACCGGCATATCTTACAAATCCGGCGCAATTGGTACAGCTATCGCCTCTCGAGCGCGAGCAGGCAGCAACAGTAAGCTCGCGGTATGCCTTTAGAAGCAATAACTACTATCAATCTCTGATCGACTGGGAGGATCCGAACGATCCAATCCGCCGTATCGTGATGCCGTCCACCGACGAGCTCGAAGACTGGGGCCCGCTCGATGCCTCCGACGAGTTGCGATACACCGAGGTCCCCGGGCTAGAACATAAGTACCGGGATACCGCACTGCTGCTCATGAACGATGTATGTGCCGGCTTCTGCCGGTTCTGCTTTCGTAAGCGGCTGTTCATGGACGGAAATGACGAGGTCGTCAGAGACGTTTCGGGTGGCGTTGCTTATATTCGTGCTCATCCCGAGATCACAAATATCCTGCTTACGGGCGGCGATCCTTTGCTTGTGTCGACGCCGCGGCTCGTTGCCATCTTGCGGTCTATTTCCGATCTGAAACACGTGCGGATCATCCGAATCGGGACAAAAATGCTGGCATTCAATCCTGCACGCGTAATTAACGACCCAAGTCTCCCGCGTGCGATCGAAGAGAGCATTAGCAGGTCGCAGGCGATTTTTATTATGGCGCATTATAACCATATAGCCGAGCTGACACCTGAATCGACTGCTGCTCTCCGCATACTTGCAAGGGCCGGCGCGACAATCGTCAACCAGACGCCGCTTATTCGCGGGGTGAATGACTCGACTGAAGCTCTTTCTCAGCTCTTTAACGAATTAAGTTATCGCGGTGTTTTGCCCTACTACGTGTTTCAATGCCGTCCGACGGCGGGCAACATGCCATACTCCGTCCCACTCGAAGAGGGGTTCGACATCTTTTGCTCGGCGCGCGAAAAATGTTCAGGCCTGGCGCGAACAGCCCGTTATGTAATGTCCCACGCAACAGGCAAAATCGAAGTGCTTGCTAAGTCTGGCGACTATATCTACATGCGATACCATCGCGCCGCTGCCAAAGAGAATGTAAACCGCTTCCTGATTTTAGAGTGCAACCGCGGCGCACATTGGCTGGACGACTACAGGGAAGCCTGTTTGGGCAACTTACTGGGAGTAACTTCTGAGGGTAACCATGATAACTGAGACCGAAATGCGGCAAAGTGAGATGGACGCCGAGACAAATGAAGGAGTACATGAGCTGTTTAAGCGTAAGGCGCGAGCCAACCCGGCCGGAATTGCGGTCGATACGGGCGCCAGACGAGTTACTTACGTCGAGCTGGAGGAATATGCGTATCGGATCGCGGCCGCTATTGGCCAGCTTACTCTCCCGCAGTCCGCGATTATCGGCATCTTATCGAGCGATCCCATCGCGGTTATCGCCTGTGTACTCGGCATCTTAAAGGCCGGCCACGCTTTCATGGCCCTGGATCGAAATACCCCGGGCGCCCGCTTAGGTGCCATGACAAAAGCCGTACCACCGGCTGCCTGGCTTGTAGATTCGGATATCGCCGGCAATGTGGAGTCTAGCTCGGCCGCCCCATGCATTCGCATCGATGCGTTGCCGGATCGATCATCTCCCGCCGTTAGGATCGGCAAGTCGCTCGTCGAGCTCGCTTACATCTATTTCACCTCTGGGTCTACGGGCGCTCCCAAGGCGATCGCAGGAACCCTTAAAGGCGTATCGCATTTCGTTTCCTGGGAAATGGAGTTGCTTGCTGCGGATGCTGAAACCCGCGTCGCCCAACTGACGCTGCCTTGTTTTGACGGCTGGCTCAAAGACGTCTTCCTCGCGCTTTGTTCCGGCGGAACGGTATGCGCCTTAGAGGACCGGAGCGTCATCTTTGAGCCGCAGCGATTCGCGCAATGGCTCGAAGATCTTTCCGTCACCGTCCTTCATTGTGTCCCATCGCTGTTCCGCCTGCTGGCAAGCGTTTCGAACAAGACCTTCCGGTTTCCGTCCTTGCGGCACATCGTACTCGCGGGTGAGCGAGTTTTGCCGGCCGACGCGCAAAAGTGGATGGATCTCTTCGGTGAACGAGTCTCGCTCTACAACTTCTACGGCCCCACTGAGACGACGATCATCAAGGGGTTCCACAAGATCACTCCCCGCGATGCCGCGGATCGCGCCGTACCCATAGGAGGCCCCATACCAGGCGCGGAGATCTTCGTCCTTGATGGACGCGGGCAGGCATGTCCACCGGGCATTGTCGGTGAGATCTACATTCGTACCCCTTATCGGACGCTCGGCTATTATCAGCAGCCTGAGCTCACCAGGCAGTGTTTTGTTCCCAAGCCGGGCACGAATGATCCAAACGATATCTTCTATCGGACTGGCGACCAGGGCCGCGTTCGTGAGAACGGACTGATAGAGTTCGTCGGGCGCTACGACGATCAAGTAAAGATCCGTGGGGTGCGCATTGAATGCGGAGAAATAGAAAGCCTTTTGCACCGGCATCAGGCAGTTACTGATACGTGCGTCGTGGAGCGCAACGATGCTTACGGCGACAAGCAGCTTTGCGCCTATCTCGTATTAACCACGCCCGATGCGCTCGAAGACGTTAAGGATCACGTACGGCAGTCATTACCTGAGTACATGATGCCCTCCCGGTTCGTCGTATTGGACAAGCTCCCGCGAACGATGAATGGCAAAGTAAATCGCTTGCTCCTTCCGGCTCCTGAAGTAAAACGTCCTGCTGGAGCAAAAGGAGCTGAGCCATCCACTAAGACCGAAGCAGAGGTCCTTGAGATCTGGTCGGAAGTTCTCGGCTCGAGCTCCATCGGCATTCTAGATAACTTCTTCCAGGTCGGCGGCCATTCGCTCAAAATAGCGCAAGTTATTAGCCGCATCCGTGGGAAATTCGGTGTAGAGATACGGATGGCGACATTCTTTGAGACGCCTACCGTCCAAGGCATCTCGGAAGCGATCGACGAGCTAATCCTCGAGCGCGCCTCGAGCGAGGACATCGACCGCCTTCTCCGAGATCTCCGGTCCTCGCACGCTGAGGCCGTGTAAGTAGAGAGAACCGCCATGCAAGCTCTCCCGCTACAGCAACGTATTCGTGAACTGTCCCCGGAAGAACGAGCGATCTTAATCGCCGGCCTGCGAGCGCAGGCGCCTGCGGACACTCTTCGGTCGACTGCTGGCGCCGTCGGGGATTCGCCGCTCTCATGCACGCAGCAGAGCCTGTGGTTAGCCGACCAGGAGGACCTCACGTATGTCATCCCAACGGCCGTCTGGCTGCGCGGTTCGCTCTTGCCGTCCGCGCTGGCGCGGGCGCTCCAAGCTATAGTGGCGCGCCACGGTGTACTGCGAACCAGCTTCCCGGTCGTGGACGGACAGCCGGTGCAGCGGGTTGCCGCCGCGGGGAATTGGCGCCTCTCTTTCGTCGATCTCTCCGCTCTCGATGGC
>DATASJ010000001.1:0-1665 GCA_036269275.1 Bryobacteraceae bacterium | reverse complement strand
GCAGGTTCGTGGGTCGGAGGAGCTACCCTCCACATGAACAGACGCTCATACAATACAGCGGAAAGAGCAACCGATAGAAGGCCCGGTCCCAATCCCCCGAAAAGATTACTCACCATGACAGCGAGAAGGAAGCAAGACGAAGGGGCGTCGATAGGCCAGGCAACAGCGCTGGCGACGACACAACAGAGTATCGCGAGACCATAACGCACGAGTTTGGAGCGGTCTTTCACTCGCGACGGGCAGGGGGGAGCGCAAGCTTTGCGGCCATTCTTACCAGTTCCGCCAGAGAATCGGCCTGCATCTTCCGCATTACTTGCCCCCGTTGGATTTTTACTGTTACTTCGCTGGTTCCAAGCTCGAAAGCGATTTGCTTGTTGAGCATGCCTGCAACCACCAGGCTCATAACCTGGCGCTCGCGTGCGCTCACCGACTCGTAGCGCTTTCGCAGTTCGGCAACCTCACTCTGCTGTTGGCGCGCGACCTGGTCGCGTTCCAAAGCCTGGTGGATCGCATCCAGAAGGTCCTGGTCGCGGAAAGGCTTGGTAAGAAACTCCACCGCGCCGGATTTCATCGCCTTCACCGTCATTGGAATATCTCCATGACCGGTGATGAAGATGATGGGAATCCGAACGCCCGCATCCGCCAGTTCGCGTTGAAACTCCAGCCCGTTGATGCCTGGAAGTCTAACATCCAGAATCAGGCAACGTGGTCCGTCCGGCGGCTTTCTCTGCAGGAACTCCTGCGCCGTCCCGAAGGTCTCTGAGCGCAATCCCACAGACTTCAACATGCCCTGAATGGCCGCACGCACCAAGGGATCGTCATCAATCACGAATACGATGGAGGCGCCTGCCGTCGTCATTCACGTGCCTCCACGTTTGTCGGTAAGGTAAGGTGAAAGCTCGCGCCTCGTGGTGAGTTGCCGCTGGCCCATAGGCGCCCGCCGTGCGATTCAACGATCGAACGGCTGATTCGAAGTCCCAAACCCGTTCCTTGAGGCTTGGTAGTAAAAAACGCATTAAAGATCTGATCTGCTTGTTGTGGCGGGATCCCAATGCCCGTATCGCTGACCGTGACCATAAGCTGGCCGTCTTCGGTTTGCCGCGTACAAATGACAAGCTCACGTATTCCGTCTATATCTTTCATTGCATCTATGCCATTGAGCATCAAGTTCATCAGCACCTGTTGCAATTGGACGCGATCTGCCACGACTTGCGGAATATCCGCCAGTTCCGTTCTAACCGATACAGAGTGCCGCGTTACCTCGCCGCGCAAGAGGCTGACCATCTCCTGAATAACCTCGTTTACATCGATCAACGCCCGTTGCGAAGTACCTTTCCGGAAGACCTCCCGGATTCGGCTTACGATGTGGCCGGCACGGGTTGCATCTGTCACCATCCTGGCTGCAGCCAGGCGAGCCTCCTCGATGTCGGGTTGATCGCGTGTAAGCCATCGCAAGCAAGTGTTGGCGTCGGTGGCGGCAGCGGCAATGGGTTGATTCACTTCGTGCGCCAGGGAGGCCGTCAGTTCTCCCATCGTGGTCACGCGATTAATACGCGTTAGATCCGCCTGCACCTGCCGCAGTCTCTCGCGCTCTTCCTCGGCGCGTTTTCGTTCTGTAATGTCGAGCTGTGTGCCGACGACTTCGACAAGCTCCCCGTTCGCGTC